>NZ_QMKP01000001.1 GCF_003287955.1 Arthrobacter sp. AQ5-06 | reverse complement strand
AATTTGAAACCAGCTGTAAAAACCAGACCCAACCACGGGGTGGCGGACCTGGCCAAAACAACCAATCAATAAAACAATTGGTATCAACAAACTTGGCACACTATTGAGTTCTCAAACAACAGACACATTCGAATAATTCCCGAAACAATTCATATTCAAATGAATTCTTATATTTCGCTTTTCTTCGCTGCGATGTTTATAGCTTATTTCATTCTTATTCACTTTGCAAATCCGGGTTATTTTCCCGATATTCACTCCGTGGAACGAATCCGCCCATCGAAAATTGAAGCTTTTCATCATTTTCGTGCTTTGCACACGATGAATTGCTTCTCTTGTGAAGGGGGGTTTATCGCCACTCAGCGGCGGCGACTCAGAAAACAATACACGCTCCCCCGCGGCCGTGCAAATCGGCTGCGGAGGAGCGTGAATTGGGCTTGGGAAGGCTAAGGAACCAGGACTTCGACAGTCGCGAGATTCTTCTTGCCGCGGCGCAGGAGCAGGTACTGGCCATGCAGCAGCTCCGACTCGGAGATGACAGCTTCCGGGTCGGACACCTTCTCGTTGTTTACATAGGCGCCGCCTTCGCCGACAGTCCGCCGTGCCGCCGACTTGCTCTCCGACAGGCCAGATGCCACCAACAGATCAATGATCCCGAGGCCATCCACCTGGATGCGGGCGGACGGAAGCTCGGATGTGGCTGCTTCCAGCGTCGGCCGGTCCAGGGCGGACAGGTCGCCGTTGCCAAAGAGGGCAGCAGATGCCGCGATGACTTTCTCTGTTGCCTCCACACCGTGGACCAGGGACGTCACTTCGAACGCCAGCTTCCGCTGGCCTTCCCGTGCGAAGGGGCGCTCGGCCACAGCGACTTCAAGCGTTTCGATCTCCGCGCGGCTGAGGAAGGTGAAGACCTTAAGCCGGTCCACTACGTCAGAGTCGGCGGTGTTCAGCCAGAACTGGTAGAAGGCGTACGGGCTCCACATGCCGGCGTCGAGCCAGATGGCGTTGCCTTCGCTCTTGCCGAACTTGGTGCCGTCCGAATTGGTGATCAGCGGCGTGCCCAGGGCGTGCACGCTCTTACCCTCAACCTTGCGGATGAGTTCAGTGCCGCTGGTGAGGTTGCCCCACTGGTCCGAGCCGCCGGTCTGCAGCATGCAGCCGTAGTCGCGGAACAGCTGGAGGTAGTCCATGCCCTGCAGGATCTGGTAGCTGAATTCCGTGTAGCTGATGCCCTCGTCCGAATTGAGGCGGGAAGCGACAGCATCCTTGCGAAGCATGGTGCCGACCCGGTAGTGCTTTCCGATCTCGCGCAGGAAGTCGATGGCGCTCAACGGCGCGGTCCAGTCGAGGTTGTTGACCATGCGGGCGGCGCTGGGGCCATCGAAGCTGAGGAATCGGCGGACCTGGGCCTGGAGGTAGCCCACCCATTCATTGACGGTGTCCTTGGTGTTCAGCGTGCGCTCGGCGGTAGGCCGCGGATCGCCGATCAGTCCCGTGGATCCGCCCACCAGCCCCAGCGGCTTATGCCCGGCGAGCTGCAGCCGGCGCATGACGAGGAGTTGGACCAGGTTTCCCAGGTGCAGGCTCGGCGCGGTGGGGTCGAATCCGCAGTAATAGGTGATCGGATCACCGGCGAGGAGCTTTTCCAGTTCCTCTTCATCGGTGGAGACGTGGACGAGGCCGCGCCACTTCAGTTCCTGCCAGACATTGGCGAAGGTGGGGTCGTTCTGCTGGGATTCGAGATCGTTGAGTTCTGACACGACTTCTAAGTTAGCAGGATCGGCGACGCCCGGCGCCGAAATGAACGGCGCCGGGCGTCAAGGGGCAAAGCGAACCGGCTCAGCCTTCTATGCCGGCCGGAATACCTTCCGCGGCGATCAGCCTGAGCCGCTGCGTAGGCCGGGTCATGGCGACGTACAAATCGCCCACGCGGCCGTGCTCGTGGTTGAGCATGACGGACGGCTCAAGGACCACAACGCCGTCGAACTCCAGGCCCTTGGCCTCGCGCGGGCTGATGACCACGATGTCCTGCACGTAGCTGCCTGCCCCGTTGCCGATGCGCCGGCCGTACACGGTACGCAGCGCTGACGTTGCTGCGGGCAGAAGGTCGCCGTCGGCAATCACGGCCAGCAGGCCGCCGTCGAGCGCTGCCAGCTCCTCGGGGAGCACCTCTACCAAACGGCTCACCACCTGTCCGTGGTCAACTTTGTCGATGACAGGGGCCCAACGGCCCTCACGGACGGCCTTCGGCGCGGAAACCACGAGTCCGGCGGCGTTGGCCATGCGGGCGGCGGCTTCGGCGATCTGGGAGGGCGTCCGGTAGTTGACTGTCAACTCCTCCAACTGCCAGCGGTCACCGAACATGGGCGCAAGTGCCCCCTGCCAGGAGTTGGCGCCGGCAACTGAACTGGTCTGCGCGATATCGCCCACGATGGTGAAGGATTTCAGCGGGCAACGGCGGACCAGCAGGCGCCATTGCATCGGCGAAAGCTCCTGCGCCTCATCCACCACGATGTGGCCGAAGGCCCACGTACGGTCGCTGGTGGCGCGCTCTGCGGCCGTCTGGCGGTTCTCGCGCTCCTGGTTCTGGTCGGCGAGTTCCTCGGCGGTGATGAGGACGTCGACACCCATGTCCCCCATGTTCACCAGCGTCTGCTTGGCGTTGGCAAGGTCCCGGGCACGGTCGTGCTCCTGCTGTGCAAGTCCACGTCCGGCGGCCGGGTCCAGTTCCCCAAGGAGCTCGGCGGCTTCGTCCAGCAGCGGGACATCGGCCTCGGTCCAGGGAGCGTCGGCAGGGCGCAGCAGCAGCGACTGCTCCTTAAAGGACAGCTGCGGTGTGCAGGCCGCCAGGACTTCGGGCCTACTCAGAAGCTCAGTAATCAGCTTCTCCGGAGTCATCGGCATCCAGCACAGGTTCAGGACGATCCGGACGTCGCGGGCCGTTCGGACATCTTCGGCCAGATACGAGCGGTCGGCATTGTTGCCGATGCTCCCGGCCTCCACGAGATCGGTCATCTGCTCGGTCAGCTCGCGGAGCAGAATCTTGATAAACGTCAGGCGTGCCTCGTTGTGGGGCTTGCCGGTGGACCGGGCACGTTCGCGCGCACGGCTTACCTGCCGCCGCGTCAGCACCAGCTTGCGGCCGTCGACGTCCAGGACACGGTCTTCGGCAGGGATCCGCTGCCGGTTCGCCACCGCATTGGCCACAACCTTCACCATGTCCAGCCGCCCCTTGATGGCCGCGACCTCTGCCTCGGGTTCAGCAACCGCCTTGATCCCCGGCATCAGGCGACCCACGCTGGCCATGACCACGCCGGTCTCACCGAGCGAGGGAAGCACACGTTCGATGTACTTCATGAACGACGACGACGGGCCCACCAGCAGCACACCGGCAGTCTTCAGCCGTTCCCGATGCGTGTAAAGCAGGTACGCGGCCCGGTGCAGTGCCACAGCAGTCTTACCGGTACCGGGACCACCCTGCACCACGAGGGCACCGGAAATGGATGACCGGATGATGCGGTCCTGCTCGGACTGGATGGTGCCGACGATGTCGGACATCCGGCCGGTGCGCTTTGAATCCAGGGCCGCCAGCAATGCACCTTCGCCCTGCAGCGATGCGTCGTCCGCGAGCATGTCCGCATCTAGGACGTCATCCTCGATGGCCTTTACTTCCCGGCCTTGCAGAATCAGGTGCCGCCGGCGGCGGACGCCCTGCCGGTCAAACGCCGTTGCCTGATAGAAGTGGCCGGCCTCGGGCGCGCGCCAGTCCACCATGAGCCGCTGGAGGTCATCGGTGGTCAGGCCGATGCGCCCAATGTACTGGGCCTCTCCGGAATCCAGGTCGAGGCGGCCGAAGACCAATCGGTCATCGACGGCGTCGAGCTGGGCGAGGCGGTCCTCGTAGAGCGCGGCGAAGGCGTCGCGTTCGGAAACATTCTGCATGGTGCCCACGGCACCGGCCCGGCGGACCTGCGCCAACTGCTGGCGCTTTTCCGTGCGGAGCTCTTCCAGCCGCGCATACAGGCCGGCAACATAGTCCCGTTCGTGGGCCAAATCGGCGTCGAGCATTAAACGTTCCCCTATCGCAAAAGACAGACCGTCCATTCTACAACCATTTCGGTTAACCCGCCCGCCGGTCCCCTGCCCCGGAAGTCACCCAATGTTCACTTTCAGGCCGCACACATCCGTAGCTGCGCCGCCCCGTGAGTGATTCAATGCTGCAATGCACCACGAGAGCGTCCTGACCGGATACGCCCTTTCCCTCCTTCCGTTGGCTCCGCACCATGCCGAAGGGCTGTTTGACTTCGTGGATGCCACGACGTGGGCAGGAATGGCCGCGCCCCTGCCGGCCACTGCGCACGAGCTTTCAGGAATGTTTGCGGCCAGGATTGAGGACCCGGCCAGCCTGGCCTTCGCCGTGACGGACCAGCGGACCGGGGCCCTCCTGGGCCAACCGCCCTAATGCTTTCGAGGCCGCCCAGCAACGCGTGGAAGTGGGCGGCACTTTCTTTGGACGGCAATTCTGGGGCACTCACGTAGACCCCACGGGCGGGACGGACTATGCCCGGCGCACCTTCGCGGCTTTGTAGCGGGACACGGTGGGATCGCCTGGCAGCCAGAAGCGCCATGGATACGCCGCGGAGCCGCCGTCGCCGGAGACGCCTACCCTCGGCCCGGACATGAATTCCGTGGCAGGTACCGAAGGCAGCCGCAGCTCGAAGGGGTCAGCCAGCGCATCCCGGCCGCTGTCGGCAGTGGTCAGGGCCAGGGTGGTGGCCAGCCGGGCCGGGCCGCCCGCCAGGTCGAGGGCCGATTTTGACGTCGGACGCCGCACCAGAGCGAGGTGTTGCCCCTCCACCACCTCGCCCGCCCGCAACAGGACGGCTGACGCCGTGCCCGCCGGGCCGCAGACGATGTTGGCGCAGTAGTGCATGCCATACGTGAAATAGACGTAGAGGCGACCGGCCGGGCTGAACATGGGCGCGTTGCGCACCGTGGGGCCACGGAAAGCGTGGGAGCCGGGATCCGGATGCGACGAGTCGCCAGGACCCATGTACGCCTCCACCTCGGTAATCCGCACGGCCACCGTTCCCTCGTGGCTGTGGTGGGTCAGCACGGATCCCAGGAGTTGCGGAGCGACACTCCGGGCGTCGCCCGACAGCAGTTCGCGGAGTTGCTCCGGAGCCATAGGGCTGGTGCTGACGGTCATGGTCCGACTCTACCGAACGCCACGGCCGTGTCCGATTTCCGCTAGCAGACCCGGTCGCTGGCTGGCAGGATGGAGGGCATGGACTTCTGGCAGCGCTACCGCGCGATTGACGCACGGGACACCCGGTTCGACGGGCAGTTCTACACCGCTGTCCGGACCACCGGCATCTACTGCCGTCCGTCCTGCCCCGCCCGGACCCCGAAAGCGGTGAACGTCACCTTCTACGAAACCTCTGCCGCAGCGCACGACGCCGGATACCGGGCGTGCAAGCGCTGCCTCCCCGAGGCGGTGCCCGGAACTCCCGCGTGGAACATCCGGCAGGACCTGGCGGGCCGCGCTATGCGCTTGATCAACGACGGTGTGATCAACCGGGACGGGGTGGAGGGCCTCGCCGCCCGCCTGGGATATTCCGCCCGCCAGCTCAACCGTATCCTCAGCCACGAGCTCGGCGCCGGCCCGCTCTCCCTCGCCAGGGCCAGCCGCGCCCAGACCGCCCGCACCCTGTTGGTGTCCACGGCGATGAAGCTGGCGGACATCGCGTTCGCGTCCGGCTTCAGCAGCGTCCGCCAGTTCAACGACACCATGGTGGAGGTGTTCGCCATGACCCCCACTGCCCTGCGCGCAACCGCCAGGCACCAACCCTCCCCTGCCGCCGCGACGTCACTGACGTTGAGCCTGCCGTACCGCGAACCGTTCGATCCCGGCATCTTTTCCTTCCTCGCCGTCAGGGCGATCCGCGGGATCGAGGCGGGGACGCCGACGTCGTACGCCCGTAGTTTGCAGCTCCCGCATGCTGATGCCCGCTTCAGCGTGACTTACGACGACGGCGCTCCCGGACGGCCGCTGACCCTCACCATCGGCGCCGTGGACCTCCGGGACCTGCCTGTCCTGCTGAGCAGGGTACGCCGGCTCTTCGACCTCGACGCCGATCCGGTAGCCATCGACAGTGCCCTGTCTCAGGAGCCCCGCCTGGCCGCCTCGGTTGCCAGTGTGCCGGGCATCAGGATGCCTGGGGCGGTGGACCCGCAGGAGCTGCTCATCCGGGCGATGATCGGGCAGCAAATCACGGTGGCTGCTGCCCGGACCGCACTGACGCAACTGGCCGCCGCGGGCAGTCCCAGCGCGGTCCCCGGCGAGGGACTTGACCGGCTGTTTCCCACCGCGGCCGAAATAGCCGAGGCGGGCTACTCGCTGCTGCGCGGTCCGCAACGCCGGATTGACGCCATCCGTTCTGCCGCTTCGGCCCTCGCTGGAGGCCAACTGGATTTCGGCTACGGGGACGATCTGCCCGGACTCGGCGCCAAGCTGCTCCCCCTTCCCGGCGTGGGCCCGTGGACCGTCGGCTACGTGGCAATGCGTGTCCTCGGCGCGCCGGACGTGTTCCTGGCCAACGATGCCGCTGTGCGAAACGGTATCCGGGCGCTCGACCCAGCCCTCACGAGCCAAGACGGCCGCGGCGTTGACTCGCCTGGCCTGACGACTAGCCCCGATTTCCGCGAGGTCAGCCCGTGGCGGTCCTATGCCACCATGCACCTGTGGCGCGCCGCCGCGGCGCCCAATTCCCCCAAACGTGAACAAGCCGTTCCAGAGAAAGCGATCCTATGAATGCCCAGCTGCTAGTGATGTCCACCCCGGATGGTCCGTTCACCATCCTTGCCCAGGACGGCGTGGTCCTTGCCTCCGGCTGGACCGCCGAGCCGGATGAGCTGACGGGCCAGATCCATCCCGAGCTGCGGCCCGGAGACATTGAAGCGGTCACGGACCTCGGCCCCATTTCCCGGGCCGTGGACGCGTTCTATGCCGGCGACTCCGTACCCGCCATGGCCGTCCCCGTGCACCAGAAGTCGGGGCCGTTCCGGTCCCATGCCTGGGATGTGCTCAGGACCGTTCGTCCCGGATCGCCGGTGACGTACGCCGAGTACGCCGAACTTTCCGGAAACCCGAAAGCGGTCCGGGCCGCGGCCAGCGCCTGTGCCTTCAACGCGGCAGCGTTGTTTGTCCCGTGTCACCGCGTTATCCGCACCGACGGTTCCCTGGGCGGTTTCCGCTGGGGCCTGGCCATCAAGGAGAGCCTGCTGGCCCGCGAAGCCGGGTAAGGCTTACCGCGCTGCAGGTGTCCCGGATGGCCAGGGCAGCAGTTCCGGGAGGTCCACGCCGTCCGCGGCGGCTGAGGCACGCAGGCTGCCGAGCGACGGTTCACGGCCGGCCAGCCAGGCAGCGATGTCGGTGATCATGCCGCTGATGACGGTGGAGCGGCCGCCGCCGAGGGTCACAGGTGGCAGCCCGAGCGGCTGCAGCACCAGTTTGTCTCCCGGCGGCACCCGGGCCGCCAGGAAGTCGAAGAGGTGCTCACAGAATTTCCGGCTCCACGTCTCGGGGCCGAGGCCCGCGCCCAGATCGGCCGTGTGGATCACCAGTTCCCGCCACAGCGCCAACCCACCGTCCAGGACAACTCCCCCGCGGTAGGCAATCGGTGCCTGCCAGCCGGAGTCGGCTTCCAGCGAGTCAAACGCTTGCAGCGCCCTGTCCAGGCCTGCCTTCAGATCGGCGCGGTGGGCATCCGCGCTGTGGCCAGCGGCCATCTCGATGGCTTTGTTTCGTCCGGCCTGCCCGCCGTCGTACAGCTCGACGGTTTCGCCGCGGGCGGCATATTCCAGCTGCCGTGCCATGGCGTTGGAGATGCCGGCAAGATGCGCCAGGACATGCCCGCGGGTCCATCCGGGGAGGGCTGAGTGCGCCTTGACGTCCTGTTCGGTCAGTTTCGCGGTGATTCCGGCCACGACGTCGGCGGCGCGGCGGAGTTCTTCCAGCAGTTCCTCTGGGGTAATTGCGGTCATGGCGCCATCCTAGCTGAGCCTCCGGGCTAACCGGGATTAACTCAGCTCGTCCGGGCCGTACTGGTGGCGGATATGCCGGCGGTCGTGCCGGGCCTGCCAGAATTCGATTTCGCGGGGCCGGACGGCATAGAGCTGCCAGTCCGGATTGTCGCTGCCATCAGCTGCCGGGCGCGCCTGCCAGTCGTCCGCCGACGCTTCGGCGGACAGCTCAACCACCGGGCCGGCGACCCGGACTTGCCGGCCCTGCTGCGGCCAGTAGAAGTTCAGGGCCGCGCTCGGGTTGACGGACAGCTCCCTGCCCTTCCGGGACGTGCGGGACGTGGCGAAGTGCCAGCCGTCGTCGTCGATGTTCTTCAGGATCAGCATCCTGGCGGAGGGCTGGCCGTTTCCGTCCGCCGTGGCCAGGCTGCAGGCATGCGGTTGCAGCACGCCGGCAGCGAGGGCCTCATCCAGCCATAGCTTGTACAACGCCACCGGGTCTGCCGGGGCTTTGGCCGGGTCGAAGTCGGGCAGGTTTTCGGGGAAGTCCGGCAGGGCACGCAGGTGGCTGCGGAAGGCGTCGCTCATGTGTCACAGCTTAACCAGAGTCTCGACAAGCTCGACCAAGGGTTTCGTTGGTCGAGCTTGTCGAGACCGGTCGTCGGGCCTCGAGTGTCGCTACGCGGCGTACCCGCGCACGCCGGCAAGCTCGCCTTCGAGAGCAACCAGCTGGCGTTCGACGGCGGCGGGTGCGGTGCCGCCCTGGGAGTTGCGGCTGTTGAGCGAGCCTTCGGTGGACAGGACCGTGCGGACCTCCGGAGTCAGGTGCTCCGAGATGGCAAGGTATTCCTCATCCGTCAGGTCCCACAGCTCCACGTCGCGGCTTTCGGCCTGCTTCACGGCCGCTCCGGAGAGCTCGTGTGCCTCGCGGAACGGAACGCCCTGGCGGACCAGCCATTCGGCGATGTCCGTGGCCAGCGCGAAGCCTTGGGGTGCCAGCGACTCCATCCGTTCCGTGTTGAACTTCAGCGTCGCGATCATCCCCGAGACAGCCGGGAGCAGCAGCTCGAGGGTGTCGGCCGCGTCGAAGACCGGTTCTTTGTCCTCCTGCAGGTCGCGGTTGTACGCGAGCGGCAGGCCCTTGAGTGTGGCCAGCAGCCCGGTCAGGTTGCCGATCAGGCGCCCTGCCTTGCCGCGGGCAAGCTCGGCGACGTCCGGATTCTTTTTCTGCGGCATGATCGAGGAACCGGTGGAGTAGGAATCGTGCAGGGTCACAAAGGAGAACTCCTTGGTGGCCCAGAGGATGACTTCCTCCGAGACGCGGGACAGGTCCACGCCGATCATGGCCGTAACCCACGCAAACTCGGCGAAGACATCGCGCGATGCGGTGCCGTCAATCGAGTTGTGGGTGGCGGAAAAGAAGCCCAGGTCCGCAGCGACGGCCTCCGGGTCGAGGCCCAGCGACGAACCCGCGAGGGCACCGGAGCCGTAAGGCGAAACCCCTGCGCGCTTGTCCCAGTCCTGGAGCCGCTGCACATCGCGCAGCAGCGCCCAGGCATGGGCCAGCAGGTGGTGGCTGAGCAGGATGGGTTGGGCGTGCTGCAGGTGCGTACGTCCGGGCATGGCTACACCCTGGTGGGCCTTGGCCTGCTCCACCAGCGACTCGATGGTTGCCAGCACGCCGCGCGCAATGATCCGGGCATGGTCACGCAGGAACATACGTCCCAGGGTGGCCACCTGGTCGTTGCGGGACCGTCCGGCGCGGAGCTTGCCACCCAGCTGGGTGCCGGCGCGCTCGATCAGGCCGCGCTCCAGTGACCCGTGCACGTCTTCATCGGACTCGGCCGGAAGATACGCGCCGGAGGCGACGTCGTCATCCAGCCGGCTCAGGGCGTCCAGCATGCCTTCGAGCTCAGCGTCGTCCAGCAGCCCGGCCTTGTGCAGCACGCGGGCGTGAGCTTTGGAGCCGGCGATGTCGTAGCGGGCCAACCGCCAGTCAAAGTGCGTGGACTTGCTCAGTGCCGCGAGGGCATCTGCGGGGCCGCCGGCGAACCGGCCACCCCACAGTGCGCCCGTGTTCGTAGAGCCGGTGGTTGAGCCTGTCGAAACCGGGGTCTGCTCAGCCAACGGTTTACTGTCCTGCGACGCGGATATCGCGGCCGGAGGCAACCTTGGCGGACATGCCCCACAGTTCGATGAAGCCGCGCGCCATGGACTGGTCGAACGTGTCGCCGGTGTCGTAGGTGGCGAGGTCGAAGTCGTAGAGCGAAGTCTCGGAACGCCGTCCGTTCACGATCGCCTGTCCACCGTGCAGCACCATGCGGATGTCACCGGAGACGTACTGCTGGGTGTCTTCGATGAAGGCATCCAGGGAGCGCTTGAGCGGTGAGAACCACTGGCCGTCGTAGACCAGTTCGGCCCAGCGCTGGCCAACAGAGGCCTTGAAGCGGGCCTGCTCGCGCTCGATGGTGATGTCCTCGAGGTGCTTGTGCGCGGTGATCAGCGCCATGGCACCCGGGGCTTCGTAGATCTCGCGGGACTTGATGCCCACGAGGCGGTCCTCGACGACGTCGATCCGGCCCACGCCCTGCGCGCCGGCGCGGCGGTTGAGTTCTTTGATGGCCTGCAGCGGGGTGACCCGGATGCCGTCGATCGCTACCGGCACGCCGGCTTCGAAGGAAATGGTGACCTCATCCGGGGCCGGCGGGAACTCCGGCGTCGCGGTGTAGTCGTAGATGTCCTTGGTGGGCGCGTTCCAGATGTCCTCGAGGTAGCCGGTTTCGACGGCGCGTCCCCAGACGTTCTGGTCGATCGAGTACGGGTTCTTTTTGGTGGTCTCGATCGGCAGTCCCTTTTCCTCGGCGAAGGCGATGGCCTTGTCGCGGGTGAGGGCGAGGTCGCGGACAGGTGCGATGCACTTCAGGTCCGGGCCGAGGGTCTGGATGCCTACCTCGAAGCGGACCTGGTCGTTGCCCTTGCCGGTGCAGCCGTGGGCCACGGTGGTGGCGCCGAATTCGCGGGCTGCCTTGACCAGGTGCTTGACGATGACCGGCCGGGAGATGGCGGAAACCAGCGGGTAGTGGCCCTGGTAGAGGGCGTTGGCCTTCAGCGTGGGCATGCAGTATTCGTTGGCGAACTCGTCGGACGCGTCGGCCACGTATGCCTCAACGGCGCCGCAGCCCAGTGCACGCTGGCGGATGGTCTCGAGGGACTCGCCGCCCTGTCCGACGTCGACCGCCACGGCGATGACCTCGGCACCGGTGGCTTCACCGATCCAGCCGATGGCTACGGAAGTATCGAGGCCACCGGAGTAGGCCAGAACAATACGCTCAGTCACGAGAATGCTCCTAATTGGGGTTGTAGATATTGTCGGGGAAACTCTTCAGGGAAAAACGTTCTGGGGAAAGCCTGTCACACCGGGAAGGTGTTCTGGCGGCGTGGGCTTACTGGCTGCCGCCGGCTTCCTCGGCGAGCTGCAGGAACCGGACCGCGAGGTCCTGCCCGCCCTGCGGATCCCGGGAGACCAGCAGCACGGTGTCGTCACCGGCAATGGTCCCCAGGATGGAGGGCATCACCGAGTGGTCGATCGCCAACGCCAGGAAGTTGGCCGCACCGGGCGGGGTCCGAAGCACGGCGATGTTGGCCGAGGCTTCCGCCGTAACCAGAAGTTCGCTGCACAGCCGGGCAAGCCTGGCATCCAGGATCTCCTGGCTGACGCCGCTCTTGGCCGCACGCTCGCCGCCCTCGCCGGGGACGGCATAGACCAGCACGCCTTCTTTGCCGCGGACCCGGACGGCGCCGAGTTCCACGAGGTCCCGGGACAGCGTGGCCTGGGTGACCTGGACGCCGTCGTCCGCCAGCAAAGCGGCAAGCTCCGCCTGGGAGCGCACCGATTCACCCGTCAGGATGGCGGTGATGCGCGCCTGGCGGGCCGTTTTGGTGGCCGGGCTGGAGCCCGGCGATGCCGGCGGGACGGACACTAGTTGCCAACCTCCCGTGGCGCCAGCCCGTCCACCAGTGCCAGGCCTTCGACGACAGCGAGACCTGACTGGTGCATCAGCCAGGCCATCAGGGCCTTCTGCGCGTGCAGCCGGTTCTCGGCCTCGTCCCACACGATCGACTGGGGGCCGTCGATAACCCCCGCCGAAATCTCGTAGCCGCGGTACGCGGGCAGGCAGTGAAGCACGACGGCGTCGTCCGCCGCGTGTGCCATGGCCGCCTCATCGACGGAGTACTCCCGGAACAGCTGCAGCCGGGCTTCCTTTTCGGCTTCCTGGCCCATGGAGACCCACGTGTCCGTGGCCACAACGTCCGCGCCCTTGAGTGCAGCGGCGGCGTCAGTAGTGACCAGCACGGACCCGCCGGTCTGCGCGGCGCGTTCCTCCGCGGCGGCCACGATCTTCGCGGCCGGGAGGTAACCTTCCGGACCGGCGACGCGGACGTGCATCCCCGCGGTGACGCCCGCCAGGAGATAGGAGTTTGCCATGTTGTTGGCGGCGTCGCCCAGGTAGCTCATGGTGAGGCCCTTGAGCTCGCCCTTGTGTTCCTTGACCGCGAGCAGGTCCGCCAGGAGCTGGCACGGATGGTAGTCATCGCACAGGGCGTTGATGACCGGCACCCTGGAGTTTTCCGCCATCGCCACGAGGCCCGAGTGCGCCCCGGTGCGCCACACAATGGTGGAGACCATACGCTCCAGGACCTTGGCGGTGTCCTCGACGGATTCCTTGTGGCCGATCTGGGCCTCGCCCGGGTTGATGATCAGGGCGTTGCCGCCCATGTCCGCGATGCCCGTGGCGAACGAAACGCGCGTACGGGTGGAGGTCTTGTCGAAGATGACGGCAACGGTCTTGCGGCCGCTGCCCTCCGCGGCGAAGGGCTGCACGCTGTACGGCGCTGCCTTCATCCGGACGGCCAGGTCCAGGACCTCGGCCTGCTCGGCGGGGCTGAGGTCCGTGTCCTTGAGGAAGTGGCGGGTGCTGGGTGCCGTTCCGGCGGAAGAAACTACAGGGGTCACTGCGTGTCCTTAGCTGTCTGGAGGATTGCCGGGAGGGCGGCGAGGAAGGTGCCTGCCTGGTCCTTAGTGAGGACCAGCGGCGGGGCAAGCCGGATGGTGTGCGGGCCGGGGCTGTTGACGATGAATCCGGCGTCCAGGCCGGCCGTCACCACGGCGGGCGCGACGGCGGCGTCCAGGTCGAAGCCGATGAGCAGGCCTTCGCCTCGGACTTCGGTGACGCCGTCGACGGCGGCGAGTCCGGCGCGGAGGTAGTCCCCCACGGCAGCAACATTTTCCAGTACCCGCTGGCTTTCGATCGCGTGCAGCGTGGCCAGCGCGGCCGCCGTCGCCACCGGGTTGCCGCCGAAGGTGGTGCCGTGCTGGCCCGCGGTCAGGAGCGATGACGTCTGCTCACCGAACGTCAGGAGCGCTCCGATGGGGAAGCCGCTGCCGAGCCCCTTTGCCAGGGTGATGGCGTCCGGAACAATCCCGGCGTCCTCCGTCGCGAGCCATTTGCCGGTCCGGCCGATTCCGGTCTGGACCTCGTCCAGGATCAGCAGGGCTCCCGCTTTGGTGGTCGCCTCGCGGGCTGCCTTCAGGTAGCCCGGGGGCAGTGGCCGCACTCCGGCTTCGCCCTGGATGGGCTCCAGGAAGACGGCGGCCACGGTTTCGTCGATGGCTGCTTCCAGGGCTGCGACGTCGCCGAACGGGATGTGGATCACGCCGCCGGGCAGCGGCTCGAACGGTGCGCGGTAGGCTTCCTTGGCGGTCAGGGCCAGGGCACCCATGGTGCGGCCGTGGAAGGCACCTTCCAGGGCGATGATCTTGGTGCGCTTGCCAGTGGTGCCGTCGGGGCTGGCTCCGTTGCGCCGTGCCAGCTTAAAGGCGGCTTCGTTGGCCTCGGTGCCGGAATTTGTGAAGAACACTTTGGAGCCCGCCGGGGCGTGCGTCAGTGCCAGCAGCTTTTCGGCCAGTGCGATCTGGGTGGGGCTGGTGAAGAAGTTGGAGACATGGCCAAGGGTGGCCAGCTGGCTCGAAATCACGGACGTGACAAACGGGTGGGCGTGGCCCAGGGCGTTGACGGCGATACCGCCGAGCAGGTCCAGGTATTCCTTGCCGTCGGCGTCCCAGACCAAGCAGCCGGCACCGCGGACCAGGACACGCTGCGGGGTGCCAAAGACGCCCATCAGGGACGTGGAGTAACGGGCCAGCCAGTCGGCGCCGCTGGTGCGTCCAACGAGTGCGCTCGCGGCGGTCTCCGCAGCGATAGGGGCCCCGCCCGCTTCGCGGTGCCCGACCACGCCCTGGCCCCCATCGCTGCCGCGGCCTTCGGCGGACTGGTTTAGTTCTGTGTGGGTCATGACTTGTTCATTTCTTCGTCGGGGACCACCTGTGTGCCGATGCCGGCGGTGGTGAATGTTTCCAGGAGCATGGAGTGCGGCAGACGGCCGTCCACGATGTGCGCGCGTTCCACTCCGCCGTCAACCGCTTTGAGACAAGCTTCCATCTTGGGGATCATGCCGGACTCAAGGGAGGGCACCAGCTGCCGCAGCTCCGAGGCCGTGAGGGAGGAGATGAGCGAGGACCGGTCCGGCCAGTTGGCGTACAGTCCTTCGACGTCGGTAAGAATCACCAGTTTGGACGCCCCCAACGCTTCGGCCAGGGCCGCCGCAGCAGTATCCGCGTTGACGTTCAGGACCTGGCCTGTGGTCTGGACCTCTCCGGCTGCCGTCTCGACGCCGGCGGACTCGATTTCCGGGGCCACGGTGGAGATGACCGGGATGCGGCCGGCTGCCAGGATGTCCAGGATGCCCTCGGGGTTTACGCCGACGACTTCGCCCACAAGGCCCAGGTCCACTTCCTCGCCGTCAATGACGGTGCCGGTCCGGACGGCACGGAGCAGGCCACCGTCTTCGCCGGACATTCCCACGGCGTAGGGGCCGTGGGAGTTGATCAGGCCCACCAGTTCGCGGCCCACCTGGCCGGTAAGGACCATCCGGACCACGTCCATGGCTTCGGGGGTGGTGACGCGGAGGCCGCCCTTGAACTCGGACTCGATACCCAGCCGCGCCAGCATCGAGTTGATCTGCGGGCCGCCGCCGTGGACCACCACGGGGTGGATGCCAACATGGTGCAGGAACACCACGTCTTCGGCGAAGGCACGGCGCAGTTCGTCATTAACCATGGCGTTGCCGCCGTATTTGATCACCATGGTGGTGCCGGCGAACCGCTGGATCCAGGGCAGCGCCTCGATCAGCGTGCCGGCCTTGCTTTGGGCATCACTCATGGACGTCGCTTCGCGGGTCTGGGTGTTCATGCGTGCAGTATCTCCAGGGTTGCTGGTGGATCTAGCTTGCGGATCAGCTTGAGTAGGCGCTGTTCTCGTGGACGTAGTCGTGGGTGAGGTCGTTGGTCCAGATGGTGGCTTCGGCGTCCCCGGACTGAAGGTCAATTTCCACCAGGACTTCGCGGGGTTCGAGGTCAACCAGGTTGCGGTCGTCGCCGATGCTGCCGTTGCGGCAGATCTGGATGCCGTTGATGGCGACGTTCAGCTGGTCCGGTTCGAATACGGCGTCCGTGGTGCCCACGGCGGACAGCACTCGGCCCCAGTTGGGGTCCTTGCCGAAGATGGCTGCCTTGAACAGGTTGGACCGGGCCACGGAGCGGCTGACAGTTTCGGCGTCCCGCTCCGTGGCCGCGTTGAACGTGCGGATGGCGATATCGTGGCTGGCGCCTTCGGCGTCCCCGATAAGCTTGCGCGCCAGTTCAGCGCACACCTGGGTCAGCCCTGCACCAAAGGCTTCCGCGGACGGGACCGCGCCGGACGCGCCGGACGCCAGCAGCACCACGGTGTCGTTGGTGGACATGCAGCCGTCCGAATCAGCCCGGTCGAAGGTGACGCGCGTGGCATCGCGGAGGACGACGTCGAGCATTTCCGCTTCGACGTCGGCGTCAGTGGTGAGGACCACCAGCATGGTGGCCAGGCCGGGTGCCAGCATGCCGGCGCCCTTGGCGATGCCGCCGATGGTGAACTCCTGGCCGTCGGCGTCCGTGCCGATGAACAGTGCGGACTTGGGCACCGAGTCGGTGGTCATGATGGCGTTGGCCGCATCCGGCCCGCCGTCCGTGCTGAGCGCTGCCGAGGCAGCTTCGACGCCCGGGAGGATCTTGTCCATGGGCAGCTGCTCGCCGATCAGGCCGGTGGAACAGACAAACACGTCCGTCGCCGAGATACCCAGGACAGCAGCCACTTTCTCGGCCGTACTGTGGGTGTTCTGGAACCCCTGGGGACCGGTACAGGCGTTGGCACCGCCGGAGTTGAGGACCACTGCGTCCACGCGGCCGTCCGAGACCACCTGGCGGGACCAGTGGACGGGAGCCGCGGCCACCCGGTTGCTGGTAAAGACGGCTGCAGCCGCCTTGGACGGGCCATCGTTGACGACCAGGGCGAAGTCCGGCTTACCGGAAGTCTTCAGGCCGGCGGTGACGCCTGCGGCGCGGAATCCCAAGGGGGCGGTAACGGTCACGGTGCAACTCCCTGCAGGTTGAGGCCGGCGGTTTCCGGCAGGCCAAGCGCAATATTCATGGACTGCACGGCGCCGCCGGCAGTCCCCTTGGTGAGGTTATCAATGACGCACGTCACAATCACGCGGCCGGTGTGTTCATCCAGTGCCAACTGCATGGCCGCGTGGTTGGAGCCCTGGACCGACTTGGTGGCGGGCCACTGCCCTTCAGGCAGGAGGTGGACAAACGGTTCGTCGTCGTAGGCATCCGCCCACGCCTGGCGGAGGTCCGCCGCGGTGGTGCCGGGCTTAACCTTCGCGGTGGCGGTGGTGAGGATGCCGCGGCTCATCGGCGCGAGCGTCGGGGTGAAGGACACCGTGACACTCTCCCCCGCCGCGCTGGAAAGCCCCTGCTCAATCTCGGGGGTGTGGCGGTGACCGCCGCCCACGCCGTACGGACTCATGGAGCCCATCACCTCAGAGCCGATCAGGTTCACCTTCGCGGCCTTGCCCGCACCCGATGTGCCGGAAGCGGAAACGATCACGACGTCGTCCGGCTGGAGCAGCTTGGCGGCAAACCCGGGCGTCAGCGCCAGGAGGGCCGACGTCGGGTAGCAGCCCGGGACGGCGATCCGCGTGGCGCCCTTGAGGGCCTCGCGCTGGCCGGGGAGCTCCGGCAGACCGTAGGGCCAGGTGCCGGCGTGGGCCGAGCCGTAGAACTTTTCCCACGCGGCCGGATCTTCGAGGCGGTGGTCTGCGCCGGCGTCGATCACTACGGTGCCTTCGGGAAGCTGCGCCGCAATTTCCGCGGAAGCGCCATGCGGGAGCGCCAGGAACACCACATCGTGCCCTGATAGATTCTCCACCGTGGTGTCTTCCAGGATGCGGCTGGCCAGTCCGTGCAGATGGGGCTGCAGTTCGCCGAGGCGGGAGCCTGCATTGCTATGCGCGGTGATGGCACCGATGGTCACGTCCGGATGCCCCGCCAGGAGGCGCAGGACTTCTCCCCCGGCGTAGCCGCTGGCTCCGGAGACGGCAACAGAAATAGTCATGCCGTGAATCTTACAGCAAAAGTATTCAGTGTGCCCGATATTTATGCATCCGCGTTTCATCGATTCCCAAGGCCGTTAGACAAGCAGGCGTAAGATGGCGTGAGGGTGACCCTGACCGTGCAGTCCGAATGTCGGCTGCAGCGTTGCCCGAAACAGTTACGAGGCCCCGCTCCATGACCACCACCCTCCCCACGTCAGAGCGCCCTAAATCGCGTGTCCGGCAGCCCAACGCCGTTGTCCTGAGCTATTCGGAGCTGTTGAAGAGCGTCAAGGCTGAAGGCCTGCTGGAACGCCGCGTCGGTTTCTACATCACGCTCTTTGCCAGCCTGGTCCTCCTGATGGCCGCCACCTGGTTCGGCTTCGCCCTGATCGGCGACAGCTGGTTCCAGCTCCTCATCGCCGCGGCAGTCGGGGTTCTCTGCACGCAGCTGAGTTTCCTGGCCCACGAGGCCGGTCACCGCCAGATCTTCGCATCGCGCCGGGCCAACGACTGGACCGCCCGGATCCTGGCCACCTCGGTGGCAGGCATGAGCTACTCCTGGTGGGAGCAGAAGCACGGCGCCCACCACAACCACCCCAACGTCATTTCCAAGGATCCGGACATTGCCACCGGGGCCATCGCCTTCCACCCCGAAGGTGCCGCTACGCGGCAAGGCCGGTTTTCATTCCTGACCCGCAAGCAGGGCTGGTTCTTCTTCCCGTTGCTGTTCCTTGTTGGCCTCGGGCTGCAGATCGATTCGGTGAAGTTCGTCTTCCGCCGGGCCAAGGTGACGCACCGCTGGGTAGAGCTTCCCATTTTGCTGGTACGCCTAAGCCTCCTGCCCGTGCTGGCGTTTACGTTCCTGCCGCTGGGAATGGCGTTCGCCTTCATCGGCGTGCAGCTCGCCGTCTTCGGTTTCTACATGGGCGCTTCCTTCGCACCAAACCACAAGGGCATGCCGGTCCTGCCCGCGGACAGCCGCGTGGACTTCTTCAGCCGCCAGGTGCTGACGTCACGGAACATCTCCGGCGGCCGGTTCATGGACATCCTGCTCGGCGGCCTGAACCGGCAGGCTGAGCACCACCTCTTCCCGGACATGGCGCGCCCCCAGCTGGACAAGGCTGCCAAGATCGTTCGCGAGTACTGCACGAAGCACCAGGTTCCCTACACCGAAACCACGCTGCTGCAGTCCTACGGCATCATCGTTCGCTACCTCAACGACGTGGGCCTTGCTGCAGGACGCCACTTCGAGTGCCCTATGGCAACGGTTACCCGGCGGTTCTAGCACACGCTGCTGGAACCAGGCGCCCCACGCGGGCTCGCCAGCATGATTCTTTCCCCCACGTGACCTGAAGCGACGGCCGGCAACCGGCCGTCGCTTCCTCGTCGGTAGCGGTATCCCTAGGATGGTCAGAGACACCGGCCGCGGGAATTCCCGCCCGGAGAGGAGACCCTTTATGCATGCCATCGTTGCCCGCCAGCCCGGAGGTCCGGAAGTCCTCGAGCTTGCCGAGGTGGACCGTCCGACGCCGGGCCCTGGCCAGTTGCTCATCAAAGTGGCGGCCACGGGCGTCAATTTCATTGACACCTACCAGCGCGGCGGCATGTACAAGGTTGCCTATCCCTTCACACCGGGCGCGGAAGCAGCGGGCGTTGTCGAGGAAATTGGCGAGGGCGTTGAGGGTTTTACCGTAGGCAGCCGGGTGGCCACGGCCGAGGGCACTAAGTGCTACGCCGCCTACACCTTGCTGGACGTTGCGAAAGCGCTCCCCGTGCCGGATGGCGTGGACCTTCTGACGGCGGCGGCGTTGCCCCTCCAGGGCATGACCGCCCATTATCTGATTAATTCATCTTTCAAGGTGGAGCCCGGCCACACAGTGCTGGTCCATGCGGGCGCAGGCGGCGTAGGACTGCTGATCACCCAGCTCCTGAAGGCCCGCGGAGCCCGGGTTATCACCACGGTATCCACCGACGAGAAGGAAGCACTGGCCAAGGGAGCCGGCGCCGACGTTGTGCTCCGCTATGAAGGATTCGCAGAAGCAGTCCGCGACCTTACCGACGGTGCCGGCGTCCAGGTGGTCTACGACGGCGTCGGGAAAGATACGTTCGATGGCTCGCTTGCCAGCCTTCGCACCCGCGGCTTCCTCGTCCTGTTCGGGGCTGCCTCCGGGGCGGTGCCGCCGGTGGATCCGCAGCGGCTCAACGCGGGCGGCTCGCTGTCGCTGACGCGGCCGACATTGGCGCATTTCCTCGCCAACCCGCAGGAACGGCGGTGGCGCTCCAGCGAGGTCTTTGGGGCCGTAGCCGACGGAAGCCTGAAGGTACGGATCGGTGCCACCTATCCCCTGGCCGAGGCGCGGCAGGCCCACGAGGACCTCGAGGGCCGGCGCACCACGGGCAAGGTCCTCCTGGTTCCCTGAAATATTCATGGGATCCGGATAAACGGAAAATGAACCTTCAACCAATCTCGGACACCTTCCGTTCACCTTGCCCGGGCACAATCCGACCGTGAGTGAGCATCCGTCGAACGTCGTCGCATCCCTGCCGGATGTCTTGTACCGCCCCCAGCTGGCCGGTTCGCCCCTGGCTCCGGCCGAGCGGACCCTGACGGCCATCCTGGAGGAATCGGCCACCCGTTTCCCGGAGGCGTCGGCGCTCGACGACGGCCGGCGTTCCCTGAGCTACGCCGAACTGATGGCCGCAGTCCGGGCCAAAGGACGGGAGCTCCATGCCGCCGGGCTGGGCGCCGGGGACAGGGTCGGTGTACGGATTCCGTCCGGGACCAACGAGCTCTACATCTCGATTCTCGCCATCCTGCACATCGGCGCAGCCTACGTGCCAGTGGACGCCGACGACCCCGAGGAGCGTGCACGTCTGGTCTTCGGTGAGGCAGGAGTGGCCGCAGTCCTCACCCATGGGGACGCGGTCATTGTGCCGGCCTCCCAGCCCACCGTAGACCGCCGTGGCGCTGAACACCGTTCTGTCGAGCGCCGTTCTGCCAGGCCCGGCGATGACGCCTGGGTGATCTTCACGTCCGGATCCACCGGCACGCCCAAGGGCGTCGCCGTCCAGCACCGCTCCGCCGCTGCCTTTGTTGACGCCGAAGCCCGGATCTTCCTGCAGGAGGAACCCCTCGGCCCGCAGGACAGGGTGCTGGCAGGGCTTTCCGTCGCCTTTGACGCCTCGTGCGAGGAAATGTGGCTTGCCTGGCGTCACGGCGCCTGCCTGGTGCCCGCGCCGCGTACCCTGGTCAGGACGGGAACGGACCTCGGCCCGTGGCTCATCAGCCACGGCATCACCGCAGTGTCCACTGTCCCTACCCTTGCTGCCCTCTGGCCGGCCGAGTCCCTGGAGAGTGTCCGGCTCCTGATTTTCGGCGGTGAAGCCTGCCCGCCCGAGCTCGCAGAGCGGCTTGCCGTCCCGGGCCGTGAAGTCTGGAACACCTACGGCCCCACGGAGGCCACGGTAGTGGCCTGCGCGGCCCCTCTGGGTGGTCCCGGTCCGGTCCGGATCGGACTACCGCTGGACGGCTGGGACCTGGCCGTGGTGGACGCTGAAGGACTGCCCGTCGGCGAAGGGGACATCGGCGAACTGATCATCGGCGGCGTCGGACTGGCCCGTTACCTTGACCCGGACAAGGACCGGGAGAAGTACGCGCCCATGCCGTCCTTCGGCTGGCAGCGCGCGTACCGTTCCGGCGACCTGGTCCGCTACGAAGCCGTCGGACTGATCTTTATCGGCCGCGCCGACGAACAGGTCAAGCTCGGTGGACGCCGGATCGAACTGGGCGAAATTGACTCCGCCCTGCAGGCCCTCCCCCACGTTGCCGGAGCTGCGGCGGCCGTACGGACAACCGCGGCGGGCAACCAGATCCTGGTGGGATATTTGGCCGCCGCTGATGCGGACCTGGATCTGGTCGCAGCCCGCGAACTCCTGGCGACGAGTCTCCCCGCGCCCCTCATTCCACTGCTGACCGTCGTCGACTCCCTGCCTACGAAAACCAGCGGCAAGGTGGACCGTCATGCCCTGCCCTGGCCGCTGACCGGGACCGGCGCGGCGGAGGCTGACGCTGCCCCGTTGAACCTGCCGGAAGATGCCGCCTGGGTGGCCGAACGGTGGACTGCCATCCTGGGTAGCCCCGTAACAAGCCTCAACGCCGACTTCTTCGCCCACGGCGGCGGCTCCCTATCCGCTGCCCAACTGGTCTCCGCCCTCAGGGGCCGGTACCCGACCATCACGGTCGCCGACATCTATGCCACGCCCAGGATCGGGGCCCTGATTGATGCGGCCCGCCAGACGCTTCCCGGCGGAGTGGCCGCCGGACCGGCGCCGTCCAGGACTGTGCGCCCCACCGCGTTCAAGTCCCAGGTCTTTCAGACGCTGATGGGCATTCCCTTGCACATCCTGGTGGGGATGCGCTGGCTGACCTACCTCATGGCGACTAACAACGTGCTGGCCGCCTTGGCCGGCTTCAGCGCGGCCCCCACCGTTTCCTGGTGGTGGGTGGCCGCGTCCTGGCTCGTATTCCTCTCTCCGGCCGGCCGGATGCTGATTTCCGTGGCCGCGGCCCGGATCCTGCTCCGGAAGGTGGGGCCTGGAACGTACCCGCGCTCCGGGCGCGTGCACCTACGCCTCTGGCTGGCCGAACAGATCCAGGACCTCGCCGGCGCCATCAGCCTCGCCAGCGCACCCTGGGTGCCGTACTACGCCCGGGCGTTGGGCGCCAAGATCGGCAACAACGTCCAACTGCACTCGCTGCCGCCGGTCACCGGGCTGCTTTCCCTCGGCAGTGGCTCCAACGTCGAGCCTGAGGTGGATCTTTCCGGTTGGTGGGTCGACGGGGACATCGTCCACATCGGGGCCGTCCACATCGGGGCAGGAGCCAGCGTCGGGGCGCGCAGCACGCTGATGCCCGGCGCTTCCATCGGCGCCGGAGCCCAGGTGGAGCCGGGCTCGGCCGTCCTCGGCAAGGTGAAGGCCGGCCACCACGTTGCCGGGTCCCCGGCCGAGCGTCGGGGCAAGGCGAAGCACTCGCTGCCGGACACTCCCGTAGAACATCGGCTGATTGGCCGGCTCTGGTTCGCCGGATTCGCCGTGGCTTCGGCCGTGCTGGCCCTGATCCCTTACGTCTCCGCCGCCGCCGCGGCACTGGTGGTCTTTGGCTTTATCCGGGGCAGTGAATCGCTCTCCGCCGCTGTCCCGCGGCTCCTGCTCGCCCTCGCACCCGCGGCCCTCGTGTGGTTCGTCGTCAACCTGCTGCTCATTTTGGGTAGTACCCGGTTGCTCGGCATAGGCCTGGCGGAGGGCTACTACCGCGTCCGCAGCCGGATCGGCTGGCAGGTCTGGGCCACGGAACGTGTACTGGATCTGGCCCGCGACCTGCTCTTCCCGATCTACGCCAGCCTTTTCACTCCGGTCTGGCTGCGCCTCCTCGGCGCCAAGATCGGTAAGAACGTCGAAGCCTCCACGGTCCTGCTCATCCCCAAGATGACCACCGTGGGCGAGGGCGCCTTCCTGGCCGACGACACCATGGTGGCCTCCTACGAGCTCGACGGCGGGTGGCTGCGGATTGCGCCCGCGAAGATCGGCAAGCGCTCCTTCCTGGGCAACTCCGGCATGACCGCTGCCGGCCGGAACGTCCCCAAGAACTCACTCGTCGCCGTCCTGTCGGCCACCCCGGCCAAGGCCAAGCCTGGGACGTCGTGGCTGGGCAGCCCGCCTGTGCGGCTCCGGCGCACCGCCATCGCTTCGGATGACACGCGCACCTTCCAGCCGCCGCTGCGGCTCAAGATTGCCCGCGGCCTCTGGGAACTGGGCCGCGTCGTTCCCGTCATGACCACGGTCTCCATCGCGGCCGCCGTGATGCTTGCCTTCGACTGGCTGGCCGCCGCGTACAACTACGGAATTGCCGCGGCCCTGGGCGGCGTCGTTATGCTACTGGCGGGCGCGGTGGCCGCGGGCAGCGCCGTCGTCGCCAAATGGGTCCTCGTGGGACGGATCCGTGCCGGCGAGCACCCGCTCTGGAGCTCCTTCATCTGGCGCAACGAGGTGGTGGACACGTTTATCGAAATGGTCAGCGCCCCCTGGTTCGCCCGCGCAGCAACGGGCACGCCGGCCCTGGTCTGGTGGCTCCGGGCGCTCGGCGCACGGATCGGCCGCGGAACGTGGTGCGAAAGCTATTGGCTCCCCGAAGCTGACCTCGTATCCCTCGGGCGGAACTCCACCGTCAACAGAGGCTGCGTGGTCCAGACGCACCTGTTCCACGACCGCGTCATGAGCCTGGACACTGTTACCCTCGAAGACGGAGCAACCATGGGGCCTCACGGTGTCATCCTGCCGCAGGCGAGCATCGGCAGCGGTGGAACGGTAGGACCGGCGTCGCTCGTGATGAGGGGCGAATCGGTTCCAGCCGCGACCTATTGGATGGGCAATCCGGTGAGCCCCTGGAGCGGTCCCGCAGCGTCCGCTCCCAAACCACGGTAGCCCCCGCACCAGCTGCCCTGCCGCCCTACGCTGATCGGAAAAACCTTCTTATGAGTTCCCCCGCACCGAGCCCGACGGCCGCGAGTACCGGCCCTGCCCGCACGTCGGAGCAGGATGCTTCAGCACCTGATCCCTACATGCCGGGCCATGGCACGAACGCGTACAAAGTCAGCCGCTACGAACTGGACCTTGACTACAAGCTCAGCAGCAACCGCCTGAGCGGGCGCGCGGTCCTGAACGCCGTCACCCAGTACGCGACGGCGGCCCTTGTGCTGGACCTGGTCGGGCTCCGGGCCACGAAGATCCAGCTCAGCGGGCGCCGGGTAAAAAAGTTCAGCCAGCGCGCAGGGCAATTAGTCATTGTGCCCGAGGCCGCACTGCCGGCGGGCGAGGAATTTACCCTGGACATCCGCTACGAAGGCAACCCTGCTCCCCGGCGCGGGTTCTGGGGCGAGGTCGGCTGGGAGGAACTCACCGACGGCGTCCTCGTGGCTGGCCAGCCCAACGGTGCCGCCTCATGGTTCCCGTGCAACGACCACCCCGGTGACAAGGCCAGCTACCGGATCAGCGTGACCACCGACGCCAATTACCGGGCCGTGTGTAACGGCACGCTGATCTCCCACACCAGCAGGGCCAGCCGCGAGACCTGGGTCTACGAGCAAGCGGAGCCCATGGCCACCTACCTTGCCACGGTCCAGATCGGCCGGTATGAGTTCCTCACCCTGAATCCCTTCCCCGTGGACGGGCAGGTTCCGCAGTTCGCCGCCGTCCCGGCGCTTTTGTTCGACGCGGCCCGCGAAGGCCTGGCGAGGCAGCCGGAGATGATGCGCACCTTTGCCAACTGCTTCGGGCCCTACCCCTTCCCGGAATATTCCGTGGTGGTGACCGAAGACGAGCTGGAAATACCACTTGAGGCGCAGACGCTTTCCATTCTGGGCCGGAACCACCTGACGCAGGAGTGGGAGTCCCAGCGGCTCATCGCCCACGAGCTCGCGCACCAGTGGTTCGGGAACTCCCTCACTGCCGCATCCTGGGCGGACATCTGGCTCCACGAGGGCTTTGCCTGCTACGCGGAGTGGATCTGGTCCGAGGAAGCGGGCGTCCTGCCCGTCGCGGACCGGGCCGCCGCAGCCTGGCGGAAGCTGGCCGCCGGCAGCCAAGACATCATCGTGGGCGACCCCGGGCCGGAGCTTATGTTTGATGACCGCGTCTACAAGCGCGGAGCCCTGGCCCTGCATGCCCTGCGGATCCGTTGCGGCGACTTGGCATTTTTTGCGCTGTTGCACGACTGGACGGATGCCCACCGTCACAGTTCGGTGTCCACTGCGGCGTTTATCCTCGCCGCGGACCGGGCCACCGGCCTGGACACCGAGGCGCTGCTGCACCCGTGGCTGCTCGAGGCAGCCCTTCCGCCGCTGCCTGTGCGCTGACGGGCGGGTGCGCAGCTAGCTGCCGGTGCGCGAAACCGCGACGGCGGCGCGAAAGTTGAGCGGGAGGCCCGCCTCTCCGGCGGCCAGGTCCCGGATTTCAGGGCGGTACAGAACATCGAGGGTGTCCGGGGCGGTAGTGAGGCCGTCGCCCGTCATCTTGAGCCAGGCTTCTTTGCGCGCCCAGAGCCGTGCCCGCTCCTGCAGCAGCTGAGGCCCTGCCAGCCCGGCGAGGGCCGCGCGCTCGGCGGCGGTCAGGGCCACGCCGTCGAACCCTTCAAAGGCCATGCCGGACGGGTCAGCCAGGTCCACGCCCATCGTGACTCCTGCAGGTGGATCCACCACTGCGCCCAACAGGATCCACCCGGAACTCCGGGACAGGCTCAGCGCGAGCGGCACCGGTTCTCCCCTGAGCCTGTACCCGGGCCTGCCGTGCGACAGCTCCGGGCCGGCGCCGCACCGGGGACAGCGGAAGTGCGTGGTGAAGTCCGACGCCGGGACGTCCAGCAGTTCTGCTGCGAACGTTCGCAGGGCACGCCGGCCAGCCACAAAAACGGCCCGCGGGCCGGGCGCCAAGGCGTCGGCGCGCGCCAGCTCTGCAGGCTCCAGCACTACCGGCTGGCCGCCCGCCGTCGTGTCCTGCCCTCCCAGCAATCCGGGAGGGCAGGAACGCAGGACTGGCACTGGCGCCACCGGCTCCGCCATCTCTGGCGCCCCCGGCCTTGCCATCCGGATCCGCGCTTAGCGCTGCACGGCGCCGAAGCGCTCTGCAGCCAGGGCAACAGCGCTTTCGCGCGCAGCCGAGGCCTCATCGGCAGTCAACGTCCGGTCCGTTGCCCGGAAACGCAAGCCGAAGGCCAGCGATTTCTTGCCTTCTTCAATGCCCTTTCCGGCGTAGACGTCGAACAGCGCCACGTCCTCCAACAGCTCGCCGGCGCCCTCGCGGAGCGCCTCGAGGACCTGGTCCGCGGGAATGTCCTGCGGTACCACCAAGGCAACGTCCTGGGTGGCTACCGGGAACGTGGAGATGTGGCGGGCCACAATCACATCCGCGGCTGCCTCGAACAGCGCATCCGCGTTGAATTCCAGCGCCACCGAACGGGCCGGCATGTCGTGCGCGGCCAGGAGCTTCGGGTGCAGCTCGCCGGCGTAACCCACCACTTCACCGGTCCGAAGCGAGAGCTGCGCGGCGCGGCCCGGGTGGAACGCCTGGTGCGCACCCTGGCTGACAACGACCTCCACGCCCAGGACATCCCCGGCGAGCCGGGCAATATCCAGCGCGTCGGACCAGTCCCACAAGCGCGGCGTGTGGCTGGCGGCAGCTGGTGAATCGTGGCCCGTGAGGACAGCGGCGACGTACAGCGGCTGGTCCGGAACGCCGTCGTACAGTGCATCCAGTACCTCATCGGCGGGCTTGACGCCCAGCGGCGGGATGGACGGTGTTCCGACGGTCCCGCCGGGCAGGAAAACGAGGCCCGATTCGAAGAGCGCCAGGTCGCGGAATCCGCGGGAGTGGTTCCGCTTGGCCACCTCGATGAGCCCGGGGAGGATGGACGTGCGCAGGAAGCCGTGTTCCTCGCTGATCGGGTTCGCCAGCTTGACCGCGCTCCGGGCAGCACCCTGCTCGGCGACGCCGAACGTCTCGTTGGCGGCCTTGGAGACGAACGGGTAGGCCAGGACTTCGGTCAGCCCGGCGTCCGCCAGGGCCTGGATGAGCCGACGGCGCTGCTGCTGCACGCGGGTCAGGCCACGTCCCGGAGGGGCCACCGGAAGGGTGGCGGGGATGTTGTCGTAACCCACCAGCCGCGCGATTTCCTCGGAGAGGTCTTCCTTGGTTTCCAGGTCGTTGCGCCAGCTGGGGGCGGTAACGGTCCAGCCGCTGTTGTTCTTTTCCACCATGGCACCGAGGTCCACCAGCGAGGTGGTGATCTGTTCTTCGGTGAAGTCGATGCCGATCCGCTGGGCGGCGAAGGCTGCCGGCAGCGCGATGGTCACCGCGTCCGGCGCGGTCCCGACGTCGGTCCCCGCCTGGTCAGCAACCCCGCCGGCCAGTTCCACCAGGAGGTCAACAACACGATGGGCAGCGATGTCCGCAACGTGCCAGTCGACGCCGCGCTCGAAGCGCTTGGACGCCTCGGACGGCAGCTTGTGCCGGCGGCGGGAACGGCCAATGGACACCTCGTCGAAGTGGGCCGCTTCCACCAGGACGTTCGACGTCGAATTGCTCACCTCGGTGGCTGCGCCGCCCATCACGCCGGCAATGCCGATCGGGCCGGAACCATCGGTGATGAGGAGGTCCTCGACGTCGAGCGCGCGCTCTTTGCCATCCAGGGTGGTGATCTTCTCTCCCACCACGGCGCGCCGGACCACGATGTCGCCGGACAGTTTGTCCAGGTCGTAGCAGTGCGTGGGCTGGCCAAGCTCGACCATCACGTAGTTGGAGATGTCCACTGGCAGGGAGATGGAGCGGATCCCGGCAAGCCGCAGCCGCGAGGTCATCCACGGGGGCGTCGGCTTGGCGGCGTCGACGCCGCGGACGGTGCGGGCCACGATACGGTCGCAGCCGGGCTTGCCGTAGATGGGCGCGTCGTCGTTGAGCTTGACGCCGTAACCGCCGGAAAGTTCCGCCGGGGCCTGGACCTTGGTAGCGGGGTCCGTGAAGGAGGTTCCGGTGGCGTGGGCGTATTCACGGGCCACACCACGGATGGAGAACGCGTAGCCGCGGTCCGGGGTCACGTTGATCTCGGCTGCCTGGTCATAGAGGCCCAGCAGTTCCATGGCGTCCGTGCCGATTTCCGGATCAAGCCCGATGCGGGACAGCACCAGGATGCCGTCGTGGTCCTCGCCGATGCCAAGCTCACGGACAGAAGCAATCATGCCGGCGGACAGGTGGCCGTAGGTGTTCCGGGCGGAGATGCGGAAGTCGCCGGGCAGGACTGCTCCGGGAAGGGTGACCACTACCTTGTCGCCCTCAACGAAATTGTGGGCGCCGCAGATGATCCCCTGCACGCCGGACGGGTCGATGCCGTCGCCGGCGAGGGTCTGTTCCTGGCCTTCGGGGACAACCCGGACCTGGCACCAGTTGATGGTTTTGCCGTTGGTCTGGGGTTCCTTGACGATGCTCAGGACCTGGCCCACCACGATGGGGCCCTGCAAGGTGTCCGTGGGGCGGTGGACTGCTTCTTCTTCAAAGCCGACCTTGACGAGTTCGGCCATGACGTCTTCGGCCGATGCTCCGGCCGGTACCTGCGCGAATTCACGCAGCCAGGAAAGTGGGATACGCACTGTTAGATCTCCATCCCGAAGTGTTCGCTGAAACGTACATCGCCTTCGATCATGTCGCGCATGTCGCCGACCTCGTTGCGGAACATGAGGGCACGCTCGATGCCCATGCCGAAGGCAAAACCTGAATAGATGTCCGGATCGATGCCTGCGGCGCGGAGCACGTTCGGGTTGACCATGCCGCAGCCGCCCCATTCGATCCAGCGCGGGCCGCCCTTGGCGCCCGGGTGCCAGATGTCCAGCTCCGCGGAGGGCTCGGTGAACGGGAAATAGTTGGGGCGCAGCCGGATCTGGGCCCCGTCGCCGAACATCTGGCGCGTGAAGTGCTCCAGGGTGCCGCGGAGGTCCGCCATGCTGAGCTTCTTGTCGATGGCCAGGCCCTCGAACTGGTGGAAGACCGGGGTGTGCGTCGCGTCCAGCTCGTCGGTGCGGAACACCTTGCCCGGGCACAGCACGTAGATGGGCAGCTCGCGTTCCAGCATGGAGCGGACCTGCACCGGCGAGGTGTGCGTGCGCATCAGGAGGTGGGCTTCCGGCGGCTCGACGAAGAAGGTGTCCTGCATTTCGCGGGCCGGGTGGTCCGGCTTGAAGTTCAGCGCGTCGAAGTTGAACCACTCGGACTCGACCTCGGGGCCTTCGGCGATCTCCCAGCCCATGCCAACGAAGATGTCCGCCACGCGCTCCTGCAGGGTGGACAGCGGGTGGCGCGCGCCGGCCCGACGGCGGCGGGGCGCGGCAGTGACGTCCACTGTCTCTTCCAGCAGGATCCGGGCGTCGTTTTCGGCTTCCAGCTCGGCGTTGCGGTCCGCGAGCGCCTTGTTGACCCGGCCCCGGGAGGAACCCATGAGTTTGCCGGCTACGGCTTTCTGGTCTTTCGGCAGTCCGCCGATCTCCCGGTTGGCCAGGCTGAGCGGTGACTTCTCACCGGTGTGAGCCAGCCTCACCGCCTTGAGTTCGTCAAGGGAGCCGGCGCCGGCAATGGCGGCGATGGCCTGGTCTACAGCGGCAGTGATGGCGGCTTCATCCGTAGGGTTCGGGATGGCGGCGCCCGGCAAAGTTTCAGTCATCTACTGTTCTTAGCTACGAGTCGGGGCTGCCGGTGAGCGGTGCAGCCGTGCGCGGTTTCCCGGCAGCGCATCCGTCACTGGCAGGTCATTCCGTGAATCCATGCTTGATGAATGCACTCGATGACCAGGTCAGGGCACACCGATCAAAACTGGTGGCCACTATCCTCCAGTCTAAGTGAAGGCTCCGGCTACCATGGCCTCATGACACAAGGGCAGGGCCGGGCAGCCGCGCAGCTGTTGACGCCGGGGCAGCGGGTACGGCACCTCGCCAATCTGGCCAACGGCAGTACCCTGCTGGGCCTGGCCGTTGCCGCAGCTGCGGGAACCGCCGTCAGCAGGGGTCCGCGCGGCCTGGTCATAGCGTCCGGCTACCGGTGGCGCATTCCTTACGCGGGAGCCTTCACTCTGGGCAACGTGGTCATCTGCCGGATCCGGACTGAAGAACTCACCTCCAATCCGGCGCTCCTCGGGCATGAGGAAAAACACTGCAGCCAGTACGCCTGCTGCCTGGGTTTGCCCTTCCTTCCGCTGTATTTCCTGGCCGCCGGCTGGTCGCAGCTACGGACGGGAAATCCGGCGTCCGCAAATTTCTTCGAACGGCAGGCCGGCCTGGCAGCCGGCGGTTACATTGACATCAGCGCATCAAGACCGGCTCACCGGGGCGCCGACAGAATCGAGGTCTGACAATGACGGGCGAACCCAGCACCAGGACCATCACCGTGACCGGAACGGGGACGGCCGAGGCGCCACCTGACCTGCTGACCATTTCTGTGGGCATCGAGTGCCGGCGGGACAACGTGGGCACCGCCTATGCGGATGCGGGAACAGCGTCCGCGGCTGTATCCGGTTCGCTCCGCCGGCACGGCGTGGCTGACGCGGACATCCGGACGTCCGGACTGAACGTCCGGCCGGAGTTCGTCTGGCGCGACGGCGGGGGCCAGCAAGTGACCGGGTATGCGACCTCCAGTGTGCTCACCGTGCGCCTGCGGCAGGTGAGCGCGGCGTCCGATGTCATTGCCGCCGCAGTAGATGCCGGCGGCGATGACGTGCGCCTGAACGGACTGGAGCTTGGCTTCTCGGATGAGTCAGCCGTCGCCTCCCTTGCCCGGGAAGCTGCGTGGCAGGATGCCGCTGCCAGGGCCGAACAGTTTGCATCCCTGGCGACGGCGCGGCTTGGCGCGGTACTGTCCATTGCCGAGCACCCCGATGCGACGGGGCCGGTACCAGTGGCCCGAATCCAGCGCGCCGCCGCCAGCGAATCCATCAGCGTGGAAGCGGGCCACGCGAACATTAACGCCAGCGTCACCGTGGTGTGGGAACTGCAGGCCTGACGGCCCCCAGCCGGTGTCGAGCCCGGCGCGCGGACTCCCGCGGTGAGCGGCCCTTGACTTAAGCTCGAACATATCTTCGAATAGAGGACATGAGATGGGATGCACAAGCACTGATGCCCCGGCCCGCCGATGACCTCGGAAGTGGCCCATCACCTGCCCTGCTCCCCCTTGCCGGGTTGGTCCGTTCGGTCACCACCCCCGAATTCGCCGGCATCACCTTCCATGAGGTCACCGCCAAATCGGTGCTCAACAAGGTGGTGGCCGGGTCGCGGATGCCGTTCGAATGGACCGTGAACCCGTACCGCGGCTGTAGCCATGCCTGCGTTTACTGTTTTGCGCGCAAGAGCCACACGTATCTCGACTTTGACGCCGGGCTGGATTTCGACAGCCAGGTGGTGGTCAAGGTCAATGCTGCCGAGGTCCTCCGGAAGGAGCTGGCTAAGCCGTCCTGGGGCCGCCACCAGGTGGCGCTTGGCACCAACACGGACCCCTACCAGCGGGCCGAGGGCCGCTACCAGCTGATGCCTGGAATCATCACGGCGCTGGCTGACTCAGGCACCCCATTGTCCATCCTCACCAAGGGGACGTTGCTGGCCCGGGACATTCCGCTCCTGAAGCGGGCTGCCGCCCAGGTGCCGGTAGGAGTGGGCATTTCCCTGGCGATGACGGACGAGGCACTCTCGGAAGCCGTGGAACCAGGCACGCCAGGGCCGCGGGCACGGCTGAAGCTGGTCTCCCGCTTACGCGATGCCGGGCTCCCCTGCGGCGTTATGGCGATGCCCATCCTGCCGTGGCTGTCCGACAGCGACGAAGCGCTTGATGCCCTCTTCGGCTCCCTGGCCACCGCAGGAGCCACCGGCGTGACGGCCGGCGCCCTTTATCTGAAGCCGGGTACCCGGGAATGGTTTATGGAGTGGATTGCCAGGAACCACCCGGAACTGGCAGGCCGCTACCGGAGGCTCTTCGGCACAGGCTCCTATGCCTCCAAGGAATACCGCACGTGGCTCGCCGCCAAAGTCCGCTACTTCAAGCAGCGGCATGGCTTCTCAAGTTCGCACGGTTTCAGCCACCGCGACCTGGAGGACGACCCCCGCGGCGAGGAAGCCCAGTATCCGGAAGGAATCCTGCCTGTCTCCCTGGCGGCAAGCACTCCCGGGCCAGACGGCTCGGGGACAACAGGCATTCGGCGTCCCGCGGAGGCAGCCTCGGAACGCCAGCCAACCCTTTTCTGACCTGGGGATTTCAGCCCTACAGAGAATTCAGCGCGTTGGATAACTTATCGCGTACGCGTGTCAAGCTCTTGTGAACTGAGCGAGTGCAGGAGCGCCTCGACAATGGGGAAATCGGCCGGGATCCAGGGCAGGTCGAGCACTTCCCGATGCTCCGTCAGTGCGACCCACCGTAATGCGTCGTGGTCCTCGAGCGGTTGCGGCTCGCCCTGGATAATTTCGGCCAGCCAGACCCGCATGCTTGCCCGGTCGTTCAGTGGCCACCCGGTGGCCGCCGCTGCCGGCAGCTCGGGGCCCAACCGCACACCGATGCCCAGCTCCTCCCTCAGTTCCCGGTGCAGAGCGGCCTCGCATTCCTCACCGGCGTCCACTTTCCCGCCGGGAAATTCCCAAAGTCCGGCGAACTGCTCGGGAGCAGTCCGCCGAGCCACCAGCATGCGGGCAGGGCCCGCCAACGAGTCCACTATTGCTCCGCCAACTACCTGTATCAGTCCACTCACCGCCCCAGTCTATGAGGGAGGCTCCCTGTGGGCGATGCTGCCCGTGCGTGACGCACCGCCTTGGAGTGGCACCCCCGCCTATGGGGGACAATGGACTGCGGGCCTTCCCCCAGCATCCCCTCTGAAAAGCAGGCACATGAGCAGCGTCGTCCAAACACCCACCGCGTCCAAGGCGAAGACTCCGCACGTTGGCGCAGCGATCTTTGCGCTGGCAATGGGCGGCGTCGGAATCGGCGTCACGGAGTTCACCATGATGGGCCTGCTGAAAGAGGTGGAACAAGGACTCAGCATCAGCACCCCGGAGGCGGGGCACCTCATCTCCGCCTATGCCCTCGGAGTCGTGGTTGGCGCACCGCTGCTCGCCGCGGTAGGAGCCAAACTGCCGCGCAAACACCTTGCGCTCGGCCTCATGCTGTTTTTCACCCTGGCCAACCTAACGTCCTATCTTGCTCCCGATTACGGCAGCATGCTGGTTTCCCGGTTTGCGGCCGGACTGCCGCACGGCGCATTCTTCGGAGTCGCGGCCGTGATCGCCGCCTCCCTGGTTTCCCCCACCCGCCGCGGTTGGGCCATCTCCATGGTGATGGCAGGCCTGTCCGTTTCAAACGTCATCGGCGTGCCCGCGGCCACCTGGGTCGGCCAGACCTTCGGCTGGCGGCTGCTGTTCCTCCTCGTGGGAGGCATTGGCTTGCTGACTCTGGTCCTGCTGTGGCGCTATGTTCCGTACCAGGCACCCCATCCCGACGCGAGCATCCGCCGCGAACTCGGTGCGCTCAAGCGGCTTCAGGTGTGGCTGGCCATCCTGATCGGCATCGTCGGCTTTGGCGGCTTCTTCGCGACCTACACCTACATTGCCCACACCATGACGCTGGTGGCCGGGATTCCGGCGTCGCTGTTGCCCATTGTGGTGGCACTCTACGGACTGGGCATGGTGGCGGGAACCGTCGTCGGCGGCAGGCTTGCCGACAAGTCAGTGATGGGCACGCTGTACTGGGTCCTGCCCGGTATCGCCGTCGCCCTGGTGGTTTACGCGGTGGCTGTGCACTGGCCCTGGTCAGCCCTCGTGATGATCTTTGTGGTGGGGGCGTCCGGCTCCATGCTGATCCCGGCCCTGCAGACCCGCCTGTTGGATGCCTCGCCGGACGCCCCCTCCCTCGCTTCTTCGCTCAACCACGCCGCGCTCAACGTTGCCAATGCCTTGGGCGCCTTCCTGGGCGGCGTAGTGATCGCCTGGGGCTGGGGCTTCGTGGCGCCCGCGCTCGTGGGGGCCGTGTTGGCTGTCCTGGGCTTTGGCATCGCCGTGACCAGCGGCTTCCTGGAACGCAAGAAGCCGCTGGCCGCCTGATCCTGGGGGACGGGCAGCCAACGGCTTCACCGAAGCATCAGGTGGGCTGAGGGCGGAACGTCAGGCCTGTGCGTCCTGCGACCCGGCCTCGGCTGAGATGTGGCCGGCACCTGAGACCTGACCTGTGCCTGAGACCCCGTCCGTGCGCTGACCGACTTCGCGGTGCAGATCCGGTTCGAGGTAGATCACCCGAGCCATCGGAACAGCCGTGCGGATCCTGGACTCAGCACCATCAATCGCAGCGGCGATGTCCCGGCCGGTCTGGGAGGCACCCACCGAGATCTTGGCGGCCACCAGCAGCTCCTCCGGTCCGAGGTGAAGGGTCTTGAGGTGGATGATGCGGTTGTGTCCCCCGGCCTCGATGGCCTCGCTGATGCGGGCCACGTCGTCCCGGGTGGCAGATTCTCCCAGCAGCAGCGACTTGGTTTCGATAGCCAGCACCACCGCGATGGCCACCAGCAGCAGGCCGATCATGCCGGTACCGGCGGCGTCCCAGATCCCGTTGCCGGTGATGAGGGTCATGCTCACGCCGACGAGCGCGAACACGAGGCCGAGAAGCGCCCCGAGGTCTTCCAGCAGGATCACGGGCAGCTCCGGCTGTTTGGCCGTGCGCACAAAACTCACCCAGCCCTGCTTGCCGCGGACGTGATTGGACTCGATGATGGCCGTCCGGAACGAGAAGGACTCAGCCACGATCGCGCCGATCAGCACCGCCAGGGGAACCCACCAGAAGTCCCCCTCGATAGCGTGCGGGTGCTGCAGCTTCTCCCACGCTTCGAACAGTGCGAACAGCCCGCCCACGCTGAAGAGCACGATCGAGACGATAAAGGCGTAAATGTAGCGTTCCCGGCCATAGCCGAACGGGTGCTCCGCGCTGGCAGCCTTCCGGGCGCGCTTGCCGCCGATCAGGAGCAGCAGTTGGTTGCCCGAGTCGGCCACGGAGTGGATGGCTTCGGCCAGCATTGACGAGGATGCCGTCAGAAAAAAGGCCACGAATTTCAGGACGGCGATGGTCAGGTTTGCGGCTAGGGCCGCGACGATCGCCTTGGTACCGCCATTTGCAGCCACGGAGGCTTCTCCTCTTCACAGGTTTCAAGAACAAGCAGGGATATTCGCGGCGCCGCAGTCGACTCCGCCCACGAACACCGTACCTTTTCGGCTGTAGAAGAAGCACGTCTGACATGCACTAAGCCTGCTGACATTAGAGGGGCCATATGTTAGCTTGAACACTAATCGGGACGTTTAATCCCGACGAATATGAAGGAGGAGACATGGGTTTTCTTGCTTGGATTATTCTCGGCCTCATCGTAGGGGCCATCGTCAAAGCCGTTATGCCGGGCAAAGTCGGCGGCGGCTGGGTGACGAGTCTCGTGCTCGGCGTAGTCGGCGCGATTGTAGGCGGCTGGATTGGCAGCCTCCTGTTCGGCAAGGGTGATCTTGCCTTCTTTGATCTGGGTACCTGGATCCTGGCTATCGTAGGCGGCCTGGTTGTTGCCGGTGTCTACGGCGCCATCACAGGACGCAGCAAGAGCACACGGGCGCCCTGATTACCCCTACCTCATCTGATTCATACAGCAAGGGCCCCGGAGAACTTCCGGGGCCCTGCCTTTTAAGTCACGTATTCAGTCACGCCTTCTGGGACCGGGCACTCGCGTAGAGGCACACCGTTGCCGCCGTGCCGAGGTTCAAGCTTTCCGCGGCGCCGTAAACGGGCACGGCCACCCGGTGATCGGCCAAGGCCAGTTCATCCTCAGCGAGCCCCTGCGCTTCGTTTCCGAAGAGCCACGCTGTGGGACCCTCCAGGGCGAAGAGCGATTCGACGCCAGGGCCCGCGATCCGGCGGGCGGCGTTCTCGTCCTGGAGCGTATCCAGGTTGACGTCACCGTCGCCGTCGGCGGCCAGTATCCCGATCCCCCGCGCCCGGCAGGCGGCCGCCACTTCGGCAATATCGGCGCCCAGGACCACGGGCAGATGGAACAGGGAACCGGCCGTGGACCGGACCGCCTTGGGGTTATAGATGTCAACGCTGGATGCGGTCAGGATGACGGCATCCGCCCCCGCCGCGTCAGCTGCCCGGAGCACGGTGCCGGCGTTGCCCGGGTCCCGGACCTGGCACAGAACTGCAAGCAGCCGCGGGCCGGCGTCGAGGACCTGCTCGAGGCTGACGTCCAGGAAACCGCACACGGCGAGAATGCCCTGCGGGGTTACCGTATCCGCCATCACGGCCAGCACTTCGTCGGTAGTGAGGTATGCGTCAGTGCCCTCCGCGAGGGCCTCCAGGTCCGGGTGCCGGTCGAGGCAGGCCTCGCTCGCGTACACCTCATAGACGACGCCGGGCTCCCCCGCAGCAATCCTTTTCTGGTGCAGCGTCAGGGCCTCACGAACAGCCTGGGGGCCTTCCGCCAGGAACTCGCTGCGCTTTAAACGGGCCGGGCGCCCGGCAAGTTGTGCCACCTTCCTCACCCGATCAGCTCGGGGATTGGAGAGTGGAAAATCTTGCGGGCGCCCGGTTTCGTTCATATAAGAACCTTAGTGGCTTCAGCCACGAGTCCTCGAACTGGCGTGGGTGCTACTTGGCAGCCACGTCAGCGGCAGGCTTTGAAGCCTTGGCCTTGGGTGCCTTGGCAGCCTTGGGGGCTGCGGCTTCGACGGCCGGAGCCGACGTGTCAGCAGGCAGGGAGTCCTTGGCGATCTTCACCAGCGCGGCGAATGCGTTCGCATCCGAAACGGCCAGCTCAGCAAGCATACGGCGGTCCACCTCGACCTCAGCGGCCTTCAGGCCCTGGATCAGACGGTTGTAGGTCAGGCCGTTGGCGCGGGATGCAGCGTTGATGCGCTGGATCCACAGGCGGCGGAAGTCGCCCTTCTTCTTCTTGCGGTCGCCGTAGCTGTACACAAACGAGTGCAGCAGCTGCTCTTTGGCCTTCCGGTACAGGCGTGAACGCTGTCCACGGTAGCCCTTTGCGCGTTCAAGGATAACCCGGCGCTTCTTGTGGGCGTTGACCGCCCTCTTCACACGTGCCACGTGCGTACTCCTTCGAAAATTCTGATCCCAAGCATCTACTGCCGGAACAACCGGCTGGCCTGAGAAGCCTTTTTGGTAGTTGACTGCTGCCAGGTGGCATCAGTCAGAGAACTTGGAACTTAGATGCCGAGCATCTTCCGGATGACCTTAGCGTCACCCTTGAAGACAATCTTGTCGCCGGCGAGGCGACGAGTCAGCCTGGAGGACTTGTGCTCAAGGTAGTGGCGGCGGTTGGCCTGCTGGCGGCGCAGCTTGCCGCTGCCGGTCAGCTTGAAGCGCTTCTTAGCACCACTGTGGGTCTTCATCTTCGGCATGGGAACCGATCTCCTTACGTGTCCACAGACATTGTCTGCAGTTCTTTCGAGCAGCCGCCCCTGCAGGCGGCATGCTGGTTGCGTACTGCAGGAGGTCAACCTCCCGCAGCTTTGAACTAGGTAGTCTTCTTGCCCGCGGGCTTCGGAGCTGCCTTGGGAGCAGGCCGTGCAGCAGGCTTCGGCGCTGCCGGCCGGGCTATGGGCTTGGGCATCGGAACCGGCGGCCGAGGAGCGGCCGGGGCGGCCGGAGCCGGAGCAGCTGCTTCGGCGGGCTTGGCAGCGGCAGGAGCCTTGACCGGCGCCGGAGCTGCCTTGGGAGCCTCACGCTTGGGAGCAGCGGCCTTCGGGGCGGCCTGCTTGGGCGCCTCCTGGGCGGCGGCTTCCTTCACTGGGGCTGCCTTCGCGGCGGTTTCCTTTGCAGGAGCTTCCTTCGCGGCGGTTTCCTTTACGGGAGCCTCCTTTGCCGGAGCTTCCTTGACAGGGGCTTCGGTTTCAGGAGCGGCTTCAACAGGCGCCTCGGGTGCTTCAGACTCGGGTGCTTCAGACTTGGCCGGAGCTTCGGGTTCCGGCTCCGTGGTGATGGCGAAACCTTCCGGAAGAAGGTCAGCCAGCGACTGCGTCAGCGGTGCCTGGTCGTCGCCGGAGACGTCGATGCGGCCGCCGCCCGTAGCTTTCGCTTCGTTCTGCGCCTTGGCCTCTGCACGCTGCGATTCGCGGCGTGCCTCAGCCTTGGCTTCGGCCTTGTTCTTCAGCGGGCCCACAACCATCACCATGTTGCGGCCATCGATACGCGGGCTGGACTCAACAACGCCCACTTCGGCGACATCGTCAGCGAAGCGCTGAAGCAGGCGGATGCCCATTTCCGGACGCTGCTGCTCACGGCCACGGAACTGGATCATGGCCTTGACCTTGTCACCGGCACCGAGGAAGCGCAGTGCATGGCCGCGCTTGGTCTCGTAGTCGTGGGTGTCAATCTTGAGGCGGAAGCGGATTTCCTTCAGAACAGTGTTCGTCTGGTTCTTCCGTGCTTCACGTGCCTTGACGGCGGCCTCGTACTTGTACTTGCCGAAGTCCATCAGCTTGCACACCGGAGGCTTGGCCTGCGGTGCAACTTCAACGAGATCAAGATCAGACTCGGCAGCCAAACGCAGGGCATCGTCAATACGGACGATTCCTACCTGTTCACCTGCAGGACCGACCAACCGCACCTCGGGGACGCGGATACGCTCATTGATTCTTGGCTCGCTAATGTTAAAGCTCCTGTGATTGATGTGGTGTTTCACCGGCAAAAAAGAGAAGGCCCCCAATTGCCGGAGCAATCGAAGGCCTCGATGATCGGATGCACGGTCCTCAGTAGAGGCAGTGCGCACTTCCCCAGGCTTGACGCCTGAAAGAACTGTCCGACCGGTACCCGGCAACCTTGCTTCCTGAGGGAATTGCTTCCGGCGGGAAAACGGCTGACGCGGGTGGGAGAGAACTCCGCTTGCAAACTGCATGTCATTCTACAGAAAAAATCCCGCCTAACGCGGCTAGGCGTTGGTGGGACCTTCCACAGCGAAATAACGACATCCAGTCGGTCTGTGACAAGCTTACCAGTATGAGCACCCCAGACAGCAATTCACACGTTTTCGAGGCCACGGACGCCAAGGCTGACGTGACCCAGCAAATCCGCGATATCTCGGAGGTGCCGGCCATCGAGGTCATCACCACGGCCGCAGTGCACCTGATGAGCGCAGCCGCCGTCAAGCTGGGCCTCGCCGCCGAGGACAATGCCGAGGAACTCAAGGACCTCGACGAGGCCCGCAAGCTCATCACCGCCCTTGCCGGACTGGTGACCTCAGCCGCCCCTGAAATCGGATCCCAGCACGCCGGCCCGTTGCGCGATGGCCTGCGTTCCCTGCAGCTTGCGTTCCGCGAGGAGTCCGTCATTCCGGATGCCCCGGGCAAGGGCCCGGGCGAGAAGTACACGGGCGCCGTCAACTGACCTGACTGAAGCAATCCTTCCCAATTAATGACGACGTCGGCGGGCGGACTACGGTGGTCCGCCCGCCGACGTCGTCATTTCCCTAAGTTTTTGTCCAGATACCGGGACTTCCGCACCGGAAAGGGCGCGATATCTGGACAAAAACTGTGGAGAGGCCCGCTCAGACGGCCGCGCGTCGGCGCCGGTGGGCCTGGAGCAGCAGTCCCACGAGGCAGAGCAGAACGCCGGCCACGCCCACGGAGATAAACCCGCCGGATGGCCCCATCCCGTCGATGAAAATCCCTGCAAGCGGTGCCCCGAGCGCCACGCCGGCAGTCAGCGCAGAGCCGTACCAGCCCATTGCCTCGCCGCGGCGGTCCTCCGCCACCAGGTCTGCCACCTGTTCGGAGGCAGCCGACAGGACGGGGGCACACAAAAGGCCCGGAAGGATCGAGACGAAGGCCAACGTCCAGGTGTCCTGGGCGAAGCCCATCGGGATGGTCAGGGCAGCCATGCCCAGCAGCAGGAGGGTCGGCGAAACTGGACGGTGCATGGCCCCGTACACCAGCCCACCGACCACCGATGCGGCGCACCAAAAGAGGAACACAATGCCGATTTCGGCTTGGTGGCCGCCAGTTTCCAAGGCAGCAACAATGCCAACGTCGGTGCCGCTGAGCACCATGCCGGTTCCAGCCGCCACGGCGAAGACGGCCGCGACAGTGGCCGTGAACCAGGCGAAGTTGTGGGCCACCTTGCCGCGCAGCCCCGCCTGCCCGCTTAGGACGCGTTCTGCCCCGGCCGGGACGAGGTCCGCCGCCGCTTCCTGGAGGTGGGCGGGCGCGGCGGAAACCACAGCCACTTCCGCGGCATGGCGCTGGTCTGCCTCGCTTTCCTCAGTCTGCGTGGCACTTCGGGTGGGCGGGTTGAACCACATCAGGAACAGCCCGGCGAGTGACGTGGACACTCCCACGACGGTCAGACCGACAACGGTATGGCCGCTGGTGGCTACGACGGCTCCGGCCGCCGGTCCCATCATGAACACCACCTCGGTGGTGATGGCATCAAGGGCGAAGGCCGTGCGCCGCTGGTTGCCGTCTGCGAGGACGCCCAGGGACTGGCGAATCACACTGAAGATCGGCAACGTTAGCAGGCCGCCCACGAACACCAGCGGAAGCAGCCACTGGTACGACACATGCGGCACCACGGACCAGATCAGGGTCTCTGACACCACTGACGGAATCAGCGCCCGGCGCAGGCCAACAGTGTCCACGCGCCGGCCGCGCCATGGTGCGCCCACCGCAATACCGATGGTCATAACAGCCGCCGCGGCACCGGCCGCCGCGTAGCCCTGGTCCAGGGTCAGGACGATGTGCAGGGTCAGCAGCACGCCTGCCGCCGAGTGGGGGATGCGGGCGATCATGCCGACCAGCAGCAGCCGGCGGATGGGCCGGACGGCCAGCAGCTCACGGTAAAGAGCGAAGTTCACGGAAAATCCTTTGGGTCTGCCCACGGCAGCCCGGGATCTCCGCGCCAACCGTTAGCTACTGTGCTGCGCGCCGCAACTTGATTTCGATCGAGTCAACACGCTCTCCAAACAATACATTCCGGGACCATGCCTGTTGGAGCCCGGACACAAGGCCCTGGACTGCCGGGGCGTCCAGTCCATCCTCAAGGTGGAGCAGCACCTGCAGTTCCGGTCCGGCACCGCCCCCTGGGAGCGTGGCACCCGTACCGGTGAGGGCGGCGACGCCGGAACCCGGGAGGAGGGCAAGCTGCCGTACCGCCGGGAATGCGGCCGCTGCCTCAGCCATCTCGGCTGCCAACGAGGCATCAGAATAGGAAGGGATCCAGTCCCGTTGCTGCGCCAGCGCCCAGACGGCGGGCCGCCGGACCACAAACGTAACCTCCGAGCCCGGATCGAGCACCAGCAGCTCGGCCCCCTCGGCCACGGCTGAGAGGGCAGCCCGGGCAGCGTACACGGCCACCGGCCGGGCAACGGGGTGCCAGGCGGCCAAGGCATCCGCCGAGGTAAAGGCCGGCATTGCCGTCCGGCCGTCGGCGGCCTTCAGGGTGACCAGCGCCATGTCCGCCTGCTTGTCTGCCATCAGGCCGTCGACGCCTGCCGCTTGCTCGCCCAGCTGCGCGATGATCGGGATGAAGACTCGGGCGGTGGCCAGCGAGGCGACCACAGCCGCTTCGTCGCCGGAGCCTTCAACCAGAGCCGCGACGGCGGCGAGGTAGCCGGCGTCCGCCGTGCCGTCGTCGTCCTCGAAGTTGTGGATCCTGCCGTCGTCCCCGGCGAGGCTCCGGCCTTCCCACGGCTGGCCCGCCGAGTCAGCGCGGCCACCCGCGCCCGCCAATGCCGCGGCAATGTGTCCGGGCAGATGGCGCGGCGGCGGGGATTCCCCAGCAGTGTCGGCGTTGTGCGTGCTGTCCACGGAAACTGCTTAGCGGCGTCCGGCGACGTCGAGGGCTTCGGGGAGCGTGAAGGCACCGGCGTACAACGCCTTGCCCACGATCGCGCCTTCCACGCCCAGCGGCACCAGGGAGCGCAGCACTTTCAAGTCGTCCAGGCTGGAGATGCCACCGGAGGCAACCACCGGCTTGCCGGTCTTCTCCACCATCTGCCGCAGGAGTTCAACGTTGGGACCCTGCAGAGTGCCGTCTTTCGTGACGTCAGTGACTACATACCGGGAGCACCCGGCTTCTTCGAGGCGGTCCAAGACCTCCCATAGGTCGCCGCCTTCTTTGGTCCAGCCGCGGCCTGCCAGCGTGGTTCCGCGGACGTCGAGGCCGACGGCGATCCTGTCGCCGAAGCGGTCGATGGCACTGCGGGTCCACTCGGGGTTTTCCAGCGCCGCCGTGCCGAGATTGACGCGGGCCACGCCGAGGGCCAGCGCCGCCTCGAGGGATTCGTCATCCCGGAGTCCGCCGGAGAGCTCCACCTTGATGTCCAGCCGGCCCACCACTTCACGGAGCAGCTCGGCGTTCGAGCCACGGCCGAACGCGGCGTCAAGGTCCACCAGGTGCACCCATTCGGCGCCCTGCTCCTGCCAATTGAGGGCTGCCTCCAGCGGTGTGCCGTAGCTCGTCTCGCTGCCGGCCTCTCCCTGGACCAGCCGCACGGCCTGTCCGTTTACGACGTCGACGGCGGGCAGCAGTTCAAGAACCGGCAGATCGGTTGCGGTGGTCATCTCAAATCCTCTTGGGTGTTGGGTTGCTCGTGGAAGCGGAACTGGTAATTGCCTGGGGGCTAGTTTCCAGGAAGCGTCAGCAGGTAAGCGGCCAGCAGCGCCATACCGGCCAGGACGTAGAAGCCCACCTGGGTCCAGAGCGGTTTGTGCTGCTGCCTGAAGGACAGGGCGCCGCCCACCAGGACGCCGGCCAGGCCCATCAGGACAATCGACCACATCTAGGCGGCGTCCGTGGCAGCTGGCTTGCGAAGGCCGTCTACCCAGTTACGCAGCAGCCGTGCACCGGCGTCCCCGGATTTTTCGGGGTGGAACTGGGTAGCGCAGAGCGGGCCGTTCTCCACAGCGGCGATAAAGCGGGCGCCGTGGTCTGACCAGGTCACCAGCGGCGCAGTCATCCGCGGCTGGATCACGTCGAAGTTCCACTCCTGGACACCATAGGAGTGAACGAAGTAGAACCGCTGGTCCGCGACCCCGGCGAAGAGCTTGGATCCTTCCGGTACGTCCACGGTATTCCAGCCCATGTGCGGCACAACCTCTGCGGGAAGCAGTTCCACCTTGCCCGGCCACTCCCCCATGCCTTCGGCTTCTGTCCCGTGCTCTACCCCGGCTTCGAACAGGACCTGCAGGCCGACGCAGATTGCCAGGACCGGCCTGCCCCCGGCCACCCGCCTGCCGATCAGCCGGATGCCGTCCACGGCCTTGAGCTCACGCATAACAGTCTCGAAGGCGCCGACGCCGGGTACCACCAGGCCGTCGGCATTAAGCACGTCCTCAGGCTTGGAACTGAGGATGACCTCGGCCCCGGCCCGCTCAAGAGCGCGCACGGCGGAGCGGACGTTTCCGGAACCATAGTCCAGGACGGTGACCGTGGGCCTGCCTTCGGGCGATACGGGCTTCTTACCGGCGGCCGGATCGATGACGGCGCCGTCCCGGAGAATTTGGCCGCTCACAAGGCACCCTTAGTGGACGGAATCCCCTCAACGCGGGGATCGGGTTCGACCGCAGCACGCAGGGCGCGGGCGAAGGCCTTGAATTGCGCTTCCACGATGTGGTGCGGGTCGCGGCCCGCGATGACGTTCATGTGGAGGCAGATGCCGGCATGAAGTGTGATGGCCTCAAAGACGTGGCGGGTCAGTGACCCCGTGAAGTGGCCGCCGATCAGGTGGTACTCCTGCCCGGCAGGCTCGCCGCCGTGCACCAGGTAGGGGCGGCCGGAGACGTCGACGACAGCCTGCGCCAGTGCTTCGTCGAGGGGCACCGTGGCCTCACCGAACCTGCGAATCCCGGCCTTGTTGCCCAGGGCGGTACGCAGGACCTCACCGAACGTGATGGCGACGTCCTCGACCGTGTGGTGGACGTCAATGTGGGTGTCACCGGTGGCCTTGACCGTCATGTCAATGAGCGAGTGCTTGCACAGCGCCGTCAGCATGTGGTCGTAGAACGGGACAGTCGTATCGATGTCCGATACGCCCGTGCCGTCAAGGTTGATCTCCACGAGCACTGACGATTCACTGGTGGCACGCTCCATGCGTGCGGTCCGGGGCTCGGCAGCGTTCGATCCGGTGGAACTCATGGTCATATGTCCTTTAAGCGAAGTCAGTAGTGCGTAAGCGAAGGAGATGTGCCGGCGCGCGGCGGCGCCGATACTTCAAGTTTAGGCGGGCAGCTTGGCCTGGCTGGCCAGGATACGTTCCAGCGACGTCAGGAACGCTGTGGTCTCCGTCTCAGTTCCCGCCGTGACACGTAGGTGGCCGGGGATGCCCACGTCGCGGATCAGCACGCCGTCGTCCAGCAACTGCTGCCAGACGTCATGCGGGCTGTCGAGGCCGCCGAAGAAGACATAGTTCGAATCGGAGGCAGCAGGCTTGAGGCCCATGCGGGTCAGCTCCGACACGATGCGGTCGCGCTGTTCCTTGATGTCCTCGACGTCGGCCATCAGGGCAGTGCGGTGCTGGAGGGCGGCGATGGCTGTTGCCTGCGTGATGGCCGAAAGGTGGTACGGCAGCCGGACCAGGCGGAGTGCGTCCGTGACTTCGGGAGCGGCGGCCATGTAGCCCAGGCGGGCGCCCGCGAGGGCGAACGCCTTGCTCATGGTGCGGGACACAATGAGGCGCTCCCGGCCGGGCAGCAACGTAAGGGCGCTGGGCGTTCCATCGTGGGCGAACTCGTGGTACGCCTCGTCAACGATCACGATGGTCTGGCTGGCTTCGCCGGCCGCGTACACGGCCTCCACAACGTCCAGGCCCAGGCCAGTGCCCGTGGGGTTGTTCGGCGAGCAAAGGAATACAATATTCGGCTGAAGCTCTTTGACCTGCAACGCGGCCGATTCGGCGCTGAGCCCGTAATCATCGGCCCTCTGCCCGACGATGTACCCGGTGTCCGTGCCGCTGGCCAGGAGCGGGTACATGGAATACGTGGGCGGGAATCCCAGGGCCGTGCGCCCGGGTCCGCCGAAAGCCTGGAGAACCTGCTGGAGGACCTCATTGGACCCGTTGGCCGCCCAAATGTTGGTGGCATCAAGACCGTGGCCGAGATATTCGGCCAGCGCTTCCCGGAGTTCGGTGAACTCACGGTCCGGGTAGCGGTTGAGGCCTGCCGCGGCTTCCGTCACGGCCACGCTGATCGCGGCCCGTACGTCCGCCGGGACGCCATGGGTGTTTTCATTGACGTTCAGCAGGATAGGTACATCCAACTGCGGGGCACCGTACGGGGTCAGTCCGCGGAGGTTGGTCCGGAGGGGAAGTCTGTTCAGACGCTCTAGCTGGTCATTCACCTGAACAGTTTAGGTCCGAAGCAGACGGCCGGAAAATGTGACGGCCAGCGGCGGCACGCTCCAGAGCCTGAAGGCTCCTACTTGGTGGGCACGAAGAGCTGCTGTCCGGGGACAACGCCGCCTGCGGAAAGGTTGTTCAACTGAGCAATATCCGCGATGACATCACGTGGATCACGCTCGGGCGCTACTGCACCGGCGATGGCCCAGAGTGACTGTCCGGCCTGCACTGTGACCGAGACTGTTGGCGTCACCGACAGGTCGGCGTCAGAATCGGCCGCCTTTGCCGGGGCGTTGAGGAAACCTGCCAGCGAAAGCAGGATTGCGGCAAGGATCACCAGCGGGATGCCAATAAGGACAATCCGGCCCCTGCGGGTCAGGCGCAGCGGCGGCAAGGATTCCCTGCGCCGCGTGGGCGCCGAACCCGACGGGACGGGTGCGGACCACTGCCGCGAGGTGAGGTCCTGCACGGAAATGAGCTGTGGACGCGAGTCCTGCGAAGCAGATATAGCTGACATGAAATGAGCCCTCCTGGACCATACTGTGCTGCCCGGCGCGCCCTCCGCGTCCACTTGCCGGTGCCGGCCTGGGCCGTCCATCAATTCGAATATTCGAATCCGCAAGCAACGAGTAGAACACATGTTCGAACTTTGCTTCTTCATTTTTAGCACTTATCAACGAATATTGTCGAGACTCGCTAGAACAAATGTTTGAAAAAGCCCTGTGGCTGGCCTACGTTTGGATCAAAGAACAACCACCTCTGTAGTTGATCAGCAGGGTCTGACAATCAACTCCGACAAACAGCCCCGGGGCGTTCTAGGCACCAGCGGCCGGAGCGGATCCGGGCAACCGAAAGGCATTGGCGAACATGGCAGCACCAGCCGCCGAGGGCAAGGCGACACCGCAGCGCCGCCAGCCCCAACGGACCCCCAAGGGGCTCACCGCCCGCCAAAAGAAGATCCTTGAAACCATCCAGCGCTCGGTGAATGACAACGGCTATCCGCCGTCGATGCGTGAAATCGGCGACACCGTGGGCCTGGCGAGTTTGTCCAGCGTGACCCACCAGCTGTCGCAGCTGGAGAAGCTGGGATACCTGCGCCGGGACCCCAAGCGTCCGCGGGCCATGGAAGTCCTGATGCCGTTGACGCTGGACGGCGGGTCGGCCAAAACCAGCGGGACAACCAAGCCCTCAGTCCTGCACGGCATCGGCGGAACGGTCACCGAACTTCCCACTGCCATGGACACTGCCATGGTGCCGTTGGTGGGCCGGATCGCGGCCGGCGGGCCCATCCTTGCTGATCAGGTGGTGGAAGACGTGATGCCCCTGCCGCGGCAGCTCGTGGGCCAAGGTGACCTGTTTATGCTGCGCGTGGCCGGCGACTCCATGGTGGACGCCGCCATCTGCGACGGCGATTGGGTAGTGGTCCGCCGGCAGGCCGACGCCGCAAACGGCGATATTGTCGCGGCCCTGCTGGACGATGAAGCCACCGTCAAGACGTTCCGCCAGCGCGATGGCCACACGTGGCTGTTGCCGCAGAACACCCAGTACGAGCCCATCCTGGGCGATCACGCCACGATCATGGGCAAGGTCGTCTCGGTCCTGCGTTCACTCTAGGACGCAATCGGGCCCTGCACGCCCTGGCTTGGACAGGGCCTGGCTTGGACAGGGCCTGGCCTGCGGGACCCGCGGAGGGTCCGCGCTCAGTCAGGCGCCCTTCCCGGCCAGCCTTTCCAGGGCCGCGAACGCTGTCTTGCGGTCCGTGGTGGGCCAGAACGGCGGCAGCGCGGCGCGGAGGAATCCGGCGTAGCGCTCGGTGGCAAGCCGGGAATCAAGCACGGCCACCACGCCTTTGTCTCCGGTGGAACGGATCAGCCTGCCCGCGCCCTGGGCCAGGCGGATGGCCGCGTGGGTCGCCGATACCGCCATAAAGCCGTTTCCGCCGGCCTGCGCAACGGCGCGGGACCGCGCGGTCATCAGCGGATCATCCGGCCGCGGGAACGGAATGCGGTCGATCACCACGAGCCGGCATGATCCACCCGGAACATCAACACCCTGCCACAGGGACATGGTTCCGAAGAGGCAGGTATCGGGTTCGTCCGCGAACTGCTTCACGAGTGCCGTCATGGTGGAGTCGCCCTGGCAGAGAATGCTGAGGCCGAGCCGGGGACGCATCGCCTCCGCGGCCTCCTCAGCGGCACGGCGCGATGAAAAGAGACACAGGGCGCCGCCGCCGGACGCCCGGATCAGCGCCTCAAGTTCATCGAGTGCCTCCGGCGACGCCCCGCGGCCTGGCTTGGGGAGGTGCCCTGCGACGTAGAGGATCCCCTGTTTGGGATAGTCAAAGGGCGATCCGACGTCGATCCCGGTCCAGCTCGGCGCACCCTCCCCCACCAGCCCCAAGCCTCCGGCGGCCGGTTCAAAGGCTGAGCCGATGGCAAGCGTTGCCGAGGTCAGCACCACGGTGTGGCCGGCGAAAAGCCCTTCGCGGAGCTTGCCGGCAACGCTGAGCGGCGCGATGTTGACCAGGGCCGGCGCATCCTCGTCGGGCTGCGCATAGCCCTGTTGCGGATCGAAGGAACTTGCGCGGGAAAACCACACCACCTCACGGTTTTCACGAGCCACGATGAGCCGTTCACACAGTTCGAGGATCAGCATCAGGCGTGACCGAGCGAGCTGCCGCCCGCCGTCGGCCGTTTGGCTGCCGTCGCCCTTGGAATCGGACAGGGCAGCCCGGCAGGCCTCACGCAACTGGTCCACACAGTCCAGTTGTTCGTCGTTGAGGCCGTTGGGGAGCAGCCCGTTGGGCACCCCGGCCAAGGCGAGTTCCAGGTTGGCGGCAGCTGCGTTGAGGGCATCTACCGTGATGGCCGTGTGTTTCCGCGCGCCCGACGCCGCAGCGTGGACCATTGCCACGGAGAGTTGCCCCGACACCGCACCGGTGACCCGGTCCTGCAGTTCGTGGGCCTCATCCACCACCACAACGTCGTATTCGGGAAGCACTGCGAGGCCTTCAAAGGCGCTGACGGCGAGCATGGCATGGTTGGTGACCACAACGTCGGCCTCGGCGGCGTCGTGGCGCGCCAGTTCACTGAAGCATTCGGCTGCCATCGGGCATTTTTGGGCCCCCAGGCATTCCATGGACGTAACAGAAACTTGCCGCCACGCCCGGTCGGTAACACCGGGAAGCAGTTCATCACGGTCGCCCGTGGTGGTCTTTTCCGCCCACTCGCGCAGGCGCACCACTTCCTTCCCCAGCTGGGACGACGGCCCGCCCAATGCAGCGGCGAAATGCGGGACACTGGTGTCTTCGCCGAGGGAGAACAGCTGGCCCTCGGCGGGTTCCTCGGAGGGGAACCCGCCTTCGAGCTTGTGCTGGCACACATAGTTGGAGCGGCCCTTGACCAGCGCCACCTTGACCGGGCGGTCCAGGGCAGGGGTGATGGTCTTCAGCAGCCGGGGAAGGTCGCGCCCCACAATCTGGGTCTGCAGCGCAAGCGTGGCTGTGGACACCAGTGTGGGCTTGTTGCTCACGAGCGAGTGCGCAATGAGCGGAATCAGATAGGCCAGCGACTTTCCGGTCCCCGTTCCGGCCTGAACCAGGAGGTGGTCGCCCGTTTCGATGGCCTTGGCCACCTGCCTGGCCATCTCGTGCTGCCCACTGCGGCTTTGACCGCCCATGCCAGCCACGGCGCGGTCGAGCAATTCGATCACGAACTGTTCGCTGGCCGTACCTTTGACTTCCCCCGCCGCAACCTCAGTCATGGTTGATGAAGGATTCCAGTTCAGCCGCAAGGCCCTCGCGCACCATCACCAAAGCGCGGGTACCGTGCTCGCCGTGATCCAGGCTCAGGATCTCGGCATCGGTCTCGTGCAGTTTGCTGATCAGGTCACCGCGATCGTAGGGAATAAGGAGCTCCAGCTTCACGCTGGGCCGCGGAATCCCTTCACTGATGGCCCGCAGCAGTTCGGCGATCCCCTGGCCTGTGCGGGCCGAGACCACCACGTGGCGCGGCTCGCGCTGCTTGAGGCGCTCCACCACAAACGGATCAGCGGCATCGGCCTTGTTCAGGACAATGATCTCGGGCACCTTGCGGGCATCCACTTCGCTGAAGACCTTGCGGACTGCAGCAATCTGGCCCTCGGGGTCCGGATGGGAAACATCCACCACGTGCAGAATCAGATCCGCGTCAGCCACTTCCTCCAACGTGGAGCGGAAGGCCTCCACCAACTGGGTGGGCAGTGAGCGGACAAAACCCACGGTGTCCGCCAGAGTGTACCCGAGGCCATCGGAGGTCTCGGCCTTTCGCACGGTGGGATCCAGGGTGGCGAACAGTGCGTTCTCCACCAGCACGCCGGCGTCGGTCAGCCTGTTCAGCAACGATGATTTCCCGGCGTTCGTGTACCCGGCAATCGCAACGGAAGGCACGGAATTACGACGGCGGTTGGCCCGCTTGGTTTCCCGTGCCGGCTTCATCGCCGCGATCTCCCGCCGCAGCTTGGCCATGCGGGTGCGGATCCGGCGGCGGTCCAGTTCGATTTTCGTTTCACCCGGTCCGCGCGAACCCATGCCGGCGCCAGCGCCGCCCACCTGGCCACCGGCCTGGCGGGACATCGATTCGCCCCAGCCACGCAGTCGTGGCAGGAGGTATTCGAGCTGCGCCAGCTCCACTTGGGCCTTGCCTTCACGGCTCTTGGCGTGCTGGGCGAAGATGTCAAGGATCAGGGCCGTGCGGTCAATGACTTTGACCTTGACAATGTCCTCAAGACTACGGCGCTGGGACGGTGCCAGCTCGGCATCCACTACAACGGTGTCAGCCCCCGTGGCCATCACGATTTCCTTGAGCTCAAGGGCCTTTCCGGAACCCAGGAATGTGCCCGGGTCCGGTTTGGCACGGCGCTGCACCATCCCGTCCAGGACTTCGGAGCCTGCTGTTTCGGCAAGGGCGGCGAGTTCACGCAGGGAATTTTCCGCGTCCGCCAAGGTGCCTTCGGACCATAGCCCGGCCAGGACCACACGTTCGAGCCGCAGCTGCCGGTATTCGACTTCGGTGACATCTTCGAGTTCGGTGGACAGGCCGGCCACACGCCGCAGGGCCCGGCGTTCCTCCCGGTCCTGCTGGTCGCCGTCGTAGCTGGTGTGTTCGTCGTCCAAGCGGGAGATCGCCTGAGCCCTGCCGAACACGGCCTTGTCACCGTCTGCGGCGGCGACGTTCCTGGCCGGTACATCCTTGGCGAGAATCCGGTCGATGACAGCTTGGATCTCTTCGGGACTCATGTCCTGGGCTGCTGGATCGGAACCGGTGTTGGGCTGGCTGGTCATGGTCTCCTTTGAAGATTCGGCATTCTCAGAATAGTGCCGATCGTTGGTCAGTGGTGAAGTATTCGCGCTGGGCTGACGCCTTGCAGTCATCCGGGCCTCCTGGTCTGCTGCTCGCGCCGGTCAGGACCGTGGCGCGCAGGGAGTCTTCGCATCCGGGAGATGCGTGGAGTGGTGGAAAGCGCGGGCAAAACAGCAAGGGACCGGCAGCGGCAGATCGCTCGAGTATTGCCCGGCGCATAACAGGTACGAAAGACCTGTGATGTGGCGCATTTGCGGAAGGTTAATACCTGCATCGCTGCGGGGCACGGCTTCGGGACAGGCGGCGTCGGGTGGACACCGGCAGTGCCGGCTACTCGAAGATCAAGAACATGGGTTCAAGATTAGCAGAAGCGGTGGCCGCGGTTTCGCATTGTCCACCCCGGCCAACTAATCTGGCCAGTTATGGAGTCCGCACACTATTTCAGCGCAACGCCCGCCGGGCCGTTCACCCGCAAGCCGCTCACAGTGGAACTGGCCGGCGGGACGCGCACCCTGCAGACGTCCGGCGGCATCTTCAGCCCCGACGGCGTCGACAAGGGGACGGCGGTGCTTCTGGCTGAGGTCCCCGCTCCGGACCCCACAGGCAACCTCCTTGACATCGGCTGCGGCTGGGGGCCCATTGCCCTGACGCTCGCGTTGCGGGCGCCGCATGCCAAGGTGTACGCCGTGGATGTCAATGAACGCTGCATCACGCTGACCAATGAGAATGCGGCCCTGCTGGGCCTGGGCAACGTGCTGGCCAGCACGCCTGACGCGGTGGACCCGGGACTGCGCTTTGACACGATCTGGTCCAATCCGCCCATCCGGATCGGCAAGGATGAACTCCATAGCCTTCTGAAGATGTGGCTGCCCCGGCTGGCGCCGGGCGGCTCCGCGTGGCTGGTGGTCCAAAAGAACCTGGGCTCTGATTCGCTTCAGCGCTGGCTCTCGACGGAGCTGGATGCATCGTTCACCGTAAGCCGAGAGTCCACGTCCAAGTCCTTCCGGATGCTTCGGGTCAGGAAAGCGTCCCGGTAGCGACAATCTCGGCGGGCCCGCTGAGCTCGACGTGCTCGTGCCCGCCCGCCCCGGCGAAGAACTTGACCCCTACGACGCCGCCCGGCACGTTGACCTGCCAGGAATCCGGCGCTTCCGCCCCTGCCCAGTGCCGGGTGGCCACTGCGGCGGCGCACGCGCCTGTTCCGCAGGACTGGGTTTCGCCCACGCCCCGCTCATGGACGCGCATCGTGACGGTGCCTATCCCGTTGTGGACCAGCGGTTCAGAAGGCACTACGAATTCAACGTTGGTTCCATTGGCGGGCACCGGATCGACCTGCGGAGCCGTGTATAGCCTGGTGGCTTCCAGTTCGGATAGTTCCGCCAGCGCCACCACGGTGTGCGGGTTACCCATGCTGACTGACAGGGCCGGGCGGGGCACTTCCAAGCCGTCCGCGGTTACCAGCGAATCCATGGCTTTGGCGGTCGCGTCGCCGGGGAAAATGAATTCCCACGGCCCCATGTCCACCGCGTAGCTATCCCCTGTCCGGACCACGGTCTTGACGCCGCCGCGCGTCCCGATGGTGAGCGCGCCGCCGTCGGGCACGTCTATCAGGCCCTCGGCACGCAGGAAGTGCACAAAAACGCGGACCCCGTTGCCGCACATTTCCGACAGCGAGCCGTCGCCATTGCGGTAGTCCATGAACCATTCGGCCTCGGGGCTGCTAAGGAGCAGCTCGCGGCCTTCGGAGAGGTACCGGGAGGGGACGGCCCGGATCAGGCCGTCGCCGCCGATCCCGCGGTGACGGTCGCAGAGCGCGGCTACCTGGTCGGCGTCGATGGTGTGGACGCCGTCGGGATCAGCGATCAGCACAAAGTCGTTGCCTGTTCCATGGCCCTTGGAGAAGCGGAGTCCGCCCAATGTTCGGAAGGCGGGCTCTGTGATCTCTGCGGGAGTTGCGTCCATGGTCCTAGATTACCGGCTGAGAGCCACAGCCTGGGCCGCAAGGTCCGGCGCTTGCCAGTCCAGCCAGGTGATGCGAGGATCGGCACGGAACCACGTGAGCTGGCGCCTGGCGAACTGCCGGGTGGCCACAATGGTGTCCTCGGCAGCCTCGGCAACTGTTGAGCCGCCGTCCAGAACTTTCAGGAACTGGGCATAGCCCAGAGCCCGCGGCGCAGTTTTGCCACCGCGGAGACCCGCCGCGTCCAGCCGGCGCACTTCCGCCAACAGCCCCTTGTCCACCATGTTGTGGACGCGCAGAGCCAACCGTTCACGCAGGACGTCGCGGTCCACCGCCAGCCCGATCTGGACGGCAGGCTGGAAATACTCCCGCTGGGGCATAAAGGAGCTGAAGGGCCGGCCGGTGAGCTCGTGGACTTCGAGCGCCCTGATGATCCGGCGCGAATCGGAGACACGGCCCGCGGACACCGGATCCACCTCCCGGAGCCGTGCCAGGAGGGCATCCTGGCCGACTTCATCCAGCTCAGCCTCAAGCTGCCGCCGGAGGACATGATCCGTGCCGGGAAATTCGAGGACATCGAGGGCAGCCCGCACGTAGAGACCCGAACCGCCCGCCAGAATGGCGCGCTTGCCGCGGGCGTGGATGTCGCAGATGAGGCTCCGGGCCTGCTTCTGGAAGTCTGAAACGCTGGCTTCCTCCGTGACGTCCAGGATGTCCAGAAGGTGATGGGGAACGCCCCTGCGTTCTGCCGGCGTGATCTTGGCGGTGCCGATGTCCATCCCGCGATAGAACTGCATGGCATCGGCGTTGATGACCTCGCCGTCCAGCTCCAGCGCAAGGCTCACGGCCAGATCGGACTTGCCCGACCCCGTGGGACCAACAACAGCAATAACCGGAGGCTGGGCCACCGGTCAGCGGCTCCGGACAGGCAGCGTGGGCATACCCAGCGAGACTCCGGTCCGTCCGCCGCCACCGCCTGCGGCAGCGGGAACGGAAGCGCCGCACGAATCTGCCTGGGACCTGTCCCAGGCATCCCCAGCGCGGGAACGTCGCAGGCTGTAGTCCTGCACCGACGGGTCTGCCACAAGGTGGAAGGCTGCGGCTTCGGTGATGGTCACGGTGACCAGGTCCCCGGGTCGTGGCGCCTCTGCCCCGTCGGGAACAGAGAAGTGCACCAGCCGCTGGTCCTGGGACCGGCCGGACAGCCTGTGGGTTTCTTCGGACTTGCGCCCTGAATGGGCAGTGACCATCACCTCTACCCGGCGGCCAAGCTGCCTGGCGTTTTCCTCGGCAGCAATCCTGTCCTGCAGCGCGGTCAAGCGTTCAAATCGCTCCTGGACCACAGCCTTGGGAAGCTGGTCCGGCAGGTCCGCGGCCGGAGTACCCGGACGCTTCGAGTACTGGAAGGTGAAAGCGGTAGCGAAGCGCGACTGCTCCACAACATCGAGGGTGGCTTGGAAGTCTTCCTCGGTTTCGCCGGGGAAGCCGACAATGATGTCGGTGGAGATGGCGGCGTGCGGGATCTTCTCGCGGACCTTGTCCAGGATGCCGAGGAATTTGGTGGACCGGTAGGAGCGTTTCATGTCCTTCAGGACTTTGTCGGACCCGGACTGCAGCGGCATGTGCAGCTGCGGCATCACGTTGGGGGTTTCGGCCATGGCGTCAATGACGTCGTCGGTGAAGGCGGCGGGGTGGGGGCTGGTGAAGCGGACCCGTTCCAGGCCCTTGATCTCCCCGCACGCGCGTAGGAGCTTGGAGAACGCCTGCCGGTCACCGAACTCCACGCCGTAGGAGTTCACGTTCTGGCCCAGCAGGGTGACTTCGATGGCGCCGTCATCCACCAGGGCCTGGATTTCAGCCAGGATGTCGCCCGGGCGGCGGTCCTTTTCCTTCCCGCGCAGGGCCGGGACGATGCAGAAGGTGCAGGTGTTGTTGCAACCGACCGAGATGGACACCCAGCCGGAATACACCGAGTCACGCTTGGTGGGCAGCGTGGAAGGGAAGACGTCCAGGGATTCGAGGATTTCGAGCTGGGCTTCGTTGTTGTGCCGGGCCCGGTCCAACAGCGCCGGGAGCGCCCCGACGTTGTGGGTGCCGAAGACGGCGTCCACCCAGGGAGCCTTTTTCAGGATGGTCTCGCGGTCCTTCTGGGCCAGGCAGCCTCCCACGGCGATCTGCATCCCCGGGTTGGCCGCCTTGACCGGGGCCAGCATGCCTAGGTTGCCGTAGAGCTTGTTGTCGGCGTTTTCCCGGACGGCGCAGGTGTTGAACACCACGACGTCGGCCGGCACACCGCTGGCCGGTACGTAGCCCGCATCCTCGAGCATGCCTGCCATCCGCTCCGAATCATGCACGTTCATCTGGCAGCCAAACGTGCGCACCTGATAGGTGCGGGGCTGCCGGAGGGCAGGCTCGGCTGGCGGGGCGGTACCGGATGCGGGGGAAGGAATGGTCAAACTCACCTGTTAAGGGTACCGGGTCGCTCAGGTTGCCGGATCGGCGGAGGCGCCGCTCCGGCGGCCTATGGATCCAGCAGGCCGTCCGGTGGCTCTGCCTGGCTATCTGCACGTGCGTCGAGCACCTCTCCGACGATCCGGAACGCCTGCGACGGCTGATAGCCCTTGCGGGCCAGCATTGACGCCAACCGCCGGGTGATCTTGTCCCGCTCGGCGCGGTCCGACAAATCTGTGCCTGCCCGGAGCTTCCGCTCCACCAGGAGCCGGGCAGACACTTCCTCGTCCGCGTCGGAAAGCTGTTCCAGCGCGGCGGCAGCGGTGTCCGCGTCAATCCCTTTGCCCGCCAGTTCGCGCCGGAGGGCCCCTTTGGCGAGCTTCCGAGACTGCGACCGGCTGCGCACCCACATGTCGGCGAACTCGGCGTCGTCAATGAGGCGGACCTCCTGGAAGCGGTCCAGGACGGCTTCCGCCACATCCTCCGGAATGTTCCGCTCGGCCAGTTTCCGCGCCAGTTGCAGCCGGCTCTTGGCCGAACTGGTCAGCTGCCGAAGCACGATGGCCCGCGCCACGGACGCGGGATCCGGTTCTGCGTTTGCGTCTGCGGCGATGGCAGCATCCGGATCGGGTCCGTCCGGTCCGAAGCCGGGGCGTCCGCCGCCCCGTCTCCGCTGCCGTCGCTCCGATCCGGCGTCCTGCCCGGCCGCACGCCATCCGGCGCTCTGCCCGGCCGTCAGGTCAGGGGCGTCCCTAGAAGCCGTCAACAGCCTTCAGCTTCGGTGTCTCTTTGGCCTCGGCTTCGGCTGGCTTGACTACCCCGACACCAAGCTTCTCCTTGATCAGGCGCTCCAGTTCGGTCGCCAGCTCGGGGTTGTCGCGCAGGAACCTGCGGGAGTTCTCCATGCCCTGGCCCAGCTGGTCGCCGTCGTACGTGAACCACGAACCCGACTTTTTGATAATGCCGTGCTCAACGCCCATGTCGATGATGCCGCCCTCGCGGGAAATGCCCTGGCCATAGATGATGTCGAATTCGGCGATCTTGAAGGGCGGGGCCATCTTGTTCTTGACGATCTTGGCTTTGGTGCGGTTACCGACGGAGTCGGCACCTTCTTTGAGCGTCTGGATCCGACGGACGTCGATGCGGATGGACGCGTAGAACTTCAAGGCCTTACCGCCGGTGGTGGTCTCCGGGGAGCCGAAGAACACGCCGATCTTTTCACGGAGCTGGTTGATGAAGATGGCGGTGGTTTTGGTCTGGCTCAGGCGGCCGGTGATCTTTCGCAGCGCCTGGCTCATGAGGCGGGCCTGCAGACCCACGTGGCTGTCGCCCATGTCGCCCTCGATTTCCGCTCGCGGCACAAGGGCAGCAACGGAGTCGATGACGATGACGTCCAGCGAGCCGGAGCCGATCAGCATGTCCATGATTTCCAGGGCCTGCTCGCCTGTATCCGGCTGCGAGACCAGGAGGGCGTCCGTATCCACGCCCAGCCGGGCGGCGTATTCAGGGTCCAGGGCGTGCTCGGCATCGATGAAGGCGGCAATGCCGCCCAGGCGCTGCGCGTTGGCAACTGCGTGCAGGGCCACGGTGGTCTTACCCGAAGATTCCGGACCGTAGATCTCCACTACGCGGCCGCGGGGCAGGCCGCCAATTCCCAAAGCCACGTCCAACGCGATGGATCCGGTGGGGATGACCTCGATAGGGGCACGGACTTCATCGCCCAGCCGCATGACCGAGCCCTTGCCGAACTGCTTGTCAATCTGTGCCAGCGCTGCGTCGAGCGCCTTTTGACGATCCGGGGCTGCCGCCATGGTTCACACCTCTAATGCTTTCTCGCTTTGGAGTGGCCTCAGCGGCCATTTCTTGGTCATCTCTGACGCTAATGGCACCCGCTGACATTCTGGCCGGATGACATTGCCTATGTGGATAACCCACTACGAAAAGCATAGCTTTACCCGAACAGATATTCGAACAGATCCGGCGGCGTGTCAGCGCAGAAAGGGGCGCACATGGGCCTGGAGAAAGGCGGACGCGTTGGTGGCGGCGTCAGTCGCGCAGGGGTTTGACGTCGCGTCCCAGGCGCCGCTCCGGCGGCACATCCTGGACGTCGCAGACGGCCGACCATACCTGCCGGGGGTTCACCCCGGCTGCGAGTGCCTGGTCGGCGGTGCGCCCGCCGGCCCCGGCCAGGACCAGGGTGCTGCTCAAGACCCGGGAGTAGCCAGCCCCGAATTCGTCGTCCATAAGCCGCCAATAGTCACTGATCCGCACCAATAGAGTCTCTCACGGTCCCGGACCCTAGAATTGTTGCCATGAGCAACCCTCCTGCGACAGGCCTTCCTGAGTCAGGCCTTCCCGCGACAGGCCTTCCCGCGACGTCCCCTGTGGAGGCAGGCACCGACAAGGACACCGTCGATGAAGCCCTGAACACCGTGGAACACCAAATAAGTCTCTTCTGGCGGCGTGCCCGTTCGGTGTCCCATCAGCTCTCCCGGCAGGTGCACCCGGACATGGAGCCGGCGGCCTACGGCCTGCTTGCGGTCATCCGGCGCGAGGGACCCATCCGGTTGACAGACCTCGCCCTGAACATCGGCGTGGGAAAGCCTTCCGTCAGCCGCCAGATCGCCTTCCTGGAAAGCATCGGGTTGGTGTTCAAGGAAGCTGATCCACTGGACGGAAGGGCGCAATCGATCCGCCTCACCGAAAAGGGCGAGGAAAAAATGCATCAGGTCCAGGATGCGCGCCGCCAGGACTTCCGTGAGCGACTGGGTGAGTGGCCGGTCGGGGAACTGCAGACCCTCGCCGAATACATGGCAAAGCTCAACTCCATCTTTGAACTCGACGGCTGCGCAAAGGACCCGTCCGCCGGCGACACTGAAAGATAGCCACCGCACGCAACAAAAGCCTCCGGCCCATGGCCGGAGGCTTTGTTGTACTTCCTGTCTGGCTCCTGCGGACGGCTTACCGTGCGCCGGAAAGCAGGCCCTTGGACAGTTCGTTGTTGAGTTCAGCGCTCAAATCGCGATCAAGGTCGCGGCCATAGCGCTGTGAGAATTCCTGAGGAACGGTGTCCGGAACGGCAACGCCCTCGGCGACGGCGACACGGTCGCTGACTTCCCTGAGCATGCTGGACAGCGGCACGTCGAGGGCTGAGCAGATTGACGAGAGGAGCTCTGATGAAGCTTCCTTCTGGCCGCGCTCTACTTCGCTGAGGTAGCCCAAGGAAACACGGGCACTGTGCGAAACCTCGCGGAGCGTGCGTCCCTGGCGCTGGCGTACATCGCGCAGGACATCACCGATTTCGTGACGGAGGACAACCATCTTGCGCTCCTTCTGTTCGCTCTTGGCCTGATCGGCGAGGCCCACATCCTTCCAGCGGACAACGCCGTTAATGGATACGGGCTGCTTTACCATCTGTATCGCCTTGCTCCCTCATAAGTTCGGTCCGCCGTGGAGCGAACCGTGGTGGTTTATTCATCCTAGGCGCCTCCGCTCTCCGGAAGCGACACAATGTAATAACTAATGGACACCGGGATTTGTTCCCGGCAACTTTACGCCCGGTAGCTTCAGGAAGGCAGGGCCGCGATCAGACTTTCCAGTGCAGCACCACAAGCCTGTCCGCGGATCTCTGCGCGGTTACCCGTGAAGCCGTACTCGACGTAGGATGCACCGGCCGCTGTGGCAACCCCGATGAACACCGTCCCCACCGCCTTGCCGTCATGGTCCTCCGGGCCGGCTACCCCTGTGGTGGCGACGCCGATGTCAGCACGCAGCGCAGTCCTGGCCCCGGCCGCCATGGCCGCTGCTACGGCGCCGTCAACGGACCCGGCGGCGGCCAGCAGCTCTGCCGGAACGCCCAGGACGTCCACTTTGACGGAGTTCTGGTAGGCCACCACGCCGCCTTGGAGCATGCCTGAGGCTCCGGCTGTGTCGGCGAGAACGGCACTGACCATTCCCGCAGTGAGCGACTCCGCGGTCGCTACGGTGCGGCCCAATTCCAGGGCATTTTTGACTGCCTGTTCCGCCAGGTGGTGAAGGTTGGTCACGTCGGCTCCCTAGTTGCCAGCTGTAGTTTTTCCGGCCCGTTTGCCCTGTGACCGAATTCGCAGGGCTTCAATGACGTATTCGACGCCGGTCCACACCGTGATCAGTACGGCCACCATCATGACGGCGAAAGCCACCCACACAAGCCACGGTGCCAGCGCGCCGAGTGGCAGGAGGTACAGGAAGATCGCGGCTGTCTGAACGACGGTCTTGAGCTTGCCTCCGCGCGAGGCCGGGATGACACCGTACCGGATGACCAAGAAGCGAAGGGCGGTGATGCCCCATTCCCTGACGAGGATGACGATGGTGACCCACCACGGCAGTTCATTCAGGATGGAGAGCATCACCAGTGCTGAGCCGATGAGGAGCTTGTCGGCGATGGGGTCTGCAATTTTGCCGAAATTGGTGACGAGGCCGCGGCTCCTGGCGATGTCGCCGTCGAGCTTGTCAGTGTAGATAGCGACGGCGAAAGCCACCACCGCGGCCCAGCGCCAGGGCCCTGACTCGCTGCTCAGCCCGGGAGCATCGGCGAGGAGGAACCAGACGAAGAACGGCACCAGGGCGATGCGCAGCATGGTCAGGATGTTGGGAAGATTCCAGATTCCTGGGCTGCTGGAGCCGGCGGCAGTTGCTTCGGTGCTAGTCACACTCCTAGGCTACCGTCCGGTGAGTGACCACGCGTCTTCGGAACCGGCTTCGTCGTCGCCCGAGGTGCCGTCGGCGCCGTCGAAGTACTCAACCTTCTGGCTGCGCTGGTCCAGATCCGCCTGCACAAGGTCTTCCGCATAACCGCCCTGGGCGATGTTCGCGTTGGCGTTGTCGCTGAGCGCCGCCGTCTGCGAGTCAGCAACTGCCGGCGCGTCCTGGCCCTTCATGGCTGCGAGCACCGAAGCGAGGTCGTCCGGCTTTACCAGGACGTCGCGTGCCTTGGACCCTTCGGAGGGGCCAACCACTCCCCTGGATTCGAGGAGGTCCATAAGCCGTCCGGCCTTGGCGAAGCCCACCCGGAGCTTGCGCTGGAGCATCGACGTCGAACCGAACTGGGTGGTGACCACCAGCTCGGTCGCCTGCAGCAGCACGTCCAGATCGTCCCCGATGTCGTCGTCGATCTGCTTCTTCTGCGCTTCGGGGGCGACGTCGTCACGGTAGTCGGCCTTCAGCTGGCCCTTGACGTGTTCCACGACCTTGTGGATTTCTGACTCCGTGACCCAGGCGCCTTGGACACGCATGGCCTTGGAGGCACCCATCGGCAGGAACAGGGCGTCGCCCTGGCCGATGAGTTTCTCTGCACCGGGCTGGTCAAGGACCACGCGGGAGTCCGTGACGGAGGACGTGGCGAAGGCCATCCGGGAAGGCACGTTGGCCTTGATCAGGCCGGTGACGACGTCTACGGAAGGCCGCTGGGTGGCCAGGACCAGGTGGATGCCGGCAGCACGGGCCAGCTGGGTGATGCGGACGATGGAATCTTCCACGTCGCGCGGGGCCACCATCATCAGGTCGGCGAGCTCGTCAACGATCACCAGCAGGTACGGGTAGGGCCTGATGACGCGTTTGGAGTCCACGGGCGGTTGGACTTTGCCTGCGCGGACTGCCTTGTTGAAGTCATCGATGTGTTTGAACCCGTAGTTGGCGAGGTCGTCGTAACGGGCGTCCATCTCGCGGACCACCCATTGCAGGGCCTCGGCAGCTTTCTTCGGGTTGGTGATGATGGGCGTGATCAGGTGCGGGACGCCTTCGTAGGCGGTCAGTTCCACACGCTTGGGGTCCACCATGACCATGCGGACTTCGTCCGGGGTTGCCCGCATGAGGATCGAGGTGATCATGGAGTTCACGAACGAGGACTTGCCAGCGCCCGTGGCACCTGCGACGAGCAAGTGGGGCATCTTAGCGAGGTTCGCCACGACGTAGCCGCCTTCGACGTCCTTGCCGACACCCATCACCATCGGGTGGTCGGTCCGGCGGGCGTTCTGGCTGCGGAGGACGTCACCGAGGGAGACGGTCTCGCGGTCCGTGTTGGGGATCTCGATACCGATGGCGGACTTGCCCGGGATAGGGCTGAGGATCCGGACGTCGCTGGAAGCAACCGCGTACGAGATGTTCTTGGACAGGGCGGTGACGCGCTCCACTTTGGTGCCCGGGGACAGTTCGATCTCGTACCGAGTGACGGTGGGCCCGCGGCTGAAGCCGGTGACCTGCGCTTCCACGTTGAACTGGTTGAGGGTCTCGGTCAGGGAAGCCACAATCGCGTCGTTGGCTTCGGTGCGCTCCTTGGGGATGGAGCCCGGGGTCAGAACGTCCGACGGCGGCAGGGTGTAGGTGACGTCGCCCGCCAGTGAGAGTTGCTCGGTCCGCTGCGGAATGGGCGCGGGAAGAGGCACGGGGGTGACGGGCTTGGCCGGCACCTGCGCAACGGCGGCGGGGACAGGGTTGAGTGAGCCGGCAGCGACCATCCCAGGCGTGACCAGCGGGATGGCCTCGGTGGCATTGTCCTCTGCCGGACGCATTGCTGCAGCGCCAAGGCCTTGGGCGGCTTTGATTTTTTCAACGGCGATTTCCGCCTGGGTGGGGCGGCGCACGCCGGGAGCGGGGCGCGGTCCACGGCCTGACTTTGCGTCGGCCTCGTCGTCGTCAATGACGGCGTGCTCGAAGGCTTCGTCGCCCACGTAGCCTTCCAGCCCGGCTTCGGACTCGTCGTCCTTACCGAAGAAGCGCCGCTTCTTCTTCCGCGGCGCCTGGGTTGCCTTCGTTTCCTCGAGGTAGCTGCGGTCGTGGCTGTCCCCGGCGTCGCCGGGTTCCTGCAGGTCCAGGCCCATCAGGTGCTCATAGGACGCCCGGAGCCGGCGCGGAATGGCACCGAAGGGAGTGGCGGTAATGATGAGCAGTGAGACGAAGGCCAGCAGGCCGTAGACCACCACGGGCACCGCCGCATGGATGGCCGCGAGGGGTGAGGCGGCCAGGAAGCCGAGCATACCGCCGGCCTGGCGGAGGCCGTCAAAGCCTTCGGCTACGGTGGGCTGCCCGCCCACAACGTGGGCAAGGCCGCAGCCCGCAAAGGTCATGATGAGGAAACCGATCCCCACCCGGTTGTTTCCGCGGCCGTCGTCGGGCTGCCGGAAGAGCCGGAAGGCACACACAAAAAGCATCAGCGGCAAAAGCAGTGAGATCCAGCCAAAGGTGCCGTTGACCACGCTGTAGACGGCGTCGGGGAACCAGCCGGTCATTCCCCACCAGGCGAAGGTGGCGATGAAGACGCCCAGGGCAAGGTTGAACAGGGCCGCGCCGTCGCGGCGTTCCTCTGCCGGCAGGTCGCTGACATCGGAGCCGATCCTGCGGACGCCGCCGCCGACCAGATGGCCGACGCCCAACCACGCGCCGCCTACAACGCGCAGGAGCCAGGGCTGCCGCTGTTCGACGGCGGGAAGCTGGCGGGTGCGCGCAGTATCCGCCGATGATCCGGCCCGGCTGCCGGTGCGGCTGGACGCTGTGGCGCCTGCACCGCGGCCCGCCGAGCTACCGGATTTGGCGCTGGATTTGCCGCCAGTGGCGCCTCGGGGCGCGGGAGTAGTACGAGTGGCCATACGTGCCACGGTACCGGAACTGGCGCGGTTTTCCGCGGATTTCCGGCTGTTCCCGGCCTCATGTTGCGGATGGGAAAGGCCCGGTTCTACAAGAACCGGGCCTTTGCCATTCCGCTTGCCTTCGGGGCCTGTTACGCCTCGAGGACCACCGGGATGATCATAGGCTTGCGGCGCAGCTTGCGGTTGACCCAGGTGCCGACGACTCGGCGGACAACCTGCTGGAGCTGGTGGGTGGTGTGGTCCGTGCGGTTGAGCACGGCTTCTTCCAGGGCGGCGTTGATCTTGGGGATGATCTCGTCGAAGACCGAATCGCCTTCGGCCACGCCGCGGGCGTGGATCTCGGGTCCGGAGACTACCTTGCCGGTGGTGCGGTTGATGACGGTGATGATGGAGATGAAGCCTTCGTCGCCGAGCGTCTGGCGGTCTTTGAGGTCCGCTTCCGTGACTTCGCCGACGCTGGAGCCGTCCACGTAGACAAAGCCCACTTCAACCTGGCCCACTACGTCTGCGCGGTGGTCCTTGAGGTCGATCACCGTGCCGTTGTCGGCAAGGATGACGCTGGCGGTAGGGACGCCCGACTCGATGGCGATCTTGCCGTTGGCGATCAGGTGGCGGGTCTCGCCGTGCACGGGCATGGCGTTGAGCGGCTCAAGGATGTTGTAGCAGTAGAGCAGCTCGCCGGCGGCCGCGTGTCCGGAGACGTGCACCTTGGCGTTGCCCTTGTGGATGACGTCCGCGCCGAGCTTGAGCAGGCCGTTGATGATACGGAACACGGCGTTCTCGTTGCCCGGGATGAGGCTGGAGGCCAGAATCACAGTGTCGCCATCGCCCACAACTACCCGGTGGTCGCCGTTGGCCATGCGGGAAAGCGCGGCCATCGGTTCGCCCTGGGAACCAGTGGACATCAGGACCACACGGTTGTCCGGCAGGTTGTCGATGTTCTTGATGTCCACGAGGAGGCCCTCGGGAACGTCGAGGTAGCCGAGCTTGGCGGCGATGGCCATGTTGCGGACCATGGAGCGGCCCACGAAGGCCACCTTGCGGTTGTGCTTGGCGGCGGCGTCAAGCACCTGCTGGACGCGGTGGACGTGCGAGGAGAAGGACGCCACGATGATGCGCTTGGTGGCCTGGCCGAAGAGCCGTTCCAGCGTGGGGCCGATTTCCTTCTCGGCGGTGGTGAAGCCCGGAACGTCGGCGTTGGTGGAGTCGGACATAAAGAGGTCAACGCCCTCTTCACCCAGCTTGGCGAAGTGCCGGAGGTCGGTGATCCGGCCGTCCAGCGGCAGCTGGTCCATCTTGAAGTCGCCCGTGTGCAGGACAGTGCCGCCGGCCGTGCGGATGAACACTGCCAGTGCGTCGGGGATGGAGTGGTTGACCGCGACAAACTCGCATTCGAAGGGGCCAAACTTTTCGACCTGGCCCTCTTCAACTGTCATCGTGTACGGACGGATCCGGTGTTCCTGCAGCTTGGCCTCGATGAGGGCCAGCGTCAGCTGTGAGCCAACCAGTGGGATGTCGGCGCGGAGCCGCAGGAGGTAGGGAACGGCACCGATGTGGTCCTCGTGGCCGTGGGTAAGGACAACGGCCACGATGTCATCGAGACGGTTCTCGATGTAAGAGAAATCGGGCAGGATCAGGTCAACGCCGGGCTGGGTCTCCTCCGGGAAGAGGACACCACAGTCCACGATGAGCAGTTTGCCGTCGATTTCGAACACGGCCATGTTCCGGCCGATCTCCCCCAGTCCACCCAGCGGAACGATCCGAAGGGTGCCTTGCGGCAGGCGTGGAGGCGTGACAAGGCCGGGAAGGGCGGTTTGGGTCATAGTGCACTACTTTCCAGGCGGAAGGGTGCTGGTCTTAGCCCTCAGGGAAAGACCAGCCCCGCTTCCGCCAAATCCTCGCGGATGGATACGATCTCGGCTTCGTCCGGCTCCACGAGGGGCAAACGGACAATCGAGTTGGGCAGGACTCCCTGCCATTTAAGAATTAGTTTGGCTGCAACGGCTCCCTGGACGCGGGTCATCGTTGCCCTCACGACGGGCAGCAGCTCGACGTTGATCTTACGCGCGGTTTCGAGGTCGTTCGCGTTGATGGCGTCGATCAGTTCGCGGAAGCGGCGCGTTGCGACGTGGGTTGTGACACCCACGAGTCCGACGGCGCCCAAGGACATCCACGGAAGGGTCAGTCCGTCGTCTCCGGAGTAGAAGTACAGGTCCGTCTCTGCCATCACCCGGCTGGCTGCCATGAAATCGGCTTTGGCATCCTTGACGGCGACGATGTTCGGGTGCTGCGCCAGGCGGATCATGGTTTCGGGCTCGATCGCGATGGAGGAGCGGCCCGGAATGTCGTAGAGCATAACGGGCACATCGGTTGCGGACGCGACGGTCTCGAAGTGTGCGCGGACGCCGGCCTGGCTGGGCTTGTTGTAGTACGGCGTGACGAGCAGCAGGCCGTCGACGCCGAGCGCTGCCGCCTGCTGGGAGAGGTGCACCGAATGTGCGGTGTCGTTCGTCCCGGTGCCGGCAATGATGGCGGCACGGTCTCCCACTGCCTCCTTGACAGCGCGGAACATGCCAAGGTTTTCTTCATCCGAGAGGGTGGAAGTTTCGCCGGTGGTCCCGGTAACGACCAGGCCGTCGCAGCCATCGTCCACAAGTTTGGTGGCCAGTTCGGCTGCCTGCTTGTAGTCCACGGCGCCATCCTTGGTGAAGGGCGTGACCATGGCGGTCAGGAGCGTACCAAGGGCAGGAGCGGTGGCGGATTTGTGAGGCATGGAAAAAACGTTACCCTGTCGGCGGCTGGTTAGGACAATGGGAGCGGCGTGATACGCGTCAAATAGCGCGCTGCCGTGCCCCAGGAACTCCGGTCACCACCACTGGGAGTCCGACACCCGCAGCGTCAGCGGAATTTCCGCAAGGCACTCCGCTGCAGGACGGCGGTGACCACTTCAGTGCCGGTTCCGGCGGCCTTTTTCAGTTCGCAGCCGTCCGGCCCCCAGAACCCGCTGAGGCCGCAGGACGGGCCCAGCGCGGTGGATCCGCCAAGGTTCGCCAGGATGGCGAACATCCGGTTGTCCATGGCCCTGGCCCCAAGGTGCAGCGCAAGCCGCCGTTCTTCGGCCAGCGTATACAGCGCCGATACGGCATAGATATCGGCGCCGGCCTGGGCTGCCCCGGTGGAGTGGGCAGGAACCGCGGCGTCAAAGCAGATGGCCAGCGCGATCTGCCAGCCATCCAGTTCGATCACGACGGCACCGTCGCCCGCGGCGAAGACCTCCCGCTCCGGTCCATGGAGGTGGGTTTTGAAGCCGAGTTCGGTGGTGCCGTTGGGGTGGATCACGAGGCTGGCGAGTCGCGGCGTGCCATCCGGTTCCCGATAGGCAGCACCTGCCACGGCAGTGATGCCGGTCCGGCGGCAGATTTCGTGGAGATCACCCAGGCGTGGGTCATCGCGCTGTAGCCACGAGTCGTCAGCAACCAGCAGCGCAAGGTTGTAACCCGTCAACGACAGCTCAGGGAACACCACCAGCCGGGCACCGTGGGATTCGGCATCCTCGATCAACCGGACGTGTTCTTGCACATTCGGGATAATCCCGCCTTCCAGCGCCTGATACTGCACGGCAGAGACGGTCAGGGCATCATTCACCCCTTTATCCTAGGGATGCCCGCCTAACCGAGGGAACCACGCCATCCTGCGGCTTCCCCGGCTGGCAGTACCGGTCCACCCCAGCCTCCCGCAGCCCCTCAGCCCAGGCCGCGAGCCGCTGTGCCGCCCGGACGTAGTGGAACAGCTCAGTGGGCGTCAGGGCATCGAGGTCGGTGTCGGCCAGCCTGCGGGCCAGCTCTGCCCCCGCCGGCTGGGCGGTGAGCATCACGCCTTCGTCCTGCCACTGGATGTCCACGGGGGGCCGACCCGCCACGAGCTGGCGGAAAAGGAAGTCCACCACTCCTGGACTCATCGCTTTCATCAGCCCTGCAGGCTGTGCCGAGGCGGCGTCCTGGGCATCCCGGGCGGGGCGCACCGATCCGCCGGCGAGTGAGGAGTCCGGAAGCGGTCGCGGCTGGGATGGGGTTTGCATGGTGTCCATATTATTCGAACATATATTCGAACACAAGGTCTGCAACACCGCGTTTCCGGCTGGCTCTCGAATGCCGCCACAAAGGCTGGTGTGAGAACATCGCCTCATGACGTCCCGTGCCCCGGCAAGACCCTCGCGGGTGCCTCGAACCTCACAGGCCGCGGGCCGGCTCCGCGGTATTGACGCAGCCAGGGGGCTGGCGCTCCTTGGCATGATGGCCACGCACCTGCTCCCCACCTTCGAGGCAAACGCCGACCTCACGCCCACATGGATCGGCCTGACCTTCTCCGGCCGCGCGGCAGCCCTGTTTGCCGTGTTGGCGGGCGTGGGCCTGGCGCTGTCCACCGGCAAACAGGTGCCTCCGGAAGGTACTGCCCTGAACGCAGCCCGCCGCGGCATCGCACTGCGCGCCCTGGCGATTGCCGCCGTCGGGCTCTCACTGGGCGGGCTGGAAGTGAACCTTGCGATCATCCTGGTTCACTACGCACTGCTATTCCTGTGCATCCTGCCGTTTCTGGGCCTGAAGCCGAGGGCGCTGTGCGCGTGGGCCGTCGGCTGGATCGTGGTTTCCCCCGTGCTCGCATATCTGCTCCGCCCTTGGCTTATGGCGGCCAATCCGCCCATGAACCTCGGGCATAACCCGTCCTGGGAAGACCTCTCGACGCCTTTCCCGCTGCTGGGAGACCTGTTCCTGACCGGCTACTACCCGGTGTTCCAATGGCTGTCATACCTGCTGGTGGGCCTGGTCATTGGCCGGCTGTCCCTCACCAAAGCGACGGTTCCTGTTCTGCTGCTTTGCGGCGGCGCTGCTGTGGCCGCACTGGCTAAGGCTCTGGGCACGGCCGCAATGGAGAACTGGGGCGGCCGGGCCGCGCTGGAAGCAGTCCTGAACGCCCCCGGCTACCCGCTGGACAGTGTCCTCCAGGTCAACCTCACCGGAATCCGGCAGGAGGGGTCCTGGTGGTGGCTGGCGGCAGCGGCGCCGCATTCGGCCACCACGCTGGATCTTGTGCACACGTGCGGCGTGGCAGCCGCCGTCGTGGGCGTGTGCCTCCTGCTCGGCAGGCTGGCTGACTGGCTTGACCTGGACCTGTTGCTGCCGCTGCGGGGTGCGGGAGCCATGACGCTCACGCTCTACTCAGCGCACGTGTGGGTGGTCTCGGCGTTCTACCTGAAGCCGCTGCCCGCCGGCTGGACCGAGGAGGGGATGTACTGGGCGCATGCCGCGACGGCCGTCACCGTGGGCATCGTTTTTGTCCTCCTGAAATGGCGTGGCCCATTGGAGCTGGTGGGCCATGCGGCCAACCAGTTGGGGCGCGGCGAACGAGCCGTCCTGCGCTAGCCTGCCGCAGAGAGCAGGCCGCTAAGCCGGAACCTGGCCGCGGAACAGCTTTACGGCGTCGCGCATCGACGCGCGGGCGCGCTTGCGGTCCCCGGCAGCGTCATAGGCGCAGCTGAGCCGGAACCACGAACGCCAGTCACCGGGCGCCGCTTCCGCCTCGGCCTTGTACTTTTCAAATTCCAGATCCGCCGCTGAGCGGACGATTCGGCCGGCGGGTGTGCGCGGCAGTTCGTCTACCGGGAGCCCGCCTTCGGCCTCCAGGACCTTGGCCATCTTTTCCGTGCGCGCGCCGAACAGCAGTTCACGGATCATGGCCCAGGCGCCGATGGCCGGGAGGACCAGGTAGGCAGCCCCGATGGCCTTGGCGGCGAGGTTGCTGTCCAGCAACAGGAGCACGGAGCGCTGGAAGGACACCACCAGGTAGAAGACCAGCAGGAGCGTTACCGCACCCACCCAGATCTTGGTGCGGTTCTTCCGGAAAGCATCCAGGAACTCTCCCATGGCCTAGAGCCCCAGGTCCAGGTAGCCGTCCAGGCCCACCGTCAGTCCCGGATGCGCGGCGACGTTGCGCACGCCAAGCAGCACCCCGGGCATAAACGAAGCACGGTCAAAGGAATCGTGGCGGAAGGTCAGCTGCTCCCCCGGACCGCCAAGCAGCACCTCCTGGTGGGCCACCAGCCCGCGCAGGCGGACGCTGTGAACGCGGACTCCCTCAACCTCGCAACCCCGTGCGCCGGCGAGTTCGCTGGTGGTCGCGTCAGGACTGGGCGGAACGTCGGCAGCCTTGCGCTCAGCTGCAATGAGCTGGGCCGTGCGGACAGCGGTCCCGGACGGCGCGTCAACCTTTCCCGGGTGGTGCAGTTCGATGATTTCCACGGACTCGAAATATTTGGAAGCCTTGGCGGCAAAGGCCGAGGCCAGCACGGAGCCGAGGGCAAAATTGGGGGCAATCAGCACTCCGGTTTCCGGGTTGTCCGCGAGCAGCGCCTCCAGGGCGGCGAGCCGGGTGGAGTCCCAGCCGGTGGTCCCCACGACGGCGTGCATGCCATGCTCGACGGCGTAGTGCACGTTCGCTTCGGTGCTCTCGGGGACGGTGAGGTCCACCACGATGTGGGCACCCGACGCGGCCAGCTGGTCCAGCGAGTCGCCGCGTCCCAGGGCGGCTACGAGCATCAGGTCGGAGGCAGCTTCAACGGCCTTTACGGCTTCGGCGCCCATGCGCCCGTTGGCGCCCAGAACAGCCACACGGGTGGGCACGGAGAGTTGTTCGGTCATGCCGTTAACCCTACCGTCGGGCCGGGTCCGGGATTGAACCGGAGGCTGTGCGTTACCTCGCAACCACCGGCAGGCGAAGGGAAGCCACTGGTGCTCAGCTGCCTGCGCCCACCCACTCCACGGTGCCGTCGGCGAAGAACTGTTCCTTCCAGATGGGAACCTGCTCCTTGATGCGGTCCACCAGTTCGGAACACACGGCAAAAGCCTGTCCGCGGTGCGCTGCGGAGACCGCACAGACCAGCGCCGGATCACCGATTTCGAGCATGCCGATGCGGTGGGCAGCCCAGATCCGCACGGGCTGCGTGGCGGATCCCTCGCCGGCATGTTCGGCAGCCAGCCGCGCGACGACGTCGGCCATCACCTGGTGAGCCGTGGGATGCGCACTATAGCTGAGCCGCTCAACTGCCTTGCCGTAGTCGTGATTCCTCACCACGCCGCTGAAGCTGACCACGGCCCCTGCGGTGTCAGACTCCACTGCAGCGATGGCCTGGTCCACGGAGATGGGTTCTGCGCTCAGCACCGCGTGGACCACTTCGAAAACCGAGTCAGTGCCCATTGCCGCCCTCCAGCTGGTCGCACAGGTGCCCGATCAAGGGGTCCAGCACCGACAGGCCGTCCATGACGCCCTTGGGTGACCCGGGCAGGTTGATAATGAACGTCTGCCCCGTAGCTCCGGCGTGGCCGCGGCTGAGCGCCGCGAGCGGCGTTTTGGCTGCGCCTTCGCGCCGGATGGCCTCCATGATGCCCGGGATTTCCCGGTCCAGAAGCGGCAGGGTCACGTCGGGTGTGCGGTCGTCCGGGCTGAGCCCGGTACCGCCGCTGGTGATCACGACGGCGGGATGCTGGGTGAGGAGGGCCCGGATCGCCGCGCCGACTGGCTCGCCGTCCGGCACCACCATGGCCGGGTAAGCCTCGAAGCCATGCTCGGTCAGCCAGTCGATGATGACGGGACCGGTTTCATCCTCATAGATGCCTGCGGCGGCCCGGGTGGACGCAATAACGACCCCGGCCTTCCGTCCCTGCACCTCACCGTGCGTGTGCGGCTCCGGCAGGTGAGGTTGAGGCGTGTGCGGCTCCGTGTTTGGCTCAGGTGGGTAAGTGCTTTCGGTGCTCATAGTGTCCAGTCCCCGCTCTTGCCGCCGCTTTTCGCCAGCACTTTGATGTCGGTCAGCACGGCGTGCTTGTCGACGGCCTTGATCATGTCGTACACGCTGAGGGCAGCCACGGAGACTGCCGTCAGTGCTTCCATCTCCACGCCGGTGACCCCGCGGGTCTTGACCGTGGCCAGGATGGCCACAGAATCGGCGCCGAGCTCGAAGTCCACGGTGACTTTCGAGAGCGGCAAGGGATGGCAGAGCGGGATGAGTTCGGGGGTCTTTTTCGCGGCCATGATGCCGGCAACCCGCGCGACGGCCAGGGCATCACCCTTGGGCAGGCCGCCGGATCCGAGCAGGCCCAGCACTTCTTGGGTGGTTCGGACCGTGGCAGTGGCGGTGGCTTCCCGGGTGGTTTCGGCTTTCGCGGACACGTCCACCATCTGGGCGCTTCCGTCCTGGCGCAGATGGGTCAGCGCGGATTGTTCTGGATTCACAGCATCCATACTTCCACCTCGTCACCCTCGGCGAGCACCGAGACGCCAACGGGCACGTGCACCAGCGCGTTGGAGCCGGCGAGCGCATGCATGAGGTGGGAGCTTTCGCCCCCTTCCAGGCGGACGGTTCCGTCCCCCTGGAGCGTTCCGCGACGGACCTGGTGCTTGTGTTCAGGCGACGAAAGGCTGTGGCCCAGCCGTGCGCGCACAGGGATCCGCGGTGCAGGCGATCCAAACAGTTCAGCCAGCACAGGCCGCAGGAACATTTCGAAGGAAACCAGGCAGCTGACCGGATTTCCCGGGAATCCGAGGAAGGGCACCCCCTCGAACGTCCCGATGCCCTGGGGGCCACCTGGCTGCATCGCTACGTGAAGGAACTCGGTAGCCTGCCCGTCCATGGCCTGGCGGACAACTTCGTAGGCTCCCTTGCTGACCCCGCCGGTGGTGACGATCAGGTCCACCGTGCCGGCGTGGCTGCGCAGCAGCGCCCGGAACTCGTCGGGATGGTCCGAGGCGATGGCCGTGCGCACCACGGCCAAGCCTGCCTGACGCATGGCACTTTCGAGGAGGGTTCCGTTGGAATCGTAGATCTTGCCGGCCGGCAGGGGACGGCCGGGTTCCACGACTTCGTCACCCGTGGTGGCCAGGAGGACGGTCACCGGCCTGCGCACAGTGACTTCGGCGATCCCCAGGGCAGCCAGCAGCCCCAGCTGTGCCGGGCCGAGGAACGTTCCCGCGGCCAGCGCCCCTTCCCCCACCGCAATATCACTGCCGGCCGACCGCACGTAGGTGCCGGCCGCCGTCGCCGGCAACCACACAGTGGTTGTTTCCCCCGGGGCTGGGAACCTGTCCGGGACGGCACGTTCCACGGGCACGACGGCGTCAGCACCGGCGGGGATCATGGCTCCCGTCATGATGGGGGCGGCAGTGCCACGCTCCAGGGCCGCCGGCACGGCACCTGCCGGAACGGGGACAACGACAGGCAGCTCCGCACCGCCGTCGGGCACGTCCAAGCTGTTGATGGCAAAGCCGTCCATTTGGGAGTTGGCGAACGGCGGGAGGCTCAAGGGGGCCAGCACGTCCCGGGCGAGGCCCTTGCCCAGCGCGTCGCGAAGTGCCAGCGTCTCCGTCCGTCCTTGGGCCAGCAGGGGCGTCAGCAGCTCGGTGACGGCAGCGCGGTGCAGGGCAATGGAGCGCGCCTGATGGTGAGCGTGGCCGTGCTGGTGTGGAGGGCTGTGCATGGTCCTGCCTTCGGTACGGGCCGTCATGGATTCACGTCAACTCTAATCGTGTGGAAGCCGGTGGCCCCGTCCGGCGCAACCGGCCGGCGTTCCTCCACCTGCGGCTCGCCGTTGAGGTCCGTGGCGCAAACCTGGACCTCGTACTGGCCCGGCGTCAGCTCGATGCCAAGCTGCCACTGGTACCAGGTGTCCAGCGAAATCCCGGGTGCGAGGCGGGCCGCCTGCCACGGACCGCGGTTGACGCGGAGTTCCACCTTGCCGATCCCAGTGTGCTGGGCCCAGGCCACGCCGCCAAACATGACCGTTCCGGCACCCACCCGCCGGCCGGTGCGGGGCACGTCGATCCGTGAGGACGTCTTGATGGGGCCGCGGTCGGACCAGCCGCGCGGCGTCCAATAGCCGACGTCGTCCGCGAACCTGGTGACGCGGAGTTCCGTCAGCCATTTGGTCGCGGAAACGTAGCCGTAGAGGCCTGGCACGATCATCCGGACCGGGAAGCCGTGTTCCAACGGCAACGGTTCGCCGTTCATCCCCACCGCGAGCAGGGCGTCCCGCTGATCTGTGAGGACTTCGAGCGGGGTGCCTGCCGTCCAGCCGTCGGAGCTTCGGGACAGCACCATGTCGGCACCGGATTGCGGCCGGGCCAGGGCCAGGAGTTCCCGCACCGGCCAGCCGAGCCAGCGGGCGTTGCCGATCAGGTCCCCGCCCACTTCGTTGGAGACGCAGGCGATGGTCACATGCCGTTCGATCAGCGGCTTGGCCAGCAGTTCGGCCAGGTTCAGCTCAACCTCCTGTTCCACCATCCCCGTGACGCGGAGTACCCAGGATTCGGGGTCGAGGGACGGGACGATCAGGGCGGTGTCGATCCGATAGAAGTCGCGGTTCGGTGTGACCAGCGGCTGCATACCGTCCAGGCCTACCTCGGCGCCGGCCGGGATGGCGGGCGCTTCCGCTACTGCGGCGGGCAGTTGCAGTTTTTCGCGGGCGGTGCTGATTCCTGCGGCCGCACCTCGCCAGACCGCGGCAACAACCCCGCCAACGGCGGTGGCCCCGGCACCGGTAGCCAGCACCTGCAGGAACGTGCGCCGTCCGGCAGTTGTTGCTGTCCTCGCGGCATAATCTGTCCCTGCCGCGCCGGCTGACGCCCCTTCCTGAAGCCGCCGGATCAGCAAACCCAGCAGGAGCGCGCCGGCCAGGGCTCCTGCCAGTGGCACTACAGCAGCGGCCGGGGTCATCTGGGCGCGGGTAAGCACCGCCGCAAGCCCCACGAGCCCAAAAACAGCAATCACCGCTGCTCCGGCAAACCGTCTGCGCTGCTCCAGTATCCCGGCCAACGCCCCAACGGCTGCGATAACCAGCAGCATCCCGGCCAAGAACACTGCCTTGTCGGCAGTGCCAAACAGGGCGATGGCCCAGTCCTTCACACCTGGCGGAACGGCATCGATCATGACTCCGCCCACTGCCGTCACGGGCGAAAGGGACGGGCTCAGCAGCCCGGCGAGCAACTCTCCCACGACGACGGCGGCGCCGGCGGCCACTGCACCCGACGCGGCGGCCCAGCGGCGGCTGCCTTGAGCGGCACCGTCGGCTCCCGAGCGCCGTGGGGAGCTCGCGCCGTCGTCGGCTGCTTCCTGCTGAGCCTGGGGGGTCTTCATATTTCCAGCATAGGTTCGCCGGGGCCCGGCGGCACCGGGCTTGGCCGTCCCCTGGAGAACTGTACGACTTTCGTAAGACCATCCCGCGGCATCGGTGCCATGCCGCGGCCAAACGTGGCGTAGCCTGAAGTTATGAGTGTTCAGCTAGGCATGCCGCAACCCCGGGAAGGTGCAGGGCCGGGCCTGCCGCCTGCGCGGCCGGCCGGAACGCCGCCGGGCCTGCTGGACCAGTACGGCCGCCGGGCCACCGACATGCGGCTGTCGCTGACGGATAAATGCAACCTGCGCTGCACGTACTGCATGCCTGCCGAGGGACTTGAATGGCTGGCCAAGCAGGCTGTGATGTCCGCCGAGGAGATCGTGCGGATTGTCCGGATTGGCGTGGACCTGCTCGGTGTCCGCGAGCTGCGCCTGACGGGCGGGGAGCCTCTGGTCAGGGCAGACCTGATTGACATCATTGCGGCCCTGCGAAGCAATCATCCGGAGCTGCCGATCTCCATGACCACCAACGGCGTGGGCCTGGACAAAAAGGCTGCCGCGCTCAAGGCCGCGGGCCTGACCCGCATCAATGTCTCGCTGGATTCGCTGCACGAAGAGACCTTCACCAAGCTGACCCGGCGCCCGTTCCTGGACCGTGTGCTGGCCGGCGTCGATGCCGCGTGGGCGGCCGGTCTGGGTCCCGTCAAGCTCAACGCCGTGCTGATGCGGGGCATCAATGACACCGAGTCGCCCTCCTTGCTCGCGTGGGCTCTGGACCGCGGCTACGAACTGCGGTTCATCGAGCAGATGCCGCTCGACGCGGACCACGGCTGGACGCGGCGGAACATGATCACTGCGGCCGAGATCCGTTCCCTGTTGTCGCGCGACTTTGTGTTGGGTCCCGATCCCCGCGCCCGCGACGGGGCCCCGGCGGAACGCTTTGAAGTACGACGCCGGGTGGCCGGGTCCGCGGGGCCGGATGGTCCTGTGCTGGGTACCGAGGGACTAGTGTCTGCCGCTGACGTGCATCGGCCGGAAGGCGTGGAGGCGGCGCCGGAAGCCCACGGGCCGGTGCTCGGCACCGTGGGCATCATCGCGTCCGTGACGGAGCCGTTCTGCTCCGACTGCCGTCGCACGCGGATCACAGCCGAGGGCAAGATCATGAGCTGCCTGTTCTCCCGTGAGGAGTTTGATCTCTTGGGTCTGCTGCGGGACGGCGCCAGTGATCAGGCCTTGGCCGAACGCTGGCAGGATGCCATGTGGGTCAAGCCAAAGGCCCACGGCATGGACCACACAGGTCTCGGCGCGGCGGACTTTGTCCAGCCGGACCGCAGCATGAGCGCCATCGGAGGCTGAATTCTTGAACGTACGTTACTTCGCTGCCGCACGCGCTGCCGCTGGGGTCGAAGAAGAGCTCTTCGTACTCCCTCCCGGGGCGACAGTGGCCGATTTGCTGGAAGCGGTCCTGGCTGTGGACCGAGCCGAGCCCGCTGCCGGCACTCCTCCCCTGCAACGTATCCTGTCCCGGAGCAGTTTCCTGCTCAACGAGGTGGCCGTCCGGGACCGCACGACTGTGTTAAATCCGGGCGATGTGGTTGACGTGCTGCCTCCGTTCGCCGGCGGGTAGACCACCCCACCGACAGCGCGAACGGACAGTTGAGGCCCCGCATCTGAGGGGACCAATTGGCTCCACGCGCCGAAACGGCCGGGCTCTTGTTCGTGACCGCTGCCATCACGGCCGGCGTGGCCGCTGAGTTATGCACATAGGCATTCATCCACGCGGTGATTGTCACACCCTGCTGGGATGCTTTGAGTATGGATAGCAGAGCAGCTGTGGCGACGGCGGAGGCACTTGCGGCGTCCTTCGCCGAGCTTGCTGCGGTGCTCCGTGGCGGGCCCGAGTCCTCGGGATCCAGTGGTGCTGATCCGTTGCATCGGAGGGCCGAGATCGCTCTGAAGACGCTGGCTGGAGTCGCCCGCGGGGAAGCGAAGATGGCGGCCCTGAAGGTTCACGCGGCCGCCGTGTACGCCGACGCCGCCGAGACACTGGCAGGCCCGGCCGAGTCGCCGCAAGACCATACAGGGCAGGAGATGGCCGTGATCGCTGAGGTCGCCTGCGTCCTGACGGTCAGCGAACGCACCGCGGGTGCCTTCGCTGAGGTCGCCTGCGTCCTGACGGTCAGCGAACGCACCGCGGGTGCCCTGCTCGTTGAGGCATATGAGCTCACCACCACACTTCCCCTTACCCTGACGGCGCTGCAGGCCGGGACGATTTCGTGGCAGCACGCCCGGATCATGGTCGACGAAACCGTGAACCTGGACCCTGCCGGCGCCCAAGCCCTCGAGGCGCACTTCCTGGACCCCGACGCACCAAACCCTGCGAGGGGTTGCCCGGCGGGAGACCTCATCCCTGGGCGGTTCCGGCACAAGGCCCGGACGTGGCGGGAACGGCATCACCCGGTAAGCATCGAAAAGCGCCACGTACGCGGTGTCCAAAATCGGCGATTGGAGTATGCGCCGGAGCATGACGGCATGGCCTGGCTCTCCGCCTACCTGCCTGCCGATCAGGCCGCCGCGATCTGGGACCGCACCACCACCGCCGCACGCGCCCTCCAAGGACCCCATGAAGACCGGAACCTCAGCCAGATCCGCGCCGACATCACCGCCACCTGGCTCCTCGGCAACAACATCGCCGGCGGCGGAACCGGTGTTATGACGGACGTGACCGGCGGCACGGGCATGGCAGTGGGCGACGGTGTTCCATCGCCGAGGGCGCAGGTGCTGGTCACGGTCCCGGTCATGTCGCTGCTGGGCCTCACTGAGGAGCCCGCCATGCTCGACGGATACGGCCCGATCCCACCGTCCATGGCCCGGCAGCTCATCGCCGACGGCGCTGACTCCTTCCACCGTGTGCTTGTAGACCCGCGCGACGGCGCACCGTTGGAGATCGGGCGGACCAGCTACCGGCTCACGAAAGCCCAACGACAATGGCTACGGTTGCGCGACGGAAAGTGCCCGTTCCCGGGCTGCAGCAACCACTCCCTCGACAACGAGGCCGACCACCTGCTGGCCTGGGCCCACGGCGGCGCCACCGGGCTATCAAATCTCGGTCAGCCATGCCCCAAACATCACAGACTCAGACACACCACAGCCTGGAAGCCCACCGCCGCTACCAAGAATGAACCACCCGGCTGGATATCACCCACCGGACGCCACTATGCCAGCGAACACCCCGACTGGGAACCACCCCAGTGGTCAGAAAACCGCCCCAAAACCGACCATGCGACCGGCACCAAGAGCGGTTCGGTCTTGGACCTGGACCTGGACCTGGACCTTGGCCTTGGCCTTGGCCTTGAGGCGGACGCAACCCTACCCCCGACCCACGACCCCGTGGCGGACAGGACTTACTAGGCCCCGCCGACGCGCAGACGTCTCAGCTGGTCCCATCGGGCGGGTCCGGTTACTGTGCCGTTCGGTTACTGGGCCGTTCCCATCGCCAGTGCCAACAATGTCGCGCGGCTGCGGACGCCGCACGTATCGAAAATCAGCTTGAACTGATCCTGGACAGTGTAGGCCCCAATCCCCAAGGCAGAAGCCATGACATTGGTGTCGGCACCAGTGGCGGCAAGCTTAAGCAATTCCCGCTGCCGCCTTGTCAGCCCGAAGCTCCGGGCGAACATATCAAGCCTTGCCTCCGGAGGGCACGCCTGGATGGTGACGGCCAAAGGCGGAATGGCTGAAATGCCGGTCGAATCCATCCGGCTGGCCTGGAGTATGGCCCACTGGCCCGATCCTATGTGCACACGGGCAGACGCAGGATGACGATCCACGCCAGCCTCAAGCGCCAGCAACTGGGCAGCGACGTTGAGGACCTCGGCCGGGACGCGTTGAAAGGGACGCGGGCCTGCCTGAAGCAGGTCCAGCCACTCCTCCACGGAAGCCGTTCCACCCAGCACGGCCATTTCCGCATCCAGAGTCAGCACAGCCTGCTGAGGCAAGTCCGGCCTCGGACCTGCGCCGATGACTGACGCCCGCGCACGGACAACCTCGTGTCCTACGGGGTCGGGTCCGCCAGGTGCATCCATGAGAAACTGCCGGGCTATCGACAGACGCAGGGCAGGCGTGACCTCACGTGCCACGGCAGCGACGTATCCCACTTCGTCGGCAGTAAAGGGATCGTCCTGCGCCGTTCGCCAGAGGTCAAGCCAACCCCAGCAGCCGTGTTTGTCCGCCAGCACTGCGAACAGGACATCGGTCACTCCGTAGCGCTTCATCAGGCCATTCCACACCAGGCTCCGTGATGGATTGCCGGCAGTTTCGCGCAGCAGCGTCGTCACCGGCGACGGGCTGATCGCCAACTGAGTCCAGCGACCCGCCAGCGTCAGGTACTTGAGCCGGATCAGCAACGGCAGTTCGTCCGGGCACGGAATCCGGGCAACGGGCGACATGCCCGTCGCCGTCAGCGGATCTGAGAGGGGCCACACGAAAGCGCTGGACGGAAGCACCCGGCCCAGCTCAGCGGGCACCGCGGTGCGTAACGAGTGGTGATCCGGGGCGGAATCGCCGATGAGCCGGATCCGTTCAAGGCTCCGGCTATAGGGCCTGCCGAGGGTCATTCCCCCAGTATGCGCTCTGTGGACAGCGCCGGCGCTTCCTACCAAAACCCCAGATTTCTGGGATACCCGCCATATCGGCCAGCGGTTACCGTGACGGTACGCAACGCAGCGGGACCGTGCGGCTGTCCCAGGGGAGGAGCGATGGGTGGGAGTGCCCGGAGGCAAACAAGTGCGATCAACTAACGCGATCAACTAAGGAGAAACTCGAATGTACACACTGCAAATAGAACATGGCATCAAGGACTTCGGCATGTGGAAGCAGGCCTTCGACCGGGATCCGGTGAACCGTGAAGCGTCCGGAGTCGTCGGACAACGGATTTCCCAGCCGGTGGATGATTCCCACTACGTGGTGGTGGAACTCGATTTCAACGACCGTGGCCAGGCTGAGCGATTGCTGGCGAACCTGCAAAGTAAAGTGTGGAATTCCTCCTCCGCATCGCCAGCCTTGAACGGGGCGCCGCGGACAAGGATTCTGGAATCAGCCGGCTGACGGTCGGATCTTCAGGGCCACCAGTGAACGTTCGCGCGGGGGCGGGATGGGGTCAGACGCGGCGGCACTCGGAGTTCATGAACGGGACAAAGTCCTGGCCGTCGCCGAGGCGCAACTCGGCGGTGTGGATCAGCACGTCGTTGTCCACACGGAAAGTATGGCGGGCGGTCCCCCGGTCACTGTGGCGCTCGACGCGCAGCACACCGCCCACCCACGTGCACCGGGCCGGGGCTCCCGGCGGCAGGCCCATGCTGTCCACGTGGTACCAGAGGATGTCGTCGTGGTCACGGTCGACAGTAAAGACGCCGTGTCCCTCAAAGTGCGTGCCATCGGCTTCAGTGTGCCTGTAACTTTGTACGACGGCGTAGCCCCCGGCGGCCCTGGTGTAACTGACTTCCGCCGAGGCCGTGCGCTTGGGCCCCCAGGCCGACGCGTCCAGCCGGGTGGTGCCGCGCCAGTGCCCCAGGAAGTTCTCCAGCACGGCGTGCACCGTGCCCGGCTGCGGAAGGTTCATAGGTTTATTATGGCGGGCTCAAGCCTGCCGGTCAGAGACCGAAGGTTTCTGTCTCCTCGAACGGGCCCACCACGGTGACGGTCCGTGGCGCGGCTGCCAACTCCTTGGCAAGGTCCTGGACCTCCTGCGCGGTGACAGCCTTGATCTGCCGCAGAGTCTCGTCGATGTCCTGGTATTCACCGGACACCAGTTCAGCGCGGCCCAGGCGGGACATACGGGAACCGGTGTCCTCCAGTGCCAGGACAATTCCGCCGCACAGCTGGCCCACGGCCTTACGCAGTTCGTCGTCGGAGATCCCGCCTTCGGCAAGCTTGTCCAGTTCGAGCCCCAGCAGGTCCAGCACCTGGCGGACCTTGGACGGGGTGCACCCTGCGTACATCCCGAAGTAGCCGGCGTCCGCGTAAGAGGAGGCAAAGGAGTACGTGGAGTACACCAAGCCACGCTTTTCGCGGATCTCCTGGAACAGCCGCGAAGACATCCCGCCGCCCAGGACGGCGTTGAGGACGCTCATGACGTAGCGACGGTCATCGGTGGCCACAATCGTGGGACAGCCCATAATGATGTTCGCCTGCTCTACCGCACGCTTGACCACGTGCAGCCCGGCGGTGCCGGTGATGTCGGCCCTCGCGGTGGAGCGGCGATCTACCGGGGCGGCGTCCGGCTCAAGTGACCATCCGGCAGTGTGGAGCGCGTCCACCACAAGGCGGCAGACGATGTCGTGCTCCAAGCCCCCGGCGGCGGTGATGACCAGCTCATCCGGGCGGTAGTAACGGCGGTAGTGCTCCCACACGGAGTTGCGGGCAACGGCGCGGATCGCAGCGGGAGTGCCGCCGATGGGGCGGCCCAGCGGGTGGGTGCCCAGCACGGCAGCCACAAAGTTCTCATGCGCCACGTCCGTGGGGTCATCGCTGTCCATGGCGATTTCCTCCAGGATGACGTCGCGCTCCTGCTCCATCTCGGCCGGATCCAGGACAGCACCGGTGATCATGTCGGCAATGACGTCGATGGCCATGGGCAGGTCCGTATCCAGCACCCGCGCGAAGTAGCAGGTGCTCTCCTTGGCCGTGGCGGCGTTGGATTCCCCGCCTACCTCATCGAACGCCGAGGCGATTTCCAGGGCAGTACGGCGCCTGGTGCCCTTGAACAGGAGATGCTCGAGGAAGTGCGTGGAGCCGTGCTGTCCCGGGGCTTCATCGCGAGAGCCCACCCCCACCCAAAAACCGATTGTTGCCGAGCGCTGGCCCGGCATCGCCTCGGTCAGTACCCGCACGCCGCCGGGCAGCACTGAACGCCGGACGACGGAGCCGCCGTCGGATCCGTGGACCAGGGTGTCGCCGGGCTGGTTCTGCTCAAGCGGCAGGGGTACAACAGTCATTGAAGCCTTTCAGGAGCGGCAGCCGGATCTGGCTGCCATCGTAACAGCGGCGGGACCAGTGGATCATCCACCGGTCCCGCCGATTCATGCTCTGTGCAGGAGGATGGTACTCCGCGTCAGTGGACTACTCCGCTTCAGCAGCGCCCTCCGCCGCGGCGGAAGCGTGAACGCGCTCGGCTTCGCCGGCGCCTTCCTCTTCAGCAACGACGGGTGACAGGGACAGCTTTCCGCGGTCATCGATCTTGGTGATTTCCACCTGGATCTTCTGGCCCACGGAAACCACGTCATCAACGTTGTCCACGCGCTTGCCCTGGGCTAGCTTGCGCAGCTCGGAGATGTGCAGCAGGCCGTCCTTGCCCGGGGTCAGGGAGATGAACGCACCAAAGGTGGTGGTCTTGACGACCGTGCCCAGGTAGCGCTCGCCGATCTCCGGAATCTGCGGGTTGGCGATGGCGTTGATCGCGGAGCGTGCTGCGTCTGCAGACGGTCCGTTGGTGGCGCCGATGTAGACAGTGCCGTCATCTTCAATGGAGATGTCCGCGCCGGTGTCTTCCTGGATCTGGTTGATCATTTTACCCTTGGGCCCAATGACCTCGCCGATCTTGTCAACCGGGATCTTGACCGCGATGACGCGCGGCGCGAACTCGGAGAGCTCGTCCGGGGTGTCGATCGCGGAGTTGAGGACGTCCAGGATGTGAAGGCGGGCTTCGCGGGCCTGCTTCAGCGCTGCTGCCAGCACTGAAGCGGGGATGCCGTCGAGCTTCGTGTCCAGCTGGATGGCCGTAACGAACTCGGCGGTACCGGCAACCTTGAAGTCCATGTCGCCGAAAGCATCTTCGGCGCCCAGGATGTCCGTGAGGGCAGCGTAGCGGGTCTGGCCGTCAACCTGGTCGGAGACCAGGCCCATGGCGATACCTGCAACAGCGGCCTTCAGTGGCACGCCAGCGTTGAGCATGGACAGCGTGGAGGCACAGACGGAACCCATCGACGTCGAACCGTTGGAGCTGAGAGCCTCAGACACCTGGCGGATGGCGTACGGGAATTCCTCGCGGGACGGCAGCACCGGCACGAGTGCGCGTTCTGCCAGGGCACCGTGGCCGATTTCGCGGCGCTTGGGCGAACCCACGCGGCCGGTCTCGCCGGTGGAGTACGGCGGGAAGTTGTAGTTGTGCATGTAGCGCTTGCGTGTGACGGGCGACAGCGAGTCGATCTGCTGTTCCATCTTGAGCATGTTCAGCGTGGTGACGCCCATGATCTGGGTTTCGCCGCGCTCGAAGATTGCCGAGCCGTGCACGCGGGGCAGAACCTCAACCTCGGCGGTGAGCTGGCGGATGTCCGTCAGGCCGCGGCCGTCGATGCGGATCTGGTCCTTGAGGATGCGCTGGCGCACAACCTGCTTGGTGACCGAACGGAAAGCTGCGGACAGCTCCTTGTCGCGGCCTTCGAACTGGCCGGCCAGGGAAGAAGTGACTTCGTCCTTGAGCGAATCCGTTGCAACATCGCGTTCCTGCTTGTCGGCGATCTGGAAGACAGCGGCCAGCTTCTCAGCGGCAGCAGCCTCAACAGCGGCGTAGACGTCATCCTGGTAGTCCAGGAAGACCGGGAACTCGACGGTCGGCTTGGCGGCACGTGCTGCCAGGTCCGCCTGAGCGTCGCAGAGTGCCTTGATGAATGGCTTGGCAGCCTCGAGGCCTTCGGAGACAACCTCTTCGGTGGGAGCGGTGGCGCCCTGTTCCTTGATGAGGTTCCAGGAGTTGTCGGTTGCTTCGGCTTCGACCATCATGATGGCGACGTCGTCACCGGCGATGCGGCCGGCTACAACCATGTTGAACACTGAGTTCTCAAGCTGGGAGTGCTTGGGGAAAGCAACCCACTGTGAACCGTGCTCGTCAGCGACGAGGGCAACGCGGACGCCGCCGATCGGGCCGGAGAACGGCAGGCCGGAGAGCTGGGTGGACATGGAGGAGGCGTTGATGGCCACCACGTCGTAGAGCTCGTCAGGGTTGATGGCCAAAACGGTCACCACGATCTGGACCTCGTTGCGCAGGCCCTTGACGAAGGCCGGACGCAGCGGGCGGTCCATGAGGCGGCAGGCCAGGATGGCCTCGGTGGACGGGCGGCCTTCGCGGCGGAAGAACGAGCCCGGGATACGGCCGGCGGCGTACATGCGCTCTTCAACGTCAACCGTCAGCGGGAAGAAGTCAAAGCCTTCGCGCGGGTGCTTGCCTGCGGTGGTGGCGGACAGCAGCGCGGTGTCTTCGTCGATGTACACCATGGCTGCGCCGGCTGCCTGCTTGGCGAGACGGCCGGTTTCAAAGCGGATTACACGCTTGCCAAAGCGGCCATTGTCAATGACTGCTTCTGAGAACTGGATTTCGGGACCCTCCAAGAGAGTCACCTCCGTTTCTTGTTTCACGGAGCCCAGCCGCATCAACCCAGTCCAGCATCTGTCTACTGGCCTGCACTGCACCCGGTCATCGATCGAGACCCACGGGCCGGGGCTTCAGTCTTCGAAGCCGTTCCCGGGGATCACTACCGAGGACCGCGAATGCGTGATGCGGTTGATCCTCCTGTTTAGTTTTCTTCTGAAGAAGGCGGCCCGTTCCACAATGGAAGGGGCCGCCCCTTAAGCCTGACTAGCGGCGCAGGCCGAGACGCTCGATGAGCGCACGGTAGCGGGCGATGTCAGTGTTCTTGAGGTAGGTGAGCATACGCTTGCGACGACCAACCATGGCCAGCAGACCGCGCTGGGTGTGGTAATCGTGCTTGTGCACCTTCATGTGCTCAGTCAGATCCTTGATCCGCTGAGTCAGGACTGCAACCTGGACCTCCGGCGAACCGGTGTCGCCCTCGGACGTTGCGAAATCCTGGATGATGGACTGCTTTACAGCGGCGTCAAGTGCCACAATAACTCCTAGAGATGTGCCGTGAGGCCCGAATCAGTAACTCACTGCCGGGTCTGCCCGCGCGGGAATCCCCCGGAAACCAGGGACTTTCCACACATGGCAGGAACCAGCCGCCACGGACTGCAGCCGGATCCAACTTTTAGTTTACCGGCCCCGCCGCAATCTTGTCGAAACAGCCGCCGCAGTCCCCCAGCCGCCGTCGCCGAAAGGCAGCTGCTCAGCGACGCAGCTGAGCCCGAATGGCGGCCATCCCCCGGAAAAGCTCCGCGAAGCTGGTGCTCAGGGGCGACAACCCGATGCGGATCCCGTGTGGTGCACGGAAATCAGGGATGACGTCCTGTTCCCACAGCGCCGCCGTCGCGTTCCGGAACGCCGGATGATCCAGGGTGATGTGGCTTCCGCGAAGCTCCGGATCCCGCGGCGATGCCAGCTCCACGCCCACCGGTTCCAGCCACGCCTCATACAGCTGCACGGCGTAGGCGGTGAGTTGCAAGGACTTTTCCCTGATGGCAACCATGCCGGCCTCTTCGATGAGGTCAAGGGTCCCGCGCATGGCCAGCATCCCGAAGATGGCCGGAGTGCCGCTGAGGAAACTCCGGATGCCCGGCGCCGGTTCGTAGCCTGCGGCCATCTCGAAAGCGTCCTTGCGTCCCATCCAACCCCAAATCGGCTGCTTCAGTCCGGGCAAGTGCCGGCGGTTGACGTAGGCGAAGGCCGGCGAGCCCGGTCCCCCGTTGAGGTACTTATAGGTGCAGCCCGCGGCAAAATCCACGTCTGCGCCGTCAAGGTCCAGCTCCACTGAGCCGGCGGAATGGCACAGATCCCAGACCACCAGCGCCCCCGCGCTGTGCGCAACCTCCGTGATGGCCGGAAGATCGGCCAGGAAGCCGGAACGGTACGCCACGTGGCTCACAAGTACGACGGCGGTCGCCGGGCCGGTTGCGTCCCGCACCTGTTCGACGGTGACGCCGGACGCTGGATCGGTTTCGATCCATCGCAGGGTCAGGCCTTCCTCGCGGGCGATCCCCTCCACCAGGTAGCGGTCGGTGGGGAAATTATCCGTGTCCAGTACGATCTCTATGCGGGCGGGGTCAGTCACGGTGTCCAGCGCAGCACGGATCAGTTTGTAGAGCACCACCGTGGTGGAGTCGGCGATGATGGTCTGGCCCGGGGCGGCGCCAAGGACAGCACGGCCGAGTTGATCGCCAATGGTCTGTGGCAGGTCCAGCCATTCCTCGTCCCAGCCACGGATGAGACGGCCGCCCCAGCCTTCCTCGATGAAGGTGCTGATGTCCCGTTGCGTCCGCTTCATCGGGCGGCCCAGGGAATTGCCGTCGAGGTAGGACAGGTCCGTATCCGTCCCGATGAAGAGGTCGCGGTAGCGTGCCAGCGGGTCGCCCGTATCCAGTTGCGCTGCCCGCTCAAGGAGGGCGGCGCCGTCGTGATTTTCCATATTCGCATCCATCGCGCTGCTCACTGGCCGATCTCCGTCCGTACCGCGAACAGTTCCGGGAAGAAGGTCAGCTCCAGGGCTTTCTGCAGGAAGGCAGCGCCGCTGGATCCCCCGGTTCCCGTTTTCATTCCGATGGTGCGCTGGACGGTGCGCAGGTGCCGGAACCGCCACAGCTGGAAGTTGTCTTCAAGGTCCACCAGTTCCTCGCAGGCCTCGTAGGCGCCCCAGTTATCGGCGGCGCTTTCGTAGATGTGCTTGAACAGCGGCACCAGCTCAGGGCAGAACTCGTGGGCGCGGGTAACGTCCCGCTCCAGCACAGACTGAGGCACGTCGAAGCCCTGCCGGGCGAGGTAGGCCAGGAACTCGTCATAGATGCTGGGCGAATTGAGCAGGTCCTCCAGCATGGCGTGCGCTTCAGGGTCCGATTCGAACACCGGCAGCATTTTGCGGTTCTTGTTGCCGAGGACAAACTCCACGGCCCGGTATTGACTTGACTGGAACCCTGAGGAGTTGCCCAGGAACCCGCGGAACTGGGAGTACTCTGTGGGCGTCAGCGTGGCCAGGACTGACCACTGCTCCGTCAGGGTTTTCTGGATGTGCTTGACCCGCGCGATGCCCTTGAGTGCGGAGCCGAGATCGTCTGCACGCAGCCGGGCTGCGGCGCTACGGAGCTCGTGCAGCACGAGTTTCAGCCACAGCTCCGTGGTCTGGTGCTGGATGATGAACAGCAGCTCGTCGTGGTGTTCGGGCTTGCTGACAGGCTGCTGTGCGCTGAGCAGGGTGGGCAGCTGGAGGTAGGACGCGTAACTCATCCGGGAACTGAAATCGCGGACTATGCCTTTGTCCAGCTTGCGGGTGTTCTTCTCGACGGCCACTGTGCTGCCTCTCTGGCTGTTGGTTGCGGGTGGGACCCGGTCAGCGCCGCACCAGGAGATCGTGGGCCTGGACCACGTCCAGGCGCATCTGGTCAATCAGCGCCTCCGGCCCACGGTATGCCACCATGCCGCGGAGCCGTGCCGCAAATTCGACGACTACTGTCTGGCCATACAGATCGAAGTCCTCAATGGCCTCGTGGGGACGGTCGATCACATGGGCTTCGACCTGGCGGCTGACCCCGTCGAACGTGGGATTGGACCCCACCGAGATGGCCGCCGGCCAGCGCGTGCCGGCCTGGTCCACCAGCCAGCCGGCGTAGATTCCGTCCGCGGGGATGAATCCGCTGGCCTCGTGGGCAAGGTTGGCGGTGGGGAAACCGAGCGCGCGTCCGCGGGCAGCACCGTGTACAACCTCGCCGCGCATCCGGTGCGGGCGCCCCAGCACCGCGGCGGCGGTGGCGACGTCGCCCTCCTGCAGTGCTTCACGCACCCAGGTGGAGGAACAGCGGCGGTCCGTGCCGGCGTCGTTATGGAGCGGGTAGCCTTCCGAGCCGAACTCGCTGATGACCTGGACATCAAAGTCGAACTTTTCGCCCAGCTGCTTCATGGTGTCAAGGTCACCGGAGTTACCGCGGCCGAACCGGGCATCATGGCCGATCACCACGTGGCTGGCATGCAGGCTGTCCACGAGGACCTGGCTCACGAATTCCTCAGGCGTGAGGCTGGCCAGGTTCAGGGAGTACTTCATGACCAGGATGGCATCCAGGCCGAGCTCCCCCAGCGCCACCAATTTGTCCTGCAGGCCCATGATCATTTCGGGCGCGGACTCCGGGCGGTGGATCAGGGCCGGGTGCGGGTCAAACGTGACGGCAACGGACTTGGTCCCGTTGAGGCGGGCCGAGCGGATGAGTTCAGACAGCACTTGCTGGTGGCCGCGATGGACGCCGTCGAAGTTACCAAAAGTGACAACGGAGGGACCAAAGTCCGCCGGGACCTCGGACGGATCGTTCCAGATGTAGACCATCACCCTCGCCTTTTACTGCCTTAAACTGACATCTCTCCGAACGCACCGGCGCCGGAACTCTCTAAGATTACCCGCATTCAGCATGGCTTCCGGACGGCGCCGGGCCAACTGGGTGGCACCCGCGGACATGCCCGAAGGCTCGCCAGCCGAAGCCAATCGCTGCTGCGGTTACTGCTGATGCGGTTTACTGCTGGGGCGGCTTACTGCAGGCGCGGCCGGCGCCGGTACAGCCACACCAGCCCCAGCACCGGCAGCAGCAGTGGAATGAACGCGTACCCACGGCCAAAAAGGGACCAGACGGTCTCATGCGGGAACGCCACCGGATCGAAGACACTCAACGCCCCCACCACGAGCACACCCACAAGCTCCACCAGGACGGCGGCCAGGGAAATCCTGAACCAGGTGCGGCCGGGCTTGGCCAGCGACACCGTTGCCACCACGTAGACCAGCGCCGCGATCGCGGAAAGCAGGTACGCGAGCGGAGCCTCGGAGAACTTGGTCAGGATCTGGTAGCCGGCGCGTGCGGTGGCCGAGATGGCAAACACCGCGTAAACGGCGATGAGGAGACGCCCGGGGCCGGTGTTGCGGGTGTCCTTGACGCCGGCCTTGCCTTCTGCCTTGGCAGGGGTCGCTCCGGAACGAGGTGCTTTCACGTTGCGTACTTCTTCCTTTTCAGTACCAGATCTGGTTCATGCGGGCGGCCATCACCAAGGCCGTGACCCCGACGGCGGCGAGGACAAAGTTGCTCCAGCGGGTCCGTTCCAGGATGGACCAGTACACGGCTGCCGGCGGGAGGAGCATCGCAGTGGCCAGGTACCCCCAGAATTCCCAGGCCTCCCCGGCAATCGGTTCGCCCGCAATAACCCTCACGATCGAACCCACCAGGTAAACCAGCAGTGCCAGCTCGACGGCGGCAACGGACAGGATGGTGAAATCGTTGGGGGCTTTTTTGAGGATGCCGGCACCGAGGCAGACTCCGCTGGAGAGCAGACCCACCACCAGGATGATGTAGAAATAGGCGTCCATGCCTAGGCGTCCCCGCCCGCAGCTGTTCCGGGCGCAGCATTTCCGGGCGCACTATTTCCGGACGCGCCGTTGCCCGGCGCGAACACCAGAACGGGCTTGGCAAAGTTTCCGGAGTCCGCCAGGAGCGCCACGAGACTGCCGTCCGGCGCGAACGCGGCCGCAGGGTGCTCAGTGGTGGCAGCTGCGGGATCGCCTGCTTCCGCTCCCGCTGCGATCCGGCGTCCGAAGGAAATCTCGGTCGTCTCCTCCGCCGTGAGTTCGCGGTTGGGCATCAGTGCCCGGGCAGCCTGGGACATTTCCAGCACATTGAGCTCCTCGGCCAGCTGTTCCAGCGTCCGGGCCTGATCCAGTGAGTACGGGCCCACGTGGGTCCGGCGGAGTGCGGTCAGGTGGCCGCCCACTCCCAGCCCGTCGCCGAGGTCGCGGGCGAGGGCCCGGATGTATGTACCGGATGAGCACTCCACCGTGACATCAACGTCCACGACGTCGCCGCCGGCTTCCCGGTTGATGCGGTGAACTTCGAAACGGTGAATGGCGACCGGGCGCGCCGCGAGCTTTACCTCTTTGCCGGAGCGGACCCGCGCGTAGGCACGTTCACCGTTGACCTTAATGGCGCTGACGCTGCTGGGCACTTGCTGGATTTCACCCGTGAGGGCGGCGACGCCGTCGTGAATTGCTTCGTCGGCGACGGCAGCAGCGCTGACGGCGGCAATCACATCACCTTCGGCGTCATCGGTGATGGTGGACTGGCCCAGCCGGATGGTTGCCGTATACGTCTTGGACGTGCCGACGATGTAGGTCAGGAGCCTCGTGGCCTTGTTGATGCCCACCACCAGGACGCCGGTAGCCATGGGATCGAGGGTGCCGGCGTGCCCCACTTTCCGGGTCCCGGCGAGACGCCGCATCCGACCAACCACATCATGGCTGGTCCATCCCTGCGGTTTGTCCACTATCACCAGTCCAGAAAGCACGCTTCCCAGTATATCGGCGTTGGCAGCAGCCCTGGCCCACGCGCCCTATCCACAAGCCGCCCGCAGCCTGCGCCCGCCCGTGGGCGCCCTCCTCTTGGCGCCCACGGGCGGGCCTGTATTCCGTGGCGGCTAGGATGGCATCCATGCCTGAGCTTGCGGCGCACGCGCGCGACGTCCCCGTCAACCAGATCCGCGAAATTACCGAGGCTGCCTGGCGTACCCCCGGGGCCATCGTCCTGAGTATCGGTGAACCGGGCTTCGCGCTTCCCCGGCATATCCTGGAAGCCGGCATGGCGTGCCTTGACCGGGACGAGACCAACTACACGCCCAACGCCGGCATCTCGGCACTGCGCGAGGCGTTCGCCGCAAGGTTCCGTGAACGCGCCGGCATAAGCAACAGCAACATCACCAACAACAGCAGCTTCGGCGCCGAGCGGGTCTACGTGGTGGACGGCGCGCAGCAGGGCCTGCACTTCGCCATGAGCCTCCTGCTCTCCCCCGGTGACGAGGTCCTGATCCCCAACCCCGGCTACCCCACGTTCGCCATGACCAGCCGGCTCCTGAATGCCGTGCCGGTGGGCTACCCGTTGTATCCGGGGCAGGACTTTCAGCCCCGGATCCAGGACATCGAGGTTCTCATCACGAACCGGACCCGGGTGCTCATCCTGAACTCCCCGTCGAACCCGCTGGGCGCCGTCCTCGGCGAGGACCTGACCCGGCAACTCGTGGACCTTGCCCGTAAGCACGATCTGTGGATCATTTCCGACGAATGCTATGAGGCCTTCACCTACGACGTCCCGCACGTCAGCCCGGCACGGTTCGACAGCGATGTCCCCGGCCAAGCGCGGGTGTTCACGTCACTGACGCTCTCCAAGACGTACGGCCTGACCGGCCTGAGGATCGGAGCCCTGGTCTGTCCGCCGGGGCTGGAGCAGAAGATGAACAACGTGATGGAAGCGATTGTCTCCTGTGTTGCCTCCCCGTCGCAGTACGCTGCGCTCGCGGCTCTGACCGGGCCGCAGGACTACGTCCGGGACGCCCATGCCCATTACCGGGCGAACCGCGACGCCGCCTCGGCCGTGCTCGAAGCCAAGGGCATCCCCTACTTGAGCGCGCAGGGAGCCTTCTACCTGTGGGCCGACGTCTCCCATGTCAGCGACGGGGACGTCCGCAGCTGGACGCGGCGGTTCCTTGCCGATTCCGGCGTCGCGCTCGCGCCGGGGACCGCTTTTGGCTCGATTGGCGAGGGCTGGGTGCGGATCGCGCTGTGCGGTGCCCGCGAGGATTTGGTGGAGGGCGTCGGCAGGCTGCCGGAACTTAAGGATTACTGACCCGGCACGTGGTCAGTAATCCGTACGTTCCGCGTTGCGTCGCCACGCGTCAAACGGAGCGTCCGACGTCGGAATGGCTGCTTGGGCGACCGGCAGCAGTTCCGGACGGGTGCCGTTGAAGAAGTCATAGAAAACGGCGTCGTCAAAGCCGGCCGCGGCTGCACCATGGCGGTCGGCCGCGAAATAGACACGGTCAATCCGCGCCCACAGCGCGGCTGACAGGCAGAGCGGGCACGGCTCGCAGCTCGTGTAGAGCACGGCCCCGCTCAAGTCGAACGTTGCGCTTGCGGCTGCCGCCGCGCGGATTGCCACCACTTCGGCATGTGCCGTGGGGTCGTTGTCGCGCGTGACCCGGTTGACACCTTCGTGGACCCGGCCGTCCGGGGTCACCACCAGCGCACCAAACGGGCCGCCGCCGTCGGCGACGTTCCGCACAGCCAGCATAATGGCCTGCTCCAGGAAAGGTGTGGCATCCAGTGAGTCGCTCGCGTGGGTCATAGCTCGATCCTAGCCATGGCGCGCGGGAATCTGGCTCAGATAGGGACACATTAGGGGGAAATGCCGTCGACGTCGTCCCTTTCGCGGGACTGACCTAGCGCCGGGGGTAGTTCGGAACGCATTGACTTTGGTCTCAAGCCAGGCCCCGGCGACGGGGTGCACGTCAACTCCGGAGGATCCAATGAACAAGAAGTTTCCGATCGTCGCGTGCCTGGCAGCAGCGGCGATCGTCATCCCCGTCGCGCCCGCCACGGCAACGCAGAAACAGTCCGGTCCCGAAACCCTGGCGGAGCACCTGATGGCGCCGTTGAGCCTGGCCTTGGGCCCCGGTAAGAGCGTGTTCGTCACGCAGAATTTTGCGGGCACGCTGGACTGCGTCGACGATGACGGACACATCAGCAACATTTACACAAGAGACAAGTGGGACGTCAGCGGCGTAGAGACGCGCGGCACCACCACGTTTTTCGTCGAAAGCGTCGGGGCAGGCCAAGGGATGCCTGACGAGTTGGCCGGCTATTTGAAGCCCATGGACCGGCGCTACGCACCTGTGGGCCGATGACATCCTGAGCCCCACCGGCATCGCCGTATCGGGCGCCGGAGACGTCTACGCCGCTTCGATGTTCGGCAATGAGACCGTCAGGATCGACGCCTGGACCCGTGAACAGTCACAGTTCCTGGCCGTCGATGGTCCGGCCGCGGTGGAGCTGAGCGGCAAAACCCTCTATGCCACAGCCGGTTTCAGCTTCGCTGACCTCACCGCGGGAACCGTCCTGAAGGCCAGTATCCGGTAGGAAACTTAAGACGCCGCGGAAATGTGAAAGTGATAGGCCCCGGACCCGAGGACTTCCTTGGGTTTCCGGGGCCTATGACTGCCGAGCCGGCCCATAAGGCGCGCAGTTGGGTCGGCCGGGAGGGCGTTGGCCCTATTTGTTGGTGTCTTCGTCGAGGTCTTCGTCGTCGGTGAGGTCAATATCCTCTTCGTCGAAGTCATCCTCGTCGATCTCCACATCGGCGGGAATGTCGCTCTTGTACGGATCGGCGTCGCCGGCGTGCTTGGCGTTTTCGGCCAGGGCAGCCACCTCGGCGTCGCGCTTCTTGGCGGCCCGGAGCAGTTCCTCCAGGTTCGAGGCAACGACGGGGATCTGGTCCGCCACAAATTCCAGCGTCGGCGTCAGGCGAACAGTAACGTTGCGCCCCACCTCCTGGCGGAGCACACCCTTTGCCTTCTCCAGGCCCTTGGCAGCATCCGCCTGCACAGCCTGGTCGCCAAAAACGGTGTAGTAGATCGTGGCATGCTGCAGATCATTGGTCACCCGGGCATCGGTAACAGTAATGCCCTCCAGCCGAGGATCCTTAACCTTCCGACCCAAAGCTTCCGCAACAACAACCTTAATCCGCTGCGCCAACTTGGCAGCCCGTGCGGGATCAGCCATTTCCACTCCTAAAAATTTTGGATGTACGACGGCGGCGCCTTGGCGACTGTCGCACTCATCTTGGATTCATTGCCACGCACTAAAGGCGAGTTCACGACGGACCCGCGTTGGGTTTTTCCGGCGGCCTGGGAGTGGCATCGGGCCTTCCGGAGCTGGGTGGCCGACGTCGTAAGACGTAGGCCGCCCAGCGAAGGGGCGGGGCCGCCGGAAAAACCCAACGACCCCGACCCTGTAAAGCTCAGACGACTAGACGCGCGGCTTTTCGCGCATCTCGAAGGTCTCGATGATGTCGCCCTCGGTGATGTCGTTGAACGAACCAAGACCGATACCACACTCGAAGTCCGTGCGGACCTCAGTGGCGTCGTCCTTGAAGCGCTTGAGCGTCTCAACGGTGAGGTTGTCACCGATAGTCTTGCCGTCGCGGCTGACGCGGGCCTTCGTGTTGCGTCGGATGATGCCCGAGCGAACGATGGAACCGGCGATGTTTCCGAACTTGGAAGAGCGGAAGACTTCGCGGACCTCGGCGGTGCCCAGCTGGACCTCTTCGTACTCCGGCTTGAGCATGCCCTTGAGGGCCATCTCGATGTCATCGATTGCTGCGTAGATGACGGAGTAGAAGCGCATGTCCACGCCTTCGCGGTCTGCCAGTTCGGCGACACGCTCGGCAGGCTTGACGTTGAAGCCGATGATAACGGCGCTGTCGACCGTTGCCAGGTTGACGTCGTTCTGCGTGATGGCACCAACGCCGCGGTGGATGACGCGCAGCTGCACGCCTTCGCCAACATCGATCTTGAGCAACGAATCTTCCAGGGCCTCGACAGCACCGGACACGTCACCCTTGAGGATGAGGTTGAGGGTGTCAACCTTGCCGTCGGCGACGGCCTGGTCGAAGTCTTCCAGGCTGATGCGCTTGCGGCGCTTGGCGAGGGCGGCGTTGCGGTCGGCTGCTTCACGCTTCTCGGCGATCTGGCGGGCGGTGCGCTCGTCAGCGGTCACAAAGAAGGTGTCGCCGGCGCGCGGCACGTTGGACAGACCCAGAACCTGCACGGGGCGGGACGGGCCGGCCTCGGTCAGTGCGCTGCCGTCGTCGTCGAACATGGCGCGGACGCGGCCGTGGGCCGTACCGGCCACGATCGTGTCACCGACACGCAGTGAACCGGACTGCACCAGGACGGTGGCCACGGAACCGCGGCCCTTGTCCAGGTTGGCTTCGATCGCGATACCGCGGGCGTCCTTGTTCGGGTTGGCGCGCATGTCCAGGGCGGCGTCTGCGGTGAGCAGGACAGCCTCGAGCAGCTCGTCGATGTTGAGGTTCTGGCGGGCAGAGACCTCCACGAACATGGTGTCGCCACCGTATTCTTCGGGAACCAGTCCGTACTCGGTCAGCTGGCCGCGGACCTTCTCCGGGTTGGCGCCTTCCTTGTCGATCTTGTTCACGGCCACGACGATCGGCACGTTGGCCGCCTGTGCGTGGTTGAGCGCCTCAACGGTCTGCGGCATAACGCCGTCGTCCGCTGCGACCACCAGGATGGCGATGTCGGTGACCTTCGCACCACGGGCACGCATGGCGGTGAACGCCTCGTGGCCCGGAGTATCGATGAAGGTGATCCTGCGGTCTTCGCCTTCGTGGGTGTGCGTGACCTGGTAAGCACCGATGTGCTGCGTGATGCCGCCGTGTTCGCCCGCCATAACGTCGGACTTGCGGATGGCATCAAGCAGGCGGGTCTTACCGTGGTCCACGTGGCCCATGACGGTGACAACCGGAGGACGTGCCTCGAGGTCTTCGTCGCCTTCGGCTTCCAGCTCGGCTTCGAAGTCGATGTCGAAGGCGGAGAGCAGCTCGCGCTCCTCGTCCTCCGGCGACACAACCTGGAGCTTGTAGCCAAGCTCCTCACCGAGCAGTGCGAAGGTCTCTTCATCCAGCGACTGCGTGGCCGTGGCCATTTCGCCGAGGTGGAAGAGGACCGTCACCAGCGCGGCGGGGTTTGCCTCGATCTTGTCGGCGAAGTCCGTAATGGACGAGCCACGGCGAAGCCGGACTACGGTGTTGCCGTCGCCGCGGGGTACGCTCACGCCACCCAGTGACGGAGCACTCATCTGCTCGAGTTCCTGGCGCTTGGCACGCTTCGACTTGCGCTGCTTGCCACGGCCTGCGCCGCCCTTACCGAAGGCACCCTGGGTGCCACCGCGACCGCGGCCACCCTTGCCGAAGCCGCCGCCGGCCGGAGCACCGCCACCGGCACCGGGAGCACCGGTACCTGGAGCGCCACCCGGACGTCCGGGACCACGTGCGCCGCCACCGGGACGTCCTGCACCAGCGGGTGCGGGACGCTCAGTGCGGTTGGGCATCATGCCCGGAGTAGGTCGGTTTCCACCGGCACCCGCCGGACGGGGACCGCCAGCGCCTGCCGCGGGACGCGGACCACCCGGACGGGGACCGCCAGCGCCTGCCGCGGGACGCGGACCACCCGGACGGGGGCCACCGGCACCGGCCGCGGGACGCGGACCACCCGGACGGTCGCCGTCGGGACGACTTCCACCCGCGCGGGGCATGCCCTGTGAGGGAGCGAACGGGTTGTTACCCGGACGGGGAGCACGTTCTCCGTCGCCACCGCGGCCGCGGGGCATGCCCTGCGACGTGGCGAACGGGTTGTTGCCCGGACGGGGACCGCCGGGACGCGGTGCGGAGCCGCCCTGCGAACCACCCTGGCGGGTCGGTGCGGCCGGGGCTTCAGCCTTCGGTGCCGGACGGGCACCGGGCTTGGCGCCGGTGGACGGTGCAGTTGCGGCCGGGGCTGGCGCAACGGGTGCTGCGGCAGGTGCAGCCGGAGCTGCGGAAACGGCAGCGGGTGCAGCCGGAGCCGCAGCAGCGGGTGCAGCCGGAGCCGCAGCAGCTGGTGCTGCCGGGGCTGAGGGAGCTGCGGGGCCCGGAGCAGGTGCTGCGGGTCGTGTTTCGGCCGACGGGGCAGGCGCCTTGGGCGCGGCTGCCGGAGCTGCGGTCTTAGCAGCTGCGTCGGGGTAGGCGTTGCGGAGTTTCCGCACCACCGGTGCCTCAATGGTTGAAGAGGCGGAGCGAACGAATTCGCCCAGTTCCTGCAGTTTGGTTACTGCATCTTTGGAAGTAATACCGAGCTCTTTAGCAAGCTCATGTACGCGGACCTTGGCCACATTTCTCCTGTCTCGGTCCGCACCGAGCCAGGCACGAACCGTCTACTTCTTACTGCGGGCCCCAGCCGCGGTTGCAACTACAGGGCCCATTGCAGAGCGCAACAAAGTTGTCATCGTTGCGCACTCATCGCTGGGAACTCATCGGGTTTCCATCAGTTTTCTGACCCGCTTTCAGGTTGGACGGTTTTTGCTGCAGCTACCAGGGGTATCTGCAACGGGCCGGCGTCCTGCTTGCCTGCCATGATCCGGCGTTCGACGGCGGTGGACCCGGTTGCGCCGTTGAGGGCCCTTCCGAATGCTCGCCGCTTGACCGCCAGGGCCAGGCACGCTTCGCTGGGGTGCAGCCATGCACCCCTGCCAGCCATCCGGCGTCGTTCGTCTACCAGCACTGCGGTGGAACCGCTGCCTTCGGCGACGAGCCGGAGTAACTCAGACCGCAGAGCCTTCTTCCGGCATCCGATGCAGGTACGCTGCGGTTGATCCTCGGTGTGAAGCACTTCTGCCACGGTGAGTATCTTCCTGACGTTCATAACTGCCGGCCCTAAGGCCCCAACCGCACATCGGCGGCACGGGGACACTCAGGGCACACGAATACCGGCCGTTAGGCGCGGTCATGTCTATTCTAGCCCCTCGGGGCAGTCCTGCCCGAAACCGGGGCTTCGACCGAAGGTATCCATAGTCGGCCGCCGCCCCGGAACCGGTTTAGCTTTCGCGCGGCGGGGCAGCGTCAGAGACGATATCGATCCGCCAACCTGTGAGCTTGGCCGCCAGCCGGGCGTTCTGGCCCTCCTTGCCGATGGCCAGCGAGAGCTGGTAGTCCGGAACCACAACACGTGCGGAGCGGGTGGCCTCATCCACGATGGTGACGGAATTCACACGCGAGGGGGAAAGTGCGCTGGCAATAAACGTTGCCGGATTCTCGCTGAAGTCGACGATGTCGATTTTTTCGTCGTTCAGTTCCGTCATGACGGCGCGGACGCGGGAACCCATTTCGCCGATGCAGGCACCCTTGGCGTTGATGCCCTGGGTGTTGGCCTTGACCGCAATCTTGGTACGGTGACCAGCCTCGCGGGCCAGTGCCACGATCTCCACTGAGCGGTCCGCGATCTCCGGGACCTCCAGTTCGAAGAGCTTCCGGACGAGGCCCGGGTGTGAGCGGGACAGGGTGACGGACGGGCCCTTGGTGCCGCGGTGGACATCAATAACTATGGCGCGGAGCCGGTTGCCGTGGATGTACTTCTCACCCGGCACCTGTTCGGGCGGCGGCAGCAGCGCCTCCACGGAACCCAGGTTGACCTGGATCATGTGCGGGTTGTTGCCCTGTTGGATCAGGCCGGCCACAAGCTCGCCCTCGCGGCCCTTGAACTCACCCAGGATGTTGTCGTCCTCGACGTCGCGCAGGCGCTGCAGGATGATCTGGCGTGCGGTGCTCGCCGCAATACGGCCGAAGCCGGCGGGGGTGTCCTCGAACTCGCCGATGGGGGCGCCGTCGTCGTCGATCTCCACGGCCCAGATGGTCACGTGACCGCTCTTGCGGTCCAGCTCGGCCCGGGCCTTCTCGAAGGCGCCGGGCGATTTGTGGTACGCCACCAGGAGCGCCTGCTCGATGGTGGGGATCAGGAGGTCCAGCGGGATTTCGCGCTCACGCTCCAGAAGTCTCAGCGCGCTCATGTCAATATCCATCAGGCCTCCTCAGAAGGTCCATTGTGCTCAGGTTCCAGACCAGCTTCTTCGAGGTGGCTGAATTCGATCTCGACTTTTCCGTTGCGGATCCTGTCGAAAGGAAGAATCTGGGGCTCGCCCTGCTTGGGCTTCATGCCCTTTTTGACGGCGATCTCCGGGATGATGGTGACGCCGGAATTATCCACGGACTGGACCCTGCCGGTGACATTTTCGCCCTGGATGACGTTGACCTTGACCATACGGCCCCGGGCACGGTGCCAGTGCCGGACTTCGGTGAGGGGACGCGCGACACCCGGGGAGGAAACCTCGAGGTCGTAGGGGCGCCCGTCGTCAGCTGGATCATTGTCCAGCACGTCGGAGAGGACCCTGGAGATGTCTGCAATGACATCAAGGTTTACGCCGCCGGTTTCCTCCTGCGGCAGGTCAACAACCACGTGGACCACTCGGTGTGAACCGGCCATGATGGATACGTCCTCGAGGTACAGGCGGTTGGCCTGCACCGCCGGTTCCAGCAGCGCCCGGAGCCTGACGGCTTCTGGATTGTTGGCGGGCGCAGCAGCGGTACCCGTTCCGGTAGCGTCTGATGAAGTCGTGGCTTCTGCATTACTCACGATGCCGGCCGCCTTCCAATAGATGATGTTGTGACTACTAGCGTAACGATTTTCCGGCCGCAGTGGTGCACGAAGATTCGCATCAGGCGTGACAACATGGTCTGTTGTGAAAGACGACACGCAGGAGACCGGCCGCCGTAGGCGCTATTTCCAGTACGCCGTTTTTGCGCTGGCCGCCCTTCTGGTGGTGAGCCTGGGATTGGTGCTGATCCCCCGCGAACCGTCCCCGCCTGCGGCGCCGCCGTTTTCCGAGCAGGCAAGGGCATCCGCGTTCGCGGATTCCCTGACCCTTAGGGCCGCGGGCCTGGACTTGGAAGGCGCTGCCCGCGCCACTGCGCCGGCCCCACAAGCCGCAGCCCTGGCCCGGGTTGTGACTTTGCTGACTGTCCAGGCCCAGGCGCTGATGCTGCCGGCTGATGCGGCCGGCGATCCTGCACTGGACGGCGCGGCTACTGACGGGGCCACCGCACTGGCCACCGTCCCGTCGCCGTCGACCACGGCGGACTTCGCCGCTGCCCTCCAGGCAAGCGGGGCACAGCGGCTCCAGGACGCTGTAACGGCCGACGGCGGCATGGCCCGCCTTCTCGCCGGCGCCGGTACTGCCCAGCTTCTGGCTGCAGAGGACCTGGCCTCGGCGACCGGGATCGCGTTGGCACCGCTTCGAGGCGCTGGCTCCTCCTCCCCCGCATCGCCGGGGCCCACCACGCCTTTTACGGGGTCGGCCGCCACCAGCTGTGCCAGCGAAGCGGCCGTCGCCGACGCCAGAACTGGCGCGGACCTCGGCTCAGCCTTTGCCTCAGCCGTGGCGGGCGAGCTGGAACTGGTCTACGCGTACCAGGCCGCACTGACCAGGGTTGACTCCGGGTTTGCTGCCCCGGCGTCGGATTTCCTGGCCCGGCACCGCGTCCTCCGGGGCGAGGCGGAGGCCATGGGCAGGTCCCTCTGCGCCGCGGTACCCCTGAGGCAACCCGGCCATGCCCTGAGCCAGGCCTTCCTGGCAAACCCTGCAGCGGGGCTGGGAACACTGGAGGCAGGGACACTTCCGGTGCTCGGCGATGTGGTGGCCCTCAGCGAGGGACGCGAACGCGAATGGGCACTCGCGGCACTTCAGTCGGCGGCCCGGCGGAGCGTCTATTGGGGTGCCTCGCCGGGCCCGGTTCCAGGCATGGTCCTGGACGAAGCACTCCTGCCGCCACTGCCGGAGCCTGTATCAACTTCGGGACCTTCCACAACCAGTGCCAGTCCTCCCGGCAATTCGTAGCCAAGGCCCCGCACACTGGCCAGCCGCGGGCACTAATGCTTTGCTGGAGGCATGGACAGTGCCGGCGCTCCCGCCCTTCATGAGAATGAGCCACACCAAAACGACAGCGCGCAGCGCCTGAACTGGCTGCGCGCCGGCGTGCTGGGTGCAAATGACGGCATCGTCTCGGTCGCCGCAATCGTGGTGGGCGTCGCCGGTGTCACCACACAGTCCGGCCCGATCCTCGTCGCCGGCGCGGCAGGCCTGGTGGGCGGAGCAGTCTCCATGGCCTTGGGCGAATATGTCTCCGTCAGCAGCCAGAAGGACAGCCAGGAGGCCTTGATCGAAAAGGAACGCCTAGAACTGCAGGAAGAACCGGAGGAAGAGCTGGAGGAACTCGCGGCCATCTACCAGGGCAAGGGCCTGAGCCCGGACACAGCCCGGGCGGTGGCCAGGGAGCTGACAGCCCACGACGCCCTGGGCGCACACCTCTCCGCCGAACTGAACATCGATGAAACAGACATCGTGAGCCCCTGGAATGCAGCCGTGGCTTCCGCTGTTGCGTTCGTCGCCGGCGCCATCCTGCCGATGGCCGCCATCCTGCTGCCACCGGAGGACATCCGTGTCCCCTTGACGTTCGCTGCCGTGCTGGTGGCCCTGGCTGCCACTGGGGCCTTGGGCGCCTGGATCGGCGGGGGTTCGAAGGTGCGGGCCGCCGTCAGGGTGGTGGTGGGCGGCGCTTTCGCCTTGGCTGCCACGTACTCCATCGGCAACCTGCTCGGCGCAAGCGGCGTCCTGTGAACGTCCAGATTGGCGTGCCGATTCCTCCCGCCCTCAGCCTGCGCTACAGCCACAGCAGCGCAGGACGGGCCTGGCTCGCCTCACTCCCGGGACTGGTCCAGGGGCGGCTGGAACATTGGGAACTGGCTGTTGACCTGGCAGCCGGCGCCCTCCCGTGGCATGGCCACGGCGGCGTCGTGGTCCCTGTCCGCCGGACGGACGGGACTCCGGCGGCGCTCAAGATCGCCTTTCCCCACGATGAGGCACGGATGGAACGCCATGCGCTGGCACTGTGGGCCGGATCCGGCGCCGTTCGGTTGTTAGAATCCGACGCCGGAACGTGCGCCATGCTGCTTGAGCGGCTGAATGCGGGCTGCTCGCTCCAGACCCTTCCGCTGGATGACGCGGCGGTTGCCTGGGGCAGCACCATGCGGCAGTTGGGCCTGGCCCCGGACGGACGGCCGCAGTGGCAGGAATTCGACCACATCGCCGGGCGGGCCGAACAATGGAGCGATGACCTGCCCGCCGACTGGGAACAGCAGGGCCGCCCGTTCCCGCGCTGGCTCCTGGAGGCGGCCCTGGAAGTCTGCCAGACCCGCGGCGCCGTTGGCCGCCGCTCGGGCCGCGATGTCCTGGTCCACACGGACCTGCATTTCCTGAACATCCTGGCCCGGCCGCAGACCAACAGCGGAGCGCAGACCGGGCAGGGCTTCGTCGCCATCGACCCGCAGCCCATGATCGGCGAACCGGAATTCGCGGTGGCACCGCTGCTGTGGAACCGTCTCGTCGACCTGCCCCGGAGCGATCCGGCCGGAGGGTTGAGGCGGCGCTGCCAGGACTTCAGCGCCGCGGCCGGCCTCGATGCCGAAGCTGCGCGCCAGTGGGCCGTGGCACGCGAAGTGGAGAACGCCCTCTGCTACGCGTCCATGCCGCGCCACCAAGGCGACCTGGCCCGGTCCCTCTGGGTCGCAAGCACACTTGCCGGACGGACCCTTGACGGGCTCCCCTCGGCGCATGCCCTGCCTGAGCCGGGCCGGGGCGACGGCTGAGCGACGGGTGCCTCCCGGGCGGGACGGCTGCCTCTTAGGCGGTCAGTCCGCAGCCACCACCGCTGCCAAGGCGGAGCTGACGGCCTCGACGGCAGTGCCGACGTCGTCCGCGTCAGTGCTCCAGTTGCTGACCGAGACGCGCAGGACATCCCTGCCCTGCCAGTGTGAACCGGACATCCAGACCTTGCCGTCCTCGATCACCCTGGCTGTCACGGCGCGTGTGGTGGCGTCGTCCCTGAAGGCGAGCGAAACCTGCGTGTAGTCCACCGCGTTAAGCACCTCGATGCCGTCCACCTCAGCCAGGCGGCTGCCGATCTTCGAAGCGGCGTCGGCGAGCCCGCGGACCTGGGCTGCCACGCCGTCCCTGCCCAGGGAACGGAGGGCGGCCCACACCGGAACGCCGCGGCCGCGCCGGGACAGCTCCGGCACCTTCTGGAAGGGGTCGCCTGGACCTTCGACATCGTGGACCAGGTAGCTGGTGTGCAGGCCCATGGCGTTGCGCAGCGCGGTGCTGTCCTTGACCACTGCGATACCGCAGTCGTAAGGGACGTTGAGGGTCTTGTGGGCGTCGGTCCCCCACGAATCGGCCAGGGCCATGCCGCGGGTGAGGTCCCCAAACTCGGGCACTGCCGCGGCCCACAGCCCGAACGCGCCGTCCACGTGGACCCAGGCGCCATGCCGCCGGGCAACCTCGATGGCGGCGTCGAAGGGGTCGAAGGCTCCGGAGTGGAGGTTGCCGGCCTGGAGGCAAACCAGCGCGGGCCCGGACCCTTCCGACAGCAGCCGGTCCAGCTCTGCGGCGACCAGCCTGCCTTGGGCGTCTGCTGGGACCGCGGTGGGCCGGCCGAGACCGAGGTACCGCAGGCCCAGGTCAATGGTCTCGTGGCGCTCCTGGCCCACAAAGCACCTGATCCGCGGGGCGCCCGCCAGGCCATCGCCGTCAAGGTCCCAGCCGGCATCTGCCAGCAACCGCCACCGGGCAGCAGCCAGCCCGGTGAAGTTGGCCATGGTGGCACCCGTGGTGAAGCCGACGTCCGATTCCGCCGGAAGGCCGAGAAGGTCCAGCAGCCAGTGGCCGGCCCCCTCTTCGATCGCGGCTATGGCGGGGGTGGCATAGCGCAGGCCGGAGTTCTGGTCCCACGCGCTGACCAGCCAGTCTGCGGCCAGGGCGGCAGGCAATGTCCCGCCGATGACCCAGCCAAAAAAGCGCCCGGACGGCATCGCCATCAGCCCCGGTTCAGCCTTGTCCGCCAGGTACTCAACCACAGCTGCCGCGGACATGCCCTGCGAGGGAAATGGTCCAGCGAAGACAGCCGCGAGATCGTAGGCGCTTTGGGCGGGCCCGACGTGCCTGTCCGGCAAGGTCGCCAGCCATTGGGCGGCACGACGGGCCGCGGCTGACAATGCCTCCGAATAGGGTTCCCCGCCTGCGGACATACCTGCATGGTACGCCCGGCCGGCCAGGAGCTGCGAGGGATTCCGCTACCCTGTCAGGCGAAGTTTTCCTGCCAGACGTCGACGCCGAGTTTGATGATCAGGGCGCCCACCACCAGCAGGAAAACAACGCGGATGAAGCGGCTGCCCTGCTTCACCGCGGTCCGCGCGCCCAGGTAGCCGCCGGCCATGTTGGCCAGGCCCAGCAGCAGGCCGACACCCCACAGGATTGACCCATGGGGTAGGAAGAACAGCAGGGCGCCTGCGTTGGTGGCCATGTTCACGATCTTGGCTTTGGCGCTTGCCTCCAGGAAGGCATAGCCCATCGCCGAAACGAGGGCGATGATGAGGAAGGAACCGGTGCCCGGCCCGATCAGGCCGTCATAGAAGCCGATCACGGCCCCGATCAGGCACGCCACCACGTAGTGCGTGCGTCCGTCGTGGCGCAGCACGGTGATGTCACCGACGTTGGGCTTCAATGCCGTAAAAAGCGCGACGACGACCAGTGCCACGACGATGACCGGCTTAAAGACACTCGCCGGCAGGGTGGCGGCCAGCACCGCCCCGGCGAAGCTGCCGGCAAGGGCGATCACGGCCATGGGCACGGCTGTCCGAAGGTCCGGTTTCACCCGCCCGTAGTACGTCACCGCACTCGTGGTGGTGCCGAAAATAGACCCCATCTTGTTGGTGGCCAAGGCCTGGACCGGCGTGATCCCGGGTACCAGCAGCATGGCCGGCAGCTGGAGCAGACCTCCGCCGCCCACCACGGCGTCCACCCAGCCGGCAGCAAATCCAGCCACCACAATCAGGAGGATTGTGGTGAGCTGGATCGACTCGAACCCGGAAATCACCGTCGCAGGTCAGCTGCGGACGGCGGTGACCACATAGTGAACGGCCTTGTCCACGGCCACGTTCTCCGCTTCGCCGCTGCGGCGGTCCTTGATTTCCACTACGCCGTCCACCAGGCCGCGGCCGACGGCCAGGATGGTGGGGACGCCGACGAGCTCCGCGTCGCCGAGCTTTACGCCCGGGGAGACCTTGGGCCGGTCGTCGTAGATGACATCGAGGCCGGCTGCCTCGAGTTCCAGGGCCAGCTGCTCGGCGGCGGCAAAGATTTCCTCGCCGCGGCCGACGGCCACCACGTGGACATCTGCCGGGGCGACGGCGCGGGGCCAGATCAGGCCTTTGTCATCGTGGTTGGATTCGGCCAACGCTGCGACAGCGCGCGTGACACCGACACCGTAGGAACCCATGGTGACCACCACCTGCTTGCCGTTCTGGTCCAGGACCTTCAGCTCGAGGGCCTCGGCGTACTTGCGGCCCAGCTGGAAGATGTGGCCCATTTCGATGCCGCGGGCCGTCTCCAGCGGACCGGAGCCGTCCGGGGCCGGGTCACCCTCGCGGACGTCGGTGCACTCGATGACGCCGTCCCAGGTGAAGTCGCGGCCGGCGACCAGGCCGAACACGTGCTTTCCGGCTTCGTTGGCCCCGGTGATCCAGGCCGTGCCGCTGACAACGCGGGGATCCACCAGGTATAGGAGCTTGGTTGAGCTTTCGCTGCCCAGCAGGGGCTTGTCCAGCGTCAGGCCGGGTCCAAGGTAGCCCTTGACGATGAGGGGCTGCTTCTTGAGGTCGTCGTCGTTGGCTGCTTCGAGCGTGATCTCGCCGCCGATGGGTAGGAAGGAACCGATGTTGGCTTCCACGCGCTTCAAGTCAACGCCGCGGTCACCCGGCAGGCCAATGACCACAAGCTGGCGCTTACCGGTGGGCAGGGTGACGGCAAGAACCACGTTCTTGAGGGTGTCGGCGCCAGTCCACGCGCCGCCGTCGGCCTCGCTCCGGGGAGCCAGTTCGTTGGACGCGGCAACTAGCGTGTCGATGGTGGGCGTGTTCGGGGTATCGAGGACCTCGGCGGCAGGGGCGTTGCTGAAGTCGATGTCGGCCGGAACAACGGTGGTGACGGCCTCAACGTTGGCTGCATAGCCGCCGGCGGAGCGCACGAAAGTGTCTTCGCCGATCTCGGTGGGGTGCAGGAACTCTTCGCTCTTGGACCCACCCATGGCGCCGGCGGTGGCCGCAACGGGAATGACTTCCAGGCCCAGGCGCGCAAAGATCTTCAGGTAGGCGCCACGGTGGGCGGCGTAGCTGGCGTCCAGGCCTGCGTCGTCCACGTCGAAGGAGTAGGAATCCTTCATGATGAACTCGCGGCCGCGCAGCAGGCCCGCGCGGGGGCGTGCTTCGTCGCGGTATTTGTTCTGGATCTGATACAGGCTCAGGGGCAGGTCCTTGTAGGACGAGTACAGGTCCTTGACCAGAAGCGTGAACATTTCCTCGTGCGTGGGGGCCAGCAGGTAGTCGGCACCCTTACGGTCCTGGAGCCGGAACAGACCTTCGCCGTATTCGGTCCAGCGGTTGGTGACCTCGTAGGGCTCTCGCGGCAGCAGCGCCGGGAAGTGGACTTCCTGGGCACCGATGGCGTCCATTTCCTCGCGGACGACGGCCTCGACCTTGCGCAGCACACTCAGCCCCAGCGGAAGCCAGGTGTAGATGCCGGGCGCCGCACGGCGGATGTAGCCGGCCCGGACCAGGAGCCGGTGGCTGGCGACCTCAGCGTCGACGGGATCTTCACGCAATGTGCGCAGGAAAAGCTTGGACATTCTTGTGACCACGGGTGGGTTATCCGTTTCTGGGGAGTATCTGCTGGAAAGCAGAGCCGGGCAATTCTTCTGGGTACTAATCTACCGGCTATCCACGGCACGCCAGGCGGCGGAACCTGAGCCGGGCCAGAGACCGCGGGGGGCGGGACGCAATAGAGCCACGCCCGGCATGCAAAGCCCCTGGCCGTAAACGGCTGGTCATTACATGCGGACGTGGCTCCATGGCCGTTGACGCCTAGGTACTGGTGAGGACTGGTGAGACCGCCCACCCACTCCAGCGCAGCTAGATCGAACCTATGTGATAGCCGACACATCCACAAGAGTTTTTCCATTCGAAGTAATTGACGGCCGCCTTTAGCAGGTCTAGTTTGAATTCATCACCTGGTGAATTCAGCGAGGACTCCCGGCATTCGGAGGGCATTCATGTCCCATTCAGCAGCACCGGCCCCGGCCAGCCCCGGCGCTGAGGTGGCCGTCGCCGCCAGCTCCCTGCACGTCACCAGGGGAAAGGTCCCCGTCCTGCGCGGCCTGGACTTTTCCATCCACGCGGGCCAGATCACCGGGCTGCTGGGTCCGTCCGGCAGCGGCAAGACCACCCTGATGCGGGCCATCATGGGCGTTCAGGTGCTCACGTCCGGCTCCATTCAAGTGCTGGGCCAACCCGCCGGGCACCCTGACCTGCGGCGCCGAGTGGGCTACGTGACGCAGTCCCCCAGCGTGTATCCGGACCTCACCGTCGAAGCCAATGTCCGCTACTTCGGCGCCATGCACCGCAAGGGCCGCGCCGAGGCCGCAGAGGCGATCGCCGCCGTCGGGCTTGATCCGCAGGCCAGGCAGAAAACCGGTGACCTCTCCGGCGGACAGCTGAGCCGGGTGTCGTTGGCCTGTGCCCTGGTGGCGCGTCCCAGTCTGCTGGTCCTGGATGAGCCGACTGTGGGCCTTGATCCGGTGCTCCGGGCTGACCTGTGGGACCGGTTCCGGTCCATGGCCGAATCCGGGACAACCCTGCTGGTTTCCAGCCATGTGATGGAGGAGGCCAGCCATTGCGGATCGCTCCTGCTGCTGCGGGAAGGGACGCTCCTGGCGCAGCTGACGCCGGCGGAGTTGAGCCAACGCGGGCACAGTGCCGATCTGGAGAAGGCCTTCCTCCACATCATCCAGGACACCGCCGAAACGCAGTCCAGTGAAAAGACGGTACGGTCATGAACCTGATGATGATGCTGGCCACCACCCGGCGCGTCCTGGACCAGCTCCGCCACGACCACCGAAGCATCGCGCTGATCCTGGTGGTCCCTGCTCTGCTGCTCACCGCCGTGTACTTTCTTTATGAGAATGAAACGCTGCCGCCAGGCGTGCCCAGGACTTTTGACCGCGTTGGCCTGATGATGCTGGCGATCTTCCCGTTTGTGGTTATGTTCCTGGTTACGTCCATCACGATGCTGCGCGAACGCACCTCGGGGACCCTGGAACGGCTGCTGACCACTCCCATCCACAAGGCGGACCTGCTGTTCGGCTACGGACTGGCATTTTCCATCATGGCGGCCCTGCAGTCGCTGGTGGCTACCGCGGTTGCCTATTGGATTTTCGGGCTCGACATCCAAGGCAGCCCGGGACTGGTGGTCATGATTGCCGTGATCAATGCGGTTCTTGGCGTCGCGCTGGGGCTGCTCTGTTCGGCCTTCGCCCGGACGGAATTCCAGGCCGTGCAGTTCATGCCGGTGGTGGTGGTCCCGCAGATCCTGCTCTGCGGCCTCTTTGTGGCCCGCGACAGGATGAACGAGGCCCTGGAGGCCGTGTCGAATATTCTTCCCCTGACTTTTTCGGTGGATGCGCTGCAGGAGATCGCCACCAACACCGAGCCCACAGACCAGCTGTGGATGGACGCCGGGGTCATCGTGGCCATTGTCGTGGCCGTCCTGGTGCTCGCATCGTTGACCCTGCGGCGGCGGACCGCGTGAACGGACAGAATGATCCCACGGGCCTGTCGGGCCCCGGAGGCAGCGCGGCTGGGCCGGGCCGGCGGGGTCGGCGGGGCGGGGCAACCGAGTCGAGGGACCAGATCCTGGACACAGCCCGGAGGCTTTTCTCCGAACACGGTTTCGACGGAACGAGCCTGCGTCAGATCGCGCGGGAAACCGGAGTGGACCCGGCCATGGTTCACCACTTCTTCAAGGGCAAGGACGAGCTTTTTGCGCTGAGCGTGGAACTGCCGGCCGACCCGGAGAAGGTCCTGGCGGGCGTCGACGGCTACTCGCCGGAGGAACGGGCCGAGGCGATCGTGCGGGCGGTGCTGCGCTTGTGGGAGAGCCCGGCCCAGCACAGTCTGGTGGCCTTCCTCAGGGGAACCATCGGCTCGAAGGCCAAGACGTTGCTGCTGCGGGAACTGGTACAGCGCACCATCCTCGGCCGGATCATGGCAGGAGTCCCCGGACCGCCCGCAGAAGTGGCCATGCGCGGAAATCTCGTGGCCACGCAGATGGTGGGCGTGATGCTGGTCCGGTATGTGGTGCGGCTGGAACCGCTCGCGTCTGCCTCCCCCGACGACGTTGTCCGGCTCGTGGCGCCGAACGTCCAGCACTACCTGACGGGTGAGCTGAAATCTGACCGGTGATGTGCGGGCCGGTGGGTGATCTGAAGAGTGGCGATGTCCTGGAGGCTAGAACAGAACCGTGGCGAAGGTGCCAACCTGGCGGAAGCCCACGCGCTCGTACGTGGACCGCGCCCGCAGGTTGAAGCCGTTGACGTAGAGGCTGGTGACGGGGGCAAGCGTGCGCGCCTTCTCCACTACGGCAGCCATGTAGCCGGCGCTCAGACCCTGTCCGCGGTAACCGGGGTTCATCCATACGCCCTGGATCTGCGTGACGTCGGCTGTCACAGCTCCCAGCTCGGCCTTGAACACAACGTCGCCGGATTCGTTGACGTGCGCCAAGGAATGTCCTTGCCGGATGAGGCCTTCCACTCGGCGGCTGTAGAACTCCTTGCCCCCGAGGAACGGCGAGTAGCCCACTTCCTCTTCGAACATGGCGGCGCAGGCGGGAAGGATCCGGTCAAAATCGGCCAGCCGGCCAAGACCCAGATCCGCGTTCGGCTCCACCGACGGCGGCCCGCAGACTGTCATCAGTGGCTGTTCATCCCGCACCTCGTGGGCCGCATGCCCCAGTTCGGCAAGCTCAGCATGGAGGGCAAGGACGGCATCTGCGGGGCCAAAGGCGGAGGCGAAGCGGCGGCCGGAGGTGCTTGCTGCGGCAGCGACAAGCCCGGCAAATTCGGGGTCCAGCTGGACCGGGACCAGGTTGGCCCCTGCCCAGCACGCGCCCGCCAGGATGCCGTCGTCGAAAACTCCCAGGACGCTGGCGCCACCAGCGGTTGGCGCGGCAGAGGCCGCCGCCCGGAGGTGCGCCAGGATAAAGACATTGGCCACCGGGTCCTGCGACGCAAGGCGCCGCAGGGCAGCGGTGTCCGCGCCGGCGAGGGTCCGGACGGATATTCCCGCCGGCGCGGCGTCCTCTTTATGAGACGCTAACCACGGGGCTACCCTTGACAGCATCTTCGCCATCGGCCTCCCCCATCTCTTCAGCTATGCGCATGGCCTCTTCGATCAGTGTCTCAACAATCTCACTCTCAGGCACAGTCTTAATGACTTGGCCTTTCACAAAGATCTGGCCCTTGCCATTGCCCGACGCCACACCCAGATCGGCTTCGCGGGCTTCGCCGGGTCCGTTGACAACACAGCCCATCACTGCCACGCGGAGCGGAATTTCCATGCCTTCCAGCCCTGCGGTGACCTGCTCGGCAAGGGTGTACACGTCCACCTGGGCGCGGCCGCATGACGGGCAGGAGACGATCTCCAGTTTGCGCGGGCGCAGGTTCAGGGACTGGAGGATCTGGTTGCCCACCTTGATTTCCTCGACGGGAGGCGCCGAGAGGGAAACCCGGATGGTGTCGCCGATGCCCTTGGCCAGGAGCGCCCCGAAGGCCGTGGCGGACTTGATGGTTCCCTGGAAGGCCGGCCCGGCTTCGGTCACGCCCAGGTGCAGGGGCCAGTCGCCCTGCTCGGCCAGCATCTCGTAGGCAGCAACCATGATGACCGGGTCGTTGTGCTTGACCGAGATCTTGAAGTCGTTGAAACCGTGCTCTTCGAACAGCGAGGCTTCCCAGACGGCGGATTCCACGAGGGCCTCGGGGGTGGCTTTGCCATACTTCTTCAGGATTCCGGGCTCCAGCGATCCGGCGTTGATGCCGATCCGGATGGAGGTCCCGTGATCCTTCGCCGCGCGGGCGATTTCCTTGACCTGGTCATCGAACTTGCGGATATTTCCCGGGTTCACGCGCACTGCCGCGCAGCCGGCCTCAATCGCCGCGAAGACGTATTTCGGCTGGAAGTGGATGTCCGCAATGACGGGGATCTGGGACTTGCGCGCGATGATGGGCAGGGCCTCTGCATCATCCGCCGACGGGCAGGCGACGCGCACGATGTCGCAACCGGAGGCGGTGAGTTCCGCGATCTGCTGGAGGGTGGCGTTGATGTCCGTGGTGGGCGTGGTGGTCATGGACTGCACACTGATGGGCGAGTCCGAGCCGACCCCGACGGAACCCACTTTGATCTGCCGCGTCTTGCGGCGGGGGGCGAGGACGGGCGGCGGTGCTGACGGCATTCCCAGGCTGACCGAGGTCACGTGGACTCCTTGGGTAGGTGTTTCGGTGGTGAAAAAGGTCCGGGAATCAGGATGCGTGCGCGGCCAGGAGGCCGATTACGGGAGTCCACTCGGTAGTCCGGATCCCGGCAATGGTGCCAGCGACGGCGAACGGGTCCTGCTTGAGGAGTCCGTTCAGCTGGGTTTCGTCCTGGACCTTGAAGATCAGCAGGGCGCCTGCCCCGTCACCGTAGGGTCCGCTGGTCAGCAGCTGGCCCTCGTCCGCCAGACCCGCCAGCCAGGCGCGGTGCGCGGGGCGGTGATCATCACGGACGGCGGAGGAATCGGCGGAGTACACATACTCAACGGCAAAAACAGTCATAAGGACACCCTATCCCCAGGGGTGGGCTGGCGCCGATCCGGGCAGTCAGCAACACTCACTGCAGGAAGACCACCTTGATCACTGCAGCCGTTCCCGCGGCCCACAGCATGGACGTGAGCGTTCCGATGATGAACCGCTCCGCAGCCACGGGGGTCTCCTTCAATTCGGCGAACCTGCCCAGGCCTTTGATGGCCACAATGTAGGCAATAGCCACCGGCTGTCCGGTCAGGATGGCCACGCAGACGCCCAGGCGTTCCAGGACTCCGATGATGGCCCCGCCGCGCAGAATCCGCTGTGCCGGCAGCGTGGGCGAAGCTTGGGGAACGTCCGACGGCGGCTGGCCGCCACCCGCCGTCAGCTCGCCGTCGACGGTTTGCCCCGTACCGGCCCGCGGGGCTTCCGAAACGGTGTCTACCGTGACATCGGCTGAAGGGTCCTGGGCTGATGCGTCCTGGCCCGATTTCCTGGCCGCGTCCGCTTTGTCGTCTATGGTCCTGGCGAGCCGGAACACCAGTGCGGTCACAGGCCACCCTGCGAATCCGGCCACGAGCAGGGCAACTGTGATCCAGAGTGCGTTCACCGGTCTCCTTCAATCTGGGAATGGGCGTAGTCGAGGAGCATGGCCGCTGCAGGTCTGGCGGCCCATTCCTCCTGCCAGCCGGACCTGAGCACAGCCCGGCTCACCGACTGCTCAGTGATTCCCAATTCCTGGGCCACGTGTTTCTGGCTGCCGTGCTTTCCATCGCCCCGGAGCGCGCGCAACCGGTCCACCACCCGCCACTGGGCTGGTGTGCGTTGCTGCACCACCCGTCCGATCAGGCGAAGCACCGCCTGGGCATTTGCACTGGTCATGACTCCCTCCTTGGCGTGGGGAGGCATCTCCCGTCCACGGCCAACACTGCCGGACACCACCGACAATGGCACCTGACCAGCCGAGCCCTTGGCGAGTTCCACGGCCTTTCGCGCTGCCACAAAGCCGCTCCCGGAACCTTCCCGGGGGCTTCCGCCCGGGGTGAGCTGCACGGCACCGATCCCGATCCCGACGTACCAGCGCCCGCTCCGGAGTGCGTACAAGGCGATCTCCACCACGTCTTCGGCTTGTTCCACGACGCCCTGGAGTTCATCACCCACCGAGCGCTCAAAGGGCGCTGGCGTGAGACTGCGCAGAGCGGCGATCAGATCAGGAACGCGGTCGACGTCGGCAGTGCTGCCGCGCTGGTCGATGGTCAGTACGTACATGCCATAACCGTACACAGATGATCACGCATGATCAATCAAAAATAGCTGATTATTAAATATCAGCCGATAAGGGCTGATTGGTGAGAATCACCCGGTCCTGTCAGGTGCTGCCGGGGCCTGCCGGGATCCGCTCCAGGCGATCCATCCACCGGCGACTGCCATCACCAGGGCGCCGGCGGCCTGGGTCGAGAGGCTGCTTCCCGTTGTTGCCTGACCCAGGACCACGCCCAGGACGTAGAACACCACGGCGCCGGCCGCCCAGAGTGGACCGGCCCGGCGCGGCAGCAGGTGGAACGCCTTACCGCGTTCCCCAGAGTGCCAGGCGTCCCGTCCGGCTGCAGGCCATGGAACAGCCCCGGGCGGAGAGACCGAACAGTGCCAGGATGGTGCCCGCGGTGCTGCCGAAAAGACGGCCGAACTGGTACGAGTAGGAGCTGCGGCTCGAGCGTGGACCAGGCGGTGACGAGCCACGAGACAGGCAGCGCCCACAACCCTGCCCGGATCCAGCGGCTGAAGCTCTGCGTTTGGACGGCGAACGTGCCCATCCTTCATGGTAAATTCGGCACGCTTCCTGCCTGATGTTTTTGTCCAGATAAACCCACGTCGGGCGGCATTTCGGCCCATTATCTGGACAAAAACTCTAGACCCGGCGCACTAACCTGGCACCGCTGAATCCTCGTGCGGGTCAGCCGAACAGGTTCACCGGTTTCACGATGTCGGCGTAGATCAGCAGCGCGCTCATACCCATCAGCAACGCGGCCACCACGTAGGTCACGGGGAGCAGTCTGGCGATGTCGAAAGCGCCGGGATCGGGCTTGCCGAACAGTTTGGCCACCCGTCGCCGCGCCCCCTCATACAGCGCTCCGGCCACATGGCCGCCGTCGAGCGGAAGCAACGGGATCAGGTTGAAGACCGCGAGCGCAAAGTTCAGGCCGGCGAGCAGCCCTACCAAGGCGCCAATCCTGGACTGGAGCGGCACTTCCTCCATGGCCGCCACTTCACCGGCCACGCGCCCGACGCCCACCACGCTGATGGGGCCGTTGGGGTCGCGCTCTTCCTCGCTGAAAGCCGCCTTGGCAACGCCCACCACCCTCGCGGGCAGGTTGAAGACGACGCCGGCCACTTGTTTGATGTTTTCCCCCGCCATGGGCAGGACGGACGACGCCGGCTGGGGAACCAGTTCGGTCTGCGCGCCGATGCCCAGGAAGCCGACGTCCTGGTAGAGGAGATTGCCGGCGTCGTCCTTGGCTTGGCGTCCGTCCACGCCGACGACGGGGCGGGCAGAGAGCACCGGTGCCACCGTGGTGGTGACGGGCGCGCCGTCGCGCTCCACGGTAATGCTGACTTCCCTGCCGGCGGAGGCACGGATCCATTCGGTCATCTGGTCCCAGCCAGTGACAGCTTTCCCGTCAAAGGAGGTGACCACGTCGTTGGGCAGGAGACCGGCAGCGGCCGCGGGGGTCAGCTGGCAGTCCGGTGAATCGGGATCAACCGTTTGGCCGGCAACCACCTGGCATTTGGAGACGTCGGCGATGGTGGTGGTGGCCGTGGCCGTGCCGAAGCCCATCAGTAGGACGGCGGTCAGGACCACGCCGATCAGCAGGTTCATGGCCGGACCGCCCAGCATCACGATGATTTTCTTCCACACCGGCAGCCGGTAGAAAACGCGGTTTGCGTCCTCCGGACCCACTTCCTCGTGTGCCATGGATCGGGCTTCCGTGGCCAAGGTCTGGAACATGCCGGTGCTGGAAGGGCGGACGGTTCCGTCGTCCTTGTTGGGTGGATACATGCCGATCATGGACACGTAGCCGCCCAGCGGAATGGCCTTCACCCCGTATTCAGTTTCGCCCTTCCGCTTGGACCACAGGGTGGGGCCGAATCCGATCATGTACTTGGTGACGCGCACCTTGAACAGCTTGGCGGGCACCAGGTGACCCACTTCGTGCAGCGCAATGGACACGGCAATGCCGATCGCCACAAAGACGACGCCGAGGATGAAAAGGAGAACGGGGCTCATGCGTGGATCTGCTGCTTCCTAGAGACTGCTGACTTCTAAACGTTCGCGGGCGCGCGTACGTGCCCAGTCTTCAGCATCCAGTACCGACTCCAGCGTCAGCCCGGAGGATCCTGAATGTTCGCTGAGGACAGCATCTATGGTGTCCACGATTTCGGTGAAGCGGATGCGCCCCGCGTGGAACGCCATGACCGCTTCCTCGTTCGCCGCATTAAAGACGGCAGGAAAAGTGCTCCCCTGCTTGGCTGCGTCCTTGGCCAGGTCCACGGCCGGGAAAGCGGCGGTGTCCAGCGGTTCGAACGTCCAGCTGGTGGCCTTGGTCCAGTCACAAGGGGAGGCCGCTTTCAGGACTCTGTCCGGCCAGCCCAGCCCCAAGGCAATGGGGAGGCGCATGTCCGGCGGGGAGGCCTGGGCGATGACGGACCCGTCAATGAACTGGACCATGGAATGGACCACCGACTGCGGGTGGACCACAACGTCGATCCGGTCCAGCGGCACGTCGAAAAGCAAATGGGCTTCGATGAGCTCAAGGCCCTTGTTGACCAGCGTGGCCGAGTTGGTGGTGACCATCAGACCCATGTCCCACGTGGGGTGCGCCAGGGCCTCTTTCGGCGTTACGTCGCGGAGCTGGTCCCGCGTCCGGCCGCGGAACGGCCCTCCGGACGCCGTCAGGATGAGCTTCGCAACTTCGGCCGCGGAGCCGGAACGCAGGCACTGCGCTATCGCTGAGTGCTCGGAGTCCACCGGCACGATCTGCCCCTCACGGGCGGCCGCCTTGACGAGCGCTCCGCCCACGATCAGCGATTCCTTGTTGGCCAGCGCCAGCGTTGCACCTGACTTCAGGGCGGCCAGTGTCGGGGCGAGCCCGATGGACCCGGTAATGCCGTTGAGTACCACGTCCGCTTCTACTGCGGCAATGCGGGCAGAGGCGTCCGGGCCAGCGATGATTTCGGGGCGATAGTCCTGCCGCCCGGAGAGGCGGGCGGCCTCGGAGATCAGGTCCCGTAGCTGCCGCGGATCCCCCGCGGCGATGCCCACAGCGGCGGCACCGGCGTGGACGGCCTGGCGGGCCAGGAGTTCCAGGTTTCCTCCGCCGGCGCTGAGCGCCACCACCTCAAAAAGGTGGGGTGCGCCGTCGACGACGTCCATCGCCTGGGTGCCGATGGAACCGGTAGATCCGAGGAGGACGATTCTGCGAGGCTGCATTGGTTAAGTATCCCGCACCCGGCCCGCGGTCGGGTCAGCCCCCCGCCAGCTCGATGAAACCCTTGGCCAGCGTGGACACGGCGCCAATGTAGGCAATGGCCACAACGATCCGGCGGACAGAGGCCGGTTTGACTTTGGCGGACAGCAGATCGCCCGCGATGATTCCCGCCACCATGGCGGCCAGGATGCTGAGCCATTGCCAGCCATCCAGGCCGGGAACATGTCCTCCGGATAATACGTACTTGCTCACCAGCGACGACAGTCCGGTGGTCACGAAATAGGGCTGGAGGGTGGCGCTGAAACTTTTCTGCTCCCAGCGGGTGGCAATGGCGTAGGCGGTGATGGCCGGTCCACCGACGCCGGCTGCCGCGTTCATCAGTCCGCTCGTGAAGCCGAGGGACACCATGGGGAAAGGACCGCTGGCGCGCCATGAGCTGCGGGTCAGCCGCTGCGAAGCCAGCAGGGCAATGATGAGGAGAACTCCGATGCAGATCTCCAGCGTCGCTTCGGGCACGTTGCTGGCCAGCCAGGCGCCCGGCAAAACCCCCGCCAGGGCGGCGAGCGCCAGTCCGAAGTAGCGCTTCCACTCCACATGCCGCCAGACCCTGGAGAGGATCAGGAGGGATGAGGCTGCGCCGCACAGGTTGATGATCATCACGCCGTCGAAGGGACCGAGCAGCACCACCAGGACAGGAGAGACGAGGAGGCCGAATCCGAGGCCGGCCAGCCGCTGGGCCAGCGCCCCTGCAACTACGGCAATGAGGACCAATGCAAACACCATCCGATCCTAGTGGGCGGACTGCGACGCCGGGCGTAACGTGGAATGCGTGGACTGGGTTTCCTGGTTCGATGCTCCGGAGTACGGATTCGCCCGGCAGGTGCTGCAGCGAGGTGTGGCGGCACTGTTCTTTGTTGCGTTCCTGTCCTCCCTGAACCAGTTCCCTGCGCTGCTGGGCGAACGCGGCCTGTTACCGGTTCCGGAGTATCTGGAAGGGTTCAGCGCGCGCCGGCGGCCCACGCTGTTCCGTTGGCGCTATTCGGACCGGCTGCTGCGTGGTGTCTGCGCCACCGGACTGGCGATTTCTGCCCTCCTGGTGGCCGGCATCCCCCAACTCGGGCCGCCATGGGTTCCGCTGATCGCGTTTCTGGGCCTGTGGCTGCTTTACATGTCGATCGTCAACGTGGGGCAGACGTTTTATGGCTTCGGCTGGGAGATGCTGCTGCTGGAGGCCGGGTTCACGGTGGCGTTCCTTGGCTCGGACCAAACGGAGCCGCCGCGCACCATCCTGATCCTGCTGGCCTGGCTCGTGTTCCGGCTGGAGTTCGGCGCCGGGATGATCAAGATCCGCGGCGGCCGGGAGTGGCGTGACCTGACGGCCCTCTACTACCACCACGAAACCCAGCCCATGCCGGGGCCTTTGAGCCGCCAGGCGCATCTCCTGCCCAAACCATTCCACCGGCTCGAGGTCCTGGGGAACCATTTCGCCCAGCTGGTGGTGCCGCTCTTCCTCTTCGCACCCCAGCCCCTGGCAAGCGCCGCCGCCGGCATCATCATCTTCACCCAGCTGTGGCTGGTGGCCAGCGGCAATTTTGCGTGGCTTAACTGGATGGCCATTGTGCTGGCCTTCGCCGCGGTAAGCGACCCCGTGGCCAACGCCGTATTGCCATTCCTGCCGCTGGATTGGAATCCCCCGGAAGACAGCCGCGGCAATCCCCCGTACTGGCTTGCCATCACCGTGGTGGCCACCGTCCTGCTGGTGGCGCTCAGCTACTGGCCGCTACGCAACCTGCTCTCCAAAGGGCAGCTGATGAATGCCAGCTTCAACCGCTGGCAGCTGGTCAACACGTACGGCGCGTTTGGCACCGTGACCAAGCACCGCGTCGAGATCGTGGTGGAGGGCACCCTGGACGAGGAACCTGAGGACTCGACCGAGTGGCGCGAATATGCGTTTAAGGGCAAACCCGGAGACGTGCGCCGGCTGCCACGCCAGTGGGCGCCGTACCACCTGCGGCTGGACTGGCTGATGTGGTTCCTGCCGTTGCGCACGGTCCACGAGGAGTGGTTTTACGCGTTCCTCACGAAGCTGCTGGAGGCGGACCCGCAGACGCTGCGGCTTCTCCGTGCGGACCCGTTCGACGGCGATCCGCCGCGTTGGGTGCGTGTCAACAGCTACCTCTACCGTTTCGCCACCAGGGCCGAGTTCCGGGAGACGGGCGAGCGCTGGGTCCGGACGCCGCTCTACGAGGCCATCCCGCCGCTGTCCCTCCGCGGTTCCGGCGGGCGGCGGCGGTGATTCTGACCCTGGTGATTCTGACCCTGGTGATTCTGACCTTGGTGATTCTGACCCGGTAGCCCTAGGAGTGGATGCCGGCCCGGCGGATGGTGGCTTCCGCGTGCTTGAGGATAGGGCCGTCGATCATTTTGCCCCCGTGCTGGAACACACCGGATCCAGCGGCAGCGGCGGCCCGCAGCAGTTCCGTGGCGGCGGCGACGTCGGCCTCGGAAGGGGCGTAGGCGCCCCTGACAACGGCCGCCTGCGTGGGGTGGATACAGGCTTTGGAGCCGAATCCTGACGCTGCGGCATCGGCAGCCTCCAGCGCCAGCCCTTCAATGTCCGGGATGTTGACGTACACGGCGTCCACGGCTTCTTTTCCAAAAGCCCGTGCGGCGAGCAACACCGCGGACCGGGCGTGCAGCGCCACGGCACGGTAGCCGCCGTCGTCCGTTCTGCTGGACGTGCCGCTGAGGGATGCCAGGAGGTCCTCGGCACCCCACATCAGTGCCACCACGTTGGGGGCTGCCGCGATGGCGGGTGCGTTGAGTATCCCGACGGCGGTTTCGCACAGGGCGATGACATGATAGTCCGCCAGGGCTTCGAGCTGTGCCGCGCTCTCTGCCTTGGCCAGCATCACCGTCCGGTACGGCGTGTGGGCCAGGCAGTGCAGGTCCTTCTCGAACTCTTCGGTGCCGGCCGGGTTGATCCTGACGATGGTGCGGCTGGGATCGAGCTCAGGCCCCTCCCCGCCAGCACCCAACTGGGCCAGGACCGCGCCGCGCGCCCGCTGCTTGTCCGCAGGTGCCACTGCGTCCTCGAGGTCCACGATGACAGCATCCGCGCGTTGGGCAGCCTTGGGGAAACGCTCGGGACGGTCGGCAGGGCAGAAGAGCAGGGCAGGACCCATCACAAATGTCATACGGACATTGTCCCCTTTTCGGGGCCCTGCACGCTCCCCTTTTCAGCTCCTGCAGGCTGCACCTGTTGTCCGGAGGACCGCCCCAGGTGGGCGTCCCGGGTCCACATAAGGCAGCTCCGCGTAGCCAGCGCCACCACGGTGCCGTCCTGGTTCCTGCCCGTGTGTCGCATGGTCACTATCCCCTGGCCGGGACGCGATCCCGAGAGCCGTTTCCCGGTGATCACCGTCTCGGTGTAGAGCGTGTCGCCGTGATACAGCGGGTGCGGGAAGGAGACGTCCGTCAGGCCAAGCTGGGCGATGATGGTGCCCTGGGTGAGCTGCGATACGGACTGTCCCACCAGGGTGGACAGCGTGAACATGGAGTTGACCAGCCGCTGGCCGAACGGCTGCCCCGCGCTCCAGGCGGCGTCCAGGTGCAGGGCCTGGGTGTTCATGGTGAGCGTGGTGAACAGGACGTTGTCCGCCTCGGTCACGGTGCGGCCGGGCCGGTGCGCGTAGACAACGCCTTGTTCGAACTCGTCAAAGTACAGGCCGCGCTGTTCGATGACCCGTGGATTGTCCGCCGTCATACGGTGAGTTCCTGGTCTTCTTCGAACAGTTCGGCGCCGGTGGCCGCCGCCACGTCCTCCACGGACACGTTGGGGGCCAGTTCGCGGAGCACCAGCCGGGACCGCCCGCCTTCGGTGACGACGTCGATCACGGCGAGGTCGGTAATGATCCGGTCCACGCAGGCCATGCCGGTCAGCGGCAGCGAGCAGTTCTCCACGATTTTGGGGTTGCCGTTGCGGTCTACGTGCTCCATCATCACGATCACCTTCTTGGCGCCGAAGACCAGGTCCATGGCCCCGCCCATGCCTTTGACCATCTTGCCCGGGATCATCCAGTTGGCCAGGTCCCCGTTCTGCGCCACTTCCATGGCGCCGAGCACGGCCACATCCACATGCCCGCCGCGGATCATGCCGAACGATGAGGCGGAGTCAAAGAACGCGGCACCCTTGTTGACCGTGACGGTTTCCTTGCCGGCGTTGATGAGGTCCGGATCGACTGCGTCCTCCGCGGGGTACGGTCCCACGCCCAGGATCCCGTTCTCCGAGTGGAGCACCACCTCGACGCCTGCCGGGATGTAGTTGGGAATGAGCGTGGGCATGCCGATGCCCAGGTTGACGTACTGCCCGTTGCTGAGCTCCTGGGCCACCCGGGCGGCCAGTTCGTTGCGGGTCCACCCCTTGGCCTCCGGATTGGTGCCTTCCGGATGGCCGACGGCGGCGCGACGGTATTCCGGCCGGACGGCTTCGGGGCGGGGAGGCGCGCCCTGCGTGCTGTTGGACTCCATGGCTACGCTTCTGCCTGTTCGGTTGCCGCGGCCTGTGCAAGGGCGACGGTCCGCTTTTCGATCCGCTTCTCACCGGCCGGCACAACTACCACCCGCTGGACAAAAATGCCGGGCGTGTGGACGTGTTCCGGGTCGAGTTCCCCCGGTTCCACCAGCTCCTCCACCTCGGCGATGGTGATTTTTCCCGCCATGGCGCAGAGCGGGTTGAAGTTCATGGCGGTGGCGTGGAAGACCAGGTTGCCGTGGCGGTCGCCTTTCCAGGCGTGGACCAGTCCGAAATCGGGTGTCAGAGATTCCTCCAGGACATAATCCACGTCATTGAAAGTCCGCACTTCCTTGGGGGAAGAGGCGATGGCGATGCCGCCGTCGGCGTCGTACTTTTGCGGCAGGCCGCCGTCGGACACCTGCGTGCCGACCCCGGCCTTGGTGTAGAAAGCGGGGATCCCGGCGCCGCCGGCCCGGAGCTTCTCCGCCAGCGTTCCCTGCGGGGTCAGCACCACCTCAAGCTCACCGGATAGGTACTGGCGCGCGAACTCCTTGTTCTCGCCGACGTAGGAACCGACGGTCCGCCGGATCCTGCCGTCGCGGAGCAGGACGCCGAGCCCCCAGTCGTCCACGCCGCAGTTGTTGCTCACGGTTTCGAGGTCCTTGGTACCGTGCCGGTGCAGGGCATCGATCAGGGCTACCGGGATTCCACAGAGGCCGAACCCTCCCACCGCGAGCGACGCGCCGTCGGGAATGTCCGCAATGGCTTCCTCGGCGCTGGCAACAACCTTGTTAATCATCAGTGATCCTTTCAGGCCGGCTATAGTCCGAGATCGCGGGCGATGAGCATCAGCTGGACTTCCGTGGTGCCCTCGCCGACTTCAAGGATCTTGGAGTCGCGGTAGTGGCGTGCCACGGTGAATTCGTTGATGAAGCCATAGCCGCCGAATACCTGGGTGGCATCCCGCGCGTTGTCCATGGCCGCCTCGCCTGCGACCATCTTAGCGATGGCGGCCTGCGTCTTGAACGGCTTCCCCGCCAGCATCCTGGACGCGGCGTCGTAGTAAGCCAGGCGGGCCGTGTGCGCCCGGGCCTGCATGCGGGCGATCTTGAAGGAGATGGCCTGGTACTTGCCGATGTTGTGGCCGAAGGCCCTGCGTTCCTTGGCGTACTTCACGGACAGATCAACGCAGCCCTGGGCTGCGCCGGTGGCCAGTGCGGCGATGGCGATGCGGCCTTCGTCCAGGATGGACAGGAAGTTGGCGTAGCCGCGGCCCTCTTTGCCGAGCAGGTTTGCCTCCGGCACGCGGACATCCTTGAGCGTCAGGGGGTGGGTGTCCGAAGCATTCCAGCCCACCTTGTTGTAGGCCTTTTCGGCCTTGAATCCGGGGGTGTTGGTGGGCACCAGGATGGTGGAGATTTCCTTTTTGATGCTGCCGTCTTTGCGCTCGTGCTGCCCGGTGACGGCGGTGACCGTCACGAGCCGCGTGATGTCCGTGCCGGAGTTGGTGATGAATTCCTTGTTGCCGTTGATCACCCACATGGTCTTGTCTCCGACACTCTCCCGCCGGGCGTGGGTTTTGGTCCCGCCGGCGTCAGAGCCGGCTTCCGGCTCCGTGAGTCCAAAGCCGGCGAGCGCCTTGCCCGAGGCCAGCAGCGGAAGCCACTCCTCCTTCTGCGCATCGGTGCCGAAGCGGTACACCGGCATCGCGCCGAGGGAGACGCCGGCTTCCAGCGTGATGGCCACGGATTGGTCCACCCGGCCCAGCTGTTCGAGGGCGAGCGCCAGGGCGAAGTAGTCCCCGCCCATCCCGCCGTGCTCTTCCGGGAAAGGCAGCCCGAACAGGCCCATGTCTGCCATCTGGGACACCACTTCATAGGGGAAGCTGTGTTCTTCATCGTGCTTCGCGGAGACCGGCGCCACCACGTTGTCCGCGAAGTCCCGGACGGTGTCGCTGAGGTCCTGGTATTCGTCGCTGAGTTCAAAATCTGTCATGGCTAGGCTCCCTTGCCTGTGTTGTTGGAATCCTGCAGTGAATCCGCGTCTGAATCCGTGCTTGAAAGGTGGATGGTGGCCAGCACCTGGTCCGCTTTGACCGGCTGGCCGGCCTTGACGCTGATATGGACCGTGCCGGCCACCTCTGCAACCAGCTGGTGCTCCATCTTCATGGCTTCCACGGCGAGGAGAACCTGGCCGGCTTCCACGGTGTCGCCGTTGCTGACGGCTACGGACACCACCGTGCCGGGCATGGGCGAGCGGACCTCGGGGTCGGCGGTGCTTTCCTCGCGATGGATGGCGGCGAGCAGGCGGACGAGTCGTGACTCCCGCGTCAGTACGTCCAGCCGGCAGGACCAGCCGCCGTTGCCGAGGAACAGTTCCGCGGGACCGCCGGAGGCCGGGTTGCCCGGGCCCGGGCCGCCGGGACCCCACGACACCGGGGCCAGCGAATACTCCGTGGCTTCGCCGTCGAGGGTCACCTCCGCATGGTCGCGCCGGGAAAAGCGCAGGGAGGCCTTACGCCACGGCCCCTCGCCGACGCGGACCTGGACCGGGCCGGCGGCCACTTGGCCTGTGACACTCACTGTTTCGATGCCGCCGTCGGGCGTTCCCAGGCTGATCCGCCGGGGCGCCGGCGCGCCGATCCGCCAGCCGTTAGGGACCTGCCACGGACCGGAGGGCGTCACCGTGCTGTCCTGTTCCCCGCTCACGACGGCGCATAGGGCGGCCGCGACCAGTTCGGCGTCGTTGATCCGCCGGAACTCGAAGTCCGGCATCTTGCGCTCGATCAGGCCGGTGTCGAGATGCCCTGCGCGGACGTCGTCGTCGTTGATCAGCAGCCGCAGGTACTCAACATTCGTGTCAATGCCAAGCGCGGTATACCCGGCGAGGGCAGCGTCCAGGGTGTCCAGGGCAACGGTGCGGTCCGGGCCCCACGCGATGACCTTGGAAATCATGGGATCGTAGCTGGAGGAGATCTGCAGCCCCTCCAGCAGGGCCGAGTCCACCCGGATCGTGCCGGCTGCCTGATCGGGCATTTCGTCCAGCAGGAGCACGGTCCCCGTGGACGGCATGAAGTTCCGCTCCGGGACTTCGGCGTAGACGCGGGCTTCGACGGCGTGGCCTTTAAGTTCGACGTCGGCCTGGCGGACGGTCAGTTCCTCGCCGGCGGCGATCCGCACCTGCCATTCGACCAGGTCGACGCCGGTGACCATTTCGGTGACCGGGTGCTCCACCTGGAGGCGGGTGTTCATCTCCATAAAGAAGAACTCGTCAGGGGCCTCGTCGGAGACCAGAAACTCCACAGTTCCCGCTCCGCTGTAGTGGACGCTCCGTGCCGCCTGGCAGGCGGCCTCGCCGATCCGCGCCCGGGTGGCGCCGCCGTCGTGCAATGACTCAAGCAACGGCGACGGCGCTTCCTCAATCACCTTTTGGTGGCGGCGCTGCAGCGAGCACTCCCGCTCCCCCAGATGGATCACGTTGCCGTGGTTATCGGCAAGGACCTGGACTTCGATGTGCCGCGGGGTGCTGACCAGCCGCTCCAGGAACAGCGTGTCGTCGCCAAAGGCGCTGGCGGCGACACGGCGGGCGGTGGCCAGCGTGGCTTCGAGCTCCTCGGGGCGTTCCACGATGTGCATGCCCTTCCCGCCGCCGCCCGCCGACGGTTTGATGAGCAGCGGGAATCCGACGGCGGCCGCGGCCCCGATCAGCTGCGTGTCCGTCATGCCCGGCTCGGCGATGCCCGGCACCACAGGAACTCCGTAACCGGCCACGTGGTTCTTGGAGCGGATCTTGTCTCCCATGACGTTCAGGGACTCAACTCCGGGGCCGACGAAGGTGATGCCGGCAGCTTCGAGGGCCCGGGCAAAATCGACGTTCTCGCTGAGGAAGCCGTAGCCGGGGTGCACGGCTTCGGCGCCGGTGTCGCGGCACGCCTGGATGATGGCCTCGACCTTCAGGTAGCTCTCTGCAGCAGCGGCAGGGCCGATCCGCACGGCAGTGTCAGCCTCGCGTACGTGCCGGGCCCCGGCGTCGGCGTCGCTGTAGACGGCTACGGAACGGATGCCCAGTGCACGCAGGGTGCGGATGACGCGGCAGGCGATCTCCCCGCGGTTGGCGATAAGCACGGTGGTGAACAGCGGTTTCTGCCGGGTTGTTGAAGGAACGGCAGGCAAGGAAACGGTCATGGCTGGCTCACATCCGGAAAAGGCCGAAGGAGGTCTCCGGCAGCGGGGTGCGGGAGACGACGTCGAGCGCCAGTCCCAGGACGGTGCGGGTATCCGCGGGGTCGATGATGCCGTCGTCCCAGAGTCGGGCGGTGGAGTAGTACGGGCTGCCCTGGTCCTCGTATTGCTGTTTGATCGGGGCCTTGAAGGCTTCCTCGCCTTCGGCGGACCATTCCTCGCCACGGGCCTCGTACTGGTCACGCTTGACCGTGGCGAGGACGCTGGAGGCCTGGTTGCCGCCCATGACGGAGATCCGGCTGGCCGGCCACATCCAGAGGAAGCGCGGCGAGTAGGCCCGGCCGCACATGGAGTAGTTGCCCGCACCGAAGGATCCGCCGATCACGACGGTCAGCTTGGGAACACGGGCGGTGGCGACGGCGGTGACCATCTTGGCGCCGTTCTTGGCAATGCCGCCCTGCTCGGAATCCCTGCCCACCATGAACCCGGAAATGTTCTGCAGGAAGACCAAGGGAATTCCCCGCTGGTCGCACAGTTCGATGAAGTGCGCGCCTTTGAGTGAGGACTCGCTGAAGAGCACGCCGTTGTTGGCCACGATGCCCACCGGGTGGCCGTGAAGCTTGGCGAAGCCCGTGACCAGGGTGGTGCCGTACTCCTTCTTGAACTCGTGGAACTTGCTGCCGTCCACTAACCGGGCTATGACCTCGTGCACGTCGTACTGCGCATTTACGTCTGTGGGCACGGCCCCATACAGCTCGGCGGGGTCCGCAACAGGTTCGACGGCGGTGTCCACATCCCACGCGGGGGCGGCCGGCTTCGGCAGGGTGGCCACGATGTCGCGGATGATCTGCAGGGCGTGTTCGTCGTTCTCGGCGAGATGGTCCGTGACCCCGGAAATCCTCGAGTGCACGTCACCGCCGCCCAGTTCCTCAGCGGTCACGATTTCGCCGATGGCTGCTTTCACCAGCGGCGGACCGCCCAGGAAGATGGTGCCCTGGTTCCGGACGATCACCGTCTCATCGCTCATCGCCGGAACGTAGGCGCCGCCGGCCGTACAGGAACCCATCACGGAAGCGATCTGCGGGATCTTGGCAGCGGACATTTTCGCCTGGTTGAAGAAGATCCGGCCGAAGTGTTCTTTGTCCGGGAAGACTTCGTCCTGCTTCGGAAGGAACGCCCCGCCCGAGTCCACCAGGTAGATGCACGGCAGCCGGTTCTCCAGCGCTATCTCCTGGGCGCGGAGGTGCTTCTTCACCGTCATCGGATAATAAGTGCCGCCCTTGACAGTGGCGTCGTTGGAAATCACCAGCACCTGGCGGCCGTGGACGAAACCGATACCGGCAATCACCCCGGCGCCGGGCGACTCGTTGTTGTACATGCCGTTGGCCGCCAGCGGGGCGATCTCCAGGAACGGACTGCCGTCATCCAGCAGCCGGTCGATGCGCTCACGAGGCAGCAGCTTCCCGCGGCCCACATGGCGCTCCCGCGACTTCTCCGGCCCGCCCAACGCGGCGTCAGCCAGCGTGGTCCGGAGCTCGGCGGCTAGCGCGAGCTGCGCAGCGCTGTTTGCAGCAAACACTTCACTTGCGGCATCAAGCCGGCTGGCGAGGGTCTCCATCGACTGCGTCCGTTCCTCATCTTTTGAAAGCCACCAAGGCTCCGGCGAGAACCACTAAGGCCAGCTCGGTTAATGCTTTATAACTGGAATTCAGGTTAGTCTCTATTAACTGTGATGTCCAACATAACGAGGCGTTGCTAGAATTTGCTGGTCCAAGGAGGAAAAGCGTGCCCACCACCCGACCGGTCAAGCCGTCCACACCGGCCCTGCCAGCCCAACCTGGTTCAGCAACACAGCCCGGTTCAGCAACGCGGGCTACTTCGGCAACGCAGTCCGTTCCCGGAACACCCGCGGCCCCGGCAGCGCAAACAGCTCCCGGAACGCCCCGAAGCCAGGCGAAGGAGAATCGCCGCCAGGCGCTGCTTGCCGCCGCCGCGGCACTCTTCGCCCTGCACGGGTTCAACCGGGTGTCGCTGGAAGACCTGGGCGCCGCAGCCGGGGTCAGCGGTCCGGCCGTCTATCGCCACTTCCAGGGCAAGCAGGCGGTGTTGGGAGATCTGCTGCTCACCGTCAGCCGGGAGCTGCTCGACGGCGGCCGGCGCGTCATCGCCGAGACCACGGACCCTCTCGCAGCGCTCCGTAGGCTGGTGGGGTTCCAGGTGGAGTTCGCGCTGGGCAAGCCCGACGTGATCCGGGTGCAGGACCGGGATTTCAGCAACCTCAGCCAGAAGGACCAGTCCGAGGTACGGGCACTGCAGCGGAACTACGTGGAGATTTGGGTGGAGGTCCTGGCGCTGCTGCATCCGGCCACCGACGCCGTCGAACTGCGGATGCGGGCCCACGCTACGTTCGGCCTGATCAACTCCACGCCGCACTCGGTGCGAAACCACGGACGCAAGATCGCACCCAAAACGGCCCGGCCACTTCTCGAGAGCATGGCCCTGGCGGCACTCACGGTGGACGTGCCCCAGGCCTCCTGACCACAAGAGCGGGGCCTCCCGTGTTCCTGGCCACAAGAACGGCCCGCTCTCCTGGGTTAGGCCGGGGCCGTTGCCGCCCGGCCTAGACCATCGTGAGCACCATGCCGGGTTCAGCCAAGATGGCGCCAACATCGGCAAGGAACCGCGAGCCCTGCTCCCCGTCCACGAGTCGATGATCAAAGGACAGGCTCAGCGTCATGACCTGCCGCAGGGCCACCTCACCCTGGAATTCCCAGGGCATCTTCCGCACAGCCCCCATGGCCAGGATGCCTGCCTCGCCGGGGTTCAGGATGGGCGTACCCGCGTCGATGCCGAAGACCCCGATGTTCGTGATGGAGATGGTGCCACCGGACAGGTCTGCCGGGGCGGTTTTGCCGGCCCGTGCCGTCTCGGTCAGCCCGGTCAGGGCTTCGGAGAGTTCCAGCAATGACAGGGTGTCCGCGTCCTTGATGTTCGGTACGGTGAGCCCGCGGGGAGTCGCGGCGGCGATGCCCAGGTTCACGTAGTTGAACTGCACGATCTCCTGGCTTGCCTCCTCCCACCGCGAGTTAAGCGACGGGTTCCGCCGCAGCGCGATCAGCACAGCCTTGGCCACCAGCGTCAGCGGCGTGAGCTTGTAGCCGGAAAAGGCGCGGCTCGCCTTCAGCTTGGCAAGCAGGTCCATGGTGGGCGTGACATCCACGGTGAGGAATTCCGTGGCATGGGGTGCCGTGAACGCACTAGCCACCATCGCAGCCGCCGTGAACTTGCGGACGCCCTTGATCGGAGTGCGGACTTCCCGACCGCCCTGTGCTCCCAGCCCCGCGGCGGAAACCGAATCCGATACGGCGGAAAGGTGGCGCACCGGCGCCGACAATTCCCCGCCGCCAACAAAATTCTGGACATCCTCCCGCGTGATCAGTCCGCCGGCTCCGGTGCCCGCGACCGCGGCCAGCTCGACGCCGAGGTCTTTGGCCAGTTTCCGGACCGGCGGGGTGGAGCGTGGACGCTCCACGGTGTCGGCGGGCCTGGTTCCGACTGGCAGGCTTTCGACAGGCAGGGTTTCGACGGGCTCGGTTTCGACCGGCTCGACCACCGGGGTTTCTGTCATGACCGGCTCGACCACCGAGCCACGAACAGGCTCAACCACCGGGGTTATGAAGTTGCGGGCCCGGCGGGCAGGGCGCCCCGAACTTTCGACGACGGCGCCGTACCCAACCAGGTTCGGCTCGCGTTTAGCGGTCCCCGCCGCAGCAGTGGCCGCCCCGGCGGGCGCAGCCCCTGAAGGTGAGGCGCCGCCGTCGTCCGCTACTTCGAAGGAGACGATCGGCTTGCCGACCTCCACGATGGATCCCGGCTCTTCATGGAGGGCAGTGATCACGCCCGCGAAAGGTGACGGCAGCTCAACTACGGCCTTTGCGGTTTCCACCTCGGCGATGACCTGGTTCAGCGTCACGGTGTCCCCCACTGCCACCTTCCAGCTGAGGATTTCGGATTCCGTGAGGCCTTCGCCGAGGTCCGGGAGCCTGAATTCCTTGATCATGGTGGCGCTCATCCTTCCAGCCCGCTGAGGGAGTTCGGGCGTCCGAGGGCGCGGTCCACGCCGTCGAGGATCCGGTCCAGGCCGGGCAGATGGTGCATTTCGAGCTTGGAGTACGGGTAGGGAATATCGAACCCGGTGATACGGACGGGGGCGGCTTCGAGGTGGGAGAAGCACCGCTCCGTGATGCTGGCTGCAACTTCGGCGCCCAGGCCACCGGACTGGCCGGCTTCATGGGTGACCACGAGCCTGCCCGTTTTCCGGACGGAGGCTTCCACGGTGGCGTAGTCCACGGGTGCCAGCGAGCGCAGGTCGATGACCTCGATGGAGATGCCTTCGTCGGCGGCGGCGGTTGCTGCGTCCCTGGCCGTCTTCACCAACGGCCCGTAGGCCACCAGCGTCACGTCAGTGCCCTCAGCGACAACGCGGGCGGTGTCCATCGGCAGCGCGGTGCGCGGATCGATGCCCTCATCCACTTCACCCTTGTCGTGGTAGCGGCGCTTGGGTTCGAAGTACAGTACCGGGTCATCGGAGAGGATGGCCTGCTGGATCACGGTGTAGGCGTCCTGCGGGTTGGAGACGCTGACCACGCGAAGACCCGAGGTATGCGTGAAGTACGCCTCGGGCGACTCGGAGTGGTGCTCGGGCGAGCCGATGCCGCCCCCGAACGGGACGCGGATGGTGATGGGCATCTTCACGGCCCCCTGCGTGCGGTAGTGCAGCTTCGCCACCTGGCTCACGATTTGGTCGAAAGCAGGATAGATGAAGCCGTCGAATTGGATCTCCACCACCGGGCGGTAACCGCGGTACGCGAGGCCGACGGCGGTGCCCATGATGGCCGACTCGGCCAGCGGGGTGTCCACCACACGGTGGGTGCCGAAATCTTTCTGGAGGCCGTCGGTCACCCGGAAAACACCCCCGAGGGTGCCGATATCCTCGCCCATGAGGATGACTTTTGGATCGTTTTCGAGGGATTTGCGCAGGCCGGAATTGATGGCGCGGGCAAAGGTCAACTGGGTCATCAGCGTGCACCTTCTTCTGAGGTGGCTCCCGCGGGATCGCCGAAGGAAGCCAGGTAACGGGCGTAGTGGTCCTGCTGCCGGTCCAGCCACGAGTTGGGCGCGCTGTACACATGCTTGAAGATGTCCATCGGCTCCGGATCCGGCATGCCGATGCAGCCCGAACGGATTTCTCGGGCGACAGCCTCTGCCTTGTCGTGAACGTGCTGCTGGACCTGACCCGTGAGGAGGCCTTTGCGTTCCAGCAGGGCCTTGACCCGCTGGATGGGGTCCTTCGCAGCCCAGTCCTCCAGTTCGTTGGCGTCACGGTAGCGGGTGGGATCGTCAGCGGTGGTGTGCGGTCCCATGCGGTACGTGACGGCTTCGATGAACGTGGGTCCACCGCCATGCCGGGCACGGTCCAATGCCACGCGCGTCGCTGCCATAACGGCCAGCACATCATTGCCGTCCACCCTGAGGCTCGGAATACCGAATCCAGTGGCCCGGTCTGCGATCTGGATGTGGGACTGCAACCGCACGGGCTCCGAAATTGCCCAGTGGTTGTTCGAGCAGAAGAAGACCACGGGCGCCTGGAAGCTGGCGGCAAAGACCATGGCCTCGTTGACGTCGCCTTCGCTGGTGGCACCGTCGCCGAAGTACGTCACCGCCACCGAGTCCGCGCCGTCGTTCTGGATGCCCATGGCGTAACCGGTGGCATGCAGCGTCTGCGCGCCGATGATGATCTGCGGGGTGGCCATATTCACGGTGTACGGATCCCATCCGGAGGAGGCAGTGCCACGCCACACCCGAGTGATGTCCGTCAGGTCCACGCCGCGGCAGTACGCCACACCGTTTTCCCGATAGCTGGCGAAGACGAAGTCGTCCTCGCGCAGGGCCCTGCCGGAACCGACTTGCGCCGCCTCCTGCCCCAGCAACGGGGGCCAGAGGCCGAGCTCGCCCTGACGCTGGAGGGCGGTGGCCTCCACATCGATCCGCCGGATGACCGTCAGGTCCTCGTAGAGGGAACACAACTGCTCATCCCCGATGTCCTTCACCCAGGGATCGAACTCCGGGTGGCTGATCCGCTCCCCTGCCGGGGTAATCAGCTGGATCAGGTTCCTGTCTGTAGACACGATGGCACGCAACCTTCTCACGTCGTTTGACCGGAGCCTGGGGACTTGTGGTCCCGCCCGCTGCCGGCCGTCCGGGCGCCGTTGCCCCGGATATTTGTGACCCTACTCACAATGCCCAATGGGTACAACCACCGCGGCGAATACTGCGCATAATGCCCTGTTTGCACTGCACTCACCGTGCTAAAGTTGCGCATTATGCAAGCTTTGGATGGCACAGACACGCGGCTGCTCTCGGCCCTGGCCCGCGACCCCCGGCGGACGGTGGTGGCGTTGGCCCAGAAGCTGGGGCTGTCCCGGAACACCGTGCAGGCGCGCATGGCTCAGCTGGAGAAGAAGCACGTCTTCCTGTCCTTTGAACGGCGGATCAACCCGGCGTCCCTGGGCTATCCGCTCATGGCGTTCATTTCCGTCCATGTCCAGCAGCAGAAACTGGGACAGCTCGCCCATGACCTCGCCGGCATTCCGGAAATCCTGGAAGGCTACGGCCTCACCGGCTCCGCTGACCTCCTGCTCCGGGTAGTGGCCCTGGACGCCGAGGACCTCTTCCGGATCAACGGCAAGATCCTGGCGTGCGATGGAGTGGACAGGACGGACACCGCACTGGCCATGGGCGAACTCATCCCCTTCCGCATCCAGCCGCTGCTCGAGCGGGGATCCGGAGACGCTTAGGGCCAGCAGCCCTTATTACTGCCCCGATACCCAGCCCCGGCGGGCTGGGTTATAGGCTGTTCCAAGGTGAATCCATGGGTGCCGTTCAGCGGGTCCCAACAATAAGGCAGTGCCAGTGCGTTGCCGGAAAGGCTCCATCGTGAGCAATCCTCAGGAACCGTACCAGCCGGTCCATCCGGCAGCCTGGCCCGCACAACCATCAGTGCCGCCCGGCAACCCCGGGCAGCATGCCGCGCCACCACTGCCCGGCAACCCGCAGCGGTACGGTGCGCCGTCTCAGTTCGGCCCACCCGCACAGTACGGTGAACCCGGTCAATACTCGTCAGAGGGGCCGTTCGGGCTGCCCGGACAAGAACCCCCGGCGCGAAACCGCCGGAAGCTGTGGACCATCCTCGGCGTTGTGGGCGGTGTCCTGCTGCTGGCGGTCGTCGGCGTCCTCATCCTGGTCAACATCGTCAACGGAGCCACCAACCATGCCCGGGGCCTGGCCGACGGCTTCACGAAGCTGGTGATTGCCGGCGACAGTTCCAAGGCCTACGACGACTATCTTGACCCCGCCCTCCGTGAACAGCTGACCAAGGAGGACTTCATCGCCGGCATCAAGACGCTGGAGATGGATAGCACCTGCAAGACTGCCTACAACGAGGTGAAGGCCAGCACGGAGAACGGCACCAAGGCGGCCGACGTGGCCGGCCTCATCACCTGCGACGGCGACAAGAAGATCGATCTCGTCTACCGCTTCGAAGGAACCGACGAGCTGAAAATGATCAACATCAAGCTCAAGCCCCAGGCGTAGCACCGGGCAACCAGGCTAGAAAGAGTCCCCGTGCCTACGGCACGGGGACTCTTTTCCTTGCATCACGATCAGCTGCGTCGATCAGCAGCAGGATCGGCTTTCACCGTGTCAGTGGTCCACGGCTTTCTCCGCGCCCACACCGGTCAGGGAGCGTACTTCCATTTCGGCCTGTTTGGCAGTGTCCTCGCGCCTCTTGTCCAGAACCGTCCCAAGCCAGCCGAGCAGGAACGCCAGCGGGATGGACACAATGCCGGGGTTGCTTAAGGGGAAGAAGGCGAAGTTGGCCCCTGCGATCATTGACGTCTTGGCACCGGAAACCACCGGCGAGAAGATGATCAGGATAATCGCCGAGCCCAAACCGCCGTACATGCTCCACACCGCGCCCTGGGTGGTGAACCGGCGCCAGAACAGGGAGTAGATGATGGTGGGCAGGTTGGCCGACGCCGCGACGGCGAAGGCCAGGGCCACGAGGAAGGCCACGTTCTGGCCGTTGGCGAAGATGCCGCCCAGGATGGCCATCACACCGATGACCACAACGGTGCGCCGGGCCACCTTGACCTCGGTGTCGGCGTCGGCCTTGCCCTTGGAGATGACGCTGGCGTAGATGTCGTGGGCAAAAGATGCCGCCGCGGTGATGGTCAGGCCGGCCACCACCGCCAGGATCGTGGCGAACGCCACGGCGGAAATGAAACCCAGGAGCAGCGGGCCGCCGAGGTAGAAGGCGAGCAGCGGTGCTGCGGAGTTGACGCCGCCCGGAGCCGACTTGATGGTGTCGGCGCCGACCAGTGCTGCGGCACCGTAGCCCAGGACCAGGGTGAACAGGTAGAAGATGCCGATCAGCCAGATGGACCAGACCACGGACTTGCGGGCTTCCTTGGCTGTGGGGACGGTGTAGAAGCGCATCAGGACGTGCGGGAGGGCTGCCGTGCCCAGAACCAGGGCGAGGCCGAGGGACATGAAGTCCAGCTTGGAGGTTTCGGACTTGCCGTACTGCAGGCCGGGGTTCAGCACAGCCGGGTTGTTGGCCGTATCAGCCGCCGCACCGAGGAGGCTGGAGACGTTGAACCCATAGATGGCGAGCACCCAGAAGGTCATCACGGCCGCGCCGGAGATCAGGAGGATCGCCTTGATGATCTGCACCCAGGTGGTGCCTTTCATGCCGCCGATGAGTACGTACATGATCATCAGGGCGCCGACGACGATGATCACCAGGGCCTGTCCGCCCCAGTCGCTGATGCCCAGCAGCAGGGAGACCAGGCTGCCGGCTCCGGCCATCTGCGCCAGCAGGTAGAAGAAGCAGACGGCCAGGGTTGAGATGGCCGCCGCGATGCGGACCGGGCGCTGCTGCAGCCGGAAGGAGAGCACGTCGGCCATGGTGAACTTGCCGGTGTTGCGGAGCAGTTCGGCCACCAGCAGCAGGGCTACCAGCCAGGCCACCAGGAACCCGATGGAGTACATGAAGCCGTCGTAGCCGTTGATGGCGATGGCTCCGGTGATGCCCAGGAAGGAGGCTGCGGACAGGTAGTCGCCGGCAATGGCCGTTCCGTTCTGCGAGCCGGTGAAGGACCGGCCCGCGGCGTAGTAGTCTGCCGCGGTCTTGTTGTTCCGGCTGGCCCGGATCACGATCACCATGGTGACGGCGACAAACAGGCCGAAGATGCCCATGTTGAGCAGCGTGGTTTCCTTCAGGTCGGCAACGTCAACCGCTGTGGCAATCCCGATCATTTCTTCTCTCCGCTCACGATGTTTCCGTGCTTATCAAACTCATGACCCTCGATTTCGTGGCGGATCTCTGCCGCGATGGGGTCCAGTTTCCGGTTGGAGTAGCTGACGTAAAAGCCGGTGATGGCGAACGTGGAAACGAACTGCAGCAGGCCCAGGATCAGGCCGACGTTGATGTTGCCCCACACTTTGGTGGACATAAACCCTACGGCGTAGTCAGCCAGCAGGACGTACGCGAAGTACCACAGCAGGAAAGCGACTGCCATGGGGAACACAAAGCTGCGGTGACGTTTGCGCAGTTTTTGGAACCGCTCGGTCGACTGGACCTGTTCAAAGTCCACGGACGCCGCTGCGTCCGGAGTGTGGGCATCGTTACCCATCGTTCCTCCTCATTGAGAATTGCCTGGTTCACACCGGCCCGGCCTGCGTGCAGGATGCGATCAATGTGACTACAATCACTCTGCGGTGCGGCAGGCCTCCATGGCAGGGCACCGGCCCGAACGGTCGCTCAACGGTCACGATGCTGCGCCTAACGGCGCCCGCCGCTACGCTGGGCACCATGCTGGACTCCCCTCTCCTGAGTGCCGCCGCCGTTGCGGTGATTGTGCTGGCGATCGCCGTCGTCGTCGGCGTTGGCATCAAGCTGCTCAGGTCCTTCCGTGAGCTGGGCACTGACGCCGAGCGCGCAACCTACAACACTCTCCACGCCGCCTCCCGCGCCGGCCAGCACCTTCGCACCGGGCTCAATCCGGTGGGCGCCGCGAAAGCGAGCCGGCAGCTGAGGGCCCTGCTGGGCTGTGATGCGCTGGCGATTACCGACACGGCGGGAGTACTCGCCTGGGATGGTGCCGCCGAGGAACTGAAACCCCTGCTGATGGACCTGGCTGCCGACGTCCTGACCGGTGGCCGGACGGCGGTATTACAGGCGCGGGACCTGGGTGCGGGCCTTGTCTCCGGCAGCCTCGCGGCCGTCATCGCGCCGGTCCGTGCCGGGTCCCGCGTCGTGGGCGTGGTGGCGGCGCTTGCCCCTTCTGCGGGCGCCGGCCTGATCCGGGCCACCAGCGAAGTGGCTGACTGGGTGGCCGTCCAGGTGGAACTGGCCGAGCTGGACGCATCCCGGACCCTGCTGATGGAAGCTGAAGTGCGGGCGTTGCGTGCCCAGATCAGCCCGCATTTCATCTACAACTCGCTGAACGCCATCGCGTCGTTCATCAACACCGATCCGGAGCGGGCGCGCGAACTCGTGGTGGAGTTCGCCGATTTCACGAGGTACTCCTTCCGGCGCCACGGTGACTTCACCACGCTGGCCGAGGAGTTGCGCTGCATTGACCGGTACCTGCTGCTGGAGCGTGCCCGTTTCGGTGAGCGCGTCCAGGTCAGCCTACGGATCGCGCCGGAGGTCCTGAGCACCGTCATCCCGTTCCTGAGCCTCCAGCCGTTGGTGGAGAATGCCGTCAGGCACGGCCTGGAGGCCAAGGAAGGCGCGGGCCACATCACCATTACGGCCAATGATTCGGGTGCCTATGCGGAAGTGACCATAGAGGACGACGGCGTGGGGATGGATCCTGCCGAGCTCCAGTCAATGCTGGCCGGGCACCACGACGGCGACCACGTGGGGCTGCGCAACGTGGACGCCCGGCTCCGGCAGGTTTACGGGGACCAGCACGGCCTGGTGATCGAGACGGCCCCGGGCGAGGGAACGCTGATCACCATGCGCGTGCCCAAGTCCCAGCCCGGCCACGACGCCTGAACCCGGCCGTTCCCCTGCGGGCTAATGTAGGACCATGATTAATGTCCTTGTCGCCGACGACGAGCTACCCGCCGTCGAGGAACTGGCCTATCTGCTGGGCAAGGATGACCGGATCGGGGTCATCCACCGGGCGAGTTCCGGTGCCGAGGCATTGCGGGCTCTGAACACCGAAACGATTGACGCCGTCTTCCTGGATATACACATGCCCGCAGTGTCCGGCCTAGATGTTGCACGCGTTATCACGCGCAGCAGCAAACCGCCGGCGGTGGTGTTTGTCACCGCGGACGAGGACTGCGCGCTGGAAGCGTTCGAGCTTGCCGCCGTGGACTACCTGCTCAAACCTGTCCGGGCCGACCGGCTGGCCCGGTCAGTGGGCCGGATCAGCGAGCTGCTTCATGACGGCGGCGGGGCCGCGCCTGAGATGATCACCGTTGACCAGGGCGGCACCACCAGGATGATCAGGCGCGACGACGTCACGTATGTCCAGGCGCAGGGCGACTACGCCCGGCTGCACACCGCCGATGCCAGCTATCTCATCCGGGTTCCGCTGGCAGACCTTGAGCAACAGTGGGCGGAGGCCGGGTTCATCCGGACGCACCGGTCCTACCTGGTGGCGCTGAAGCATGTGCAGTCCATGAAGCTGGCGGCGGACAAGCCCAGCGTTTCGGTGGCCGGCGCCGGCCTTCCCATCAGCCGCCGCCACCTTCCCATGGTCAGGGAAAAGCTGGAAGCCACCCGCATCCGGCCGCAGGCATGACCCGGGTCCGCGTCACCGCTCCGCGCTCGGCACCCCGGCCCGCCGGCGAGTCGCGCGAGGCGGCGGAGGAATCAGAAGTGGGACAGGTCTTCGTCCGGTCCCTGATCCGTTCCCAGCTGCGGCTGGCCCTGGTGGTGGCCATCGGCTTCATGCTGATCCTGTCTGCATTCCCGTTGCTGCTGGCAGCCGTACCGGGCCTCGCCGAGACCCGGATCGCGGGCGTCCCGTTCGACTGGATCCTGCTCGGTGCCGGCATCTATCCCGTGATCGGCCTCAGTGCCTGGCTTTTCTACCGGACCGCCGCGCGGAATGAGGCCCGCTACCGCGACCTGGCCGGGGACACGTGATGACCTCATGAATCCCGCCGTTGGTGCAATGGCCCTTGTTGTGGTTTCGCTTGCAACAGCAGCCATTGGCTTCTATGGCCTGCGGATTTCCCGGACCACCGGCGATTTCTATGTGGCTTCCCGGACCGTCAGGCCATGGTGGAACGCCTCCGCCATCGGCGGGGAGTACCTCTCTGCGGCGAGTTTCCTGGGCGTAGCCGGACTGATCCTGCTGTCCGGTACCGACGCGCTGTGGTTTCCCGTGGGCTACACCGCCGGCTACCTGATGCTGCTGCTCTTTGTGGCCGCACCGCTGCGCCGGTCCGGTGCCTACACGATCCCGGACTTTACCGAAGCCAGGCTGGATTCGCGCGCAGTCCGCCGTGTGACCAGCGTGGTGGTGGTTGTGGTGGGCTGGCTGTACATCGTGCCGCAGCTCCATGGCGCGGCCTTGACCATCCGGATCACCACGGGGCTGCCGGCCTGGGTAGGTTCCGCGGCCGTAGTTGCTGTGGTGTGCCTGACCGTTGTGGCCGGTGGCATGCGCTCCATTACCTTTGTGCAGGCCTTCCAGTTCTGGCTGAAGCTCACCGCCATTGCCGTGCCCGTCCTGTTCATCGTGTTCACGCTCGCCGGTGACGGGAGTGCCGCCGTAGCCCCCGCCGTCGTGAATCCCACTGGACTGGCCCCGGCGGGGCCGTACCAGAACATCTCGCTGCTCGTGGCCCTGCTGTTCGGCACGCTGGGACTCCCCCACGTCCTGGTCCGGTTCTACACGAATCCGGACGGACATTCGGCACGGCGGACCACCCTGATCGTGCTCGGGTTGCTCTCGGTGTTTTACCTGTTTCCCACCGCCTACGGGCTGGTGGGGCGGATGTTCGCGCCCGAACTCGCCCGGTCAGGGCAGGCGGACGCGGTGGTTCTCCTGCTGCCGGGGCAGCTGATCGGTGGAACTGCCGGCGACCTACTCTCAGCGTTGGTGGTGGCCGGAGCGTTTGCCGCGTTCCTGTCCACCACCTCCGGCCTGGTGGTCTCCCTGGCGGGCGTGATCAGCCAGGACGTGCTGGGCGGCGGTGTGCGGGGATTCCGGCTCGCCGCCGTCGTCTCCGCTGTGGTCCCGCTGGGATTTGCCGTGATGACTGATTCGCTGGCGCTGGCCGGCAGTGTGGGCCTGGTGTTCGCGTTTACCGCCTCCACCGTGTGCCCGGTGCTCCTGCTGGGCATCTGGTGGCGCGGGCTCACCGACGCCGGCGCCATCGCCGGAATGGTGACCGGCGCTGTCCTCTGCGGTGGCGCCATGGTGTGGGGAACCGTCCTGGGCGCAGCCGGCACGCCGTTCTGGCTGGCCCAGCCGGCGGCGTGGACGGTGCCCGCCGCCTTCGCCGTGACAGTGCTTGTCTCATGGGGGACAAAAAATCGGATTCCGCTGACCATGGCGCGGGTCATGACCCGGCTGCACACTCCCGAACGGCCATTGGTGACCGAACGCTGAGTTCCATGCCGCACCAGCGGTCGGGGGCTCTCGCGCGGGGCCGCCGGAGGGAGCTGCCTCAACGTTCCACGGCTGCCGGCAGTACCGCGACGTGAGGCAGCGCTTCGAACCGCTCTCCCCCGCACCACCGGGCGGGGACTAATTCAGTCAGTCAATGGCGTCAGTCGATGGCCGCCATGAGTTCAACCACGCGGTCCAGGAAGGCATCAACCTGGGTCTCCTCGTAGCCGTCCTTCCCCACGGCGGGACGGAAGACCACGCGGCGGACGTTGTCCACGCTGAGCGGCTTGTCCTCTTGGAGATAGCCGATCAGGTCGTAGCAAAGATTGTCCACGTCCAGGATGTTGTAACTGCGGGCCTTCTTTTTTGACGGGCGGCGGAAGCGCTCACCGTCAGGCCGGTGCAGGCGGCCCCGGAGGATACCGGAGAGGCTGCCGATCTCCCGCAGCCAGGCATCCTCGCCCTTGGCGGCAATCAGTTCGTCCCGTTCGCGGCGGGCGAAGGCGTCTTCGAGCCGGTCCAGCGCTGCGTCGACGACGGCGGCAGCGTAGCCGCCCTTGACCGGGTCAAAGGAGACGCCCCGGACATCGGCGCTGGTGACGGCACGGATGGCGGCCTTCGGCGTCTCGAGCGCCACCCTGGCCCGCTGGAGGAACTGGTCCACCTGTTTGGCGTTGTACCCGAATTCGTTGCCCCGCACGCGATCAAACGACGCGGGAATTTTCCGTTGAAAGTCCAATGCCACTGTTGTTCCTTTGTTGCTCTTCAGCTGGGTCAGGTTACGCACCAGTCTATTGGCGCTGCCGGTGCTCCGGCGGAGGTGGGCCGTTAAGGACGTGTCAGACGACCGCGACCAGTGCGAACAGCACAAATGCCACGGGACAGGCGAAAACAATGGAGTCCAGCCGGTCCATGACGCCCCCATGTCCGGGCAGGATGCTGCTCATGTCCTTGATCCCGAGTTCACGTTTGACCATCGACTCGGCCAGATCACCTGCGGTGGACGCTGCGACCACGCCCACGGCGAGGATCACACCCACCCACCAGGGTTTGTCCAGCAGGAAAATACTGGCAAGGATTCCGATCAGCATGGCCCCTGCAATGGATCCGGCGAAGCCTTCCCATGATTTCTTGGGGCTGATCTTCGGGGCCATGGGATGTTTGCCCAGGGACGCGCCCACGAGATAGCCGAACGTGTCGTTTGATACCACCAGCAGGAGCATTACGGCCACCTGCCAGGCCCCGGGCGGCACGGTCCCGCCAGGCCAGAGACCCACCGGGGTGGCCACTCCGACGGCGTGCAGCGGCAAGGCTGCGAAACTTATGAAGAATGGCACCCAACCCAGGGTGAACACGCCGGCAAAGATGCTGTTCGCTGATCCGGCAGGGCTCTCCACTGAACGCCAGAGGAGAACTGCAACGCAGCTCAGGAGCATGGCGAAAAGCAGGCTCTCCAGACCGCCGAAATAGGCGGCGAACGGCATGCCGACTGTGCCCACCATGACCGGGACGATGGGCATCCTCGTCCCGTTCGCCTCGAGGGCGCGGAAGATCTCCCAGACTCCGAAGACCGCGAACCCGGTGGTGACAGCCACGAATCCGAGCGGGAGGAACAACAGTCCGCCCAGGACGCCGATCAGCATGCCCAGGCCCACCACAATGGCTGCCGGAAGATTCCGGCCGGCCTTGGGCGTCGGATTGCTCCGCAACTGTTTCCCCTTGGTGCGCGCCCTTTGTGTGGGGGCCTGCTCTGCCTGGCTCATCAGACTTCGAGCAGCTCTGCTTCCTTGCGCTTGAGCAGCTCGTCGATGCCGTCCACGTGCGATTTGGTCAGGCCATCCAGTTCCTTTTCGGCGCGGCTGCCTTCGTCCTCGCCGGCTTCGCCGTCCTTGACGAGCTTGTCCAGCGTTTCTTTGGCCTTGCGCCGGATGTTACGGATGGAGATCTTCGCGTCTTCGCCCTTGGTCTTGACGATCTTGACGTATTCCTTGCGGCGTTCCTGGGTCAGGTCCGGGATGGTGATCCTAATGACGTTGCCGTCATTGGAGGGGTTGGCGCCCACTTCGGAGTCACTCAGGGCCCGCTCGATGTCGCGCAGCGCGGTCTTATCGAACGGCGTGATGAGGATGGTGCGCGCGTCCGGAATGGCGAAGGAAGCAAGCTGCTGCAGCGGGGTGGGCGAACCGTAGTAGTCCACCAGGACCTTGTTGTAAAGGCCCGGGTTTGCCCGTCCTGTGCGGATCGAGGCGAAGTCTTCCTTGGCTACCTCTACTGCCTTGTCCATCTTGTCTTCGGCTTCGAGCAAGGTTTCTTCGATCACGGTCTCTCCTCAGAAATCAGTGCAGTCCGGATACCGGTTCCCTGCACAATCTTGGTTCAGTGTTCCTGGTTCCATTGTTGCCCGGCCGCGGGCATGGAACCGTGCTCAGATCATCCTAGCTGGAGCTACGGGCTAGCTGGAGCTACGGGGTCACCAGGGTACCGAGCTTTTCGCCCAGGATGGCGCGGGTGACGTTCCCTTCGCCTTCCATCCCGAAAACCACCATGGACAGGTTGTTGTCCTTGCACATGGTCATTGCGGTCTGGTCCATGACCCTGATGTCGCGGCGCAGGGCGTCGTCGTAGCTCAGGGTGTCCAGCTTCTCGGCAGTGGGGTCCTTCTTCGGATCTGCGGTGTAGACGGCGTCCACGCCGCTCTTGGCCATCAGGACGACGTCCGCGTGGACCTCCAGGGCGCGCTGGGCGGCTACTGTGTCCGTGGAGAAGTACGGCAGGCCGGCTCCGGCGCCGAAGATGACCACGCGGCCCTTTTCCATGTGGCGGATGGCCCGCCGGGGAATGTAAGCCTCGGCGACCTGTCCCATGGTGATGGCGCTCTGGACGCGGGTCTCAACGCCGGCCTGCTCCAGGAAGTCCTGCAGCGCCAGGCAGTTCATGACGGTGCCGAGCATGCCCATGTAGTCGGCACGCGAGCGGTCCATGCCGCTCTGGGACAGTTCCGCGCCGCGGAAGAAGTTACCGCCGCCGACGACGATGGCAACTTCCACTTCCGTGACCGCCGCGGCGATCTGCTTGGCGACGTCGCGGACGGTGTCGGGATCAACGCCCAGCTTGCCGCCGCCGAAGACCTCGCCGGACAACTTCAGGAGGACGCGGCGCCTGCTTTTCTCTGGCTGGCTTGAAGAATTGACGGCTTCCATGGGTGCCTTCCCGTTGGTGAACTCTGAAAAAGGTTATCGTGCCGGGTGGCCAAAGGTCTCATCGGACATTTAGCCGGTGCATGCAAAAGGGGCGGCCACCGAAGTGGCCACCCCTTTGCGGATTCGACTAGGAGCCGACGCGGAAACGTGCGAAGGACGTGCCCTTGACGCCGGCCTCTTCGAGGACCTGCGCCACAGACTTCTTGGCGTCCTTGGCGAAAGCCTGGTCAACCAGGACCTCACCCTTGTAGAAGCCCGTTACGCGGCCTTCCACAATCTTGGTCATTGCAGCCTCGGGCTTGCCTTCAGCCTTGGCGGTCTCTTCAGCGATGCGACGCTCGGACTCGACCAGGTCGGATGGAACGTCATCGCGGGTCAGGTAGTTCGGGGACATCGCTGCGATGTGCACTGCAATGTCGTGTGCAGCGGTGGCAGCGGCTTCGCCTTCACCGTCAACAGCGAACAGGACGCCGACCTGGGCCGGGAGGTCCTTGGACGTCTTGTGCAGGTACGCGTCAACAGTGCCGCCCTCAATGCGGGACAGCTTGCGGACAACAACCTTTTCGCCGAGGATTGCGCCCTCTTCGACGACAACCTCGGACAGCAGCTTGCCGTCAACCTCGATGGCCAGGAGGGTGTCGAGGTCGGCAGCGCCGGACTCCACAGCCACGGCCAGGACCTTGTCAGCCAGCTGGATGAACTTGTCAGCCTTGGCGACGAAGTCGGTCTCGCAGTTGACCTCGATCATGACGCCGACGCCGTTGCTGACCTTCGCGGCCACCAGGCCTTCAGCGGTGGAGCGGCCTTCGCGCTTGGTAGCGCCCTTGAGGCCCTTGATGCGGATGATCTCGATGGCCTTTTCGGCGTCACCGTTGGCTTCGTCAAGAGCCTTCTTGACATCCATCATGCCGGCGCCGGTGCGCTCGCGCAGAGCCTTGATATCGGCGGCAGTGTAGTTCGCCATGGGAACCCCTCTGTCTAGAAAATGTATGTGGTGTACGGACCGACAGGACAGCGGCTCACCGGGTGAGCCGCCATCCTGTCAGGTGCTCCGGCGCTGCGGGCAGCGCCGGAGAATCCGGATTTACTTGTTTTACTTGTCAGCGTCGGCGGCGGGAGCCTCGGCGGCTGCCGGAGCTTCCTCGGCAACCGGGGCTGCTTCTTCGGCCGCCGGAGCGGCAGCTTCTTCAGCAGCCGGAGCAGCCTCAGCGGCGGGAGCTTCTTCAGTCTTGCTGCCTTCGAGGAGTTCGCGCTCCCACTCAGCCAGCGGCTCTTCCGGAGCTTCCGTGGTGCCCGTGGCGCGGTTGTGGCGGGCGATGAGGCCCTCAGCAACGGCGTCGGCGACAACGCGGGTCAGCAGGTTTACGGAGCGGATGGCGTCGTCGTTGCCCGGGATCGGGAAGTCGACTTCGTCAGGATCGCAGTTGGTGTCCAGGATGGCCACAACCGGGATGTTCAGCTTCTTGGCTTCGTCAACGGCCAGGTGTTCCTTCTTGGTGTCCACGATCCAGAGCACGGAAGGTGCCTTGGTCAGGTTGCGGATACCGCCGAGGTTGGTTTCCAGCTTGGTCAGTTCACGGCGAAGGAGCAGCAGTTCCTTCTTGGTGTACGCGGAACCGGCGACGTCGTCGAAGTCGATCTCTTCCAGTTCCTTCATGCGCTGGATGCGCTTGGAAACGGTCTGGAAGTTGGTCAGCATACCGCCGAGCCAGCGCTGGTTCACGTAAGGCTGTCCAACGCGGGTAGCCTGCTCAGCAATGGATTCCTGGGCCTGCTTCTTGGTTCCGACGAAGAGTACGGTGCCACCGTGTGCAACGGTGGCCTTTACGAACTCGTAGGCGCGGTCGATGTAGGACAGCGACTGCTGAAGGTCAATGATGTAGATGCCGTTGCGCTCCGTGAAGATGAATCGCTTCATCTTCGGGTTCCAACGGCGGGTCTGGTGTCCAAAGTGGACGCCGCTGTCAAGCAGCTGGCGCATAGTTACGACGGGCATGCCGGCGCTCCTTCCGGCAGGTCATTCATGAGAGAGCCTTTCAGGCTCTCTTACCCTGCCAATAGTTGACGGTTATTTAGCGTGGCCCAAGGCGGGCCGTGCTCCTGGCATCCATTGCGACTCTCATCAGGACCGCGAGGCCCTGACCGCAAGAGACACAATCCTCCTCATACAAAGCCGGGGCTTCGGAATTAGAGGGCTGGATACGCGTAGTCAGCTGCTGCTCCCCCGCATTCCTGAATGAGGCGTGCTGACGCAAGCGTTGAGGGCACAGCAAACTGCTCCACCAAGTGTACTACAGGGGCCAATAACCGCAGGACAACCCCGGGGCCTTCGGCGGGCGTTTTCCACATAGCCAAAGTGGGCACTCCCCACGAGGTATTAGGCACGGGAAGCTGGGTTTATGAAAGCAACACTTGTCCTCGCCGCCGTGCTTCTGCTCCCGGCCGCGGCAGCTCCAGCGGACACAGCGCCGCGCGCCTCCTGGGAGTGGCCGCTCTTCCCCAGGCCGGCGGTGCTGCGTGCCTTTGACCCGCCGGCCAAGCCGTGGATGAGCGGGCACCGGGGCGTGGACCTTGAGGCAACGCACGACGGCGTCCCGGTCACCTCGCCGGAGTCCGGCACCGTCAGTTTTGTGGGAGTGGTGGTGGACCGCCCCGTGATCACCATCGACCACGGGGGCGGTCTCCGCAGCAGTTTTGAGCCAGTCGAAAGCACACTCACAGCCGGAACCGTGGTGGCAAAGGGCGAAACCTTAGGAACGCTGCAACCCGGGCACTGCGGCGCTGTTCCCTGCGTCCATTGGGGCGTCAGGCGGGGGGACGCCTACGTCAATCCGCTGGAATTCGTCACTGACCTCCGCCCATCCATCCTCCTGCCCCTGAGGCTGGACACTGGCTGACGGCCGACGAGTGACGCCTAAGGCCGACGCCACTAGACGATGGCCGAGATCCCGGTGATGGCGCGGCCGGTCACAAGGGTGTTGATCTCGTGGGTTCCCTCATACGAGTAGATGGCTTCAGCGTCGGCAAAGATCTTGGCCATCTCGAAGTCCGTCACGATGCCGTTGCCGCCCAGGAGGCTGCGGCCGATCGCCACGCTCTCGCGCATCCGGGCGGTGGTGAATGCCTTGGCCAGGGCGGACTGTTCGTCCTTGGCCTGGCCCGCGTCCTCGAGCTGGGAAAGCCGGACCATCATCCCCATCGAGCTGACGGCATTCCCCAGGATCTGCACCAGCTGGCTTTGGACGAGCTGGAACGACGCCAACGGACGGCCGAACTGGTGACGTTCCACGGCGTAGCGGCGGGCCACGTCAAAGGCTGCCAGCTGCTGGCCGACTGCCTGCCAGCCGACGGACAGCCGCGTGACCTTCAGGACCTTGTTGGTGTCGCGGAAGCTGTTGGCGCCCGCCAACTTGAAGAAGTCCGGAACCACCACGTTCTCCAGGACGATGTCCGCGTTCTGGACGGTCCGGAGGGAGATCTTGTTTTCAATCTTGGCGGCGCTGAAGCCTGGCAGCGTCGTGTCCACGAGAAAACCCTTGACCTGATTGTCGGCGAGGTCCCGGGCGTATATGACCACCCAATCCGAGAATGTAGCGTTGCCGATCCAACGCTTGGCGCCATTGAGGATCCAGGTGTCGCCGTCCCGCTGTGCCGTGGTGCGCGTGCCGCCGGCTACGTCGGAACCGCCCAGGGGTTCGGTAAGCCCGAAAGCGCCGATCTTCTTCAGCGAATAGATATCCGGGAGCCACGCCTCCTGCTGTTCCTGGGAGGCGAGGGCTTCGATGGAGCCGGTAAACAGTCCGTCGTGGACCCCCAGGAAGGTGGCGATGGAGGTATCGGCGCGTGTGGCCTCGGCATGGACCAGGCCGGCAAAGAGGTTCGAGTAGCCCTGGCGCCGCACGGGGCTCACCAGGTCGATTTCGGCCAGCTTGGGAATGAGTTCCATAGGGAACTCGCCGCGGTTCCAGCAGTCCACGGCAATCGGCCGGACTTCGCGGGCAAGGAAACCCCGGATCTCGGCCAGCCGGTCCTGCTCCTTGCCAGTGAGAAGCTGCTCGAAGGCGAAGAAGTCGCCGTCGGCGTACGGAAGGTTGTTGATGTCAACAGAGGCTTTGGACATTGGTTCCCTCGCAAAGATCAGCAGCGCGGACGGGCCAGCCGTGGCAGGACAGGCCGGGACTCAGCGGCAGCGGTAAGTTACTGGTCAGTAACTTACCGTAGATTACGGGAAAACGAAAGAAACCGCGGCCGACGATCTTTCGTCAGCCGCGGTTCCACGGTGGTCTGGTGCTTGGGTAGGGCTACTCGGACTTGAACCGAGGACCTTAGGATTATGAGTCCCGCGCTCTAACCAGCTGAGCTATAGCCCCATGCCCCTGCGGGCGTGGTCCGCGGAGGACTTCGGCTTCAGCAAGGCAAAAACACTCTAGCAAACCGTGGCGGGCATCAAGACCACGCAGTCAGGATGGCAGGCCTCGGCCAGGCTGGAGCGGGCCACTGTGATACCGCTGTCAGACCGCCTTGTCGTCGTAGCTTGCACCCCGGTAGAGGTCCTCGAAGGTCTGCAGCGTGCCCTCGATGCTGTGCGGTTCCACCATCCGCCGGCTGGCATGACCCATTGCCGCCCGTTCCTCGGCTGGCAGCTGGAGGATGCTTATGATCTTGGCTGCGAGGTCGTCGCTGTCGTTGGGCGTGAACAGATAGCCGTTCTCGCCGTCGCGCACCAGATGCGGCAGGGCCATGGCATCCGCCAACAGGACGGGCGTGGAGGCTGACATGGCTTCAAGGGTCACCAGGGACTGAAGCTCGGCGGTCCCCGGCATGCAGAACAGATCCGCCTTGATGTAGGCCTCCCGGAGGTCTTCATCGCTGGTCAGTCCCAGGAATTTCACCCGCTCCCCGAGTCCGAGCCGTTCCGCCTGCGCTTCAAGAGCGGAGCGGACTTCGCCGCCTCCCACAATTTCCAAATGGACGTTGAGCTCCGCGGGTGTCTTGGACACAGCATTGATCAGCACGTCCACGTGCTTTTCCTCGGCCAGGCGCCCCACAAAAACCACTGTTGGATTGGCGTTCGGTTCGATCACTTCGCCGGGCTGCAGCTCATAGGCTGCAGAGTCAATGCCGTTGGAGAGCGGCAGTACCTTGCGCAGGAAAGCGTGCTGGTGCATGGCCTTCGCGGCCAGGGGTGTGGGCGTGGTGACGACGTCAGCCTGGCCCATGACCTTGCCCATGTCCTTCCAGGAGATCTTTCCGATGATGTCCTTGAACCACTGCGGGAACGGCAAGAACGGGTTCAGGTTCTCCGGCATGAAGTGGTTGGTGGCCACGATCCTGATGCCCCGCTTCGCCGCTTCGTAAAGGACGTGCTCGCCGATCATGTAGTGGCTCTGGATGTGCACCACATCGGGCTTAACCCGATCGAAAAGGAGGCTGATCTCCTTCTTGATTTCCCAGGGGAAGCAGATGCGGAAGTATTCGTGGGTGAAGACCCCGTGGGATCGGAGCCGGTGCACGGTGGCCTCGGAGCGGAACTCCGTGAAGCTCGGGCCGTTGTCCGCACGGCAAGCCAGCACATGCACGTTGTGGCCGCGTCCGGTCATACCCTTGGCTAGACGGTAGCTGAACTGAGCGGCCCCGTTGATGTGAGGCGGATACGTATCCGCGGCAACCAGGATGGTCAAGGGAGGCTGGTTGGTGGGCGTTGTCACGTGAAGAGCTCCTGAAGGTCACGGCACGGGCAGCTGTCGCTGGCCGCACCGATTGGCCGCCGGCACGGTAGCGCGGGGCCTCTTAGAATCGGCTGGTACTAAAAGTGCGCTAATTGGGTAAACAAGCTAGTGGGACGCCCTACCCGCCGCCTTCCGCGCATCTTTCCTGCGCTTGGTGACCTCGGGATGGTGCCTGGAAAGGGCGATCACCCCCACGATAGCAAGCGAAGCAGCCGTGCCCATGGCAATCGCCATCACGGCGTGGACGTCCGGGCGCAGCTCGCCCAGGATCACGATGCCGATGGCGATCCCCACGATCGGGTCGATGACCGTCAGCCCGGCGATGACTAGGTCCGGCGGGCCGCCCGAGTAGGCGCTCTGCACAAACCAGGAACCCAGGCCGCCGGCCGCTGCGATGGCCACCACCGAATACCACTGGACATTGAGCAGTGCCAGCCCGTTCGGATCCAGCAGGTGTTTGCCGATGATGCGTGTCAGTACCGCGACGAAGCCGAACAGAACGCCGGCGCCGAGGATGTAGACAAATGCGCTCGTCCGGTGCCGGAACATGACCGCCAGGGTGCCGAACACGCCGACGGCCAGTGCCAGCAGCAGCACAATGGTGAGTTCGTCCTCCTGGCTCACGTGGTGGTTCTCCTGCGTCACGTTGACGGCGAGGAGGACAAAGAGGGCGGAGCCGGTCACGCAGGCTGCGATGGACACCATGGTGGCCCGGTTGATGGTGATGTCCTGGTCGCGGGCGTTCACCACGGTGGTAATGACCAGCGCAATGGCGCCGATCGGCTGCACCACGGTCAGCGGCGCGGAAACCAGTGCCACCGCGTTCATTCCCATCCCGACGCACAGCAGGAGAAGTCCCAGCACCCACCGCGGATTGCGGAGCAGGCGGAGGAAGCTGTTTGAACTCAGCGCCAGCCCGCCGGTGTCGGCTTTGACGGCACTCCCCTGCCTCTGCGCTCCGAGGGCAAGGCAGAATGCCCCAAGCACGGCCAGCAGAACCGCCACCCACACCATCAGGCGATGCCGCCGTCGTGATGGGACTGTTGACGGCCCTTCCGCAGAATGGCCCAGAAATAGTTGTACGCGGCAATCCAGTGACCGGCGAGCCCGAGTCCCAGTACGATCCAGGCGGCAATATACAGGGGCCCGGCGAAAGGGGTGTCCAACCGTGACAGGACCAGCAGGGGTGTGCCCAGAAGCAGGAGTCCGGTGCGGACTTTCCCCACACGGCTCACCGGCAGGTCAGGATGGCCCCGGAAGTAGGAGAGGGTCAGCACCAGGAGTACGGCGTCAGGCACCAGGAGTGCGGCCAGGTACAGCCAATGGACGACGCCGGCAATCACCAGGGTGACCGCCACCACAATCAGGGCAAGCCGGTCAGCCAGCGGATCCATGACCCGGCCCAGCTTGGACGCCTGGTCGAAGCGGCGGGCCACGTAGCCATCAATCCAGTCGGTTCCCGCCATGGCCACCAGAACCACAACGGCGATCCCATACTCCTTCTGGGCCAGCACCAGCCAGACAAAAAGCGGCACGCCCATAAAGCGCAGCACCGTCAGGGCGTTGGGGATGGTGAAGACGCGGTCGTGGTTAATCTGGGGGCGGCCGGGCCGCGCGCCAGCGCCGATGAACTTCAATCCGCCCCCCTTCCTTAGAGCCCAGTGTGACGTGTTGTGTTGCTATGGGTTCCGCAGCAACCTGCGCAGGAGCACCACGAAGATCGTTGCTGAGGCGGCAAGGGCGGCAAGCGGCTTCCAGCGGAGGCCGGCACCGTCCGGGGATCCCGACAAGGCAGCGAATTTTTGGCTGGCCGCGGCCGCGCCGTGTTCAACGGCTGCCTTTCCCTCCCCCAGTTTTTCCTTGGCAGCGCCCAGCAGGAACATGGCCTGCGGCTTGATGTTGAGCTCGGTATCAAGTTCGTCGCGGACCTGGGCCAGGTGTTGCCGGCGCTGTTCCAGGCGGCGGTGAAGCTCGGGCTCGGACGCGTGCGGGAACTCCTGTTTATGCGCCTCGGCCTTGGCTTCCTTCTCGGCCTTGGCCTTCGCGGCAGCTTCGTCCTTGGCAGCCTTGGCGGCCTTGGCCTCCGGGCTCGCCGGATCTAGCTGCGCGGCGTTGAAGCCCGAGCCTTCCTTGGCAATGCCAAGATCGTGTTTGATCCCGCGGATGGTCTCGGCCGGAACCAGGGGCATGGCCTGCTTGAATTTGCGGAGGCCGATCAGGGCACCTATGAGGGCGATGATCAGGAACAGCGCGCAGGCGAGCAGCGCGGCCAGCCACGCCGGCATGATGGTGGCCAGGCCCATGATGCCGGCCACGATCAGGCCAACCACTAGGAACGCCACAAAGATCAGCGCGACAGCGAAGAAGGCGGCGGCGACGCCCACCTGGATGCCCTTGCGCTTGAGCTCAACCTTAGCGAAGGCGATTTCGTCGTTGAGCTGGCGGGGGGCCAGGCGAAAGAGTAGCTTCAGCGTCCTGGGCAGCGCGGTGATCCGCAATCCCTGGCTGGTGCGCCCGGTGTGACGTCCGCTCATCGGTTCCCGCCTAACTTGTTGCATAGTCTGCTGCCTGGTCGATTCGGCTTCCGTGTGCTGTGGGAGCCCGCGGCAGCACGGTCCCGCCCCCCAAAACTATCATTCAGGTTCAGGGCAAACTTCCGGGTTGGCCGTACGGCGCGCCTGCAACCCCGGAAAGTTGGAACTTCCGGGCCTAGGATTGGTCTCCGTGACCATTCACTCGAATCCGGGCGATTCGCTGACCCGCCGCCGGAAACTGTTGTACATCCTCCTCCTCGGCGCCCTCACCGCGTTGGGTCCCTTCACGATCGATCTGTACTTGCCCGCGTTCCCGGCACTGGAAGCGAGCCTGAGGGTCACCGAGGCCCAGGTCCAGCTGACCCTGGCCGGCACCACCGTGGGCTTTGCCCTCGGCCAGCTGGTGGTGGGCCCGTTCAGCGACAAGTTCGGCCGGCGGCTCCCGCTGATCCTGGCCACCGCCCTGCACATCGCCTCCTCCGTGGGAGCAGCCCTGTCCACCGACATCTCCACACTGGGCCTCTTCCGCGTCCTCATGGGCGTGGGGGCAGCAGGCGGCGGCGTGGTGGCCATGGCAATGGTGCGCGACCTGTTCTCCGGCTATGCCATGGTCCGGATGTTCTCGCGCATGGCCCTGGTGAACGGACTGGCGCCGATCCTGGCCCCGGTGATCGGATCGCAACTGCTCCTGCTGATGCCCTGGCCTGGAATCTTCGTGTTCCTGGCCGGCTACGGCACCCTGGTCATCATCGCGGCCCTCTTCCTGGTCCGTGAAACATTGCCACCGGAGAAGCGCGGCCTGTCCGGCATGACTGCCGGCCAGCGCTACAAGGTTCTTTTCACGGACCGGATCTTCGTTGGCCTGCTGATTGTGGGCGGCATGAACTTTGCCGGCCTCTTCACGTATCTGTCCGCGTCGCCGTTCCTGTTCCAAGACATTTTCGGGTTCTCGCCGCAGGAATATGGCCTGCTGTTCGGCATCAATTCCCTCGGCATTGTGGCCGGCGTCCAGATCAGCTCCAGGCTCATCCGCACTGTCCCGCCGCAGTGGATCCTTGCCTGTTCCACAGCCTGGATGTTCCTCATGGCCCTGCTGATCGTGGTCTTTGACCAGGCGGGCCTGGGGCTCTGGGGTGTGATGGTTCCGCTCTGGTTCTACATCATGGGCGCAGGCTTCACGTTCCCCTGCGTGCAGGTGCTGGCTCTGAGCAGCCACGGCGCACAGGCCGGGACGGCAGCGTCCCTCCTGGGTGCCGCGACCTTCCTCATGGCCGGATTGGTTTCGCCGGTGGCGGGCTGGTTGGGCATCACCAGCTCCACCCCCATGGGCGCCGTGCAGGCCGCATGCATACTGCTGGCGATAGCGGGCCTCTGGCTGGTCGTCAGGCCACGCACCGTGCCGTCGATCCACTGAACCCCGTCGATCCATTGATAAAACGCATGAAACGCAAGCCTCACCGCAACCCCCGGGGACTGTTCCTCGGGGCGGTGCTCGGCGCCGTCGCCGGTTACTTCCTTGGGCGCGTGTTCGGCAGTGGTGCCATCGGCATCATCCTCGGCGCGCTGGCAGGCGCCGCCCTGCTGTACCGGGTCAACCCGGGCCCATGGAACCGCCCCTAGCGGAAAAATTACGGGCCCCCGGCGTCGGGGCCACGTCCCCCTGCCGCCAGGGAGCTGTCCCGCGATAAAATAAATCCGTGCCCAGCTGGCAGTTCTCCTCGCCGCTTCCGGCCACATGGCAACGTTGCGACTCAGGCATATTGCCCTTGTGGTGGGATCGTCTGTGCGCCCAAACCGGCCAGCAGTCCGCAGCCCTCTATGCTGCCGGACTCTTCACAGACGACCGACGCCGGCCCATCGCGCAGTGGTTCAACGCCGCCTTCAACGCCGCCCTCCTGGTGGCCCCGGAGACCTCGCCTGAGTGGCCCGTGCAGCGCTTCGGCATCTTCTACGCCCCGCCGGCCTCCGGCTTCGTCCGGGTGCACTCAGCACCCCATGAGTGGCATCCGCGGGAGCCCCGCAAGTACCCCACCGAGCAGGACGCCTTCCGCGCGGCCATTGCCGAAGCTGAGCGCTTCCTGCAGGTGGAAATGGACTTTGTCTGAATGCAAAAGATCCCCGCCCTCACAGAGAGGACCGGGATCTTTTGTTTGTTTGCTCCTCCTGCTGGACTTGAACCAGCAACCCTTCGATTAACAGTCGAATGCTCTGCCAATTGAGCTAAGGAGGAATGAAGCAGGTATGACCTTAGCAAAGGTTTCCCGGGAATGGGAAATCGGCGGCCGTGCACCACAAAATACCCTCCCCGGGTATAAAAAAATCCCCGTTCCGGAGGCCCGGAACGGGGATTGTGCGCTCCTCCTGCTGGACTTGAACCAGCAACCCTTCGATTAACAGTCGAATGCTCTGCCAATTGAGCTAAGGAGGAATGAAGCGGGTACCAGCCTAGCAAAGACACCGGCTGGAAGCGAAATCAGGAGTGAAATCGGCGCGTTTCAGGCGTCCGGGCGCAGTGCCCGGCGCTCCATTTCGAGCATCATCAGTTCCCTGTTGAGCCGCTGGAAATCCTCCGGATTCGCTGCCGGATCCAGCCGCTGCAGTTGGCCCATCTTGTCCGCCTTCACCCGCGTGATCTGGAGTTCGAACAGCCTCGACAGAATGTCCTTGCAGTACTTCTGGACGGCTTCAGCGGTGCTCGCGGGCAGCGGCACCACAGCAAGTTCGGACACCAGTGGTCGCAGGGGTTCCGGGACTTCGTGCATCACCTGCTCCACCCAGCGCAGGGGCTCGCCGATCAGTCCGGGACCCGAGGCGCGCATGGCGTCGTGGACGGCCTGGAACGCCGGGGTGACGAAGCGTGCGGCCGCGAAGCGCTCCCAGATGCCGCCGCCCAGGAGGGCGGACTCCTGCAGCGCCACCTCCAGCGCCTGCCGCTCCATGGAGGCCACGGGGTCCCTGGGGTCGGGCCGCTGGTAGGAGGGGACAGCGCCCGACGTCGGTTCGGCAGCCACGCCGGGTCCGCCCGCCTGGGCGGACCCCGCCGGGGCGGACGCCATCTGACCCGGGGCACCTGCGGGCGTCCCGGGTGCAGCCGGCCCGCCCGCGGCGGCACGCTTCATGGCGACACCTACGGCCCGGCTGACGTCCTCAACCGACATGCCGAGCCAGCCGGCCAGTTCCCGGGCGTAGGCGGGCCTGATGCCTGCATCACGGATCTGGGCCACCACCGGAGCCGATTCCCGCAGCGCGGCCACCCTGCCCTCCACGGTGTCCAGATTGTGGCGCCTGAGCGTGGCCTTGATGGCAAACTCGAACAGCGGCCGGCGCGTGGCGATCAGATCCCGCACGGCGGCGTCGCCCCTGCTTTGGCGGAGGTCGCAGGGGTCGGCGCCGCTTGGCTCCACGGCTACATAGGTCTGGGCGGTAAAGCGCTGGTCCTCTTCAAAGGCCCGCAGGGCCGCCTTCTGCCCGGCGGCGTCACCGTCGAAGGTGAAGATGACCTCTCCCCCGGTGCCGTCGTCGGAGAGCAGGCGGCGGGCGATCTTGATGTGCTCGGTGCCGAACGCCGTACCACAGGTGGCCACCGCCGTCGGGATTCCCGCCAGGTGGCAGGCCATCACGTCCGTGTATCCCTCCACCACCACGAGCTGGCGGTCTTTGGCGATACTGCGCTTGGCGAGGTCAATCCCGTAGAGCACCTGGGACTTCTTGTAGAGCGTGGTTTCGGGGGTGTTGAGGTACTTGGGACCCTGGTCGTCCTCATACAGCTTGCGGGCGCCGAAACCGATGGTGTCACCGGCGATGTCGCGGATGGGCCAGATGAGCCTTCCGCGGAACCGATCATAGATGCCCCGGTTGCCCTCGGAGAACATGCCCGTCAGCTTCAGCTCCTGGTCCGTGAAACCACGGCCACGCAGGTGCTTCAGCAGCGCGTCCCAGCCCTGCGGCGCGTAGCCCACGCCGAACTGCTCCGAGGCGGCGCGGTCAAAGCCACGGCCGAACAGAAAGTTCCGGCCTTCGGCGGCTCCGGGCGTCAACAGTTGGGCGCGGAAGAACTCATCGGCGATTTTGTGGGCATCCAGGAGGCGCTGGCGCTTGCCCACTTCCTCACGATTGGGGCCGGTGCCGCCGTCTTCGTAGCGCAGTTCGTACCCGATGCGGGCAGCCAGCTTTTCCACTGCCTCGTGGAATGAGGTGTGGTCCTGTTTCTGCACAAAGGCGATGACGTCCCCGTCTTCGCCGCAGCCGAAGCAGTGGTACCTGCCCACCTGGGGGCGCACGGTGAACGACGGCGACCGCTCGTCGTGGAAGGGGCAGAGGCCCTTGTAGGTTCCCAGCCCGGCACCCTTGAGCGTGACGTAGCCGTCAACCACTTCCTTGATGTCCGTGCGCTGGCGTACTTCGTCTATGTCTTCACGTTTGATCAGGCCAGCCACAGAGCCATCCTAGCCCCGGGCCGCGGTCGCCATCCGCGCCGTATGGCGTTTGTCACCACAGCGACGGCAGGCTCCCCACGAGCCGCTCGTACATTGCCAGCGCCGAGCCGTCTGTCAGCGACGCCACCTGGTCGATGACCACCCTGAGCCGTGCGCCGTCGTCGGGCGCGTCCCGCCAGTCGGCCGCGAACATCGGCTCCAGGTGGCGGTCCCCCGTGGCGTTCAGGGCGGTGACCAGCGCGTGCAGCACCTCGCGTTGGCGCTCGTATATGGGCTGGCGGTGTTCGGTGGTCATCACAAACGTGGTGGCCAGGCCCTTCATGACCGCGATCTCCATGACCGTCTCGTCCGGGACCATCAGCTCGGCACTGTACCGGGTGAGGTTTTCCGGGCCGTAAACGGCGCGGGTGGTCTCCAGGGCGCTCTGGCAGAACCGGCCGATCAGCTGGCTGGTCATGTTCTTCAGGGCGGCCATGGATTTTCGACTGCCGTCGGCCTCGCGGACCCAGACGTCGGTGGCTTCCAGCCGGGCCAAGGCCGCGTCAATCGCGGCTGGGTCGTTGTGCGGGAGGTACCACTGCTTGGCGTAGCCCACCACACGGGCCCGGTGGTCCGGGTTGTCCATCCAGCGCAGCTGGAAGTGCCCGGCCACGATCGCGTCCTCGACATCGTGCACGGAATACGAAATGTCGTCGGCCAGGTCCATGACCTGTGCCTCCAGGCACGAGCGGCGTTCCGGCGCACCCTCCCTGATCCAGTTGAAGATGGGCAGATCGTCCTCGTAGGCGCCGAACTTGCTGGTGCGCTGACCGTGGATCACGGGCGCGTTCAGCGCGGACCAGGGGTATTTCGCCGCCGCGTCCAGGCTGGCCCTCGTGAGGTTCAGGCCGGCCGGGCGCCCGTCGGTGGCCAGGACCTTGGGCTCCAGCCGGGTGAGGAGCCGGAGGGTCTGGGCATTGCCTTCGAAGCCGCCGATGGCATGTGCCACCTCGTTCAGGGCGGACTCGCCGTTGTGGCCGAACGGCGGGTGCCCCAGGTCATGGCTCAGGCAGGCGGTGTCCACCACATCCGGGTCGCAGCCCAGGGCGCGGCCCAGTTCCCGGCCAACCTGGGCAACTTCGAGGCTGTGGGTCAGGCGGGTGCGGACGAAGTCGTCCGTATCCGGTGCCACCACCTGCGTTTTCGCGCCGAGGCGGCGCAGGGCCGAGGAGTGCAGCACCCGGGCGCGGTCCCGCTCAAAATCGGAGCGGTAGTTGTTTTTTGGCGGTTCCTCCACCCAGCGGGCGGAATCGTGGGCCTCGTAGCCGGGCAGGGCCTGTGCCGTGGTGCGCGTCTCAGCCACCGGAAACATCCAGCTCCGCGGCGGAAATGTCCTGGGACTGAGCAGCGTTCAACGCACGCGATTCCAGCCAGTCCTTGGGCAACGCCGGCTTCTTGGGCGATCCTGCCCTGCCGCGTGGGCCTTCGGCGTCCGCGCCGGGGTACGGTGAGTCAAGGTCCAGCTGGTCCAGCGTGTCGCGCAGCACCTCCAGGCTGGTCACCATGGCCAGTTTGGTCCGCAGCTCACTGCCGACCACATAGCCCTTGAAATACCACGCCATGTGCTTGCGGATCTCGCGGAGCGCCTTGCCTTCATCGCCGAAGGTTTCGACCATCAGTTCGGCGTGCCGGTAGACGCTGTCGGCCACTTTGCGCACGTCCGGCGTATACCGTTTGTCGCTTCCTTCGAAGGCCGCCATGAGGTCACCGAACAGCCATGGGCGTCCCTGGCAGCCGCGGCCCACCACCACGCCGTCCACGCCGGTCTCCCGGACCATGCGGACGGCGTCCTCCGCGGACCAGATATCGCCGTTGCCCAGGACGGGGATGTCCGGCAGGGTTTCGCGCAGGCGGGCGATCGCGGTCCAGTCGGCCTGGCCGGAGTAGAACTGCGCCGCGGTGCGGCCGTGAAGCGCGACGGCGGCGACCCCGGCATCGCGGGCGATCCGGCCGGCGTCGAGGTACGTCAGGTGGTCATCGTCGATGCCCTTGCGCATCTTGATGGTGAGCGGGACATTGCCCTTGGATGCTTCCTTGACGGCGGTCTGGACGATCGAGGTGAATAGATCGGTCTTCCAGGGCAGGGCGGAGCCGCCGCCGCGCCGGGTCACCTTGGGAACGGGGCAGCCGAAGTTCAGGTCGATGTGGTCCGCGCGGTCCTCTTCGACCAGCATCCGCACTGCCTGGCCCACCGTAACGGGGTCAACGCCGTACAGCTGGACGGAGCGGACTTTTTCGTCGTCGTCGTGCGAGATGATGCGCAGCGATTCGGGTGTGCGTTCAACGAGGGCGCGCGAGGTGACCATCTCCGCCACGTACAGGCCGCCGCCGTATTCACGGCAGAGCCTGCGGAAGGCAGAGTTGGTGATGCCTGCCATCGGAGCCAGGATCACTGGGGTGTCCACCGTGATGGGGCCCAGCTTCAGGGGCGGGAGTTCCAGCTTGGGGGCGGGAGGCGTTGCGGTAACAGTCACTTGTCCATTGTCGCAAAGACGGGCAAATCGGCGGTCCAATGCCCTTGGAGCTGTTTGGAAGCGCCGGGCGGCCCGCTGCCGTTCAGCCGCGTTCTGCCCGCCGCCCCCTCCGGGTGGTGGCGGGATCGGCGGAATCTTCCGTGGACTGCCGCGACCGCCTCTCGAAGGCGGCCGCTGCGAGCGCACCGGTATCGCCGACGTCGTCCGCGTTGATGGCGGCGCCGCCCGAGGTGCCGTCGGGGCGGCGGTTTTCGTCCGGGACGCCGATGGCGGGCTGACCCGCCGTCCGGACGCCCGTGGCCTTGACCACCAGCACGGCGATCAGGGTGGTCACCGGGATGGCAAGGACCAGGCCAATGGAGCCGACGAGTGTCCGGATGACTTCTTCGGAAAGCTCGGCGCTGGTCAGGGTGTCCCCCAGCGGACGGTTGTACAGCATCACTATGATCAGGATGGGCAGGGCTGCGCCGGCGTAGGCGAACGCGATGGTGTAGACCGTGGAGGCGATGTGGTCCCGGCCGATCCGCATGGCGGAGGTGAAGAGCTTGCGGGCGCTGGTGCCGGGAGCCAGCTCGTAGAGTTCCCAAACGGCGGACGATTGCGTGATGGTGACGTCGTTGAGGACACCCAGGCCGGAAATGATGAGGCCGCACAGGATCACCCCGGAAATGGAGATGTTGGCCGAGGTGTTAATCAGGGTGGTGGCGTCATGGCTGCCCACTCCGGCCAGGTTGGCGGCGTCGGTGGCCCAGGCAGCGAGCAGCGCCGTGATGGCCAGCCCGAACATGGTGCCAAGCAGCGCCGTGGACGTCCGCGCGGAGAAGCCGTGGGCGAAATACAGGACCCCGATCATGATCACCGTTGATCCCACCAGCGCCAGCAGCAGGGGAGGTTTTCCCTCCACCAGCCCGGGCAGCATAAAGCCGGCAAGGACGAAGTACGCGCCCACCAGCCCCAGCAGTGCCCGGAGTCCCCGCCAGCGCGCCACAGCGATGACCACCAGAGCATAGAGGAGAGCCAGGATCACGATGGGCAGGGTCCGGACGAAGTCAACGAAGATGTAGCCTGGGGACCCCTGCGACGCCGCGGCGCCCTGGGCGTTGGAAAGGTTCAGGTACCTGATCTGGTCCCCCGGCTTCACACCGTGGGATTGTGCCACATCCGGATTTATCACCACTTTGACGGGGCTGCCGCCCTGGTCCGGTTCCGTGAAGGCGAACATGCACTCGGAGCCGGCGGGGGCGGGTTGGCCGGTGCCGCCTGACAACGGGCCTGCGGCCGTGGAGCCCTGCGTGCAGCTTTCTTCGACGACGCTCTGGATCTTGCCGGTATCAAACGTGACGCCGGGCGCCGCCGAATATGGGCTGGCGAGGGAGATGCCGTCCTGGGACCCGGACGGCCACAGCATGGCCATGCCCGCGAGGGTCAGAAGCGTCAGCGGCACCAGCACGGCGGCCAGGATGCGGTTTGCCTTCCGACGGGAAGCAATCGCCTGGGCCGTCGGCTCCGAATGTTCTGTTGAAACGTGGGTGTGACCGGAGCCCATCAGCAGTTGAACCTCATACCTTGAACTCTACGTCCGGCGCCTTAGGGTTGGTAAATGGAAGAACAGGGAGGAACCACGCGTGACGGACCGCAGGACTGAATTCCACACCAACGAACCTGCAGCGAGGCGGGAGGCGGCGCTCACTGTGCTGGCGGCCTCCGGGACAACGCTAGGTGTGGCACTGGTCCTGCACGGGGGCAAGGCACACAGCTATGAGCCCGTGGAGGCCCGCCATCTGAGCCCGCTGCGCATGGTCACGTTCGCCCGCCACCTGCACCGTGCCGGGAAGGACCACGGACTGGCGGTGTGGTCGCTGCGGAACGGCGTGCGTGGCTGGAACGGGCAAGACAGGTCCGCGCTGCGGGATGCCCGCTGGGCCCTCCAGCAAATCAGTGCGCAGCACCCTGGAGTTCCCGTATATCTGGTGGGGCACTCCATGGGCGGCCTCACCGCTGTGAGTGCCGCGGACGATCCGCAGGTGGACGCCGTCGTGGCCCTCGCCCCATGGCTCAGCCCGGAAACGCCCGCCACCTCGCTCATGGGACGCAAGGTCCTGATTATCCACGGCACGGTGGACCGGATGACCAGCCCGTCCCAGTCCTTGACGTTCGCGCGCCGTGCCACTGGTGCAGCAGCGTCCATGCAATATGTTTCGCTGCGCGGTGCCGGGCATTTTATGTTCCGCCGCGGCCGGCTGTGGCACGCGTTGGTGACCGGTTTCGTCATGAAGGCCTTCGCCGAGCGCACCGGCGTCACGCACCCGGCCGCGCGCACGCTGGCTGAACTGGTGCCCGGGTCCTCCGCTGAGGTAGCCCTGTGAGCCCTTTTCCCTGGCCGGAGTTCGCCGCGTCGCTGCCCTGGACAGCACTGGCAGTGCTGGCGGTCCTGGCGCTGACGTTGGGTGTGGCCGTCCGGCAGGGCCGGCACTCGGTGATGGACGTCGCGTGGGGCCCCGGCTTCGTCGCGGTAGCCGTGGTGTCCTGGTTCCTGTCAGCCGGATCGGGCGATGACACCCGCCGGGCCTTGATGCTTCTCCTGACGGCCGTTTGGGGGTTGCGGCTCGGAGTCCATATTGGCTGGCGGGCGCGCGACGGACATGAAGACCCGCGCTACAAGGCCCTGCTGGACCCTGCGCCCGGATCCAGGAACGCCTATGCGCTCCGCCGTGTCTACCTGCCGCAGGGCGTGGTCATGTTCTTTGTGTCCCTGACGCTGCAGGTAGGGATGTTCGCCACCGGCGCTGTGGGGTGGGTGGCCGTGCTCGGCATCCTGCTGTGGGTGACGGGGTTTGCATTCGAGACCGTGGGCGACTGGCAGCTGGCCCACTTCAAGAAGGATCCATCCCGCCGCGGCACGGTACTGGATACCGGTTTGTGGCGGTACACCCGGCACCCCAACTATTTCGGCGACGCGGCCATCTGGACGGGGCTGTTCCTCATTGCCGCAGACTCCTGGCCCGGCATCCTGACCATCCTGTCACCGGCACTGATGGTGTGGACGCTCGCCGGGAAGACCGGGAAGCCCCTGACGGAAAAGGCGATGGCCGGGCGGCCCGGCTACCGGGAATATGTTGAGGCGACCAGCGGCTTCATCCCGTGGCCGCCCAAACGCCGGTGACGTCCCCCAACTGACTCGCAGTTAACGATGCCATTTCGTGTGTTGGGAGCGTTACCTGCGAGTCAGAGGTGGGTGTGGTCAGTCCGAGACGACCAGCGTTTCGGCGCCGGCCTGGCGCGCTTTGCCGGATTCCAGCAGAGGCTCGACGGCGGCGCGCAGCGCTGCCATCGAATTGTCCAGTTCCAGGATGACCGGGTGCTGGTACGCGAGGAGCGAGAGCAGGTCACGGACTGCAGCTGCGGCGTCGTCTGCCTCAAGCGCGGGTTCGTGGCCCACAAACACATCCGTGGCTTTCGCGCCCTGGGCCGACGAGTCCGCCGTCGGGTCCTGGGCTGCCTCCGCATAGCTCACCGCAAAGGCGCGGATCCGGCCCTTCTTGCTGGGGGAAACCCCGGCGCCAAATGCTGATCCCGGCTCAGCACGCAGCACAAGCGCACCGTGGGCGCCGGTGAGGTCATCCAGGAACAGCTTCTGCACTTGCCCCACCGACAGCACGCCCGGCGAATCCCAGCCGTGGATCGATGTGTAATACCGCCCCACGACGTCGGTCAGCTCAACCGAGCCGGTGGCGAGGTCCATCACGACGTCGGAACCGGCGTTCTCGTCGTTGGCCAGCCCGCCGCCGTCGTTCGTCGCAGGGAACACCGGCAGCTTGAGGGCGCCCGGCTCCACCACTACGAGCCGGGAACCCTGGATGGGCGCGAGCCCGAAGGCCTCGGCGAACGCGGCCCCCGGAGTGCCCGGCTGCACCTTCGCGCGCAGCCTAGTAACGCCCGACGGCGCCTGCTCGGCTTCGCGGCGCAGCATGGTCAGGAGCGTGGCACCGATGCCAGCGCGCCGGTGGTCGCGCGCCACCTCGATGTACGTCCACAGCCGCTCCGGGTGCAGCGAGGCTTCGTAGACCACGCCCGCTGCCACCGGAATGCCGATGCCGTCCATGACGTCCTCGGCCACGATGCAGCGACGCCAGGGGGTGCCGTCCGTGCCGGCCGAGGACACGGCCAGGGCACCGCGGAACTGCCTGGCCTGTTCGGTCTCCGGGCCGCCCCAGATTTCCAGCAGCGTCAGGTCATCGCCCTCACGCCATTCGCGGTATTCGATGGGCATTCTCAGGCGCCGATCAGGCGGGCGGCCAGGTAGCCTTCCACCTTGTCCAGCGAGACGCGTTCCTGGCTCATGGTGTCGCGTTCACGGATGGTCACGGCCTGGTCCTCGAGGGTGTCGAAGTCCACGGTGATGCAGAACGGGGTGCCGATCTCATCCTGGCGGCGGTAGCGGCGGCCGATCGCGCCGGCGTCGTCGAAGTCGATGTTCCAGTTCTTGCGCAGCTGCGCGCCCAGGTCCTTGGCCTTCGGCGAGAGGTCCTCGTTGCGGCTCAGCGGCAGCACCGCAGCCTTGACGGGTGCCAGGCGCGGGTCCAGGCGCAGGACGGTACGGACGTCGACGCCGCCCTTGGCGTTGGGTGCCTCGTCTTCGGTGTACGCGTCCACAAGGAACGCCATGAAGGAACGGGTCAGGCCCGCGGCCGGCTCGATCACGAACGGGGTGTAGCGCTCGTTGGTGGCCTGGTTGAAGTAGCTCAGGTCCTGGCCGGAAGCCTTGGAGTGCGTGGAGAGGTCAAAGTCGGTGCGGTTGGCGATGCCTTCGAGTTCGCCCCATTCCGAGCCCTGGAAGCCGAAGCGGTATTCGATGTCCGTGGTGCCCTTGGAATAGTGGCTCAGCTTTTCCAGCGGGTGTTCGAAGAAGCGCAGGTTCTCTTCCCGGATGCCCAGGCTGGTGTACCAGGACATCCGCTCTTTCATCCAGTACTGGTGCCACTCTTCGTCCGTGCCGGGCTCGACGAAGAACTCCATTTCCATCTGCTCGAACTCACGGGTGCGGAAGATGAAGTTGCCGGGTGTGATCTCGTTGCGGAAGGACTTGCCGATCTGGCCGATGCCGAACGGCGGCTTCTTGCGGGACGTGGTGAGCACGTTGCTGAAGTTCACAAAAATGCCCTGGGCCGTTTCCGGGCGCAGGTAGTGCATGCCTTCCTCGCTGGCCACCGGGCCGAGGAAGGTCTTGAGCAGGCCGGAGAATTCCTGGGGTTCGGTCCATTCGCCGCGCGTGCCGCAGTTGACGCAGGCAATGTCCTTCAGACCGTTCTCGGCGGGACGGCCCTTCTTTTCCTCGTACTCCTCCTCGAGGTGGTCAGCACGGTAGCGCTTGTGGCAGGAAAGGCACTCAACGAGCGGGTCGGAGAAGACGTCAACGTGGCCGGAAGCTTCCCATACCTGGCGGGGCAGGATGACGGAGGAATCCAGGCCCACCACGTCCTCGCGGCCGCGGACCATGGACTGCCACCACTGGCGCTTGATATTTTCCTTCAGCTCAGCGCCGAGGGGTCCGTAGTCCCAGGCAGAGCGGGAGCCTCCGTAGATTTCACCGGCCTGGAACACAAAACCCCTTCGCTTGGAAAGGGAAATGACCTGGTCGAGTACGGATTTTGCTGCCATGGTGGACTCCAATTTCTACAGGGCCGCTGGGTGCGGTCCGCGGGTATCTGGCCCCGCTGCACGTGCGTGCGTCACCGCTAGGTGCGGGCGGGGCGGGCGAAGGAACAAGATGCAGAGAACTGCGTGTCCTAGCCTACCGGCCGCTGCCTCCGGAAGGCGCCCCGCGGCCACGGCAGTGTGGCCAGGATGATTGCCGCCAGGGTGAGCAGTGTGCCCAGGACGGTGGCCGGGGCCACGATGCTTCCCGGGGCCGGCACCAGGAGGTCCAGCCCCAGGGAGCCCAGGAGCTGTCCGGCGATCATGCCGAGCCCGGTCACCAACACCCCCAGGCTGCGGACCAGCAGCGCACCCAGACCGATGAAGACGCAGCCCATGGGCCCGCCCAGGTAATACCACCACTCGGCCGGCAACGGATTGCCCGGCCCAAACACAGCCACCTTGATGGCCAAGGCAATCCACAGGAACACCGAGCCGGCCACGAAGTTCACCAGCGTGGCGGCGATCGGCGAACGGTAGTGGACCGTTGCCGTCCCGTTCATGGCCTGTTGGAAACTCATCAGGAACCCGGCCAGGACAGGGAGGATCAACGGAAAAACCAAGGTCTCCAGCCCACCTGCTCCGTCCGCAGGAGCGCCCGGGGAGCCGGGCGAGCCGGCCAGCCGCGGCGAAACCGCCCATGCGACGGCGGCAACCGTAAGCACGCACCCGATGACCCGCATGGGAGTCACGGCCCTCTTGCCGGCAGGTCCGATGCCCAGCCGGTCCACCAGGAGGCCGCTCAGCGTCTGCCCGGTCACGGCGGCGACGGTAAACAGTGCCACGCCCAGGATCCCCACGGTGAAGGACTGGGCGAAGACAAAAAGGGCACCGATTCCGCCGGCAAGCACGTACGCGGGCGGGAAAGCCCGGGTACGGACCGCCGGCAGGATCCTGGCGAGACCGGCGCGGCCGCTGGGCAGGATCAGGGAGATCAGGATCATCACCACCAGGCCGGTGCTGAAACCCACCACGGCCGCGGCGATGCCGTCGTTGAGCCGGACGCCGAGGGCGCCGTTGATCCGGCCCTGGACGGGGATGGCCAGTCCCGCACCGACGGCCAGCGGGAGCCCCGCGAACCGCGGCAGCCGTGGGGTGTGGGTCATTGGATTCACCTTACGTCAGGCATTATTACTTGTATGAGCAACCAGGACATTCAAGAGATCCCCATCCGCGACAGCATGATCCGCCTTGGCCAGCTCCTGAAGCTCGCCAGCCTGGTGGAGGACGGCGTGGAAGCCGCTGAGCTGATCAAGAACGGACTGGTCAAGGTCAACGGGGCGATCGACGACCGCCGCGGACGCCAGCTGCACAACGGCGACACAGTCACCGTCAACGGGCAGACCGTGAAGGTCGTGGCCCCCGAAGCCTGATGTCTCAGGCCTGAGACAGGGGCCCGCTTCACCGGCAGGCCTCATTCGGCGAGGATAACGTAAGCGGCCGGCGGCACTGTGCCGCCGGCCGCCGTCGTACGTTTATTTGTTCAGCACCTCGTGCGTCAGGAACTCGGAGACGTGCCCGATTTCCTGCTGGTTGATGCCGTGCCACATGCCCGTGTAGAGGACCTTGGTGAGCTTGACGTGCCCGCGCACCCAGCCCATGGTGTAGTCGATCTTGTCGGGGGTGATCACGGGGTCCTGCTGGTCCCGGCCCCAGAAGAACGGCACTGTGCCGTCCAGTTCGGCATCCTTGAAGGTGGGGTCCCCGTCCGCGTTGACCACAAAACCGGAAAGCCCGACTACGGCGGCAAAGTCCGCGGGGCGCTGCCGGAGCAGCGTAGTGGCCATGGCCATTCCCATGGAAAAGCCGAGCAGCGTCACCGTCGGGTGGTCGGCTTTGACGGTGTCGATCCAGTCCTGCACATAACCGGCTGCAGCCTTGACGGCGTCGAGCGTGTATTCGATGGAGGCCGTCAGGGGGAACCACATAAACCCGGGGCCCGTGGCCAGGGGCGCCCGGAGTGAGGCAACAACAAAGTCATCGGGAATCATATCCGCCAGGCTCAGGAGATCATGTTCGTTGGCGCCGTAGCCGTGCAGCAGCACCAGCAGCGGCTTTCCGGAGCGCTGGTCCTCCGGCCGGGACCACATAACAACGGGGGCGGGAAAAACTTGGGCGTCATTCATGGTTTCCATTCTTACAGTTACCCGGCGGCAACTACCTACGGTGGCGTAGCTTGTGAGGCAGGAGGCAGGATAGGACCGTGAATGACGCAAAAGCCATGCAGAGTCCGCCCAGGGCCACGGCAGCCCACCCTTGGAGCCGATATGTAGCGATGGGAGATTCGTTCACGGAGGGCATCGGCGACCCGGAACCAACGAGCCCCGGCGGCTTCCGCGGCTGGGCGGACCGTGTGGCCGAGGAACTGGGCCGGGGCCAGGAGGACTTCGCCTATGCCAACCTGGCCGTCCGGGGCCGGCTCCTGCAGCAGGTCGTGGACCAGCAGCTTGCTCCGTGCCTCTCGCTGAAGCCGGACCTGGTAACCCTTTCCGCCGGCGGCAACGATCTCATCAGGCCCGGCGGCGACCCCGACGCCCTCGCCGAAAAACTTGATTCGGTGGTCCAGATCCTGGCCATGGGCGGTGCCACGGTGGTGCTGTTCAACGGTCCGGATACCGGTTCCTCGGTCCTGGGACGGATCCGCAGCAAGGTGGCGATCTACAACGAAAACCTCCGCACCGTGGCCGCCCGCCATGATGCCATCATCGCTGACATGTGGTCACTCAAGCAGCTGAATGATCCGCAGATGTGGGACGAGGACCGCCTGCATTTTTCGCCGTTGGGACACCACACCATCGCCGCCATGGTGCTGGAATCGCTTAACGTGAACCACACGCTCGAGCCGCTCCGGCCCAAACCTGTGCCCGCCCGCACGTGGCGGGCGGCCCGCTCCGAAGACCTGGTGTGGGCCCGCGAGTATTTTGTCCCGTGGGTGGTGCGGCGCCTGCGCCACCGCTCCTCCGGCGACGGAATCACCGCAAAACGTCCGACGCCGGGCCCTGTGTTCGGCCCGGGTGTTCCGTTGGGTTCCGGCGAGGGGCCGCTGGGTACCACCGACGCCCGGCGCTAGCGGCGGCACGGCGTGACCCAAGGACGGCTCCCCCGGACAGGCATGGATCCGGATGAGGTGGTGCGGCGGCGGCTTCACGCCCAACGGCTGCGCGGGCCCGGCCTGGGCTCGCCAGAGGATGCCGTCCGGCATCTGCTCGCTGTCCAGGCGCAGGAGTTTCCCTATGCCCGCTGGAGCCTGGCGCAACGGACCGGCGGTCTTGGAGCTGCCTCCGAGGCCCCGTCTCATCGTGTACTTGCCGCTGCTCAAGTGTCCACTGCCATGGACGTGGAGCAGGCGGTGTCAGATGGGGTCATCCTGCGCACCCATATCCTGCGGCCCACCTGGCATTTTGTGCACCGGGAGGATCTTCGCTGGCTGACGGCGTTGTCCGCGCCGCGGCTTCACCAGGGCAACGCGGGCATGTACCGGCGGACCGGGATCGATGCCGCCGCCGCTGACCGGAGCGGGCAGATCCTGGCCGAAGCCGTGAGGGGCGGGCGGCATCTGACCCGGGAACAACTGGCCGCGCGGCTTCAGGACGAAGGGTTCGCGGCCACCGGCTTCGGGCTGGCCTACCTGATCATGCACGCCGAGATCAGCGGGATTCTGGCCAGCGGGTCGTCGGCGCGCAGTCCGGGCGGTGCCCTGAAGCAGACCTACGCCTTGTTTGACGAGCGCGTACCTCCCGGCCCAGCCGTGCCGCCGACGCGGGCCGAAGCCCTCAGCGAGCTGGTCCTGCGCTACTTCACCAGTCGCGGCCCGGCCACGGTCAAGGACTGCGCCGGTTGGTCCGGGCTCACCATAGCCGACGTGCGACTCGGCCTCGAACAGTCCCTGGCGGCTGCTCCCGAAACACTGGCAACGTCGGTGATTGACGGCGTCGTGCACTATTTCGACGCCGGCACGGACGGCAGCAATGCCCCATCGGCGGCCGGACCGCGGATCGACCTGATCCAGTGCTACGACGAATACGTGATGGGCTATTCAGCAACACGGCACTATCTGGGTGGCAGCGCTCCGGCGTTCCCGGTTGCCGGGGATCCGATGCATGTGGTGCTGCTGGACGGGCGGATGGCCGGCTCCTGGCGGCACACCATGTTCGCCGGCCGCTGTGAGCTGGATATCCGCTTGTTCGCTGCCGCGGACCCGGCTCCGGACGACGCCGTGCAGGACGCCGTGGACCGGTATGGGGTCTTCCTGGGGATCCCGGCGGCGCGTGTGCGCTCCGGGGTTAAGCTGGAAGGACACATATGAGAGGCGCTACACCGTGAACAGCTTGTTTTTCTGGATCATCATTCTGTCGTTCGTGGTACCGATGGCGATGCGGATGTACCGGAAATCCGTCAACAAGCGGAACCAGGACCAGAGCTTTTCCGGACGCTACCCCGAGCAGTTTCCAGGCGGCGGGCAGCATCCTGGACCGCAGAACAAACAGCCCCGTGACGGCTACACGCAGCAGGATTACATGAGTGGCGGCTTCCGCCAGATCATGAGCCCGCCGCCCCTGCAGCCGAGCCAGCCGCTGCCGCCCATGCAGCCGATTCCTTCTGCAGATCAGCAGTTTCCGCCGTACGGTCAGTCGCAACCCAACGGTCAGCCGGCGCCGGATCAGCGCGCGGAAGCCCCGCAGCAGCCTGCCGCCCCCGCCATTCCCCTGCCGCCGTCGGGCCACCAGGGATACCGTGCCCGGAAACTGGCCGAACTCGACCAGCAGTACAGCAACGGTGAGCTGGCCATGGAGGACTACATGAAGCGCCGCTCCGACATCATGAACGGCTGACCCCGGCGGCTACTGAAGGTCCTGGCGCTCAGTCGACCTGCGGGAATCCGAGGTCGATGACGGACGTGGACGGATCCGGCCAGCGGGTGGTCACCACTTTGCCCCGCGTGTAGAAGCGGATGCTGTCCGGGCCGTACATGTGCGTGTCGCCGAACAGGGAGTTCTTCCAGCCGCCGAAGGAGAAGGTGCCCACCGGAACAGGGATCGGCACGTTCACGCCCACCATGCCCACCTCGACGTCGAACTCGAACTGCCGCGCGGCGCCGCCGTCGCGGGTGAAGATGGCAACACCGTTGCCGAACTCGTTCTCGTTGACCAGCCGGACGGCGTCGTTGTAGGTGTCAACGCGCACCACGGACAGGACCGGGCCGAAGATCTCGTCGTCGTACACATTCATGCCGGGCTTGACGTTGTCCACGAGGCTGACGCCGATGAAGAAGCCGTCCGAATCAAACTGCTGGGCGCGGCCGTCCACGACGACGGTGGCGCCTTCGTCTTCTGCGCCCGCCACGTAGGAGGCAACTTTCTCCCGGTGTTCAGCTGTGATCAGCGGCCCCATCTGGGAGGTGGGGTCAGTGCCCGGGCCGATCTTAAGGGTGGCCATGCGGCTGCTGATTGCGGACACCAGGTCGTCGGCGATGTTGCCGACCGCCACCAGCACGCTGACCGCCATGCAGCGCTCACCTGCCGAGCCGTAGGCGGCGGAGACCGCTGCGTCGGCTGCCATGGCCAGGTCCGCATCGGGCAGCACCACCATGTGGTTCTTGGCGCCGCCGAGGGCCTGGACCCGCTTGCCGTGATCGGCCGCGCGCTTGTAGATGGACTGGGCGATGGGGGTGGAACCCACGAAGCTGACAGCCCTGACGTCCGGGTGTTCCAGTAGGACGTCCACCGCCTCCTTGTCGCCCTGTACCACGTTCAGCACTCCCGGAGGCAAACCCGCCTCGGCGAAGACCTCTGCGATGAAGACGGCCGAGGACGGGTCCTTCTCGCTGGGCTTCAGCAGCACGGTGTTGCCGCAGGCCAGTGCGCTGCCGATCATCCAGAGCGGGACCATTGCGGGGAAATTGAACGGCGTAATGCACGCCACCACCCCCACCGGCTGCCGCACAGAGTGAACGTCGACGCCGCTGGAGACCTGTTCGGACCGCTCGCCTTTGAGCATGTGGGACAGTCCGGTGGCGAATTCGATGTTCTCGAGGCCGCGGGAGATTTCGCCCTCGGCGTCGGAGAGCACTTTGCCGTGCTCGCTGGTGAGGATGGCTGCGAGCTCGGATTTTCGCTGCGTCAGGATTTCACGGACACGGAAGAAGATGTTCGTGCGCTTGGCCAGGCTGGTGGCTCGCCAGCCAGGAAGGGCCGCCTTGGCGGCCGCGATCGCTTCTTCGACCCGGGCGGCGGAGGCGAGGGCCACCTCTTTATCCTGGGCTCCCGTTGCCGGGTTGAAGACGGGGCCGAAACGCTCGGCGTCGCTGACGCGGCTGCCCTTGATGAAATGCGGGATGGTTTCCATGGGATATCTCTTTCGTGGGAGCAATACCTGGGCACGGACGATGGCCATGCCGGCGGAAGTGGGGCTTGGCCGGGCTTTTCCGGAACCGTGGCTACTTGGCGGAACCCAGTGAGCCGTCGGCCAGCTTGATGATCATGGAGCAGTCCTTGCCGGACTCCCCGGCGTCGATGAGCTGCTGGAAGAGCTGCTGGACATGCTTGCCAATGACGAGGGGTGTTCCGGTATCCTCGGCGGCGCTGATGGCCAGACCGATGTCCTTATTGGCCAGCTCGGTGGTGAAGGTGGGCGCAAAACCGTTGTTTGAGGCGGCGGTGGAGACCACGCCAGGAACGGGGTACCACGTGCGCAGGGCCCAGCTGTCGCCTGAGGAGACCGAGGCGATGTCCCAGAACACCTGCTTGTCCAGGCCGAGCCGATCCGCCAGCACGGCGCCTTCTGCCGTGGAGGCGAGGTTGATGAAGAGCATCAGGTTGTTGCAGATCTTAGCGGCCTGGCCGGTGGTGGCGCCGCCGGTGGGGATGATGTTGGAGGCCATGGGCCCGATGTAGCCGGTGGCGTCAGCCACGGCGCCCTCTTCGCCGCCCACCATGAACGTCAGGGTCCCGGCCTTGGCACCGCTCATGCCGCCGGAAACGGGGGCGTCCACGAAGCGGAAGCCGGCGGCAGCGGCGGCGTCGTGCAGTTCCTGGGCGGAGGCGATGTCGATCGTGGAGGAGTCCACCAGGAGGGTGTTTGAGCCGGCATGGGCAAGGACACCGCCCTCACCGAGGTAGACCGCCTTGGCGTGCTCACCCTTGGGCAGCATGGTGAACACAACGTCGGCGCCGCTGACGGCTTCTTCGATGCTCTTCACCGGCTTCACTCCCCCCGCTTCGGCGGAGGCGACGGCAGCCGGATTGAGGTCGAATCCCCGCACGTCGTGCCCTGCCTGTGCCAGGTTGGCTGACATGGAACCGCCCATGTTCCCCAGACCGATCCAACCGACTACTGCCATGGCGTAAGCTCCTTTGCTTCGTTATCCGGCCAGTGGGCCGGACGTTCTATGTCAACCATCACATCCTGTTACAGTGCAATCAAGGGGAAAAAGTACAGACGGCATGTGCATTGATGCACACCTGAGTGAAAGGCGCCATGTGAAACGGCTTCCGAGTCCGGACGACCTGCTGATCCTGCTGACAGTGGCCCGCCTTGGCCGGTTCAACGCGGTGGCGGAGACTCTGGGCACCACCCACACCACCATTTCCCGCAGGATCCTGGCTCTCGACAGCCAGCTGGGCGGCCGCACGCTGGAACGGAGCCCGCACGGCTGGGAGCTGACGGAGCTTGGGGCGTCCGCGGTGGCCGCCGCGGAAGCCATTGAGGAGACGCTCGGAGAGTTGTCCGGGCTCATCGGTGAGGACCAGAACGCGCTCTCCGGGCTGGTGCGGATCAGCACGTCGGACGGGTTCGGCGCCGACTTCGTGGCCCCCGCACTGGTCCGCCTCCAGCGCCGGCACCCGCTGGTCAACATCGAGATGCTCAGCGCCACGCGGAAGGTCAGCCAGAACCGGTCCGGCGTGGACCTCGAAGTGGTGGTGGGGCGGACCGATGTCAGCAACGCACAGCCGATCTTCCTGACGAACTACTTCCTGAGGCTTTACGCCAGCCCCGGGTACGCCGCAGAGCGCGGGCTGCCTGAAACGCTCGACGACGTGGGGCAGCACGGCTTCGTGTCCTACGTTGAATCCGCGCTCCAGGTGGCTGAGCTGGGACACCGCTCCTCACAGTTGCCGATGCCGAAGTCGAGCTTCCAGGCCACCAGCATCTTCGCCCAGGTGGAGGCAGTGCGCCGCGGCGCGGGAATCGGACTGCTGCCGAACTTCATGGTGGCCGGGAAGCCGGGCTTTGTGCCCGTGCTCCCTGAGGACTTCCAGCGCCAGCTCCCCATCTGGGCGGTGGCACGCCCGGAATCGCTGCGGTCAGGCCGCGTGCAGGCGGTCATCGCGGCGATCAAGGAGGAAGTGCACGAACGCCAGGAACTGTTGGCGGGCTGATACAGGCCTGCCTTCAATCAGGCCCGGCTCACTCAGGCCCGGAACAGCCGCCGGACCACTTTTCCGGCAGTGAGGGCGTCGAGGCCCTCATTGATTTCGGCCAGCGGCTTCGTATCCGTGTGCAACAGCTCCACAGGCAGCCGGCCCTCGCGCCAGTATCCAAGGTAAAGGGGTATGTCCCGTTCGGGCACGGCGTCGCCCATATAAGAACCGAGGAGGCGCTTGCCCGCGCCGGCGAACTGCAGGGCCGGGACGGTCAGCTCTGCGGACGGATGCGGCAGTCCCACCGAGACCACAGCGCCGCCCCGCGTCACGTGCTCCAGGCAGGAGGCAATCACCCCGGCGGAGCCAACGGCTTCGATGGCTACGTCAACGCCGTCCCCGGTGGCCTCCGCGATCAGCCTGGCGGCGTCGTCCGGGGTGCCTACGGCTGTTGCGCCGCAGTCCCGGGCCAGCTGGTGCTTGCCCGTGTTGGGGTCAATCGCAATCACGGTCGCCGCGCCCGCTAGCGCCGCCGCCATGACAGCGGAGAGCCCCACGGCCCCCAGCCCGAAGACTGCCACGGACTGTCCGGTGCCGGCGGCCGCCGTATTGAGCACCGCGCCCAAGCCGGTAAGAACCGCACAGCCGAACATTGCCGCCACGGTGTCGGGAACGTCGTCGTCAATGGCCACGGCGGATTCGCGGGCCACCACGGCGTAGTCCGCGAAGGCGGAGACCCCCAGGTGGTGGTTGATCCGCTCCCCCGAAGGCGAGCGCAGCAGCGCCTCACCGTGCAGGAGGTCACCGGAACCGTTGACTTCCGCAGCCCGGTGGCAGAGGGCCGGACGCCCGGCCCGGCAGGCCCGGCAATCGCCGCAGCTGGGGACGAACACCAGCACCACGTGGTCCCCCACGGAAATGTCCGAAACTCCTTCGCCTACAGCGGCAACACGCCCCACGGCCTCATGCCCCAGCGCCATGGGAAGCGGCCTGACCCGGGAGCCGTCCACTACGGACAGGTCCGAGTGGCAGAGGCTGGAGTAGGTGATGGCGACGCCGAGCTCGCCGGCGCGCGGTTCGGGCCGGTCCAGTTCCTGCACCACCAGCGGGCGGGCTTCGGCGTAGCTGGTTCCGGACGGAACGGTGGAGTAGAGGATTGCTGCTCGCATGGGAATTCCTGCCTTCTGCGCGAATCTGACACACAACTGCCCGGGCCTGCGTAAATCGCGGGTCCGGGCAGCTGCTGTGGATACTGTCTTCCTGCTTGTTGGCAGCTACTTTTTCTTGTTGGCAGCTACTTTTTGCCGTTACTTCTTCCCTGCGGCGAGGAGGTCTGCGGTGCCCCGGGCGTCCGCGGCGTCGACGTCATGGAGCGAGATGCCGCGGGTTTCCTTGAGCATGAACACCGCAAACGCGGTCACGATGCAGGCACCCAGGAGGTAGAACGCCACCGGGGTGGACGACTTGAACTGGCTCAGCAGCGCGGTCGCGATGATCGGAGCCAGCGATCCGGCCACGATCGAGGTGACCTGGTAGCCCAGCGAGACGCCCGAGTAGCGCATGCGGGTCGGGAACATCTCGGCCATGATGGCCGGCTGGCCGGCGTACATCAGCGCATGGAACAGCAGGCCGATGGTGATCGCGGCGAGGATGATGAGGTCGTTCTTGGTGTCCATCATCGGGAAGGCGAAGAAGCCCCAGGTTCCGCCAAGGAGCGCGCCAGCCATGTAGACGGGCTTGCGGCCGAAGGCATCCGAGAGCCGGCCGACCATGGGCACCGCGCAGAAGTGGATGAAGTGCGCCACCAGCAGCAGGAGCAGGATGCGCGAGGTATCCGTCTGGACCACGATCTTCAGATAGGTGATGGAGAACGTGACCACAAGGTAGTAGAGGATGTTTTCCGCGAAGCGCAGGCCCATGGCGGTGAATACGCCGCGCGGGTAGCGGCGGAAGACCTCGGCCACGCCGTAGCCTTTGTTCTCAACGGTGACCTCCTTGCGGGCCTCGAGGAAGATCGGGGCGTCCTGGACCTTGGTGCGGATGTAATAGCCGACGATCACGATCACGGCGGAGAGCCAGAAGGCCACACGCCAGCCCCAGCTGAGGAAGTCGGCCGGGGAGAGCAGCGAGGACAGCGCGGAGAGCACGCCGGTGGCGAGCAGGTTGCCCATCGGGACTGCCGACTGCGGCCAGGAGGACCAGAACCCGCGGGTCTTGCTCGGGCTGTGCTCGGCCACGAGGAGGACGGCGCCGCCCCATTCGCCGCCGACGGCGAAGCCCTGGACGAAGCGCAGGAAGACCAGCAGGGCCGGCGCCCAGTAGCCGACCTGCTGGAACGTCGGAAGGCAGCCCATCGCGAAGGTCGCGACGCCCACCAGGATGATGCTCAGCTGGAGGAGCTGCTTGCGGCCGAACTTGTCACCGAAGTGGCCGAAGACGATGCCGCCGATCGGGCGGGCCACGAAGCCGACTGCATAGGTCACGAAGGCGGCGATGATGCCGTCCAGCTCCGTGCCCGAATTCGGGAAGAACAGCTTGCCGAAGACCAGGGTGGCCGCGGAGGCATAGAGGAAGAACTCATACCATTCCACCACGGTGCCTGCCATGGAGGCCGTGACGACCTTCTTGAGGCCGGACGTTTTGACGTCGGTTTCCTCTACTCGCCTTGCGGCGGAGTTTTCCGTTCTCATTGTGAACTCCTTCGGCGTCTACGTCGACACCACTGGGACCAGACTTTGGCGGACGTGTGTGATGTGCACCACGACTCACCGGGTTCAACGAGTATGGTCTGCAGTTGCGGCAACCTCAACGACAAATAGTGCAGAACGCATCTGCATAAATGCACATTTGAGGGGCCCGGACGCTACTGGATGCAGCGGCGGCCGGACCAGGATTCAGGCAGAGAAGTGCCGACGGAGCTGCGCGCCCAGCTGCCCGATCTCGGTGAGGAAGCCGTCGTGGCCGATGGGGGCCTCAATCACGTGTACCTGCACGTCTCCGGGCAACGCGGCAGCCAGATCCTGCGACTGCGACGGGAAATAGAGCCGGTCCGAATCCACGGCTGCCACAAAGAAGCGGGCAGTCGCCCGGGAAAGGGCCTCGCCCAGGGAACCCCGGCCACGGCACACGTCATGGCTCATGAGGGCCTCGGTGATGGCGATGTAGCTGTTGGCGTCAAAGCGTCGGACGAGCTTGCTGCCCTGATGGTCCAGGTAGCTCTCCACCTGGTAGCGGCCCCTGTCCCCCAGCACGGCTGCCTGCAGCGGCGTTTCGGGGGCCTGCGCCGACCGGCCGAACCGGCCGTCGAATTCATGGGCTGATCGGTAGGTAATGTGGGCAATCCGCCGCGCCAGCGCCAGGCCGTCCTCCGGGAAGGGTCCGCCGTAGTAGTCGCCGAAGTTGAAGTTGGCATCCTGGCGGATGGCGAGGGTCTGCGCCTGGGCAAAGGCGATCTGTTCGGCGGTGCTGGCTGCCCCGATGGAGATCACGGCACAGCGCTCCACCCGCCCAGGGTAGGTCACAGCCCATTCCAGGGCGCGGGCTCCGCCCATGGACCCGCCCAGCACCGCGAACCAGGTGCGGATGCCGAGCTGGTCCGCCAGCCTGGCTTCCGCAGCCGTGCTGTCGCGGAGGGTTACCAGCGGGAAGCGTGAGCCCCACGGCCGCCCGTCCGGAGCGGGCGACGACGGCCCGGTGGAGCCGTAGCAGCCGCCAACAATGTTGATGGAGACCACAAAATACCTGCCCGTGTCCACCGGCGCTCCGGGACCGGCCAGCTGCTCCCACCAGCCGGGCTCGTCGCTGTCCCCCTGCGTCACGTGGGTGCTGCCTGTCAGGGCGTGCTCAATGAGGACGGCATTGGAGCCGTCCTCATTGAGTGTGCCCCACGTTTCATAGGCCAGCGTGACCTCGGGCAGGAAACCGCCGGCTTCCAGCTCAAGTCCGCCAATGGAGGCGTAACGGACCACTCCGTTTTCGGGTACCGCTGTGCGGGAGACGGTTATCGTCATGTGAGGACCTTTTCTACGCGCTTGCCCGCCGTCAAATGACCGGCAGGCCAGGTCTTCACCCGGGGCACCCCGCCGCGGAAGGAGGGTTGCCGGCCAGCAAGCCGGGGCTGTCGCTGGCACTCATGACCTCCTTCGAGTGTACGAAACTGCCGTGGCCTATGGCTAAGAGTGTGACTGGTTGTGACTTGGGACAGCATTGTGACGGACACAGCCAGCAGGTGTTTCCGGTGCCACTTTCGGGCGGGGAGTACGTCCGCAACCTCGGGAAATACGAATAAGGGTACCCTTAGCTGAGAGCCGGATCACAAAGTGCCAAGATGATGGCATGCGCATGGATCACGTCTCTTACGCCTGTGAACAAGATGGCCTCGTTGCCACCACCGAACGTATTTCGTCTGCCCTCGGCGTTGAAGCCGTGAAGGGTGGCGTGCACCCCCGGTTTGGAACCCGGAACATGATCATTCCCCTCGCCGGCCACAAATACCTGGAAGTCGTGGAGGTCCTGAACCATCCGGCCTCGGACAAAGCTCCCTTCGGGCAGGCTGTCCGGGCGCGGTCCGAAGCCGGCGGCGGCTGGATGGGCTGGTGCGTCGAAGTGGACGACCTCGCTCCGTTTGAAGACCGCCTGGGCCGTGCTGCCGTCAACGGCAACCGCAAGTTCCCGGATGGCCGCGAGCTGGTCTGGAAGCAGATCGGCATCCTGGGCCTGATCGCGGACCCGCAGGTCCCCTACATGCTCAAGTGGGAGGGCGACCCCGCCCTGCACCCGTCCAACGCCTATGAGAGCAACGTCAAGATGAGCTGCCTGACCATAGCCGGTTCCGCCGAACGCGTGACGGAATGGCTGGGCGAACCCGTCGAGAAGCCCCTGGAGGATGTGGCCGTTGACTGGGTGGCTCCGCATGGAACCCCCGGCATCCTGTCCGTGACCTTCGAAACCGCTACCGGAGCAGTCACCATCTGACTGGACGTTCAATAGCTTCGGCCGCCATCAGCGGGTGCCAATGATGCCACCCACCGATGGCGGCCGAATCCTGTTAACCGGACCTGATTAAGTACACCTGTGCCGCACGGGAACCACGACTGTCCTACCCCATGCCCACAGCCCGGCCGAAGAGGCTGAAGCCGACGAAGGCGACGATGTCCAGCAGCGCATGCGCGATGACCAGCGGCATAACCCGCTTGGTCTTCGTGTAGAGCCAGGCGAACACCACACCCATCACTGCGTTGCCGATGAACGGCCCGAACCCCTGGTACAGGTGGTAGCTGCCGCGGAGCATCGAGCTGGTGAAGATGGCCAGGGGCATGCTCCAGCCGAACTTGCCGAAGCGGTCCAGGAGATAGCCCACCACGATGACCTCCTCCACCACGGCGTGCCGCAGCGCGGACAGAATCAGGACCGGAACGGTCCACCAGTAGGAATCGAGTGCACTGGGGATGATGGCGGTGGTGATCCCCAGGGCACGTCCCGCGGCGTAAAGGCCCAACGAAGGGACCCCGATCAACGCCGCGAGGCCGAGTCCCTGCAGCAGGTCGCGGCCCGGCCTTGCGAAGTTGAACCCCAGCTTCCGGAAGGCGGACCCGCCGTGGGCGCTCACGCCGGCCCCGGATTGCCGCTGGTCCGTGAGGAAGTAGATGACCAGCAGCACTGGCACCAGGGCGAAAATGATGTCCAGCAGCTGATAGGTGAGGTCGAAGTATTCGCGCGGGCTCTGCGACCGGTTCAGCGTGGACGTGCCTTCGGCCAGCGGGGCCCGGGTCATCTTGTCCAGCAGCTGCACCACGGAGTAGACGGCGGACTGCCCCAGGGAAAGACCCAGCACAATCCAGACTTCAATCCGCAGCCGACGGCGGGAGGGAACCAACATGGTTCCATCTTGCCTGTAGTTTCTGGTTCTTCGCTGATTCCTGACGGCCCGGCACTTTGAGGGGCCCTGTGCCGGCAGCGGCACCTATGCTTGGGGCTTATGAGCGCGCCAGGGAAAATCTTCATGATCCGGCACGGCCAATCCGCGGCCAATGTCGATACGTCCATCTACAACAGGGTCCCGGACTACCGGATTCCGCTGACTCCCCAGGGCCTGGCGCAGGCCACGGCGGCCGGGGAACGGATCCGCCGCGAGTTGGACGGTCGCCAGGTCTGCGTTTATGTATCGCCGTACCTTCGGGCGCACCAGACGCTGGAGGCGCTCAACCTTGGCAATCTCACGGAACGGGTGATCGAAGAGCCACGCCTCCGCGAGCAGGACTGGGCCAATTTTCAGATCACCGGCGAGATCGAGGACCAGAAGGAACTCCGTAACGCCTACGGCCATTTCTTCTATCGGTTCCGGGAGGGCGAATCCGGCTCCGACGTCTACGACCGGATCTCATCCTTTATGGAGACGCTGTACCGCCACTGGTCGAAACCGGGCTACGCCCCCAACACCTTGCTGGTGACGCACGGGCTGACCATGCGTCTGTTCTGCATGCGCTGGTTCCACTGGTCGGTGGAGTATTTCGAATCCCTCAACAACCCGGACAATGCCGCCGTGCGGACCCTCCTGCGCACCGACCTGGGCAAGTACGAACTCGATATTCCCTTCAGCCAATGGGTGGACCGCCGCGTGGACGAGACCGTCCTGGACGCGCCGCCGGTGATCTTTTAGGGATTGTTGCTGGTCGCTTAGTGCGGGGCCACGATCACTTCGGTGCCATTGGCTTCGAACGCTGCCTTGTCCTCGGCGGAGATGCCGGAGTCGGTGATCAGGCGGTTGAATGCGTAGCCGTCCATGGTGGCGAAGGCTCTGACGCCCACCTTGGAGGAATCGGCCAGCACATAGGAGATCCGGGCCCGGCTGGCCAGCAGGGCGTTCACTGACGCTTCGCCCTCCCCCGTGTTGGTGGGACCTACCTCGGGGTCGATGCCGTTCACGCCGATGAAGGCGATGTCCATGACCACCTTCTGCATGATGATGTCGGTGTATGGGCCCACCAGTTCGTACGAGCGGGGGTTCAGGATGCCGCCGGTCACCATAACTTTGATGTTGGGGCGGACAGCCAACTGTGCAGCGATATTGATGGCGTTGGTGACCACCGTCAGTGTGGACTGGTTGGCGGGAGCGTTGAGGTCCTCGCGCGTGGCCAGAATCTGCGCCAAGGCCGTGCTGGTGGTGCCGCCGCAGAGACCGATCACCGCGCCGGGTGAAATCAGCGCCGAGGCGGCCTGAGCGATCTGTTCCTTGGCTTCGGCGTGGTCGTCGCGGTTGTACCGCCCGGGGAGGTCGTAGGCCAGGGCGCCGGTGGTGGCCCCGCCCCGGGTCCGGGTCAGCAGCCGCCGCTTGGCCAGGCTGTCCAGGTCCCGCCGCGCCGTGGCCGGCGAGACCGCAAGCTGCGAGACAATTTCCTCCACCTCCACCTGGCCGGTCTTGGCGAGAATGTCCAGGATGGCCGTCAGGCGGTCAGTGCGGGTCATGGGGGCCTCTCAGCGTCAAACAGTCACCAAAATATGACGTTATCTGATCATAACAGGCACAAATGATCACCTCGCAATCACAAAGTGCGGCCCTGGTTAGCGTGCCCGCGCACCGGCCCGCCACACAGCGTACGTGAGCGGCATGCCCGGGCGGTAAGCAAGATGCGTTGCTGAGGGGGCGTTGAGCATGTGCAGGTCCGCGCGGTGCCCGACGGCGAGCGAACCCACCGCCCGTACGCCGTCGGCGTCGTGCCCTGCCTCCCGGTGCAGCGCCAGCGCGCCTCCATACGTTGCGGCGCGCACCGCTTCATGGACGCTGAGCCGCATCTGCAGCACCGCCGTAGCCACGTTGAACGCCATGGAACTGGTGTACGAGGTACCCGGGTTGCAATTGGAGGCCAGCGCCACCTGGACCCCCGCATCCAACAGTTCACGACCAGGGGCCAGCGGCTGCCGGGTGGAGAGATCGCACGCGGGGAGGCAGGTTGCCACGGTGCCACGGACCCCAGTGCCGGTGTCCGGGTTCCAGCCGGACCAGCTTGCCGCGAGCGCCGCCACGTCACGCGCCGACAGGTAGTTCACGTGGTCCACGCTGGCTGCCCCGAGTTCCACCGCCAGCTGCACGCCGGGACCCTCGCCGAGCTGGTTGCCGTGGACGCGGATCCCCAGTCCGGCGGCCCGGCACGCCTCCAGCACACGGCGGGACTGCTCGGCGTCAAAGGCGCCTTCCTCGCAGAACACGTCCGCCCACCGGACGTAAGGACGGACGGCGTCAAGCATGGGCCCGCAGACGAGATCAGTGTAGGCCTCCGCATCGGTGCCTGCGGGGACAAGGTGGGCGCCCAGGTAGCTGACTTCGTCTGCGACAGTGGAGGCGATCCGGGCGCTCCGGGCCTCGTGCTCAATGTCCAGCCCGTACCCGGTCTTGGTTTCGAGGTAGGTGGTGCCCTGCGATACGGCCTCGGATACGCGCGCCATCGCCAGCCGGGTGAGGTCGAAATCGGACGCGCGCCGGGTGGCGTCCATGGTTACGGCGATGCCCCCGGCCGAATACGACTCCCCTGCCATCCGCGCCTCGAACTCCGCAGTGCGGTCGCCGGCGAAGACCAGGTGCGTGTGCGAATCCACCCAGCCCGGCAACACTGCCCGGCCGCCGGCGTCCACGGTGTCGTCGGCCGCCGGCGCATCCGCGGCGGAACCGAGCCAGGCGATCCGTTCGCCCTCGATCACCACGGCTGCATTCTTAAGGACGCGGTGTTCCAGGTCCTGGGTCATCAGCTCGGCGATGTTGGTGATCAGGGTGCTCATGGGTTCCATTGTTCAGCGCCGGATGGACCAGCGAGTGGCGGCCAGCGCTTCCGCTGTCCGGGATGCCGGATGGTGGGCCGCACCGGCACTGTGCCCGGCGCCCTGTCCGGCCAGGATCTGCGCGGCGGCGAGCTCCGCCATGGCCGATGAGGTCTGGAAACCGTAACCGCCCTGACCGGCAAACCAGTAGAACCCGGGGGCTTCGGCGTCGAAACCGGCTACCGGGACGCCGTCGGCTGCCTCGGTCCGGAGCCCCGTCCACGCGCTCCGAACTCCGCGGATTCCCAACGTGGTCAGCTGGTTGAGCATCACGATCAGCCGCTCGATATCGCCGGGCCGCGGCCTGGCGTCCTCGGGTCCGCTGGGCACCGTTTCCGACGGCGAGATCAGCACCTCGGTGCCCTCGCGGCGGAAATAGAACGTGTTGTCCGCTGCCGCCACCATGGGGCTGTTCCCAGGCAGTGGATGTTCGACGTCGACAATCGCCGCGGTGCGCCGGTACGGCTGTAGCCCGAGCTTCTCCACGCCGCTGATCACGGCGATTTCATCGGCCCAGGCGCCGGCCGCGTTGACCAGCACACCGGTCTCAAAGGCCTCCTGCCCGGCGCCGATCTCCCAGCCGGAGCCCAGCCGCTGGGCCGAATGCACACGGGCGCCGGTGATGATGTCGGCGCCGGCGGCCTCCGCCCGCAGGCGGTGGTCTGCCAGCAGCAGCGGGGCGTTGCAGCCGAAGGATCCGGTGTCCAGGCCTGCGGCGGAGAAAGCCCCGGGGACCAGCACAGGGCACAGCTCCAGTGCCCTGTCGTGCGTGATGGCACTCATGTGGCCGCTGGCCTCGGCGCGGACGGACTCCTCGGTGCCGATGAGCATAAAACTCCGCGGCGTCAGGACAGGTTCGGGCAGTTGCGCGTCGCGGGCCGCCATCAGCCCCAGGGTCCGGACTGTGAGTTCCTGGACCACTTCAGGGCCGTAACTCGGAATAAGCTGACGGGCGGAGCGGGAGGACGTGTGGTACGCCAGCTCCTGCTCCGCCTCCACCAGCGCCACGCTGCAGCTGCCCGCGAGAGCGGACGCCAGGGACAGGCCGGCGATGCCGCCGCCGACAATCAGGACGTCGTAGTGTGCTGCCATGGCTCCATCCTTGCAGAGTTGCCCTGCGGCCGCGCCGGGCACCCTCTGGACGTTTAGCCCGGCTGGGTTAACCCGCTATTGCGGCACGGCTGGCGACGAAGGCAGCCACGCACGCTTCGACGTCGTCCGCTGAGTGCGATGCCGAAAGCTGCACGCGGATCCGGGCGGCGCCACGCGGGACCACCGGGAAACTGAACGCGGTGACGAAGACGCCGTGCCGGAGCATCTGGTCCGCCACATTGGCAGCCATCACTGCATCCCCGAACATCACGGGAACAATCGCGTGTTCGCCGTCCAGGAGTTCGAAACCCTCCTCGGTCATCCGGCGCCGGAATAGCCGGGCATTCTCGAACAGCCGGGTCCGCAGGTCTCCGGAATTCTCCACCAGGTCCAGGGCCTTGATGGTGGCGGCGACGATCGCGGGGGCCAGGGAGTTGGAGAACAGGTACGGGCGCGCTTTCTGGCGGAGCATGGCCACCACTTCACTGCGGCCGGACACATAGCCGCCGGAGGCGCCGCCCAGGGCCTTGCCGAACGTCCCGGTGTAGATGTCCACGCGCTGGGACACGCCTGCGTGCTCCGGGGTTCCGGCACCGGTGGCACCCATAAACCCGACGGCGTGGGAATCGTCCACCATCACCAGGGCGTCGTGCTTCTCGGCGAGGTCGCAGATAGCCTCCAACGGCGCCAGGTAGCCGTCCATGGAGAACACGCCGTCGGTGACGATGATCTTGCGTCGCGCATCCTTCGCTTCAACGAGCTTGGTCTCGAGGTCCGCCATGTCCTGGTTGGCATAGCGGAACCGCTGGGCCTTGCAGAGCCGGATGCCGTCGATGATGGAGGCGTGGTTGAGGGCATCGGAGATGATGGCGTCCTCGGGGCCGAAGAGGGATTCGAAAACGCCGCCGTTGGCATCAAAGCAGCTAGAGAACAGGATGGTGTCCTCCGTGCCAAGGAACCTGGAGACCCTGGCTTCCAGTTCCAGGTGCAGGTCCTGGGTGCCGCAGATGAAGCGGACGCTGGCCATGCCGAAGCCCCGTGAGTCCATGGCTGACTTCGCGGCGGCGATGATGTCCGGGTGGTCCGCGAGGCCCAGGTAGTTGTTGGCGCAGAAGTTCAGGACGGTGGCGCCGGGCTGGCCGATCTGCCCGGCCGTGACGTGGCTGGACTGAGGGGAGTTAATGCTGCGTTCGGTTTTGAAGAGCCCTGCGGTGCGGATGTCGTCCAGCTCAGCTTGCAGTTGGTCCTTGATCGAGGTGTACATGATGCTCCTTAGAGTTCGGTCCAGTCGAGGACAACTTTTCCGCCGACGCCGGCGCGGGCGGTATCGAAGCCTTTTTCCCACTCTGCGGCGGGAAGCTTGTCCGTCACCACCGCTGAGATGCCGGCGTGTAGCACGGGGTTGGAGGAGAGCATGGCGCTCATGGCGTACCAGGTCTCATACATTTCCCGGCCGTAGATGCCCTTCAGGGTCAGCATGTGCGTGACCACTTTGCCCCAGTCGATGGTGATGTCCTGGCTGGGCAGGCCGAGCATGGCAATGCGGCCGCCGTGGTTCATGTTCTCGATCATCTCAGGCAGGGCCGTGGGGTGGCCGGACATTTCCATCCCGATGTCGAAGCCCTCCCGCATGCCGAGTTCACGCTGCGCATCCTTGACGCGCGTGGTGGAGACGTCGATGGCGAGGTCCACGCCGAGCTGGCGTGCCAGCTCAAGCCGTGGCTTGGAGACATCGGTGATGGCGATCTTGCGTGCCCCGGCGTGGCGGGCCACCGCGATGGCCATCAGCCCGATGGGACCGGCCCCAGTGATCAGCACGTCCTCGCCCACCAGCGGAAAACTGAGGGCCGTGTGCACGGCGTTGCCGAACGGATCGAAAATCGCGCCGAGTTCCGGGGTGATGGATGGATCGTGGTGGACCCAGACGTTGGTCTCCGGGATGACCACGTACTCGGCGAAGGCGCCGTCCCGCTGCACGCCGACGCTGACGGTGTTGATGCACATCTGGCGGCGGCCTGCGCGGCAGTTCCGGCAGATCCCACAGACCACGTGGCCCTCGCCGGACACCCGGTCCCCCACTTTGACGTCGCGGACGCCGGCGCCGATTTCCACTACTTCACCGTAAAACTCATGGCCGGCGATGAGTGGTGCCTCGATCATGCTCTGCGCCCAGGCGTCCCAGGACTGGATGTGCAGATCCGTGCCGCAGATCCCGGTGGTCATGACCCGGATCTTGACGTCGCTGCGGCCAGCCTCGGGCTCGGGCCGGTCAACCAGTTCGAACCCGGCATGTGCACCGGACTTGTAGAGTGCCTTCATTGGCTTCCTGACTGTTGGCAGCGACCCGCGGCCTGCGGGTGTGGTCTCCCTTCATTAGAGCCATTTCGAAGCATTAGCACAAGCAGTATTCACTCAATCGACGATGAAGTGATCGCTAATGCATAGACTGGACGGATGGAAATTCATCAGCTGGAAATCCTCCGCGAACTGGGGGCCCTGGGCAGCGTGAAGGCGGTGGCGGAGACGCTGATGGTCACGCCCTCCGCAGTGTCCCAGCAACTGGCACTGCTGCAGCGTAACGTCGACGTTCCGCTGACCCGGAAAGAGGGCCGCAACCTGGTGCTGACCGAGGCCGGCCAGGTGCTCGCCGACGCAGGTGCCGCCGTCGTCAGTGCCATGGCGGACGCCCGGACGGCGATCGGCGCCTATCACGGCTCGCCCGTTGGCCCCGTGACCATCAGCGGCTTCCACAGCGCGGGGCAGGCACTGTTCGCGCCGCTTGCGCGCATGCTGGACGCGCCCGGCCAGCCGCGGATCCAGCTTTCCGACGAGGACGTGGCGCAGCAGGACTTCCCGGCGCTGACGGCGCGGTACGACCTGGTGCTGGCGCACCGGATGGATCATAGCCCGCGCTGGCCGGAGGAGCGTGTGGCGGTCATTCCGCTGGCGCATGAACCGCTGGATGTTGCCTTGCCGGCCGGACATCCCCTGGCGGACCGGGACACGGTCACCGCCGCCGACGTAGTGGGCGAACCGTGGGTGACCAGCCACACCGGCTACTCCCCCGCGGACGTACTCTCCGCCGTCGCGGCCGTCTCCAGCAAGGAACTGAACATCGTCCACCGGATCAACGACTACTCCACCGTGGCCGCGCTGGTCGCGGCGGGCGGGGTGGTGGGCCTGCTGCCGCGGCATACGGCGCGGCCCGTGCTCAACCCGGGCATTGTGCTGCGGCCCCTCGAGGGCATCAGCACCCGGCGGCGGATCGACATCCTGGCCCGCCCGGAGAACCTGAAGCGCCGCTCGGTGATGATTGTGTGCGAGGCACTGCAAGCGATCATGACCGGGCTGGTGGAACAGGGCTAGGTGGGGCTACTTGGGGGAAAGCCGCTTGGCGTGGTCCTTGCCCAGCCCGTGGCTGTGTCCCTTCCCCAGGCCTTTCCCGAGGCCAAGGCCCGGACCCGTGCCGGCGCCTTCCACGATCTGCCAGGCGGTGGCGTTGTTGCCGCTCTTTACGCCGGAGACCCTGACGGCCTCGCCCGTGGCGATTTCGGCGATGGTGACCTCTGACCGCTTCAGCCGTTTGCCGTCGTCGCCCGTTGCCGGCGAACCGTCCGCGGCCGGGGCAGGGAACTTGATGATCCTGGTCTCCGCGTTGACGGCGTAGGCCTGGGTGAAGCCGTCCTCACTCTTGACGGTGACCGAGGTTTCGCTGACGGCGTCCACGGTGCCCTGCTGGGTCAGCAAGGTTTCGAACGTCCCGTCCGCCTTCTTCACCACGCTTTCACTGTGCAGGTGCTGCGGGCGCTGGGCCTTGTCGGGCTTGGCCTTGTCCTGCCCGTTGGCCTTTCCGGATGCGGACGGCGACGGGGACGGCGTGTCCGTGGCGGACCAGGCGATGGCGACACCCGTGCCCGTCAGCGCCAGCGCCACAACCCAGGCCAGCAGGACTTTGCGGAATCTCAACGGTTCTTGGACCGACATGGCCATTCCTCCCACGGCACCGGCAGGGCTCCGGCGCCCTGGATCTTCAGTCTAGATCCGGCAAGCCCCGCTGAACACGCGTAGTTTGCGGCGGGAAGTGAGTACTTAAAGCCAAACTGGGTCGCAGTACGTGTCGTCGTGAGCGCGCATAACAACATTAACTGCAACCCAGTTGGGTTAAAACAGGTGGCTTAGCCTGCGACTCAGCCCTCGACGCCGAGCTTCGCCAGGATAAGCTCGCGGACGCGGCCGGCGTCGGCCTGCCCGCGGGTGGCCTTCATAACGCCTCCGACGATCGCGCCGATCGCCTGGACCTTGCCGCCGCGGATCTTGTCCGCGACGTCGGGCTGTGCATCGAGTGCGGCGTCGATGGCTTCCATGAGAGGGCCGTCGTCAGACACCACGGCGAGGCCGCGCTTCTCCACGATCTCCGCCGGGGTGCCTTCGCCGGCGAGCACGCCGTCCAGGACCTCGGTGGCCATCTTGTTGTTGATCTTTCCGTCCTCCACCAGCTGGTTCAACTCCACGATAGTGGCAGGCTGGACGCCCAGCTGGCCGGGATCGACGTCGGCGTTTTTGGCACGGCCAACGATCTCGCCCATCCACCACTTACGGGCGACAGAGGCAGAGGCACCTGCGGCGATAGTCTCTTCGACCTCATCCATAACGCCGGCGTTGACGACGTCGCGGAATTCCAGGTCCGAGTAGCCCCAGTCAGCCTGCAGCCGCTTGCGGCGAGCCGCCGGCGGCTCGGGCAGCGTGGCGCGGAGCTCCTCCACCCATTCGCGCGACGCAACGATCGGAACCAGATCCGGCTCCGGGAAGTAGCGGTAGTCATCGGCGTCCGACTTAGGACGGCCCGAGGTGGTGGTGCGCGTGTCCTCGTGCCAGTGGCGCGTTTCCTGGATGACCGGGTTCCCGGCGTCCAGGACGGCTGCGTGCCGCTGGATCTCGTAGCGGACGGCGTGTTCGACGGCGCGCAGCGAGTTGACGTTTTTCGTTTCGGAACGGATGCCGAAGCGTTCGCGGCCGTGCGGGCGCAGCGACACGTTCGCGTCGCAGCGCACATTGCCGCGTTCCATCTTGGCGTCCGAGACACCAAGGTTCTTGACGATCTCCCGGACGGCGGCCACGTAGGCCTTGGCCAGCTCCGGGGCACGGGAACCTGCACCCTCGATGGGCTTGGTGACAATCTCCACCAGCGGAACGCCGGAGCGGTTGTAGTCCACCAGCGAGAAGTCGGCACCCTGGATGCGGCCTGACGCCCCGCCCATGTGGGTCAGCTTGCCGGCGTCCTCTTCCATGTGGGCGCGCTCGATCTCCACGCGGAAGATGGTCCCGTCCGAGAGTTCGATGTCCAGATAGCCGTCGTAGGCGATCGGGTCCTCGTACTGTGACGTCTGGAAGTTCTTGGGAGTGTCCGGATAGAAGTACTGCTTCCGGGCGAACGTGCAGGATTCGGCGATCTTGCAGTTCAGGGCAAGCCCGATCTTGATCGAGGACTCGATCGCGATCCTGTTGACCACGGGCAGCACGCCGGGCATGCCCAGGTCCACCTCGTTGACGTTGGTGTTCGGCTCGTCGCCGAAGACGTTCGGTGCCGAGGAGAACATCTTGGTCTTGGTGTTGAGTTCCACATGGACCTCGAATCCCAGGACGGGATCGTACTTCTCCATGGCCTCTTCGAAGCTCAGGGTTGCGTCAGTGCTCATTATTTTGCCTCCTTGGCGTCAACAAGGGTCTCGACCAACGACGGCGCACGGTCCAGGAGCGGGCCGCCCCACTGTGCCTCAAGCAGGGATTCCAGGACAGCACCTACCCGGTAGAGCCGGGCATCCTCGCGGGCCGGAGCCAGCAGCTGGATGCCGACGGGAAGGCCGTCTTCGTCAGCCAGGCCACCGGGCAGGGTCAGCCCGGGCACTCCTGCCAGGTTTGCGGGGATGGTGGCAACGTCGTTGAGGTACATCGCCAGCGGATCATTCAGTTTCTCCCCGAGCTTGAACGCCGTGGTGGGCGCCGTGGGAGAGATCAGGACGTCGGCCTGCGCGAACGCGGCCTCGAAGTCACGCTGGACCAGGGTGCGCACCTTCTGGGCCGAACCGTAGTAGGCGTCGTAGTAGCCGGCGCTCAGTGCGTAGGTACCAAGGATGATGCGGCGCTTGACTTCGTCGCCGAAGCCGGCGGCGCGGGTGGCACCCATGACGCGTTCGATCGTCATAGGTCCGTTCTCGGGGAGGACCCGCAGGCCGTACCGGACGCCGTCGAACTTTGCCAGGTTGGAGGAGGCCTCCGACGGCATGATCAGATAGTAGGCTCCGAGGGCGTACTGGAAGTTGGGGCAGGACACCTCAACGATTTCCGCACCGGCCTGCTTGAGGAGCTCCAGGGATTCGTTGAAGCGGTTCTCGACGCCGGCCTGGTACCCCTCGCCGTGGAGTTCCTTGATGATGCCGATCCGCATGCCGTCGACGTTGCCGATCCGGGCGGCGGCGGCGAGGTCCTCGAGCGGGTCCTGCAGCGAGGTGGAATCGTGCGGATCATGCCCGCCGATGACCTGGTGCAGCAGCGCCGAGTCCAGGACGGTTCGGGAAACCGGGCCGATCTGGTCCAGCGAGGAAGCCATGGCGATGGCACCGTAACGGGAAACACCGCCGTAGGTGGGCTTGACTCCCACAGTGCCGGTGACGGCGCCGGGCTGGCGGATGGATCCGCCGGTGTCCGTGCCGAGGGCCAGCGGGGCCTCGAAAGCAGCAACGGCCGCAGCGGAACCGCCGCCGGAACCGCCCGGGATCCGGTCCAGGTCCCACGGGTTGCGGGTGGGGCCGTACGCGGAGTGCTCGGTGGAGGAACCCATGGCGAATTCGTCCAGGTTGGTCTTGCCCAGGATCGGCATTTTGGCGGCACGGAGGCGCTTGACCACGGTGGCGTCGTAGGGGCTGTGCCAGCCCTCGAGGATCTTGGAGCCTGCCGTGGTGGGCTGGCCGATGGTGACAATGAGGTCCTTGACCGCGATCGGCACGCCCGCGAGTTCATGCAGTTCCTCGGCCGCGGCACCGCCGGCGGCACGGATGGCGTCCACCTCGGCGGCCACCGCGAGCGCTTCCTCGGTGTTGACGTGCAGGAACGCGTTCACGCCGCGTTCGCCGCCGTCGACAGCGGCGATCCGGTCCAGGTAAGCCTGCGTGACCTCGACGGAGGTGACCTCGCCGGCGGCCAGCATGCCGGCCAGCTGCGCGGCGGACAGGCGGATGAGTTCGTTGGTGTCAGTCATGGTTATGCCTCATCCAGGATTGCCGGGACCTTGAAACGGTTCTCATCGGAATCCGGAGCTCCCGAGAGTGCCTGCTCCGCGGTGAAGGTGTGGCCCACAACATCCTCGCGGAACACATTCGTCAGCGGGATCGGATGGGAGGTTGCCGGGACGTCGTCACCGGCGGCTTCACTCACGGACTTCACTGAATCAACGATGACGGCGAGTTCGCCGGCCATCCTGTCCAGCTCTTCAGCACTCATCTCGATGTGAGCGAGCTGCGCGAGATGCGCAACGTCGTCACGGTTGATCGCAGCCATGGATCTCCCCTGCAAGTTCGGATTGTTTTCCGAACCAGTCTAGTGGGGAACGTCAGTGCCCGTCTGACAACCCCCAGCGGGTGTCAGACGGGCACGTCAGTGCCGCGGTCCCGGCCACGAGGGCCAGCCACAAGCAGCTCAAGACTAACCGATACCGATGGCTCCAGTCAGCATTCCCACACCAAGCATTACGAGGGAAATTACCGCCGTGCGCCACAGGACCTTTTTGTGGTGGTCGCCGAGGTCCACTTTGGCCAGCGAGACCAGGAGCAGGATGGCCGGGACCAGCGGGCTCTGCAGGTGGAAGGGCTGACCGGTGATGGAGGCGCGTGCCATTTCGGCGGCGCTGATTCCGTAGTGCCCGGCGGTCTCGCTGAGGACGGGGAGTACACCGAAGTAGAAGGCGTCGTTGCTCATGAAGAACGTCATGGGGATGCTGAGCACGCCGGTGATGACGGCCATGGACGGCCCCATGTCGGAGGGGATGATCTGGACCAGCCACGCGGACATGGCCTCCACCATTCCGGTGCCCTTGAGGACACCGGTCAGCACGGCAGCAGCCATCACCATGCTCACCACGGCCACGATGGACGGGGCGTGGGCGATCAGCTGCGCGCCCTGCTCCTTGACCCTGGGGAAGTTCACCACCAAGGCGATGGCGGAACCGACCATGAACACGAACGGCAGGGGCACAAGGTCGGCCACGAGCATCACCATCACGGCAATGGTCAGGCCCAGGTTGAACCAGAGCAGCTTGGGGCGGAGCGTGGAGCGGTTGGGGTCAAGCGCAGTGTCAGCCATCGCGGAGTCCCGGTCATCGACCGGCATCTCGGTCCGTTCCAGGACGGCGACTGATGAACCGCCGACGGCGGGGGTTCCGGTCCCGGGACTTCGTGACCCATTGCGGCCGGTACCGGCGGACGGAGCGGCAGCACCGCCGTCGAAAGCTTCAGCGGTGAACGGCTCTGCCGTAGACGGCATTTCCCAGATTTCCGGAGCGGCGGCGCGGAGGCGGTTGCGTTCCTGCAGGCCCAGCAGCCAGGCGAAGGCGAAGACCACCACGAGGCCGGCGATGAGGGAGGGGATCATGGGGACAAAAACGTCGTTGACGTCGAGCTTCAGGGCAGTGGCGGCACGGGCGGTGGGGCCGCCCCACGGAAGGATGTTCATGGTGCCGTTGGCCAGGCCGGCCACGCAGGTGAGGACCACGGGGCTCAGCCTCAGACGCAGGTACACGGGCAGCATGGCCGCGGTGGTGAGGATGAAGGTGGTGGAGCCGTCGCCGTCCATTGATACGGCCGCGGCGAGGATGGCGGTGCCGAGCACCACCTTGGCGGGGTCATTACCGAGCTTGCGGAGGATGAACTTCACCAGCGGGTCGAACAGCCCCACGTCGATCATCAGGCCGAAGTAGATGATGGCGAACATCAGCAGGGCCGCGGTGGACGTCATGGACTTCATCGATTCCAGGACCATGTCCCCGATGCCAAGTCCGGCGCCTGCAAAAAGGCCAAAAACGGTAGGGACGATGATCAGCGCCAGCACCGGCGTCAACTTCTTCGTCATGATCAGCACCATGAATACCGCGATCATTGCGAATCCAAGTAATACCAGCACGGCCGGCTCCTTCGTGTGAACAGCGCCACAACGGCGTGACGCGTGCTACAGACATTAGGGTGGCGGAGGTCACGGCGGTGCCTTTGGCTCAATTGATTGGCATACTGCTTATTCGGAGCATTTTGCGCATTGTGCTCACACCCAGGCCTGAAGAAGGGAGGACCATGCAACGTTCGGCACGCATACCGCCGTTGCGGTTCTCCACGCAGACGCTCCTCCTTCAGTTGGGCGTGGTCCTGCTGGTGGTGCTGCTCAGCGCCGCCGTCCACGCCTGGCTGACCTACGACCGTGTGGGCCGCGAGGCGGAAAACCAGGCCCTGACGCTGGCCCGCGCCGTCGCCGCCGATCCTTCGGTACAGGCTGACGTGCTGGCCATCAGTGAGGGCGCGGGCACTCCCCCGCCCGCCGTGCTCCGTGCCGGACCGCTAATGGCGGCCGCCGAGGCGATCAGGACCCGGACCGGGGCACTGTTTGTGGTGATCACCGACGAGACCGGCCTGCGGCTGGCGCACCCGGATCCGGACCGGCTGGGCGAGAAGGTCAGCACCGATCCGTCCGAGGCCCTCGCCGGCCAGGAGGTCACCACCAGGAACACCGGGACGCTGGGGCCGTCTGCTGGCGCCAAGGTTCCTGTTTACGCGCCCGGCACCGGCACGGGCATTGGCACCGTCGTCGGCGAGGTCAGCGTGGGCTACTCCATGGAGGGCGTTGGCCAAAGCGTTGCGCGCGACATCGGACCCGTGGCGCTGACCGCCGCAGGCGCGCTGCTCGCGGGCGTGCTGGCATCATTCCTGCTGCGGCGCCGGCTCCAGCGCCTGACGCTGGGCCTGGAGCCTGAGGAAATCAGCATGCTGGTCCACGACCAGGTGGCCGTGTTGCAGGGCGTGGACGACGGCGTCATCGGCGTTTCGGCCGACGGCAGGATCAGCGTGTTCAACGCAGCGGCGCAGCGCCTTTTGGAGCAGTCGGACCTTTCCGGGACGCCGTGGGCCGACGCTCCGTTGCCCGAGCAGCTCAGGGCATTGACCCGGCCGGACGCTGTGGAGGCGGACGCCATTGAGCTGGTAGCCGGCGGCAGTGTCCTGGTGGCCAGCGCGCGCAAGGCCCTGCATCGAAGCGAGGACCTGGGCTGGGTGATGATGCTCCGGGACCGCACCGAACTCCAGCAGCTCACCCGGCAGCTCGACGCCGTGGGCACCATGTCCACGGCCCTGCGTGCCCAGCGCCACGAATTCGCCAACCAGCTGCACACCATCGCCGGACTGATGAGCATCGGGCAGCACCAGCAGGCCCGCGATTACCTGGCCGGACTGGCCGCCACGGGACCGCTGAAGTTCCCGGTGGACCAGGCGGAACTGTTGCAGGACCCGTACCTTCAGGCCTTTGTGGGTGCCAAGGGCGTGGAGGCCGATGAGCGAGGCGTCACGCTGCGGATCGGGCCCGAAACCCTGGTTCGCGCCCAAGTCACCGAGCCGCAGGACGTAACCACCGTACTGGGCAACCTGATCGATAACGCGGTGAACGCCGCCGTCGCAGGCTCCTCCCCGGACCGCTGGGTGGAGCTGGAGGTGCTGGATGAACCGCACGACAACGGCGGAACGCTGCACATCGTCGTCGCCGATTCCGGCGACGGGCTGGCCCCCGGGACGGATCCGGAAGCGGTCTTCGCCGAAGGATTTACGACGGCGGCTGGCCCTGTATTGGTGGCTCCGGCCGCTGCCGGCGGACGGAGCAGTGGCGGGCAGGGGCTGGGCCTGGCCCTGGCCCGGAAGCTGGCCCGGCGCCGCGGCGGGGACGTCCGCTTGCTGGAGCCGGGGACACCGGGCGGACCCGGGGCCGTGTTTATGGCTTCCCTGCCACGCACGACGTCCGGAACAACTACGGGGACCAGGGACTTAGGTGGAAAGGACAATGATGCCTGAGGATTTCAGGGTGCTGATTGTGGATGACGATTTCCACGTGGCCAAGCTGCACGCCGCGTACGTGGATTCGGTGGCGGGATTCCTGGCGTTGGCTCCGGTGGGATCGGCGTCCCTGGCGCTGCAGGCGATCCACAGCCTCCGCCCGGACCTCGTGCTGCTGGATGTCTACCTGCCGGACGCGTCAGGGCTCGACCTGCTGCAGCAACTCGACGTGGACACCATGATCCTCAGTGCCGCATCGGATGCCGAGTCGCTGCGAAAAGCGTTCCGCCGCGGCGCCCTCGCGTACATGTTGAAGCCCTTTACAGCCGAGTCGCTGTCGCAGCAGCTGCGGTCGTATGCCCGGTACCGCAGGCTGCTGGGCCAGCCCGGGGCCTTGGACCAGGGCTCCGTGGAGCGGGCCAAACGGGCACTGATCCCCGGGGACGTGTCGCCGTCGGCCAAGCCCCGCTCCGCCACCGAGGCCGCAGTGCTGGACTCGCTGGTTGCCGGCGAGCAGTATTCGGCGGTGGACGTGGCCACCCGGGTGGGGGTTTCCCGGGCCACAGCGCAACGGTACCTGTCCTCACTGGCCGACGACGGGGCCGTCGACATCCAACTGCGCTACGGGACCACCGGACGCCCGGAACACCGCTACAGCCTCCCGGCCCAGTAGTCCCGCCCCCACCCATGCCCGCACCCATGCGCGAACTGGCAGCTAATACTCTCAAAATGCGGATCTGAGGGTATCTTCTGCCAGTTCGCGCGGAGCGGAGGCGGGAGGGAGCGTGCCTAGCTGGCGCTCTTCTGGGCCACAAGCTCGATTTCGACGAGCATCTTCGGGTCAAGGAACGGCAGAACGTGCACGAGTGACAGCGTGGGGCGGATCTCGCCGAAGACTTCGCCGTGGGCGCGGCCGGCCTCTTCCCATTTGCTGATGTCCGTCAGGTACAGCTTGGACTGGACCACGTCTTCGAAGCTGAAGCCGGCATCGGCCAGGACCACCCCGAGCTTCTGCAGGATGTACTGGGTCTGCGTGTAGAAGTCCTCGCCCACTATGCCGTCTTCGCCGCTGGCGGCCGTGGCAGAGATGTAGAGCGTGTTGTCGACCTGGACGGCGCGGGAGTAGCCGAGGGTCTGCTCCCAGACGGAGCCGGTGCCGAATGTTTTGCGCATGCTGGGCCTTTCAGTGCCGAAAATGAGTCGGCACCACTTTAGGTTGGCTGGACGTCAAGCCTGTAAACCAGCAGCTTTATGTCGGTGTCCGGAATCAGCCAGTCACGCTCGGGGACGCGCTTGAAGCCTGTCTTCCGGTAGAGGCCGTGGGCGCTCTCCCAGGTCCCCCCGGTGGTGAGGGCCACGCCGGTGATCCCCGCAAGCGATTTCGCATGCTCAATGATGGCTTCCACCATGGCCTTGCCCGCGCCGCTGCGCTGCACCGCCGGATCCACCACCAGCATCCGGAACTCCAGCTCATCCGGCAGGGCGATGTCAGCGAACGGTTCACCTGCCAGCGCCAGGGTCACGGAGCCCACCACCTGCCGGTCACGTTCGGCAACCCAGATCGTGGCCTTCGCTGCGCGGGCGGCAACATCCTGGATCTGCTGCATATAGGGATGGTCGGCGCTGTCGAAGTAGCCTGCCGCCAGGTACGATTCCACGGTGATTCTGGCGATGGCCTTGAAGTCTGCCGCAACGGCCGGTCGGATGGTTATTTGCGATTGCACCTGACAATGCTAGTGGCGCAACGGCGTCACAGCGGAAACTTGCCGGACAGCTCCAAGGTCCCGGCGCAGGTCCAGGCGGCGAGTCTGTCCTCGTCGGCGGGTCCCCCGTCCAGCGGACTGGCCAGCCGTGGACGCCGGACCCAGCACCCGGCTTCCTCGGCAATCAGGGCGCCGGCGGAGAAGTCATGTTCGTTGAGCCCGCGTTCGCCGTAGGCGTCGTGGGTCCCGTCAGCCACCATGCACAGGTCCAGCGCTGCGGAGCCCAGCCGCCGGACGTCGGCGAATCCGTCCATCAGGCTGCCCAGCAGAGCAGCTTGCTCGGAGCGGATGGCGGGGTCGTAACTGAAGCCGGTAGCGAGGATCTGCCCGGCGCGGTCCGGCACCGGGCCCTGAAGCCGGGTCACTCGGCCGCCTTCTTCCAGCCACGCACCCTGGCCGCGGGATGCATAGTAGACGCGGCCCAGCGCCGGGGCGTTGACGACGCCGGCCAGCCAGACGCCGTCGGAATCCGCCACCGCCACGGAGGTGGCGTAGTAGACGATGTTCCGGATGAAGTTGGTGGTACCGTCCAGCGGGTCGATGGACCAGCGATAACCGGTGGGGGCAGCGGGCCGTGTGGTGCCATGCTCCTCCCCCGTGATGGTGTCCTGTGGCCGGGCGGCCGTGATGGCATTCCGAACCGCATTCTCCGCGGCGACATCAAAGGCCGTGACCCAGTCTCCGGCGTCGCCTTTGTTGCTGATATCCAGGGCCTCGCCATTGCGGGAAGCCAGCACGGCGGCGCCGGCGGCGGCCGCTTGCCTGGCCACCGCAAGCAGTTCGGTGTTGAGGTCCGGGTGGCTCATTCGGCCGCCTCTTCTGGTTCTGTGGACGTCGCTTCGGGAGCAGGAGCAGGGCCTTTCGCAAGGAGTTCCCGGAAGCCGTCTTCGTCCAGCACGGGAATTCCGAGCTGTTCGGCTTTGTCCAGTTTGGTGCCTGCGTTCTCGCCGGCGATGACGTAGCTGGTGTTTTTGGAGACTGAACCGGCCGCTTTGCCGCCCCTGATGAGGATGGATTCCTTCGCCTCGTCCCGGCTGAAGTTCGGCAGGGAGCCGGTAACCACAATGGTCAACCCTTCCAAGGTCCGCGGCATGGATTGGTCGCGCTCGTCTTCCATGCGGACTCCGGCAGCAGCCCAGCGGTCAATGATTTCCACGTGCCAGTCCTCGGCGAACCATTCCTTCAGCGCAGCGGCGATGGTGGGACCGACGCCATCCACATGGGCCAGGTCTTCCTCGGAGGCGTTCCGGATGCCGTCCATGGTGCCAAACGCCGTGGCCAGGGCGCGTGAGGCGCGTGGACCAACATGCCGGATGGACAAGGCAACGAGCACGCGCCACAGCGGCTGGGTCTTGGCTTTTTCGAGCTCCTTGAACAGTTTGTCCGTGGTGGCGGTGGGCTTCGACGGGGACTTTGCGGTGCCTTTGCTGTAGAAATACGGGACCAGCTCGAACTCGCCGGTGGCCACGCCTTTGGAACGCTTTTCGCGCCGGATCCGGACGTTTGCCAAGTCCTGGGGCGTGAGATCGAACAGTGCCGCCTCAGAGACAAGCGGCGGCACCTCCGGCTCGGCGGGCTGGGTCAGAGCGATGGCTGCCTCCCAGCCCAGGGCCTCGATATCGAATCCGCCGCGCCCGGCCAGGTGAAAGACGCGCTCCCGAAGCTGCGCCGGGCAGGAGCGGGCGTTGGGACAGCGGATGTCCACGTCCCCTTCCTTGGCCGGTGCCAGCAGTGTGCCGCAGGCAGGGCATTCGGTGGGCATAACGAAGTCCCACACCGGCGGTTTCTGCTGGTCGCGCAGGGCGAGCACCGGCCCCACAATTTCCGGAATGACATCCCCGGCCTTCCGCAGGACAACGATGTCGCCGATCTTCACACCCTTGGCCTTGACGACGTCCTGGTTGTGCAGCGTGGCCATCTCCACGGTGGACCCGGCCACCTTGACAGGCGTCATGATGCCGAAGGGGGTTACGCGTCCGGTGCGCCCGACGTTGACTGCAATGTCGAGCAGTTTCGTGTGGACTTCTTCAGGAGGGTACTTGTACGCCACGGCCCACCGCGGCACCCGGGTGGTGTAGCCCAATGCTCGCTGGGTGGCGAGATCGTCAACTTTGACCACAATGCCGTCGATTTCGTGCATAAGGTTGTGCCGTTGGTCGCCATAGCGCCTGATGAAGGCAAGGATCTCCGGCAGGCCCCCCAGAACCTCAAAGTATGGGCTCACGGGAAGTCCCCACTGTTCCAGCACGGCGTACGTCTGGGACTGGCTCAGGGTTTCCAGCCCTTCGCGGGCACCAATACCGTGGACAAACATCCGCAACGGACGCTTGGCAGTTTCCGCAGGATCCTTCTGCCTGATCGAACCGGCGGCGGCATTCCTGGGATTGGCGAGCGGCGCCTTGCCGGCTTCGATCAGTGCCTCATTAAATTCCGCAAAGGCCTTGGAAGGGATAAAGACCTCGCCTCGGATTTCCACCTCTGGGGGAAAGCCGGTGCCCGTCAGTTCCGTCGGGATTTCCTTGATCGTCAGGACGTTGTGGGTGATGTCTTCACCCGTGGTTCCGTCACCCCTGGTGGCCGCCCGGACCAGTTTCCCCTGGCGGTACAACAGGTTGACCGCGAGGCCGTCAATTTTTAGTTCCGTGAGCCACGCCAGCCGGGCGGTGTCCCCCAGCTTGCTGACGCCGGCCTCGGCTTTGGTGATCCAGGCCTCCAGCTCCGCCAGGGAAAAGACGTCTTCGAGGCTGTACATACGCTGGAGATGTTCGACGGCGGCAAACGCGGCGGAGACTTCCCCGCCAACTTCCTGCGTGGGCGAATCATTGGCTACCAGCTCCGGATGCAGCGCCTCGATCTCCTCCAGCTGCCGGAACAGTTCGTCGAATTCTGCGTCGGAGACCAGGGGTTCGTCCTCCTGGTAATACGCAAACCGGTACTTCCTGACCAGATCCGTCAGGTTTTCGTATTCTTCGCGCACTGACCCGGCGGGGACGGCGTCCGGCTCGGTGCGTTCCGCAGTGCTGTTTGCTGTTTCCTCTACGGGGCCCGGTGCTGTGCTCACAGACCTATCTTGCCTTACCGCCCCGACATTGCGCCCAAACGCCCAGTGCGCCGCTGTGCCCCGCCGTTAAATGCCGAGGGGGCCAGGACACTGTGCTGTGTCCGGGCCCCCGCGTTTGAGCTTCTGCGGTTAGCGTGAAGCCTGGTCCTGCTCGTTGGCGTTCTTGGTGGCCTTCTGGCCGGCATCCTTCAGCGCCTGGATGACCTGGTTCAGAGCCGCGGTGTGCGTGCCTGACCATTCGCCGCGGAAGTGGGAGGCGTCAGGGCCTTCCCAGTTGGTGCTGTCCAGCACGCGGGACAGGTTGGACCTCTGCTGCTCGATCTCGCCAGCACCGGCCTGCAGCTTGCTGCCAAGAGTCCTGAGCTGTTCTACATCTGCGCCCCAAATAGCCATCAGTTTTCTCCTCGTTGTCTTGGATCCGATCCAGATCGGCATCCCCAGCGGCCCCCGGCTCATCCGGAAGATCCATTACCTGGAACCTATCCCGGCCACAAAACACTGTCGATGGGCACCGCTGCCCATGCACCACTCCCCATGGGCGCGGAACCCCCATGTAGGTAGCAGTAACTGTCGTCATGCAGGCCTATAACGACAGTTACTGCTACCTAATACGGAAGGTCGGGGCTGGAGAAGGCGGGGCCAGATGGGATCCTGGTCAGTGTGAGGCGAGGCGGTTGCGGCTCCACCAGGCGAAGGCCAGTCCGGCGACTCCCACCAGCAGCACGCCCCCCATGATGGCCAGCAGTCCGGGGCCGCCGAAGAGGCCGTCGTTCCGGGAACCAGCGGCGGCCTGCGTGGGCTTGGCCGATTTGGTGATGGGCTTGTTCCAGTTCGATTCCGTGGATGAAACTGCGGACGGCGCCGGGCTGGGGATCGTGGTGCTGGGCACGGCCGACGGCGTCTGCCCAGCCGGCGAAACGCTCGATTCCGGGGCGAGGGTGGGAACCGGTGCCGGAGCTGGGGCGACGGGCGCGGGCGGCGGCTCGATCGCTGGGGCCGACGCCGTCTGCGTCGGCGATGGTGTCGGAGTGTCCTTCGGTCCCCTCTTGTCATCGAGGCAGATCAGGCCGCAGTTACTCGATGGCGTTTCGCCTTCTTCGGCCTGCGCCGGAGCCGCGGCGGAAAGGCCAACCAGGAGCGCCAGCACCGCAGTGGCCGCAGCAGCTGAAACGTCGCGGAGCACGGATGAGGATCGGATCATGGTTACCTTTTCGACAGCGCGCGGCACCCCTTCCGCAGCGAAACAGTGTTTCCGGTAGTCTCCTACAACGCGCCGCGGGCCCGCAAATCCATTAGGTTTACGGCCCCGTGGAAGGCAACGGCTCAGCCCCGGTTTTCCGGCGGCAGGGCAATCTGCAGTTTCCGTGCCTTGCCGCGTCCCACGATGTAGCCGCGGCCGGGTATGAACTCCGGGCTGACCCGGCCCAGCGACGTGTTGAGCAGGCTGTCCCCTTCGATGTCGCCCGGGTTGATGAGCAGGCCCCGGCGTCCGGATTTGAAAGGCTGGGCCAGGGACCAGGCGGAGGACCAGGTTGACGTTTCCGATTCCCCGATGACCCACTGATCGGCCTTGATGGACGCCGTCACGAGCTGCGACACGCCCGATTCCGCAACGGTATCCGTGAACTCGGTCAGGCCTTCGATGAAGATCGCCAGCTTCCCCGGGTTACCGGAGGAGTGCTCCGTGAGGTCCTCGATGATGTCAGACAGGTCATCGGCACCCACCACCGAACGGTTCCAGAGAGGCAGCGACGCTACTGCGGACCGTCGCGAGCCAATGTACACCAGCTCGGTATCCGGATTGGATCGGCGCAGCCCGTACGCCAGGGTCACCAGCGCCACCGTCCGGCCCGCCCCTGGCGGACCCGCCAGCAGCAACGGTCCCTGGGCCATGATCTCGGCCGGCTGCAGAGTTTCGTCGTCGACGCCGATGACGGGAAGGTCCGGGCTGCCGGCAGGCAGCACATTCAGATCCACCTGTTCGGGAAGCCGCTGGATTTTCGGCGCCGATTCCAGACCCTGGCGCAGCATCGCCTGGCTGAGCTTGTGGACTTCGCGGGCCTGGAGCGCCAGGTTGGAGTTGCCGCCGAGGACGGCCAACTGGACCTCATAGCCGCCCAGCATGCCGCGCCCCGGCGGTGAGGAGCTGGTGAGGACATCCTTGGCGACGTCCATGGACATGTAGTCGTCCTCCGAAGTCAGCCGCAGCACCAGCCGGCGCTGGATGGAAGCCAGCAACGACGCCGGTACGGAGCTGGGCCGGTCACCGGTGACAACGAGATGGATCCCCAGGGGACGGCCGTCGGTGGCCAGCTGCAGGAAGATGTCCCAGAGCGCGGACAGGCGGCTGAATTCGTACGTCTCGCGGAACGCCGACATGCCGTCCAGCAGCACGAAGATACGCTTCTCGTCCGGGCGATTGGCCAGGGTCCGGTATTCGACGATGGTGGACGCCCTGACCTCGGCGAACCGGGCGGACCTCTCGTCGGCGATATCCCGAAGCAGGCGGAGCAGCCGGCCGACGCGTTCGACGTCGTCACCGTTGATGATCTCGCCGACGTGCGCCAGCTCTTCGAGCATCTTCAGTCCGGAGGAGCCGCAATCTATCCCGTAGATGTGCACGGGCCCGCCGCGGGGAGTGACGGCGGCGGCAATCGCGATGCCGCGCAGGGCAGCAGACTTTCCGGAGCCGCCCGTGCCATAGATGGCCATGTTGCCGTCCTGGTCCGGCTCGTAGAACACAGTGGGCTGTTCCTGGCGGGCAGGATCATCCGCCACGCCCAGTAGCAGCCGTTCGTCCGTCCGGGGGTTCGGGAGCTTGGAAAAGTCATACGTCTTGGCCAGCTCGTCCAGCCACGGTTTGCGCGGCGGCCGGATGGCCAGCGATTCCGCGGCCCTGACAATGTTGGTGGTCATCCTGGCGATGTCGTTGGGGCCGGCCGGAGCTTCCTTGACGGGCTTCTCCGGAGCGGGCGCCTCCCAGCTGGGTCCTGACCCGAAAGCCATCTCCACAATTTCGATCTGCGGACGCTGGGGCTTTTCCGTCGTCCAGCCGCCCGCGTAACCGGTCTGGAACCCCTGGATGCGGCCGGGCCCGGTCTTGGCGGCGCCGCGGCCCGGGATGGACGGGTCGAAGTATGCCGCGTCAGGCACGCCAAGGATGTCGGTGGCATCCTCCTCGTCCGCCATGCGCAAGGCAACCCGCAGGTTGGTGTTGGCGCGCAGGCTGTCCTTGATGACACCGGCGGGACGCTGCGTGGCCAGGATCAGGTGCAGGCCCAGGGACCGGCCACGGGCAGCAACATCCACTACGCCGTCCACAAATTCGGGGACCTCGGTGGCCAGCGCCGCGAATTCGTCCACAACGATGATGAGGTACGGCGGCGCCTCCGGGTCGGCTTCGCGCTGGAGCCCCAGCAGGTCCTTGGCCTTCTTGCGGTTCAGCAGGTGCTCGCGGTAGTGCAGCTCCGCACGGAGGGACGTCAGGGCGCGTCGGACCAGGTGCTGGGACAGGTCGGTGACCAGGCCCACGGTGTGGGGCAGGTTGAGGCAATCGGCAAACGCCGCCCCGCCTTTGTAGTCCACAAACAGGAAGCTGACGCGGTCCGGGCTGTAAGCGGCAGCCATACCCATGACCCAGGACTGCAGGAACTCGGACTTACCGGCGCCGGTGGTGCCACCGACCAACGCGTGCGGGCCCTCGTTCTTCAGGTCCAGGTAGAGCGGTTCGATGCCCTTGGAACCCACCAGCGCGCGGAGGGTCCCGTTGTCCTTCCGGTTGGGGACTGCGGAGGCATGGACGGAATTGTTCTCGACCCAGCGCTCCGCCACGGCCTGCGGGTTATCCAGGAAGTCCTTGCCGATCAGGGTGGCGTAGGACACCGCACGCGGCAGGTCGGAGTCGTCGCTGACCGGCTTGCCAACATCCACCACGGGCGCCAGCATCCGGGCCAGCTGGGCGGCCAGGTCGGCGTCGAGGCTTTCGCAGCTCACGGGGTACGTGTGCCGTCCCAGCCGCACCTGCCCGGTGGTGGTACCGTTTTCGCCGTCCACCACCATAAAGTCCCGGCAGGCGGCCGGAAGTGCCTGGATGTCGGTGGCCACCCACATCACGTGGACGCCGGAATCCGGCCCGCGTTCGGCGAGCCGGGTCAGCCTGCCCCGGTCCACCGGCGCATCGTCTTCGACGATCACCAGGACCGCCGGCAGCACCGGTGCCGGGATCTCGTCCTTGGCAGGGTCGACGGATCCCCGGTGTTCCGGGGCGGAGCGCTTGGCCATGGCTTCCCGCGCGTCGAGCAGGTCCTCGAGCCTGGCCACGAGGGAGGAGCCGCTGGCTGAACCGGCGGCCAGGTGGTCGCCGTTGAGGGGGCTGTGGCCTGAACCCACGTGGGGGAGCCACTGCAGCCAGTCCCAGCGCTGCCGGGACTGCGCCGACGTAATGGCCGTCACCACGGCCTCCGCCGGCGAATGCAGCCCCACAAACTGCAAGACCATGCCGCGGGCAACGTCGTCCACCAGGCCCCGGGCTCCAGCCACGCCGAAGGACCCGGCGGTGCGCAGCTGGGAGACCACCGGGACACCCTCGATATCCCTGAACTGCTTCAGGCAGTCCTGGATCTCGCGCATGAATTCAGCTTCGGTGTCGTTGCTGTTGGGTTCCTCGAACAGGATGCGTGACGTACCGGTGCCGAGCCCAAACCGCAGGCCCAGGAAGCCGATGTGTTCCGGGCGGTGGGTCCACAGCAGCGGACCGAGTTTGTAGATGGAATCCACGGTGTCGCTGACCGACGGCGCTTCCTGCAGGCGGACCGCGCGTTCCACGTGCTGCAGTTCGGTGATGTCCTGCCGGAACGCAGCCATGGACTCCCGGAACTGTTTGAGCTGTTCCTTCTGCTGGCGCCTGGTCTGCATCTTGTGGTCCACGTAGTGACCCACAATGAACAGCGGCATCATCATCATGAACACCACCGACAGGATGTTCCGTGTGACCGCGAACATAATGCCGCCCATCAGCAGCGGCGCCATCAGCATGATGTACGGGAACGGCTGGTGGTCCGGACGTTTGGGTCCGGCCGGTGGCACGCGCTTGGGCGCCTCAAAGCGGGGAACCACCCGCGGGGAGCGGTTGAAATCAACAAGGGGCGACGTCGGCGCTGCCGCCTGGTTGCGGCCCAGCGGTACCACCGTGACGGTGGTCTCCCCCAGTGTCACCGTGTCCGATGAGTTCAGGGTGGCCCGGGTGACGGGCAGGCCGTCCATCAGGAGGCCGTTGGCAGAGTTCGTATCCACGATCTCCACGCTCTCGCCCACGGTGATGCGGGCGTGGCGTTTGGAGGTCAGTGGGTCCGAGAGCCGGATGTCCACGTCCCGGTCCCGGCCGATGTAGCTGGTGCCGGAAGGCAGCGAAAATTCCTGGCCGACGTCGGGCCCGGAAAGGATCCGCAGGGTGGCTGCGGCGGGTCCGCGGTTGGCGCCGGGTGCGTTGAAAAGTTCGCTGACCTCGGTCAGGGACACCACAGAGCCCGGGCGCAGGCCCGACTCCAAGAGGTTGTCCGTGCGGGTCAGGACGGTGCCGCGCATGCCGCCGCCCACAAAGGCCTCGTCGATGCGAAGCGAAAGGTTCTCCGGTGCGGGCGATCCCTTCCGGTCGGGGTCCGCGGCCCAAAGCTGGGTGGCCATATCCGCCACTGTGGCCAGGCCGTCAACGGTGACGGCCAGGTCCTTCGTTTTCGCCGGGTCCCGGCGGAGTGTCAGCCGGATCCTCATCCTTCGTCCACGCCCCTCATCTTTTCCAGTAAGTACAAATCATCGGGGGTGACCAGGTGGGACGTGACGGAATGTTCGACGAGCCTCGCGCGCCGGTTGGTGGCCAGTTTCCCACCGCCGCCACGCAGGCCCACCACGCCCACGCGGTCAAGTTTGTCGCAGACGTTATCGAGCTTCCGGTTGAACCGGGTCAGTGCCCAGCCCAGGGTCTTGGCCGCTGCAGCCGAGGACGGGATGGCGCTGAACCCGGTCCCTTCCCGCCGCAGCATGGGTTCGGCCAGAGCCACGATGAGGGCCCTCTGGGAGTCGGTGAAGACCACGGGGCCGATGGTGGTATCGCCGTTGCTGTCATCCTCGCGTGAACCCTGCCGGAAGGACGGCGTCTTGAGGTGGACGGCGAACTCATACGTGGTGGGCCCGGCGGTGAAAATGACGTTCGTGTGGCTGAACACCAGCGGGATGCGCGCACCCGGCGACAGCCAGGCCTGCATCCCGCCGGAACCGTCGGCGACCGTGGCGGACAGCATCCCGCCCACGTTGCTCAGCCACCAGATCCCGTCGTAGCGGGCCACCTGCAGGAACTGGCGGTGAAGGTAAGGGTTGTCGTCCACTTCAAGGTCGCCTTCGCGTCCGATGTTGAAGATTTCCTCATCGGACGGTTCGTACCATTCACCACAGAAATCTATTGCTAGATCCCCCATTTTCCGTGCCTCCTAGTCGGGCGGTGCCCGCGTTCACTAACGATTCTTGTCTGCTCTGCCGTCACTTGCGGATGCAGGCGATCGAGTCTTCTTCCAACGGTGAGAACGCGCCGTCGCTCCTGACGATCATCACCTGGACACAGGTGGGTTCCGTCGGATTCAACGCAACCTGGGCGGTTGGCTCGGCAGTGGACTGGTACTCGCCGTTGCCGCCCAACGCGTAGACCCGCCACTTATAGGCGTCACCCGACTTCGGCTGCGGATTGGTCCACGTGAAGGTTGCCTTACCGGTGGCGTCCACAGTCCCCGCCAGGTCCGCGACGTCCGGAACTGTCCCGTTATCGAGGGCATCCGCCGGGGGTTTACTGACGTGGCCAGTCTCTTCGACCTTCGGTGCCGGAGCGGAGGACGCCAGCACGATTCCGACAATGATGGCGAGGACCAGCAGCGTTCCGCCCGCGGCGGCGAGCCACAGGTTGCGCTTGCCGTGTTCGGGCGACGCCTCTGGGGCGTCTTCCGTTACCGGGACCGGACGGCTGATCGTCGCGTCGATCTCCGGATCGGCCCCCGCCGCCCGGTGGCCGGGCGCGCCGGGCTGGCCTGCCTGCTGTCCGGTCTGTTGGCCGGTCTGTTGGCCGGTTTGTTGGCCGGCCTGCGCAGGAAGGAGCCCGGGGCGCTGGACAGTTGCGTCCGGCGCCGAGCCGTACTCGGCGGCGGGTGCGCTGCCGCGAAGCATCGTGGCATGGGCCCACTCGCCTGCGGGGCTGCCGCCAGCCTGGTTGCCGCCGTCCCGCTGGCCGTCCTGCTGGCTGGCAAAGAGGTTGCCCGGAACCTGCGGCCGGGGTCCCGCCGGGGCCGCAGCGGCCGGGGGGAATCCGCCAGCTGGAAAGCCCGACGGCGGCGCACCGGTTCCGGGGCGTTGCGGTCGGGTGCGTGCCGGGAAGGTAGGGGCGCTGCCGGTCCGCTCCGGATCGATGGCCGCGATACTGCGGACGCGGGTTTCCTCGAAGCCGTCATCCGGGTGGTTCTCCTCCAGTTGCTGCTCTTCGAGTACCTCGAAGGGCGTGACCGAAAGGTTCAGTTCGGCCTGGATCCGCTGCAGGGCGAGGGCAAACGCGTGGGCTGAGGAGTACCGGGACGCCGCGGATTTGGCCATTGCAGTGGACAGTGCCCGCTCCAGTGACTCCGGAACGTCGGCCCGGCCCAGGCGCGGCAGTGCCGCGCTGGTGATCCGCGAGATCAGTTCGCGCTGGGAATTATCGGTACCGGGCACCACAAACGGCGACCTGCCGGCCAGCAGTGTGTACAGCGTGGCCCCCAGCGCCCACACGTCCACCATCACGCCGTCCACAGGGCCGTCCCCGAACTGTTCCGGCGGCGACCACGGAATGGACATCCCGGCGTCGTCGTCGGCGTCACCGCCCAGGGTGCCGGAGATCCCGAAGTCCGTCAGGGCCGGCCGGTTGTAGTCCGTCACCAGGATGTTTGCGGGCTTGATGTCCCGGTGGGCGATGCCCGCCCGGTGGGCGGTTTCGACGGCGGAGGCCACCTGGATGCCGACGGCCAGTACCTCATCGACGCTGAAGCGCTGACGGCGGTACCGGACGTCCAGGCTGGGCCTGGAGCAGTACTCCATGGCCAGGTAGGAGTGACCGGCCTCGGTCACCTCGGCCTCGAAGATGGTCACAATGTACGGGTGCGAGGAGAGCTGGGCCATCAGGTTCGCCTCGGACTCGAACCTGCGCCGGGCGCCCTCGGTCTTCAGGTCCGACAAGAGGACCTTGACCGCCACTTTCCGACGCGGCCGATCCTGTTCGTAGAGGTAGACGTCTGAAAAACCGCCGGAGCCGAGCAGGCTGATGTACGTAAACCCCGGAATGTGGGGCGGCGGCGCAACCGGCCGTTTGGAACTCAAAGAATCTCCTCAAAACGCAATGAGATGTCGTCACCCAATTCGGCGATGTCGCCGTCAAGCAGGATGGCCATCTCGTTCTGGGCCAGGCGGCGGGGCGGCTGGCCCTCGCGGACCAGGACGGTCCCGTTGGTGGCCTTGAGATCGCAGAGCATCACATGCCAGCCCTCAAGCCGCACTTCAACGTGCGAGCGCGAGATATCGCCGCTGGGGCTGGCCACTTGGACCAGCCGCGGCATAACACCACCCTGGACCCGGGAAACGGACGGCTGCCGCCCAATGACCAGCGACTGGTCCAGGTCAACCAGCGCTCCCGTCGAGACCCGCATCCGGCCCAGTCGTGGCCGGGCCACCTGGACGGCGTCGGCGGGCAGCGGCGAGCCGCAGGCAGCGCATTGCGCATGGGTGGGTGGATTGGCGTGTCCCCGGTCGCAGACCCGGGCCAGCACCAGGTGGCCTGCGGCGGAGTCCGGCTCCGGAACCGGGGCGGGATGCGCGGCCATTCCGGCGAGGTCGCTCTTCATGATCGTGTGGCCGTCGTGGTCACCGTCGAAGGCGTCCGGGTCCGCTGCCGGCACGTCTGCCTGCACGTCCGCCGGGGGCTGGTTCAACGACGGGAGCAGATTGGACGATGGCGCTGCCTGGGCAGCGGGTGCGCTCCCGCCTGTCCGCCACGGGACCGAGTCGATGAGTCCGCCGATCATCCGGGCGGCCGCTGCGGCTGCAGGCGGTGTGGGTGGTGACGCTGCCAGTTCGTGGGCAGGCGAGGCAGGAGCCTGGCCGGCCGCTGCGTCCGGCTGCCCTAAAGGGTTCGCGTCTGCCGCATCGGCCGGTGCCGGAGCCGCGTCGACAGGAGCCGCAGCGATGTGATCTTCTTCGGGTTCGTCGCGGACTGCTGCGTCCTCGATGCGGCGGACAACGGTCCTTTCCCAGAGGTGGTCGTAGCTGCCGGTCATTTCGTGGGCTGGGACCTGATCAGCATGGCCGGTGGGCTCCGGGGCCGGATCGGGCTCCAGGTCCGTACGGGGCTCCGGCGCATCAGCCGCAAAGTTGGAGTCATCGTCCATGAGCCCCATCACCGTTTCGGCCGAGACCTCCCGGTCAGGTTCAGTTTCCGGCGCCGGTTCGGATTCAGGCTCCGCTTCAGTTTCAGGGACCGGTTCAGCGTCCGCCGTCAGGACGACGGCGTCAACAGGGGCGGGTGCCTGGACAGCGGGCGTGGCAGAAGGAGTCGCTGCCTCGTCCGCCGGATTTCCGGTGAGCGACACTGTCAGCGACTCCAGCAGGACCACGCCTTCGCTGAGCGGCAAAACGGTCCCTGGCTGGCTGTCTAGGGCGACCGTGAGGCGGTACCACTCGGGTGTGTCCAGGCGGCGCTCCGTCCAGGTGGTGACGTCCCGCCCGTTCAGCTCCACGGGGCCGCCGGGCAGCTGCACGGTCAGGTCCAGGTCGCCGCGAAGGAAGATCCTGAGCGCGTCGCCGGAATCCACTATCCCGAACGAGGGTATCTGCGCGAGGGAAACGCCGAAGCTGCTGGTGACGGCGTGGAGCAGCTCGTGGACTTCCGGGGCGTCCTCCAGCAGTTCCCACAGGGACTGGACCAGGGCGGGCGGGGTCCCGGGCCCCAGGAGGACCACAGTGTTGGCCCGGACAACGCCGAGCCAGGTGCCCGCGGCATACGTTGCGGTGGCCATGTCAGCGTTCCCCTCTTTCCTCGTCCTGGCCGGCCGGCCGGCTGGCGTCAACAATCCGTGCCCGGGGCAGTGTGACCTCCTCAGCCGCGTCAGCGACGGGGCGGGGCGCAGTGGTGGCGATGCCGCCGTCGTTCATCACGTTCCTGGCGTCCACCACAATGACGGTGACGTTGTCCCTTCCGCCGTTGCGGAGCGCGGCCTGGATCAGGGCATCCACCGCGTCCTGCGGGTGGCCCACGGTGCTCAGGATCCGGAACATGTGCTCGTCCGTCAGCTCGGCATTGAGCCCGTCCGAGCAGACCATGATCCGGTCGCCTTCTTCAACGGGCAGGAGCCAGTAATCGGCTTCGGTCTCGTCCCCGGTGCCCAGCGCCCTCGTGACCACGTGGCGGCGGGGATGAACGGTGGCCTGCTCAGGCGTGATTTCACCGGCATCCACGAGTTCCTGGACCTCCGAGTGGTCCACGCTGACCTGCTCGAAGTGCCCTTGGCTCAGCCGGTACGTGCGTGAATCCCCGATGTTCATGACCAGCCAGTACGGCATGCCCATCTGTTCCACCACAACGGCACCTGTGAGCGTGGTCCCGGCGCGGGCACCGGTCACCTCCCGGATGGAACTGTCGGCGCGGAGCAGGTATTGCTGGAGTACCGCCGCCGTGACGCTTCGCTCCCCGGTAGCGAGCTGTGGCATGGCAGCGAGGGCGCGGACACACATCCCGCTGGCAATCTCGCCGGCTTCATGTCCGCCCATCCCGTCTGCCACGGCGAAGACGGGGTCGGAGGCGATAAAGGAATCCTCGTTCAATTCCCGGCGCAGCCCACGGTCCGTGCCGTAGCCGTAGCTCAGGCTGAGGCCGGTTCCGTGGTCTGCGTCGGCTGAGTCACTGGCGGGCTGGGAGTTCATGCCTGTCCTAGGTGGAAGGAACGGTCACCAAAGTGGACAGTGGATCCCGGGCTGACAAATGCTGGCACGGCCGGCTGTAGTGGCGTGCGCCGGCCGTCCGGCGTGGTGACGGCGCTGCCGTTGGTGGAATTCCGGTCCGTCACCCAAATGCCGGCACCGTCGGTCAGCAGGTGGAGGTGCGTCTTGGAGATCGAGCGGCCGGGATCATTGACCGCCAGCAGCTGGGCCTGCTGCTCCCCCGCCTGGCCCAGGGGGTTCCGGCCCACCAGGACGTTGCGGTCGAGCTGGAAGTCCCGGCCGTCGTCGAGCTTTATCCGCAACACGGCGACGGGCGCCGCATACGCTGCGCCGCCGCGCATCTGCGTACGGTCGAGGTCGTCGTCGGGATGGGACTGGGTGGCCGGCGCGGGAACCGCCGGGGCTGCGGTCTGCGCCTGCAGCGCCTGAAAAGGAGCGGACGACGGCGTCGCGTACGGCTGCGGAGCGGACGGCTGCACCTGCGCGGGCTGCTGGACCGGCAGCTGATGGACTGCCGGCTGTTGGGCCGGCAGCTGTTGGACCGCCGGCTGCCACGGCTGCACCGGTGGCTGAGTCACCGGCGCCTGGGCGTTGACGACCTGCGGCGCCTTCGCGGCCCCGGCCACGGGTGAGGCGACCTGCTGGACAGGCGGGAGGTCCAGGGGCGCGAAACTGTACGGGCCCTGGATGCCGCCGGACGTGATGGGATTGCGGCCGTCCTTGACGTCGAACACCAGTGTTTTGGCCGCTGAGTCATGCCAGCCGCGGAGCCTGCCATTGCGGTCCCAGGTATTGGATACCACCACCAGCACGGCCCACACCGCGCCGATCAAAAGCAGCGGGCCAAGGATGAAGACGGCCACATCGAACCATTTGAAGATGACGATGGCCACGGCGGCCAGAAGCGTCAGGATGATGCCCGCGCCGGTGATGAGGCCACGCAGGAACACTCCTCCCGCGCCGGGGGCGTAGCCATCCTTGTCAGCGCTTCGGATGCCCATGACATGGTTGCCGAGCGTCTTCCCGGAGCGGCCTTCCATGCCCATCAGGACCACCAGATAGACCAGCGTCAGCCCCAGGCCAATGCCGCCGAACAGGACCAGCGAACCGGTGTCATAGATGATGAAGCCGCCGCTTTGTGTGCGGGTGATTCCTGCGAATCCGATGGCGAAAGTCACCACCAGGACCGCGACGGGGGCCAGCCAGTCGAGCACTGCTGCGCCGAGCCGTTTCCCCGCCGTGGCCGGAACAAGCTCAAGATTGGCTGCCATTCCCGTTCCTCCCCCTGGAGCCGTTTGTACTACCGGGATAGTACCGGGATTCTGGCTGGCGTGCGCCGCCGCACGGTCCATCACGGCCCGTTGCGCATGGTCCGCGTTGCGTCCGCTGCGTGCTGCCCTGTTGGGCAGCGGGGCACCGCATGCCGTGCAGAACGTGGCGCCGCCCCGGATCAGTTGCTGGCAGCGCTGGCAGCGCTCGGCCTCATTCATCATGATTCAGGGGGTTCTTCCTGCCAGGGTTCCGCAGAACGGTGGACTCATCAGGCTCGGAAGCCGCCGCCGTCGTCCCGGTTCCGCTTTCCTGAACTGCCGGAGTCGGGGTTCCGGCAGCGCCCGGGCCGGTCTCCACCCTACCGGCGGCGGACCGCCGTCCGGTGGAACCCTGGCCGGACGGACGCACCAGCGGACCCAGCCCGAGCCCGGTGCCACGCAGCTTAAGGGCGTTGCGGCCGTCAGCCAGCAGCGACCGGGGCGAGAAGCGGGCCTGCTGGCGGCGCCAGAACCCCACCGTCCCGGTCATCTCCTTCAGCGAGCCGTCAACGATGGTCCAGTATTCCCGGACCTCCTTCTCGCTCGGTTGGCCGGCGCCGAAGATGGAGGCGTCCGCTCGGTGCGCCAGCATGGTGGTGGTCTGCCCGGTGGCCGGGAACGAGTCTGCGAGCACCACTGCGCTTTCGCGCCGGGTTGCACGGGTGTCGATGCCGGCGCCCATGTCCGTGGCGAGACTCACCACCTCGTTCCAACCGCCTCCCACACGCTGGGCCGGGTGCCCCTCCGTGAGGCGGGCCTTCCGGCGTCGTGACTTAAGGAGCGCGATCAGCAGCAGCGGCAGCGCCAGGATGGACAGCGGGATCAGGGCAATGCCCAGGGCCCCGAGCAGGGCACCCCAGAAAAGCCACGGATTGTCTTTCTTATCGTCGGCGTCCAGGGCGTCCGGCGAGGAATCCGGCGGCAGGTCAGCCGGTTCCTGCGGCGGGGGCGGCGGCTGCAGCACCTGGGGCTTGGGTTTGGACTTGTTTTCCGGGTCCGGCGGGATGGGGACATTGTCCTTGGGCGGCGTAGGGTCGAAGCTGACCCAGCCCACCCGGTCGAAGGCCACTTCAACCCAAGCATGGACGTCCTTGCCCGTGATCTTTACCTCGCCGGCACCGTTCTCCGGGCTGGTCGGATCGGGGAAAAAGCCCATGACCACGCGTGACGGGATGCCCAGGTGGCGGAGCATCAGCGACATGGACACGGCATACTGCTCGTCATCGCCGAGCATCTGCTTGGCGGTCAGCAGGTTCCTGATCCGCGACGAACTGTGGCCGGATACGCTGGGCAGCTGGCCGTCAGCGACCAGGCCGTTGCTGAAGGCGCCCGTCTTTTGGAAATGCGCCTCAATCTGGCGGACCCGGTCAATCGCGGTGGGCGCATCGGCTGAGAGGTCGTTGGCCTGCGACCCCACTACCGGCGGCACCTCGACGGCGTCCGGCAGCGTAATCTTCGCGAAGTCGTACTGGGTCAGTTGGCCGTGTTCGAGCTTCACGGGATCTGACACCTGGACGCTGTAGGAATCGCCCTTGGACAGGCCCTGCGTGGTCACGGCTGTGTCGGTGCCCGCGTTGAAGTACAGGCCCGACGCCGCGGCGGAGGCGCTCTGGTCAAAGCTCAGGCCGGTGGTCTTCCGGCCTCCCGGGACGAAGTAGCCCTGGTAGTCCTCGATGGTGATGTCTATGGAGTAGTCATTCGAGGGGACGATGCCCGAGGTATCGGCCAGCGTGTTGATGGACTTCGTGTCGCCCACCTTGCTGAAGCTGCCGGAGCCGTTGGGGTCCATGTTGTAGTTGGTGCCGTTGAAGGCATCCAAAGCCCCCAGCCGGACACGGCCGTCCCGGGGCAGTCCTTTGACCACAAACAGGGTGTCGTCCTTCTTGTCCTTGACGAACGTCCGGAAGCTTGCCAGGGGAGTGACGTAGGCCTTGGGATCAAACGGCGGGACCACCACGTTGCGCAGGACCTTGCGGTCACCGCTGGCGGTGACCAGGGGCGCCGCCACCGCTGTAACGGCGACGCTCGCGGCGATCACGGCGGCGGCGGTGCCCAGCCGGCGGAGCTTGGCCCGCTGGGCTGTGGCGGCATCGGTCTGCGGACGGTTGACTGACACTTTGCGGGTGTCGCTGCGCCGCAGCGCATCGCGGCGGAACGTGGCCCAGGCGATCGCCATGACGGTAAGCCCGATGCCGCGCTCCACCGTGAGGAAAGCAGCGTTAGTGCTGAAGGCTATGCCCGTGACGAAAAGCACCAGCACGGGAAGCAGCGGCCAGTACGGGCTTTTCAGCCGCCAGGTGAGGACGCCGGCAACCAGTGCGGTGAGCAGCGAACTCAGGAACGGGACGATCAGGACGCCACCCGCAGACCCTACCGGAACGCCCACCGTGAGCATGTCCTTCCAGGCGAACACGACACCCAGAAGCAGGGTCCGCAAGGAGTCAATGCTGGGAACAAAACCGGCAATCGCTGCATCCGGGACTGCGAGGAGGGTGCCGAACACCAGGTACGCACCCAGCGCGAGGGCTGAGGTGATCAGCAAACCCAGGCGCAGGTGCGCGTTGGCGGCGGCGATGCCGAGGCCCAGGAGGATGCCGCCGAAGCCCGAGATCAGGTAGTAGGGGTCACCGCCGAAGCTGAGGCTGAAGCCCAGCAGGCCCAACCCCAGCAGGACGGTGAGGGCGCCGGCATCGAGCACAAAGTGCCAGACGGGCTGGCCGTCGGCGAACGATGATTCGTACTGCCGCTGCTGCGGGCTTGGCCGGAGGCCCGGTGCGGAGCTCATGCGGCCGCCTTTCTGAGGACGATGGCCAGGTCAGCGAGGTCGCCGAGGGTCAGCACTGTCAGGTCCGCGATGTTGGCGCGGCCCGGTGCAGCACCGATTTGGAGGCGTACGGCCAGGCTCCTGACGCCGAGCGGCACGGAGGCCGCGGCCGAACGGAGCTGGGCGGGTGTAACATTGCTGCCCACCACGAAGAAGACCACCGACGCGTTGGGAACGGTGTCGGCCAGTGTCCGGGCGAGGTCGACGGCGGTCCGGCGCATGGGTGCCCCGGCGATCCGTGTCATGTCGTCCAATAGGTTCCGCCCGGTTTCGCAGCGCAGCGGCCCCTTTTGCGTCAGGACGTCCAGCTCGCGCTGCTCGCGGATGGCCTGCCGTCCGATCGAGGCAGCCGCGGAGATGGCCATTTCGAATTCCTGCTCTGACGCGTACTCGTCCGTGTTGATGGACAGCGAGATGGCCAAGTGGGCGCGCCGGGTCTCCTCGAACTGGCGCACCATCAGCTTGTTGGTCCGCGCGGTGGTCTTCCAGTGGATATGCCGCCGGTCATCGCCCGGAACGTAGTCACGCAAGGCATGGAAGGACACGTCCGCGCTGGACAGGTCAGTAGTGGGCATGCCCTCCAGGTCACGGATGAATCCCGCCGCGGAACCGGCCAGGGCCACCGTCTTCGGGTGCACGAACAGGTCCTCCGGTTCTGTCCACAGCACCTGGCGGCGAAGGAGGTGCAGGGGGTCGGCCCGGACAGAGCGGACAGGTCCCACCACGATGACGGCTCGGCGGGCGGTCGGAATGGTGAACAGGTCCTCATGCACCTGCGCGGGCTTCATCCGGGGCAGGTGGAAGACGGCGGTGGCGTTGCCCACCGGCAGTTCCAGGGCGGCCGGCAGCAGGGGCCGGGCCGAGGTGTTGGAGACGGCGATGCTTCCTACCGCACTGTCCCCCACCGCCACCCGGGTCCGGGCAAGGTCAAGGATCACGCCGTAGGAGGACCGGCCCAGGATGAACCCGATGGCGATCAGGAAAAGGACAAATGCCGCGATGGCAGAGGCTTTGGCCTCTTGCCAGCCGAAGGCCTGGCCGGCAGTCCACAGCAGGATGGAGGCGGCCAATACAGACCAGCCCAGGACACTGACCACCGAGAGGACAGGCCACACGTAGCGCAGCCACAGGCCGCGGACCTTCTCCCACGCGGGCGTGAGCGCGAGGGCGGCGGTGCTGGTTGCCTCGGCCCAGACTGACGATGGATGCAGACTGGTGGGTCTGCCGTCCCGGTGGAAGGGTTGCCGGAGACGTTCAGCAAGCCGGGTCAACGGAGTGCTGCTGGACATAAATGTGCCTTTGTTCGCGCTGGTCAGTGGTGGTCTTGAACTCGGTCGGAGCGTCAGACGGCGGCGCGCTGCTGAGGTGCCGCGACGTCGGACAGTACGCGGGCCAGGACGGCCTCGGGGGTGGCACCGGAGAACTCAGCCTCCGGATCCATGACAAACCGGTGGGTCCATACAACGGTGGCCAGTTCCTTGACGTCGTCAGGCAGGACGAAGTTGCGTCCCTGCCCCGCGGCCCAGACCTTAGCGGCGCGGACCATGGCGATGGCGCCACGTACGGAAACGCCCAACCGGGTCTCAGGCGCGCTGCGGGTCTCTTCGCAGAGCCGGGAAATGTATTCGAGGACCGCCGTGTCCACGTGCACGGTGGCAGCGAGGTCGGCCATGTCCGCCACGGCCTGGGTGGTAATAACTGCGGAGATCTCCTTGGAGCGGTCCTTCAGGTTCGAGCCGCCGAGCAGCTGGACCGTTGAGGCGTGGTCCGGATATCCAATCGAGGTCTTGATCAGGAATCGGTCCAGCTGCGCCTCCGGCAGGCGGTAGGTACCTGCCTGCTCGATCGGGTTCTGCGTGGCCATCACCATAAACGGCCGGCCGGCTTCGTAGGTGACCCCATCCACGGTGACCCGGGATTCCTCCATAACCTCCAGCAGTGCCGACTGCGTCTTCGGCGAAGCACGGTTGATCTCATCGGCCAGGACGATGTTGTTGAAGATGGGCCCCTTGTGGAACTCGAACTTCTGCGTTTTCTGGTCGTAGATGGTCACACCTGTGACGTCCGAGGGCAGGAGGTCGGGGGTGAACTGGATGCGGTTATTGGACCCCTGCACGGTGGCGGCCATTGCCCGGGCCAGCATGGTCTTGCCGGTGCCGGGAGCATCCTCGAACAGCACATGACCCTCCGCCAGCATCGCGGTGAAGGTGAGCCGGATGACGTGGTCCTTGCCGAGCACCGCCTGCCCCACATTGGCAACGAGCTTGTCGAAAGTGCCTGCAAACCATTCGGCCTGCTCGGTGGTCATGGTCATGAAGTTTGGTCCTTTTCTGTTCTTGGTGAAAAATCGTCGCGTGACCCGGTCGGGTCCCGCCGTGTCCGGCGATCATCCCGGCGGCCGGCATCAGCAGCCTCCGGGCCGTGGTCCGTAGATATCCACGGTGGTGGATTTCACGAACCAGTCGGGGTGGCTGCCTTCGGTTACCCGGAACCAGGGCGTTCCGTTGCCGTAGATGTCCTTGGTGCAATTGATGGTCAGCCTGCCCTCGGATCGTTCGACCCAGCCCACGCCACACGATGGACCGCTCGGATTGTAGGTGTCCGTTTGGCCGGGCTTACCGGGGCAGGTGCTGTTGTGCGCCTGGATCTGAGATGCGGGCGGCGGGGGTGTGGGGTCCGCTCCGGAACGCGAGTTAGCCTGACCGGCAGGACCCGCTGCAGCGGTCACTGCACGGACCTTCAGGGTTCGGACCTGATCCCAGCCGCCGGCCGCCCGGTCGTAGCGGTTTGCCAGGCCAACACTGGTCCAGCCGCCTCCTTCGTAGCTGACCTCGAAGTGGTCCAGCGGGCGGCCATTGGTGGTCGGATTATTCCAAGTCCAGTGAACGTCGCCGTCACCCTGAGCCGAGGTCCGGCCGTCGACGTTGGGCGCGTTCGGCGGTCCGTACGGATTGCCCGTGCCGATGGCCTTGGCGTCGCCCGCAACGTTGTTCTTGGTGGACGTGGCAATGATGGTCACTGTGATGTCCCTGCCGTTCGTCATCCCTCCGATGGTCCCACCGCCGGCGGCAATACTTCCCGACTTGCCGTCCGCGTTGTACGAGTACTGGATCTCCGTCTCCGTTGATCCGTTCCGTTGGGCCTGCGTCAGTGGCGTAAATGTCACCCGGAGCTGGCCGCTGGTGCCGGTGTCAGCCACTGTTCCGCTGCTCACCTGGCCAGGCTTTCCCGCCGCCCTGATGGCAGCGGACTGGGCGCTGGTGCCCGACGTGCCCGCCTTGTTGGTGGCGGAAACGGTGAAGGTGTAGTTGGTCTCGGAGTTGGCCACCGTGACGTTCTGCGTGGTGCCGGAAGCTACAGGCTGGGTGGCAACGACCGCACCACCCTGCAGGGTGGTGAGTGTATAGGCCGAGATCGCGTCACCATTGTTGTTTGGAGCGGTCCAGCTGACCTTGAGCTGGCTTTCCGCTCCCACGGCCCCAGCCTGCGACGCCGTCGGGGCGGCCGGTGTGGCCGGCACACCGGCCGGGACTTCAGCCGCGGAATACGCGCTCCACTCGGACGGGTCCTTGGCGTCGTTCCGCGCCAGGACTCGCACCTTGTAGGACACACCGTTCTGCAGTCCCTTCCAGACGTAGCTGACCGCGGTCAGGTTCTGGATCTGCGCGTTCTGTCCCGGCGGCGCGGGAGAGATCTCCAGGTCGTAGGACTTGACTGGCGAGCCCTTGCTGGCAGGAGCCACCCAGGTGACGGTCAGCTGCTTGTCGCCGAACTTGAGCCCTGGCGCAAGCGGGGTGTCCGGCTTGACGTCGGGGCGGATCTCCGCGGAGGCCGGAGACCGGTCCGATTCGCCGAACTCGTTCGTGGCAGTGACCTCGAACGTGTACTTCGTGTTGTTGACCAGCCCGTTCAAAGTGCAGGTGTTGGCCGGGCAGTCCTGCCTGAAGCCTGCGCCGTACACCGTGTATTTGGTGATCGGTGAGCCACGGTCTGCCGGCGCCGACCAGTTCAGCAGGGCCGTCTGGTCCCCGACGCTCTGGGCCTGCGGCGTGGTGGGTGCCAGCGGCTTGTCCTTGACAGTGAGCCGGATGCGGGCCGTGGCCTGCCGTGAGGCTTCCTCCGTCTTGTCCGCAACCGTGTAGGAGACCACCATGGACCCGGAGAAGCCGGGAGCAGGGGTCACCAGCACCGAGTCGCCGGAGACCTCCACATTGCCGCTGCCGGTTTCGGTCCCGGCGGCAATGATCTTCAACGCAGTTTCGGGGAACGGGTTCGAGTCGTTGGCCAGGACCTTGACGGTGACCGGCTTCCCGGCGGCTGCGTTCGGCTCCAGGTCGTCGTTCGCAACCGGTTTGGGCCGGTTGGAGGCAATGACGGCCAGCTGGTAAGTAGCGGTTGCCTCCAGTCCGCGCGAGTCCTTGGCCTTGATCTGGACCGCACCGGCGGTGCCTGTGGCCGTGGAGCCGCCCACGGATGTCTTGAGGATCTTGCCGTCTATCCGGGCGTTGAAACTGGCCGGGCTGCCGCCCACCAGTTCATATTTCATGTTGTCCAGATCGTCCCTGTCGGGGTCCGACGTCAGCCGGCTCAGGTCCAGGTCCGCAGACTCGCCCTTCGGCACGTCAACGTTCGCGCCCAAGAGTTCCGGTGGGTTGTTGCGGTTGGGGTCAGGCAGTACCTTCGAGCGGATGCTGAGGGTGGATTTCAGCCCTGCAGGATCGTCAACGGCGGTGCCGTCGGTAACCTCAAAGCTCAGCGATCCCGGGCCCACGTAGTCAACGCCGGCCGTGTACTTCAGCGCCGTTCCGTCGCCGGAAACCGGGTTGCTGCCATCCGAACCGATGAGCCTGATCCGGTCCGTCTGCGTCAGGCGCGGTGAGCGGCCCTCCCGGACCTTGACCCATTCCTTGAGGTCGACGTTCACGGATTGTCCGGCAATGACCTCAATAACCTCGTCTTTTGCGAGGGTGGGAACCTGCTGCCCCAGCCCCGGCACCCAGATGATGGCTGTGGACTTCTGGCCGTCCACGTCTTCGACGGTGTACGGAATCAGCTGCGGCTGCTCGGTCAGATCCACGAGCATGGTGCCGTCAGGCCCCGGGCGTGCAGTAAGGGACTCGGTGCTCAGCTTAAGGTTCTCGCCGACGCCGTCGGGGTCTTCATCGTTCTTCAGGACGGGCACGTCCACGGCAGTCTTCCCCATCGTCTGGGCCGAGGTGACCCGGTCGTCGCGGGCAATGGGTGCCTTCAGCGGAACCTCGTTGTCCACTACTACGCGGATAGTGGCTTGGGCGGTGGCGTCGCGGTCGTCGGCGATCGAGTACCGGACGTTGACCGTCCCGGCGGCGCCGGGAGCGGTCAGGATGATGCGGCCGCTGGTCTTGCTGACGGTGGCTTGGAGGGCGTCGTCTGCCTCGATACCGTCTGTGAGGATGCGGATGATGTCGCCGTCGGGATCGGTGTCGTTGCCGGTGGCGTCGACAGCGATCTGCCGTCCCGGCCGGACCTTGACCTCATCATCGACGGGGGTGGGGTTCTGGTTGGTCTCACCCCGCGGGGCTATGCCCACCGTCACTGTTCCGGTATTGACGGCACCCTGGCGGTCCACCACCTTGTAGCGGAACGTGTCAGTTCCGGCGCCGTCGCCGGCAGCGGTGAAGTCGATGAAGTTGCTGCCCACGGTGGCGGTTCCCAAGGCCGGGGTGCTGTCGATACCGGTCAACTGCACGGAGTCGCCGTCCGGATCGATGCCGTCCAGCGGAACCGGGATACGAACCGACCCGGCAGCCACTACGCGGGCAGTCAGGTTCCGCGGTTGCGGCCGGGAGTTCTCGGCCCCCTCCAGCGGAAGGATGTGGATGGTGACCGCGGCGGCGCTCTTCTGCCCCTGCGGGTCCACGGCGTTGTAGATGGCCCGTACCGTCTTGGGCTGGGATCCTGCAATGAACCGCAGCGTGTTTTCCGAGACGAAGCTCTTGCCATCGAGTTCGTCCACGCCCTGCGGCAGGACCGGATCAACGGTCAGCTGCTGGCCTTGTGGGTGGGTGTCGTTGTCCAGCACAGGGATGGTGACGACGTCGTTGACCCTGACGTTCACTTCGTCCGGTTTGGGCTGGGGTGCTTCGACGACGGCGGGAGCCGGGACGGGGACCACGGAGACGCTGCCGGTGGCTGACTTCTTGCCGTTGGACATGGTGTATTCAAAAAGGAACGGGTCCTTCGTGCCCAGGACATCGGTGATGCGCAGGACACTGTGGTCAATCACGCTGACCGAAGCCGTGGTGTTGTCCGGGAGTTTCACGGACTGCAGCACCAGCACGCCGCCCGACGGATCCGAGTCATTCGCCAGCGGGTCCAGCAGCACGCTGCCTCCGGTGGGCATAAGCGCAACGTCATGCACGGCCACAGGGTCACCGGCGTCCTTGCCGGACTCCACGTCAACACGGATCAGGCCCTGGCTGCTCTGCGGGCCGTTGCTGGCGATGTAGGTCAGGTAGACGGGACCGGGTGTGGTGCTCCGGAACGTGAAGGTACCGCCGTCGGTGACGGGGCCCAGTTCGGCAGGACCATTGGCCTCCACCTGCGCCAGGCGGAGGGCACCGCCGTTGGGATCGACGTCGTTCTTCAGGGGCGCGATGACCAGGTCCTGGCCCACCACGGCAGTCACGTGATCGGCGTTGACCACCGGCGCCAGGGCACCCGGCGGCTGAACGTTCACTACAACTTTCCCGGTGACCGTTGCCCGGCCGTCCCAGATGGTGACTTGTACGTTTTTCTTGCCGGCGGTGGCTCCGGAGTCCTGGAACGTCAGCAGGCCGTCTCGGCGGACCTTGACCTGGTCCTGGTCGTTGTCAGCCTTGGCCTCGAGCAGGACCAGGTCGTCGCCGTCGGGATCCACCCAGTCGGTGAGGATGTTCTGGCTGACGGTCTTGCCCTGTTCCACCAGCATGGTGGTGGAGTCTCCGCCGCGCTTGAAGACAGGCGCCTTGTTTTCATCCGGTCCCACCACGTTGAGGCTGACCTGTCCCCCGGCTGAAAGTCCCCGGCCATCGGCGGCGTTGTAGCTGAACGTCTCGGCTCCGGGCCTGGCGTCGGCGGGAACGGAGATCTGGAACGCGGTGCCGCCGTAGATCCTTTCCAGCGTTCCGGCTTTGGGCCCGGAATCGCCGACGGCGGCGGTCAGGACGTCGCCGTCGGGATCCGAATCGTTGTCCAGGACGCTGAGGATGGTGGTCCGCCCCGGACGAACGCCCAGGGTGTCCGGTTTGGTTTCCGGCGGCCGGTTCGGTTTGGTGCGGTCCGGCAGGACGTTGATGGTGTTGTTGTCCGCCGATTCCTGGTCCTGCTCATCGGATTCGTTCTTGGGCGGAACAACGTCGTCCCAGTTGTTCACCAGCTGCATGTTCTGGTTCACCAGCCACACATTCCCGGAGTTCACATCGTTCAGGACCACCAGGTCCCGGTTCACCCGGAAAACGTACGACGGCGACGCACTCGCCTTAGGCACATCCACGTTCTTATCATCAGCATCATTGACACAGTCCCGGACATACTTGTTCGCCCCGGACCACGCCGCATGCACACACCCTGCCAGCTGCACCGGAGCCGCCGGCACACCCTCACCATCAAAGGTGACCGTCTTCGCCGTCGACCCATCCAACGGCTGCTTCAACAACGCCTTCTGCGTCGAAACCGCCACAAAATCACTCGCCGGGCCGCCCTGCTGCAACCTCGCATCCCGCGCATTATCCAACTGCAGGCGCTTACCGCCCGGCAGGAACAACTTCCCCGCAGCAGCATCCAACACCACCGGCTTATCCCCCACCACCGTGATCTGCAGATCCCCCGCACCCTTCAAATCACCCCAGGTACTGGCATCGCTGGAGACCACTTCGCCATTGGCGTCCACCGACGTGACCGTCACAGCACCCGACTTGGGATCGGCGCTGTAGATCCGGTCATCGGTACCCACTGCGGACACCAGGCCTTCGGAACCGACCATCACAGGCTCGGATGCTTCCTGGTCAAAACCATTAACGGTGGACGGCGACACAGCCCAGACCTTGCCTGATGCGGCGTCCGTCACGGAGATCACGCTGGCACCGAAGCTCACATCCGCCGAACCCGGCAACTGCTTGTCCCCGCCAAGGCGCATGTTCGCCGGAGAAACCTGGTTCAACGTCGAACCCGTTTCATCATCCACGAACACTTCCCCGGCGTTCTGGAGAATGTCGAAAGTGGTGCTCGCAGGCGTGACTGCACCATCCAAAACCCGCGACGGATAATTCAGCCGCCCCACGGCATTCTTGGATTTGCTGACTACCCACACGCCGCCGTCGTTCAACTCCACCTCAGTGGTCTTAAACCCCGGATAGATGATCGCACCGGCAACCAACACGGCGCCGACCGCGGCAAAGGCCGACCCGGTAACGATCTTGTTGTGGCGCTTCTTGAGACCGAACTTCCCTAGCAGTGATGTCACAGCGTTTCGATTCCCCTGAAATTTGTGGCGGCCCCCCGGCCAAATTGTCCAAAGAGCCGGCATAGGGCTCTCTGTTCCCGCGTCAGCCTACAGAAGCAGGATGGCGGGCGCGATGGGGAGCGCTCCCCCACCGTGATGGAGGTGGACGTACCGTTCGTGAAGCCGCTCACGGTCTGCCCGGGCCTGATCGGACCGCTCTGGCCGGTGCTGGCGTTGTAGCTGACCTCGCTATACGCCGAACCGTTACGTTCGGCGGCCGTCAGCTCCTTGAAGTTGATGGTCACCTGCCGCCCCGTTCCCCCGGTGTCCGCGGCAGCTGCTTGTCCCCGCCCAGGCGCATGTTCGCCGGCGAAACCTGGTTCAACGTCGAACCCGTCTCATCATCCACAAACACATCCCCTGCGCTCTGAAGAATGTCGAACGTTGTACTCGCCGGCGTCACCGCACCATCAAGGACACGGGAGGGATAATTCAGCCGGCCCACGGCGTTATTGGACTTACTGACAACACCGCCGTCGTTCAACTCCACCTCAGTGGTCTTAAACCACGGATACAGCACAGCACCGGTCACCAAAACAGCCACCGCGGCACCAAACGCGGTGCCGGTGATCAGTTTGATGTGCGGCTTCTTGAGACCAAGCTTCCCCAGCAGAGTTGTCACAGCTTTCTATTCCCCTGAAATCACAACTGCCGTATGGCAGCTACCTTGCCTGCGGTAGCCACCGCGGGCCGTGAAACTCCGCCACTCCCCCGTAGAGACGCCGGAATAATATTGCTGGATCTGACGGCCATCCGTTGAGGTCTCCCTCAAGGCTGTAGAACGCTCCGGCCGCCACAGACGACTATAGCGTGATACCCCAACAACTGGATAAACACGCAGATCGCCTGCGGCTCAGCACAGTGGCACGCCGTTGCTGCCCGGAACGCCCAGCGTTGTGTGCCCTGAATACACGTAGCGTCCCACGTTGCGGGCGGAGCCCTGCTCGACCCGGTAGTGGGGCTGGTCCGGCGCACCTGACCAGTTGTCGTTCTGGACGATGTAGCACCTGACGACAATCAGGTCCTGCGACACAACGTAGAACCACGGTGGGACATTGGTCGATTGCCCGTCGCAGGTGTTGTTGGCCGGGTTGTAGTTGGTTCCACCAATGGTGAAAGTGCAGGACCGCTGCAGACTCGTGCCGGTCACCAGCCGAGTGGTCCACTCGCCTTGGGCGCCGGACCTTGCCGTCGCCGCAACCACCGCGCTCTCAGTGTTCAGGGAGTTGACGGTCTTCACGGCGATGGAATGCTGCTCGCTAAAGCCGGCGGTGTTGATGGTCCGGCTTCCGGACGGAGCCACACTCTCCCAGCCACCGCCATCAACGCTGATCAGGGTCCGGGCGACGTCGTTGGTGGACGTCGACGGGGACGACCAGTTCAAGGACAGTGATTTCTGGTTCATGCCGCCGTCTTGGCCTGATGCCGACGGCGTGCCGGGTGAACCGTACGGAGTGGCGGAAGCCGGGGCGCTGGCGTTCGAGCTTGGCGCCACGCCAGAGTTGGCAATGACGGTGATGCTCACCGCGGTGCCGTTCGTGAAGCCGCCAATGGTCTGTCCTGGCGTGATAGGGCCGTTTGTCCCGTTGCTGGCGTTGTAGCTGTAGCTGACTTCGTTCTCCGCGGAGCCGTTGCGTTCGGCCGCCGTGAGCTTCCTGAAGTCGACTGTCACCGAGCGTCCCGCTCCCCCGGTGTTGGCAGGGATGGCGCTGACGCCTGAGACCTGGCCCAGCTTGCCGGTGGCACGTCGGGGAGCCGAAGGTTGGCTCACACCGCCCTTGCCGGCCTTGTTTTCGGCCTGGACGGTAAAGGTGTACGCCGCCTCGGAGTTGTTTGCGGTGAAGTTCGCGGTCCTGACCGCCCCGGAAATCGTTTGGGTCTGGGCCGGACCATCGCCGCCGCTCATGGTGACGTAGTAGTTGCTGATGGGGTCACCGTTGGTGTTGGGCTCGGTCCAGTTCACTTTGAGCTGGTTCTGTGTGCCCACCGATGACGCCACCGTCGAGGTGGGTGCGGCGGGCGCAGCCGGAAGCCCGGCGGGGTTGTCTTCCGCGGAGTAGGTTCCCCAATCGGAGGGACCTAATTCATTGACCGCCTGGGCACGTATCTTGTACTTCACGCCGTTGGTCAGGCCTGTCCAGGTGTAGTTCAGCCCCGCAACTTCGTTCTTCACGGCGATGCCGGTCGCCGGCGGCGGCGAGATCTCCAGGTTGTAGTGCTTGACGGGCGAGCCCTCGGATTTAGCGGCCGGCCAATTGATCACCAGGTTCTTGTCGCCGGCCTTGACGCTCGGCGCTTCCGGCGGAGAAGGCTTTTCGTCCGGCCGGATTTCGTTCGACTGCGGTGACGTCGGGGAGTCACCCACCTCGTTGGTGGCGGTGACCGTGAAAACATACTTCACATCGTTGGTCAGCCCGGCCAGCGTGCACGTGGTGGTGGCACACTCTTGTTTGAAGCCGCTGTTGGAGCGGACGGTATAGCTGGTGATGGCGGCGCCATTGTCCGACGGCGGCGCCCACTTGAGCACCGCGGTGCGGCTGCGGACCTCGGTGGCACTGGGGGCGGACGGAGCATCCGGAGCATCCCGAACAGTCAGCCTGAGCCGGCCGTCGACCTGGCGTGACAGGTCACCCGTCTTGTCCGCCACGGTGTAGCGCACCACCATGACTCCTTTGAAGCCTTCCGCCGGCGTCACCGCGATCGAGTCTCCTGCCGCAGCGGGCTGGCCTGACGCGGATCCGGTTTCAACGGTGGCCGATACGATCTTCAGGGCGGTTTCCGCAAACGGATTGAAGTCATTCGCCAGGACATTGACGGTTTCCGGCTTGCCTGCGTTGGCTTTATCAACCGCGTCGTCGTTGGCCACTGGCAGAGGCCGGTTGGAGGCTACATGGCGGGCCAGCACACTGGCTGTAACCGCCGGGGAGCGGCCGTCAGTCACCTTCACCGGGATGTTGCCGTTGAAGCCGATGCCCAGAGAGCTGTCCGCGCTTACCGTCAGCACGGCGCCGTCCACCTTTGCCGTGAAACCGGCGGGAAGTGTCCCGTCCAGGTCAAACGTGAGGTTCCCCTTGTCCTGTTCATCCACGTCCTGGGCAAGGCCCGAAAGGTCAACCGTGGCCTGCTCGGCCTTCGGCACGTCCACGGACGTGCCGCTGAAGGTGGGCGGGTGGTTGGCGTTGGGGTCCGGAATCACCGACGTCATGACCACGAGCGTCGCCTTGAGTCCATTCGGATCGTCCGGTCCCGTGCCATCGGTAACCTCAAACGTCACCGAACCCGGGCCCACGTAGTCTGCCCGGGCGGCGTAGCGCAGCACGGAACCGTCGGACTGGATGACGCCTTCCGGCGACGCACCCTGGACGCGGACCGAGTCTGCCACCGTCACCCGGGGGCGCCTGCCGTCCCGTACTCGGACGTATTCGTTGAGGTCAAGGGTGACCTCCTTGCCGGACATTACTTCCACCGGATCGGTCTTGGCGAGGGTTGGGTTTTGTTCGCCCTGGCCGGGGATCCACATGAGGGCCGTGGACGTCAGGCCGTCAATGTCCGTGACCGTGTAGGGAATCAGTTGGTCCTCGGGGGTCAGCGTGACCACCACGTTTCCGGAGCCGCCGTCGCGGGCATTCGGGTTGCCGTCCGGGAGGCTGATCTTCAGCTCGGAGGCCACGCCGTCGGCGTCGGAGTCGTTCTTCAGGACCGGAACATCCACGGCTGTCTTGCCCAGGGTCTCGGATACCGTCACGCGGTCGTCTTTTGCCACAGGACGCAACAGCGCGGCATCGGGGCTGATACGGATTCGGATCACGGCACCTGCCGAGGCCTTTTTGTCGTCCTGGATCCGGTAGGTGATGCTCTCGTTGCCGGCAGTGCCGGGTGCTGTGAACAGGACCTTGGCGCCATCGGATGCCTCCACCTGGAGATCCGGATTGGCTTCGAAGCCGTTGGCCACCAGACTCAACGGGTCGCCGTCGGGGTCTGAATCGTTGGCCAGGGCTTCAACGGCCACTTTTCGACCGGGCCTGATATCCACGGCGTCGTCAACGGCGATGGGCTTCTGGTTGTTGGGTTCAGGCGGTGCGATGCCGACGATGACGGTCCCCGTGTTTTCCGCCCCGATCCGGTCGCGGACGCGGTAAGTGAAAGTGTCAGTGCCCGCTCCGTCGCCGGCGGCAGTGAACTCGAGGTAGCCGTCTTTGACCACCGCCGTTCCCATGCCGGGCGCCTTGTCGATGCCAAGGAGCTGAACGGAATCGCCGTTGGTGTCGATGCCGTCCAAAGGCACTGGAATCTTCACCACCATGCCCGCCACAACACGGGCGGTCAGGTTCCGCGGCTCCGGCCGGGAGTTGCGCTCATCATCGCGGGCCTGGATGCGGATGGTGACCTGTTGGGAGTCCACCTGGCCGGACTCATTCTGGACTTTGTAGATGGCGTAGACGGTTTTTGGCTCCGCGCCCGCGACGAATCGCAGGTAGTCCCCGGAAACGAACATCCGGCCGTCGGCGCTGTCCGGCTGCTGCGCGAGGTCGTGGACGAGGGTGAGCTTACGGCCGTTGGGGTCCGTGTCATTGGCGAGCACCGGGATGCTGACCACGTCATTTGTCCGGACGGTGGCTTCGTCCGGTTTGGCCTGGGGTGCCTGGAGCTTCGTGGGAGCCGGGACCACCAGGACGGAGATCTCCCCGGTGGCGGAGGAACGCCCGTTGGAGACGGTGTACTTGATGGTCAGCTGGCCTTCGGCACGGACATCCGTGATCCTGACCACGGAGTGGTCCAGTACAGCCACACTCACCGGTAGGTCTGCATCCGCGGTCACGGACTGCACCACCAGGACGCCGCCGGAAGGATCAGAATCGTTGCCCAGCACGTCCACCAGGACATTGCCGCCGGTAGGGAGAAGGGCAATGTCACGGACGGCCACGGGCGCGCCCTCATTGTTGCCGGCGACCACGTCCACGCGAACCAGCTGCTGGGCGCTCGCGGGTCCGTTGGTCACGAGGTAGGACACGTAGTGGGCACCCAGGGAAGTGGAACTGAAAGTAAAGGTCTGCTGGTCAGGGTTCAGGGTCGCCGACGACTGGGCATCCGCCGTCGCCTGGGCCAGCCTCAGCACTCCGCCTTGCGGGTCCGAATCGTTCTTCAGCGGCGTGATCACGGTGTCCGCACCGGCGACGGCAATGACGTGATCCGCGTTGGCGATCGGCGGCAGCGCGCCCGCGGCGCGGACATCAACGGTGATCTTGCCTTCGGTGGTGGCCTGCCCGTCCGAGACTGTCACCGTCAGGACTTTGCGTCCCGGGGCGGTGCCTGAGTCCTGGAACGTCAGTTGGCCGTCAGGCCGGATCCTGGCCTGGTCCTGCGGGTCTTGGCTCGTAGCGGATACGGCGAAGAGGTCGTCGCCGTCGGGGTCAATCCAGTCGGTGAGGATGTTCTGCGTGATGCTCTTCCCGGCCTGCAGCACCAGCGTGGTGTTGCGGTTCGGCTTTTGCCGCGGGGCAGAGTTCTCCCCCGGCGGCACGATGTTCAGGGCAACGTCCGCGGTCCCTGACAGGCCGCGGCCATCGTCCACCGTGTATTTGAAGGTCTCCGTGCCGGTCTTGTCAGCCGGCACCGCGATCTGGAAGCCGGTGGCCCCATAGATCGGCGACAGGGACCCGGACTTCAGGTCCGTTTCTGCACGGACCGTCAGGATGTCGCCGTCGGGGTCGGTGTCGTTGTCCAGGACCGGGAGGACTGTGGTCTTTCCGGCGCGGACGCCGAACGCGTCCGGCTTGGCCACCGGTGCGCTGTTGGGTTTGGTGCGGTCCGGCAAAACTGTCTGCTGGACTTCGTCAGCGGAGTCCTTGTCCGCGTCGTCCGAGGTTTCCTTCGGCGGGATGACGTCTTCCCAGTTGTTAACCAGCTGCATGTTCTGGTTCACCAGCCACACATTCCCCGAATTCACATCGTTCAGGACCACCAGGTCCCGGTTCACCCGGAAAACATACGACGGCGACGCACTCGCCTTGGGCACGTCGACGTTCTTGTCATCGGCATCATTGGTGCAGTCACGCACATACTTGTTCGCTCCGGACCACGCGGCATGCACACACCCGGCCGACTGCACCGGCGCCGCCGGCACACCCTCACCGTCGAACGTGACGGTCTTCGCCGTGGAACCGTCCAGCGGCTGCTTCAACAACGCCTTCTGCGTCGAAATTGCCACAAAATCACTCGCCGGGCCGCCCTGCTGCAGCTTCGCATCCCGCGCATTCTCCAACTGCAGCCGCTTACCGCCCGGCAGGAACAGCTTCCCCGCAGCCGCATCCAACACCACCGGCTTATCCCCCACCACCGTGATCTGCAGATCACCGGCACCCTTGAGCTCACCCCACGTACTCGAATCGCTGGACACGACTTCGCCGTTCGCGTCCACAGCCGTAACAGTCACCGCGCCAGATTTGGGGTCGGCGCTGTAGATCCGGTCATCGGCCCCAACCGCGGACACCGTGCCCTGCGAAGCAGCCAGCACGGGCTCGGTGGACTCCTCGTCGAAACCGTTCACCGTGGAGGGTGAAAGCGCCCAAACTTTGCCCTTGGCCGAGTCCGTCACCGAGATCACGCTGCCACCGAAGCTCACTTCCGCCGACCCCGGCAACTGCTTGTCCCCGCCCAGGCGCATGTTCGCAGGCGAAACCTGGTTCAACGTCGAACCCGCCTCATCATCCACAAACACATCCCCGGCATTCTGGAGAATATCGAAAGTAGTACTCGCCGGCGTCACCGCACCATCCAAAACCCGCGACGGATAATTCAGCCGGCCCACCGCATTGTTCGACTTCGAGACCACCCACACCCCGCCGTCGTTCAACTCCACCTCGGTGGTCTTAAACCCCGGATAGATGATCGCACCGGCAACCAGGACAACCACGGCAGCGGCAAGAGCCGTTCCCGCAACGCCGCGGGAGCGCAGGATTCCGCGGCGCGTGGTCCAGCCCGCACTGTTTCCTGTCCGCGCAGTTGTGAAACGCGGATTTGCAGCACGCGCCGTTCGGCGAAGTTTCATGACCGGTATCTCCCCAGATAAGACTCCGGCCGGGCCGATGTACGGTCCGCTGCAGCCGGGCACAACCGATTATAGCGGTATTCACCATCAAGTGGATAAATACGTGGCGACGGTAACGCCCTAGTCGAGGACCAAGCCTTTTCCTTGTCCGCGCGCCAGGAGCACGGGATGGATTTCGCCGAACCCGCGGACATTTTCGGCGGCCTGCGGAACAAGAATGAAGCGCTTGTCCTGGTCCAGCGCGGAAGCAGTCATGGAGTCGATCAGGACCGTTCCCGGATCCGCCAACGTGGTGAGCCGGGCAGCGAGGTTGACCGTAGGGCCGTAGATGTCCCCCAGCCGGGACAGGATCCTGCCCCAGACCATCGCCACCCGCGCTTCCGGCAGGATCTCGTCTTCGGTGAACGCCTGTGACAGGGCCAGCGAGATCTCGGCTCCGGCAGCCGGCGTTTCGGCGATATACAGGACTTCGTCGCCTACTGTCTTGACCAGCCGCCCGCCGCCAACGGAAATGATCTCGGCGCATTTGTTCTCAAAGCGCTGGACCAGCCGGGCGAGGGTCTTTTCATTCATCCGGCGGGAGAGACTCGTATAGGAAACCAGGTCAGCAAAGCCGACGGCGCGGGCCAGCGGCAGCGGGGCATCGTCCTCATCGCCGTCGCGGCCTTCTTCGCTGGCCTGCAGGCCAGCCTCGGCGCGCACGGCCAGGCGTTGAACGCCTGCATTGAGTTGCCGCCGCCACGAATAGACCAGCATCTCCTCCAGCGCGTCCAGCAAGGAGGGCAGTTCCTTCACCAGGCGCTTGCGGGCCACAGCGTCCGTCACACCCTGCTCGTGGACCATGTCCTCCACCAGGGCCTCGATCTGCCAGACCACCATGCGGTCTGTCATCTGCCCGATGGACCGGGTCACCGAGATGGCGGCCTCTTCGGTCAGCACCCCCGTGCGGACCAGGTCAACCACGGTGGACAGCGCAGCCTGATCCCGTTCGGTGAAGGCGACGTCTTCGTCGCCGAAGTTGGGGAAGCCGAGGGCACGCCACAGCTTCCGAGCCGAAAGGAGGGACAGCCCTGCCCCGGCGGCCACCTCACGGCGTCGCAGCTTGCGCTCGCCGCCCAACAGCCGGGCCTCGAGAGCCTTGGCAGCCACTCGTTCGGGAGACAGTGTGCCTGTTGCCGGGTGTGCAGTTTCGGGCACGGCGGAAGCCGGCAGGTCCGCTTCTTCCCGCTGGTCCTCATCGTTCATCGTCTCCACCTTCTCTCAACTCCCACGGCAACGTTTCGTCTGTGTAATCCGATATCTCATCAGTCCCCGGGTCCCCGCCCACAGGCAGTTCGTCAATCGCATCCAGCACGAAGTCCCGGAACCGTACTGCTTCCGGGACGTCCTGGATACTCACCACACCTTGGTACCCGGTTTCCAAGGATATATTCCCGGAGCGCAATATGCGCTGCAGCCCCGACTGGTGGACCGTCACGTTGCGGATCGACGCGAGGTTGACCTGCTCGTCCCGGCGCCGCACCATGCCGTAACGGGCAGCAAGCCGCCGGCTCGTGAGGATGTACCGGGTAGCCTGCCACCGCAGCAGCCGAGGCAGGCAATATGCCAACCATATCCACGCAGCGGCCATGACGCATGCAAGGACGATCCACGGTGTCCAGTCAGCGGAAGCCACAGGCACCAACCGGGTAGCCTCGCCCCGCACGGTCCAGGCACTGGCAAAAGCTGCAGCGGCCGGCGCCGCAATGAAGGCTGCGGCCGGGCCGGCCAGTTTCCTCGGCTGCGGGCGGGTGATCGTAATGACCTGCTCGCCCGGCACGAGGCCTTTACGCATAACCGCTTTCGGCGCCCTGGCCCGGCGGGGTCCACGGGCGCAGGTGGACCACGTCGCCGGCGGTGACCACATGCTCCCGGCGGTCCTTGTCCACCACCAGGAGTGAGCCGTACTCGTCAAGCCTCGAAGCGTGCCCGATGATCTCGTGGTCACCGGGCAGTTGCGCGCGCACTTGCTTGCCCAGCGTCACCATCACGGATTCCACCCGCTTGTGGAGCGAAGGGCCGCCGGCAATCCCGGCGGTGGGGTCGCCGTCGGCATTGCAGAAGCTGCGGTAGAGCACCGTGAAATGGGCGAGGTAGCTTTTGAGGAGCAAGGTCCGATCAACAGTCAGCGGTTCTTCCAGCGCAACGGACGTCGCTGTGGGCACCGGGAGTTCTGACGCGGTCACAGTCACGTTCAGGCCGGTCCCCAAAATGACCGGGGGAACAGAACCGTCCCCCATGGGCCCCAGCTGGGCCAGGATCCCGGCGATCTTGCGGCCACGGACCAGGACGTCATTGGGCCACTTGAGCTCGGCCGGAATACCCGCGGTCTCACGCAGTGTCTCCCGCAGCGCGAGTGCGCCCAGCAGTGACAGCCACGAATACGTATGGGTGGGCAGCGGCCTGCCCTCGGCGTTGGCGGGCCGCAGGACCAGGGACACCGACACCGAGCTCATCGGTGGCGCTTCCCACCGCCGGTCCAGGCGTCCCCGGGCAGCGCTCTGGTACTCGGCCGTCAGCACTGACAGGTCCGGCCACTCTTTAGGTTCAACCGTCACCGAGCGCAGGAGATCCGCATTGGTGGAACCGGTGGAGTCCACCACCACCAACTTGGCGATGCCCGTCGCCGCAAGGAAATCCTGGTCCGCCAAGGCTCCGCGATTCAACGGATTTCCTGGGGTGTGTGAGTCATCCATGGTTGAATCCTATCGACTCAGGCGCCGCCACTGGCCGTTCCCGCAGCCACATGACTGGAACCGCGGCTCAGAGGAATATGTCCGGAACCAGCCGATCCTCCGCTGCCCCGAGGCTGTACGGACGGAAGTCGGTGACCCCCGCCGCGCGGAGCACCTGTTCGTCCGTATAGAAGTTTCCGCTGGGCGCACCCGCGCTGCCCCCGTGCGCGCCGGCCAGGTGAGTGCCGGCCAGGTTGCTGCCGGTCAGAACGGCGTGGGCTGCGTCGGCCATGATCTGCGGTCCGCGGGCGGCCTGGACGATTTCCTGACCGCCGGGCATATTCCGGATGGCCGCGGTATCGATGAGGGTGCACGGCCAGAGAGAGTTGACGTTGACGCCGTCGGCCTTGAGTTCTTCGGCAAGGCCCAGCGTCGTGAGGCTCATCCCGTATTTGGCCATGGTGTACGCCAGGTGCTTTCCTGCCCAGCGGGGGTCAAGATTCAGGGGCGGCGACAGCGTCAGGATGTGTGCGTGGGCGGATCTGCGCAGGGCGGGCAGTGACAGCTTGGACAGCAGGAACGTCCCGCGGACGTTGATGTCCTGCATCAGGTCGTAGCGTTTCATATCCACGTCATCGGTGGTGGAGAGATCGATCGCGGACGCATTGTTCAGCACGATGTCGATCCCGCCGAAGCGTTCGACGGCGGCCGCCACGGCTCCTGCGACGTCGTCGTCACTGCGCACATCACCCACGATTGCCAGGGCCTGGCCTCCGGCGGCCTCCACCTGCTCAGCGGCGCTGAAGACAGTGCCCGCCAGCTTGGCGTGGGGCTCGCCGGTCTTGGCCATAAGGACAATATTGGCACCGTCCTGCGCGGCCCGGGTGGCAATGGCCAGCCCGATGCCGCGGCTGCCGCCGGACATCAGAATGGTGCGGCCCCGAAGGGACCCGGTGGCCTGGTACGGCGCTGCGGCAGTGGACCTTGCATCGTTGCTGGAAGTCATGGCTCCACTGTAGCCGAGGTATGTTACTAGCGAGTAACATACTGCTGACCGCTGGAAAGTGCGGAAAATTGTAGGTTTTCTACAGTCGTCCCACGCAGATGCGTCATTAGACTAGCCAGCAGGGTTCGTCTTTTGTGTGGAATCTACTTAAATCACGCGCCTGACCTGCCAGCCACCACCGCACGCAGCACCACATTGTTACAGCACCAATCTGCTACAGAGCCGGAGACACTTGATGAGCCACGATCTGACAACGACAGCGGGAAAGATCGCCGATTTCCGCGACCGCCAGGCCCGTGCAGAACAACCCTCCGGCCCCGAAGCCATCGAAAAGCAGCATGCCCGCGGCAAGAACACCGCCCGCGAGCGCGTGGACCTCCTGCTGGACGAAGGCTCGTTTGTGGAGCTCGACGCGCTGGCCGTGCACCGCTCCACCGCCTTCGACATGGAAAAGAAGAAGCCGCTCGGCGACGGGCTGGTCTCCGGCTACGGCACGGTGGACGGGCGTCCCGTTGCCGTCTACAGCCAGGACTTTTCGGTTTACGGCGGATCGTTGAGCCAGGTCAACGGCGAGAAGATCGTCAAGGTCCAGGAATTCGCCCTGCGCAACGGCTGCCCGGTAGTGGGCATCCTCGACGGCGGCGGTGCCCGCATCCAGGAAGGCGTGGCCTCACTGGCCATGTTTGCCGACATCTTCCGCAATAACGTCCACGCGTCCGGCGTAGTGCCGCAGATTTCGCTCATCATGGGACCGTCCGCCGGCGGCGCGGCCTACTCCCCCGCACTCACGGATTATGTAGTGATGGTGGACAAGACCTCGCACATGTTCATTACGGGACCTGACGTCATCAAGACCGTCACGGGCGAAGACGTGGACATGGAGTCCCTGGGCGGCGCACGCCAGCACAATGCCAACACGGGCACCTCCACCTATCTGGCCTCCGACGAAGCCGATGCCATCGAGTTCGTCCGCGAACTGCTGGACTTCCTGCCGTCCAACAACCTCTCCGAGGCCCCGGTGCTGGAGCACCAGCAGGAGCTGGAGATCAACGACGACGACCTCGCCCTGGACACTCTCGTCCCGGACTCTGCCAACCAGCCGTACGACATGCGCACCGTCATCGAGCAGGTCGTTGACGACGCGCATTTCCTGGAGATGCAGTCCCTCTATGCCCCCAACGTCATGATCGGCTACGGCCGGGTTGAGGGACACACCGTGGGGATCGTGGCCAATCAGCCGCTGCAGTTCGCCGGCACACTGGACATTGCGGCCTCGGAGAAGGCCGCGCGCTTCGTCCGGAACTGCGACGCCTTCAACGTCCCCATCATTACCCTGGTGGATGTCCCCGGCTTCCTGCCCGGCAAGGACCAGGAGTTTCAGGGCATCATCCGCCGCGGCGCCAAGCTGCTGTACGCCTATGCCGAAGCCACCGTGCCCAAGCTGACGGTCATCACGCGCAAGGCCTACGGCGGAGCGTACATCGTGATGGGCTCCAAGAAGCTCGGCGCGGACCTGAACCTGGCGTGGCCCACGGCGCAGATCGGCGTGATGGGCGCCCAGGGCGCCGTCAACATCCTGTACCGCCGCGACCTGGCCGCCGTTGCCGAGGCCGGCGGGGACGTTGAAGCCCGGCGAGCCGAGGTCATCCGGCAGTATGAAGAAGAGCTGCTTAACCCCTACCAGGCAGCCCAGCTGGGCTACGTGGACGCGGTCATCGCACCGTCCGATACCCGAGGCCAGATCATCAAGGGCCTTCGCGCCCTCCGCGACAAACGTGCGAGCCTGCCCACCAAGAAGCACGGGAACATCCCGCTGTGAGTGCGGACATGGACCAGGCCGCTGAACTCGCTCAACCCCTGCTCTCTGTGGTCAAAGGGCACCCGTCGGCCGAGGAGCTCGCGGCGCTGACCGCCGTCGTACTTTCCCTGGGCAGCGCGGACGCCGCGGCCGTCGGGAAGCCCACCGCCCGCGACTGGGTTCGCCGCCAGCAACTGCGGCTCGCCCCGACGCCGGGACCCGGCGCCTGGAGGCGGAGCCGGGGTTAGGCTCGTGGGGTGACTACCCAAACCGCCCCTGCCGCCCGTCCGCACTCCGCCATCGATGCCGTGGCGGATGACTACACCGACACACTCATCCGGCTGAACCCGTCGTTTGCCACCACGCTGGGGCTGCCGGGGCACGAGACCGAGTACCCGGACTACTCCCCCGCCGGCATCGCCGGTTTCGCAGCGGAAGCCCGGAAGGCCATCGCTGCCCTGGCGGGCCTGGCACCCCAGGACGACGTAGACGCCGTCACCCTGGACGCGATGCGGGAACGGCTGGGCCTCCAGCTGGAAATCCACGAGTCCGGCTGGGATGAAGCGGAGCTGAACAACATCGCCTCCCCCGCCCAGGACATCCGGGCCATTTTCGACCTGATGCCCACGGACACCGGCGAGCACTGGGAGCACATCGCCGGCAGGGCGGTCAATGTTCCGGCGGCGATCGAGGGCTACATTGCCTCGCTCCGTTCCGCCAAGAATGCCGGCAAGGTCTCCGCGGTCCGCCAGGTCAAGATCGTGATCGAACAAACCAGTAAGTACGCCGCCGAGGACGGCTTCTTCGCCAAGCTCGCCGCGGAAGCCGCCGTCGACGGCCAGCCGCTGCCTGCGGACGTGCAGGAAGAGCTCGACGCCGGTGCTGGCGCTGCGCGCCGTGCCTACCGGGAGCTCGCGGAGTTCCTCCGCACGGAACTGCTGCCTGCCGCCCCGCAGCAGGACGCCGTCGGCCGCGAACGCTACGCACTGGCCTCGCGCTCCTTCCTGGGCTCCGCCGTCGACCTCGAAGAGACCTACGCATGGGGAGTCCAGGAACTGGACCGGCTCATCGCCGAGCAGGAAAAAGTCGCGTCCAGCATCAAGCCAGGGGCCGGCATCGCGGAGGCAAAGGAAGTCCTCAACAACGACCCCGCGCGTCAGCTCAAGGGCACGGCGGCGCTCAAGGCCTGGATGCAGGAACTCTCGGACAAGGCTGTTGCCGACCTCGCGGGTGTGCACTTTGAGATCCCGGACGTGATGAAGACGCTGGAATGCCGGATCGCTCCGACCGACGAAGGCGGCATTTACTACACCGGCCCGTCGGATGACTTCAGCCGCCCGGGCCGGATGTGGTGGTCCGTTCCGGCCGGCGAAGACACCTTCACCACCTGGGCCGAAACCACCACAGTCTTCCATGAAGGCGTTCCCGGCCACCACCTGCAGGTGGCCACCGCCACCTACCGGCGGGAACTGCTGAACAAGTGGCGGCGGAACGTCTGCTGGACCTCCGGCCACGGCGAAGGCTGGGCCCTGTACGCGGAAAAGCTCATGCAGGAACTCGGCTACCTGGCCGATCCCGGCGACCACATGGGCATGCTGGACATGCAGCGGATGCGGGCGGCCCGCGTGGTGTTCGACATCGGCGTCCACCTGGAACTTGAGATTCCCGAACGCTGGGGCACCGGAACGTGGACCCCTGAGGCGGGCTACGACTTCCTCAAGGAGAACCTGCCCATCAGCGAAGGCCAGCTCAAATTCGAATTCACCCGCTACCTTGGCTGGCCCGGCCAGGCGCCGTCCTACAAAGTGGGACAGCGCCTCTGGGAACAGATCCGGGCCGACCTCGAAACCCGGCCCGGCTTCGACCTCAAGGCCTTCCATACCAAGGCACTGAATGTCGGCTCCGTAGGGCTCGATACCCTCCGCCGGGCATTGCTTTCGTAAGTCTCCTCGGGCCTGGGGCCCGGAGGGCGACATCCTCGGCGTGCTGGTCCTTCGTCGCTTTGACGCACGCTGCCGGATGCGGGGTCTAGGGAGGATCGGTATGGAAATTCACGCTAAGCCAGTTTGGTGGCTGTTGAATTTGCATGGCGGTCGATTTTCTAAGTCATGAGCAGACCGCCGGGTTCGGCCGATTTCCTGATGAGGTGTCGAGGGAGGACCTGGAACGCTTTTGCTGGTTGGACGATGCCGACTTGTCGTTAGCCGCCCGCCGCCGGGGGCAGCACAACCGTCTGGGATTCGCTGTTCAACTGGCAACGGCCCGTGTCGTGGTCCGGTTTCTGACGGTCCTCTGGCTGTTCCATGGCCAGTGGTGGAATCCCTGGCCGGGCAGCTGGGCATTTCGGACGCTTCCGTTCTCAAGCTATACGCGCAGCGTGGACAGACCGATTACGAGCACGGTGCGGAGATTTCCGCCGTGTACGGGTACGTGGACTTCGCTGATCCGGTCAAATACGAGGAGCTGAGTCTGTTCCTGTCAGCCCGGGCCTGGACGTCGTCGGAGGGGCCGGTGCGCCTGTTGAACGAGCGGCGGTCTGGTTGCGTGAGCGGAAGTTCCTTCTTCCCGCATGGGTCCGGATTGTGGATTGACCGCTCTTTGGCTGCGTTCCGTGAGCGGTCGATGGCGCAGGCCGTGTTCGATAGGGGATCCCTGAGCGGTACGATTTTGGCCCCGGCAAGGTCAGGAGGCCGCAGGCTCCGCGGCCAGGCCCGGTGGAGAGCCGATGCTTGCCAGGGATGTTTAGGGCAGACTGGTGGCGTGAGCGGAATCCGGTGGGTGCTGCACGTCGATCTCGACCAGTTCATCGCGGCGGTCGAAGTGCTCCGGCGGCCGGAGCTTGCGGGCAAGCCGATCATCGTCGGCGGTCGGGGCGACCCCACGGAACGAGCTGTGGTGTCGACCGCATCCTACGAAGCCAGGGCGTTCGGCGTGGGTTCCGGAATGCCCTTACGCATTGCGGCCCGGAAAGCGCCCGACGCTGTGATCCTGCCCGTCGATCAGGAGGCTTACCTGGCGGCGTCTGAAACCGTGATGACTACCCTGCGCGCGCAGCCCGGCGCCACCGTGCAGGTGCTGGGTTGGGATGAAGCCTTTATAGGCACGGAAACAGAGAATCCGGAAGCCTACGCCCGGCAGGTGCAGGCCGCTGTCCTGGAGCGAACGCAGCTGCATTGCAGCGTGGGCATCGGCGACACCCGGGTCCGGGCCAAGGTCGCCACCGGTTTCGGCAAGCCGGCCGGCGTCTTCCGTCTCACTTCCGGGAACTGGCTCGACGTCATGGGCAGTCGGCCCACCAAGGACCTGTGGGGCGTCGGAACAAAAGTGTCGGGCCGGCTGGCCAAACTCGGCATCAACACAGTCGCCGAGCTCGCCGCGTCCGACCCCCAAGACCTGGTCCCGGAGTTCGGCCCCAAGATGGGTCCTTGGTACGCGGAGCTCGGACGCGGGGACGGCGCCAGCGTTGTGGACGACACCCCGTGGGTTGCCCGCGGGCATAGCCGGGAGACCACCTTCCAGCGCGACCTGACCGAGCCTGCCCAGGTGGACGACGCCGTGAGGGAAGTGACAGCGCGTGTCCTTGAGGATGTTGTGGCTGAAGGACGGCCCGTGGTTGGGCTGACCCTCAAGGTTCGGTACGCGCCGTTCGTCACCAAGACCCACGCGAGGAAGATTCCCGAGACATTCGACCGGAACGAAATCCTCGCGCGGGCCTTGGACCTCGCAGCCGGAATCGAAGCGGGCCGTCCGATCCGACTCCTGGGCCTGCGGGCCGAAATGGCAATGCCCGACGATGCCCGAAAGGGACATACGCCGACGCGCGGCGGTTGGTGACGGCGTCGCTGCCTTCCTTACCAGCGCGGATGAATCGCTTCGCGGAAGTAACGGTCGAAGATGTCCAGTGCGCCGGTGGCAAGCCCGGTGCCGACGTCGTACATCGCTCCCGCCGCAGCGTTTGCCTACCTCGCCGTGCCAGTATCGCCCGTCCTCGCTCCCAGTGCGCAAAACGGCGTCTGGCTGTGGAGGTGCGGGCCACATCTGGAGGAGATAGGCATGGACCGGGTGTTCGGAAAACTCACCGGCGTGCCCCTGGTCTCGTCCCTTGGCGCTGACTCGCAACCGGTAGCTGCCGTGTGGGAGGCCGCCCAGTGTTCGCCAGCTCTCGCCCGCCCAGGTGTCCCACCCCATTTCGGGTCCTTCAGGGAGGATGAACGATACCTCGACGACGTCCTCCCAAGAGACATCATCGCCCGTGGGTGGCGCGCCCATCAGAACTATGCGTGCGGGCGGCCCACCTGACCGGCGGGCGAGATTGATGTACACCCCAAGTCGGTCTCGACAATTTGGTCCAAAAGCACTCGTTCCACAGCATCAGGATACGGCCGCGCTGGAACTTGCCGGTCAGTACCAGAGGCCGCCATGCCGAGGTTCCACGAAGAGATGTCCCGAAATGGGGAACGCTGAAGGGGACGGTTTTGGCTGCCGCCACCTCCTGGGTGCATCCTGATCCGACCTTTCACGGCCCTCCGATGCAACGCTAGGTCCAGTCTTGTCACCTTCCTGGAACCTAAGACGCTCGGAACTTGCTCTGTACTGGCCAGCGTCCTTTATGTTCCAATGCGGGTAATCGAAGCAGGCACGTTCCGTGTCCACATTGCTTGAAAGGCAGGGCCTGTGATCGAATCGGCAGCTTTCGTCATTAGACATCCACGAGGTGTCCTTGATGTTCCCGGAGGGCCGAGCGTACTTCAACACACCCACGGGCTGGGAAATGAAGGATGTCGGGACCATCACGGGCAATGAAAAGGGCAGCTACCGTGCCCGGCTTCACGCCACCGGCCGGGACACAGCCTTTGACGAGGTCGTTGAATCACCGGTCGAGCGGCACCTAGTCCAGTTCTGGAAGGAACCGCCTTCACCAGTGTCCGTCCTGTCCTCGGCATCAGAGCGAGGCAAAGGCCTGCCGCGTTTCATCAAGATGTGGCAGGGACCGCCCACCGCCACAGCACACGCCGAACGACGACCTATATCCAGCGAGCCCCACCCGACTAACGAGACCAGTTAGCCGATAGCCTGAATCGGGCGTCAATAGCGCACCCCGCGCCAGTAGTCGCATAGAGAAAGAACCTCATCAAAAAATCGGCGTGTTTCCGTGGCCGGTCGATTCCCGTTTGGCCCGCCCGCAAAAATACCCGGTGTTATTCCGACCTCGGCATGACCGGTGAAGGGGGCTAACCGGTACATTCAAAACGATGACCGGACTCCTCATCGGATACGCCCCGCGTATCCACCAACGACCAAGACCTCACCGCCCAGAAGTATGCCTTGGCTGCTCTTGGGGTGACGCCGGAGAAGACGTTCACCGACCAGGGCCTCACCAGGCACCAACCGGGCGCGGCCCGGGCACAGGGAAGCCTTGGCCGCCCGCCGGGCTGGGGACACGCTTGTCGTGACCAAACTCGACCGCCTGGCGAGGTCGCTGCGCGATGCGAAGGATCGATGAGCTCACCCGCCGCGAAGTCAAGCTAAGCATCGCCGGTTCCGTCCATGATCCAACCGATCCCGTGGGCCGGCTCCTCTTCAACATCCTTGCCATGGTCGCCGAATTCGACGCAGACCTGATCCGGGCACAACCCGGGAAGGCATGGCCGTCGCCAAGGCAAAGGGCCGGCTGCGCGGGAAACAACCCAAGCTCTCAAAGAAACAGGAAGCCCACCTGGTCTCCGTTCACCGAGCAGGGACACACACGACAGTGGAACTTGCCGAACTCTTCGCAGTAGCGCGTTCAACCGTTTACCATGCCATCAAACGCGCCGGCGACACCGCCAGTTAGAACCATTTCGCCGTCCACGCCGGAATCAACACCGATGCGTCCTTAGCGTGAATTTCCGTACCGATCCTCCTCAGACCCCAAGGCGTCCCCTCCGGGCTTCCGCTGGTGAGACTCTTGCCACATCTCCGCTGGGAATAACTTCATAATTGCCTGATATGACGGCGGATTTACGGGAATTCTTCGCTTGTTATGGCGACGGGGTGCGTAATATTTCTCAACATCTGTTCGCTGTGATAAGTGGGGCGGCCTAGCGTGTTCTCGTGAGCACTCAAACCCGCACCCCCGAATCCGCAGGAAAAACCGGCTTCCAGCTGCCCAAGTGGGCTGGCTCGTTCGGTTTCCAGATCATCGCCGCCCTCATCGTGGGCCTGGGACTAGGCCTGCTGGCCAAGTACACGGGCAGCACCAAGGAGGCCCCCAACGGCCTTGGCGCCACGCTGCAGACCATCGGCTCCAGCTACGTTTCGCTGCTGCAGACCGCAGTAGTTCCGCTGATCTTCACCGCCGTGGTGAGCTCGATCTCAAACCTGCGCCAGGTCTCCAACGCCGCCAAGCTGGCGTGGAACACCCTGCTCTGGTTTGCCATCACCTCCCTGATCGCCGTCGTGATCGGCATCGGCCTCGGCGTGCTCCTGCAGCCCGGCGCCAACACCGGCATCACCCAGGAGGCCAAGTACGCCGGAAAGTCCGGTGACTGGTGGTCCTTCCTGATCGGGCTGTTCCCCAAGAACTTCCTTGGCCTTGGAGCCAGTTCCACCGTGACTGAAAGCGCCACCGCGGCCACCACGGTCAGCACCTCTATCAGCTTCAACGTGCTCCAGATCCTGGTGATTGCCATCGCCGTCGGCGTCGCCGCACTCAAGGTGGGCAAGGCTGCCGAGCCGTTCCTGAACCTCAACGCTTCGGCGCTGGCCGTCATCCAGAAGGTCCTTTGGTGGATCATCCGCATCGCCCCGCTCGGCACAGTTGGCCTGATCGGCAACGCCGCGGCCGTCTACGGCTGGGACACCATCGGCGCGCTCGGCAAGTTCACCTTCGCCATCTACGTGGGACTGGCCCTGGTGCTGTTTGTGGTTTACCCGGCCCTGATCCGCTCGCACGGCCTGTCCGTGAAGCAGTACTTCTCCGGGGTCTGGCCTGCCGTGCAGCTGGCGTTTGTGTCCCGCTCCTCGATCGGAACCCTGCCGCTGACCCAGCGCGTCACGGAGCGCAGCCTGGGTGTTCCCCGCGCCTACGCTTCCTTCGCCGTGCCTCTGGGCGCCACCACCAAGATGGACGGCTGCGCCGCGATCTACCCCGCGATCTCCGCCATCTTTGTGGCCCAGTTCTTCGGCGTCCAGCTGGATGTCAGCCACTACCTCCTCATCGCGCTCGTCTCGGTCCTTGGTTCCGCCGCAACTGCCGGCACTACGGGCGCCGTGGTGATGCTCACCCTGACGCTCTCCACGCTGGGGCTGCCCCTGGCCGGCGTCGGACTCCTGCTCGCTGTGGACCCCATTTTGGACATGGGCCGCACGGCGGTCAACGTCGCGGGCCAGGCTCTCGTGCCCACCATCGTGGCCAAGCGCCAGGGCATGCTCGACGAGGCGCTCTACAACGCGCCCCGCAACGGCACTCCGTTTGTGGACGACGACGCCGACTCCTCCGCTGCGGATCCCTCCGCCATCACCGAAGGTGCTGACTCGCCGGAAGCCGGACGCGAACTGGCCGACGCGAAGGCCTGACCGCAGCAGCCCCGCCACACCCCCTCTCCCGAGTTTTTGTCCAGATAATGCGCCCAGGAAACGCTCTAAGGGTCATTATCTGGACAAAAACTCTTTGGGGCGGGGTGCTTTGCGCTAGCGGCCGCCACCTCCGATGACTCCGTTCTGGACAGCCTTGGTCACGGCGTCCGCCTCGGCCTGGGTCAGCTTGCCGTCAGTGACGGCCTGATCCAGGCGGGTCTTCAGAGCCGCGGCGCGTCCGGCGACGCCGATCCCGACGCCAAGGGCCAGCGCGGTGGTAGTGAGGCCAAGGGCAATTCTCTTTGTGCGTACCATTCTTGTCCCCTGGATCTGCCGTCCGATGACGGCTGGTCAAGATGTCCCAGACGGAACTCGTCCAGTGTCCGGCGCCAGCTTCAGGCTCAGCTGTCGGGAACCTTTCATCTTCCTGTGAATCACCTTGCGCGGCGTGCAAACTTGCACGTAGTGTAATTTCATGCCCGAACTTCTCTCGCGCCGTGAGCTGAACAAAGCCGCCACCCGCCAGGCCATCACCGATGCCGCGTTGACCCTGCTGCGCGCCCAGGGACCCGGGAATTTCACGGTGGAAGAAATCGCCGAGTCAGCCGGGATCTCGCGCCGCACCTTCTTCAACTACTTCAGCAGCACCGAGGCCGCGCTGGCCTCCATGACGCACGGGTTTCTGGACAACGCCCTTCAGCAGTTCCGGCAGCGGCCCGCCGACGAGCCCATCCTCGAATCCGCGCGCGCGGCCCTGATGCAGCTGGCCGACCCCATGACGGTGGCGCCCCTGGCTGAACTCTTCACCCTCACCCAGGACAACGCGGTCCTGTCCCGGTCCGAACTTGAGGCGTGGGACCACTGCACCGAAGAGATCATCAGCGCGGCCCGGGAGCGTTTCGCCGGAAACCCGGGCGCCGTCGTCGACGAACTGTACCTGCGCGCCCTTGCAGGCTCCGTCATCTCCTGCGGGAAGGCGGCCATGGACGTGTGGTTCGCCCAATGCGGCGCCGATCTCTCACCCGCATCACTCGCTGTCCTGCGGCAACTGCTCATTGACGCCATGGGCCACCTCGGCTCCGGCTTCGGCCATCCTGTTCCGGCAGCCGGCCCCTCCGCGACGCCCACGACTGCCACTACCCACCTCCTCAAAGAACGGCTCTGACATGGCCCTGCTGCTCTACCGCCTCGGCAAGTTCTCCTACCGCCACCGCTGGCTGGTCATTTCGCTCTGGCTCGCGGCGCTGGTGGCCGTGGGCGGATCCGCAGCCGCCTTGCACGGCACGCTGTCCAACAACTTCCAGATTCCGGGCACTGAGACCCAGCGGATCGCGGACAAACTGAAGCAGGAACTTCCGGCAGCGTCGGGCGGCTCTGCCACTATCGTCTTTGAAGCCCCGGAAGGCGGCTTTACTGACGGGAGCCGCGCCGCCGTCACGGCTGCCCTGACCAAGCTTGGTGACCTGCCTGACGTCAAGGCCACGGTGGATCCGTTCGCCACGCAGGCCCGGCTGGACCAGGCGGGGCAGACCATCGCCGACGGCGAGCTGCAGCATGCCGCGGGCCAGGCCCGCCTGGATGCCTCACGTGCCGAGATCGACGCCGGCACAGCGCAGCTGAACGCCGCGGAGCGGCAGCTCGCCGCCGGCGGCGCACCCGCAGCCATGATCGAGGCCCAGCTCGGTGCACAAAAAGCCGCCCTGGCACAGGGCCAGGCGCAGCTCGACGCCGGCACTCAGGAACTGCAGGCCGCCAAGTCCAAGCTGGACCTTGGCAAGCGGCAAGCGGAAGCTTCCGGCGGGATCCGCTTCGTCTCGGCAGACGGCCAGGCGGCCGTGGCCCAGGTGCAGTTCAACACCTCCATCAACGCCCTCACCCCGGCGGTACGCCAGCAGGTGCAGGACATCGCGCATGAGACCTCGTCCGAAGGCGTGACGGCACTGGCCAGCAAGGAAATCACCGAAGACATTTCAGAACTCTTCGGCACGGCCGAAATCATCGGCATCGGGGTGGCGGCCCTGGTCCTGATCCTGATGCTCGGCACGCTCATCGCAGCGGGCCTGCCGCTGCTGATGGCCGTCATCGGCGTTGGTGTCGGGGTGGGCATCACGTTCGCCCTGTCCGGCGCCTTCGAGATGAGCTCCATCTCCCCCATGCTCGCGCTCATGCTGGGCCTCGCCGTGGGCATCGACTACTCCCTGTTCATCGTCAACCGGCACCGGACCCAGCTGCTGGCGGGCATGGGCCCCGAGGAATCCGTGGCGCGCGCCACGGGAACCTCGGGCAACGCGGTGCTTTTTGCCGGCCTGACGGTCATCATTGCCCTCGCCGCCCTGGTGGTGCCCGGGCTGCCGTTCCTGAGCGTGATGGGCCTGGCCGCGGCCGGCACCGTCGCGGTGGCCGTCCTGGTGGCGCTCACCCTGACCCCCGCCATGCTGTCCCTGATCGGCCGGCGCGTCATTTCCCGGCGCGCCTGGGCCAAGGCCGATGCCCACAACGCCGAGGCCGGCCACGAGGTTGCCGACCAAGCCAAGGATGAGGAAAAGAGCACCCGGGGCTGGGGCGGCCTGGTCACCAGGCACCCCGTCGTGGCGCTCGTCGCCGGCGTGCTCCTGCTCGGCACGCTTGCCCTGCCAGCCGCGCAGCTCCAGCTCGCCCTGCCCGACGGCGGCTCCGAACCGGTGGACTCCGAGGCCTACCAGGCCTATGACGTCACCGCCCGGAGCTTCGGCGAAGGCGTCACCGGACCTATTGTGGTGGTGGGCGAATTCCCGGCCGGCCTGGACGAAACCCAGGCCCAGGAATTGCAGTATGACGTCGCGGACCTGATCCGGGGCGTGGACAACGTGGTGGCAACGGTGCCGGTGGCACTGAGCGAAGACCGCCGCACCGCGGTATTCCAGGTCATCCCGAAAGGGGGGCCCGCCAAGGCCGGCACGGTGCAGGTGGTGAGCGAACTCCGCGAACGCGGCACGCAGATCCAGGCCGAAACGGGTGTCACCATCGGGCTGACCGGGCAGACCGCCGGCAACATCGATGTCTCCACCAAACTCGGTGACGCCCTGCCGCCGTACCTGGCGATCGTCGTCGGGCTTTCCCTCATCCTGCTACTGCTGGTGTTCCGCTCCATTGTGGTTCCGCTGCTGGCAACCGGCGGTTTCCTCCTGTCCCTGGCCGCCGCGTTCGGCCTGGTGGTGGCCGTCTACCAGTGGGGCTGGCTGGGCGGTGTGTTCGACGTCGCCAATCCCGGCGCGGTGCTGAGCTTCCTGCCGATCATCCTGATCGGTGTGCTGTTCGGCCTGGCGATGGACTACCAGGTGTTCATCGCATCCGGCATGCGCGAGTCCTATATGCATGGCGCCCCGGCGAAAAAGGCCGTACGCATCGGCTTCAGCCATGCCGGCGCCGTGGTGACCGCCGCCGCGATCATCATGGTCAGTGTGTTCGCCGGCTTCATCTTCAGCCACCTGACCATGGTCCGGCCGCTGGGCTTCGCCATGGCGTTCGGTGTGCTGCTGGATGCGTTTGTGGTCCGCATGACGATCGTCCCGGCTGTGATGTACCTGCTGGGCGAAAAGACCTGGTGGCTGCCGAAGTGGCTGGACCGGATCCTCCCGGATGTGGACGTGGAGGGCGCCCGGCTGGAACGCCGCGAAAACGAGCCGCGGAAGCTGACCGAGCCCGTCCACTAGGCTGAAACGGTGACCCGCCTCATCCTCGCCTCCCAGTCCCCCGCCCGCACCAAGCTCCTGGCCGACGCCGGCATCCGGCACTCCGTTATGGTCTCCGACGTGGACGAGGACGCGGTCCAGGCGCGCTACGGCGTCACGGATCCGCACGATACCGCGCTGCTGCTGGCACGCGCGAAGGCCGAGGCGGTGGCCGCGTTGCCGGAAGCGGAGGGCGCGCTGGTCATCGGCTGCGACTCCGTCTTCGAGTTCGACGGCGAGGCGCACGGCAAACCGTACACGGCCGCCGTCGCCCGCGAACGAATGCTGCGGATGAGCGGCAACAGCGGGGTCCTGCACACCGGCCACTGGCTGGTGGACTGCCGCGCGACGGCGGCCGATGACGAGCCCGCCGAGTTAGGCACCGACGCAGCGCCCGACGACGGCACCACGGCACCGGGATCCGGCGCCACGCTCGGGGCGGTGGCCTCCGCCGAGGTCCACTTCACGGACATGGATCCGGAAGAGATCGACGCGTACATCGCCACGGGCGAACCGCTGCACTGCGCCGGCTCCTTCACCATCGACGGTCTGGGCGGCGCGTTCATCCGCAAGGTCGACGGGGACCCGCACGCCGTCGTTGGGCTGTCAGTCTCCACGCTCCGCAGTCTCCTCGGGCACGCAAACGTACGCATCACGGACCTGTGGTCCGCCGAATAATTGCGGCGATTTTTCGGCCAATTGTAGGTTCCCTACAAAGCAGCGCCCGTTTACACGCGGAAACCGCAAGTAATAACGGCGGAACCCACAAAATCGCGCTAGGCTCCCTGAAGGAAAGAAGGAGACGCCTTGTCAGCAAATTTGGAGCAGTCCGCTAGTCCCGTGCAGTCGAACCTCACCAAGGTGCTGATCGCAAACCGAGGCGAAATCGCAGTGCGCGTCATCCGCGCGGCACGCGACGAGGGCATTGCCTCCGTGGCTGTCTACGCCGATCCGGACCGCGACGCGCTCCATGTCAGGCTTGCCGACGAGGCCTACTCCCTGGGTGGCAACACCGCCGCGGAGTCCTACCTGGTGATGGACAAGATCATTGACGTTGCCCGCCAGTCCGGTGCCGACGGCATCCATCCCGGTTACGGCTTCCTCGCCGAAAACGCCGAGTTCGCTGCCAAGGTCATCGCGGCCGGCATCACCTGGATCGGCCCCTCCCCTGACGCCATCTCCGCCCTCGGCGACAAGGTGCAGGCCCGGCACATAGCTGAGAAAGTGGGCGCCCCCCAGGTCCCCGGCACCGCCGATCCTGTGCAGTCGGCCGAGGAAATCCTCGAGTTCGTGGACAAGTTCGGCCTGCCCGTGGCCATCAAGGCAGCCTTCGGCGGCGGCGGCCGCGGCATCAAAGTGGCCCGCACCCGCGAGGAAATCCCGGAGCTCTTCGAATCTGCCGTCCGTGAGGCCACCGCAGCCTTCGGCCGCGGCGAGTGCTTCATTGAACGTTTCCTGGACGCCCCGCGCCACGTCGAAACGCAGTGCCTCGCGGACTCCCACGGCAACGTCGTTGTCGTCTCCACGCGTGACTGCTCCCTGCAGCGCCGCAACCAGAAGCTGGTTGAAGAAGCACCTGCCCCGTTCCTCACGGAAGAGCAGAACCGCCGCCTGTACGAATCCTCGAAGGCGATCCTGAAGGAAGCCGGTTACCTCGGCGCCGGGACCTGCGAGTTCCTGGTGGGCCAGGACGGCACCATCTCTTTCCTCGAGGTCAACACCCGCCTGCAGGTGGAGCACTGCGTCTCCGAGGAAGTCACGGGCATCGACCTGGTCCGCGAACAGTTCCGGCTGGCGCGCGGCGAGGAGCTTGGCTACGGCGACCCCGAGGTCCGCGGCCACTCGTTCGAATTCCGCATCACCGGCGAGGATCCTGGCCGCAACTTCATGCCTGCCCCCGGCACCATCACCACCTTGAAGAACCCCACTGGCCCCGGCATCCGGATCGATTCGGGCGTGGAGCAGGGCGATGTCATCAGCGGCAACTTCGACTCGATGCTCTCCAAGCTGATCGTCACCGGCGCCACCCGTGCCCAGGCCCTGCAGCGTTCGCGGCGCGCCTTGGAGGAAATGGTGGTGGGAGGCATCCCCACCGTTATCCCCTTCGACCTCGCCGTTGTTTCGGACCCCGCTTTTGCACCCGCGGAAGGGCCTTTCAGCATCCACACCCGCTGGATTGAAACCGAATTCGTCAACAACATTCCCGCCTGGACGCCGGACGGAACCGCTGAAGCCAGCGGCGACGCCGGCGAACGCCAGCGTGTGGTGGTTGAAGTAGGGGGCAAACGCCTCGAAGTTGTCCTGCCGGCCTCCCTGGGTTCGACCGGGGCGGGTTCCGCCGCCGGCTCCGGAGCCAAGTCCGGCAAGTCCAAGAAACGCCTCCGTTCGGGCGGTGCGGCCGCGGCCGCCGCCGGCGACGCACTGACCTCCCCGATGCAGGGCACCATCGTCAAGGTTGCCGTGGCCAACGGCGACGTTGTGGCCGAGGGTGACCTGGTGGTGGTTCTCGAAGCGATGAAGATGGAGCAGCCCCTGACCGCGCACCGTTCCGGCATCATCACCGGACTCAGCGCAGTGGCCGGTGAGACGGTTTCGGCCGGCGCCGTCATCGCCACAATCGAAGACTAGACCCTGCCGGAGGCACCCCATGCTCGCACCCAGTTTTGAAGAAGAAGTAGACCGCTACCACCTGGCGGTTCCGGAAATCACCCGCGGGAATCCCGGTGCCGTCAAGGACCTGTATTCCAGGCTCGACGACGTCACGCTGGCCAACCCGTTCGGCGGCATTGCACGTGGCTGGGCCCAGGTGGAGGCCCGGCTGGACCAGGCGTCCCGGCAGTTCCAGGACGGCGAGATGCTCGGGTTCGACACCATCACGTCCTACACCGCACGCGACACGGCCTACCTGGTGGAAACGGAACACTTCCGGGCCAGGCTGGAGAGCGCCGCAGCGCCGGAGGAATTCGCGCTCCGTGTGACCAGCATCTTCCGGCGCGAAGAAGGCTACTGGAAGCTGGTCCACCGCCACGCTGACCCGGCCGCCCAGCCGCAGTCCCGGCGATCCTTCGCGCAGCCTGCCAGCCACTGACATCGCTCCGGTGCCGGGGTGCAGTCTGACATTGCGCCGCACCCTGGCGCTGGGGGTGCTCTGGCGTTGAGCTGGGGCCAAAGGCACACTTAGCGTGTGAAGCCTTTCCTGCTCCTGGCATCCCGGGCCGAAGACGCCGCCGCCGAAGACGAGTATGCCGCGTACCTGAGGTATGGCGGGCTGGCGCCGGAGCAGCTCCGGCGAGTCCGGCTTGAGGCCGCTCCCCTGCCGCAATTGGACCTGGCCGAATACTCAGGCGTGATTGTGGGCGGCAGTCCCTTCACCTCCAGCGACCCCGCAGAGAAGAAAAGCGAAACCCAGCACCGGGTGGAGCGTGAGCTTGCCGGGCTGCTGGACCGGATCGTGGCTGAGGACTTCCCTTTCCTTGGCGCCTGCTACGGCGTGGGGACCCTGGGCAGGCACCAGGGCGCCGTGATTGACAGGACGTTCAGCGAGCCCTTGGGCGGCGTGGAGATCGAGCTGACAGGGGCAGGAATTGCGGACCCTGTCCTGCGCGGGATGCCGCGCACGTTCACAGCATTCACAGGCCACAAAGAGGCCTGTTCATCGCTGCCGGCCCACGCCGTGCTGCTGGCATCATCCCAGGCCTGCCCCGTCCACATGTTCCGCATCAAGCAGAACCTGTACGCCACACAGTTTCACCCGGAACTGGACGCGGAGGGGCTGGTCACCCGGATCGATATATACCGGCATGCCGGATATTTCCCGCCTGAGTCCGCCGAGGAGCTCATGGCTGACGCGCGGACGTACACCGCCACGGAGCCCATGAAGATCCTCCGCAACTTCGTGGCCCGCTACGCCGGTTGAGCTCCGCACTGATAGGAGGCGCCGCCATCGTACGTTCCTCCCCAGTTGGTCCAGCCCGGACACAGCAATGCCCGGCGCGCTCCCCGCAATAACGGGGAACACGCCGGGCAGTTCTGTCAGCAACGGGGCTGGAACGAACGACGGCGGAACGTCAGGCTACGTTGTTCTCGTAGTCCAGGTCGCGGGTTTCCTTGCTCACGAACAGCGCGATCAGCGTCAGCACCGACATCGCGGTCAGGTAGACACCCACCAGGACCGGGCTCCCGTCAGCCAGCTCCCAGAGCGCGACGGCGATGAACGGAGCCACTGCAGCGCCCAGGATGCTGGACACGTTGTAGCTGACGGCGGAGCCCGTGTAGCGCACGTTGGTGGGGAACAGTTCCGGCAGCAGCGCACCCATGGGACCGAACGTGAGGCCCATCAGCGAGAAGCCGATGACCAGCAGAGCCATGGTGCCCACAAAGCCGCCGCTGAACAGCGGAACGAACAGCAGGCCGAAGACGAAGATGCCACCCGTTACGGTCAACAGCATCTTGCGGCGGCCGTACTTCTCCGCCAGCGGTCCGGAAACCAGGGTGAAGATACCGAAGAAGACGACGCCGGCAATCAGCATCCAGAGGAAGTCGTTGCGGGTGAAGCCCAGGCCTGGAACAAACGCTGCCGCGGCGGCCTCGGACATCGGCTTGCCGGCCTTCTCGGCGGCTGCCTTGGCGGCGTCCAGGTTGGAGGCACGGGTGCCGTAGGTCAGCGTGAACGTGGTCATCAGGTAGAAGAGCACGTACGTGGCGAGCATGATGAACGTGCCCAGGATGAGCGGACGCCCACTGGACTTGAAGACCCGGGCCAGGGGCAGCTTGGCCACCTCATTGGATTCGAGCACCTTGGTGAAGGCAGGCGTTTCGATCAGTTTCAGGCGGACGTACAGGCCGATGATCACCATGACGGCGCTGAGCAGGAACGGCACGCGCCAGCCCCAGGCCAGGAATTCGGCCGGTGTCAGTGCATAGCTGGCCACCAGGAAGATCACGTTGGCGATGATGAAGCCGATGGGTGCACCGAGTTGCGGGAACGTGCCGTAGATGGCGCGCTTGTTGGCCGGGGCGTTTTCGGTTGCCAGCAGGGCAGCGCCGCTCCATTCGCCGCCGAGGGCGAGGCCCTGGGCGAAGCGCATAACAACGAGCAGCGCCGGAGCCCAGAATTCCCAGCCCGGGACGAGCGCGGTGGGCAGGCAGCCGATCAGGAAGGTGGCAATGCCCATGGTCAGCAGCGAGGCCACGAGGGTGCCCTTGCGGCCGAACTTGTCGCCGAAATGGCCAAAGACGATGGATCCCAGTGGGCGGGCAACGAAGGCCACACCGAAGACAGCGAAGGAGCTGAGCAGCTGGGTCGTCTCGTTCTGGTTGGGGAAGAACAGCGCCGGGAAGACCAGTACGGCGGCGGTGGCGTAGACGTAGAAATCGTAGAACTCAACGGTGGTGCCGATCAGGCTGGCCACAATCACGCGGCCGCGCGAGTTCACCGCCTTGGGGGATCCTGGCTCCACGGTGGTTTGTATGGATGACATAGGAACTCTTTCCTGAGAACCGGCCAGGCCTGGTGAGACCCGGCATGCAGTAGTTAGAGTTCGATACTAGTTCCAGCCGTCCAGTCAATGGACAAAATGTCCACCATGTGGACGTGTGGCAGGTGTGTCTCATTCTCCGGTCCGTTAAGTCTCCTCACGCCGCCGGCCGGCTGCCGATAGGCAAATGTCACAGCACGTTAACAAACCGCGACCGTCCATGAAACGCAGCTTCTCTACCGTGGAAGAACAACATCCCCCATGAGGAGGTCCACCGTGACTGTTGACCGCAGCGCAAATGCCGGCACCGGCAATTCCGTAGATATAGACACCGAGCCGCTGCACGGAGGCGTGTCCTCATCCGCCAGCGCGCAGCCCTCCACAAGTACAACCGACGCCCCGGCCCTTGAATTCCGTCCCGGCCGCTGGATCGCCAACTGGAACGCCGAGAACAAAGAGCAGTGGGAGTCCGGCGGCCGAGCCATCGCCCGTCGCAACCTGAACTGGTCCATCTTCGCCGAGTTTCTCGGCTTTGTGGTCTGGCAGCTCTGGTCCATCGTGGTGGTCCAGCTTCCGGCAGCCGGCTTCACGTTCACCACCTCGGAAATCTTCTGGCTGATCTCGATGCCCAGCCTGGTAGGCGCCACGCTCCGGATCCCCTACACCTTTATGGTTCCCCGCTTCGGCGGCCGGAACTGGACCATCGTGTCCGTGCTCCTCCTCCTGATTCCCGCCGTTGGCCTGGGACTCTGCGTCTCCAATCCGGAAACCCCGTTCGGTGTGATGCTGCTGGTGGCAGCGCTTGCAGGCTTCGGCGGCGGCAACTTCGCGAGCTCCATGGCCAACATCACGTTCTTCTACCCGGCACGGGAGAAGGGCTGGGCCCTCGGCCTGAACGCCGCCGGTGGGAACATGGGTGCCGCCGTTGCACAGCTCGCCGTCCCGATTGCGATCACCCTGCTCGCCGTCGGCAGCGTCAACCTGCCGATGGCCGGCTGGATGTGGATCCCCTTCATCCTGATCGCCGCCTTCGGTGCCTGGAAGTACATGGACAACCTCACCAGCGCCAAGGGTGACGTGGCCGGCTCGGTCGCAGCACTGAAGGAACCGCACCTGTGGATCATGGCGCTGCTGTACATCGGCACGTTCGGTTCGTTCATCGGCTTCGCCGGCGTGTTCCCCAAGCTCATCAAGGACTACTTCCCGGCCTTCTCCTCCATCGGAGTCGGCACCGTGGCACTCTCGTTGGCCTTCCTCGGCCCGCTGGTCGGTTCACTCGCCCGCCCCTACGGCGGACGCATGGCTGACCGCATGGGCGGGGCCCGGATGACTGTCGCAGCGTTTGCCGCCATGGCTGTGATCACCCTGACCATGATCTGGACCCTGCCATTGAAGAACTTCTGGCTCTTCCTGCTCCTGTTCCTGATGCTCTTCACCGCCAGCGGCTTCGGCAACGGCGCAACCTACCGGATGATCCCCATCATCTTCGCCACGTCCAGCCGGGCGGCGAAGTCCGGTGCCAGCACGGTGCAAACCCAGCGGCTCGCGTCTTCGGCCCTCGGACTCATCTCGGCCATCGGCGCCTACGGCGGCTTCGTTATCCCGCAGGTGCTGAACGCCTCCAACACGGCCAGCGGCTCCTACACCCCGGCCTTCTACGGTTTCGTCGGAGCCTACGTAGTGATGCTGGCCGTCTGCTGGTTCTGCTACATCCGCAACGCCACCCGAAACGCGATGGGACACGTCTAACATGACCAAAAGCGCCGACACGCACTGCCCTTACTGCGCCCTGCAGTGCGCCATGACGCTCACGTCACCAGCGGAACTGACCCCGGCTTCCGAGCCGGGGTCAGTCCCCGTGCCGGCTGAATCCGCGGCGCTGGCCGCTGCGGAAGCCACCCTGAAAGCCCCCCTCCTCGAAGCGCCCCTCGCCGTCCAAGGACGCGACTTCCCCACCAACCGCGGCGGCCTCTGCCGCAAAGGCTGGACCTCAGCCACGCTCCTGAACCACCCCGGACGGGTCACCGAACCGCTCCTCAAGGGGGCCGACGGCGTCCATCGCCCCATCGGATGGGACCAGGCCCTGGCGCTGGTCACCACCGCCGTGAAGGACACGCAGGCCCGCTACGGTGCAGACGCCGTCGGGGTTTTCGGTGGCGGTGGCCTGACCAACGAAAAGGCCTACATGCTGGGCAAGTTCGCCCGCCTTGCCCTGGGCACCTCACGCATCGATTACAACGGCCGCTTCTGCATGTCCTCCGCCGCGGCCGCCGGGATGCGCGCCTTCGGCCTGGACCGCGGCCTCCCGTTCCCGCTGACAGATCTGGACTCGGCGAGCACCATCATGATGCTCGGCTCCAACGTGGCCGAAACCATGCCGCCTTTTGTGCAGCACCTCCAGGGCGCCCGCGACGCCGGCGGGCTGATCGTGGTGGATCCCCGCCGTTCAGCCACGGCAAACTTCACGGCCGACGGCGGCGGCCTTCACCTCCAGCCCCTGCCGGGCACGGACCTCACCCTCCTGCTGGGCCTCTCGCACGTGATCATCCACGAGGGCCTGGCAGACAAAGACTTCATCGCGGCACGCACCACCGGCTACGAGGCAGTGGTCCGCAGCGTCAACGCGTTCTGGCCCGAACGCGTCCAGTCCCTCACCGGCGTCCCGGCGGAGCTCATCCGGGAAACCGCCCGCAGGCTCGCCGACGGCGCGGGCAAGGGCGGCAGTTACATCCTCACCGGCCGAGGCGTGGAACAGCACGTGGACGGCACGGACACCGCCACCGCCGCGATCAACCTCAGCCTCCTCCTGGGCCTACCCGGCTCACGCCGCAGCGGCTACGGCACCCTCACCGGCCAGGGCAACGGCCAGGGCGGCCGCGAGCACGGCCAGAAGGCCGACCAGCTCCCCGGCTACCGGAAAATCACAGACCCCGCCGCGCGCGCCCACATGGCCGGCGTCTGGGGCGTCCCCGAGGAAACCATTCCCGGGCCGGGACTGCCCGCCGTCCAGTTGCTGAAGTCGCTGGGACAGCCCGACGGCGTCCGGTGCCTTTTTGTGCACGCCTCCAACATCGCGGTGGCCTCCCCCGACGCGAACGCCGTCATCGCCGGGCTCCGCAGCCTGGACTTCCTGTTGGTCTGCGACTTCTTTATGTCCGAAACCGCCGCCGAAGCCGACCTCATCCTCCCAGTCCTGCAGTGGGCCGAGGAGGAAGGCACCCTCACCAACCTGGAGGGACGTGTGCTCCGCCGCCGCCGCGCCCTGCAGCCGCCCGCGGGCGCACGCAGCGAGCTGTGGATCATGGCCCGGCTCGCTGAAGCGCTCGAGGCCCCGTCCACGTACAGCGAAGATCCGGAAACGGTCTTTGAGGAGCTGCGGCTGGCCTCGGCCGGTGGCCACGCCGACTACTCCGGCATTGATTACGCCATGCTGGACCGCGGCGAAGCTGCCTACTGGCCCTACCCTGTGGGGAGCACCGGCACGCCCCGGCTCTTCCTGGACACGTTCGCCCACGCCGGCGGCAAGGCGGTCATGACCCCGGTGACGCCCCGCCGCCGTCGTACGCCGGCCGGGCCCCCCGTTGGGGACGCCACAGCCCCGGCCGCGAAAACCATGACCCTCATCACCGGCCGCCTCCTGGAGCACTACCAGTCCGGAGCGCAGACCCGGCGGGTCTCCGAGCTGCTGGCCACCCAGCCCGAGGCGAAAATGCAGATCCACCCCGCGGCCGCGGCCGCCATGGGCATCATCGAAGGTGCCTTTGTCTCGGTGGCCAACGAACGCGGCGAGGTGGTCTGCCGGGCAGAACTCAGCACCGCGATCCGTCCCGAGACGGTCTTCCTGCCGTTCCATTTTCCGGAACTTGAAAGCGCCAACCGCCTCACCGAGGCTGCAACGGATCCCATTTCCGGGATGCCCGAATTCAAGTTCAACAAGGTGTGGGTCCGGGCGGTCGCAAACGGACTTCAGAACAGTGTTCTTCAGACATCGGAGGCATCATGAGTGAGCAGATTGTCGTTGTTGGTTTCGGCCCGGTGGCTGCCCGCCTGATCGATGAACTGCTGCCCGCGGTCCGCGACGGGCACGTCAGCCTGACCGTGGTGGGCGAAGAGGCCGAGGCCGCGTACAACCGTGTGCTGGTGGCCGACCTGGGCGTCGGACGCACCACTGCCGATGCCCTGGCCCTCTCCGACGCGGCAGCCCTGGCGGCCGACGGCTTGGACGTCCGGCTCGGCGTGCGGGTCCGCCGCGTGGACCGCGCCCGCCAGCAGGTGATCCTCACCGACGGCACCACCGCCCACTATGAGCGGCTGGTGTTCGCCACCGGTTCCCGGCCCGTCATCCCCAACCTCACCGGCATCAACCCGGACCCGGCCTCCCCCGTCCTTCCGGCCGGCGTGACCGCGCTCCGTGACCTCCGTGACGCTGCCGTGCTCAAGCACGCGGTCGACGGAGGCAAACGTGTTGTGGTGCTCGGCGGCGGCGTCCTTGGCCTCGAAACAGCCCTAGCCGCTGCCGAGGAAGGCGCCACCGTCACGGTGGTGCACAACGGGCCGCATCCGCTAGGACGCAACATCGACCGCGGCGGCGGAGCGGTCCTCGCGGCCAGCCTGCGCCGGTGCGGCGTCCGGATGGCGGGCAACGCCCGGTCCACCGGCGTGGAGCACAACGCGCCCGACGGCGGGTTCTCGGCGCTGCTCCTCAATGACGGTTCGGCGATCGACGGCGACCTCCTGGTCCTCTCCTGCGGCGTCCGTCCCCGGACCGAACTCGCCGAAGGCTGCGGCCTGTCCACCGGCACCGGCATCCTCGTGGACCACCGGCTACGTGCCCACCACGAGCCGCACATCTTCGCGATCGGCGACTGCGCCGAGGTGCGCTGCCCTGACCCCGCCTGCGGCGAATGCCGCACGGCGAAGGGCCCGTCCGGCCTGGTGGGTCCCGGGTGGCGGCAGGCCGAATGGCTGGCCGAATACCTTACCCTGCTGGCCACCGGCACACAGGAGGAGGCCGACGCGCTGCAGGAACTGCCCCAGGAACAGGCCGGCGTTATTGTCCTGAAGGCCCGTGGCATGAACATGGCTGTGGCTGGCGACAACGGTGCCGAGCCGTGGGATGAAGAGGTACTCACCGCGGGTGCGTTGAACGGCCGGCCGCGGCTGCAGATCGCCCAGTGGGCCGATCCGGAACACGGCCGCTACGTCAAGATGACCACCCGCGGCGGAGTGCTGGAAGGCCTGGTGGCGGTGGGCATGCCGCGGACCGCCGCCGAGCTCGTGGGACTGTTCGAGCGCGGCGCGGAACTGCCCGCCGACAGGTCCCTGCTGCTGCGGCTGGACGGTCCGGACCAGCTGGCCGCGTCCGGTCCGGCCGATCCGGAAGGAACCGTGTGCCGCTGCGCCGGGGTCAGCGGCGCCAAGATCCAGGGTGCCGTGGCGGACGGCTGCTCCACCGTTGCCGAGGTGTCCAAGGCAACCCGCGCCGGCACCGGCTGCGGCGGCTGCCACGAGGACATCAAGGGGCTCATCGAAAAACACTTCCAGGCGGCTCCCGCCGCCTGAAAGCGCCAGTGACCGGTGATTGAGCCCGTTGGAACCCCGGTGGTTGAGCCTGTCGAAATCCTTGGCGCGCCGCCTAGGCCGGGGCCTTCGGGATCATGATCCACAGGGCGATGTAGACCAGCTCGCCGATCCCCACCAGGCCAAAAATCACAAAGCCGAGCCTGACCAGGAATTTCGGGATCCCGAACCGGGCTGACAGGGCGGCGCATACGCCGCCGATGATTTTTCCGCGGCGCGGCCGCTCCAGAGCTGTAGTCATGCGGCCACGCTACCTGAGAATCCCCGACCGCGTCACGACCTACATGCGGACGTGCAGGCGCCGCGCCGCTTCCGAGATGGACCCACTCAGCGACGGGTAGACGGTGAACGTGCTGGCGACGTCGTCGACGTGCAGCTTCTGGGTGACTGCAAGGGAAATGGCGAAGATCAGCTCGGAGGCGTTCGGACCCACCACAACACCGCCAATCACGGTGCCGGAGCCCTTGCGGGCGAAGATCTTGACGAAGCCGTCCTTGTGGTTGCGCATTTTGGCGCGGGCGTTGCTCTTGAGCGACAGCTTCACGATATCGCCCTGGTACTTGCCGGACTGGATCTCGGCCTCGGAGACGCCCACGTTCGCGATCTCGGGCGAGGTGAAGATGTTGGAAGCGACCTGGTGCAGCTTGAGCGGCCTAACACTGTCGCCCAGGAAGTGGGCGATCGCGATCCGGCCTTGCATGGCGGCCACCGAGGCCAAGGCCAGCACGCCAGTGCAGTCGCCGGCGGCGTAGATGTTCGGCACGGTGGTGCGGGAGACGCCGTCGACCTTTACATGGCCGCTCTCGGTGAGGGCCACGCCGGCTTCTTCAAGGCCGATGCCGGCGGTGTTCGGGATGGATCCCACGCAGACCAGGCAGTGGCTGCCGGTGACTTTCGATCCGTCGCCGAGGGTGACCACCACGCCGTCGTCGGTCCGCTCCACGGTTTCAGCACGCGCCCGCGAGAGGACGCGCACGCCGCGGCGCTCGAAGACTTCCTCCAGGACCTCCGCGGCGTCGGTGTCCGAACCGGGCAGCACCCGGTCACGGCTGGAGATCAGGGTAACTTTGGAGCCCAGGCCGTTGTAGGCGGAGGCGAATTCGGCACCGGTCACGCCGGACCCCACCACAATCAGTTCCTCGGGAAGCTCGTCAAGGTTGTAGATCTGCGCCCAGTTCAGGATGCGTTCCCCGTCCGGCCGCGCGGTGGGCAATTCGCGCGGGTGCGCGCCCACGGCCAGCAGGATGGTGTCAGCTTCGACGATTTCGGTGCCGTCAGCGGTCAGGACTTCGATGGTGTGGTTGTCCACGAGCTTGCCGGAACCCAGCAGGATGCGGACGTTCTGGTGCTCCAGCCCAGTGGAGATATCGGTGGACTGTTGACGGGCAAGGCCCAGCAGGCGGTCGTTGATGTGCTTGAGATCGGCGCGCATGGCCGGGACAAAGTCGCCGCCGTCGACGTCGAACTTCACTCCCAGCTCCCCCGCCTCACCGACGCGGGTCATCAGGTCCGCGGTGGCGATCAGGGTTTTGGAAGGCACGACGTCGGTCAGTACTGCGGAGCCGCCCATGCCCGCGCGTTCGATGATGGTGACCTGCGCTCCCAGCGAGGCAGCGACCATGGCGGCTTCGTATCCGCCGGGGCCACCTCCGAGGATTGCGATCCGGGGTGAGCTGAAATCAGGATGCGTAGTCACAATCAATCATTCTCGCGCATCTGCGCAGGGACCACCAATAAAGAGTGGTCCGTCACGGTGTCGGCCGCGCCCCGGAGCAACGCTGTGGCCACTGTGCACAGCGGCAACAGCACGATAACTTGTACCAGTGAGTAATACAGACTTCCAGAATACGGACCCTTTCGCCGCCGCGCGCTCCGCCGCTGACTACATCGCCCAGGAGACCGGGGTGGACAGCCACGACGTCGCCCTCGTCCTGGGCTCGGGCTGGGCCGAAGCCGCCGACCTCATCGGCGAGACCACCGCCACTCTGACCGCTGACACCGTCCCGGGCTTCCATGCCCCGGCAGTGGAAGGCCATGTGGGCACCATCCGCTCAGTCCTGACCAAAGAGGGCAAACGCGCGCTGGTCCTGGGCGCACGGACGCATTACTACGAGGGCAAAGGCGTCCGTGCCGTGGTCCACGGCATCCGCACCGCTGCCGCTGCCGGCTGCAAGACACTGGTCCTCACCAACGGTTGCGGAGGGCTGAACGAACGCTGGACGCCGGGCACCCCGGTGCTCATCAAAGATCACATCAACCTCACCGCCACGTCACCGCTGGAAGGCGCAACGTTTGTTGACCTGACAGATCTGTACAGCTCGCGCATCCGTGCGCTCGCCCGTGAAGTTGACGCCTCGCTGGAGGAAGGCGTCTACGCCCAGTTCAGCGGGCCGCATTACGAAACGCCGGCAGAGGTCCAGTACGCCAAGCGGATCGGAGCGGACCTGGTGGGCATGTCCACCGCGTTGGAAGCGATCGCCGGCCGCCACGCAGGCATGGAAGTATTCGGAATTTCGCTGGTCACCAACCTCGCAGCCGGCATCAGCTCCATGCCGCTGAGCCACCAGGAAGTCATCGAGTCCGGCCAGGCCGCCGGACCGCGCATCTCCAAACTGCTGGCGGGCATCATCGCCAAGCTTTAGCCGCCTGGCCCCGGGCCCGCCTGACCCCGAGCCGCGTTGCCATTAGCCGCGTCGCGTACCGACGAGCTGCAGGACGGTGGACTCCCGGGCCTCGGGAAACCGGCGCTCGATGGACTGGGCGATCCCGGCAATGCTCTGCCGGGACAGCTCAGTCCGCCAGGTGACTTCGGCGTGGCGCATGGTCTGCGAAATGAGGCAAGTGCGGGCGTAGTCGGCGTCCATGCTCCCGCCCGGGGCTTCCTTGGCGATGCCTTCGCACCGGAAGGCATGGTCATTTCCTTCGATGGCGAGGACCACGTCAAGGACGGAAATCCGGTCCGGACGCCTGGCCAGCGAGAAGCCGCCCCGCGGGCCGGACACCGAGGTCAGGATACCGGCCCGCACCAGCGCCTGGAGCTGCTTGTTCAGGTACGCCGCGGGAAGCTTGTAGAACTCGGCCAGCTGTGCGCTGCTGACGGCCTCCCCCGGCGCGGTCCAGGACATATTGACGCAGCTATGCAGTCCCCACTCAACACCCTGCCCCAATTTCATATTCGCGACATTACTTGTCCAGAAAATTTACTGCAAGGATTTCGCTGCTTTCAGCTGTCACAGGCGAGTGTTCAGGCCCAGTTCCTGGAGCAATGACGATAGCGTTGACCGCATGACGTCCCCCGATGCCGCTTCCTTGTTCAGCCAAGCCCGCGAATGGGCGGCCAAAGATCCGGATCCCGCCACAGCCGCAGAGCTCACAGAGCTGCTGCAACTCGTGGAGGTCGGCTCCCCCGCAGCGTCACAGGAGCTGGCCGACAGCTTCAGCGGCACGCTGCAGTTCGGCACCGCAGGCCTCCGCGCCGCCCTGGGCGCCGGGCCGAACCGGATGAACCGCGTGGTGGTGCGCCGCGCCGCCGCCGGTCTCGCCGACTTCCTGGTTGATGCGGTGGGTGAGGCCGCCCCCGGGACCCGGCCACGCGCCGTCGTCGGCTATGACGCCCGCTATAACTCGGACATCTTCGCCGTGGAAACGGCGGCCATCTTCACGGCCGCCGGAATTGAAACCTTCCTGATGCCATCCGCCCTGCCCACCCCGCTGCTCGCTTTCGCCGTGCGGGCCCTCGACTGCGACGGCGGTGTGATGGTGACAGCGAGCCACAATCCGCCGCAGGACAACGGCTACAAGGTGTACCTGGGCCGTCATGCCGTGGAGGGCAGCGGACGCGGAGCGCAAATCGTGGCGCCCTACGACGCCAGGATCGCCGCGCGGATCGATGCCGTGGGCGCCCTGGAATCCATCACCCTTGCAGCCGACGGCTGGACGGTTCTGGACCCGTCGGTTGCGGCGGATTATGAACGCGCGACGGCGGCACTCGCCGATGCGGCCCGCTTCCCGTCCCGTGACCTGCGGATTGTCCTGACCCCCATGCACGGCGTCGGCGGCGAAACTGCCGTGACGGTACTGAATGCTGCCGGCTTTGCCGATGTCACCCTGGTGGCCGAACAGGCTGAGCCGGATCCCGACTTTCCCACGGTGAACTTTCCCAATCCGGAGGAACCGGGCGCCTTGGACCTGGCCCTGGAAACTGCCGCCCGCGTCGACGCCGATATTGTCCTGGCCAACGATCCGGACGCGGACCGCGCTGCAGTGGCGGCCAAGGATCCCGACACCGGCGCGTGGCGCATGCTTCGAGGCGACGAGGTCGGGGCGCTGCTGGGGGCACACGTTGTGGCCCGGCTGGCGGCCGGCACTGACGAAGCGTCAGGCATTACGGACGAAGCACGCACTGGTGAAGGGGCCGGCGTCTTCGCCAATTCGATTGTGTCCTCGCGCCTACTCTCCCGCATCGCCGCCGCGGCAGGATACGGGCATGAGGAAACGCTGACCGGGTTCAAATGGATTTCCCGTGTGCCCGGGCTGGTCTACGGCTACGAGGAAGCCCTTGGCTATTGCGTTGCACCTGAACTGGTCCGGGACAAGGACGGGATCTCTGCCGCTGTCCTCATCGCGGAAATGGCTGCCGCCGCCAAGGCGGACGGAAAAACCATCTTCGACACCCTGGACGAGCTCTACCTTCAGCACGGGCTTCATGCCAGCGACCAACTGAGCATCCGGGTGGCGGATCTGGGCCTGCTGGACGCCATGATGAACCGGCTCCGGGTCAGCCCGCCCGATTCGTTCGGTTCGTCCGCTGTTGGAACTTTTGTGGACCTCGCCGAAGGGAGCGAGCACTTGCCGCCCACCGATGGCCTGCTGTATCTGACCCGTGACGAGACCCGGGTCATCATCCGGCCCAGCGGCACCGAGCCCAAACTCAAGTGCTACCTGGAAGTCATCCTCCCGGTTGAGTCAGCGGCCGAACTGCCGGAAGCCCGGCAGGCAGCCCGGACCGCCCTGGACAATGCGCTCGACGACGTCCGCGAGGCCCTCGGGCTCTAGCAGGACGCTAGAGCCCCACTTCGATGAAACCGTCGGAAATGCGCGTGCCGAACGTTTCCAGGCGCACCGTGGTGGTTCCGAAGCATTCACCGGTTTCCAGGTCGTAGACCTCTTTGTGCAGCGGCGAAGCGATGGTGGGGCGGGTGCCGCGTGAACCCAGAATGCCGCGGGCCATCACGTGGGCGCCGGTGGCCGGATCTTCGTGGGCCACCGCAAAAACCTCACTGGGGCCGGTCCGGAAGAGTGCCACCTGGCGGCCCGCAATGAGTGCTGCTTCGCCCCAGGCAAGCTCAAGCTCGTCCACGGCGCAGACCCGGTGCCAAGTGGCGGTGTCGGCGGCGAGCGCCCCAAGTTCCAGTGTTGCCGTCATGTCCGGCTCCTCTCCCCGTGCTTGATTGGCCACCTCTATGGCCGTACCAAACAACTTAGGCAACGGGTGTTTCAAAGGCGTGCAGTGAATGTGTCCGGCGCGTAAAAGAGACCTCACCCGTTCGGAAACGCGTTCGTGATGCAGAAGTTAAGCCTACGAAACAATTGGGAAACTGAAGCGAAACTGCGGCTACCTAGTCTGGATGGACACCTCGTCAGAGAAAGTCGCAGAACACCGTCTGCGGCACATGCGAAAGGCCCACAGTGACCGAACAGACTTCACGCCAGACGGCAACGCGCCGGATCGTCGTCGCCGGTGGCGGCCCTGCTGCCCACCGCTTCGCCGATGCCATGCACACCCGGGGCCTTGAGGGCTGGGACGTCACAGTCCTCACGGAAGAAGCCCACCTCCCCTACGACCGCGTGGCGCTCTCCAAGGCACTGACGGACAGCAGTGTGGACCTGACCCTGGGCTCTACCTCGATGTGGGACCACGCTTCCCTGTCTTTGAAGACCGGCGAGCGCGTGGTCAAGATCAATGCCGAGGCGAGGACGGTTACGACCGCTGCCGGCAGCACCTTTGAATACGACGACCTGGTGGTGGCCACCGGCTCCGATGCCATGCGCCTCCCCATCCCCGGCGCCGAGCACGTGCACGTTTACCGCACGCTCGAGGACGTCTGGGCCATCAACAAGGCCATCGCGGAGCTCACGGAAAAGCTGGGCCGCAAGATCAACGCCGTCACCATCGGTGGCGGCCTCCTCGGCCTCGAATCAGCAGCAGGCACCGAGCAGCTCGGCGCCTCCCCCGTGGTCATCAACGGCGCACCGTGGCTCATGAACACCCAGCTGGATGAAGGCGCGGGCCAGGCACTAGGCCGCCTCATCGAGGCCAAGGGCTTCACGGTCCACGGCGGTGTGTTCCCCTCGCAGGTCCTCTCCGACGAGGACGGCCAGGTCACCGGCGTCCTCATGGCAGACGAACGGATCATCCCCGCCGACCTAGTGATCGTGGCCATCGGCGTCAAGCCCCGCGACGAACTCTTCCGCGCAGCCGAAGGTGAGGAGCCGCAGTTCAGCCTCGGCCCGCGCGGCGGCGTGGTCATCAACGACTTCTGCGCCACGGAGGTACCTGGAATCTGGGCCATCGGTGAAGTGGCCAACTTTGAGGGCATGTGCCTGGGCCTGGTTGCCCCCGCGAACACCATGGCCGAGATCGTCGCGGACCGCCTGCACGGCGGCGGAGCGACGTTCCCGGGCTTTGACACTGCCACGAAGCTCAAGCTCTCCGGCGTGGACGTTGCCAGCTTCGGTGACGCGTTCGCCCGGACAGAGCACTCCCTCGAGATCGTCTATGCCGACCCCGCCCGCGGCGTCTACCAGAAGATCGTCACCACCGATGATGCCAAGACCCTGCTCGGCGGCATCTTCGTAGGCGACGCCACCCCGTACACCAGCCTCCGGCCCATCCTCGGCCGCGAACTCAGCGCCGAACCGGGCGCCTACCTCACGGCGGCCGGCGGCGGCGACGCCCCGGACACCGAACTCCCGGACGACGCCATCCTGTGTTCCTGCAACAACGTGGCCGCCGGCACCATCCGCGACACCATCAACGGCTGCGGCGCCTGCGACGGCAACGCCCCCGTCCAGGAACTTGGCGAACTCAAGGGCTGCACCCGCGCCGGAACCAGCTGCGGTTCCTGCGTGCCGATGCTCAAGAAGCTGCTGGAAACCGAACTCACCAAGTCCGGCGTCGAGGTCTCCAAGGCACTCTGCGAACACATCGAGCTGTCCCGCCAGGAACTCTTCGACGCCATCCGTGTCCTGGAACTGACCTCCTTCGAAGAGATCATGGCCAAGTACGGCACCGGCGCCGGCTGCGACATCTGCAAACCCACCATCGCCAACATCCTGGCCAGCCAGAACAGCGCCTACGTCCTTGACGCCGGCCGCGGCACCCTGCAGGACACCAACGACCGCGCCCTCGCCAACATGCAGAAGGACGGCACCTACTCGGTGGTCCCCCGCATCGCCGGCGGTGAAATCACCCCCAAGAAGCTCGGCGTCATCGCCGCCGTGGCCGAAAAGTACAACCTGTACACCAAGATCACCGGCGGCCAGCGGATCGACATGTTCGGTGCCCGGCTGGAAGAGCTCCCGGCAATCTGGAAGGAACTGGTGGACGCCGGCTTCGAATCCGGCCAGGCGTACGGCAAGAGCCTGCGCACGGTGAAGTCATGCGTCGGTTCCACCTGGTGCCGCTTCGGTGTCCAGGATTCGGTGGCCATGGCCATCCAGCTCGAGCTCCGCTACCGCGGCCTCCGCAGCCCGCACAAGCTCAAGATGGGCGTCTCCGGCTGCGCCCGTGAATGCGCCGAGGCCCGCGGCAAGGACGTCGGCGTGATCGCCACAGCCGACGGCTGGAACCTCTACGTCGGCGGCAACGGCGGTGCCACCCCGGCCCACGCCCAGCTGCTGGCCAAGGACCTCGACGACGAAACCCTGCTCAAGTACATCGACCGCTACTTCATGTACTACATCCGCACCGCCGACCGGCTGCAGCGCACGGCGCGCTGGCAGGAAGGGCTCGACGGCGGCATCAAGCACGTCGAGGACGTTGTGGTGAAGGACACCCTGGGCATCGCCGGGGAGCTCGAAGCCGCCATGGCGAAGCACGTTGACACCTACGTGGACGAATGGGCGGACACGCTGAAGGACCCCGAGCGCCTGCGCCGGTTCCGTTCCTTCGTCAACGCCCCCGACCAGAAGGATGACTCCATCACCTTCGTCTCCGACGAGCGTGGCCAGATGCGCCCGGCCACTCCGGAGGAAAAAACCCGCGCCAGCCAACAGCCAGTCCTGATCGGCGCCTCCATCCCCATGCGGCCCCGCGCCGAGAACGAGGTATAGCCATGCAGCTCAGCATTGATCTCACCGGCCGCGAAGTCCTGGTCACCGGCTCCGACCATGCGGCCCGCCAGGCGGTCCGCCGCTACGAGACCGCGGGCGCCGTCGTCTACCGCCTCAGCACCCCTGCGGGTGCAGCGCAGGACGGCCCGCTCCCCGAGCGTCCATTCCTGGTCGCAGCGGTCGACGACGGCCAGCCCGGTTGGGAGTCCCTGCTCGAGCGTTGCCGCGCCACCGGCATCCCGGTGGCGGCCGAGCCAGCCGCCGGACCCGTCGGCCACGTCACCCTGGTGGGTGGCGGACCCGGCACCACCGACCTGCTGACTGTCGCCGCCGTCAAGGCCCTCCGCGATGCGGACGTGGTGTTCTTCGACCGGCTGGCTCCGTGCCAGGACCTGCCGGACCTGACCTCGGCCGAGCTGGTGGATGTGGGCAAGAAGCCCGGCCACCACAAAGTGGGCCAGGCAGACATCGAGAAACTGATGGTTGAGAGCGCCCTCGCCGGAAACAACGTGGTCCGCCTCAAGGGAGGCGACCCCTACGTCTTCGGCCGCGGCGGCGAGGAAGTGGCCTCCTGCGTGGCAGCGGGCGTGCCCGTCCGTGTTATCTCGGGTGTCACCAGCGCGATCTCCGTGCCGGCGGCCGCCGGCATCCCCGTCACACACCGCGAGGTCAGCCATATGTTCACCGTGGTCTCGGGCCACGCGCCGCTGACCGAAAAGGAACACACGCACCTCGCCGGACTGGGTGGCACCATTGTGGTCCTGATGGGCATCGGCACCCTGCACCAGCTCGCGGCCGGACTCCGTAAAGCCGGCATGCGCCCCGACATGCCCATGGCCGTCGTCGAACGCGGTTACCGTCCCGGCCAACGCACCACTATCGCCGACCTGGGCACCATCACCTCCGCCGCTGCCGGGTGCAGCAATCCCGCAGTGCTGGTCATTGGCGAGGTGGTTCGCGTGGCGGAAGCCAACCGCGGGCATGCTGAGGCCGCCGCCGACCTCGACCGGCTGGCGGCCTCGCTGCTCGGTTCATGAAAGGATTGACCCCCATGAACGCACTGGCACCAGCGGAACCTGCCCAGCTTGAAGAGACGTCCGGGCCGGAGGCTGCGGACTCCCCGCTGGAGGGCTTCCGCATCGGAGTCACCTCGCACCGCCGCTCCCGGGACCTCATCGAGGCCCTGGAACGCCGCGGCGCGGAAGTACTGCACGCGCCGGCCCTCAAGATCGCCCCGGTGCAGGAGGACATCCGCCTCATCGAGGACACCAAAGCCATCATCGCCGCACGCCCGGACCTGTGCATCGCCACCACGGCGTACGGCATGCGCCGCTGGTGCGAAGCCGCCGATTCCTTTGGGATCGGTGAGCAGCTGCTGGAAACGCTCGGGGCGTGCCGGATGTTCGTCCGTGGCCCCAAAGCCCGTGGCGCCGTCCGCGCGGCCGGACTCGCCGACGTCGGAATCAGCAGCGACGAAACCACCGCAACGCTGGTGGACATGCTGCTCGCCGAAGGCGTGCGCGGCAAGACCGTGGCCGTGCAGCTGCACGGCTACACGGACGTCCGGCAGCTGGAACGCCTGCGGATGTCCGGCGCCACGGTCCTGACAGTCACCCCGTACCGCTGGGTAAAGCCCGACGGCGAAGACCGGCTTCCGCGCCTCATCGAGGCTGTGTGCAGCGGCAACCTGGACGTGCTCACCTTCACCAGCGCCCCCGCCGTCGACGCCATGTGGAGTACAGCCCACGAAATGGGCGTCTACAAGCAACTCATCGAGAGCCTGAAAACCAATGTCACCACGGCAGTGGTGGGGCCCGTCACGGCCCAGCCCCTTCTCGACGCCGGTATCTCGCCGCTCATTCCGGAGCGGTTCCGGATGGGTGCCCTCATCCGGCTGGTGTGCGAGCACCTTGCCCTGAACCACGTGCGGCGGCTGGACACCTCCTCCGGCAACCTTGAGCTGCGCGGGCGCAGCCTGCGGGTCGACGGAGCGCAGGTTGAGCTGGCGCCTGCGCCGCTGCTGCTGCTGCGTGCTCTCTTGGGGGCCGGTGGGGCCGTGCTTTCCCGGGAATCCCTGTCGGAGTTGCTCGAGCTGAAGGGCTCAGTCCACGCCCTGGACATGACTGTCAGCCGACTGCGGTCAGCGCTGCCGGACGGCCGACTGGTGGAGACGGTGGTCAAGAGGGGTTACCGGATCCGGGTCTAGCACCTCCCGCAAAAGGAGTTTTTGTCCAGATAATGCGGCCAAAGCGCCGTTTTGAGCGCATTATCTGGACAAAAACTCCTATTGTTACCGGGCGGTAAATGGCAGCGACGATGTGGAAACACGGTGGAAAAACGGGCAGCCTACGCTGGGATCCATCACGAAGTCCCGGCCGCTCCAGCGGCCGCCAGCGAAAGGGCCAGCACATGTCCGCTCCGGCACCGTCCACCTCAGTTTCCCCGGCTCCGCGCATCGTCATTGCCGGGGCCGGGCCCGCCGCACAGGCGCTGGTCCGCCAGCTGGACGGTGCCCGCTTTCGCGGCACCGTCACCATCCTCAGCAACCGGGACGACGCTCCCTCCGAACTCCTGGGGCTCGCAGAGCTGGCGCAGGTTTCCGTCCGCTTCGGCCAGCCAGCCAGCTTCATCGACGCGGAGAACCGCTCCGTCACCACCGCCGACGGCATGGAACTCAGCTACGACGAACTGGTCATCGCCACCGGATCAGCGCCCGTCGCGTCCCCCGTGGCGAGCGCCGGCCGCTGCCTGAGCTACTCCACGATCGACGACGCCGCCAGGATCGGCGACGCCGTCAAGGAAGTGACGCGGGAACTGGGTAGGCGGCCATTGGGGATCCTCGTGGGAACCGGCGCGGCAGCGGGCCAGGCCGAAGCGGTGCTGCGTGCCCGCGGAGTCCGGCCCATCCGCACAACGATCCGGCCGGCCGCCGTGGTGCACTCCATCGCCGGCGCAGGCCTGACCGCCTCCGGGGTTGTCTTCGAGGACGGCAGCAGCATGAACGGCGACCTGGTTGTCCTGGCCGAAGAGCGGGTTTCCCGCGATGGACTCGCCCTCAGCGCCGGACTCGCTACCGCCCCAAACGGAGGAATCGCCATCAGCAAGGACTTCAGAACATCGGTCTCCGGCATCTGGGCCATCGGTGACGCCGCAGCGTTCGACGGCGTCCGGCTGGGACTGCTGGTCGCCGCGGCTTCTGCCGCCGGCGCCTGCGCCGCACAGCTGATGACCGCTACATCAGCGGCGGAAGGCCTGGCAGCCTGCGTTGCGGAAGGCGTGGCCGCGGGTGTGGCGGAGCGCGTGCCTGCGGCCGCGTAAACGTCCGCCCGCCGTGACATTCGCTGTGACAAGATGGTCACCTGAACAGCCACGCACTGCGTGGCTCCGGCGGCCCACAAGGCCACATGGAAAGGACCATCATGAGCAACGCAGCCACTCCTGCCGACCAAACTGGAGCCGGTACGGTCTCAGCGTCGGGCAACATCGCTTCCTACATCGACCACACGCTGCTCAAGCCCGAGGCCAGCGAAGCGGAGATCCTTAAAGTGTGTGCCGAGGCTGCGGAGTACCACTTCAAGTCAGTCTGCGTGAATCCCGTCTGGGTCAAGACGGTCAAAACCGCGCTCAAGGGGTCCGGGGTTCTGACGTGCTCGGTGATCGGCTTTCCCATGGGTGCCACGCCCAGCGATGTGAAGGCCTTTGAAGCCCGCGGCGCAGTGCTGGACGGCGCGGACGAAATCGACATGGTCATCAACATCGCGGCCGCCCGCGCCGGTGACAAGGGTGCGCTGGTGGACGATATCTCCGCCGTCGCGGACGCGGTCCACGCGGGCGAGGCCATCCTGAAGGTCATCATCGAAACCGCATTGCTCAGCGAGGATCAGAAGGTTCTTGCCTGCCAGGCGTCCGTTGAAGCGGGGGCGGACTTCGTTAAGACGTCCACGGGGTTCAACGGCGGGGGTGCCACGGCCGAAGACATCGCCCTGATGCGCCGCACTGTAGGCCCCGATCTCGGCGTCAAGGCGTCCGGCGGCGTACGTTCCCTGGCCGACGCGCAGGCTATGATTGCTGCAGGTGCAACACGTATTGGTGCCAGCTCCGGCATTGCCATCGTCAAGGGTGAACAGGGTTCCTCCAGCTACTGACGCCGGCCCGGAGCCGCCACTGTTTGAGCCCCGCGGGGCCGAGGAGGAAAGAATGTCCAGCAAGACCACAGAGTCCGGCAACGCCACGGTACAGACCCCCCAGAACGAGAACAGCCTCTTGGGCAGCATCCTTCTGTTTGTACCCATGATGGCGCTGTTCCTGGGCTCCATCTACTCCCTGTCCTTCCTTACGCTCGGCAACCCGTGGCCGATGGCCGTCTGCCTGGGCCTGTTTTTCCTGGCCTTCTGGATCCCGCAGACCATCACCGGCCGCTCCGATTCAGCCGGCCGGAAGTAAGAACCCTCTGTTACTCAAAGGGCTGGGGCCCCGGATCAATTCCGGGGCCCGAGCCTTTTAAGTCGTGGACGCTTAGATACTGGCCGCTTAGGCACCGGCCGCGTCAGCACTAACGGCGTCAGCCCGCGCCAAGCAGGCGGCTGACCGTGGTCTTTCCGATCGCCATGGCGGCGGGGAAATGTGCTTTCGCCAACGACCAGGCCGCCACGCACATGCCCACCATCGCGTAGGCGCTGACCGGGATCAGCACCAGCCACTCGCGCCGGGAACCTGCGCGGCCCAGCAGCGGCAGGGAAAAGGCGCCGTTGGCTTTCCAGACGTCGTTGAGCACCGGCAGCTTCCGGAAGAACTTAGGTGGCTTGATCACGATCGGCCAGAGCAGCGGCACGCCCCCGGTGGTGATCATGTCCCCCACGATGTGGACCACTACCCCGGTCAGCATCGATACTGGGAGCCAGGTCCACTGCTCCGGCGCGAACCAGGTCACCAGTCCGGCCATGGTCAGGGCAAAGATCCAGTTGCTGATAAATCCGGACTGGGGAAACAGCTTCAGCGCCTTGGCAGCAATGTTAATCATGAACATGCACAGCAGCCCCGCACCCACCGACAGCAGGCCCCAGTCCGTCTGCAGCTGGAACTGCCCTGCCATCATGGCCAGCAGCACAAAGCACGCCGCCCCGAGCACCGAGTGGGTTCCTTGCCGGTGCCCGCCGCTGGCGTTCTCAATACCCACGGCAATCAGGTTGGACAGCGGCGGCAGTGAGTTGGCCACTGTGCTGTGGCGGTGGTCCCAGTCGCACACCAGAGCCGTCCCCGCCGTCGCCATTCCTCCGATGAGGATTCCCGTGGCGTCCAACGGATACCAGCCCAGCGTGTACGGTCCCGTTGAGGCAATAGCTACCCACGCCGCGGCTCCCGACGCGGCGTGATGTCCTCCCATCATGCTGCTAACCCACCGCCAGCGGTGCGTCGGAGAAGATGTTGCGGATGACCCCGTTGGCCCATTCCAGGATTTCGGCGTCCTGCAGGTCGCGGCCGCCGATCCGGGCGGTCTTGGGCTTCGGAATCAGCACCGCGTCCAGGGCGGGCTTGGACTGCGACCCCGGGTACATCCGGGTCAGCCGCATCAGCTTAGACTCCGGCAGCTGCGCCGGCGAGAACTTGATGAAGTTCCCCTGCAGCGCGACGTCGGACAGGCCGGCTTCGCGGGCACCCACCCGGAAGCGGGCCACGGCGATGAGGTTCCGGACCGGCAGCGGCGGCTCGCCGTAACGGTCCACAAGCTCCGCCAGGACCTCCTCGATGGCCTCGTGCGTCAAGGCAGAGGCCAGCTTGCGGTAAGCCTCCAGGCGGAGCCGCTCCCCCGGCACATAATCGTGCGGGAGGTGGGCGTTGACCGGCAGCTCGATCTTCATTTCGGCAGCCTTTTCCTCGGCGTCGCCGCGGAAGTCGGCCACTGCCTCACCCACCAGGCGGATGTAGAGGTCGAAGCCTACGCCCTGGATGTGGCCGGACTGCTCGCCGCCCAGTAGGTTGCCGGCGCCACGGATTTCGAGGTCCTTCATGGCCAGCTGCATGCCGGCGCCAAGCTCGTTGTGGGTGGCGACGGCCTTGAGCCGTTCCAGGGCCACCTCACCCAGGGGCTTCTCGGACGGGTACAGGAAGTAGGCGTAGGCGCGTTCACGGCCGCGGCCTACCCTGCCGCGGAGCTGGTGCAGCTGGGAGAGGCCGTACTTCTCGGCCCCGTCCACGATCAGGGTGTTGGCGTTGGAGATGTCCAGGCCGGTTTCGATGATGGTGGTGCACACGAGGACGTCGAAGCGCTTTTCCCAGAAGTCCACGATGATCTGCTCCAGCCGGCTCTCGGACATCTGCCCGTGCGCCACCTCCACGCGTGCTTCCGGAACGAGTTCACGGATTTTCGCGGCCGTCCGTTCGATGGTTGACACCCGGTTGTGCACAAAGAACACCTGGCCTTCGCGCATCAGCTCACGCCGGATGGCTGCCGACGTCTGTTTGTCCGTATACGGGCCCACGTAGGTCAGCACGGGATGGCGTTCCTCCGGCGGCGTGGCCAGCGTGGAAGTTTCCCGGATGCCCGTCAGGGACATCTCCAGGGTCCGCGGAATCGGGGTGGCGCTCATGGCCAGTACGTCCACGTTGGTCCGCATCTTCTTCAGCGCTTCCTTGTGCTCCACACCGAACCGCTGCTCCTCGTCCACGATCACCAGGCCCAGGTCCTTGAACGCGAAGTCCTTGGACAGCAGGCGGTGGGTGCCGATAACGACGTCGACGGAGCCGCTCTTGACGCCCTCCACGGTCTCTTTGGTTTCCTTGGTCCCCTGAAACCGCGACAGCGCCTTGACCCGCAGGGGGAAGCCGGAAAAGCGCTCGGTGAACGTTTCGTAGTGCTGCTGGGCCAGCAGGGTGGTGGGCACCAGGACCGCCACCTGTTTCCCGTCCTGGACTGCCTTGAACGCGGCCCGGACGGCGATCTCGGTCTTGCCGTAACCAACGTCGCCGGACACCAGGCGGTCCATGGGGATCTCCCGCTCCATGTCCGCCTTGACCTCGTTGATGGTGGTCAGCTGGTCCGGCGTCTCCACGTAGGGGAAGGCCTCCTCCAGCTCGCGCTGCCACGGGGTGTCCGGCCCGAACGCGTGGCCCCTTGAGGCCATCCGAGCGGAGTACAGCCGGATGAGTTCTCCGGCGATTTCCTTGACGGCCTTGCGTGCCTTGGACTTGGTGCTGGCCCAGTCGGAGCCGCCCATCTTGCTGAGCACCGGGGTGTCACCGCCCACGTAGCGGGTCACCTGGTCCAGCTGGTCGGTGGGGACAAACAGGCGGTCCCCGGGGGCGCCTCGCTTGGATGGGGCGTATTCCAGGACCAGGTATTCGCGGACGCCATCTCCGCCGCCGGCCACCTTGCGCTGGATGAGTTCGATGAAGCGGCCAATGCCGTGCTGTTCGTGCACCACGGAATCGCCGTTGACCAGCTGCAACGGGTCCACGGCGTTCCGCCGCTTGGACGGCATGCGCCGCATGTCCTTGGTGGAGCCCGCGGACGTCCGTCCCAGCAGGTCCGCTTCGGTGAGTAGCCCCAGCTTGAGGCTGTCCAGGACAAAACCGCGTCCGACGGCGGCAGTGGTCACCTCGATGATGCCCGCCTGCGGCTCATTCTCAAGGGTGTCCACCCGGGCACAGGGGATGTCGGCATCGTGGAACAGTTCCGCAAGGCGCTGCGCCGGGCCGGGACCCTCCGTGGCCACCACGATCCGCCACTGGTCCCGAACGTGGGAGCCGATGAAGTCCATCATCTCTGCCACATCACCCTGGTACCCGCGCGGCTCCCGGGCACGGAGGTTCAGGACGTCGATCTCCGGCAGCAGCTCCTCGTCAGTGGCCAGCGACGTGATGGACCACCACGACACCTCGTGCTCCAGCGAGAAGCTCCGCGTTTCGGCCAGGGAACGGAAGCTGGCCGAGTGCAGAGCCGCCGACGCCTGCGAGCCCAGATCCAGCGGAGCTGTGCCGCCATCCGATGCCGTGGACCAGGCCGCTTCCAGGAACTCCTCGTTGGTGGCCGCAAGATCATGTGCGCGCCTGCGGACCTTTTCCGGTTCAATGATCACCGAGATGGACCCGGCGGGCAGCTGCTCCACGAACGGGACCATGGCATCCACCAGCACCGGGGCCAGGGATTCCATGCCTTCCACTGCGATGCCGCCGGCGATCTTCTCCAGCATGTCCGCGGCCGCGGGAAGCTGCGCCTTCAGGGTGGCTGCGCGTGACATCACCGACGGCGTGATCAGGATTTCGCGGCAGGGCGGGGCGTGGAGTTCGGTGGGGTGATGCACGCCGGGCGCCGACAGCGAGCGCTGGTCGGCGACCGCGAACCAGCGCATCTGGTCCACCTCGTCGCCGAAGAACTCCACGCGGATGGGGTGGTCCTCGGTGGGCGGGAAGACGTCAATAATACCGCCACGGACAGCAAACTCGCCACGGTGGGTGACCATGTCCACGCGTGCGTAGGCGGCGTCGGCGAGCCTCCGCACCACGTTGGAGAACGGCATGTCCTGTCCCACTTTCAGCGTGACCGGAACCAGCTCACCCAGCCCGGCGACGATCGGCTGAACCACCGCGCGGACCGGCGCCACCACCACACGCAGCCGGCCCGCCGTCGAACTTTCCGGGTGCGCCAGGCGGCGCAGGACGGACAGCCGGCGGCCCACCGTGTCCGAGCGGGGTGAGAGCCGTTCGTGCGGCAGGGTTTCCCAACTGGGGAACTCGGCCACTGAATCGGCCGGCAGGTAAGCGCGCAGGGCCACAGTCAGATCCTCTGCTTCGCGTCCTGTCGCCGTGACTGCCAGCACCACAGGGGGGAGCCCGCCGTCGGGAGTTCCTTCGCCGGCGCCGGCGGCCAGGCCCTCTGCCATTTCCGCCAGCAGGACGGCGCGGAGTCCCGCCGGCGCGCTGATCTGGTAATCCTGGCCCCGGACGTCAAACCCCCTGGCCGCCTCCGCCTGGACCCGCGCGAACGTCTGGTCTTCTGCCAGGACACGTCGCAGTCCGGCCAGCGAGGGACCAGCGTCGGACGGGCCAGGATGGGACGGGCCAGTGGGGCTCATGGCGGAAACTCCTGTGGGTTCAAGGAAAAAGCAGGCAACACGAAAACCCGAAATTCACTTCGAATCCCGGGTCATCCCAGCCTACCCCTGCCCCGGGACCCGCCGGGCACCCCATTGCTAAGCTTGCTGAGGAAGCGCGCCCTGTTGGGCGCATCTGCCCGCCTGGCCTGAGGAGCTTTCAGTGAGCGATAGCAATAGTCCGAGCGACACTCCCCACACTGTGGCTGCGGGGACGGCGCGAACCGTCCTGGTGACCGGCGCCACCGGCTACATCGGCGGCCGCCTGGTCCCCCGGCTGCTGGAGGCCGGTCACACCGTAAAGGTCGTGGTCAGAACGCCGGCTAAGATCGCCGGCGTGCCGTGGCTGGGCAAAGTTGAGGTGATCCAAAGCAGCCTCGACGACGGCGCAGCCCTGCACCAGGCACTGGCCGGCGTCGACGTGCTCTACTACCTTGTCCACTCCATGGCTTCCGGCTCCGGCTTCGAGTCCAAGGAAAAGGCCATGGCGGAAGCGGCCGCGACAGCTGCTGCCGCAGCCGGTGTAAGCCGGATCGTGTACCTGGGCGGCCTGCACCCGGCCAACGTGGAACTGTCCACGCACATGCGCTCCCGGGAGGCAGTGGGGAAGGTCTTCCTGGACAGCGCGGCGGATGCGGTGGTGTTCCAGGCCGGGGTGGTGATCGGTTCCGGGTCCGCGTCCTTCGAAATGATCCGCCACCTGTCCGAGACCCTTCCGCTGATGCCTGCCCCGAGCTGGGTGCGCAACAAGATTGAGGCAATCGCCGTCCGGGACGTGCTGCACTACCTTGTGGGCGCCGCATCCATGGACGGGCCGGTCAACCGCACCTTCGACATCGGCTGCCGGCAGGTCCTGAGCTACGCGGGCATGATGAAGGAATACGCCGCCGAGGCCGGGCTGCCGAACCGGGTGGTACTGGCCCTGCCCATTCCCGCCCCGAAGCTCGCCGGCATGTGGGTGGCCCTGACCACGCCCATCCCGCTGTCCATGTCCCTGCCGCTCGTCGAGTCGCTGCAGCACGATGCCGTCTCACGCGAGCACGATATCGACGCCCATATCCCTGAGCCGGCAGACGGCCTGACTCCGTACCGGCGGGCCGTTGCCCTCGCCCTGGGCAAGGAGCGTGACGGCCAGGTGGAAACCACGTGGTCAAATGCCGGGGCCGACGCCGATCCGCTGCCCAGCGATCCGGACTGGGCCGGCCATACGGTCTATGTGGATGAGCGGACCTTCCACGGGGACGTTGATTCTGCCCACGTGTGGACCATCATCGAAGGGATCGGCGGCCGGAACGGCTGGTATTCGCTGCCACTGGCATGGCGCGTGCGTGGCTGGCTGGACAAGCTCACCGGCGGCGCGGGCCTGCTGCGGGGACGCCGGCACCCCGGCACCCTGGCCTCAGGCGAAGTGGTGGACTGGTGGCGTGTGGAGCGGATAGAGCGCGGCAAACTGTTGCGCCTCCGCGCGGAGATGCGCGCCCCCGGACGTGCCTGGCTTGAACTGTCCGTAGAACCTGACGGGACGGGCAGCCGCTACCGGCAGCGGGCCATTTTCTTCCCGAAGGGCCTCAGCGGAAAGCTCTACTGGCTGGCCGTGCTGCCGTTCCACAGCCTCATCTTTCCGGCGATGGCACGGAACATCACCACGGCGGCGCAGAAAATCGCCAGCTCCGACAGCGCGGAGGCCGGTTCCAACAACACGCAGGGCTCCCCGTAGGATGTGGGGAGCAAAAAGCGTTCTGACCTACACATCACTGGAGGACACATGGCACTGAGTGCAACCACCACCCTTCCGCACGCCGTCGGCAGCGTCGCTGCCGTATTTATCGACGAGGACTTCCAGCGGCACACCAGCCAATTCGTTGGCGGCACGCTGGAGTCCTTCGAAGTGGCCGGAGACGTTGACGGAGCATTCAGCACCACCTCGGTCCGCACCCTGCCGACCACCCGGCTCCCGGAGATCGCCCGCAAGTTCGTGGGCGAAAATCTCACCGTGACGCAGGTGGAGAACTGGGAGGCCCCCGCGGCCGACGGTTCCCGCCAGAGCAACATCACGCTGAAGATCGCCGGCGCCCCCATCGATGTGACCGCGGTCCAGCGGCTCGTCGCGGAGGGCGGCAGCACGCGCGTTGAACTTGCAGGCAGCGTCACGTCCTCCGTCCCCTTCTTGGGCGGCAAGATCGCCGAAGCAGCTGAGCCAATGGTGGCCAAGGCCCTGAACATCCAGGCACAGCAGGCCCAGGCCTGGCTCGAAAGCCACTAAGCCCATGCAGCTCCCCCTGTTTGCGGCCTGGCTGCTGATCATCGCCGGTGCCTGGTCCCTGGTGGTCTGGCCGCAGTTCCTGCGCCGCGTAATGAAGGATCCCCGGGCGCGGGACGCCGCCGGGAAGGCCACAAAGTTCCTCACCGTCCACCTGGTGCTGGTCAGCATCTCCATGGTGCTGGGAGCTGCCACCGGCGTGATCGGGGTTATGGGCCTGCTCGGGTAGGCTGGTCACAGGTGCGCCGGGAAGTCTGGTCGGCAATAGTTTTGCCGACCCCTTAATTCCAGGAGCCACCCATGGCCAAGCGCCCTTCCCGCCCTACCTTCGCTGCTAATGTCCTCAGCCGCTCAAGCTACCCTGAATTCCTGCGGATCTCAGAGATCCTCAGGCTGGAAACAGCCGGCGGTGCCCTCCTGCTGCTGGCCACCGCTGCGGCCCTCCTCTGGGCCAACTCGCCGGCGGCGGAGGGCTACTTCGCGCTGCGGGACCTAAAAATCGGTTATGAGCCCTGGCACCTCCGGCTCTCCCTGGGGCATTGGGCGTCGGACGGTCTCCTGGCCATCTTCTTCTTCCTGGCGGGCCTGGAACTCAAGCGGGAGTTTGTCTCCGGCGAGCTCCGCAAGGTGTCCAAGGCGGTGGTTCCGGTGGCCGCGGCTGTGGGAGGGGTCGCAGTTCCGGCCGTGATTTACACGCTGGTGAACCTGGGCCAGGGCGCTGAGAGCCTGCGGGGCTGGGCCATTCCCACAGCCACCGATATTGCCTTTGCCCTGGCCGTCCTGGCCGTCATCAATACCCACCTGCCTGCGGCCCTCCGGACCTTCCTGCTGACCTTGGCCGTAGTGGATGACCTGCTGGCCATCGGCATCATCGCCTTCTTCTACTCGTCCGGACTGCAGCCGCTCTTCTTGTTGGCGGCACTGGTTCCGCTGGGGCTCTTTACCCTGCTGGTCCAGAGGAGGGTCCGCAGCTGGTACCTGCTGCTGCCGCTGGCCGCCGCCACCTGGGGACTCGTGCACGCTTCCGGTGTCCACGCCACAGTGGCGGGTGTGCTGCTCGGGTTTGCCGTGCCAGTGCTGGCGTCGCGCAAACGCGGTGAGACGGGTTCCGGTATGGCTGAGTCCCTGGAACACCGGCTCCGCCCGCTTTCGGCAGGTTTCGCCGTCCCGGTCTTCGCCTTCTTTTCCGCCGGAGTTGCCGTGGGCGGCCTCGACGGCTTCCGGTCGGCCCTGGCGGATTCGGTGGCGGTGGGAATTGTGGCTGCCTTGGTGGCCGGCAAGACGATTGGCGTGTTCGGCACTACCTACCTGATCACGAAGACCACCAGGGCAAAGCTCGACGACGGCCTCGCCTGGATCGATGTTGCGGGCCTGGCGCTGTTGGCCGGAGTGGGCTTCACGGTGTCGCTGCTGATCGCCGAACTGAGCTTCGGTGCCGGCTCGGCCCACGATGACCATGCGAAGGTGGCCGTCCTCACCGGATCACTGGTTGCCGCCCTGCTTGCCGCCGTGGTGCTCCGGCTGCGGAACCGGCATTACCGCGCAGTGGAACTTGCGGAACGGCGTGATGCCGACGGCGACGGCGTCCCTGACGTTTTCGAGCGCCGGGGCTGACGGCCGCGGTCCGGCCTAGGCTGCCTGGTTCAGCGCGTCCTCGGCAGCCACCCAGGAAATCATGGCGCACTTAACGCGCGCGGCGTAGCGGGCCACACCCTCGAAAGCCGCGGCGTCGCCCAGGATCTCGGGATCGGCGTGGATCTTCCCCCGCGAGCGGAGGACTTCGCGGAAGCTGCCTATGACGGCTTGGAATTCGTCCACGGTCATTCCCTCCGCGAGCTCGCTGAGGACCGAAGCCGATGCCATCGAGATGGAACACCCTTCGCCGTCCCATGAAATCTGCGCCACCTTGCCGTCTTCCACAGCCACCCGCAGCGTGACTTCGTCGCCGCAGACCGGGTTGAGCTGGTGGGACTGGCCCGTGGACGCCCCGGCCGGCGCGGCGACGCCCGCCAGCCCACTGCCGTAACGCGCCTTGGAATGGTCAAGGATGATCTGCTGATACAGCTGGTCAAGGCTCATGGTGGTTTACCTTCGGTGATCGCGCTAGACGCGGAAGTAGGAGCGGACTCCGGCGACGGATTCCAGGAAGGCGTCGACGTCGTCGGTGGTGTTGTACAGGTAGGCGCTTGCCCTGGTGGTTGCGGTCAAGCCCAAGCGGCGATGCAGCGGCTGGGCGCAATGGTGACCCACACGGACGGCGATGCCCCGGGAATCCAGGAACTGCCCGACGTCGTGCGCGTGCACACCGGCAACGTCGAACGCGGCGAGGCCGATCCGTTCCTGTCCTGCGGCGGGCCCCAAGACGCGGATGCCGGGAATAGACTCCAGCCCGGCCACCATCCGCTGGCCGAGCTCCGATTCCCAGCGGTGGACGCGGTCCAGACCGGTTTCCGTGAGGTAGTTGGCTGCGGCGGCCAGGGCAACGACCTGCGAGATGCGCTGGGTGCCGGCCTCGAAGCGCTGCGGCGCGGGCAGGTACTCGGCCCGTTCCATGGTCACGGTGGTGATCATGGAACCACCGGTGAGGAACGGCGGCAGCGCGTCCAGGAGGTCCTGCTTGCCGTAGAGGACACCGATTCCGGTAGGCGCCAACATCTTGTGGCCGGAGAAGACCGCGAAGTCGACGTCCAGCTCCTTGACGTTCAACGGCAGGTGCGGTGCGGACTGGCAGGCGTCCAGGACCACCAGGGCCCCGGCCTGCCGCCCCAGCGCGACCAGTTCCTGCACGGGATTAATCGTGCCCAACACGTTGGAGGCGTGGGTGAAGGCGAGGACCTTGGTTTTGCTTCCCAGGATCTCGGCCGCAATGTCCAGCCGCAGGGCACCGGCGTCGTCGATGGGGATGTAGCGCAGCGTGGCGCCGGTGCGGAACGCCAGTTCCTGCCAAGGGATCAGGTTGGCGTGGTGCTCCATTTCGGTCACCACGATCTGGTCACCCGGGCCGACTGCGAGGTCTTTCAGCCGGGCGTCACCGCGCCCCTGCGCCGCCCACAACGAGGCGTTGGACAGCGCGTAGCTGACCAGGTTCAGGCCTTCGGTGGCGTTGGAGGTCCACACCGTCTCCGCGTAGTCGGCACCGATGAAGTCCGCCATGGTCTGGCGGGCATCCTCGAAAACCTCTGTTGCTTCCACGGCAAGGTAGTGGGCCCCGCGGTGCACGGCAGCGTTGCGCTGTTCGTAAAACTCCTGCTCAGCTTCGATGACACTCAGCGGGTTTTGCGAGGTGGCGCCCGAATCGAGGTACACCAGGGGCTTGCCGTTCACCAGCTGGCCAAGCACGGGGAAGTCGTTTCGAATCCTGAGGACTTCGGCGTTATCCATGGCCGGCACTGCGCGTTCCAGCGTGGCAGGCGTTGATACTAGGGCCAAAGCTAACTCCTTGAGGTGCCAATGGATTGACACTCAATTGTCCCACAACACCACTGTGGCGGCGGCCGGATGGGCCACCGCCACAGCAGCTCCGGGCTTCAGCCCGCGGAAGTGAGGGCCGGCGACGGCTGGGGGGAGAGTCTCGGTCTCGGAAGACTCTGACGTCGCCGGCCCCGTTTCGATCCAGCCCCAGGGCCGGAAGCTCGCGTCAAAAAGAGGCCTGAAAAGTCTGTTGGCCGGTCCGCGGTTCTTGTGGCTCCGTGTTTTCCTGCCGTGCTAAGTCAATCGCATGCGGAAGCCCCGCACACGAGTAGGCAGTACTCTACTTTTTCGCGCCGGGGCTACGCATTACCCTCCGCAGCTACGCGTATCTGGACGCCCGTGCGCAGGCGCATCCGCCCGCAGGCCTAGTGCGGAAGGGCTGAAGCCAGTTCGTCGCGGCTCCGCACGCCGAGTTTGACGTAGGTGCGGTAAAGGTGGCCCTCCACAGTACGCACGGACACCATGAGCTTTTGTGCGATCTCCCTGTCGGTGAGACCCTGCACAGCGAGCTCTACGATGTCCTGTTCCCGGCGCGTGAGGTTCACGCTGGGTGCTGCGGCGATGAAATGGCCTTCCCGGAACCGCTCGCCCAGTTCGTGGTCACACTTCTCCCGCAGGGCCACCGCCTGCCGGGCCCGCCGGCGCTCACCGGAGCTCTCAAGGACGGTGCTCGACCGCGCGTAGGCCTCCCGCGCAAGGTTTACGAATCCCGCGCCTTCTAGCATGGCCGCCGTGTCCATGATGGAATCCGCGTCCGCGGACTCCCAATGCCCCGCCAGGGTGAGCATTGCAGCGGCCCAGCGGCCTTCAACGCTCCCCGCCAGTGAGTGGACCAAAGGGATCACTGAATGGTCGCCCAGGTCCCAGCAGAGAGCCAAGAGTTCCAGAAGTGTCCCGGCCCGGGTGGTCACCTCGGGCGTGGTTGCCAGTGTGTGGAGGGACGCCAGGCCTTTTCCGTCATGCGCTACATACTCCGATGCTGCTGCGGCGTACGCCTTCGCAAGGAGTCCGTCGCCGGTGGAGCCCTGCGGTGAATCCTTATAATCCAGCTCAAGCCGGCAGGCCTGGGCGGCATCACCGAGCCTCGCCGCTACATAAAACGCCAGCCCGGAACCAAACCGGAACATCTGCAGCGGATCGTTGAGTCTCAAGGTCTCCACAGCCGGCAACAGCGTTTGATAGGCGCGTTCCATCCGCCCCTGCCGCAGCAGCGAGTAGCCACGGAGCACCTCAAGGCTGCCGCCGAAATATGCGACACCCCGCGGTTGTCCGGCGGCGTAGTTCGCCAACTCCCGTTCCGCCGAGTCCCACTCCCCCATGGCCAGGTAATCTGCCACCAGGCGGCCAAGGACAAATTCATTAAAGAAGAACACGCCACCCTGCAGGGAGGGAAGTTCTGAGGCCGCCATCAAGGCGGTATCCAGCCCCTGGACGGCACGTCCGGCCGAGGCAAGCGAATGGGCCAGCAGCGCGAGTCCCACAGCACGCAGGGCGTCGTCCGTGGCATCGCCGGTGCGGCTGCTCCGAAGTTCCTGGACCTCGGCCTCCAAGGCCTGGTGGCTGCCGGCTTCGCCAAGTTCCAACAGGCGGAGCAAGCACTCCTGCCAGGGCCCGGCAGGAGCACCGGGTGTCTCTTGGGAATCCGGCGGCACAGCATCCGGTCCCGCCGTCATGGCGCCCGCACCCTGGAGCGCTGCGCGGGAATCGGCTGCGAACACTGCCAGCGGTGTTCCCAGGGCCTGGTGTGCCACAGCCCTGAGCATGAAGACCGGGACAGCCCAGGCACCGTTCCCCAGCTGCAGCCAGCATCCGTCCAGGAGCTTGGCCGCACCCACAAAGTCGCCTTCATTGAATAAGGCCCTTGCCTGGACAGCCTGTGCCCGCGGCACGAGGTCCGGGTCGGTGACCTTCGCCGCCATCGTGCGACTGCTCCGGTTCCGGGAGTGGACCAGGGCGGTGCCGGCCGCCTCGAGCAGCTCGGGATCGGATATTTTCAATCCACACTCCAGGGCCCATTCCACGGCCCTCATCCTGCCCTCACACCCTTCGGGTGCGGTTCCCAGCTGATCCCGGATTGTTTCCAGCAACTGCAGGCTCCGGGACACCGAGATACTGGTGCGGAGCGCCTCGCCGAACACGGAGTTCCAGATCCGGAGATCGGCTGGAATGCCGGAACTTTCGACAATCATCTGCTGGTCCAGCAGCGTGCGCACCACTTCGGCGCCAAAAGAATCCTCGATCACCTTCCGGCTCACTGGCCCGGCGAGGGCGACAAGTTTCAGGACTTCCTGCTCTTCCGGGCTGCGGCGGAGCATGTCCTTCACCACCACCTCGGTGAGCCTGGGTCCGTCGGCGGGCAAGGCGCCCAGCAGCATCCAGATCCCGTTCCGCTTTGCGAGTTCGCCCCGCTCTGCGGCATCGTGCAGCAAGGCATCAAGAATCCGCGGATTTCCGCCTGACGCGCTCCAGATAGTGTCAATGGTTCCGGCCGGGACTGTTCCATCAAGTGCATGGGAGAGGACCTCCTCGATCTGCTCCCGGTTCATGGGACGGAGATCCACGCGGTCAGCCAGGCCGTCATACCAGAGCTGCGCGAGTGGCTGCGGCAGCCCGGGCCGCGGTCTGCCGGCAGCAAGCACGGTGGCCCAGCCGGCGGAGATTAGGTCGGCCACAATGCTGGCCGTTGCCTCGTCCAGGTGATGGGCGTCATCCATCATCAGAAGCAACGGGGTATCCTTGCCGGCTTTCAGCTTCTCAAAGTACCTCCACACGGACCGCAGCACAGCCACCGGAGACACCGAGTCCTCGGCCGTCAGCTCCGCTGTGTAGGGCGCCAGGACTCCAAAGGGAACGCCGGATAGCGACGAACTTCCATGGATCTGAACAATGATCATCTCCTGGGCAAGCCGCTCGGTGATGGCCTCGGTCAGCGTTGACTTCCCGATGCCCGGGCCCGCCATGAGGAACACTGCCTGGCTCGTGCGGTTGCGGAGGATGTTACAGATCCGCTCCAACGGTTCACGCCGGCCCGTGAGTAGTCGATACGGCGTTCCCGGTTTGGCTGCGTGGCCGTTAGACGAGTCCAGTCAGATCACCCCTGGACGTTACTCCGAGCTTGGTAAAGACCTGGTAGAGGTGGCCTTCCACGGTGCGCACGGACACTCCCATCTCCACGGCGATGTCACGGTTGGATGCGCCGCGGCCGGCCAGCCGCGCGATCTGCCTCTCCCTGGCGGTCAGGAGCGGGCTGCCGCTGCTCGGTACGATCGGCAGGCTCGCCACGGTGGCTGCGAGGATGTCCAGCCGGGCCTGTGCAGACCTGGCTGAGACCGAGTCACCGGCCTGCCGGGCGTAGTCAACGGCCAGCGCCATGCAACGGGCCTCAACGGCATCCAGTTCCAGCGTGGCCGCCAGCTCCCCGCCGGCAAGCAACGTTTTGGCGTCGCGGGTCCGGCTGCCCACAGCAATCAGCCGGGAAATTTCCGCCAAGGGGCCCTGCCGGTGCCCGGCCACTTGTTCCATCAGCCGGAAGTCAGCTTCCGTGCCGTTGACGGTGGCTCCGAGCAGGCTGATCCCGGCAAGGGTGAACCTGCCTGCTGCGATGTCACGGCGGGCAGATTGCTTCAGGCGGGTGGCTGCGTCACTGTCCCCCAGCCAACGGGCGGCCATATCAGCGCAGAATTCAGTGCGGCTCCGGAGCGCATGGTCAGCGGCACCGACTGTCCGCTGCAGCCTGTCAAGATACTTCCGGGACTGCCCGGCATTGCCGGTCTGCGCATACGCGAAGGCTATGGCAGCGTAGGCGGCGCGGAGCATGCTCTGGACGGGCCGCAGCTCCAGCTGTGCAGCGGCCGAGAGCAGCGAATCAAGGGCCACGGCACCGCGGCCCGAGTAGACGTAGGCGATGCCGGCCGCGAGCTCCGCGGCGGCGCTACGGTAAGGGAGCCGGTGGAACTCGCGCGCGGAAGGCGGATCCAGGAGGTCGATGCACCGGCGCCACTGCCCTGCCATCAGGAGCACGTTGTACGCCCGGCCGGCGAACCTCTCACGCAGCCCCACGATCTCGGCGGAGTCCGAGATCTGCCCGCCCAACTGCCTCATCAGGCTCAGGGCGTCCATTTCCCGCCCGGTCATGGACAGCGCGCTCATCAGGATCACCGCTGAGTTCATCCTGAACCAGGTGTCCGGATTCTGCCCGGGGTCCGCAGCGGCTTCCAGCGCCGGCAAGACGGAAGCATAGTCCCCCACGAAGGCCTGGTACTTGAATTCGCTCAGGCTGATCCGGTTGGCCGCAGCAGCCAGCGGCTCCGGCCACCCCTTCGCGATTCCTGGCTCCACACCGAGCCGCTCCCGTGCCGTCTGTAGCAGCGCTGGCACCCGAGCGGTGTGTTCGGGGAGCCAGACCATGACCCGTGATTTGGCCTCGACCACCCGGGCGAACTCTTCAACGTCCAAGTTGTCCAGCTGTGGCTGGGAAATATCGTCCAGTGCTGCCATGGCCTGCACCGGGAGGTCCATAAGCAAGTGCGCTGCAGCCCTCTGCCGCTGGGCAGGCACCCATTGAGGATCATTCCGCTTCAGTGTCTCGGCATACTTGAGGGCAGAATAAGGGTCAAAGAGTTGCACTGCGGCTTCGGCAGCGGCCAGCGCCATGGCCGGACTCAACTCGGCCTCGCATTCCTGCGTCCAGGCGCCGAACGCCATCAGCTCTTCCACCGTCATCGTGGCAGGGTCAGGTTCCTTACCGCCCAGAAGCAGGCTCCGCAGCTCCCTCCGCCGAGTGATGCTGAGCCAGGAGCGGACAACGTCGCCGAGGTACTTTTCACGCAGTGAAACCCACCGGCTGTCCGAAGCGTCGATCTCCAGCAGGCCCGAATCTTCCATGTCCGCCACAACACCGGCACCGTAGACGGCGGTCAACCTGGACAGTTCCACGCTGCGGGCGCAGGAGAGCATCTCTATGACATCCCGTTCCTCCGGAGACTTCCGGGTCCACTGGGACCGCACGATGTCGTCAAGGCTGGCCGCGCCGTCAAGCACCACCTTGTCCCGAAGTGTCCAGACGGAGTCCGACAGAACCAGGTTCCCCGAATGCTGCTGCTCGGTTACAAGCGCTTTCAGGAGCAGTGGGTTGCCGCCAACCATGGTGTGGAAGGTGCTGACCAGGGAGGCCGAGACCCGGTGGCCCAGCAGGGAAAGCAGCACCTGGCGGGTCTGCAGCTCATTGAGGTTGTCCAGCCTGACCTCGGTGAGCCGTCGGTCGTTGAGGAGCCAGTGGAAGTCGGCCGGAAGATCACTGATCATGGGCGCCACGGCCACCATGCGGGCGGTCCCGGTCAGGAGGATGTTGAGCAGGACACCGGCGCTCATGTCATCAATGCTGCCGGCGGTGTCCAGGGTGATGACACACTGGCGCCCCGCGGCATCGCTTTTGATGAGGGAGGTAATGCCACGAAGGATGGCTGTGGGCGAACCCATGTACGCTTGGGGAAGCCGTGCCAGCAGGAAAGCCAGGCAACCGTAAGGCGTTGTGCCGGACGACGGTCCGCTGCGCAGCTGCAACGTCCAGGTGTCCGGGCCCAGCTCGGAGACGGCTGTCCTGGCCAAGGATGACTTGCCGACGCCGCGTCCGCCGGTGATGACTACTCCCAGGGAGTCGAGGCTGGTCAGGGCGGTACGGACCGCTTCGAGGCTGGCGCTCCGCGCAGGCACGGACCATCGCTGCGGCTCTGATATGCCAGCAGTGTCCGTGCGCAGCTCAACGTCGTTGAGCGGTGACCCACGTCCCCAGCTGAGTGGCTCGATTGACATGAACTTATCCCCCACATCCCACTAAAGCGGGATAAGCTACATCGCTCCCCCGCTTAGGAAGAAGACTACCCCTTGGCACACGCAGGTAAACAGGGACAGACGGTTTTAAGTTATATAGCTAAACGTCTGACCTGGCCGGATGGAACTTCTGCTGGGCCGCGGTCAGTCCGTCCCTGACCAGCGTCTCCACGGCATCAGCCGCCTCATCGAGCAAGAACGGAAGGTCCTTGCGCTCTGCAGTACCAAAATCGCGCAGGACGTAGTCTGCGGTGTCCATCCGCCCCGGAGGGCGGCCCACACCCACCCGGACGCGCAGGTAATCTTTGGTGGCCAGCGCCTTGGACATGTCCCTGAGGCCGTTGTGGCCGCCCTCACCGCCACCGCATTTCAGCTTTACGGTGTTGAACGGGATATCAATCTCATCGTGCACCGCAACAACATGGTCCGGATCAATGCCATAAAAGTTTGCCAGGCCGGCCACCGGGCCGCCGGAAACGTTCATGTAGCTCATCGGCTTGGACAGCACCACCCGGGGGCCGCCGATCCCCAGCCGTCCTTCGAGCACCTGCGCGCGTGCCTTGTGGGTTTTGAACTTGCCGCCCATCCGGCCCGCAAGTTCGTCCAGGACCATCTGGCCGACGTTATGCCGGTTGCCCTTGTATTCGGCCCCGGGGTTTCCGAGGCCAACGATCAGCCAGGTGTCAGTCATTGTTCAATCCTAAGGTGGTCCGGACATGGCTGTGGCCGGACCCGACAGGGCCCGGCCACAGATCATACAGTGCAGTTGTTACTCGGCTGCGGCTGCGGAGTCAGCCTGTGCCTCTTCGTCAGAGACCTCAGTGGCCTCGGAGATGTGAACAACCAGTGCGTCGGCGTCGGCCAGCAGGACCGAACCCTTCGGCAGGACCAGGTCGGAAGCGTGGATGTGCTGTCCTGCGGAGCGGCCCTCGATGTCGACCTCGATGGCGGTCGGCAGGTGGGTTGCCTCGGCCTCAAGGGAGATGACGGTGAGTTCCTGGTTGAAGACGCTGCCCGGAGCCAGTTCGCCAACGATGTGGACCGGGATGTCCACGGTGACCTTCTCGCCCTTGATGACGGTCAGCAGGTCGATGTGCTCGATGATCTGCTTGATGGGGTCGCGCTGGACGTCCTTGACCAGGGCCAGGTGCTCTTCGCCGTTGACGTCCAAAGACAGCAGGGCGTTGGCTTTGCGGACTGCCAGCGTGGTGGCCTTGGCCGGAAGCGTGATGTGGAGCGGCTCGGCGCCGTGGCCGTAGATGACGGCCGGGATCAGGTTGGCCATGCGCGCGCGGCGGGCAAAGCCCTTGCCGAATTCGGTGCGTACTTCTGCTGCGAGCTTCTGCTCAGACATGTGTATCTCCTCGGAAGACTAAAAGTTGTTCAGCAAGGGCGGAGGTCTGTTACGACCTTCAACGCCGGGCGGCCGTGAGGCGGCCCTTCCAGAAGGGAGATTCAGACCCAGTCGATCACGGAGACCTGCATTCCGGTTTCCCGGATGCTCTCCCTCGCCAAGGTATCGTCAAAAAGCTTACCAGCGCTGGGCCAAAATACTCAAAACGGCGGTGGTTGAGCCTGATTGCGGTGGTCGAGCCTGTTGAAACCCAACAGGCTCAACCACCAAAAGCTTCAAGAATCAGGCGTTGCCGTCGAACAGGCTGGTGACCGAACCGTCGTCGAACACTTCGCGGATGGCGCGGGCGATCAGCGGCGCGATGGACAGCACCGTCAGCTGCGGGAACTGCTGATTCGCAGTGAGGGGCAACGTATTGGTGACCACCACTTCGCGGGCGCCGGATTCGGACAGCCGCTGCGCCGCTGGCTCGGAGAAGACTGCGTGCGTCGCGGCGATGATGACATCCTTCGCCCCGGCATTCTTCAGGACCTGGACCGCTCCGGAAATGGTGCCGCCGGTATCGATCATGTCATCGATCAGGACGCAGGTCCGGCCCTCGATCTGGCCCACGACGGTCTTGGAGACGGCCTGGTTGGGAACGGTGAGGTCACGGCTCTTGTGCACAAACGCCAGTGGCGCTCCGCCCAGGCGTTCGGCCCATTGCTCCGCGACGCGCACCCGGCCGGTGTCCGGGGACACCACGGTGACGTTGTCTGCGGCGACGCGGGTACGGATGTAGTCGGCAAGGAGGGGGATGGCCATGAGGTGGTCCACGGGCCCGTCGAAGAAGCCCTGGATCTGAGAGGTATGCAGGTCAACGCTCATGATGCGGTCAGCGCCGGCGGTCTTGTACAGGTCCGCCACCAGGCGAGCGGAAATGGGTTCGCGGCCGCGGCCTTTTTTGTCCTGCCGTGCATACGGGTAGAACGGGGACACCACGGTGATGCGCTTGGCGGAGGCCCGCTTCAGCGAATCGATCATGATCAGCTGTTCCATAAGGTGGTTGTTCAGCGGTGCCGGGTGGGCCTGGATGACGAACGCGTCGGTTCCCCGGACGCTTTCGCCCGCGCGGACGTAAATCTCCCCGTTGGCGAAGTCGTAGGCATCAACGGGCAGCAGCTCGGTACCGAGCTCCTTGGCGATTTCCCGCGCCAGTTCGGGGTGCGCCCGCCCAGCGGCAAGCACCAGCTTCTTCTCGCCGCGTGCCGTAATTTCGCTCATTATTGCTGGTCCTCTTCTGTCGGTGCTGGGGTATGTGAGGAATCTGAGGCGGCCGCCTGCGCCAGTTCGGCCGAGTGTGTGCCGGGGCGGTTGGCCACGACCCAGCCCTCGGCGTTGCGCTGCGCTGCAACGGACAAGACGAGCGCCCCGGCCGGGACATCCTTGCGGATCACCGCGCCGGCGCCGCTGTAGGCACCGTCCCCCACGGTGACCGGTGCAACGAAGACGGTATTGGAACCTGTGCGGACGCCCGAGCCAATCACCGTGCGGTGCTTCTTCTCGCCGTCGTAATTGGCTGTGATGTTGCCGCAGCCAATGTTGGTGTCCTCGCCGATTTCGGCGTCGCCGGCGTAGCCGAGGTGGGACAGTTTGGAGCCGCGGCCAATCGTGACGTTTTTGGTTTCGTAGAACGCACCGATCTTGCCGGTGTCGCCGAGCACTGTGCCGGGACGCAGGTACGTGAAGGGGCCGACGGCGGCGTCCGCACCGATCACCGCACCGGAACCGTGTGTGCGGGTCACTTTGGCGCCCTCACCGATACGGACATCGGTCAGGGTGGAGTCGGGGCCAACGACGGCGTCCCTCGCCACCGTGGTGGCTCCGTGCAGCTGCGTGTTCGGCAGGATACGGACGTCCTCGTCCAAGGTGACAGTGGAATCGATCCAGGTGGTGGCGGGGTCAACTACGGTGACCCCGGCGCGCATCCAGGCTTCAACGGTGCGGCGGTTCAGTTCCGCGCCGAGGGCGGAGAGCTGCACGCGGTCATTGGCGCCCTCCACCTGCCAGCGGTCTTCGGTGACGACGGCGGCAACCCGGCCGCCCGACTGCCGCGCGAGGGCCAGCACGTCGGTGAGGTACTTTTCGCCCTGCGAATTGTCAGTGGTGATGTGGACCAGCGCGTCACGGAGGACATCGGCGTCGAAGGCGTAGATCCCGGAATTGACCTCGCGGATCAGGCGTTCGGCTTCCGTTGCATCCTTGTGCTCGCGGATGCCGGACACGGAGCTGTCATCACCACGGAGAATGCGTCCGTAGCCTGTGGCATCATCCAGCAGCGCGGTAAGCACGGTGACGGCATTGGCCTCCCGCTCATGCGTGGCCACCAGGTCCGCCAACAGGCTGCCGGTCAGGAGCGGAACATCGCCGTAAGTGACCACTACGGTGCCTGCGAGTTTTTCCTGGGCGTCCAGTGCTTGCATGGCCACCTCAACGGCGCGGCCGGTGCCGGGGACGTCGTCCTGGTCCACGATCAGGGCTTCGGGGTCCAACTCGTTCAGGTGGCGGGCAACCAGGTCCCGCTCGTGGCGGACCACCAGGGCCAGCCGTCCGGGATTAATGCTGCGGGCTGCCAGGAGGGCGTGGCCTACCATGGACCGGCCGCCGATTTCGTGCAGGATCTTCGGGGTACGGGATTTCATCCGGGTACCGGCGCCTGCTGCCAGAACAATGACGGCGGCTGGGCCGGTAGTCTCGGGGATCACGTACGGGTTCTCCTTGCATTGGTTGCGCGTTGCGCTGGGCGCGGTGCCCGTCCGGCCAAAATCCCTGGCGGGGCACCGAGTTCATCCTACTGGACGGTCTTCGCACAGCAGTTCCGCCCATAGGATTCGAACCTATACTCCACGGCTCCAAAGGCCGGGGTGCTGCCATTACACCAGGGCGGACCATGCCACAGGCGCAAAGGCCAAGGCACAAGTATTTATTTTGCCATGGCTTCGGGGCAGCCCGCGACATTGGCAGGAATCACGGCAGCTGGCCCCTGCACCTCTACCGGTTCCAACTGTTTCAGCGGCCCTAGGGCATGATGGAAATGTGAGCAATAACCCACCCCGGACACGGATGACAGGCATGCAGCGGCGCAGCCAGCTGATCGACGTCGGCCGTGGCCTTTTTGCCGCGCGCGGGCTCGACGGGACCACCATTGAGGAAATCGCGGCCTGCGCCGGCGTTTCCAAGCCCGTGATCTATGAACATTTCGGCTCCAAGGAGGGCCTCTACACACAGGTGGTGGACTTCGAGTTCCACATCCTGCTGGACTCGATCACCGCTGCCCTGACCGAAGAAGGCAAACCACGGGTCCTGGTGGAACGCGCCGCCCTGGCCCTGCTGACCTACATCGAGGACCGGGCGGAGGGCTTCCGGATCTTGATGCGGGACGCACCGCCGTCGCAGCCCGAAGGCGCCTTCTCCACCCTGCTATCCCAGGTCACCGCCCGCGTGGAACACATCCTGTCCGACGAATTCCACCGCCGCGGCTTCAGCGCCGAGGACGGAGCCATGTACGCCCAGATGCTCGTGGGCATGGTGGCCATGACCGGCCAATGGTGGCAGGACAGCCGCCAGCCCGACAAACACACCGTGGCCGCGCACCTGGTCAACCTCGCCTGGAACGGCCTCACCGGCCTGAAGAAGGACCCCGAGCTCGAGAGCGAAGGCTGAGTGGTCACCTCCGCGAGCGGCACACCTGTCCTCGGCGTGCTGCTCCTTCGTCGCTCTGACGCACGCTGCCGGACAGCTGTCCCACCCTCGTGAGCCAGCGTCACCACGGCGACGGGGCTTCGGTGACCTCGCGCTGGTGGCCGGTGGCATCCGGAAGCGTGCGTCAGAGCGAGGTACGAGCAGCACGCGGAGGATGTCAGCGGCTGCCGGCACACCGCGTGGCTGCTATTCGCCGAGGACTTCCAGGGCTTCCATCCATTCGAGTTCCAGGGCTTCGCGATCGGTGGCGAGGTCCTTGAGTTTTTTGTTCTGGTCGGCGAGGGCGTCGAAGTCGGATTCTGCGGTGCTCTTGACCATCTGGTCGTGGATCTTCTTTTCCTGCTGCTCCAGTTTGCCCAGCTGGCGCTCGATCCGGTTCTTGGCCTTCCGGGCGTCGCGCTTTTCGGCTTCGGAGGAGCCGGAAGCCGCGGGGGCGGAGCTGCCGCTCGGACCAGTGACGGGGTTGCCGCCGCCGGTGATCGTGGAGCCGGCAAGAGCCCCTTCGCGGAGTTCAAGGTACTGGTCCACGCCGCGCGGCAGGGCGCGGATTTTGCCGTCGCCCAGCAGCGCCATCTGGTGGTCCGTCACGCGTTCCAGCAGGTAGCGGTCGTGGCTGACCACAACGAGTGTGCCCGGCCAGCCGTCAAGGACGTCTTCGACGGCGGCGAGGGTGTCGGTGTCGAGGTCGTTCGTGGGCTCATCGAGCATCAGCACGTTCGGCTCCCCCACCAGCAGGCGCAGCAGTTGGAGGCGCCGGCGTTCACCACCGGACAGATCCCTGACCGGGGTCCACTGCTTTTCGTTGGTGAAGCCGAGCTGCTCCACGAGCTGGCCCGCCGTGAACTCCTTGCCGCCCACGTTAAAGGACCGCTTTTCACGCTCGATGACTTCGATCACGCGAAGGTCCGAGACGTCGTCGAGCTCTTTGACCTCCTGGGTCAGTACGGCGGTGACCACTGTCTTGCCGCGCTTGACTTTGCCGGATGACGGCTCAATCTCGCCGTTGAGGAGCTTCAGCAGGGTGGTCTTGCCAGCGCCGTTGACGCCCACCAGGCCCAGCCGCTCACCGGGTGCCAGACGCAGGGTGATGTTGTCGAAGAGCTTCTGCCCGGGATCGCCGCCGAGGAAGTCCAGCGAGACGTTCTCGAGGTCCAGGACGTCTTTGCCGAGCCGGGCGGTGGCCATCTTGCTCAGGGCCGTGGAGTCGCGCGGCTCGGGGACGTCGGCGATCAGGGCGTTGGCTGCCTCGATCCGGAATTTGGGCTTGGCGGTGCGGGCCGGGGCACCGCGCCGGAGCCAGGCGAGCTCCTTCTTCACGAGCATCTGGCGCTTGCCCTCCATAACATTCGCCGCGCGGTCACGCTCGGCGCGGGCCAGGACGTAGGCCGCGTAGCCGCCGTCGAACGGGTCCATGATGCCGTCGTGGATTTCCCAGGTCTTGGTGCAGACTTCGTCCAGGAACCATCGGTCGTGGGTGACCACCAGGAAGGCGCCCTGGTTGGCCCGCCACCGGGTCTTCAGGTGCCTGGACAGCCAGGCGACACCTTCGACGTCGAGGTGGTTGGTCGGTTCGTCGAGCATGATGACGTCGTGGTCCTCGATCAGCAGCTTGGCCAGCGCGACCCGCCGCTTCTGCCCGCCGGAGAGGGCGTGGACGTTGGCATGCCAGTCGACGTCGGACACCAAGCCGCCCATGACTTCGCGGATCTGGGGGTTGCGGGCCCATTCATAGTCGGCTTGGTCGCCGACAATCGCCGCGCCGACCGTGAGGTCGCCGTCGAGCACGTCGCTCTGGTCCAGGTAACCGATGTTGACTTCGCTGCGCTTGGTCACCCGGCCGGAGTCCGGGGTTGAGCGCATGGCCAGCAGGCGCATCAGCGTGGATTTGCCGTCGCCGTTCCGGCCCACCATGCCGATCCTGTCACCTTCCTCGAGTCCGAGGGTGATGCCGTCCAGGACGGTGCGCGTTGCGTACGAAACCGTAAGGTTTTCGCCGCCAAGAAGGTGTGCCAAGGGGACTGCTTTCTGCTACTCAGTAAGGAAGGGTGCTCTTAAAGGAGGGTATCGGAGATGATGCGCGCGCCGGGCACGGGCCCGTGGACAGCCAGTGCTGTCAGACCGTAGTGCCGCAGGTCCTCGGCCAGGCTTTCGGCGGCTGTCGGGTTATGCGTCAACAGTGCCACGGTCGGTCCGGAACCGGAGACAATCCCGGCAATGGCGCCGTGCGACTCGCCGATTCCCAGCGTGTCGCGGAGAGCCGGGGCAAGTTCAATGGAGGCCCGCTGGAGGTCGTTCACCAGGACCCGGCTCAGGGCATCGGCGTCCCCGCTCCGCAACGCCTGCAGGATCTTCGGATCCACGGCCGTGGGCTCGGCAATGTCCAACCCTTCGGCCTCGCGGAGCCGGTCCAGGGTGCGGTAGACCTCGGGGGTGGGCAGCCCATAGTCCGCTGCCACGAGGACCCAGTCGGTTTGGGCTTTGGCCAGGGCCGGCGAAAGGTCGTCGCCAACGCCGAGCCCGACGGCGGTTCCGCCGAGGAGGGAAAAAGGGACGTCGGCACCCAACTCGGTGGCCAGATGTGCCAACTCGTCCCGCGACAGCCCGCTGTTCCATAGCGCATCGCAGGCCAGCAGGGTGGCTGCGGCATCGGCAGAGCCGCCACCCATGCCCCCGGCTACGGGGACCCGCTTGGTGATTTCAAGGTGCACTCCGGTGGAATGCTCGGAGACGTCGGCCATGATGGCTGCGGCCTTGTAGGCCAGGTTCTTCTCATCCAGCGGAATATCCACGCCGTCCAGGTCCAGAGTGCTGTCAGGGCTGATGCTGACGGTGATCCCAGGCGCCTCCGTACTGGTGGCAGCCACTTCCTCATAGAGGGAAACGGCCAGGTAGACGCTGGCAACGGAGTGGTAGCCGTCCGCGCGCAACGGTCCCACGTCCAGGGAAACGTTGACCTTGCCGGGCGCCTTCACCCGGACCGTGCGTGCGGGAAACTTCCCAGCGGGTGCCTTCACGACCCGGCCTCTCGGGCTTCGGCAATCCTGGCGAAGGCGTGGATGTCAAGGACTTCGCCCCGCGCAGAAGGAGCGACTCCGGCGGCGATGAGGCAGCGCTCGGCTTCGGGTGCGCCGCCGGCCCAGCCGGCCAGGGCGGCCCGCAGCGTTTTCCGGCGCTGGGCGAAGGCGGCGTCGATCACGGCGAACACCTGCTCACGGGTGGCGGTTGTTTCAGGCGGTTCCCGCCGTGTAAAGGCCACGAGTCCGGACTGGATCTTCGGCGCAGGCCAGAAGACGTTCATGCCGATCACCCCGGCCTTGCGCATGCTGCTGTACCAGGCCGCCTTGACGGAGGGCACCCCGTAGGTCTTTGATCCGGGCCCCGCGGCCAGCCTGTCGGCAACCTCGTCCTGGACCATGACCAGACCGTGCTGCAGGCTGGGGAAGTGCTGGAGCAGGTGCAGGACCACCGGCACGGCCACGTTATAGGGCAGGTTAGCCACAATGGCGGTGGGCTCAACAGGGAGGGACGTCACCTTCATGGCGTCCGCCTGGACCAGGTGGAACGCGCCCGCCGCTTCAGGCCGCCAGGCCTTGACGGTTTCGGGCAGCTTCGCCGCCAGGACAGGATCGATTTCGACGGCGACCACCGTCTGCGCGGCGTCCAGCAGGCCCAGGGTGAGCGAACCAAGGCCGGGCCCGACTTCCAGCACGGTCTCGGTAGCCCCAATGTTGGCAACCGAGACGATCCGGCGGATGGTATTGCCATCGATGACGAAGTTCTGGCCCAGTGTCTTGGTGGGCCGGATACCGATTTCTTCCGCCAGCCGGCGTATGTCGGAGGCACCAAAGAGGGGTGCAGGCGCGGCGGCAGTCGGTTCAGTCACCTAGGTATCCTATCCCGGCCGCCGTGACGGGCCATCCGCTTTCCGGGCGGATCATGCGTGTTACGCGGTGTGCGTTTTCCGCTTAACGGCAGCGGCCGGCCCCGGGACAATCCGGGACCGGTCGCTGTCTTCTGCTTGCCTGGCGGCTGTGGTCAGCTGCCGCCAGGGCAGGTGCTCATTGGTGCCTAGCTCGTAGCAGCCCAGCCACAGCCCCACGGCTGCAGGCCACGCTGTGCGTACACGCGGTTGGCGATGTCGATCTGCTGCGCCTTGGTGGCGAGACTGGCGTTGGGGGCGTAAGCGCCGCCGCCTGAGCTGATCCAGGTCTGGATGTCGAACTGGAGGCCGCCGTAGTAGCCGTTGCCCGAGTTGATGGACCAGTTTCCGGTGGACTCACACTGGGCGATCTTGTCCCACATGGCCTCGTTCATTATGGCCGGGGCCGCGGCGCCGGTGTTCGTTCCGGCGGCGGCTGCTGGCTTTGCCTTGGTGCCTACCGTGACCTTTTCAGTCACGGTAGGCACGGAAACAGTTTCGGAGACCAGGGTCCGCGAGGCTTCACGGCCGTCAACCATCACCAGTTTGTAGCTCTTGTCCACCTTGCCGGCCACGCCGGTCTGGGTGACCTCTTTCTCGCCCTTGAGAAGCTCAGCGCTCTCAGTGGTCATGCTGTCGAAAGCAACATCTTCGGTAGTGGCTGCGGTCTGGCTGGTATCCACCCGGGAGACCTTGACCACCATGTTGCTGACCACGTGCGCGTTACCGGGCTGGGAAGTGCGGTCGTCGACGCCGAGGGTGATGCCGGCGTCCTCCAGCACCTGGGCGACGGTCCCCGCGGTGGTGGTAGCCGTGGAGGCCTTGCCGTCGGCAACTATGCTGACGGTCTTGGGCGTGGAGATGGAGACGAAGGATCCGGCTACCGCGAGCTGGGCGTCCTTCGGTACGGAAACGGAAGAGGCGCTGGTCACGCCGAGTTCGGTGACGAGGCCTGCAACATCCGGCGCCGTTGTGTTGACGGTTTTTTCAGAACCGTCCAGGCTGACCTTCACGGCCTTGGCCATGTTGACGTTGATCACGGTGCCGTTCTCCACTTTGGCGTCCGCCGAGGGCGAGACGCGGTCAGCCGACTTCAGTTCTACGTTGGCGCTTTTTACGACCTGCCCCACGGTTCCGCCGAAGGACTGGACCGAAGTCACTTTTCCGTCGACGTTGAGGGTAACGGTTTTGTTATTTCCGACGAAGGCCACGAGGCCCAACACCAGCGCGCACAGCACCACGAGTTGGGTGCCGACCTTGATAAAACTGAACTTGCCATCCGTTGTGAAGAGCTTGACCACGATTGCCCGTAACTTTAGATCCATCCGGGCACGGGGAAAAACGCAGTGAAATAGCCGGCGCATAACCCCTGGGGACAGCTCCGGGCACCGTTGCGCCGCCACACTCCGCGCGGCAGGCAGGGGGCATCAAAGCCCTGCCTGGTCCTGCTGCGAATGAAGTGAAATTATCCGAAGGCCTTCCCCGACCCCGGCTAATAGTTCTCCACTGTAACCGTAGCGTTATAAAGCGGCCAAGAATTTTACATACGAAGTATGTGTACCGAGTAATCCGACGAGGCCGAAATCAGTCCCACGAACCGTACGCCCGCAAGGTATTTTCGCCAATCCGGGTGCAGAGCTCAGCGAGGTCAGTTCCTGTCAATTCGGCCATGGCGCGGACGGTGTACGGAACCATATAGCTGGCGTTGGGACGGCCCCGATGCGGATGCGGAGTCAGGAACGGAGCATCCGTTTCCACCAGCACCAGGTCCGGGTCTGCCACCGCAAGCGCTGCGCGGAGGTAAGCCGCATTCTTAAACGTCAGCGTGCCGGCGAAGGACATGTTCCAGCCCGCGGCGTTGCAGATCCTCGCGAGCGCCTCATCACCCGAGAAGCAATGAAACACCACCCGCTCCGGAGCCCCCTCCTCGCGCAGGACCTGCACAACGTCGTCGTGCGCGTCGCGGTCATGGATCTGCAGCGTCAGGCCCAGGCGCTTGGCAATGTCGATATGCCGCCGGAACGAATAGCGCTGGTGGGCCAGTCCTTCCCCTTCGGTGCGGAAGAAATCAAGGCCGGTCTCGCCGATGGCCCGGATCCGGGGATGGGCGGCCAGTTGCTCAATTTCCGTCAGCGCATCCTCCAGCTCGCCGCGCCTGGCATAGTCAGGGGCGTCGTTGGGGTGCAGTGCCACTGCACCCAGCAACCTGCTGTCCAGGTCAACGGCACGGACCGTGAACCGGGAGGACTCCAGGTCGCAGCCCACCTGGACAGCCCCCTGTACTCCGACAGCCTGGGCCGCATCCAACGCAGCGGCGATGCCCACCGGACTCTCGCCGTCGGGGAAATCCAAGTGCGTATGGTTGTCCATCACGGGGACCGGCAGCGGCTCCGGCGCCGGCGGATAGTCCTGCCGAGCCTGCCGCCCGGCACCTGCTGCGGCGTCGGCGACGGAGTGGGCGGCATCTGCAGGGTCCGCTCCGGCGGCACGGTAGGCGGCGGGAATCAGCGAATTGCACATCCCTCAAGCCTAGCGGCGGCGGATCCCCGCAGAATTCCCGGAACTCTCTGTCAGCCAGGGCAGTTGTGTTAGTAGGCTGGTAAGAACAGATGCGAACACCCACCGCTGGGCGAAGGCAGGCTGTTGTCCCGTTCCGGGCAATACCCGGGCTGAAAGGTTGCAGATGGACTCCCACCGCCGGACCGCCGTCAATGAGGTAACCCCTGCCAGCCGGAACTTCACCGCCGTGACGGAGCAGGCCGGCCACCTCAACGGTCACAAGGCAGCCGCCATGGACGCCGAAGCATTCCACGCAGCCAGCCATAGGATCCTGGCCTCGATCAACACCGTCATTGACGGAAAGTCGGATGCGGCCAGGCTCGCCCTGACGGTGTTGCTGGCACAGGGCCATCTGCTCCTGGAGGACGTGCCAGGAGTGGGCAAGACCCTCCTGGCCAAAACCCTCGCCCGGAGCATTGACTGCACGGTCAGCCGCATCCAGTTCACTCCCGATCTGCTGCCCTCAGACGTGACGGGCGTGTCCATCTACAACCAGGCGTCGCGGCTGTTCGAGTTCCGCCCGGGTGCCGTGTTCGCCAACATCGTCATTGGCGATGAAATCAACCGTGCCTCCGCCAAGACCCAATCCGCCCTCCTGGAGTGCATGGAGGAACACCAAGTGACCGTGGACGGGGACTCATACAAACTCGACGAACCGTTTATGGTGGTGGCCACCCAGAACCCGATCGAGATGGAAGGCACCTATCCCCTTCCCGAGGCCCAGCGGGACCGTTTTATGGCGCGGATTTCCATGGGCTACCCGGACAAGGACTCTGAGATCGAAATGCTGGAGACCCATCAGGCAACCTCCCCGTTGGCCAAGGTCTCCGCGGTGGTCACCGCAGCGGACGTCGCAGCGATGATCACCACGGTCCAGCAGGTTTACGTATCCCAGGCGGTCAAGGAGTACACCGTCTCAGTGGGGCGGGCAACGCGCGAAAGCCCCCTGCTCCGGCTGGGCGCCAGCCCACGCTCCATGCTCCAGCTGCTCCGGGCCGCGAAAGCCACGGCGGCCCTGGACGGCCGTGATTTTGTGCTGCCCGACGACATCGTCAGCGTGGCGGAATCCGTGCTGGCCCACCGGATCATCCTGGACCGCAAGGCGGCCGGCGCCGGGGAGACCCCGCACAGCGTCATCCGGGACATCCTCTCCCGGCTCCCGGTGAACCAGGACCCGGCGAACAGCCCGGCCCGGTCATCGGCCCCGCCGGCCGGATTGCGCCGGAACCACTAGGCAGGGCTGTCACATGGCGCTGCGTGACCGACTGCCCCGACACCTGTTCAGCCAGCGTGGCTGGGGGCTCCTGGCCGCCGGCGCCATCTGCCTGTTCTCTGCGCAGATCATGGGGCGGCGGGATCTGCTGAGCCTGAGTGTCCTGCTCATCGTCCTTCCCCTGGTTTCGCTGGCCGGAATCAGGCTCCTCAAGCCCCGGTTCCAGGTTTACCGCGAGTTCAACCCGTCCCCGGTGGAGACCTCCGCCGCCACCACAGTGCGGCTCGCCGTGGCGCGGACAGGTTCCGGTGGCGGCCGGGCGATCATGGAGGAACGGCTGCCGCCACGATTCGGCGAATCCCCGGCCTTCCATTTTCCCGCCCGCTCAGCCAAGGGCGGGACCAGCAGGTACGAATACCACTTGCGCTCCACCAAACGCGGACAGTACCTGATCGGCCCGGTAACAGCCGAGTTCACTGATCCGTTCGGGTTGTCCCTGCACCGGCGGTCAATTGACGACGGCGACACGCTCACCGTGACGCCCGCCGCCGTCGAGCTACCCGTGACGGGCCTCGCGGGAGCCCGCGGCAACGACGGCATCACAGCAACCCGAACCCGCGCCAACCCCAGCGACGATGACGTTATGACCCGCGAATACCGCCCGGGCGATCCGATGCGCAGGGTGCACTGGGCGGCGACCGCCCACCACGACGCCCTGATGGTGCGCCAGGAGGAATCCGTCACGACGCCGGAGGCCACCATCATCCTGGACCAACGGTTCGCGGCGTTTTCCGGGGGTCACGGTTCCGGTTTCGGGGGCAATGCGGCCGTGGACGGCTACGAGATGATCACCAGCGGCACGTTCGAGTGGGCCGTGGTGGCCGCGATCTCCATCTGCACGCACCTCTCTGAGCGGAACTATGCTCTCCGCCTCCTGGACCCCCACGGCGAACCCGCGTTCCTCCGTTCCCCGTCCGCACCGGAACCGGAGGCGGAAGGGTTCAGTGGAGTGTCCGGGCTCCAGTCGATCGCCGAAAGCCTCGCTGCCATCCAGCTGTCCGGTCCGCACCACGCTGCCCGGGACCACGGTGGCCAGGATGCCGGACCGGCTGTTTTCGACGATCACCTGATGGACAAACTCTCGGCCCACCGGATGCGGGGGCCCCTTATCGCCGTGCTCGGCAGGATCTCTCCGAGCGAGGCCAGGGCCCTCGCTCCGGCGGCGGGTTACGGCGCGAATGCCTTCGCCATCATCGTTTCCGACAGGCCGGCGGATTCCGAGGACTCTCTGGAGACCCTCCGCCGGGGCGGCTGGAGGGCAGTGGCGGTGCCAGCCTCGGTTTCAGTCCCGGACGCCTGGACGCACTTCGACCAGGGCGGTGCTGCGCCTGCCACGGCAGCGGCAGACGTGCGCCGCGGAGCGGGGGTGGGGCGGTGACGCTGGCACAGGAACGCAACGCGTCCGGCGAGCGGGCAGCTACGGGCACCCCGGGACAGGTCCCGGCACGGACGCGGGTCGGGGCGTACCCCTGGGCCATGGCCGGTGCCGTCGCCCTGTCCGTGGCCGGCGCCGCGATTTCCCTCAACGGCGTCCTGCGCGGTTGGGCCTGGTACTTGCCCATCTTGACCACGGTAGTGGTGGTCTGCCTGTCCATGGCGATGCTCCGCGCCCTGCGGGCACAGCCTCTCGTGGTGGCGGCCGGCGGCTTCGCGTCCCTGATCGCGATTCTCACACTGACATTCTTCCGGAGCACGGGCATTGCCGGTTTCATCCCGTCCGGGGCAACCCTGGCCGAAGTGGACAGGTTCATCCGCCGGGCGAGCGAGACGGTCCTTGCAGAAAGTGCCCCGGTGGCTCCAAACGCAGGAATCGTTATGGTCAGCTGCGCAGCCCTGGGCCTGACTGCCATCCTCATCGATGCGCTGGCCGTGCCGCTTGGCATGCCGGCAACGACCGGGCTGGGCCTGCTGGCCATCCTGGTAGTCCCCGCCACCGTGAAGCCCCAAAGCGTGGGGGTTTGGGGCTTCACTGCCACGGTGGCCGGGTACCTGCTGATCCTCGCCTGCAGCCAGTGGTTTGCGCCGGATTCCCGCACATCAGCCGACAGCGGCCGGAATCCCGGCCAGCTCCGGCGGGCTGTGCTGACCGGAACCGTGGCACTCGTGGCAACCCTGGCGGTACCGGCCGCCATCCCCGGTTTCGACCACGGCACGTTTCCGCAGGGCTCCCGGCTGAACCCCTGGGGCGCCGGCACCGGCTTGAACCCAATGATTACCTTGGGAAACAGCCTGCGGGCACCGGCCGGAAGCGGTCGGATCACCTATGCCACCAATGCGGCCGGGCCGCTGTATCTGCGGTCCGTCACTGTTGACAATTTCGATGGCGAATCCTGGGGACCTGATGACCGGGACGCAGAGCGCCGCCCCGTGGCCGGACAGCTCGAGACGGGCTACGAGATCGTCGCCGAGGAGCAGCTCCGCCAGGTGACTGCTGTGGATACGGGCACGTTCACCAGCCCGTACCTGCCATTGCCTTACGCGCCCGAATCAATCCGTGGGCTCAACGGCGCCTGGACATGGGACCCGGCCACCCTGGCCGTCAAGGGATCCAACACCAACTCGCGGGCACAGCAATACATTGTGGTGTCCTCGGCGCCAAAGCTCACGGCCACCCTGCTCCAACAGTCGTCGCAGGCCGTGCGGGGAATCCCTGCCGACTTCACCAGGGTTCCCGGCAACGTCCCGGACATCGTCCGCAGCACGGCTGACGCGGTGACGGCTTCCAGTGACACACCCTTCGCCAAGGCCATGGCCATCCAGAGGTACCTTCGCTCAGGGGAGTTCACCTACTCGCTCCAGTCACCTGTCCAGGGCGGCTACGACGGTAACGGGCTCTCGGTGCTGGCCGATTTCCTGACCCGGAAGAGCGGATACTGCATCCATTACTCGTCCGCGATGGCCGTGATGGCCCGCCTGGAGGGTATCCCCAGCCGCATCGCGGTTGGCTACGCGCCGGGCCGGACCACCGGTTCCACGGTTTCAGTGGCCGGGCAAGGTGCACTGCCGGAGTATGAGGTGGACGCCCGGGATGCCCACGCCTGGCCCGAGCTCTACTTCCAGGGATTGGGGTGGGTGCCCTTCGAACCCACGCCGTCGCGTGGTGTTATACCCGCGTACACCACGGAAACCAGCACGCCGGGTAACCCCGGTTCGCTGGAAAACAACCGCGACCTTCTTCCCGGCGCAACCGCCCCGGCCCCCACGCCAAGCGCCACGGCGGTGCCCCTCCCCGGCGCAGGTGGCGGCGCGGGGGACCTCGGGCAGCGGATTCTGCCATGGCTGCTGGGGACGGGGGCCGCGCTGGGCTTGGTCCTCCTGATGGCCTCGCCACGGCTGGTGAGGATGGGGCGGCGTGCCCGGCGGCTCCGCACCGAGGACCGGGCGCGGGAGGACGTGATTCCGCTGGCGTGGGCTGAAATCCGTGACCTCGGAACGGACTACGGGCTGCCACCGGACTCCAGCGAAACAGCCCGAACGTATTCCGCACGGCTCCGCCATTCATCGCTGCTCGGCGAACGTGGCGGCTTGGATGACGCCGCGCACCAGGCCATCCGCAGCCTCACCTCCGACTTCGAACGCCGGCACTACGGCCCGCCTGTCCACGACGCAGCCGGCCGCGGCAGGACCGGGGCGATTGCCCCGCGCATCGACGCGGTGCAGCAGTCCCTGCGTGCCAACGCCTCGCTACCCCGACGCCTCCGTGCCGACTGGCTCCCGCCGTCGGTTCTAGGACGGTGGGCCTGGCTCCTGGCTGCCCCGTTCAAGGGGGTCAACAGGCTGGCGCGCCGGACGGCAAAAGCCGCCGCACGCTCCTGGTCGAGGGCGCGCGGCGGCTTGATCCGGCCGCGAGGTAGCCAATAGCGGCTCGCCGCTGCGGCTACCTACAGGCGTAGAGGAACCGGCTGACCGGAGGATAATCCTGTCAGCCGGAGAACGATGCGTTCAGCCGGCGTAAGGGTCCGCGATGCCGATGTACTGCGTGTAGAGGTATTCCTCGATGCCTTCGAGGCCGCCTTCACGTCCCAGCCCGGACTGCTTTACGCCGCCGAACGGTGCGGCGGCGTTCGAGATGACACCGGCGTTCAGGCCGAGCATGCCGGTCTCAAGCCGTTCGCCCATCCGGATACCGCGGTTCAGGTCGCGGGTGAAGACGTACGCCACGAGCCCGTACTCGGTGTTGTTGGCGAGGCGGATCGCTTCGTCCTCGGTGCCGAAGGTGATGATCGGTGCGACGGGCCCGAAGATTTCTTCGGACAGGATCCGGGTGCCTTCGGTGACGCCGGTGAGGATGGTGGGCGGGTAGAAGTAGCCCGGGCCTTCGGCCGGGGCGCCGCCCAGGACGGCCCTGGCGCCGGAGGCCACGGCGTCGGACACCAGTTCATGGACCTTGTCCCGGCTCTTGGCATCGATCAGCGGACCCACCTTGGACTCCGGCTCCGTGCCCCGGGCGGTGGTCATCTCACCCATTTTCGCAGCGAACTTTTCGGCGAATTCGTCGGCAACGGACTCGTGGACGATGAACCGGTTCGCCGCGGTGCAGGCCTCGCCCATGTTGCGCAGCTTCGCCAGCATGGCACCGGCGACGGCGGCGTCCAGGTCCGCGTCTTCGAAGACCACGAACGGGGCGTTGCCGCCGAGTTCCATGGAGGTCCTCAGGACGGTCTCGGACGCGTCGGCAAGCAGGCGCCGACCTACCTCGGTGGAGCCCGTGAACGAGAGTTTGCGCAGGCGCTGGTCCTTGATCAGCGGGCCGGTGGTGGCGCCTGCCGTGGACGTGGGAATGACGTTCAGGACTCCGGCCGGCAGACCCGCCTCCTGCATGACTGCGGCGAACAGCTGCGAGGTCAGCGGAGTGAGGTTGGCGGACTTCAGCACCATGGTGCAGCCGGCCGCGACAGCAGGGGCGATCTTGCGGGTGGCCATGGCCAACGGGAAGTTCCACGGCGTGATCAGCAGGCACGGGCCCACCGGCTTCTTGGTCACCAGCAGGCGGGACTTGCCGTCCGGTGAGACCGAGTAGCGGCCGAACGCGCGGACGGCTTCTTCGGAGAACCAGCGCAGGAACTCCGCGCCATACGTGACCTCGCCCCGGGCCTCCGCCAGCGGCTTGCCCATTTCCATGGTCATCAGAAGCGCGAAGTCCTCAGCACGCGCCGTAACCATCTCAAAGGCACGGCGGAGGATTTCGCCACGTTCACGGGCCGGGACCTTCGCCCACGACTCCTGCGCGGCGGCGGCCGCGTCCAAAGCAGCCTTGCCGTCTTCGGCGCCGGCGTCAGCGATGCTAAGGAGGACCTTGCCCGTGGCGGGGTCCTCGACGTCGAACGTCTTGCCTGACGCCGCCGGGCGCCATTCGCCGTTGATCAGCAATCCGGTGGGAACAGAGGCCAGCAGTGCGATTTCGCGCTCCGCGGTAACAGCTGGCTGTGCGGTGACAGTCACGGTGACTCCCTCGTCAATAAGGTTTGGTTCAGCCTTGACGCAGGGCCTGGGCGGCCTGCCGTATTGGCTGATTTACTGTCACACTACTGCCGCGGCCGCCAGAGGGTCTACTCCTGGACGCACTGCTGAAGCGAGATTTCGTTGTGCAGCTGCACAGCCGGCCTTTTCGTACGCTCAGCGTGCCGCGAGGACCGCCGAGTACAGCTCCCGCTTGCTGACGCGGACGTCCTCGGCTATGGCGGCCACGGCTTCCTTGAGCCGGATTCCCTGGGCCACCAGCTCGTTGACGGCCGCCACGTGGTCCTCCGGGGTGCCCGGCGCCTGCTCGGGGGCGCCGCCCAGCACCACGGCAATCTCGCCGCGGACCTCGTTGCCTTCGGCCCACAGCAACAGTTCCCCGACCGTCCCGCGGATGACTTCCTCGTAGGTCTTGGTCAGTTCCCGGCAGACAGCGATCCGCCGCTCGGCACCGAAACGCTCGCGCAGGGCCCGCAGCATCGATTCCAGCCGGTGCGGGGCCTCAAAAAACACCATGGTCCGGCGTTCGGCCGAAAGGTCCGCCAACCGCGACGCCCGTTCGCCGGCTTTCCGGGGCAGGAATCCCTCAAAACAGAAGCGGTCGGTGGGCAGACCGGACAGTGCCAAGGCGGTCAGTACCGCGGACGGGCCCGGGACGGCGGTCACGGTGAGTCCGGCTGCCACAGCGCCTTCCACCAGCCTGAACCCCGGGTCCGAGACCGAAGGCATGCCGGCGTCTGTGACCATGACCAGGGTTTTGCCGGACCGGACGTGCTCCAGCAGTTCCGCGGTCTTGGTGGCCTCGTTGTGCTCGTGGTAGCTGATGACCCGCCCGGCGACGGTGACTCCGAGGCTCAGGACAAGGCGGTGCAGGCGCCTGGTGTCTTCGGCGGCCACGATGTCCGCCGTCCCCAGGAGTTCGATCAGGCGCGCCGACGCGTCGCCGGTATTGCCGATGGGCGTCGCCGCCAGCACAATCCGGCCGGGCCCCGTGGCGTCCGGTGCCGCTGCAACTGGGTGCGCTGTCACGTGAACCTCTGTCTCTGGCTCCTCCCCGGCGGCAACGGAAGGTTCTGCAGGGCGGGAATCGTCGAAGGTGCTGGGGTTAGGGTCCACTCCCCCAGCGTACTGCTGGCAGGCGGCCCAAGCTGCAAAAGGTAGCATGGGGCTCGTGACGCAGACCTCCATGCGGCCTGCCGAGGCCGGTCAGACCATCCCGCCGGCACGAGGCCCGTGGATCGCCAGTCCGGCGGAGGCCTTCTCTGCTGCAGCACTCCGCGAGCGCCTGATCGGAAGCACCCGCAGCTGGCGGGATTGCCCGCCGTCGCTGCGTCTCTGGTTCTGGCTGGTGCCTGCCCTGACCTCCGTGATCGGCGGCGTCCTCCGCTTTGTCCGGCTGGATACGCCGCACAGCCTGGTCTTCGATGAAACGTATTACGTCAAGGACGCCTACTCCTACGTGGTCAGCGGCTACGAACGGGGCTGGCCGGACAAGGCCAACGACTCCTTCAACGCAGGCAACCCGGCCATCCTCCTGGACACTCCCGAGTACGTGGTCCATCCGCCCGTGGGCAAGTGGATGATCGCCGGCGGCATGTGGCTGTTCGGGGCCGATAATCCGTTCGGCTGGCGGTTCGCGGCCGCACTGACCGGAACCCTGTCCATCCTGCTGCTCACGCTGATTGCGCTGCAACTGTTCCGCTCACTGCCGCTGGCTGCCGCCGCGGGCCTGCTGCTCGCCGTCGACGGCCACCACCTGGTGATGTCGCGTACATCACTCCTGGACATCTTCCTGATGTTCTGGATCCTGGCGGCATTCGGAGCATTGCTACTGGACCGCGATGACGGACGACGACGGCTGGCCGCACGGCTCGGGCGGCTCGCGGCCGCGTCCCGGAAGGGCCGGCCCTCAGCCAGTCAGCTGCTGGCGGGACCGTGGCTGGGGATCCGCTGGTGGCGTCTCGCCGCGGGCGTGTGCATGGGCCTCGCCGTGGGCACCAAATGGTCGGGCCTGTTTTTCCTCGCCGGCTTCGGCGTGCTGACGGTCCTCTGGGACCTCAATGCACGGCGCGTCGCGGGAATCCGCGGTTGGGTCAGCGGCGGAATCATCAAGGATGGACTGCTGGCCTTTGCCGGCATGGTTCCGGTTTCAGTGGTGGTCTACACCGCCACCTGGACGGGCTGGTTCCGTTCCGAGGGCGCCTACTTCCGGCGGTGGGCCCAGAGTAACCCATCAGCGGAGTGGGGCTGGCTGCCGGACTCCCTGCGTTCGCTGGCGCACTACCATCTTGAGGCCTACAAATTCCATCAGGGGCTGGGCTCGGAACACCCCTACGAGGCAAGCGCCTGGAGCTGGCTGGTGATGGGCCGGCCGACGTCGTTCTTCTACCAGAAACCGGAGCAGGGCGTCCCTGGATGCGACGTGCCCAACTGCGCCTCAGCCATTCTTTCGGTGGGGAACCCGATGATCTGGTGGGGAGCGGCCATCTCGCTGGTGGTCCTGCTGTTCTGGTGGGCCGGGCGCCGGGACTGGCGCGCAGGGGCGATCCTTGCCGGCGTGGGCGCCGGCTATCTGCCGTGGTTCCTGTACCCCGAGCGGACCATGTTTTTCTTTTACGCCGTCTCCTTTGAGCCCTTCCTGGTGCTCGCGCTGGTGTATTGCCTGGGCCTTGTCCTGGGCCGGGACACCGACCCGCTCTGGCGCCGGCGGTCCGGTGTTTACCTGGTGGCACTCTTCGTCGCCGGGGCAGTCCTGTTGTCCGCATTTTTCTACCCGGTGTGGACAGCGGAGACCATCGCCTACCAGGAATGGCGCTACCGGATGTGGATGCCGTCCTGGATCTAAGGCAGGATTGCATCAGACCCTGACCAGCCGCGAACTGCGTTGAGGCAGCGGAACGGAGACGCCCCCCCGTGCGAGAAGCAAGCACAAAACTCCTGGTGGAGCTGGAGCCCGGCAGCAATGTCACCGATCTCCTGCGCCAGCAGGAGGCCGCCAACCCGGCCCACGCCCTCTACGCCCGCAAAGGCACCAACGGCTGGACCGACGTTCCGGCGCAAAAATTCCTGCACGATGTCTGCGCCCTCGCCAAAGGACTGATCGCCGGCGGCCTGGAGCCGGGCGACACCGTGGCCGTTATGTCCGCCACCCGCTATGAGTGGGCGCTGGTTGACTTCGCCATCTGGTTCGCCGGCGGTGTCAGTGTTCCCATCGACGAGACCTCGACCCCCGGCCAGGTGGAGTGGATCCTGCACGACGCCGGCGCGCGGCGGGTGTTCGCCGAGGACCGCGGCAAAGTGGCGCTCATGACAGGCATCCTGGAGACCTCCGCCCTGCTCAAGGACCGGCTGGTCACGGTAGTGAGGATGGACGACGACGGCGAGGCCCCGAACCTCGCCAGCCTCTCGGCTGCCGGAATGGGCGTCACGGACGCCGAGCTGGAACGCCACCGCTCCGCCGCGAGCCTGGACGACGTCGCATCCCTGGTCTACCCCTCCGGCACCACCGGACGTCCCAGTGGCTGCGAGATCACCCACGGCAACTTTGCGCTCGTTGCCGTCAACGTCGTCGCTTTTCTCCCGGAGATCCTCAAGGCGCAGAATGCACGCACCCTGATGTCCCTGCCGCTGGCCCAGGTGCTCGCCCGCGCCGCCCAGGTGGCGTGCCTCCATGCCGGTGCCACCCTGGGCCACGTCACCCGTCCTTCTGATCTGCCGGCGGATCTGGGCACGTTCAAACCCACGTTCCTCCTGGCGATGCCCCGGACGCTCGAGAAGGTCCGGGCGGACGCCGCGCACCAGGCTGCCGAGTCCGGGAAAGCCAGGATCTTCGGGGCTGCGTCAACCGCCGCCATCCGCTTCTCGACGGCACAGGACCACGTGGCCCGCGGCGGGAGCAGCGGACCCGGGCTGGCGTTGCGCGTGCGGCATGCCGTCTTTGACCGGCTGGTGTACCCGAAGCTCCGCCGGCTCCTGGGCGGCCGGGTCCGCTACGCCGTATCGGCGGCCAGCCCCCTGGCCCTCGAGGACGCGCACTTCTTCAGAGGCGCCGGAATCCCGGTCCTTGAGGGCTACGGGCTGAGCGAGACAACGGCGCCCTGTACGTCCAACACGCCTGCCCGGACCAAGGTGGGCAGCGTGGGCGTCCCCCTGCCGGGCACTACCATCCGCGTGGCCGAGGACGGCGAAGTGCTGGTCAAGGGGATCGGCGTGTTCAAGGGTTACCACGCCAACGGAGCCGCCAACGCCGAGGCCTTTATGGACGGATTCTTCCGCACCGGGGACCTCGGCGAGCTGGACCCGGAGGGTTTCCTGACCATCACCGGACGCAAGCAGCAGCCCGCCAAACTAAACGGCTGAACACGGGCAGCTGTTTACGGCTGGACCTCTGCGGCGCTCGGCTCATCCTTGGCCAGGCCGCGACGGCGGCGGGTGGGCCAGGTGAGGATCAGCGTCACCAGAGCCGCCAGGAGGACCAGCGCGGCAATGACAATGCCGGCATCGATCCAGAACTGGCCCGGGAACAGCCTGATGAGCGTGTCTTCCAGGGCGAACGTCCAGGAACCGCTGGCGAAGAAGATCCGGTGGAATTCGGTAAAGAACTGTTGCCAGCCGAGCACGGCCAATGCGCCGATACCCAGGATGATCGCCAGCGCAACAATGGACCCCGCAAACAGTCCGCGGCGCACTCCGCCAGTGCTGCGGCGGCGCAGGTACGCGATGGCGACGAGGCTGAGGACGATCAGGAGCGCTCCCCCGCCAAAGGCCGAGAGGATGACAACTTTCACGTCGGCCATGTGGCTGACTTCGCCGTCCTTGAAAAGGTCCCCGCCGCTGCGGTTGACCAGGTCGCCGAGGTACCGCGGCCCAGCCCAGTTGCTGAGGTAGTCAACCGCGTAGGAGCCGTACGTCATCCGGTCGTCGGTGCTGAACCCGTACCCGTCGCCAGGAAACCCGGGCCTGTTGTACTCGGCCCACAGAAACAGCGGGCTGGTGACCGCGCGGACGGCGAGCACCAGCAGGACCACGGGGTAGAAAAGGGCCAGCAGGACTTGCCAGATGCGCGGGGCAACGGGCTTGGCGTTGGCCGCACTTTCGCGCTCCGCGTTGCGGCGCTCCACTTCCTCCTGCGGCGGACGGACCTGCAGCGCGGAGGTGGGCAGCGGCTCGCTGAAGTGGGCACCGTTTCGGGTGGCGCCCTGGGCGGACGGTTCTTTTCGGAGTGACTCTTCTACGGAAGGTACGGCGGGTGGTTCGACGGCGGCTTCCGCGGCTTTGCGGCCGGCGCGGCTTTCGGGCTGGGTGACACCGCCCTGCCCGGCGCTACTTACTGGGGACACCTCGGGAGTGCTGGAGCCGGAGTCTTTAAGCCAAGCAAAGGCCGGCTCATCCGAGTCCGACGAAGTATCCAGGTCCGGATCCGGCTGCGGCTCCGTGCGTTTGGCAGGGGTCGGCGAATTGTCGTTCACAGCAGCGTCACTTCCGTTGGGGTCCACGCCGCCGGCTCTGATCCGGGCAGCGCCGTGTATCTGATACCGAGCCTACCGCCCGCTCCTCCACGAGGGCGAGGAGCCACCCCGGCGCCACCGGATTCATGCGGCGATTTCGCTGTATCCAGCGTCGCCGGCCATCAAATCGCCGCGTTCACCGGCGTCATAGGCCCGCCGTCCCCACACCAGGACGTAGCCCCAGTAGGCAGCCAGCACTGCCAGGCCGATGCCGATCTTGGTCCATACCGGAAGCGGACTGGGCGTGACAAAGCCCTCCACCAATCCGGAAACGAACAGCACCAGCACCAGCCCCAGGGCCACGGTGATCAGCGACCTGCCTTCGTCCGCCACGGCCCGTCCCCGCGTCCGTGGTCCCGGGGACACCATGGCCCAGAAGATCCGCAGGCCCGCCGCGCAGGCAATAAAAACAGCCGTCAGTTCCATCAGTCCATGCGGCAGGATGTAGCTGTAAAAAACATCCTGCTCGCCCACGGCAGCGAAGACTCCGGCGGCGATCCCGACACCCTGGGCGTTCGTGAACAGGATCATGGGCACCCAGATGCCGGTGATGCCCAGGGCCACCGCCTGCGCACTGATCCAGGCATTGTTGGTCCAGACGGCCCCCGCAAACGAGGCCGCAGGATTTTCCGAATAATAATCCATGAAGTCTTCCTCGACGTACTGCCGCACCGCAGCCTCCGAGGCAACGGACCGCAAGGCCTCCGGAGAGGTCCCGATCCAGAGCGCGTAGGCGCCGGCGACCAGGACAAATGCAACGCCGCAGGCCACCGTCAGCCACCGCAGGCGGTACAGGGCTGCCGGCAGGGCAGCCACGAAGAAACGGGCAAGGTCCGCCATCGCGTTGGACCGTGCGCCCGTGAAACGCGTCCGAGACTGGGCCAGGGTGGCGGACAAGGACGCGGAAAGGCCGCTTTCCGGGGCAATCGACCGGATGAAGGAAAGGTGGGCCGAAGTCGACTGGTAAAGGCGCAGCAGTTCATCGGCCTCTTCCCCACTGAGGCGCCGCTTATGGGCGAGCTGGTGCAGCCTTGACCACTTGTCCCCGTTCGCGGCGGAGAAGGCATCCATATCCACGGCAACAGCCTAGCCGCCATAGACTGTGAGCGTCCGCAGGATGGTTGACGAGGGATTGGGTATCCGCTTGAGTTCGATAATCACCGGCGAGGCCGTTGTCCTGGAACTGCGCCCCGCATCCTTCGCCGCCCGTGCCCTTGGCCTGCTGCTGGATGTCCTGTTCAACATCATCCTGCTGGTCCTGATCCTGCTGGGCGTCGCAGCCGCCGGCCAGGACCTAGACGAGGCGGCAATGCGGGCGCTGACGCTGGTGAGTGTGGTCTTCTGCTTCGTGATTGTCCCTGTGGCGGTGGAGACCCTCACCCGGGGGCTCTCCCTCGGAAAAATGGCGGCCGGACTGCGGGTGGTCAGGGACGACGGAGGCGCCATCCGGTTCCGCCACGCAGTGATCCGGGGGCTGACCGGATTCCTGGAAATCTACCTGACCCTGGGCGGCCTCGCCATCGGAGTCGCCCTTTTCAACAGCCGCTCCAAGCGGCTGGGTGACATCCTCGCCGGCACCTATGCCCTGCGCCGGCGCGTGCCAGTGGAGGCACCGGTCCGCGTCTTTGTTCCCCCACAGCTTCAGGCCTGGGCCACGGCCGCAGACATCGGACGGATTCCGGATGCGACCGCACGGCAGGCCGCCCAATTCATCCGGCAGGCCGGGCGCATGTCACCGCTGTCCGCCGCTGGAATGGCCGCGTCGATCGCCACGGAACTGGCCGGGCATGTGGCCCCTTTGCCGCCCCCGGGAACCAGCCCGGACCAGTTCCTGGCGGCCGTTACCGCCGAACGCCGTCACCGCGAACTTGCGCGGCTGCAGCAGGCCCGGCGCCGGAACTCGGCCACGGCAGAGCGGTTGGACCGCCTGCCGTTCGGCCCCTAGGACCGGTCCCGGACCTGTTCCTAGGCCGAACGGGTCCTAGTTGTTGTACTCCGCCCAGGGGATGTTCCAGTCGCCATAGCCGTCGTCGACGGCGGCGTAGTCGCCTTCGGTGTTGATGATCTGAACGACATCGCCGGTGGTCATGTTGTCGAAAACCCAGGCGGCGCCGTCGGGAGCGAACCCGATGCAGCCATGCGAGACGTTCGTGTTGCCGATGAACGGGTAGGCGGACTCCAGCGCCTGGTGGATGTAGGCGCCGCTCAGGGTGAGTCGGATGGAATATTCGACGTCCACTTCGCCGTAATAGGCGGGATCGCCGGGCTTGAGTCCAATGCTCGCTGCCCGGAAATGGTCATGGCGGTTCTTCTCCATCAGCACGGCGTAGCCACGCGCTGAAGGAAAGCGTTTGTCACCCATGCTGACCGGGAGGGTTTTCACTACCTGGTCGTTGACGCTGAGCGTGAAGGTGTGTGCGGCGGCGTCGGCGATAGCCACCCGCTTGTCACCGAAATTGACGGTGACCTTTTTGTTGAAGTTGGCAATCTGGCCGTTGCCGAGGTCCACACCGAAGAGCTGCATGTCCATGGTGACGGTGGAGTTCGCCGCCCAGAAGGCCTCGGGGCGGTACCGGACCATGGTGTCGCTGAACCAGTGGAAGGCTCCGGCCTGCCCCGCGCTGGAGGTGACTTTGATGGCCTTCTCCACGGCATCCCGGTTGACCACCGGTTCGCTGAAGATGACCTGCAATGGCTGACCCACACCAACCTTCATCCCGTCCAGCGGGTAGATGGCGGCATCCGCCTCGTGCGTGCTGGAAACCGTGCTGAAGGATTGTGTGGTGCTGGTCTCCCGGCCCGCACCGTCAGTGACCACGTACGTGTAGCTGTACTCGGTGTTGAATTTCAGCGGGTCGGTTGCAGTCCAGCTGCTACCATCCCCGGCGAAGGTGCCGTGGACTACTTCACCGGCGGTGCTGGTCAGCGTGACGCTCTCGATCCGGCCGTTGCCCACTGTGAGCGACACCGGCGTGGCCGGGTTCACCTGCTTTGCGGCGTTGGCCGGCGTGATGTCCACCTTGACCGGGGCCACCACGGGCGATGCGACTCCCGGCGCGGACCGGACTGCGGAGCTGGCTTCGGACTCCAGGCCATCTCGCGCAAAACCCGGCGCGACGGCGGCGAAAACGCCGCCCGTTGCAGCAAGGACACACACGGCTGCCACCAAGAGAATCTTCTTGGCGGTCCCCCGCCGGCGTGGCTTAACAACAGGTTCCATAGTCCGATCTTAATGCTTGGACGTAACAGCCCCGGGCGCGGTCCGCACCCGGGGCATCACGCGTCAATAACGATAGTGCTCGGGCTTGTACGGTCCGGCGATGTCCAGGTCCAGGTAGTCGGCCTGTTCCTTGGAGAGTTCCGTAAGCTCCACGTCGAGGGCGTCGAGGTGCAGGCGGGCAACCTTTTCGTCCAGGATCTTGGGCAGAACATAGACCTGGTTGCTGTATTCGCGTTCGCCTTCGGGCTGGTCCCGCTTGGTCCACAGCTCGATCTGGGCGATCGTCTGGTTGGCGAACGAGTTGCTCATCACGAAGGACGGGTGGCCGGTGGCGTTGCCCAGGTTCAGCAGGCGTCCCTCGGACAGGACGATGATGGAGCGGCTGCCCTGTCCCGTGGCCGGGTCTGCTTCAAAGACCCATTCGTGCACCTGGGGCTTGATTTCCACCTTCTTGATGCCGGGGATCCGGCCCAGCCCGGCCATGTCGATCTCGTTGTCGAAGTGGCCGATGTTGCCCACGATGGCTTTGTCACGCATGCCGGCCATGTGTTCGGCAAGGATGACGTCCTTGTTGCCGGTGGTGGTGATGAAGATGTGGCCTTCGCTCAGCACTGACTCAAGCTTGGCCACCTGGTAGCCGTCCATGGCTGCCTGGAGGGCGCAGATGGGGTCGATTTCGGTGACGATGACGCGCGAACCCTGGCCGCGGAATGCCTCTGCCGCTCCCTTGCCGACGTCGCCATAACCGCAGACGACGGCCACCTTGCCACCCATCAGGACATCGGTGGCGCGGTTGATGCCGTCAGGCAGCGAGTGGCGGATGCCGTACTTGTTGTCGAACTTGCTCTTGGTGACCGAGTCGTTGACGTTGATGGCCGGGAACAGCAGCTTGCCCTGTTCAGCCAGCTGGTAGAGGCGGTGCACGCCGGTGGTGGTTTCCTCGGTGACGCCGCGCAGGCTGGCCCCGATCCGGGTCCACCGCTGCGGATCTCCCTGCAGCGAGGCGCGTAGCACGTCCAGGAAGATCCGGCCTTCCTCGGACTCGTCTTCGCCTGCCGCCGGCACAGCACCGGCAGCTTCGAATTCAACGCCCTTGTGGACCAGCATGGTGGCGTCGCCGCCGTCGTCCAGGATCATGTTCGGTCCGAGTTCCGGATCCGTGTCCGCGCCGGGCCAGGCCAGGATCTGCTGGGCAGTCCACCAGTATTCCTCCAGCGTCTCGCCCTTCCAAGCGAACACCGGGACACCCTGCGGGTCCTCGACTGTTCCCTTGCCCACCACGACGGCCGCGGCGGCATCGTCCTGGGTGGAGAAGATGTTGCAGGAGGCCCAGCGGACCTCGGCACCGAGGGCTGTAAGGGTTTCGATCAGGACGGCAGTCTGCACCGTCATGTGCAGCGATCCGGCGATCCGGGCGCCCTTCAGCGGCTGGGTGGGTCCGAACTCCTTACGGAGTGACATGAGGCCTGGCATCTCGTGCTCGGCCAGGCGGATCTGGTGGCGGCCGGCTTCGGCCAGCGAGATGTCGGCTACCTTGTAGTCAAATGTCATGGGGTTCCTTTGCTTTGTCCGATGGCGGCGACGGCGTTGAAGCGTCTGCGAAAGCCGGCTGCTGGTGGTGGTGCGGTTTGTCCAGGCGTTGCCTAGGCAGTACCTGCCGGGCTTTGGTCCGTGGCCGGCCGGACAGCGGAATCGTGCTGGTCCGAGCCGGCAGCGGTCGCGGCCTGGAGAAGATCCGGCGGCAGCAGCAGCGGGATACCGTCCTCGATCGGGTAGCGCAGCTTCACGCCCGAATCTCCCGCCGCCGTCGTGGACACAAGCTCTTCGCCTTCCTGGACCAGAGGCGAACCGGTCACGGGACAGCGGAGGACGGACAACAGTTCAGGACTGATCTTTGGCATGATTGGTGCTCCCGACAGGGGCGCGTTCGCGCCGTTGGCTGACTGATTAGCAGGTTCCAGCCTACCGCCAGATCCTCCTCAGGAAGGTTCGCGCAGGACGCGCAGATGCCCCCGGCGGACGCCTTCCGTCCCGGCCGGGGCCTCCAGCGCTGAATGCAAGGGACGCTGGCCCGGTATGGTCTGTGACTTGGGCGGCAGGGCCGCTGCTTCGCGGACCGCGTTGGCGAGGGCCAAAAGGTCGTCTGGTCCCGGCTGCTGCGGGCTGGTCGGCATCGCCAGCCGAAGCACTTCCCAGCCACGGGGCACGGTCAGGGACCCGGCGTGCTGCTCGCACAAATCGTAACAATGCGGCTCGGCGTAGGTGGCAAGCGGACCCAGGACGGCGGTGGAGTCGGCGTAGACGTACGTCAAAGTTGCCACCGCCGACTGACGGCAGGCTGACCTTGAACATTGACGGATAGCTCCCACGACATCACAGACTACTCCGTATCCCTGCTTGTTCAGAGTATTTGCCGAAACGACCGCCGCGCCCTGGCACGCAAACGGGGGTTATGTCGCGTAATTCTGCGCCCGGGCTTACAGTCAAGGTATGCAGTCATCGAACCAAGATTCAGCTTTTACGGTCCGTTTGGCTGACCCGGATGTCCGTGCCGCAGAAACGGGTTCGGGTTCGCCCGGCCGAAGCTTTGCGATGCGCCGCCGGAACCGCCACGGCCGTGGCCTGCGCGGGGAACTGGTGTTGCCAACGCACCCCGGTTATCGGACGCGGTCGGACCGCTTTGATGACATGGTTCTCGATTCCGCGCAGCGACTCCACGACATCTGGGGCAAAACGCTCGACGGCGTACGGTTTGCCGTCGACGAGATACCCCCGCAGCTGGAGCAGTTGGTGGCCGACGCCGCGCCGCCTCCCATGGGCGCCTACACTCCCGCCACAGCCGAGGAGGGCCCGGTGATCACCCTGTACCGCCGGGTGGTTGAGCAGGGTTGCGGCAGCCGGGAGGAACTCCAGGACCTGGTGCACGACGTTGTGGTGGAACACACTGCCGAAATGCTCGGCGTAGCGCCGGAAACCCTGGATCCGGTCTACCGCCGCCGGTACTGAACGGTCAGTATCCCAAGGAAACCGGTACTTTTTCCTGCCCTGAAGCGGCTGGCGTAAAGGCCACGGTGGAGACGTCGTCCCGGCCTTCCTGCTGCAGGAGCAGCGCGCCGTAGGCGGCGTCACCGGACGCGGAGACAACGTACGCCACGACTTCCGACTCCTCCACCTTGTCGGGGACCTTGATGGACGTTGTGGTGCCGCCGGCGACGTCGGCAGTGGCGGCCGCGCGGATCTTGCCATCCGCGGTGATGGCAGCATAGGAGACTGTGGCCCTGTTCTCGAGGACGCCGAACACGAGGGTTCGGTCACCGCCCTGTGGCACGGGCACCACATGCTGGCTTCCCAGCCGGACACCGGAGGCAGCCCAGGCGACGTCCGAGGCCTTCTCGTTCGTGACACCCCGGGTGACCCGGGTTGCGGCCACAAAGGACACGTCCGAACTGGTGGACACCGTGTAGTGGCCGGCGGGGACGCCAGCCAGCGAAATCTCGGTGACGGACCCGGCTTTTGCCGTGACAACGCCGCCGCCGGGGAGGGCTTTCTGGCCGTCCCGGCCGAAGAGCTTGACCTCCACTACCGCGTCCGACGGTCCCGGAACCGTGATGGCCAGCGCGGGGCCGGCATCGTTGAAGCCGCTGTTTCCCGTGAGGGCGGAGATCGCGCCGGCGTCCTGGATGTCTACGCCGGTCATGACCTGCCGTGCGGCAGGAGCGGCCCCCGGAGCAATGAAGTCGACGCCGCCGGGCGTCAGCCCCCTCAGGACACTCTGCTGGATGGCCCCGGCCACGGGACCGCCCGCGCTCCGGACATGGACCGTGAGCTGAGCTTCACCAGGGGCCAGGCCGGCTAGGACGATTGAGCGGGTACCTCCCGGTGCGACTAGCAGACCCCTGCTGCCCGGAGCCTGGATCTGACCCTTGCTGCCGAAAAGCTCCAGGTTGACGGTGGCAGGTGTGCTTGAGGCGTTGCTGAGGACAAGGACGGATGTGCGGCCCACTGTGGTGCTGGCACCGGAGAGCCAGAGGTCGTTGGCGGGCGGCTGGCAATTGGCGGCCGCCGAGCCCTGCAGGTCACCGTCCGTGGCAGTGAATTTCATAACACCGGCGGCTGAGGGCTTCCGGCCTGCCTCGGCGTCGGCGCTCAGGAGGGTGGCGTTATCCACTCTGTGCCCGGCGAGGACACCGGCGGTCAGATCCTGGGGACCTGACGCCTGGCCGGGCTGGCTGCCGTCCTTGGCGATCTCGACGGCGGGCGTCCCGTTAAGGGCGGCGAGCCTGCTGCCGGGCAGGACACCGCCGGGGGCGCTCAGGACGGCGCCCGTGACGGTGCTCTTCGCCGTCGCGGATTCGGGGCTGAACTGGGGGTCAGTGCCCGCCTCAGTCCCTTCGAGCAGGCGGGCTGGGCCAGGACATACCCCTGCGCTGGCGCCAGCGGGAACAGCAGCCAGCACCGCCGGGATGCTGCGGCTCCCCGCCGGCTGCGGAGCGACCGACGCGGCAGCGAGCACCGCACCGGCCGCGGCCACAATCGCCACGGCCGAGACCAGGCCCGCCAGCATCTGCTTGCGCGGGGTCCTGCGGGCTGCGTCCTTATGCATTCTGGTGTTCCTTACGCAAAGATCCCTCGTCCCTCGAGAGCCCAGTGTTGGGCCGGCGCGCGGGCATGGGAATGGCGAGCATAACAGTGAGTCCGATCACCGTGATCTGTGCGATTCCCGACCACAGGGCCCAGGGGGCGTCGTAGCGGATGGTCAGGTGTCCGGCGGAGGCCGGCAAGGTGAAGGCCTGGGCCGAGCCGGACGTCGTTGCCGTGAGCTTCCGCCCGTCGAACCAGGCGCTCCATCCCGGGTCCGCCCGTTCGGCGAGCACCACCAGCCGCCCTTCCGATCCCTCGGCAACGGCGGTGTCGACGTCGTCGTACCTGGAGGGTACTAGTGCCACCGTGGCTCCGGCCCCGTCCACAATCCTGACGCGATGGGCAACGTCGGCCGGCTGCAGCACAGGCTGGTTCAGCGGCGTAATCCGCCAGAGCCAGCCGACATCCGTTTGTCCGACGGCAACGAGCCCCGGCACGGCGTCCATCCTGCTGGCCGTGAGCTGGGCGGCGGTGTCTGCCGAGCGCAGCACCACGAACCCGGCGCCGAGGCGCTCAAGCTCGGGCCGGGGATCCACGCCCTGCCCGGCCACGATCGTGGCCACCACGCTGCGGATCGACGCCGTGACGTCGTCGTCGTCCCTTAACGTCTCCTGGCCGGGCGCGCCCCGGATGTTCCGGGCGGCGGCAATCGCTGACATGCTGTCCAGGGTGGTCCCGGCGCCGCGCATCAGAGCCGCGTCAAAGGCGCCGTTCTCCTGGGTGCTGATCAGCAGCGTGCGCGTCTGCTCCGGCCCGGTGCCCCTGTCTATGGCGGTGGCGGGGAGCGTCCGTGCACTGCCTGCCTCCACCAGCCGCGGCGTACCCAGCGCAGGACCAGCCGGCACCTCGGCGGGGAGTGCTGTGACTGTGGACCGGAGCAGGTTCTGCGCCGACCACACCGCCATGCCGGCCAGCGGACCGGCCAGCAGCACCACCATGGCAAGAGCCGTCGCGGAGCGAAGGGCCACGTTCCGCCGAATGCTCGGCGAGGCTGCCCGGTCCGCCGCATCAAGCGAACGCTCGGCACCGATCAGGGCAGCCCCCAGCAGGGCGAACCCGGCGGCGGAGACGGCCGGACCGGTGAACGGTGTCACGAGGGTGTCCGCAGTCGCGCCGGTGGCAACGTGCCCTGCCAGCCAGCCACCGGCGAAGATCACCAGTGCCGCCACCCAGAGAACACGTGCCGTGCTGCTGCGCTTACCCGGGAGGAACAGGGCGGCAACGGCAAGCAGCAGGACGGGACCGGCCAGCAGCAGGGCGAACACGAGTGCCCACGGGATAACCTGGCCGCTGAAGAATGGAAGGCCGGAAAGGCCTCCCTCGGTGGAGAACAGCAGCGGCTGTCCCAAGAACTGCTGCCACAGCGGGGCCGCCTCGAATCCCAGGGGAACACCCGGGTCTGCCAGCAAGGCCCTCGGCCTGTCGATAACGGACAGGCCGAAGGGAAGAAAGAGTGCGGCGCTGGGCAACAGAGCCCACCACACCGTGCGGCCACGACGGCCAAGCATCAGCCCGCACAGCACGATAACCACAACGGCCGGGACGAGCAGTGAAGGCGCCGACGCGGTCACAACGCCCAGCGTTAACCCTGCGGCGGCAGCCGCGGTCCAGGACGGCATGCCGTTGATCCCTGGCCGTGCGGGCGGCTTTTCGGTGAAACGCCGGTCTCCGGGGAACGGGACAATGAAACGCCCGTGGCCCACAGCGGATCCCGTGGCGCGCAGGAGTGCCAGGACCAGCAGCGGAATTATGACGTGGGCCACCAGGGCACCCGCTCGGCCTTGATTCAGTGCTATCTGCAAGGCTGGAGCGGCCGCCCAGAAGAGAGCGGCAACGAGGCGGAAGCGGCGCCGGATGGTCAGGCCCCCGGCAGCAAACCATGCCGTCAGGCCGGACAGCGGAGCGGCGAGCAACAGGAGCCAGGCCATGGCCGCGTTGGCATCTCCCCCGCCGAGCAGGCCAAGGATCCACAGCACATAGCCGAAGGGGTCTCCCCTGCCCGGAAGCCCTGCCCCCAGGCTGATCCACCAACTGGAGGCGTGGTGCCAGATTTCACCAAGGGTGGCGGACACCGGAATGAGGCCTCCGCCGGAAACAGCTTCTGCCCGGAACAGGCCGCTGAACGCCGCGAGGGAAGCCACGGACGCGATGATGACGGCCGCGAGGGCGCCTGTCCCAACCCAACCCCGTTCGCTGGTGGTCAGAGCAGCGAAGTCATCCGATGAGTCCCCCGTCGGCTGGTCCGCCAGGGGGTCATGGACCAGGCCATCGGCCGTGGAGGTGTCGGCGCCCAGGGCCTCCATCAGGGAACGGCGGTGGTTCCAGACTTCACGACGTGGCGTCTGCAGCTTCTTGATGACGGTACGCCGGATCCGCCGGCTGTTTGCCGCGGTCCGGCGGGCCTTTGCCACGGCACCCGGCCGGGCCAGGGCAGCGAACGTGGCGACAAGCTGGGAGAAACCGTGCCCGGGGTCCTTGACTGCAATGCTGAGTACGAGTTTGAAGATGCTGCCCAGCAGCGCACCGGCTGCATGGGCGGGCACTTTCCAGAGCGGGGCGTGCTTGAGGCGCAGATGGACCTGGGCTTTCCGCGCCGCGGAAGCATTTCCCTGGGCATGGGGCCGGTGGGCTACGTGGAACATCCGCGCAGTGGGAACTACCACCACACGGTGCCCGGCGAGCCGGTTGCGCCAGCAGAAGTCGACGTCGTCGCCGGTGCCCGGGAGTGCGGGGTCAAACCCCTTCAGGAGCTCCCAGATATCCCGGCGGACCAGCATACCGGCCGAGTTAACCGCAAAAGTGTCGGTGCGGCCGTTGTACTGGCCCTGATCCAGTTCGTCGGCATCGATCAGGGTAAGCCGCTCGGCCCAGCGGCTGGTGGAGAGTCCGACGTCGATCAGCCGGCGCTCGGTGTGCCAGTCCAGTTGCTTGCAGCCGGCCACGGTCACGGATGGTGCGCGTTCCACGGCACTCAGGAGTTCGGCCAGGGCCTCCGGGGCCGGGGCAGCATCGTCGTGAAGCAGCCAGACCCATTCTGTGGCGGCGCGCTGGGACTGCCCTCCCCAGGGCGCGTGCGTGTTGAGCCCGGCGCGTACGGCGCCGCCCATGCCGCTCTTGCCGTGTGGGAACGTGCTCACATTGGTTGCGCCGAAGGCCCGTTCCAGGAGGATGGCGGAGTCATCGCGCGATCCAGTGTCCACTCCGATGAGGGAGTCGGCGGGCCGGGTCTGGTCCGCGAGGGCAGCCAGGGTTCTGGGGAGATAGGCACTGCCGTTGTGGGACACCACAACGGCAGTGACGTGTACTTCCTGAAGAATTAGATTGCTCGCTTCCTTAGCCGCCGGCGCTCGCGCTCGGAAAGGCCACCCCAAATGCCGAACCGTTCGTCGTTTGCCAACGCGTATTCCAGGCACTGCGACCGCACATTGCATGCACCGCAGACCTTCTTGGCGTCGCGCGTGGATCCGCCCTTCTCCGGAAAGAAAGCTTCCGGATCCGTTTGCGCGCACAATGCATCAGCCTGCCAGCCGAGTTCACCTTCGTCGTCGAAGTCCTGCCGGAACGGCAGTCCGATCCACACCGGCTGGGTGTTTGTCCCCTGCGCCGGGGTGCGCAGTTCCATGGGCGGATCCAGGTCGTCATCGTCCTGGTCGTGTCCGCCGTCAAGGAGTGCTTCGTGCGCCGCCAGGAAGGCTGTGGCCTGGCCCTGGAGGGAGTCTTTGGTATTGCGGTTATAGCGGTCCGCGGCGTCAGGATCGGCAGGATCCACGTACCAGTCGCTCGGCACCCCCCGTGCGCGGTATTTAGCCGTTGCCTGGCCGGCGACGATGGCATCTTCATGGATACGCTCTGCTTGCCCCACGGCGACCCTCCTGAAAGTTGCAGTCCCTGCCTGGATCCTTGGACACTCGGTTGTGTGCCTGAATTTATGCAGCGACTTTCGATATCTAATTACACGTGTGTAACTAGTGGGGAGTCAAGCCGTGGACGGGATAATAATCAACTTTCCGGGCCAATCGCTGGCACGCCACGCCCGGGAGTTTTCCGAAGGCTCACCGCGCCGGACGTCTGACGGTCCACATCGGCGGCCAAAAGGTCCCGTTTCCGCTGAATACCGGCCAAAAATACAGGGCCGGCCCGCATAAGACAAATAGGATGAGAAACTCCTGTGAGTAAAATCACAGCTATGGCCGGGCCCGCTGGGCCCTTGAGGGACTCCGCGCGCGGCTTCCCCCCAAGGACGCCCCACGGGGTCCGTGACAAGATAAAGCCATGAGTATCCCGGCGATAAATCTGATGACCACCCTGCGTTCCGGCCACGCCACGTCGCCCCGCCTGACCTGGTACGGCCCGGACTCCGAGCGAGTGGAACTCTCCGGTCGCGTGCTGGACAACTGGGTGGCAAAAACCAGTAATCTGCTGCAGGACGAATTCGACGCCGAGCCCGGCATGCGGCTGAACTTTGACCTGCCTGCCCACTGGAAGTCGATGATCTGGGCGCTGGCCGCCTGGCAGCTGGGCATGGAAACAGTCCTCGACGGCGGGGACGCGGAGCTCCTCGTCACCGACCGGCCGGGAACCGTTGAGGGAAAGTACGACGCCGTTATCGCCGTCGCGCTGCCGGCCTTGGCGATGCGGTGGCCGGGTAACTTGCCTGCCGGAGTCATCGACTACGCCGCCGAGGTGCGCTCCCATGGTGACGTCTTTATGGCGCACACAGAACCTTCAGCTGCCGGCCGTGCCGTTCGGGCCGGAGACGGCCAGCAGCACGCCCACGAAAGCCTGATCACTGGTTTTGCTGCGTCGCACGAGGAAGGGGTCAGGCTCCTGGTCCCGGCCGGGGAAGGCCTGGAGCCGGCGCTGGCAAACTCGCTCGGGGCGTGGCACAGCGGTGGCTCAGTGGTGCTGGCGCACCCCGACGTGGAACTGACGGACAAGCTGTTGGCCGCGGAACGCATCCACGGCCAATAGCTTCCTGCGTCAGGGCTGCCGGCGGCTTCCCGGTGAGTCCCTCTCCGGCAGTTCCCCGCGCTGGGCGGCGGCCGCAGCGGCCTTCTCTTGGTGATGCCGCTCGATGAGCTCGTGGTCGTGTGAGAACTCCGGCTCCTGGTCCAGTTCTTCGTTGAAGACCCAGAACCGGTAGGCGAAGAAGCGGAAGATGGTGCCCAGGACCAGGCCCACCACACTGCCGGCAATAAAGAGCGAGGGTTTGTCGTTCAGGTCCAGAATGTACTTCGCGAACCAGACGCAGCCTGAGGCGATCAGGAGCCCCACCAGGTTCATGAGGGCGAAGAGCACGGCCTCGCGGGCCACATTGGCCTGCTTGCGGTGGCGGAACGTCCAGTAACGGTTGGCAACCCACGAGAAGATGCTTGCCACGATGGTTGCCACGGCCTTGGCCCAGACCTCGCTGCCGTGCATCGGTCCGGTGAATAGCCAGATAAAGATTGCCGAGTCAATGACGAAGGCCACACCGCCCACGGCTCCGAACTTGGCCACTTCACGCCAAAATAGCGAGGCGAGCCCCCGGATACGATCTGCAAGTGCGCTAAACATGACCCTCCATGGCCGTCCGTTCAATGGGCCACACGGCCAGAGGTCTATTTTAGACCCGAAATCGGTGAACCGGCCCACGCGGAGCACAGGGTACAAGTGGAAATACCCGAAAAGCGGGCCCCTCGACGTCCCAAAGCCCGGATCCGGTGAGCTTTTCTGTAGGCTGGCACATGTGACTTTTCCAGTAATCGGCGTGGTTGGCGGCGGCCAACTCGCGCGCATGATGGCCCCGGCCGCTACCGCCCTTGGCTTTGAACTCCGTGTCCTGGCTGAGGCGGAGGACGTTTCAGCCGTGTCGGCTGTATCCACTTCACCTGTGGGTGACTACAAGGACCTCCAGACACTCCTCGACTTCGCGGACGGCCTGGATGTCATGACGTTCGACCACGAACACGTCCCCGCGGACCACCTCCGTGCGCTTTTGGCCGCCGGTGTGAATGTCCAGCCCGGTCCAGACGCCCTGGTCAATGCACAGGACAAACTGGTGATGAGGGCTGCCATTGACAGCCTGGGACTCCCAAACCCCACCTGGGCCGCCGTCGCTGACGTCGCAGCGCTCGTCAGATTCGGCGAAGAAACCGGCTGGCCCGTTGTCCTCAAGATGCCCCGCGGCGGCTACGACGGCAAGGGCGTACGGATCATCGACTCCGCCGACGGTGCCGAAGAGGCTGCTCCGTGGTTCGAGGCCATGAGCCCGCTCCTCGCCGAAGCCAAAGTTGAGTTCAGCCGCGAACTGTCCGCGCTAGTGGCGCGGACCCCGGGCGGCGAAGCGAGGGCCTGGCCGGTGGTGCACACCATCCAGGTGGATGGCGTCTGCGACGAAGTCATTGCCCCTGCCCTGGACATCCCCCTCGAGGTCGCCGCGGCCGCGGAAGACGCGGCACTGCGCGTCGCCACGGAACTGGGCGTCACCGGAGTGATGGCGGCGGAACTCTTTGAAACGCCGGGCTCCGGCGTCGGCTTCCTTATCAACGAACTCGCCATGCGTCCCCACAACACCGGCCACTGGACCCAAGACGGTTCGGTTACCAGTCAGTTTGAGCAGCACCTGCGGGCGGTCCTGGACCTGCCGCTGGGTGCCACCGACATCCTGGGCCCGGTAGTGGTCATGAAGAACTTCCTCGGCGGCGACAACCAGGATCTGTTTTCCGCCTACCCGGCCGCCCTTGCCAGCGAGCCGGCCGCCAAGGTCCACTGCTACGGCAAATCAGTGCGTCCCGGACGCAAGATTGGCCATGTCAACCTGGTAGGGACCTCCACAGATGACGTGGACTCGGTCCGGCAACGGGCAACCCGTGTGGCGGCCATCATCCGCGACGGCCGGGTTCCCACCGAAGAATCAGCACGGATTTCCGAGGAGAACGCATGACCACCGAATCCACCACCGGCAGCACCGGCCCCCGTCCCGTCGTTGGGCTGGTCATGGGCTCAGACTCGGATTGGCCGGTCATGGAGGCCGCCGCGGATGCATTGGCTGAGTTCGGGATCTCCTTTGAAGCCGATGTGGTCTCCGCTCACCGGATGCCCACCGAAATGATCCGGTACGGCCAGACCGCCCACGAGCGCGGGCTGCGGGTCATCATCGCGGGCGCCGGCGGAGCTGCCCACCTTCCCGGCATGCTGGCGAGCGTGACGCCCCTGCCCGTCATTGGCGTCCCGGTCCCGCTGAAGACCCTGGACGGCATGGATTCCCTCCTCTCCATCGTGCAAATGCCGGCCGGCGTTCCCGTAGCCACCGTGTCCATTGCCGGTGCCCGGAACGCAGGCCTGCTTGCAGTCCGGATCCTCGCGTCGGGTACGGACGAGCTGGCAGCCTCGCTTCGCGCCGACCTCCTGGTCTTCGCCCAGGAACTCAACGACGTCGCCACCCGCAAGGGAGCCAACCTCAGGCAGAAAGTCAGCGAAGTCTTCGCCGACGGCAATGGTGTTCTCCGGGGCAGCCGTTAAGGAACCGGACATGTCCAGAAGCGAACCGCAGCAGCCAGCAACCGGCACGGTCATGACTGATCCTGTCCGGTATCCGTCTAGCGCCTCCGTGCCCGTCCGGACCAAACGGGGCTTTGCCTTGGTCCTGATGACCCTCCTCGTGCCCGGCAGCGCCCAAATTGTGGCCGGCGACCGCACGCTCGGCCGTATTGCCCTGCGCGTCACCCTGAGCGCCTGGGCTTTGCTGGCGGTCGCCCTGCTGCTGCTGGCCGTGAACCGGTCGCTCCTGATCAACATCATCACCAATCAGTTTGCCTCGTTGGTGATCATCCTGGTCCTGGTGGCACTGGCACTCGGATGGGCGTTCCTGTTCGTCAACACACTCCGGCTGATCCGCCCCGTCCTGCTGGCACCGGCGGCGCGTCCCGCCGTCGGCATTGCCCTTGTCCTTGCCCTGGTTCTGAGCAGCGGCACCCTTGGGTATGCCGCGTACCTGCTGAACGTGGGCCGCAACGCCATCGGCAGCATCTTCGCGGCGGGACCATCGATCGATCCCGTGGACGGCCGCTACAACTTCCTGATGATGGGAGGTGACGCCGGCGACGACCGCACTGGCAGGCGCCCGGACAGCCTGTCCGTACTCAGCGTGGACGCCAAGACCGGCCAGACAGCCATCATCTCCGTGCCGCGCAACCTGCAGAACGCCCAGTTCAGCGAAGGCTCGCCCATGCGCCAGGTCTACCCGGACGGCTACGATTGCGGCGACGCGTGTCTCATCAACGCCATCAACACCGAAGTGACCAACGAGCACGCGGACCTGTATCCGGGCGTCGCCGACCCCGGCGCCCAAGCCACTCTTGAAGCAGTGTCGGGAACCCTCGGGATCACAGTCCAGGCCTACGTTCTGGTGGACATGGACGGCTTCGCCAAACTGATCGATGCCATGGGTGGAATCCGGATCAAGGCCGGCGGCTGGGTGCCCATGAGCGGGGACATGATCGACGAAGCCAACGGCATCCATGGCAAGCCGCTCGGGTGGATCGCCGCCGGTGACCAGCACCTTGATGGCTTTCACGCGCTCTGGTATGGACGCTCCCGCGAATTCGTCGACGACTACGCCCGGATCCAGCGGCAGCAATGCGTTCAGCAGGCCATGCTCAAACAGCTGGACCCGGCAACTCTGCTCGCAAAATTTGAGGACATCGCCAGTGCGGGCACCAAGGTTGTGGACTCAAACATCTCCTCCTCACAGCTGGGCAGTTTCGTGGATCTCGCCATGAAGGCCAAGGGCCAGGAGGTCAAACGGCTGACCATCGGGCCACCCGATTTTGACGCGTCCTTCTCCACCGTGCCCGACTTTGACATCATTCACGACAAAGTGGACCAGCTGCTGGCCTCCGCATCGGCACCGCAGGCTGCCGCGCCCGTCGACGGCCTTGTGGAGCCCGCCGGTGCCGGCGGACGGCTGCAGGCGTCCGCGCAGTTGCCCATGGCAGCGTTCCCGGCAGCCGGTGGAGCCGGCGCGCAGACTGCCCCGCCGTCGTCGGACTTCACTCCGGTGACCACAACGCCCGACGGCGAGCCGATCACCGAGGCGATGCTGAACCAGCTCAAGAGCGAAGGCAACGAACAGGCGCTGCGTGAACTGGTGGCTACCAACGGCCAATGCGCGCCGCTCTAGGCCCGCTGCGCCTTCGCCCGGAAAACCCGGCCGCAGCACCTGACTGAAGCCTACGTAGACCTCAAGACCAAGAACGGACACCGGCTGTGTACGAAATTGAAAACGTCATCCGCGACTACGCCTGGGGATCCACAACCGCCATCGCCGGGCTGCTGGGACGCCCGGAGTCCGGCCGTGCGGAAGCGGAACTCTGGATCGGCGCCCACCCCGGGGCCCCTTCAATGGCCCGCCGGGCAGACGGCTCCGTGGGACCGCTGGATGCCTTGATTGCCGAAGATCCGGAACATTTCCTGGGCAGCGAATGTGTGGCCGAGTTTGGCCCGCGGCTCCCTTTCCTGACCAAGATCCTTGCTGCCGCCCTGCCGTTGTCGCTTCAGGTCCATCCCAGCATCGAACAGGCCAAAGCAGGATTCGCCCGTGAAAATGCTGAAGGCATTGCGCCCGATGCCGATCACCGCAACTACCGCGATGACAACCACAAGCCCGAAATGATCTTCGCGCTGACGCCCTTCGAAGCGTTATGCGGGTTCCGGGCGCCGGCTGCAACCCGGAAGATCCTGCTCCACCTCGCCGCCTGCTTCGACCTGGTGGACACCGAGATCCCGCCCCTGCTGGTTGAGCTGCTCAAGGTCCTGGAAAACCCGGACGAGGGTGCGGGACTCAGGAGCGCCTTCGAGCGACTGATCAAGGGCGGCGAAGACGTCTCCCACACAACAGCGATGGTGGCGGCCGCCCTGATCTCCGGCGCTCCGCTGGCACCGTTCCAGGCGGAACTGTCCACAGTCATCAGCCTCAACGAGAAGTACCCGGGCGATCCGGGCGTTCTGATTTCGTTGCTCCTGAACAGGATTTCGCTGGCCCCCGGCGAAGCCGTCTACCTCCCGGCCGGCAACGTGCACGCGTACCTGCACGGCATGGGTGTCGAAGTCATGGCGTCCTCGGACAACGTGCTCCGCGGCGGGCTGACTCCGAAGTACATCGATGTGCCGGAGCTGCTGCGGACCATCGAATTCCGGCCGGTGGCGGTGCCGATGCTCACGCCGGAATTCTCCGGCTTTGGCCAGGAGCTCTACCAGCCGCCCTTCCGGGAGTTCCAGCTTCAGCGTATCGAACTGGCCCCCGGCGCGGAGCCGGTCCCACTGGCCCAGGCGGGCGCCGCCGTCGTCATTGTCGTTGCCGGATCGGTGTATCTCGACTCGCCCAAGGGCGACCTGCACCTGGCGCGCGGTGGCAGCGCTTTCCTGCCCGCCGCGGAAGCACCGGTCAACGTGCACCCGGTGGCCGGTGCCGAATCACCGGCGATTGCCTTCGCCGTGACCACGTCCTTGAAGGCCTGAGCCGTGGACCACTTCCTGCAGACGCCCGCCTGGGCGGACGTCCAGTCGTCCCTGGGCCGCACCGTCCATCAGCAGTCCGGCCCGGGCTGGAGCTTCCTGGCAGTGGAGGAGAAAAACCCGGCCGGCAAGGTCCTCTACGCCCCCTATGGACCGGTGGCATCCTCCGCGGAGGCCTTCGACGGCGCCCTGGCCGCCCTGGTGGCAACGGCCCGGTCGTGCGGGGCTGTGTTTGTCAGGATTGAGCCGGTGTCCGCCGGCCTGGAGATGCCGGCCGCGGCCGATGAGCTGCGGCGCCGCGGGCTGCAGCCCGCCCCGGTCAACCAGCAGCCCGAGCTCAGCTGGGTGGTGGACCTGGACGGTGACTTCAAGGATGTCCTGGCGGCGATGAAGCCCGTCAACAGGAACCTGTACCGGAACATCCACAAAAAGGGTGTCACGTTCCGGACCTCCCAGGACCCCGCAGACATCCGGATCCTGCTGAACTTCCTGCACATGACCGCCAGGCGCAACGGATTCAAGCCCCAAAGCGACGAATACCTGACCCAGGTGGCCGCGTCACTGATGCCGGCCGGGGCTGCCACGCTTTTTATCGCCGAGCTGCACGGCGGACCCATCGCCGCTGCCCTGGCCTACGACTCAGCGGACACGCGCACGTACGCCCACGCAGCCCTGGACGACTCGCACCGCAAGCTCAGCGCAGGGATTCCGCTCCTGGTGACCCTGATGGCGGACGCCAAGGACCGGGGCCTGAAACACGTAGACCTGTGGGGTGTTGCGCCTGCGGACCAGCCCGACCACAAATGGGCAGGTTTCACCGCTTTCAAGAAGTCCTTCGGCGGCCACGAGGTGGCGTACCCAGGCACCTGGGACCTCCCCGTGAAGAAGCTCCGGTACAACGCCTACCAGCTGGCCCGCAAGCTGCGCGACAGGCTCCGCGCCCTCCGCTCCCCTTCCGCGCGAACTGGCAGCTAATACCCTCAATTTCGCTGTTTGGGGTCATCAGCTGCCAGTTCGTTCCCACCCGGTCCGGGCCGACGAACCGCTCAGGACCGCCCGTACCTTTTCGACGACGAAGGGCAGTTCCCCCTCTAGGTCACTTTTCTGGACACGGATTTCTCGCCAGCCCAGACTTTCAGTCAGGCTCTGCCGCTTGATGTCGCGGCGGTGCTGGTCAGGTTCACTGTGGTGGGCGCCGTCATATTGCAGTGCGATCCGATAATCCGGATAGGCAGCGTCCGGCCAAACCACGGGGTGACCCAGCCCGTTGCGGAGCACAACATTCAATGTCGGTTCGGGAAGTCCCGCCTGTACCAGTGCCAGCCGCATCAGGCTTTCGGGTGCCGAGTCTGCTCCAACCCTGATCAGATCCAAGGCTAACCGCGCCGTTTTCACCCCGCGCATTCCCGGATGCTGACCCACCATGTGCCTCAGGTCGGCCACGGTTGCCAGCGGCTTCCGTTGCATCGGGAAGTCATCTCCATGGCTGACGACAACGGAGTCACCGGCCGCGACAAGGTCGTTGAGGTTCAGCATTGTGGCCAGGTCGAGCCAGGTACGAGCAGCTGACGTGAGCCGAACTCCGTCGAACGATATGACCTCGCCGGACTTGAACGACAATTGGTGACCCACAACGTTCCTGCGGCGCGGCTTGCAGCCGTTTGCCGGGCGGGCAATGTGGATCTTCCAGTCCTGCTCCAGCCACGCCGGCAGGCATATACCGCAAATTCTTGCGCTGGTGGAGTGCGTCAGGACGCAACTGGGGTCAAGGCGGCTGTAGGCGCGGATGTTTTCTGCGACACTTCCGGTGCTGCCCAGCGGCAGTCTAATGCCGCGCGAGGGCGTGAATATGCCCTCCCGGCTCAGCTGTCTCCGAGTGAGGCCCAGGGCCTCTGCATCGGCAACAAGAAATGATCCGTGCGGGAGCTGAGGAGGCATGGGCGTCCGGGACATGCTCCATTGTGGACCGATTTCGGCTGGCGGTTTTCGTTATCCACAGGCTGAGTTACCTGCTGATACGCGAACTGGCAGCTGATGACGACAAATCAGGGATTTGGGGTCATTAGCTGCCAGTTCGCGCAGGATTACGCGGGGTGAAGAACCTGCTAGTTCTTGCGGGCGTAGCCTTCCCACTTGCTGGCCTGGTGCTCGCCGTCGACAAAGCGGATAGTGCCGGACTTGGAACGCATCACGATGGACTGGGTGAGGACCTTGTCCTTGGAGTAGCGGACGCCCTTCAGGAGGTCGCCGTCGGTGATGCCGGTGGCGGCGAAGTAGCAGTTGTCGCTGGAGACAAGGTCATTGGTGGACAGCACGCGGTCCAGGTCGTGGCCGGCGTCGATGGCCTTCTGCTTCTCGTCGTCACTCGTGGGCCACAGCCGGCCCTGGATAACGCCGCCGAGCGACTTGATGGCACAGGCTGCAACGATGCCCTCCGGCGTGCCGCCGATGCCCATGAGGGCGTCAACGCCGGTACCGGAGCGGGCTGCGGCAATTGCGCCGGCAACGTCGCCGTCCATGATGAACTTGGTGCGCGCACCGGCTTCGCGGATCTCTTCGACCAGCGGACGGTGGCGGTCGCGGTCAAGGATCATGACGTTGAGCTGGTTGACCTTCACGCCCTTCGCCTTGGCAATCAGGTGCAGGTTCTGCTTGACCGGCAGCCGGAGGTCCACCATGTCGGCGGCTTCCGGGCCCGTGACGAGCTTCTCCATGTAGAACACGGCGGACGGATCGAACATGGAGCCGCGCTCAGCCACTGCGAGGACTGCTAGGGCGTTGTTGATGCCGAGGGCGGTCAGGCGGGTGCCGTCGATCGGGTCCACGGCGACGTCACACTCGGGTCCCGTGCCGTCGCCAACATGTTCGCCGTTGAACAGCATGGGGGCTTCGTCTTTTTCGCCTTCGCCGATGACCACAACGCCGTTGAAGTGGACCGTGTGAAGGAAGGAGCGCATGGCGTCAACGGCCGCGCCGTCGGCCTTGTTCTTGTCGCCGAAGCCAACCCAGTGGCCGCCGGCGATGGCCGCTGCCTCGGTGACGCGGACGAGTTCCAGTGCAAGGTTGCGGTCCGGCTCGTCGATCCCCACGGCCAGGGAGGGGGAAATCGTGGAATACTGCTGGGTCATAGGCGCTGGTGACACGTGAACCTCTTCTTCGAGTGGCGATCATTGGACCCGCTCCGCCGGATTCAGCCGGTGCGGTGATTCCTCTGGTACTGATCATAGTCGTGGCGGCGCCTTAGAAGCGTGGCATGACGCAGCCCTGCAACATGGACCTTCCGTCTCGGGCAACCCCCGACTGTGAGTTGCGCCTGAACATGGGCGACTATAGAGGGGTGAGTGAAATGCAGGAAATGACCAGTCCCGGGACCGACCCCTCCGACTCCGGAGCTGAAGGCGACGGCGCAGGGAGGGCCGAACCAGCCCCCGTCCGCCCAGTGATCCCGGCCGCAGCGGCAAAACGCGCCAATGCCTCCGTGATCGGCATGATCGTTGCCTTGGTGGTCAGCATCGCCGCCTTCCTGCCCGTCATCCTGATGAACCCCTTCCCCAAGAGCGAGGGATTCCGGCCGGATATCGATGTCAGCGCTGTGGCCCGGAACGCGACGGATGTGGCGGGATTCACACCCGTAACACCGGACACCGGCAAGTCGTTCTCGTCCAACTACGCACGATGGGAGTCGGGCAGCGGCAGCGGCGTTCCCACCTGGGAAGTTGGCTACCTGACCCCGAAAGAGTCCTTCATCGGCCTGGTCCAGACCCGCCAGTCCAACCCCACCTGGCTCGTCCAGCAGACCAAGAGCGCTCCCGTGACGGGAACGCGCACGGCGGGCGGACAGGAGTGGGAGCTGCATGACACCGGCAAAGGCGAGAAGAGCATGGTGCTGAATTACCGCGGAACCACCGTTGTCCTGACGGGAAGCGCACAGCTGGACGAATTCGCCGAACTCGCCACCGCCGTCGTGCAGTCCATGGATGCCAACCCGGCCGTCACAGTTTCACAGTCACCCAGCACCGCCCCGTAAAGTAATCCCGTGGCTACCTATCTGACCCCCGCACTTGCCTGGCGCCGCATGCGCGAAGGCAACGAACGCTTTGTTGCCGGCGAATCGTCGCACCCGAACCAGGACGCGTCCCGCCGGTCGTCGCTGGTGGAAAACCAGCACCCGTTTGCCGTGATCTTCGGCTGCTCGGACTCCCGGCTCGCCGCGGAGATTATCTTCGACCTCGGCCTGGGGGACGCCTTTGTGGTTCGCACCGCCGGCCAAGTGATTGACGACGCCGTATTGGGCTCCCTTGAGTACAGCATCAGTGTGCTGGGGGTGCCGCTGATCGTGGTGTTGGGGCATGACAGCTGCGGCGCCGTCAGCGCTACGAAGTCCGCGGTGGACACCGGCAACATGCCGGTGGGCTTTATGCGGGACCTGGTGGAGCGCATCACGCCATCGGTTCTGACGTCCATGCGGAACGGCGAGCACGAGGTGAACGACATGGTGGTGGAGCACGTCAAGCAAACGTCCCAGCGCCTTGTGGACAGCTCCCGTGTGATTTCCGCCGCAATCGAGAACGGCCGCGCCGCGGTGATCGGCCTCTCCTACAGCCTCGCCGAAGGCCGCGCGAACGTGGTTTCCGGGATCGGCGACGTCTAGGCCCAGCCCGATTCAGTGCCCGTAGCATGCGGTTCACGGTTTTAGTCCGGGCCCCCGATCGCCCTAAGCTAGCCCCATGACTTCCACTGAAGAATTCCGCATTGAACACGACACGATGGGCGAAGTCCGCGTCCCCGTGAACGCCCTGTACCGTGCACAGACGCAGCGTGCAGTTGAAAACTTCCCCATCTCCGGCAAGACCCTGGAACGCGCGCACATCGAGGCGCTCGCTCGGGTCAAGAAGGCAGCCGCCCAGGCCAACGCAGAACTTGGAGTGCTCGACGGCGAGCTGGCCAAGGCAATCGCTGCGGCTGCTGATGAGGTAGCTGCCGGTAAGTATGACGGCGACTTCCCCATCGACGTTTTCCAGACCGGCTCCGGCACGTCCTCGAACATGAACACCAACGAGGTCATTGCCGAGCTGGCCACGCGCGCCCTCAAGGCCGCCGGCAGCGACAAGGTTGTCCACCCGAACGACCACGTCAACGCCTCGCAGTCATCCAACGATGTCTTCCCCACCTCGGTCCACGTGGCCGCCACCTCGGCCTTGATCAACGACCTCATCCCGGCGCTTGGCTACCTCGCCGAGTCGCTGGAGCGCAAGGCCGTGGAGTTCAAGGACGTCGTCAAGTCCGGCCGCACCCACCTCATGGACGCCACCCCGGTGACGCTCGGCCAGGAGTTCGGCGGCTACGCAGCCCAGGTCCGCTACGGCATCGAGCGCATCAACGCCGCCCTCCCCCGCGTTGCCGAAGTTCCGCTCGGCGGCACCGCGGTGGGCACCGGCATCAACACTCCGGCCGGATTCCCGGAACGTGTCATCGAACTGCTCGCTACGGACACCGGCCTGCCGCTGACCGAAGCCCGGGACCACTTCGAGGCCCAGGCCAACCGCGACGGCCTCATCGAAGGCTCCAGCCAGCTGCGCAACATCGCGATCTCCTTCATGAAGATCAACAATGACCTCCGCTGGATGGGCTCCGGCCCCAACACCGGCCTCGGCGAAATCGCCATCCCGGACCTGCAGCCGGGCTCCTCTATCATGCCGGGCAAGGTCAACCCCGTCATCTGCGAGGCGTCCATCATGGTCTGCGCCCAGGTCATCGGCAACGACACCGCCATCGCCTGGTCCGGCACCAACGGCGCCTTCGAACTCAACGTCGGCATCCCCGTGATGGCCGCCAACCTGCTCGAGTCCATCCGCCTGTTGGCCAACACCAGCCGGGTCATGGCGGACAAGATGATCGACGGCATCACCGCGAACGTGGAACGGGCACGCTTCCTCGCCGAGGCGTCCCCCTCGATCGTGACGCCGCTGAACAAGTACATCGGCTACGAAAACGCGGCGAAGATCGCCAAGAAGGCCGTGGCCGAGGGCCTCACCATCCGTGAGACCGTCGTCGCCATGGGCTTCCTGGAACGCGGCGAGGTCACCGAAGAGCAGCTGGATACCGCACTGGACGTTATGTCCATGACGCGCCCGCCGCACAAGGCATAGCCCCGGCACCAAAGCACTCAACGACACAGTACGACGGCGGCCGGCACCTTCCCCACGGAAGGCGCCGGCCGCCGTCGTTCTTGGAGCGCGCATTTTTGCACTCTTGGAGATTTAGTGCAACGTGCCTGATCTTCTTCACCGACTTCGGCGGCGAGAAGGATGAAGGCTGGGATTCACCGCTGACGTGGGCCTTCGGCGCCGGAATGCTCATCTCCGCCGCAGCGGCCATCGCCTTCGTCCCCACGTTCCTGCAGGTGTCCTCCGGGACTTCTGCGGCTGAATCCTTGGCTTCTTATGCTGCCCGTGATGGTGGGCCTCATGGGCATGGCCATCTATTCGGGGATCCGGATCTCCAAGACCGGCAAGTACAAGATGTTCCCCATCCTCGGCGCCGGCCTGACGATCGCGGCGGTGCTGTGGCTCACCACCTTGACCGCCGAAACCCCCATCTGGGTCATCTGCGTCCAGCTGTTCGTCTTCGGCGCAGGACTGGGATCGATCATGCAGGTCGTTGTCCTGGTGGTGCAGAATTCTGTCCCCGCCGATCAGATCGGCACAGCGACCAGCACCAACAACTACTCCCGCGAAGTCGGAGCGTCCCTGGGCATGGCAGTGTTCGGCGCGATTTTCACCAACCGGCTCTCAGAGTCGCTGACCAACGCGTTCACCGGCGCCGGAGCGTCCACGAGCAGGCATCGCAGTCCACAGGCACCCTTGACCCGCAGGCACTCAGCCAGCTGCCGGACCAGCTGCGCGACGCAATCGTGAACGCCTACACGGGCTCCCTCGCAAAAAGCCTGCAGGGGCGCCGCGATCTTTGGGGTTGCGGCGCCCCTGTTGTTTTCGTGGCGCCTGCGGACCGGGGCTTCGGGTGTCCTCTCGCGCTAAGCCGGCACGAGCATGGCGGCAGCGGCGCCGGCGAGCATAAACGGGCCGAAAGGGATGGAGGATTTCAAGGTGCCGCGGCGGGCCGCCAGCAGGGCCATGGACCAGAGGCCACCCAGCAGGAAAGCCGCGAAGGTCCCAGCGAAGACGTGTCCCCAGCCGAGGTAGCCAAGGTACATCCCCAGGACGCCGGCCAGCTTCACGTCGCCAAAGCCCATGCCGGGCGGGTAAACCATCCGAAGGACAAAATAAAAGGCCCACAGAACCGCTCCCCCGGCCAGGATGCGCAGCGCCGGGATCCCCAGGAGCGCGGCAGCACCGTCAGGTGACCCCAAGAGCGCGGCAGGACCGGAAATCACGTGCACCAAGGCCGCCGCCAGCAACAGGACCCCGGCCACACCGTAGGAGGGGAAAACAATCCGGTTGGGCAGCAGATGGTGGCGCACGTCAATAACCGTCAGGCGCACCGCAATAACAAAAAAGTAGGCACATGCGGCCAGCACCAGCCAGAACGCCAGCGGGGCGGCATCCCACAGTCCATCGAGTCGTCGGATCACCCCTCGGATGCTACTGGATTCGCGCGCCGCACCGCAGAGCCCACGCGTAAACTGTGGATATGTCGACATGGGACACCAGGCACCGGCCGGATCCGGAGGGCGGCGCCGCCGCTGCGGACCTAAGCACCATGTTCCGGAACCTTTGCCGTTCTTCCCCCTGGAAGTGGCAGTGCCTGCGCTTTGAATACCGGGATGAACCGTTTACCGATGGCCGGGACCCGTCTGCTCCCCTGGTCCGCGCCTGGCTGCGCCGGCCCGGGGCGCTGCGCCTGGAAACCGCTGACCGTCTTGTCCTCCACAGCACCACCGGCATCAACGATTCCAAGGACGGATTGTATGTCAGTGCAACCCGGAGGTCCTGGCTCTTGCCGCCACAGCTGGTGGCGCCCGTTTACGACGACGGCGGCCTCGTCAGGCGCCGGCCGGAGGCAGCATACGGCGAACCAGGGTTCGGGAACGGACGTTTCTCGGCAGCCCTCGATCCCGTGGAACTCGCCGGGAGCGCCCCGGTCCCCATCGAGTTCCCGGGCACCAACGCCGTCGAGATCGACGCCGTTCGCCGCGTGGACCACAATGGCCGACCAGCGCTGGAGGCAACCGTGACGCCTACCGCGTCCTACCATCCAACGGATCCGGCCGCTCCGCTCTGCCTGCCTGGCAGCAACCGGGTGCGGATCGACCTGGAAACCGGCGTCTGCGTCGCCAGCCGGTCACTGGAACCGGCAACCCCGGATTATGGGCACTGGATCCGGATCCTCGCGGTGGACGAATACATGCTGGACGACCTGTTCGTGGCCGAGTCCATGAACCTTACGGACGTCCGCCGCCACATCAGCTGGGACATCCGGGCCTGATCACGGTTCCCTCTCCGGCCATCACCGGCGTTTGACAGGGTCCGCGGCCAGCCGTCGGCTAGGCTTCCCTGATGACCGCGCTGACTTCCATCTGGCCCCTCTTCGGCCTCGAGCTGACCACACCCCGCCTGGTGCTGCGTCCCATCGCCGACACCGACATTCCCGCCGCAGTTGCAGCGGCCGCGAGCGGAGTCCACGAACCCGGCCGGAACCCCTTCAGCATCCCATGGACGGAACTGCCGGCGGAGTCCTTAGGGCACAACATGGCGCAGTGGTACTGGCGCTGCCGTGGCCAGGCCACACCCGAGGACTGGACGCTGCTCCTGGGCATCTGGTACCAGGACGAATTCGTCGGCTGCCAGGACATCGGTGCCAAGGACTTTGCCACCCTCAAGACGGTCAGTACCGGCTCGTGGCTGAAGCAGTCCTTCCACCGCCGGGGGCTCGGTACCGAGATGCGGGCCGCCGTCGCGCTTTACGCGTTCGACTGGCTCGGCGCCGAGGTGGCCGAATCCGAAGCCGCCGCCTGGAACGCCGCCTCCTTGGGCGTGTCCCGCTCCCTCGGCTACGAACTCAACGGCACCAACAGGCAGTCCTGGGGCGGCAAATCCGTCGAAGTCCAAAAAGTGCGCCTCACCCCCGCAACCTTCAAGCGCCCCGACTGGACCCTGCAGGTGAAAGGACGCGAAGCAGCAGCCAAGTTCCTCGGCATCGGTTGAGGGCGGTTGGGCTCGCCAGGCCCCCCGGCCCTTCTCCGTCGCTTAGACACAGCGCATAGGGGCCCCTTCGGTCGCTGAGCGACCTCCGGGACCCGATGCGCCGCGATGCGCTCCTACGAGAAGGACCGCGACCAGGCATGTGCTTCGATCGGCACCTTCCTCATCCGGAGGCCTAGATCTCTGCGCCCTCCAGGAGTTCGGTTACCAGGGCTGCGATGGGGGACCTTTCGGAGCGGGTGAGGGTGATGTGGCCGAAGAGCGGGTGTCCTTTCAGGGTTTCGACGACGGCGGCAATACCGTCATGCCGGCCGACGCGCAGGTTGTCGCGTTGGGCGATGTCGTGGGTGAGGACGATCTTGGAGTTCTGCCCGATGCGGCTCATCACGGTGAGGAGGACGTTCTTCTCGAGTGACTGGGCCTCATCGACGATCACGAAGGCGTCGTTCAGGGAGCGGCCGCGGATGTGGGTCAGCGGCATGACCTCGAGCATGCCGCGGTCCATGACTTCTTCCACGACTTCCTGGCTGACCAGGGCGCCGAGCGTGTCAAAGACCGCCTGTGCCCAGGGGTTCATCTTTTCCGACTCGGAGCCGGGCAGGTAGCCAAGTTCCTGGCCACCCACGGCGTATAGCGGGCGGAAGACGATCACCTTGCGGTGCTCGCGGCGTTCCAGCACCGCTTCCAGGCCGGCACACAGGGCCAGCGCGGATTTTCCGGTGCCGGCCCGTCCGCCGATCGAAACGATTCCGACGGCGGGATCCATCAACATGTCGATGGCCAGCCGCTGTTCCGCCGATCGGCCGTGGAGCCCGAACACGTCCCGGTCCCCCTTGACCAGCCGCACTTGCTTGTCGGCGCCCACCCGACCCAGGGCTGAGCCCCGGTTGGAGAGGATCACCAGCCCGGTGTTGACCGGCATTTCGGCGGCAGCGGGGATGAAGACAGGCTCGTGGCCGTAGAGGGTGGAAATTTGGTCCTCGCTGGCCTCGACCTCGGCAACGCCGGTCCAGCCCGAATCCTTCACGAGCTCGTTGCGGTATTCGTCGGCAGTAAGTCCCATAGCGGAGGCCTTAACCCGCATGGGGAGATCCTTCGAAACCACCGTGACGTTCCGGCCTTCATTGGCCAGGTTCTTGGCCACGGCAAGGATGCGGCTGTCGTTGTCGCCGCTGCGGAAACCCAGCGGAAGCACCTCGGCGGAAATGTGGTTCAGCTCCACCAGTAGGGTGCCGCCCTCGTCGCCGATGGGGATAGGCCGGCTCAGGCCGCCGTGTTTCACCCGGAGGTCATCGAGCAGCCGGAGCGCCTTGCGGGCAAAGTAGCCCAGCTCGGGGTCGTGCCGTTTCCCCTCAAGTTCGGTGATAACAACGATGGGAACAATGACTTCGTGCTCGGCGAAGCGCAGCAGCGCCCGTGGATCCGAGAGCAGGACGGAGGTGTCAATGACGAAGCTGCTGATGGTGGCGTCCCTTCCGGAGACAGCAAAACCGGCCGCAGAATTTTCGTCTGCTGCACCGGTTTTTGAGGTAGCTCGCGTGGTGCGAGAGGTAGCTTTCTGTCCCTTGTGAAAAACGGCCTCGGGCAGTTGCTCAGAAATAGCCACATCGACTCCAGCCCCGGGCAAGCCCGGAATTGTTATTGGTGAGGCGGCTCGGCCTGGAGGCCGGGCACGGCCTCCCATACAACCGGTGCGAAACATCGCTCCATGTACTGGCCTCCCCGATCAGCCGGCGGTTTTGCCTGCTGATAGCTACAACGTAAATCCACAGCAACTAATTTCCAGTTTCATCCGTCGGCGATTCCTGTTGCGGCCGTGTGAATTCCGCGTGAACGGCGGCGTTCAGGTGCCGAAGCGCCGCTGCCTGCCGGCGTAGTCGCGAAGGGCGCGGAGGAAGTCCACTTTCCGGAAGGCGGGCCACAAGGCCTCGCAGAAGTAGAACTCGCTGTAGGCGCTCTGCCACATCAGGAAACCGGACAGGCGCTGCTCCCCGGAGGTTCTGATCACCAGGTCCGGATCCGGCTGGCCGCGTGTGTACAGGAAACGGGATATATCGTCCACGGACAGCGTGTCAGCGAGCGCCGAAATGTCAGAGCCCTTGGCGACGGCGTCATGAAGCAGCTCCCGCACGGCGTCGACGATCTCGCGGCGTCCGCCGTAGCCCACCGCAACGTTGACATGGATCTTCTCGCGTACCGGAGTGCGGGCCGTGAGCTTGTTGAGCCGCTCCGCCAGGTAGTCGGGCAGGAGCTCGGGGGCGCCCATCGCGTTGACCGAGATGTTGGCGTCCTCGTCGAGGCGGTCCAGAGTGTTGGCAATGATCCCCATCAGAAGATCCAGCTCCTCGCTGGATCGGCTCATGTTGTCCGTGGACAGCATGTACAGCGTGACCACCTTGACCCCAAGCTCCTGGCACCAGCCGAGGAATTCATGGATCTTATCCGCGCCGGCCTGGTGTCCCTGGCTGGTGGGTGCATTGAACTGCTTGGCCCAGCGGCGGTTGCCGTCCACCATCACGCCGATGTGCTTGGGAATGCGGCCGCCGGCAAGCTCGCTGAGCAGCCGCCTCTCGTAGAAGCCATAAAGGAACCCGCGCAATTCCACGAGGAGACTCACCTGACTTCCGTTGCTGTTCGACGGCATTGCACATCCTAGGCTACCGTCCGGGACCGGGACGGGTGTGCCGGGACGTTCCCGGATGACCTGTCCTGATTGTTACCCATGAGTAACTTACGCAAAGAGAGGATATTCTGAAGCCATGAACAGCCAGACTCCTGACGGCCCCCGCGCGCCCTCCGCGGACCACGGCCACAGCCCCTTGGACGACGCCGCCGCCCGGCTGGCCGAGCTCCTGATGATCAAGCCCAAGTGGCGCGGCTGGATCCACACCGTCACGGCGCCGTTGGCCCTGGCAGCGGGCATCGTCCTGGTGGCCCTCGCCCCCACTACGGACCGGAAGATCACCTCGGCCATCTACGCCGCCACCGGCGTCCTGCTTTTTGGCATCAGTGCCATCTACCACCGAGGCAACTGGTCCCCCGGCGTGAAGATTGTCCTCAAGCGCCTGGACCACACCAACATCATGCTGGTCATCGCCGGCAGCTATACACCCCTGGCCTGGTCGCTGCTGGAACAGCCCAAGGCGGTCCTGCTGCTCTGGGTCATCTGGTCCGGGGCCATCCTCGGCGTGCTGTTCCGGCTGCTGTGGACGGACGCCCCGCGCTGGCTGTACGTGCCGATCTACATTGCACTTGGCTGCGGGTCGCTGTTCTACCTGCCCGAATTCTTCGCGGCCAGCGTCCCCGCCGCCGTCCTGATCTGTGTGGGCGGGATTCTATACATCACCGGAGCCGTGTTTTATTCGCTCAAGAAGCCCAACTTCAGCTACGAGCACTTCGGCTTCCACGAACTCTTCCACGCCCTGACAGTCCTGGCATTCGCAGCACATTTTACGGCGATCGCCATCGCAGTCCTCAGTTGAACTGGCGGGACCCGGTGGGAACGCGGGAGTTCGGCCCGCTTTAGTCGCGGGGCTGGGACCGGTCGGCGGCTTGGCCCTGCCCGTTGTCTTCGAGGCCTGCCGTCTCCCCGGCAGCACCGAGTCCGTCATGGTCGTCGGCAGCTTCAATGTCCGCGGCTTCGGCCGCTGCTTGGCGCTCCTCTTCCACCTGCGCGCGGTAGCGGACGCGGCGGATGCGGCGGACCATGTCCACAATCAGCAGCGTGGTGGCCAGCACAAAGAAGGCCGTCATGATGAAGCCCCACAGGCCCGGGGTGATCTGGTCCTCGGAGATGCCCTCACGCAGGCCGGGCGTCGGCAGTGGCGAGGGGGTGGTGGTCAGGGCGAGGAGCAAGTGATGCACGGTTCAAACCTTCTGTGGAAACTGATGGGCAGCCGGCCCGGGATTCCGGCGGCGGGTCCGCGGTACCCGGACCAGCCCACTGCTTTTCTACGCGGCATAGAATATGCTGCCGCCTCTATCTTAGCCCGGCGAAAAGGTCCTTTTCGGGCAATTCCGCGGGGACCCTGGACTCGATCAGGGAATAGTCTTCCCACGGCCACACGCGGCTCTGCATCTCGGCTGACACGGCAAAGAAGAACCCCAGCGGATCCACCTGTGTGCGGTGCGCGCGGAGGGCGTCGTCGCGGGCCTCAAAAAAGTCCCCGCAGTCGATCTGCGTGGTGGTGGCATGGGCACCCCGCGGCGGGGTATGGCCCTCCGCGTCCGTTTCCAGCCACGCGGCAAGCCGCTGGGCATACGGGGACTGCAGCCCTGCTTCCTCCAGGGCAAAATGCAAGGCGCGGAACCGGTCCGGGCTGAAGGCCCTGTCGTAGTAGAGCTTGCTGGGTTCCCAAGGCGCTCCGGCGTCCGGATACCTGTCCGGGTCACCCGCAGCCGCAAATGCCTCCACTGCCACCCGGTGCGCCATGATGTGGTCCGGGTGCGGGTATCCCCCGTTTTCGTCATAGCTGACGACCACCTGCGGCTTGAAGTCCCGGACCAGCCGCACCAGCGGCGCCGCGGCGCGCTCCAGCGGCTGGACGGCGAAGCATCCGGCCGGCAGCGGCGGCAGCGGATCACCCTCCGGCAGCCCGGAGTCCGTGAATCCCAACCAGCGCTGCTGGATGCCAAGTACCTTGGCCGCCTGGTCCATCTCCAGCCGGCGCGCCCCTGCCATGTCCCGTTTGGGATGCGGCTCACCTTCCACGGCAGGGTTCTGGATATCGCCACGGGATCCGTCGGTGCAGGTGGCCACCATAACTTCCACCCCGGCGGCGGCGTACATGGCCATGGTCGCCGCGCCCTTGCTGGACTCGTCGTCCGGGTGCGCATGAACGGCTAGCAGCCTCAGCGTTGCCGGGGTATGCGTGGACGCTGTCATCGAAGGACGGCTCCTTATTCTTCTGCGGCTGCTGTGACGGCCACTGGACTGACGGGACTGCATGACGGAACAGACGGCATAGCTGTGCCTGAGAGGGGTGCGGATCCGGCCCGGACAGCCATGGAGCGGAACCGAACTAAACTGGACTGGTGACTACCCAGGATCAGCCCGCCGTGTCCCCGCCTGCAGACACTAGCCTAGCCAATCGTTATGGCAGTAAAAAGCAGCCTCTCCCGCGTGCGGTCAAACGTGGCATTGCCGTAGCGGCCCTGGCGGCCGGAGTGGGGTTTATGGCCTGGGTCTCCACGTCCTCAGCCGTCTCCGACGTGACGTTCAAGGACATCGGATTCAGCACCATCGATGCCACTGCGGCCGAGGTTGATTTCCAGGTCACCAGGGAACCAGGAACGGCCGTCAAGTGCGCTGTCAAGGCCCTCGACTCCAAGTTCGCCGTGGTGGGTTGGAAAGTCGTGGACATCCCGCCCGGAGAAGCTGACGGAACGGCCGACGGCGGGAGGACAGTTTCGCAGCGCGTGACACTGCGGACGGAGTCCCTGTCCGTTTCCGGTGTAGTGGACGACTGCTGGATTCCGGGTGCCGGGACGTAGCTCCATGTGATCTATGCCCCATCCCGGTTGGGTATGTCCAGAGTATTGACTACAATGGGTCAATACCTTTACCCCGCTGAGCTGGTTGCTGAGTTCCACAAGTGGCCACCGTTGCGGGGTCTTTTGCATGTATGACCATTAGGAGAAGTCCGTGTCTACCACCAACAGCGCGCCTGCAGCCTGGCTCACCCAGGAAGCTTTTGACCGCCTGAAGGCAGAGCTGGACCACCTTTCCGGCCCTGGCCGTGCGGAGATTGTCCAGAAGATTGAAGCCGCCCGCCAGGAGGGCGACCTGAAGGAAAACGGCGGCTACCATGCAGCCAAAGAAGAGCAGGGCAAGATCGAAGCCCGGATCCGCCAGCTGACGGCCCTTCTGCGTGATGCCCACGTGGGCGAGTCCCCGGCTGACGATGGCATCGTCGAGCCCGGCATGCTCGTTGTTGCCCGGATCGCAGGCGACGAAGTGACATTCCTGCTGGGGTCCCGCGAAATCGCCGGCGATTCAGACCTGGACGTGTTCAGTGAGAAGTCCCCCCTCGGCGCCGCAATCGTCGGCCACAAAGAGGGCGCGAAGCTCAGCTACACGGCTCCGAACGGCAAGGACATCACGGTGGAAATCCTCTCCGCCAAGCCTTACGCAGGCTGACGCTTCACTCTGTTCGCTTCAGGCCAACCAGGTCAAGCCAACGCCGGCCCCCGTCAGGGGGCCGGCGTTCTTGCGTACTTGGGGCGCAGCAACAGGGCAGCGACAACTCCGCCGGCCGCTCCGCCGAGGTGCGCCTGCCATGAGATGTAGCTTCCCATGATGGGTAACACCCCCAGCAGGATGCCGCCGTAGACCATAAACAGCACCACGGCGAGCAGGATCTGCCGCCAGCTGTGGTTGAAGAAACCCCGCACCAAGAGGAAGGCGAACAACCCGAAAACCAGGCCGGAGGCGCCAACTGTGATGCCGCCGTCGCCAATCAGCCACACTGTCAGTCCGGAGCCCAGCCAGCTGAACCCGAGGGCAGCCAGGAACACCCGCACGCCCGAGAGGAACACCAGGAAACCAAAGACGATCAGGGGCAGGGCATTGGACAGCAGGTGGTTCAGATTGGCGTGCAGCAGCGGGAACGTCAGGATGTCCAGAAGCCCGTCTGCGGACCGCGGCCGGAGTCCGAAGGTCCGGTTCAGGGCGCGCAGGGTCAGCATGTTGAACAGTTCGATCACAAGGAGGACGGCCACAAAGCCACCAGCCACCAACAGCCCGCCCTTCGCCCGCGAGGCCGTGGTTTCCCGGTTCCGCGGCTTTCCGTCCCCCGTCACGTCAAGCATGGCTGCTCCTAATGCACCACAATGGGCTGGAAGCCCTCGGCACGGAGGGCGCCGAGGACCTGCTCGCAATGTTCGTGGCCCTTGGTTTCGAGGTTCACGGTGATGGAAACGTCGCCCATGCTGATGGAGCCACCAACACGGGTGTGGTCCAGGCCCGTGACGTTCGCATCGTTTTCGGCGATGATGCGGGCGATGGTGGCCAGCGAACCCGGCCGGTCATCCAGCATCATCCGAACTGTCATGTAGCGCCCGGCGGCAGACAGGCCCCGCTGGATGACTTTGAGCATCAGCATCGGATCGATATTACCGCCGGACAGGATCACGGCCGTGGTGCCGGGGTTTTCGATCTTGCCGTCCATCAAGGCGGCAACTCCCACCGCCCCGGCGGGTTCCACCACCATCTTGGCCCGCTCCAGCAGGAAAATCAGGGCACGCGCCAGGGAATCCTCGCTGACGGTGACCACATCGTCCACGAGCTCGCGGATGATGCTGAAGGGCAACTGTCCGGGCCGGCCCACAGCGATGCCGTCAGCCATGGTGGACACTTTCTTCAGCGGAACCAGGGCGTCGGCGGCCAAGGACGGCGGATAAGCCGCGGCGTTTTCGGCCTGGACACCGATGATGCGGATTTCCCGCCCAAGTTCCCTGGCCCGGGCTTTGATGGCTACGGCGACGCCGGCCAGCAGCCCGCCGCCGCCCACGCCCATCAGGACGGTGTCCACGTTGGGGATCTGCTCGAGAATCTCCAGGCCTATGGTTCCCTGGCCGGACACCACATCAACATTGTCGAAGGGGTGCACAAAGACCATGCCGGACTCGTCGGCGTAGCGCTGCGCCTCGGCGAGGGCCTCATCAACGTTGTGGCCGTGGAGGATCACCTCCGCACCGTGGCTGCGGGTGGCGGCCAGTTTGGGGAGGGCTACGCCAAGCGGCATGTAGATGCGGGCTTTAATTCCCAGGCTTTTGGCAGCCACGGCCACGCCCTGCGCGTGGTTTCCGGCTGACGCGGCCACAACACCGCGTTTTTTCTCCTCAGCCGAGAGCTTTGCCATGCGGACGTAAGCACCGCGGACCTTGAACGAGCCGGCCCGCTGCAGGTTTTCGCACTTGAAGAAGACGTCGCCGCCCACCATCCCGCCCAAGGCCCGTGATGATTCCACCGGGGTCCGCATAATAATCCCCTCGAGCAGCTTCTGCGCCTCCAGGACATCGTCCAGCGTGACGGGAAGGGTTTCGAGGGTGTTCACGGACTTATTCTCCTTGGGTGGATACGGCTCCGGTGCTTGGCCGCTGGGTCAGGCCTGGGCGTCCGGATTGGATGCATCTGTGCTGGCTGCGGCGTCCTTGCCGCGCTTGGGCCTGGCGCCCGGCAACCGGACCTCCCTGATGGAGTCATCATGGTCCGGGCCTGGCGTCACTGGCCCTCCGGGGGTGCCAGCACCTGTTCATGTTCCCACGTTCTGGCTGCGATGTAGCGAATCGCGGCGTTTGCTACGGCGAGGATGGGCACTGAGAACAGCGCGCCGGGGATACCCGCGAGGTACGAACCCGCCGCCACAGAGAGGATCACCGCCACCGGGTGCAGGGCCACGGCCTTGCCCATCACGAGGGGTTGCAGTATGTGGCTCTCCAGCTGCTGGACCAGCAGGACGATAGCCAGCATGATCAGGGCGTTGACCGGGCCGTTGGCCACCAGGGCCAGGAGGACGGCGATTGCCCCGGTCACCAGGGCACCGACCACCGGGATAAAGGAACCGATGAACACGAGCACGCTCAGGGGCAGGGCCAGCGGCACCCCGATGATGGCCGCGCCGGCGCCGATGCCCACCGCGTCAACAAACGCAACAAACATCTGGATCCGTGCGTAGCTGACCATGGACGCCCAGCCTTTTCGTCCGGCACCGAAGGATGCCGCGCGCGCTTTCTTCGGGAGGAGGCGGACCAGGAAGGCCCAGATCCTGTCGCCTTCGAGCAGGAAGAAGATCAGGATGAAGAGGGCCAGGACCATTCCCGCGGCAAAGTGGCCCGCGGTGCTGCCGAAGGACAACGCGCCGCTGAGGATGCTGCTGCTGTTTTGCTGGAGGGCGGCGGAGGCTTCCTTGAGGTACTGGTCGATCTGGTCTGCAGTGAGGTGCAGCGGCCCCTCGGCCAGCCAGTCCTGGACCTGTCTCACGCCCGTCAGCGCCTGGGACCACAGTTCCCCGAAGCCTGCGGCCAGCTGGCGGCCCACCAGGGCGAGGGCGCTCGCGATCAGGCCGATGAACCCCACCACCGTGATCGCCACGGCGGCGCCGTTCGGAAGGCGCCTGCTCCGCAGCCACCGCACCACCGGGCTCAGCAGCCCGGCCAGCAGTGCGGCCACCATAACGGGGATAATCAGGAAGCTGATCCGGCTGAGCAGCCAGACCAGGGCGCCGCCCACCAGCAGGATGAGGCCGAGCCGCCAGGCCCACGACGCAGCGATCCGGATACCGTAGGGAATGTCCTGCTCAAGCTCCCGGTCCGCACGCACCCGGGCCGGGCGGACAGTTTCCACCGGCCGGACCGTATCCGGCGCCGTGCCTGTGGGCTTTGAATCGGATGGGGTGGCGTCCTCGGCTGGCGTCATAGCCTAATACTTCCTCAGCACCGCCCCTTATGCGAAACGGCTACCCGGCCCCGCCCAGGACAGCATCGATCCCCCAGGCCATGGTGAACGTTTCCCCGGCCGAAAGCCACCGCAGCCCGTCACCCGAGTTGAAGGCGTTGGCCGGACCGGTCATTGGTTCGATAGCCACCGCCCTGGGCCTGCCGGGCAGCTCAGTTGTCACAAAGATGTGGACGTAGCCGCAGGATTCGTCCTGCCACAACGTGACACTGCGGCCGTCAGGTGCGCTAAGCACATGGCGGGCCGCACCGCCGTCGAACGTCAGGTCAGTGAGGGCTACATCGATCTCAAGGTCCCCCACTCTTTGGCCTCTGCGGAAGTCACTGTCCCCGCTGACGGGCTCCGAGCTCCGCGGGATCAGGCGCTGGTCCGCCACCAGGCGGGTGCCGGCGGCGACGGTCAGGGTGAGCTGGTCCACGTCCGCGTCGCCCAGCCGCAGGTATGGGTGGGCGCCCAGGACGAACGGCGCTGACGCGTTGGAATCGTTGATCAGCGTCTGGCGGACTTCGAGGCCAAGATCCTCAGCGAGAAGGTACTGGACACGGTGCCGCACCAGGAAGGGGTAGCCATGCTGCGGGAACACCGTCGCCTCGAGGGTCACCGAATATTGCGATTCATCAACCAGGCTGTAGGCGGAGTTGCGGAGCAGTCCATGGCTGGCGTTGTTCCGTGAAACCTCCGTGATGTCCAGTTGCTGCTTTTTACCGTCCAAGTACCAGACACCGTCCTCCACCCTGTTTGCCCAGGGAGCGAGAGTGATTCCGGCGGCCCCAGGGGATATCTCGGCGTCCCTATAGGTCTCGGTGAGCTGGACACCGGCGCGGCTGTAAAGCCGCAGGCCGGCCGCCAACTCAGTCACAACGGCCAATGCGTCACCTCTACGGAGTTGGTACTGCCGGCCGGTGGCGCAGGTCTGGAATCCGGCGGGAATGCTCGCGGCCGGGGTTGCACTCGAAGTCATGAGCACCACCGTAACAGGGGGCAAGGACAGCCTGCCATCACCGCGAAATGTTATCTTTTGTGTGAAACTATTCTTTTTTGAGCGAAATATGGGATGATCGAGGCAACGGATGCCCGGCACCTGCCGGCACCAGCACGCAAAGGACCCCCGCCATGACAGGTATCACCACCACCACGCTCGCCGATGGCCGGGAGCTGATCTATTTCGACGACGGCGCGACTGCCAAGCCCCGCATGGCGGCCACCACCACCGATCACCGGCCCTTGCCCGAGCGCGGCGAGCCTGGCGAAGTCCGCTTCGATGCCCTCACCGATGAGTGGGTGGCCGTCGCGGCCCACCGGCAGTCCCGCACCCACCTCCCGCCTGCCGACCAGTGCCCCATCTGCCCCACCACACCGAACAACCCCTCCGAGATCCCCGCACCCGACTACGACGTTGTGGTGTTTGAAAACCGCTTCCCGTCGCTGGGCCCGGCCGTGGGGCCAGTGCCGTCCACCCCGGCATGGGGCACCATGGGGCCCGCCTACGGACGCTGCGAAGTAGTGGCGTTCACGCCCGAGCACACGGGGTCGTTCAGTAGCCTGGGTGAGGCCCGCGCCCGGACTGTTGTTGAGGCGTGGGCGCACCGCACCGAAGCCCTCAGCAAGCTGCCGGGGATCAAGCAGGTGTTCCCGTTCGAAAACCGGGGGGCTGACATCGGCGTCACGCTCCACCACCCTCACGGCCAGATCTATGCGTACCCCTATGTCACACCCCGGGCAGGGGTCATCGGAGCGGCAGCACGCAAGTTCTATGATGGGTCCGACGGACGGCAGACGCTCACCGGCTCGCTGCTGCGGGCAGAACGGGAGGGCGGGAGCCGAATGGTGATGGAGGGCGAGAACTTCAGCGCCTACGTGCCGTTCGCTGCCCGCTGGCCGCTGGAGATCCATCTGGTGCCGCACCGGCAGGTACCCGATCTGGCCGCCTTGAGCGGTGAGGAAAGGGACGAACTGGCGCATGTTTACCTTGACCTGCTCAAACGGCTCGATGCGCTTTATCCGACGCCGACACCCTTCATTTCAGCCTGGCACCAGGCCCCCCTCGATGACCTCCTGCGCCCCGCCAGCTACCTGCACCTCCAACTGACGTCCCCCCGCCGGGCAGCGGACAAGCTCAAGTTCCTGGCCGGCTCCGAAGCCGCCATGGGCGCCTTTATCAACGACACCGCCCCGGAAAGCGTGGCGGAGCGGCTCCGTGCCGTGGTGGTTCCGGAGTCCAGCCCCGCCCCTGCTCCTCTGGGGGCCCTGCCTGAAGGAGTACACGCGTGAGCGCCTCCCCTGACCCGTTGACTGCCCAGACCCCGCTGACCAGCCCGGCGGAACCGGGCACGGTGGACTTGGGCACAGCTCAGCCCGGCACAGCGGACCTGGCCGCCCGCTTTGAACAGGAGTTCGGCAGGCTTCCCGACGGCGTCTGGCAGGCACCGGGGCGCGTTAACCTCATCGGTGAGCACACCGACTACAACGAGGGCTTTGTGCTCCCGTTCGCGATCGATAAGACCGCCCGGGTGGCTGTCGGAGTCCGTCCGGACTCCGTGGTCAGGCTCCTGTCCACCTACGGCGACCACGGCATGGTCATCGCCGACCTCGGCACTTTGGCCGCGGCTTCCGCCAAGGGCTGGACGAAGTATCCGCTCGGTGTGATGTGGGCGTTACAGCAGCAGGGCATCACCGTTCCGGGGTCGATCTGCTGCTTGATTCCAACGTTCCCCTGGGCGCCGGCCTGTCCTCATCGCACGCCATCGAGTGTGCGGTCATCACGGCCCTGAATGAACTGACGGGAGCTGGACTTGAACCCGAGGAGATGGTCCTCGCCACCCAGCGCGCAGAGAACGACTTTGTCGGCGCACCGACGGGCATCATGGACCAGTCAGCGTCGCTGCGCGGATCCAGGGGGCACGCAGTGTTCCTGGACTGCCGCGACCAAAGTGTTCAGCTGGTTCCCTTCGAAGTAGAACCCGCGGGGCTGGTGATGCTGGTGATCGACACCAAGGTCTCCCATTCCCATGCCGACGGCGGCTACGCGTCCCGCCGCGCATCCTGCGAACTGGGCGCCGAGGTCCTGGGCGTCAAGGCACTGCGGGACGTCCGGCTGGAGGACCTGGAAGAAGCCGCCGGCCTCCTGGACGAGGTCACTTACCGGCGGGTGCGCCATGTGGTGACCGAAAACGACCGTGTGCTGCAGACCGTGGAGCTGCTCGCCAGCGCGGGCCCGGGTTCCATCGGTGCGCTGCTGGACGCCAGCCACTTGTCCATGCGGGACGATTTCGAAATCTCCTGTCCGGAGTTGGATCTGGCCGTGTCCACCGCCCGTACCAACGGGGCAATCGGCGCACGGATGACCGGCGGTGGTTTCGGCGGGGCGGCCATCGCGCTCACCCCGGTGACGTCGGAGCAGCAGGTGCGTGCCGCCGTCGCGCGCGCCTTCGCAGACGCCGGCCATGCGGCTCCTGACATCTTCACGGTGACCCCGGCAGCCGGAGCCATGCGCATTTCGTAGCTCGGCTGCACAACAGGAGAGGGCCCCGCCTGATGCGAAATGCATCGGTGGGGCCCTCTCGTGTTGCGTTGGGATTACGACGGCGGACGCCGGGTTTTGTTGTCAGTCCTCGCCGCGGAGGATGGCCAGGACGCGGATGATCTCCACGTAGAGCCAGACCAGGGTGACCGTCAGGCCGAACGCTGCGGTCCAGGAGAAGCGCTGCGGCGCACCGCTCTGCACGCCGGCTTCGATGCTGGTGAAGTCCATCACCAGGGAGAACGCGGCCAGGCCGATAGCAAGGATGCCGATGACAACACCAATAATGCCGCTGCGCAGGCCGAACGGTTCTGTCTGCAGACCCGTCATCATCATCACGAGGTTGACCACGGAGAACAGGCCGTAACCCACCATGGCGATCATGAAGAACTTCATGGCCTTGGGCGAGGCGCGCACCTTGCCGCTCTTGAACAGGAGCAGCGTCACGGTGAACACGGACAGCGTGCCGATAACAGCCTGAAGCCCGACTCCCGGGTACATCAGGTCGAGCACGCGGGTGAGTCCGCCGAGGAACAGACCTTCGAGCCCGGCATAGGCCAGGATCAGGGCCGGTGAAGGCTGCTTCTTGAACGTGTTGACAAGTGCCAGGACGAAGCCGCCCAGTGCACCGACGATCATCAGCATTGACGCAAGCCCCATGCTGACGAACATCGTCACCGCGGCACCTGCCAGCAGGACTCCGAGGCACGCCGCCGTCTTGACGATGACGTCGTCGTACGTCATCCGGCCGGTGTCCGCGGGACCTGCGGCCGGCTGGTTGTACATCTGGCGCAACTGCTCGTCGGTCATGTTCTGCTGCTGGCCCCAACCGTTCTGGGGATCCATGACCTGGCCGGGCGCCCGGCCGGAAGCCTGCTGGCCATACTGGGCCTGTCCGTAGGGCGCCTGCGGGACATGCGGTGCCTGCGTTGCTCCACGGAAATTCTTTCCGTTGAAGATCGGGTTTCCGCCAAGTGCCATTGCTGGTGTCCTCCAAGTAAAGGTTGAGTCGTGACTTACGAACCACGCTACCAATATCTACGCGCTCACGCTCCAATAAGTTCCCCTCCATGGCGCCGAAACCCAACCGTGATGCATCCGGGTGGGTGCGCGCCCGCGATGCCGGTCCGCGCGTGGCCAGTCCGTCCCCTGAGGAATACTGCTGATCAACAGAAGTTTCTTTGCGAACACTTTGCCGATGCGCCATGGGTGCGACGCAGTTGTTATGCGATCGCTACCAGCCCGCCTCCCCGCAGCCTAAAATTTGGCCCTGACGGGCTGTAACATAGGCCACACGCGGTGACGGATATCACAATCAGGCCCCTGGCCTGCAGAAAGCACCACCATCCGTCCCGTGACGTTTGCATCGGGTGCAAAGGCGCACCCCTGGCCCACCCCACCCAAGTGGAGGATTTTCATTTTGAGAAGTACACCCAAAGGCCTGCCGCACAGACGGCCGGGCGGATTGCTGAAAATGATGGGGGCCGTCTTCGCCTCTGTCCTGGTGATTCTGCTCGCCGTTGCCCCGGCATCACAGGCCACTTCGCCGGCTCCGACACCATCCCCGTCGGCTACCAGTTCGCCGTTCAGCATCAGCGGTTTCCTCCGCAACGCCGGCGCCCCACTGGCCGATGTCAAAATCAGTGCTACTGGCCAAGGGTTCGAAGGGTCCGCCACCTCGGCGGCCAACGGGTCCTGGTCGATCAGCGTCCCGCAATCGGGCACCTACGAAATCGAACTGGACGAAGGAACTCTTCCTGAGGGAATCAAACTGGCCGACGGCCAGGAGAACCCCCGCCAGTTAACGTTCGGCCAGACCTCCAACCAGACCACCATCTTCGCCTTCGGCGAAGGGATCGTAATACAGCAGGGCAATTTTGCGCAGGACCTGACGAACAGGCTCGTTGCCGGTCTCAGTTTCGGCCTCCTGCTGGCACTTGCTTCCGTTGGCCTCTCGCTCATTTTCGGTACCACGGGCTTGACTAACTTTGCCCATGGCGAGATGGTCACGCTGGGCGCCGTCCTCGTGTTCGTTCTCAACGCGGTGGGCGCGCCGTTCTGGTTGGCCATCGTCGTTGCCCTGGTTGGCGGCGGCTTGGTGGGATTTGCGCAGGACACCTGGCTGTGGAAGCCACTGCGGCGACGCGGCACGGCGCTCGTTCCCATGATGATCGTCAGTATCGGCCTGGCATTGGCCGCGCGGTATGTCATCCAGTTCTACTTCGGCGGGGCCACCGAGCAGCTTCCCGGCGCCCAAAGTGCCGAGATCCAGCTCGGTCCGATTTCCATCTCGCCTAACAACCTGTGGTCCCTCATCATCAGCGCGATTGTCATCCTGATTGTGGGGCTTGTGCTGATGAAGACCAGGCTTGGCAAGGCCACCCGTGCCGTTGCTGACAATCCTGCGCTGGCCGCGGCCTCCGGCATCGATGTCGACGGCGTCATCCGCATTGTGTGGGTTGTCGGCGGCGTGCTCGCTTCCCTCGGCGGCATTCTGTGGGCGTACTACCGCCCCGGCGTCTCGTTCAATATGGGTTCGCAGATCCTGCTCCTTATCTTCGCCGGTGTCACCCTGGGCGGTCTCGGGACCGTCTTCGGAGCCCTCGTGGGCTCCGTGGTAGTTGGTGTGTTCACCGAACTGACCACGGTCTTCGGCGTCCCGGCAGACCTCAAGTACGTCATACCACTGGGCGTCATGATCATCGTCCTGCTCATCCGGCCCCAGGGCATCCTGGGCCGCCGCGAGCGCGTGGGATAGGAAGGACCAACATGGATTTCGCAGCAATTCTTTCCAACGCCATCGGCGAACTCATCAGCCCCACCACTGCCGCCTACGCCCTGGCGGCGCTGGGTCTGGCCGTCCACTTCGGCTACTCAGGCCTGCTGAACTTCGGCCAGGCAGGTTTTATGGCCGTGGGAGCCTACGGCTTCGCCGTCTCCACGCTGACCTTCAACGCACCGTTCTTCGTGGCCCTGCTCATCGCCGTCGTCGCAGCAGCGCTTTTCGCGCTGATCCTCGGCATTCCAACACTCCGGCTCCGGGCCGACTACCTGGCGATCGTCACCATTGCCGCGGCGGAAATTGTCCGGTACCTCGTCACCACCAACGGCTGGACTGCAGTCACCGGCTCAGCCAACGGCCTGGCAGCCTTCGAGGGCGGCTTCTTCGAGATGAACCCGTTCCCGCCCGGCTCGTATCCCCTGGGCATGAACAACCGGGACTTCTTCATCCGGATCGTCGGATGGGCGCTGGTCATCGTGGCCGGCATCCTGGTGTGGCTGCTGATGCGCAGCCCGTGGGGCAGGGTCCTCAAGGGCATCCGGGAGGATGAAAACGCCGTGCGTTCACTCGGCAAGAACGTCTACGCCTACAAGATGCAGGCACTGATCATCGGCGGTGTGCTGGGCGCCCTGGCCGGGATGATCTTCACGCTCCCCCGCGGCGCGATCCAGCCGGCCAACTACGGCACCGAGCTGACGTTCTTCCTCTGGACCTGCCTGCTGCTGGGCGGTATGGCCACCGTCCTCGGGCCGGTGATTGGGGCCATGATGTTCTGGGTGGTGCTGTCGCTCACCCAAGGCGTTCTGAGCGGGCTGATCGAGTCCGGAACCATCACCTGGCTGACCACCATTCAGGCGGGCCAGCTCCGGTTCATCCTGGTCGGTGTTGCCCTTATGCTCCTGATGATCTTCCGGCCCCAAGGTGTCTTTGGCAATAAGAAGGAGCTGGCATTCGCATGAGTGAACAGCGTGAAGAGAACATCGACTACATGACCGATGCCCGCCCCATCGCGGTGGGTGATAACGAACCAGGTTGCAAGAAGCGCGATCCCATCGTTGTGGCGGAAAACGTCACACGGAGCTTCGGTGGCATCAACGCTGTGGATGTCGAGTATCTCGAAATTCCGCGGCATAAGATCACTGCCCTGATCGGACCGAACGGGGCCGGCAAAACCACCCTGTTCAACCTGCTGACCGGTTTCGATAATCCCAACTCCGGCAAGTGGCAGTTTGAAGGCCAGAGCATAGCGGGGGTTTCCCCGTACAAAGTTGCCCGCATGGGCATGGTGAGAACGTTTCAGCTGACCAAGGTCATGGGCAAGCTCACCGTTCTGGAAAACATGCGCCTCGGTGCCTCCGACCAGCCCGGCGAGCGTCTCTCCAAGGCCCTCTTCAAGGGGGTCTGGGGAAGCCGGGAGAAGGAGATCACAGCGCAGGCCAATGTTCTGCTGGAGAAATTCAAGCTGGACGCCAAAAGGGACGACTACGCGGCGTCTTTGTCCGGCGGCCAACGCAAACTGCTTGAGATGGCACGCTCGCTTATGGTCCGGCCCAAGCTCGTCATGCTGGATGAGCCCATGGCCGGTGTGAATCCGGCGCTCACACAGTCACTGCTGGACCACATCAAGAACCTCAAGTCCGAGGGCATGACCGTATTGTTCGTCGAACACGACATGAACATGGTGCGCCATATCGCCGACTGGGTGGTGGTCATGGCGGAAGGCAAGATCGTGGCCGAAGGGCCTCCCGGCGAAGTCATGAAGAACCCTGCCGTGATTGACGCCTACCTGGGCGCCCATCACGATGTTGATCTCGGCGATGCCGAGGGCATCAGGGAACTCGAAGCCGAACTTGAGGCAGACGAGGAATCGGTGGTCGGTACCCAGGACGCCGGCATTATTGCCAAGGACCATGTGGTCTCGGGACTCGACAAGAAGGACGGAAAATGAGCGCAGCCAGCGCAGCGGCCCCGGCAGCCAGTCCGGCGCACGCCGACGACGCCGTCGTCTCTGTAAAGAACCTCGTGGCCGGCTACCTCCCCGGCGTCAACATCCTCAACAGCTGCAGCATTGAGGCCCGCAAGGGAGAACTGATCGGCATCATCGGCCCCAATGGTGCGGGGAAGTCCACGCTGCTGAAGGCCATGTTCGGACTGGTTAAAGTCCATTCGGGGACCGTGGTGGTCCGCGGCAAGGACATCACGGGCCTCAAGGCGAACAAGCTGGTCAGCCAGGGCGTGGGTTTCGTGCCACAGACGAACAACGTGTTCGCGGCGCTCACCATCGAAGAAAATCTGCAGATGGGGATGTTCCAGCGGCCGAAGGCTTTTGCGGAGCGGTTTGATTTCGTAACCGGCCTGTTCCCCGAACTTGGCAAACGGCGCGCGCAGCGTGCGGGTTCGCTGTCCGGCGGTGAACGCCAGATGGTGGCGATGGGCCGGGCCCTCATGATGGATCCGGCCGTACTGCTGCTTGATGAGCCCTCTGCAGGCCTCTCCCCCGTCAGGCAGGACGAGACCTTCCTCCGCGTCCACGAGATCAACAGGGCCGGCGTCTCGGTGATCATGGTGGAACAGAACGCCCGGCGCTGCCTGCAGATCTGCGATCGCGGCTATGTCCTGGACCAGGGCAAGGACGCGTACACGGGCACCGGACGCGACCTGATGAAGGATCCGAAGGTCATCCAGCTCTACCTGGGCACGCTGGCCGACCAGGACTGACTGGCCCGCCAGGACTGAGCAGTCCCACCAACAGCAGTACCCACAGAGAAGACCCCCGTCCGGTGAACCGGACGGGGGTCTTTTCTATCAGCGGAGGAGCAGGCTTACAGCTTGCCGAACTCTTCCTTGACGAGGCCGATCTTGTTGTCTTCCTTGTACTCGTAGACACCGATGGTTGCTTCCGAAGGATCACCGCTGTCGGCAAAACTGACCGGACCGGACTGGCCGTCGTAGTCGATGTCCTTGCCTTCGCGCAGCAGCGTCACGCAGCTGGCGAAGCTGAAACACTTCGCGCCATCCTTGGACACGGCTTGCAGCTGCTTGGCGATGTCCACACCCTTGGTGCTCTTTGCCGCCTCTGCAGCGAGCGCGATCAGGTTGGCAGCGTCCCAGCTCTCACCGGCATAGATGAAATCCTTCAGGGTGGGATCGACAGCCAGCAACGACTTCCTGAAGTCTTCACCGGCAGTCGTTCCGGGAATCGTGCCATGCGCCTTGGTGAGCGTACCGGCTTTAAAATCCTTGCTGTAGTCAACGGTGTTGCCGTCAACCAGGAAGATCTGCTCAGCCTTGATGCCCTTGCCGGTCAGCAGCGGGATGATGCTCTTGCCCTGAACGAAGGAGATGACTGCGACGGCATCCGGCTTCGCGGCGATGACCTTGTCCACCTGGCTGCTGAACTGGGAGTCGCCCTCGTTGAACAGCTCTTCGGCGACTACCTTGCCGCCAGCCTTCTCAAACGTCTCCTTGAGCTTCTTGCCAAGGCCCGTCCCGTAGGAATCGTTCAGCACCAGCATGCCCAGTGTCTGAGCGCCACAGGAGGCTGCGTAGTTGCCCAGCACGGAGCCCTGCAGGACATCGGAGGGTGCGGTCCGCCAGTACAGGCCCTTGTCATCCCACTTGGTGAAGTCCACGGAGGTATTGGCCGGCGAGAACTGGACAACACCGGCGCCTGTGATCTGGTTGATGACAGTCTTGGAGACGCCGGAGGAGGCGGCACCAATGATGGCGCTGACGCCCTGGCCCAGAAGGTTGGTCACGGACTGCGTGGCGACATCGGTGGTGGTGTCACCAGAATCGCGATGGGTCACCTCGATGGGTTTACCAAGGACGCCGCCTGCGGCATTGATTTCATTCTTCGCGAGCTCAACGCCGGCAATCTCGGGCGGGCCTAGGTAGGCCAAGGCCCCGGTGGTCGGCAGCAGCGTGCCGAGCTTCAGGGCCGTGTCAGTGGTGGTGGAGGACGGCGGCACGGTCCCTGACGCGGGAATTACGGGTGCCTTGAGTCCTTCCGAGGGAGCTGGGCAGGACAGACCTGCCGGTTTGGTTGTTGTTGTGGTCGCCGTCGGGGTGGAGGTACCACCACAGGCCGTGGCCAGCAGGGCGACGCCTACGCTAAGCGCTGTGAGCTTAGCAACGCGGGGTGCCGCCGGGGGGAGTGAAATCATTGACAATCTCCTGGATCGAAAGGTGCGAACGGCCTTTGACGCGGATGATCAGGTGTTCCTGATTTAACTTCAAGCTAATGCAAATCTGCGGAGGATATAAGTGACTGAGGTCACATCCTTATAACAGTCGTTGCATATTCGGAATCAACGGAGGCGAGGCTCCGTTTCGAGGTCGTTCGGGACGCATGGCAGGCCACAAGAGGGCGCCGCGGAAGAAAATTTGTACCCCAGGTGGGACTCGAACCCACAACACGCGGATTTTAAGTCCGCTGCCTCTGCCAATTGGGCTACTGGGGCGCCCGGTCTATGGTATCCCGTCATTCGCCCGCAAGCGGTCCGGCGTACCGGAACGTCCCGTGGACCCCGCCGGGCCAGACTGCCAGCGGGAGCAGCTGGAAGTGGTCACCCCAGGCTTCGTCGGGCGGCAGGACGCCGAAGGACGCGGCCGGGACAAAGCCGAAGCGCGGGTAGTATTCGGTGCTGCCCAGCAATGCAATCCCGCCCTCCCCCGCTGCGTTGGCCCGGGCGATGGTGTCATTCATGAGAGCGCTGCCGATCCCATGGCGCTGCAGCCTGGGTGCCACACCGATGGGCCCGAGCCCCAGCAACCCGTAGTCGCCCACCCGGCCCCGTGTGCTGATCACATGGCCGACTATTTCGTCGTCCAGCACCGCCACCACGCTGAACTCTGGCAGGTAGTCCTCGCATTCGAAGAGCCGGCGGAGCACTTCTACCTCCTCGGGCTCCCCGTCCACCGGCAGGCCTGTGACCGGGGAGACCGCGAACGCATCGGCCGTCAACGCGAGGATCTTGTCCCTGTCCGCAGACGTCTCGTTCCGGAGCAGCAGCTCGGGCCGCGGCAGGTGCCGGCTTGCGGCTGACAGCTCAGCGACGGCTTCAACGGCGCGTGGCGCGTCCGCCACCGGCACCAGCAGGTGGTCATGGTGGAAGCCGGCCAGCACGTTGCAGCTGATCCTGGCATCGGTCAAGGCTTTCCCGACGGCGGCGGTCAGGCCAACAGCTTCCAGTGCAGAGTGCACCTCCAGGGTGATCCACGCGGCCACAAAGTCGTAGTGCAGCCCCAGACTGTCTGCCCTTTCCCGGGGCAGGACCACCGTCAGGCCCTCGGCCTCACGCACGGCAGCCTCAATTCCCGGCTCAAGGGGCCTGCCATGCGGCCACAGGACGTAGACGTACTCTCCCGCCCGCAGTACCGGACTCAGTGTTGCCAGCAGGGCCTGGAGGTTCTTTTCGCCAGTCATGGTGCCAGTCTAGAAGGGACAGCCGGCGGGATACGCAAAACGGCGACCATCCCCTCAAGGGGACAGCCGCCGTCGGGCGTTACAAACGCTATCAGGATGCCAGCGTTATTTGGCGTCCGCGGTGACCGTCTGCTTGGGGTCCACACTGGTGGCCTCCGCGGACCGAGGCTGTGCCGCTCCGGCGGATGCCTCCGGCGTGCTGGCGGCCGGGGCAGGAGCGGACGCTGCCGGCTTGGGAGCCGGTGTTGCAGCGGCCACGAAGGCGCCGCGCGGGTTATCAAGGTCGATCAGCTGCGTGGTATCGCGGCCCATAAAGAACGCGAGGATCCAACCCATGATGACGCGGACCTTGCGCTCCATGGTGGGCATGGCCATGCCGTGGTAGCCACGGTGTGCCAGCCAGGCAAGCGGGCCCTTGAGGCCGATGCGGCCCACGAGGCTGATGTTGGCAACACCCTTCCACTCGCCGAAGCCGGCCACAGCACCCAGGTTCTTGTGCTTGTAGTCCTTCAGCGGCTTGTCCCAGCGCGAAGCCCACAGGTTCTTGGCGAGGCGCTTGGCCTGGCGCAATGCGTGCTGGGCGTTCGGGACGCACGTGCCGTCCGGCAGGCCGCTGCCCGTTAGGTCCGGCACGGCGGCGATGTCGCCGGCGGCCCAGGCGTTGTCGATGATGCCTTCATCGCCGGCGATGCGGAGGTCCGGCAGAACGCGGACGCGGCCGCGCGGTTCCAGCGGGAAGTCGGAGGAGCGGATCATCGGGTTGGCCTGCACGCCGGCAGTCCAGACGAGCGTATCGGCTTCGAATTCCTGGGCGAGGGACTTGTCCGGGAGGTTGATGAGCTTCAGGGAGCCCTCAGCGCTGTCCAGCGAGGTGTTCAGCAGGACCTCGATGCCGCGGCTGCGGAGGTGCTCCACAACCCATTCGGCCTGCGGTGCCGTGACCTCGGGCATGATGCGGCCCATGGCTTCAACCAGGACGAAGCGTACTTCTTCCTGGCGGATACGGGGGTTGTTCTTGACCGCGGCGCGGGCGAGGTCTTCCATTTCGGTGATGCACTCGATGCCGGCGAAGCCGCCACCGACAACCACGAATGTCAGTGCCTTGGCGCGGGCTGCGGGGTCCGCGATGGTGGACGCGGCTTCGAGACGCTCCAGCACCTTGTTGCGAAGGGCCACAGCCTCTTCGATGGTCTTCAGGCCGATGCCCTTGTCCGCCAGGCCTTTGATGGGGAATGTGCGGGTGATGGCGCCTGCGGCCACCACGATGTCGAAGTAGGGGATCTCGATGTGCTCTCCGCCGGCCGCGGGTGCCACAACGGCGGTGCGGTTGGCGTGGTCGATCGAGGTGACGCTGCCCTGGATGAGTTCAGTCTGCTTCAGGTGCTGGCGGTGGGAGACCACTGCGTGGCGGGCCTCGATGTTGCCGCCCGCCACTTCGGGCAGGAAGGGCTGGTAAGTCATGTAGGGCAGTGGATCCACGAGGGTGACGATGCCACCGGCATTCGCGATCTTCTTCTGCAGTTTGAGTGCTACGTACAGGCCGACGTACCCGCCGCCGACGACGAGTACCCTGGGACGGTCCTGGAGCTCTGGGGTGGTTGCCATGATTTAAGGATACAACAGTTTGTGAAAATCTTCACTAACTACGTTTTGCCTCCTGAATCAACGGTTTGAAACGCACCGGTATCGGGTTCCTCGCGCGCCGTTCCCGGGTTTCGGGCCGCCCGGCGCAACTGGAGGACAGCTGCCGCGATGATCACCACAAAGAGGGCCACTGAGCCGATCACGACGGCGGCGCCAACGGCACTGTCACGCTGTGAGGGCGCCTTCGCCGCGGGCACGGTGGGCTCGGGCAGCGTGGGAACGGCACTTGCCACTTCGTCAGTGGGCACCGGTGCCGGCGCACCAAGGTTTCCGCGGCGGTGCACCCGGATCCAGTCCGAAATGGAGCCGAGCGGGTTGGCAGCGGCTTCCGGGACGGAGTCCTTCAGGGCAGCCTCGGCGTTCAGCACGCCAAAGCCGTACAGCGGGTCTTTTCCGGCAGGACCGGCGTCCTTGGCCGTGCTGACGATCCGGTTGATGACCTGCTTGGCGCTCATCTCCGGCCACTTGGAACGGATGAGTGCGGCCACACCGGAAACGATCGGGGCAGCTCCGGACGTTCCCGCCCATTCTGCGTAGCCGCCGCCGGGCAGCCCGCCCAGCAGGTTTTCAGCCGGGGCCGCCACGCCTATGCTGATCCCCTGGGAGGACGAGTCGACGCTCGCTGTGCCCTTGCGGTCCAGACCCGCGACAGTGAGGACGCCGGGGATGGTGGCGGGCGCGCCGACCTGGAGGTTGCCGCCCACCCGGTTTCCGGCGGCGGCCACGATCACCACATCCTTCTGTTCGGCATAGAGGAAGGCAGCATCCCAGCTCTGCGGCCACTGGGGCGTGGCGCTGCCCAGTGAAATGTTGATGACTTTGGCCCCGTTGTCCACGGCCCAACGGACGGCGGCCGGAATCTGGTCCTGATCGCTCTTGCCCGCGGGGTTGGCCGATCCGAGCCACGTTGAAACGGACAGGATCTCAGCTTCAGGAGCCACGCCAATCATGCCGTCCGGTCCGCTGGCAGAACCGGGGCCGGGACTGGGCGAGGCGGTGGCGCCGGCCGGCTGGTGTCCGCGACCGGCCAGTATGGTGGCTACCAGGGTCCCGTGTTCCGGCTTGACCCCCAGGCTCTTCTGTCCGTTGGGGCTGCCAGCCCCGGACGCGTCGAAGCCTCCGGTGATTGCTCCCTTCAGGTCAGGGTGCTGGGCATCCACGCCGCTGTCGATCACCGCGATCTTGACACCGGCGCCCTTGGAAACTTCCCAGGCCTTCGTAATTCCGGATTCGCCAAGCCAGTACTGTTTGTCCCTTTCAGCGTCGGCCCTGGCCGCAGGCGCCAGGGCCAGTCCGGCGGCCAGGCCGACGCCTGCTAGGGTCATCGCCAGGAGCGCTGACGCGGCCCGGTGGAACCGTGCGGTTGCTCTGGTCATGTGGGTTCCCATGCTTGGTTTGGCTGATGGCCAGGTTAGTGGAGGCTCAGGGCAATTCCGTCAAGAATATCGTGTTCGCTGGCCGTGGCCGTCACGATCCGGCCCGCGGTGAGTTCATTCAGGCGTTCGAGGATGCGCCGCCACACCAGCCCGCCGGCGCCCATAACGTCGACGCGGCCGGGGTGCATGTACGCCAGTTCGGCACGTTCGCCCCTGGTCATGTGGAGGAGGTCGGTGGCGGCTTCGGTGATGGTGCCGATGGGCAACTCCGTCCCGTGGATCGCCTCCGGTGAATACTGCGGAAGCCGCAGGGCATGGGCGGTGATGGTGGTGATCGAGCCGGCCACCCCGACGACGGCGGTGGCGCGGTCCAGCGGAACGTCCAGCCCCGCCAGGGTGATGGCGGCGTCGACGTCGGCTTCCGCGGCGGCGATCTGCTCCGCCGTGGGCGGATCGTCCTGCAGGTGCCGTTCGGTCAGTCGGACGCAGCCGACATCCACGGACTTGGCGGCCGTGACACCGCCAGCGGTACCGAGGACAAACTCCGTGCTTCCGCCGCCGAGGTCAACCACCAGCACCTGCTCCCCGTCAAGGATGGGCAGGACGCTGCTGGCTCCGGCGAAGGACAGGGCAGCTTCTTCGTCGCCCGAGATAATCTCAGGCTCAACGCCCAGCAGGTCCCGGATCCCGTCCACAAAGACCTGGCGGTTGCGCGCGTCCCGGCTGGCCGACGTTGCCACGAAACGGATGGACTCCGCGCCGTGCTCGCGGATCATTGCCGCGTAATCCGCTGTGGCCGCGAAGGTGCGCGCCAGCGCCTCGGGGGCCAGTTCGCCCGTGGCATCCACGCCCTGGCCCAGCCGGACAACCCGCATTTCCCGGACCACGTCGGTGAGCTTCGCTGTCCCGTTGCTGCGGTCGATGTCGGCGATGAGCAGGCGGAGCGAGTTCGTGCCGCAGTCGATGGCGGCGACGCGGGTCATACCCCTGCCCCGTCAGTGCCTGCGGTCTTGCGGACCGGCGCGGGCCGGCCCACGATCTCCGGCAGGCCCTGGGGTCCGTGGCGGCTGAGATCCTTCGACGGGGCCTCCCCCGCGGTGTCCCAGGCGCCGTCGCAATAGCAGCGGTCCGCGGTCCACCATTCGCTGATGCCGGCAATGGCCTCATCCCCCAGCGGATTCACGCCGGGCCCTGCCGCGAGGGAGTGGCCCACCAGGACATGGAGGCATTTGACCCGGGTGGGCATGCCGCCGGCGGAGATGCCGTCAATCTCCGGGACAGCGCCGATGCCGCAACGTTCGCCAATGGCCGCGCGGGCTCCGAGATAGTCCTCGTGCGCCGCACGGCAGGCGGCAGCGAGCGGCTCATCAGCCGTCAGGCGTTCATTCATGTCGTTCATCAGCCCGGCAGCTTCCAGCCGGGAAACCGCCGAAGTGATGACGGGGTGCGTCAGATAGAACGTGGTGGGAAACGGTGTCCCGTTGCTCAGCCGCGGCGCCGTGGCGGCGACGAGGGGGTTGCCACAGACGCAGCGCGCCGGGATTTCCACCACATCGCGCACCGGCCGTCCCAACTGCCTGCTGAGTACTTCAAGATCATGTGCTGATGGCTGGCGGGACTTCTCCGGCGCAGTCGCCGTGTTCTCTTCCACTGGCGCGGGCCATCCTTCCTCTAGCTGTTCAGTCTGTGGCCGCACGCCTGATGGACTCCCACAGGGAATCCACCCACGGCAGGTCGGCGGGGTCTTGTGCTGCTGTGGCGGTCAGGCTACTGCTTGTTCCGGCCGGCAGATCGCTGCCGAAGACCCAGTAGCCGGATTCACCCGGCATAACCATGTTAATGCGGTCGCGAGCCTGCTGTTTCACGTAGTTCGGATCCTGCCACCGCGAGATCTGCTGCCGCAGGCCGTCCTGCTCGGCCTGGCGCGCGGCAATATCGGCACTGAGGGCGTCGAGTTCGGCGCGTTTGTCGAAGAAGATCTTCACGGTGGGTGCCAGCATGATTGTGATGGCAATCATGACCACCGCCAGTGCCAGCATGCGGCCGGAGAACGCCTTGGCAGGTACGGGCTGGGTGTCATCCGGCGCTGGGCCAGGTTTCGGCGACTTGCCTGCGGCCTGCACGCTGTGCCCGCTCCCCGGCCCTTCGGTGGCCGGAGGCCTGGTGTCCGATGTGGACGTTCCGGCGCTGAACACGGGGCCGGTTTTGCCCTTGGTCCCGCCCTTTGTGCTGCCGGCTGTTCCGCCAAAATCCGCGCGGATGACGCCGCCGGCTTCCGTGGCTGGGTCCGTTGTGGCCTGATGCCTCGAAGCGGCCTTGGGAACTTTGGGACGGCGGGTAGCCATGACACTCCTGAAACGTGCGGCCTGCCTCTGGCCGCAACTCTGCGCTTGATGCCGGCTCGAAAAATGCCAGCTAAAACAAAAACCGGTGGCTATGGTCTTTCAACCATAGCCACCGGTCAGAGGTTTGCGCGGCTACTAGCCCTTGAAACGCGGGAAAGCGCTGCGGCCGGCGTAGCGTGCAGCGTCGTCGAGTTCTTCTTCGATGCGCAGCAGCTGGTTGTACTTGGCAACGCGCTCGGAGCGTGCCGGCGCACCGGTCTTGATCTGGCCGGCGTTGGTGGCCACCGAGATGTCGGCGATGGTGGTGTCCTCGGTTTCGCCGGAGCGGTGCGAGGTGATGGTGGTGTAACCGGCGCGCTGGGCCAGGCTGACGGCGTCCAGCGTTTCGGTCAGTGAACCGATCTGGTTGACCTTGACCAGCAGCGAGTTGGCGGTCTTGGTGTCGATGCCGCGCTGCAGGATGGCCGGGTTCGTGACGAAGAGGTCATCGCCCACGAGCTGGACCTTGTCACCGATGCTGTCGGTAAGGGTCTTCCAGCCGTCCCAGTCGTTCTCATCCAGGGGATCCTCGATGGAAACCAGCGGGTAGTCTGCCACGAGCTCGGCGTAGTAGGCGCTCATCTCGGTGGCGGACAGTGCCTTGCCTTCGAACTGGTAGGCGCCGTCCTTGAAGAACTCGGAGGAGGCGACGTCCAGCGCCAGGGCGATGTCCTTGCCCGGGGTGTAGCCGGCGTTCGTGATGGCTTCCTGGATCAGGTCCAGGGCGGCACGGTTGGACGGCAGGTTCGGCGCGAAGCCACCTTCGTCACCCAGGCCGGTGGACAGGCCCTTGGCCTGCAGGACGGACTTGAGGTTGTGGTAGACCTCAACGCCCCAGCGGAGGCCCTCGGAGAAAGTCTCGGCGCCGATCGGGACGATCATGAATTCCTGGATGTCCACGTCGGAGTCGGCGTGGGAGCCACCGTTGAGGATGTTCATCAGCGGAACCGGCAGGACGTGGGCGTTGGGGCCGCCCAGGTACTTGTACAACGGCAGGTCTGCGGAGGCGGCAGCCGCGTTGGCAACGGCCAGCGACACGCCCAGGATGGCGTTGGCGCCGAGCTTGGCCTTGTTGGGGGTGCCGTCCAGGTCAATCATGGCCTGGTCGATGCTGCGCTGGTCGGTGGCGTCGAAGCCGGTCAGTGCCGGAGCGATCTGGTCGATGACAGCGTCAACGGCCTTCTGGACACCCTTGCCGAGGTAACGTCCTTTGTCTCCGTCACGGAGCTCAACAGCCTCGTGCTCACCGGTGGAGGCACCGGAGGGTACTGCCGCCCGGCCGATCTGGCCATCGGAGAGCAGTACTTCAACTTCTACGGTCGGGTTTCCGCGGGAATCGAGGATTTCGCGGGCGTGGATGGCATCGATAAGCGCCATGGATGTGCTCCTTATGGGCGATTTTGGGGGAACGAACAGCTGGAAAAGCGGAAAATCTGGGACGTCCTCGTCAGGACTAAGCCTAGTCGAGAGTGGTGCAGGTTACGGAACCCTATCTATCACCCGGACGTCATGATGGTGACGCGAACTGCCGCCGGATGGCGCCCCGCAGGGCACGTTCGGCGTCGAACCCCCTGGCACGTGCAGAGCCGACGACGGCGAGCAGCAGGTCGCCGAGCTCCTCCTCCGTTTCGAATGCCCCCGGTGATCGAGCCTGGGCCCACGACCGCAGGGTTCCCTGGCCGAGCTTGCGAGGATAGGGAGCGGTTGGGGAGCGAGATCCGGCGCGCTCGGCCCGGTCGAGGAACTTCTGCGCCTTCGCCAGGGCCGGCAGGGCGTCCGGGATCCCTTCATAGGGCCCCGTTCGCTCCGGACGTTCCGCAGTCTTCACGGCGTCCCACTTCCGGACAATCTCCGCCACCGAGGCAGGGAAGCTGTCCTGCAGCGTGCCGTCGGGCCGGAAGACATGGGGATTGCGGCGGACCATCTTGGCACTCAGCCCGCGTGCGACGTCGTCGAACGTGAAGGTGCCGCGCTCCTCAGCGAGCCGGGCGTGCAGCACCACCTGAAGCAGCACATCGCCCAGTTCGCCGCGGAGCTCGGCGTCATCCGCACCGGTCTCGATGGTCTCGGCGACCTCGAAGGCCTCCTCCAGGAGGTACTCCACCAGCGACGCGTGGGTGAGGGCGCCCATCCAGGGGCAGTGCTCCCGCAGCTGGGCTACGATCCCCAGCAGCTCCCCCAGCTCGCAAGCTCGCCCGGGGACCCCTGCTGCCGTGGGCCCAACCAGCCGATCGACGGAAGCCTGCTCAGCCAAGGTTGTTGTAGGCGTCGTTGACGTACTCCACCAACGCTTCCTTCTCTTCAAGCGGCAGGAAGGATGCCTCGGCAGCGTTGAGCGTGAGCTCCAGCAGGTCGTCGAGATCGTAGTCGAAGGTTTCCACGAGGAGCTCGAACTCGTCCGTCAGGGTGACGCCGCTCATCAGCCGGTTGTCGGTGTTGATGGTGACGTTGAAGCCCAGCTGGTACAGCATGTCCAGGGGGTGGCTCTCGATGCCCTCGCCGAAACCGGCAATCGCCCCGGTCTGGAGGTTCGATGACGGGCAGATCTCCAGGGCGATGCCGCGGTCGCGGATCCAGCTGGAAAGGTCGCCCAGGGTGACCAGCCCGATGCTGTCCTCGTCGCTCACGGCGGCGTCGTCTTCGTCGTCGTCGTCGAACTCCACCATGATGTCCTCAGCGATGCGGACGCCGTGGCCCAGGCGAAGTGCCCGGCCGTCAACGAGGGCGGACTGGATGCTTTCGAGTCCGGCGGCCTCGCCGGCGTGCACCGTCGCGGGGAAGTTGTGCTCGGCGAGGTAGGTGAAGGCGTCCTTGAAGCGGGACGGGAGGAAGCCGTCTTCAGCTCCGGCGATGTCAAAGCCCACGGCGCCCTTGTTGCGGTGGCGAACAGCGAGTTCGGCGATTTCCTGGCCACGGTCTGCGTGGCGCATGGCGGTGATCAGCTGACCCACCTGGATTTCGCGGCCGCTTTCGGTCACGGCGTCCACGCCTGCTTCCAGGCCTTCCTGGACGGCTTCAACAACCTCGTCCAGGGACAGGCCCTTCTGGAGGTGCTGCTCCGGTGCCCAGCGCACTTCGCCGTACACCACGCCGTCGTCCGCGAGGTCTTCCACGAATTCCTTGGCGACGCGGATGAGGCCATCCTTGGTCTGCATGACGGCGACTGTGTGGTCGAACGTCTCCAGGTAGCGGACCAGCGAGCCGGAGTCCGCGGACTCGCGGAACCACTCGCCCAGGGCCACCGGGTCGGTGGAGGGCAGCGTGTGGCCAACGGCCTCGGCCAGTTCGATGATGGTGGCTGGACGGAGACCACCGTCCAGGTGGTCGTGGAGCGAAACCTTCGGCAGGTTCTTCAGGTCGAAATCGATGGCAGGGGCAGCGTCAACAATAGGCTCAGTCACCTACCAACCTTAGGGTCGGCAGGCGGCTTATGCCAGCCGCTACGTTCCGAGCTGCTTCGCCTCAGCCGGGGCGGACGCCAGCAGCGGCGAAACCGCGGTACGTGCGGGCAGGGAACCTTCCGTGCCGCCGTCGAGCCATTCATCAACAGATTCGGCGTCGTTGCGGGCCAGGTGCTTGTGCCACAAGCGCAGGAGGTGGTCGAGAAGGACCCCCAGCACGATGGCGAACACCACAGCGATGCCTGCGCTCAGTAGCGGATTGTTGTGCAGCCAGGGGAAGGAGCTGGCCAGGAAGCCGATCCCGATCGAGTACCCCACCCACGTGAGGCAGGCGAAGGCATCCAGCAGGAAGAAGCGGCGGTGCGCAAAGCCAGTGCTGCCGGCCACGTAGTTGACGGCCACCCGACCCCAGGGGATATAGCGTGCCGTGAAGATCAGGACGGCACCGCGTTTTTCCAGTTCATACCGGGCCCAGCCGAAGGCCTTCTGCACTTTGGCACGGCGCATCCACTTCCAGCGGTCAAGGCCGATCCTGCGGCCGAGCATAAAGGCCATGTTGTCACCCGCCATGGCACCGATCAGAGCTGTCACGCCCAGGATCCAGAGATTCGGTTCGCCGCTGTGCCGGGAAAACGCGGCCAGCGCCACAATCAGAGTCTCGCTGGGAACCACCATGGCGAAGCCGTCAATGAAGAAGAACACAAGAAGGACCGGGTAGATCCACCATTGGCCCGCTGCATGGAGCACGGCCTCATTAATAAACTCCACGCGGGTCTTGCTCCTAGACGAAATGATGCAGCCGGAAGTGACGTAAATCGCTCTTCAGTGTCCCATGCCCGGGACCTCGCCCGCTACGCTCGGACGCCGCAAAACCTAGGCTTCCGGATCCTTCAGCCGCTCCACCACAGGAACCTTTCCCCGGATGCGGTTAATGATCAGATCCGCCACGATTCCAAGGCCCACAGCGCAGACGATTGCGATGGCCGCGCCGAGCAGATGGTTGTTTTCAAACCACTGGCCGAAGAACAGCCCGATGCCCACGGAGTAGGAGGCCCAGAGCGTGGCGGAGAGGACCGTCAAGCCGACGAAACGCAGATGCGGATAGTGGGTCACGCCCGCGGTGAGGTTGACGGCAACCCTGCCGATAGGGATGAAACGCGCCACGAGGATGAGCGACGCCGGCCGTTTCCTCAGCTCGTCGCCTGCCCACCGGAACGCACTCTGCATACGCGGTCCGCGCATCCAGTGCCAGCGCCGGGTACCCACCCGGCGTCCGATGAGGTAGGCAATGTTGTCGCCTAAGAAAGCGCCCAGGCCTGCGACAGCCATCAGCAGCCAGGGATTGGGGACATCCGCGGTGGCAGCCACCGCGGCCAGGCCCACCACCACGGATTCACTGGGGATAGGCGGGAAAAACCCGTCAATCAGGCAGCATGCCAGCACAAGGAGGAGAACCCACGGCTGCCCGGCGGCAGCGAGGATGAAATCGTTGACGGCCTGCATTGTCCCTATGCTATTCGGTCAATGATGAGCTGCTGTGCGGGGCGGGAGCCTTCCGGGGCGATCGTGACGGCGTGCTCCAGGGATTCCTTGGCGCGCGCGAACTTCTCCGGCGTGTCCGTGAGCAGCGTCATGAGCGGCTCACCGGCACGGACCATGGCACCGGGCTTTGCGTGCATGCGGATCCCGGCACCGGCCTGGACGGCGTCTTCCTTGCGAGCACGCCCCGCCCCGAGGCGCCACGCCGCAACGCCGACTGACAAGGCATCGAGCCCAACCAGGACACCGTCGGCCGGGGCATAAATGACCTCGGATTCCTTGGCGACCGGCAGCTTGGCGCGCGGATCACCGCCCTGCGCTTCGATCATCCGGTTCCAGACGTCCATGGCCCGGCCGTCCTTCAACGCGGCGCGCGGATCGGCGTCCTGGACACCCGCACAGGCCAGCATCTCTTCGGCCAGCCGAACGGTGAGTTCGACGACGTCCTCCGGGCCGCCGCCGGCCAGGACCTCCACGGATTCCTCCACTTCGATCGCGTTGCCCGCGGTGAGGCCGAGCGGGGTGCTCATGTTGGTCAGCAGCGCCACAGTGTTCACGCCCGCGTCCTTGCCGAGGGCCACCATGGTTTCGGCCAGTTCGCGCGCCCGGGCCTCGTCCTTCATAAAGGCTCCGCTGCCCACCTTGACGTCCAGGACCAGGGACCCCGTGCCTTCGGCGATTTTCTTGCTCATGATCGAGGAGGCGATCAGCGGGATCGCCTCCACCGTGCCGGTAACGTCACGCAGTGCGTAGAGCTTCTTGTCCGCCGGCGCCAGCCCAACCCCAGCAGCGCAGATCACGGCGCCGATGTCCTGAAGCTGCGCCATCATTTCGTCGTTGCTCAGTGCCGCCCGCCAGCCTGGAATAGATTCCAGCTTGTCCAGGGTGCCGCCGGTGTGGCCAAGTCCGCGGCCGGATAGCTGCGGCACGGCAACGCCGAACACTGCCACCAGGGGTGCCAGCGGCAGCGTGATCTTGTCTCCCACTCCCCCAGTGGAATGCTTGTCGCTGGTAGCCTTCACGCCGCCGTCGGGCCGCCGGAGGCCGCTGAAGTCCATCCGTTCCCCCGAGGCGATCATGGCGGCCGTCCAGCGCGAAATTTCGGCGCGGTCCATGCCGTTGAGCAGGATGGCCATGTTCAACGCGGCCATCTGTTCGTCCGCGATGACCCCGCGGGTGTACGCGTCAATGGTCCAGTCGATCTGCTCAGGGCTGAGGACTCCCCGATCCCGCTTGGTGCGGATGACGTCGACGGCGTCGAATGCCTCAGTTGCCTGTATCACCTTGGATCCTCCAGGTTCTGGGGACCAAATGCGTCGGGCAGCACCTGGTCCATGGTTTTGATGCCTTGGGTGGTCATAAGCTCCATGTCAGGCGCACGGAATTCATAGAGAAGCTGCCGGCAGCGGCCACACGGCATCAGAACGTTTCCGGCGGAGTCCACACAGTAAAAGGCGCGCAGCAACCCACCGCCGGTCATGTGCAGGTTTCCCACCAGGGCGCATTCAGCGCACAGGGTGAGCCCGTAGCTGGCGTTCTCCACGTTGCAGCCGCTGACCAGCCGCCCGTCCTCGGTGAAGGCCGCGGCCCCCACCGGGAATTTCGAATACGGGACGTAGGCCTTTTTCATGGCGCCTACGGCCGCGGCTTCGAGGGCCCGCCAATCGACGGGAGGCGAAACCCGATCCTGTTCCATGGCCGTCATCCCTTGACGTACGGGATGCCGCTGGCCGCCGGTGGCCTGGACCGGCCCACCAGCCCGGCCACGGCCAGCACGGTCACCAGGTAGGGCAGCATGGCCATGAACTGGCTCGGCACCGGGGTTCCGATGATGGTCACGATGCTCTGCAGGTTGTCTGCGAAGCCGAACAGCAGGGCAGCGAAGAATGCTCCGATAGGGTTCCAGCGTCCGAAGATCAGCGCGGCGATTGCGATAAAGCCTCGTCCGCCGGAGATCTCCTTGGTGAAGCTGTCGATCGCCACCAGGGTGAAGAACGAGCCGCCGATGCCGGCGATGGCGCCACCGAGCGTGACGTTCCAGAACCGCGTGGCGTTGACGTTGATGCCCATGGTGTCGGCGGCCTGGGGGTGCTCCCCGACCGCCCTGACGCGGAGTCCCCACTTGGTCTTGAACAGGCCCACCCAGACCACGACGACGGCGACGTACATCAGATAACCCACCAGCGACTGCTTGAACAGGATAGGGCCGATGATCGGGATGCTGGAGAGCACGGGGATCTCGATGATGTCCAGCCCCGGCGGTGAATTGAATTTTTCCTTGTCGGCCTGCATGACTGTGCTGAACAGGAACCCCGTGACGCCGGAGACCAGGACGTTCAGCACCACGCCCACAATGATCTGGTTGACCAGGTACTTGATGCTGAAGGCTGCCAGCACCATGGACACCACAGCGCCCGCGACGGCTGCGGCGAGCAGGCCGACGAACGGATTCTGCGTCAGGCTGGCCACCATCGCCGCCGTAAAGGCCCCTCCCAAAAGCTGGCCTTCGATGGCAATGTTGACCACCCCGGCCCGCTCGCACAGCACGCCGGACAGTGATCCGAACACGAGCGGAACGGCCAAGGTCACAGAACCGGCGATCAACCCGGCCAGCGAAATGCTGGGTGTCCGGGCACCGCCCACCACCCAAATGAGGAAGGCCGCCACGAAAAGTACCGTGAAGGCGATGGTCAGCCACGGCGGGGCGGGCCTGGCCTTGGTCTTCAGATAGACCGCATAGGCCGCCAGTCCCAGCATCAGGATCGATAGGACAATGCCGCCTGACATCGCGGGTACTTCAAGGGCAGGAAGCTGAAAGAAATCCCCGCCCGTGGAAATGCCGAACTTAGCGGTCTGCCCGGGTCCCATCAGCCCAAAGAAAATGAAGGCGACCAGGCCCAGGGCGGTGAGCAGGACGGGGGTTTTCCAGACCACGGGTTTACCGGATGTTGCCTGGACATCACCGGATTCCGGCGCTGATCCCGGGCGTCCCTGTCCCGGACGGGGCGGAGTTGCTGTTGCGCTCATGCTGCGCCTCCGGTGGTTGCTGCCTGCTGGGACTTTCCGGCCCTGGCCGGCTTTTTGCGGCGGGGATTCAGCCCGAAGACCGCCCTGACCAGCGGAGGGGCCGCGATGAAGAGAACGATCAGCGACTGGACCACCAGGACAATATCGATGGGCGTGCCGGTCTGGATCTGCATCTGGACGGCGCCGGCGCGGAACGCGCCGAACAGCAGGCCAGCAGCGAAGGTGCCCCACGGCGTCGAACGTCCCAGCAGCGCCACCGTAATAGCGTCAAACCCGTACGTTGCCGCGACCCCGTCCGTAAGGACCTTTTCCGTGCCCGCCACCTGCGCCACGCCGGACATACCGGCGAGTGCGCCGGCTATCGCCATGACCAGGATGGTGGACCGCGAGACGTTGATTCCGGCAGTCAGCGCGGCCTTCGGGTTGGCTCCCACGGCGCGGAATTCGAACCCAACCGTGGACCGGTTGAGCAGCCACCAGACCAGGACCGTGGCCGCGATGGCCAGGACGAAGCCCAGGTGCAGTCGGTACTGCGAGCCGAAAATCTGGGGGTAGACCGCAGTGGGATCCAGGATGGGCGAGATCGGGTTGGTCTCTCCGGGGCGCTGGAATGCCGGGGTGTTCAGCAGATAGCGCAGGAAATAGAGCGCGATGTAGTTGAACATAATGGTCAGGATGACCTCGTGGGCACCGGTCCGGGCTTTAAGCAGGCCAACCATCCCGCCCCAGAGGGCACCGCCGATGATCCCGGCCAGCAGGACTAACACCAGGTGCAGGCCCAAGGGCAGGTGCAGGGCGAAGCCAACCCAGGCCGCCAGGATGCCGGCCATGATGATCTGGCCTTGGGCGCCGATGTTGAACAGCCCGGCCCGGAACGCCAATGCCACGCCGAGGCCCGCCGTGATGAGCGGCGTTGCGATGGTCAGCGTTTCCATGAGCGGCGCGAACTGGACGGCGAGGCCGGAACCGCGGGGGTTGAAGACGGCTCCTTGGAACAGTGCGATGTATGAACGGGTGGCCGCGTTCCAGACAGCCGAGAGGAAGTCCGCGGGCCGGGCAAACAGGTAGCTGGAAGTGGTTCCCACTTGCTTGTCGGTGCTGGCGATCAGAAGGCCGCCGATGAAGAGAGCCAACAGTACGGCCAGGACTGAGACCATGCCGCTACCCGTGAAGATCTTCCGGACCAGGGTGTCCGGGCCGCCCGGGAGCTTCCCGCTCTGGGCTGTGGCGGGTACTGCCGACGGGCTGATGGCCCCTCCAGCGGTGTCCACCGCCACCACGGCGGCGGTTTCTTCCGCCGCCGGGCTCGGCTCGGGCGGTTTCGCATGCTGGTCCGCATGCTTAGGGTGACGCTCTTCAGGCATGATCGCCTCCTTCGGCGCTGGAGGTTCCGCGGCTTTCTGCAGCAGCGGAGTCAGTCTTGTCTGCGGTGAACTTGTCTGCGCCCGCAGCGTCGGCCGGTGAGATTCCGGCCATCATCAGGCCAAGGACGTTCCGCCCGGTTCCTGCCGGCACAATGCCCACCAGCTTGCCCTTGTAGAGGACAGCGATCCGGTCGGCGAGTTCCATGACCTCGTCCAGCTCAGTGGAAATGATCATGACGGGTGTGCCTTGATCCCGCTCGGCCACAATCCGCTTGTGCAGGAATTCGATGGATCCGACGTCCACACCACGCGTGGGCTGCGAGGCGATGAAGAGCCGCAGCGGCCGGGACAGCTCCCGTGCCATGACCACTTTCTGCTGGTTGCCGCCGGACAGGGTGCCGGCGGCCAGCAGGCCCGACGGCGTCCGTACGTCGAACTCGTCGATCCGCGTTTTCGCGTTCTCCAGCACCTGTGCCGGGCTCAGGCTGATTCCCTTGGCGAACGGTGGCTGATCGTAACGGTCAAGGATCAGGTTTTCGGCGATTGAGAACGTGCCGATGAGGCCGTCAACAGACCGGTCTTCCGGGACGAAGCCGACGCCCGCGTTGAGAACGTCCTTCACGCTGCGGCCAACGAGTTCCTCACCGTCCAGCACGATGGAGCCGTGAACGCGGTCCTGCAGGCCAAGGATGGCCTCGGTGAGTTCAGTCTGGCCGTTGCCCTGGACTCCCGCGACGGCGAGGATCTCGCCACGGGCGATGTCGAAGGTGATGCCGTCGACGGTATGCTGCCCGTTCGGGGCAATGACGGTGAGGTCTTTAACCTGGAAGGTGGTCTCCTGCGGTTTCGAGGGTGCCTTGTCCAGTGTCAGGTTCACGGCACGTCCTACCATCATGGAGGCCAGTTCCGTGGTTGGGGCGCCGGGGTTGGCGGACCCCACCACCTTGCCCCGCCGGATCACCGTGATGGTGTCCGAGACGGATTTCACTTCACGCAGCTTGTGCGAGATGAAGACGATTGAAGTGCCGTTGGACTTGAGCTGGCGCATGATGTCCAGAAGTTCGTCCGTTTCCTGGGGCGTCAGGACGGCCGTGGGCTCATCCAGGATGAGGACCTTGGCGTCGCGGACCAACGCCTTGATGATTTCCACGCGCTGCTGGACGCCCACCGGAAGGTCCCCCACCAGCGCATCGGGATCGACGTCGAACGAGTAGCGGTCAGAAATCTCCTTGATTTTCCGGCGGGTATCGTCCAAGTTGAGGAAACCGCCGGCCGTGGTGGCCTCAGCTCCAAGGGCCACATTCTCGGCGACGGTAAAGACCGGAACAAGCATAAAGTGCTGGTGCACCATGCCGATGCCGGCCGCCATGGCGTCGCCAGGGCCGCGGAACGAAACGGGTTTGTCGTCAACGAGGATTTCGCCCTCGGTGGGCTCGTAGAGCCCGTACAGCACATTCATCAGGGTGGACTTGCCGGCCCCGTTCTCGCCCAGCAGACAGTGGATCTGTCCGGGTTCAACCACCACGTCAATGTGATCGTTGGCGAGCAGGGAGCCGAAGCGTTTGGTGATCCCTCTGAGTTCAAGTTTCAAAACTCTGACCAATCTCGAAGCGTCCGTACACGAACCGGACGGGATATGAGGCTGCAGCACCAGCCTAGTGCCTGCAGTCCCGGGTGGGCGGTCTCGCTGGGCAGCGGACTCCAACGAAAAGCGCCACCACCCGGCCAGTCTGTGACCATCCGGGGGTGGCGCTTATCGAGGATGACTAAGCCTTGGGGCTCGCCGCAGACTCGACCTTAACCTTGCCGTCCATGATGTCCTTCTTGAGCTGGTCCAGCTCGGACTTCAGATCGGCAGGGACCTGGGATTCGAAGCTGTGGAACGGGGCCAACTGGACTCCGTCGTTCGCCAGCGTGCCGACGTATGGCGTGTTGGTGAACTTGCCGTCCTTGTCCTCCTTCACCACGGTCTCAACAGCTTCGCCCATCAGCTTCATGACTGACGAAAGCATGATGTTCTTGTAGTCGGGAGCCGTGAGGAAGCCATCGGAGTCAACCCAGATGAGCTTGACGTCCTTGCCGGCCGCTTTCGCTTCGTTCAGCGCTGCGCCGGCACCCTTGCCCACCGGACCGGCCACGGGCATCACGATGTCCGCGCCCTGGTCCAGGAAGTTCTGGGTGAGCTGCTTGCCCACGTCCTGTTTGGTGAAGTCGCCGGTGAAGCTTCCGTCCTGTGCAGCCTTGTCCCAGCCGAGGACCTTGACGTTCTTGCCCTTTTTCTCGTTGTAGTACTTCACGCCGTCGGCGTAGCCGTCCATGAAGATGGTCACGGTGGGGATCTTGATGCCGCCGAACGTGGCGACGGTACCTGTCTTGGTCGATCCGGCCGCGAGGTACCCTGCCAGGAAGGCAGCCTGGGCGGTGTCATAGATGATCGGCTTGACGTTGCTGATCGGCGTAGCGTAGCCGAAGTCGATGATCGCAAAGTGGCTGTCCGGGTTTGCGGTCGCCTGGGCCTTGGTGGCGTCACCGAGGAGGAAACCAACCGTGATTGTGAGGTCGCAGCCGGCGGTGACCATGGCACGGAGGTTCGGCTCAAAATCGTTGTTGGTCTGGGATTCAACCTGGTTGACCTTGATGCCCAGGTCCTTCTCGGTCTTCTTCAGTCCATCGTAGGAGGACTGGTTGAACGACTGGTCATCGAATCCGCCGGAGTCGGAGACGATGCAGCCGGTGTAATCGCCCGCCGTCGCGGTGGGGCTGCCGGCTTCGGGAGGCGCACCGCAGCTGGTCAACAGGAGTGCGGTAGCACCCATGGTGGCCACGCTTGCAACTGAACCGCGCAAAAGGCGTGCACGCAGTGATGTCTTCAAGATTCCTCCAGGAGAGAGTGGCGCTACGACTCGAATTCAATGAGTGTCTGTTTCAACCCTGAAATTCTGTTTTCACCGACGGTCCGCAGCACTGCGCCGAAGCGCACTGATACAAGCAACATTAGTGGGCCGCAACACATCCGCTACCACATCGGAGCCGGATCCTGAAGATTGTTGAGAATTTGTTACCAACCAGTAGAAGTCGGCCTGTCGGCACCCCTCCCACTAAACGCGAACGGACACTTAGGGCACGCCGGGCGGGGCCTCAAGTGTCCGTTCGCGCTGGAGGGAAGGTTAGAGGCGCACCAGCATCTTGCCGGTGTTGGCGCCTTCGAGCAGATCCATGAAGGCCTGGGGCGCATTCTCCAGTCCATCCACCACTGTCTCGTCATACCGGACTGAACCGTCCGCCAGCCAGGCTGACATCTTGCCGAAGAATTCAGCGCTGTGCTGGCGCTGTCCGCTGACCAGGAATCCGCGGAGCGTAAGCTGTTTGCCGATGGCGAGCGCCAGGTTCCGCGGCGCCGGCGTGGGTTCGGTGGAGTTGTACTGGGCTATCGCACCGCACATGGCCACGCGGCCGCCCACATTCAGGACCGCCAGGGCAGCCTCCAGATGATCGCCGCCCACGTTATCGAAATACACGTCAATACCTGCGGGTCCTGCGGCCTGTACAAGCTGTTCCCGCACGGGCCCGTCGTTGTAGTTGAACGCTGCGTCGAAGTTCAGTTCCAGGAGCCGCGCCACCTTCTCCGGGGTGCCCGCGCTGCCGATGACCCTGGAAGCGCCCATCGCCTTGGCGATCTGGCCCACAAGTGAGCCCACGGCACCCGCCGCACCGGACACGAATACGGCATCGCCGGGTTTGAACTCGGCCACTTTGAGCAGGCCGGCGAACGCCGTTAGTCCGGTCATGCCAAGCGCGCCAAGGAACGCCGACGCCGGCGCAAGGTCCGTGCGGGCAACCGCGGTTGCCTCTGCGTCCAGTACGGCATATTCCCGCCAGCCCAGTTGATGGACGACGGCGTCCCCCACCCTCCGCCCCTCGGCCCTGGACGCGATGACCTCACCGATGGCGCCGCCGTCGAGCGCTGAATCCAGAGCGAACGGCGCCGAGTACGACTTGACGTCGTTCATGCGGCCGCGCATGTAGGGGTCCACGGAGATGTAGAGGTTGCGGACCAGGATCTGGCCGTCCTGAAGCTCCGGCAGCGGTGACTCTGCCAGCCGGAAGTTTTCGGGAACGGGACGCCCTATCGGACGTGACGCCAGGTGGATTTCCCGGGTGGATGTTGGAAGTGCCGTTGTCAGGCTCATGCTGCGAACTCCAGGATCTTGATATCCACCGTCATGTTTCCGCGGGTGGCGTTGGAATAGGGGCAGATCTGATGTGCTTTGGCCACCAGGGACTCGGCCGTGGCGAGATCCAGGGCCGGTACGGCGATCTCCAGTTCAGCAGCAAGGCCGTAGCCCGCGCCGTCGTTCAGCGCGCCAAAGTGGATCTTGGCCGCGACGGCTGAGTCGGTCAGGTCTGCGCGCTCCTTGCGCCCCACGAGGCGGAGCGCCGAGTGGAAGCAGGCCGCGTAACCGGCGGCAAATAGCTGCTCCGGGTTGGTGCCCTGGCCGTCACCGCCCAGCTCCACGGGGCTGGCCAGGCTGACATCCAGCTTGCCGTCGTTGGTGCGTGCGTTGCCGTCCCGGCCTTCGCCAGAAGCCAGGGCCTCTGCAGTGTAGAGAGTCTTCATATGTGGTCCGTCCTGTTGGATTTGGAAAACGGAAAATCTTGGGCGCTCAGTGCGCGCGGTGAAGGGCTTCGGTGAGCCTTTCCAGAGTGGTCCGAAGCTGTTCCAGCTCATCGGCTGACAACCCGGCGGCGTCCGCAAGGTGGCGTGGAATCCCGCTGGCCTTGCTGCTGAGCGAGCGTCCGGCCGGCGTCACATGCACTGCAACACGGCGCTCATCCTCCCCGGACCGGCGGCGCTCCACCAGCCCCATGGCCTCAAGTCGCTTGAGCAGCGGCGACAGCGTGCCGGAGTCAAGGCCCAGCTCGTCGCCGAGCTCCTTGACTCCCTTCGGCTCTGCTTCCCAGAGGACCAGCATCACCAGATACTGCGGGTACGTCAGGCCGAGGGCTTCCAACACGGGGCGGTAAACCGCTGTTGCCGCGCGGGACGCGGAGTACAAGGCAAAACACACCTGGCGGTCGAGGCGGGGGGCTTCAGTCATATCTTAGACGATAGTCCACAATTCCATTGTGCACAACTTAACTGGCCAAAGTGATGCGCGAACTGGCAGATAACACCCTCAAAACCGAGATTTGAGGGTGTTATCTGCCAGTTCGCGCGCGAGGGTGAGGGATTAAGTGTCCGTTCGCGCCAGGGGCGCGGGGGGCGCGGGGGCTAGAGGTCGCGGATGGTCCGGAGGGCTGCTGCCGTGAGGACCTGGATACCCAGGCCCAGGGCGCGTTCGTCCAGGATGTAGTCACCGCGGTGCAGGTCATACTCTTCGCCGCCCGGGGTCTTGGTGCCCAGGCGCATCATCGCGCCGGGACGCTCAGCCAGGAACCAGGCGAAGTCCTCGCCGCCCATGGACTGCGGCGTCAGCACTACGGCGCCCTCACCAATTTCGGCGCGGGCTGCGGCCTCAATGAGCGCAGTCTCGTGCTCCGAGTTGACCACCGGTGGCACTCCCCTGGTGTGTTCCAGATGGACGTCCACACCATAAGGCGCGGCCACCTGCTGCACCACCTCGTCCAGGAGCTTGCCGGCATCATGCCAGGCGTCGCGGTCAAGGCAGCGCATGGTGCCGGCCATGTAACCCGTGCCGGGAATGGCGTTGGGTGCCGATCCTGCGTTGATCTGCCCCCAAACCACGGACACCCCGCTGCGGACATCCACCCGGCGGGACAGCACGGCGGGGACGTTTACGGCGATCTGCGCCAGGGCGAACACCAGGTCCTCGGTGAGGTGCGGCCGGGAAGTGTGGCCGCCGCGGCCGCTCAGTTCGATCTTGATCGTGTCCGAAGCAGACGTAATTGCGCCGATGCGCGTACCGATGCGTCCGACGTCGATCCTCGGGTCACAGTGCAGCGCAAAGATGCGCGGCACACCCTCCAGGACGCCCTGCTCGATGCAGGAAAGCGCGCCACCGGGCATGGTTTCCTCGGCCGGCTGGAAGATAATCCGGACGGACCCACCGAGCGGTGACTCCTGGTGCATGTTCTGCAGGACCAGGGCAACGCCGAGCATGGTGGCAGTGTGGACATCGTGGCCGCACGCGTGCGTCACGCCATGGTTCTTTGAGGCAAACGGCAGGCCGGTTTCCTCGATGATGGGCAGGGCGTCAATATCGCCGCGGAGCGCAGCGGCGATGGGCCCCTCGCCGATATCGACCGTGAGGCCGGTGCCTTCAAGCCTGCGGGGCGCGAGGCCCGCCGCTTCGAGCCGCTCCACGAGCTTGTCAGTGGTGCGGAATTCCTTGAAGGAAAGCTCTGGATGCGCATGCAGGTCCCGGCGGAAGTCGATCAGTTCCGGAAGGAGCGGCTCCAGCCACGGACCCACCAACGCGGTGGGCTCAGTTTCAGTAGTGTAATTGCGCACAGATTTACTCTAGCGAGGGTCCACGGAATAGCGGCATCACGGTCGGCGCGTTACGGTTTGACAGCGGTCCGCGCTTGCTAGAGGACGTCTGTATCGCCGCTTGCCTTCAGAGCGTCCACTGCACCCTTAACGCGCTGGGCATGCTGCTTGGTAGTCACCAGGAGGGCGTCCCCGGTGTCCACAATGACAACGTCCTTGATGCCGATCAGCGCAATAACGCGCTTCGTGTCTGAAACCACCACGCCGCTGGCGTTTTCGGTGAAGACGCGCGCGCCTTCGCCGATGACAGTGACATCGTCCACTTCACGGGCGCTGTTGAGGCGGCCCACCGAAGCGAAGTCCCCGACGTCGTCCCATCCGAAAGTGCCAGGCACCACGGCGACGTCGCCCGCGGCGGCGGCAGGTTCGGCCACCGCATAGTCGATGGCGATCTTGGGCAGCGTGGGCCAGACCCGCGCCGTGACTGCATCGCGTTCGGGGGTGTCCCAGGCCTGGGCGATCTCCTGCAGGCCCTTGAACAGCTCCGGCTGGTTGGCCTCGAGGTGCTTGAGCATCAGCGCGACGGGAGCCACGAACATGCCGGCGTTCCAGACATACTCACCGCTGTCCACGTACTGCTGGGCGTCTTCCTCGTCCGGCTTCTCAACGAACTCCACCACGGCCTGGGCACTGGGCGCACCTTCGATGTGGAGTTTCTCGCCAGCGCGGATGTAGCCGAAGCCGGTGGACGGGTGGGTCGGCTTGATGCCGATGGTCACGATCTTGCCGGCAGCGGCCGTGTGGATCGCTTCGCGGACCGCTTCCTGGAACAGATGGTCAGGACTGATGACCTGGTCAGCGGCGAAGGACCCCATGATGGTGTCCGGATCCCGCTCGTGCAGGATAGCGGCGGCCAGGCCGATCGCGGCGCCGGAATCCTTCGGCTCGCTTTCCAGGACCAGGTCCGAGTCCTGGACCTCGGGCAACTGGCGGCACACGGCAGCGCGGTGCGCAGTGCCCGTGACCACCAGGACGCGCCGGCCCGCGAGGGGCTGCAGCCGGTCATAGGTGGCTCGCAGCAAGGTGCTGCCGGACCCCGTGAGGTCGTGAAGGAATTTGGGAGCGGCTGCGCGTGACAGGGGCCAGAGGCGGGTCCCCACTCCGCCTGCCGGAATCACCGCAATAAAGCGGTTCAGGGGTGAATCCGGGCTTGTCACTTTGTCTGTACTCATCACGGCTACTTTAGCTGACGAGCGGTGAACTGCCCTTTTGGAACCCTCCAACTAACTCCCGCAGGCGCGCCATGGTGTGGTGTTCGTCTCATCTGCAGTCAAAACGCAGGGATTGCGGGGTCACCAAGGAGTTCCTAAATTGAATAAGCTGTGAGCGAAGCCTAGATTTAGGCCTGAGCTACGAGTTGCTCTCGCAGCAGGCGTTCCCCCCGCGTGGATCTCATGCCAGCGCCGCTGTGTTGCAGGGAGGTTTATCAGTGCCGACAAAACCAGCTGGCACCTTGTACCGCGGCCGTGAAGGCATGTGGTCTTGGGTAGGACACCGGATTACCGGTGTAGTGATCTTTTTCTTCTTGTTGGTCCATGTGCTGGACACCTCATTGGTGCGAGTGTCCCCCGAGGCCTACACGGCCGTCATCGGTGCCTACAAGAACCCCCTCATGGCCCTGGGTGAAACGGGCCTGGTTGCCGCGATCGTCTTCCACGCCTTTAACGGTCTGCGGATCATCGCCGTCGACTTCTGGAAGAAGGGCGCCAAATACCAGCGCCAGATGCTGTGGACCGTCCTGGCCCTGTGGGTAGTTGTAATGGTCGGCTTCTCCATCCGCCACCTTTCCCTCGCCCTCGGAGGTCACTAAGCCATGACTGCAACGATCGACAGCCCACGCAGTGGGAAAAACTCCCCCCAGTACCGCCGCACGGGCGCAAGCCGGGGCAACTTCGAAATGCTGGCCTGGCTGTTCATGCGCCTGTCCGGCGTAGTGCTGGTGGTACTCATCTTCGGGCACCTCTTCGTAAACCTCCTGGTGGGCGAGGGCATCCACGCCATCGATTTCGGCTTCGTCGCCGGCAAGTGGGCTGACCCGTTCTGGCAGATCTGGGACCTGGCCATGCTGTGGCTGGCCATGCTGCACGGCACCAACGGCGTACGCACCATCATCAACGATTACGCCGAGAAGGATTCCACCCGCCTCTGGCTCAAGATCGTCCTCTACGCCGCCACCACCGTGATCATCGTCCTTGGCACCCTGGTGATCTTCACCTTCAACCCGTGCCCCGTGGTTGACGGTGTTCCGCTGCCCGGCGGCTTCTGCCCCGCGTAGCCGGTTCATCCGCTGCCCGCGGTGAGCCGCAGGCTGTATTTTGCGGTGCAGGCAACGCCCGCCCGTTGTTTTATAGCGAATTTTGAGAGAAAGAGCGCCCAAGTATGCAGGTCCATAAGTACGACGTCGTCATCGTCGGTGCCGGTGGCGCTGGCATGCGCGCCGCGATCGAGTCCGGTCAGCGCGCGCGCACAGCAGTACTGACCAAGCTCTACCCCACCCGCTCGCACACCGGTGCGGCGCAGGGTGGCATGTGCGCTGCCCTTGCCAATGTCGAAGAAGACAACTGGGAATGGCACACGTTCGACACCATCAAGGGCGGCGACTACCTGGTTGACCAGGACGCCGCCGAGGTCATGGCGAAGGAAGCCATCGACGCCGTGCTGGACCTGGAAAAGATGGGCCTGCCGTTCAACCGCACGCCCGAAGGCCGGATCGACCAGCGACGCTTCGGCGGCCACACCCGCGACCACGGCAAGGCACCCGTCCGCCGTGCCTGCTACGCAGCAGACCGCACCGGCCACATGATCCTGCAGACGCTGTACCAAAACTGCGTCAAGCACAACGTGGAGTTCTACAACGAGTACTACGTCCTTGACCTCCTGACAGTCGAGGAAGACGCTGTCCGCGAGGACGGCACGCCGTACAAACAGAAGCGTGTTGCCGGCGTCGTGTCCTATGACCTCGCCTCCGGTGAGCTGCACGTGTTCCAGGCCAAGTCCGTGATCTTCGCTTCCGGCGGCGCCGGGAAGGTCTTCAAGACCACCTCCAACGCCCACACCCTGACCGGCGACGGCATGGGCATCGCGTTCCGCCGTGGCATCCCGCTGGAGGACATGGAGTTCTTCCAGTTCCACCCGACAGGCCTCGCCGGCCTGGGCATCCTGCTTTCCGAAGCCGCACGCGGTGAGGGCGCCATCCTGCGTAACTCTGAGGGCGAGCGCTTCATGGAGCGTTACGCCCCCACCATCAAGGACCTCGCACCGCGTGACATCGTGGCCCGCTCCATGGCCAACGAAGTCCGTGAAGGCCGCGGCTGCGGCCCGAACAAGGACTACGTCCTCCTGGACCTGACCCACCTGGAGCCGGCTCACATCGATGCCAAGCTCCCGGACATCACCGAGTTCGCCCGCACCTACCTGGGTGTGGAACCGTACACGGAGCCGGTTCCGGTGTTCCCCACGGCGCACTACGCCATGGGCGGCATCCCCACCAACATCACCACCGAAGTCCTGCAGGACAACGACACCGTCATCCCGGGCCTTTACGCCGCCGGCGAGGTTGCCTGCGTTTCGGTCCACGGCTCCAACCGCCTGGGCACCAACTCACTGCTGGACATCAACGTGTTCGGCAAGCGCGCCGGCATCGCCGCCGCGGAGTACGCCAAGACTGCCGACTTCGTGGACCTCCCGGAGGACCCGGAGGCCTACACCATCGAACTGCTGGACATTGCCCGCAACGGCAACGGCGACGAGAAGGTGGCGGTAATCCGCAAGGAACTCCAGGACACCATGGACGCCAACATGCAGGTCTTCCGTACGGCTGACACGCTGAACCAGGTCCTGACGGACATCGAGTCCTTCGAAGCGCGGTACAAGAGCATCAGCGTCCAGGACAAGGGCAAGCGCTTCAACCTGGACCTGCTCGAGGCCGTTGAGCTGGGCTTCCTGCTGGAACTGGCCAAGGTCATGACCGTGGCTGCCCTGCACCGTGAGGAATCCCGCGGCGGACACTTCCGCGAGGACTTCCCGGAACGCGACGACGAAAAATTCATGAAGCACTCCATGGCGTACAAGGATGACCACGCCCCGGCCGACGGCTCTGCAGAGGCAATCGCCGGCATCCGGCTGGGCACCAAACCGGTTGTGTTTACCCGCTACGAGCCGATGGTGAGGAAGTACTAAAATGACCGCTGAACTTGCTGAGCCAGCCTCCAAGATCGAACTGCCCGCACACATCGGAGGCGGCGGAGAGATCCCCACATTCGACGTCACCCTGCGCGTACGCCGTTACAACCCCGAGGTGTCCGAGGACGCCACATGGGACGACTTCAAGGTGACCATGTACGGCACCGACCGTGTGCTGGACGCCCTGCACAAGGTCAAGTGGGAAATTGACGGCAGCGTTTCGTTCCGCCGTTCCTGCGCCCACGGTGTCTGCGGTTCCGATGCCATGCGCATCAACGGCCGCAACCGCCTTGCCTGCAAGACGCTCCTGAAGGACTTGGACACCACCAAGCCCATCACCGTTGAGCCCATCAAGGGCCTGCCGGTGGAGAAGGACCTGATCGTGGACATGGAGCCGTTCTTCCAGTCCTTCCGCGAAGTCATGCCGTTCCTGATCAACAAGGGCCACGAGCCCACCAAGGAACGCCTGCAGTCCGCCGAGGACCGTGAGCGCTTCGACGACACCACCAAGTGCATCCTCTGCGCGGCGTGCACGTCCTCCTGCCCGGTGTTCTGGACCGACGGCCAGTACTTCGGCCCGGCCGCGATCGTCAACGCCCACCGCTTCATCTTCGATTCCCGTGATGATGCCGGCGACATGCGCCTGGAAATCCTGAACGACAAGGAAGGCGTGTGGCGTTGCCGCACCACCTTCAACTGCTCCGAAGCATGCCCCCGAGGCATCCAGGTGACCCAGGCAATTGCCGAAGTCAAGCAGGCAATTCTCTCCCGCAAGATCTAATTCAGTTTCTTGCGTACGACGGCGCCGCCGTCCCCAACAGGGCCCACAGACATCGGGTCCCCTGCCCGAGCTTGCGAGGGTAGGGAATGTCAGGGGATGGGATGGGCGCCGTCGTTGTTTAACACCTGACGGCACCCACGAAAGCAGCACGCCATGTCCCGCTCCGAAAAAGTCAGCTTCGAAGGATCCACCGGCGAGCTCCTGTCCGGCATCATCGACGTCCCGGAGGGGCCGGTGCGGGGCTGGGGTGTGTTCTCCCACGGTTTCACCCTGGGCAAGGACAGCCCCGCGGCGTCCCGGATGTGCAAGGCCCTGACTGACACCGGTATCGGCATGCTCCGTTTCGACAACCTGGGGCTGGGCGAGTCCGCCGGCTATTGGTCGGAGGGCTCCTTCAGCCACAAGGTGGCGGACACCGTCGTGGCCGCCGAGTACATGCGCAACCAGGGAAAGGCCATCTCCCTGCTGGTAGGCCATTCCTTCGGCGGCGCGGCAGTGCTTTCGGCCGCCCGCCAGATCCCTGAGCTCGACGCCGTCGCAACCGTGGCCGCCCCGTTCTCACCCAAGCACGTGGCCCACGTCTTTGACGCCGCACTGGACAAGATCCTCAGCGAGGGAAGTGCGGAAGTGGACCTCGGCGGGAAACGCGTGGAGATCCGGAAACACTTTGTGGAGGATCTGGAGAACGCGGACCTCACGGACTGCATCAGGCAGCTGCACAAGCCGCTGATGGTGCTCCACTCCCCCACGGACAACACCGTGGGCATCGAGAACGCCAGCACCATCTTCCAGACGGCCCGCCATCCGCGGAACTTCGTCTCACTCGAAGGCAGTGACCACCTGCTGACCGGCAAGGGCCAGGCAGCACGAGCCGCCAGGATTATTTCTGCCTGGGCCGACCAATACCTCGACGCCGGGAAGTAGTCCCGGCTCTTTCGTCCTCTTCGCGGATGGCGGACCAGCCGGCGGACACCAGGTAGACCTGGCTGACCAGGTTGAACCAGATCAGGAGGCCGATGATGATGGCAAACGGGGCCAGGATGGGGTTCCGTCCCGCCCCGGCGAGCAGTTCGGTGCTGAACACCTGCAGGACCGTGGTGCCCACAGCCGCAAGGATGGTCCCCTCCAGGAGTGTCCGCCGGGAGAGCTTGAGGCCACCGGCCAGGCGGAACATAATGACGGCCGTCACCCAGCTCAGGACCAGCGGCACACCGATCTTGATCACGGTGGTCAGCGGGCCTGCCACCACCGGATCCAGCTGCAGGAAGTCCGTGACCCAGCCGGCCGCCGTGCCGAACACCAGGGACGCTCCGGCACTGATCACCAGGGCCACTCCCAAAAGCAGAAGGGTGCCGGCGTCGCGCAGCTTGAGGACAATCGGGTTGATCTTCAGGGGTGGCAGCTGCATCACACCGCGCAGGCCATCGCGGAGTCCGGCGATCCAGCCCAGGGACGTGATGACCGTAATCACGCCTGCAATCACGGCGGTCCAGCCGAGCCCGTCTGGGTTCAGGAGGTCCTTCGGATCAACCAGCCCTTCTCCCCCGCCCACCTTCAGCAGTCCTGGCGCACTCTGGGCCACGCTGCCGATGATGGTGTCCAGCAGGGCAGGCTGGCCCCGGAGCACCAGGCCTGCAACGGCGAAACCCGTGGCCAACAGGCCAGTGATGGAGAAGAACATGCGGAAGCCGATGCCGGCGCTCATCAACGGGCCGTGCTGGAGGTTGTAGTGCTGCCACGCGCGCATCGGGCGGAAGGCATTGAGCCGGGCAAGCAGCCACTGGACCATCGCCAGCAGGCTGGCCACCGGGCCGCCGTCGGATCTTCTGGCCTTGCCCCACTCCATCCGTTTCTGGATGACGGCGAGCTTCAGGCGGGCCTGTTCAGTAGGGAGCGGTCGCTCCGTTTGCGTCGGCGTCCGCGGCGAAGGACCCGCCGTCGTCGTCAGTTTCGGTCCCAAAGTCCAACTCTTCCCGTAGCTGCCAAATGCCGTCGGCATCGTGCTCGTAGAGTCCCATGCTAACCACCGGGAAGGTTGCCCGGTAACTTTCAAGCACCGTTTCGGCTTCGTCCAGGCTTTCGGGCGCAACATCGTGGGCGATCGTGACATGCGGGTGGTACGGGAACGGCAACTCGCGTTGCAGCGGGCCCGTCTGGAGTTTTTCGTGGAGCTCCACGCAGGAGTCGAACCCGTCCTCCACGTTGATGTAAACCACCGGGGATACCGGCCGGAACGTTCCGGTCCCGGCAATGGTGACCATAAACGGGACCTGCCGCCGCGCCACTTCGCGGACGTGCGCCTGGGTGGCTGCCCAGTCCTGGGTGGGAGTGGTGGTGATCAGCGTGATGTGTGCGGGCACCACGCCCGCCATGGGGTCTCCGAAGGAAGCGCGCCACCGTTGAAGTTCCTCGGCGATGGCAGGGGGAAAGCCCAGAATGACGCCTACGCTCATTCCTTCACTGACATTGCTGGCGGCCGACATCGAGCTAGCGGACGCCTGCGAGGCTGAGGGACGGCAGGAAGCCCATGCGCTCATAGACCTGGCCAAGGGTCACTGCGGCAATCTCCCTGGCCCGCTCGGCGCCCTGGGCCAGCAGCCGGTCCAGCTCCGCCGGGTCAGCCATCAGTTCGTTCGTGCGGTTACGCAGCGGCGTGATGAAGTCCACCATGACATCCGCGAGGTCCTTTTTGAGGTGGCCGTACATCTTGCCCTGGTATTCCGCCTCCAGCTCAGCCACGGACTTCCCGGTAAGCGTGGAGTAGATCGTGAGGAGGTTGGAGACTCCCGGCTTGGCTTCGGCGTCGAACCGGATCTCGGTTCCGGTGTCGGTCACTGCGGACTTGATGCGCTTCGCGGCGAGCTTGGGGTCTTCCAGGAGCTGGATGGAACCGTGGGGCGACCCGCCTGTCTTCGACATCTTGGCAGTCGGGCTCTGGAGGTCGTAGATCTTGGCGCTGGCCTTCAGGATGGTGGCCTCCGGCACGGTGAACGTGTGGCCGAAGCGCGTATTGAAGCGCTGGGCCAGGTTCCGGGTGAGCTCCAGGTGCTGCCGCTGGTCCTCGCCCACCGGCACGAGGTCCGTCTGGTACAGCAGGATGTCGGCTGCCATGAGTGTGGGGTACGCGAACAGGCCAAGTGTTGCCGCGTCCGCGCCCGACTTCTGCGTCTTGTCCTTGAACTGCGTCATCCGGGAGGCTTCGCCGAAGCCGGTGATGCAGTTCAGGGCCCAGGCCAGCTGGGCGTGCTCGGGGACATGGGACTGCACAAAGAAGATGCTTTTATCCGGGTCGATGCCGGCGGCAATGTACTGCGCGGCCACCACGCGGGTGCGCTTGGCCAGCTCGGCGGGATCGAAGTCCACGGTGATGGCGTGAAGGTCCGGGATGAAGAAGACGGCATCAAATTCGGCCTGCATGTCCACCCAGTTGCGGACAGCGCCAATGTAGTTGCCCAGGTGCAGGGAGTCCGCCGTGGGCTTTGCACCTGAGAGGATGCGTTTCTTGGTCACCGGGTAAGTCGGGCTAGTCATGGGGAGAAAAACCTTCGGGGCTTAGAGCCGGTAGTCCACTACCAGCGGGGCATGGTCAGAGAAGCGGGTGTCCCACGAGGGTGCCCGGTCGACCACTGCCGAGAACGCGGCGGCGGCGAGGGCCGGGGTGGCCATGTGGTAGTCAATGCGCCAGCCGGTGTCGTTGTCGAACGCCTGGCCACGCTGTGACCACCAGGTGTAGGGGCCGTCGACGTCACCCGCCAGGCCGCGGTGGACATCCTTCCAGCCGATGTCCTCGCCGAAGAAGCGGTCAAAGTAGGCACGCTCGTCGGGCAGGAAGCCGGCCTTCTTGACGTTGCCCTTCCAGTTCCTGATGTCCCGTTCGGTGTGGCCCACGTTGAGATCGCCCACCACGAGTGCGTGGTCGCTGTGCTTGGTGAGTTCAGGCAGCCTGCTGGTCATGACGTCCAGGAAGCGGTACTTGTCCACCTGCTTCGGGGTTCCCACCTCGCCGGAGTGCACGTAGGCGCTGGCAACGGTCAGCTGCGCGGGGTTCCCCTCGGCGTCAGTCACCCTGAAGTCAGCCTCAACCCAGCGGCCGGCGGTGGCGAAGTAGTCATCGCCGATGCCGTTGCGGGTCTCCAGCGGCTCTTCACGGGACGCAATGGCGACGCCGGCACGGCCTTTGGCCTCGGCTTCGGCGTGCAGGATGTGCCAGCCATCACCGAGCATCTGGCGCACGACCGCGTCAGGGGCCCGGACTTCCTGGAGGCAGAGAATGTCCACCTCGCGGGGCTCCAGCCATGCCGCCATACCGTTCTTGTAGGCAGCCCGGAGGCCGTTGACGTTGACTGATGCGATGCGAAGGTGGTCCTTCTTCAATGCCGAGATCACCCGCACTACTCTAGTCGATGATGGTTCCGCTGACCGGGTCCCCGGTGCCGCCGGCGGCACGGATCATGTCGCGGGCGTTCGTGGCGGTGATCTCGATGGTCTCCAGCGCGCGGCGGATTGTATCCTGGTCCGCGGCCTCCCCCTTGGCGCGCTCCTTCTCCACCACGCCCACCTGGACCTGGACGATCTTGAAGGAGTGGTCCAGCTTGAGGTCGCGGACCTCGTCAGCTTCGGTCCGCTCGTACACCCGGGTGCCGCCGTGGTCGGCCGAGGACGACGATGGTGCGCGGCCAGCTGCGCTGTTGAAGGCGTTCTGGGCCTCGGTCAGCTTGGCGCCGGCTTTTTTGGCGGCCTTCTGGATGCTGAACACCACGAACGCTGCGAGGGCCAGCCAGAAGGCGGCGATGGTGGCGACAACCCAGCCCACGACGTCGTTCTGGTTGGCGGCAAAGATCACGGCAACGAGGAAGGCGATGACAAAGACCATCATTCCCGGGCCACTGATCCGGAGCATGGAGAAGCCGCCCTTGGACCGGCCGGACGGGGATTGAGGAGTACCCAGAGATCGCATGGGTCCATTGTCTCAAACGCTGCGGCACCCTTTTGCCCCTTCCACCCCCGGCGAACAGGAGCCCGGACGCCATTGTGCCTGATCAGGCCGCGGCGTAGCGTGAATCGAGCTAGGGGTGGAAAGTCATCTTCTATCTGAGGACACATCATGAAAAGTCACGGGTTCAGGACAGCCGCGGTGGCCACAGCCATCGTCTCCCTCTTGGGAATCACCGCCCCTGCGGAGGCAAAACCGGGCGGCAGTCCCGCCATTCCGCTTAACACGGGCCAGGAAGCCGCAGCAGTCCACACCGGGGCCGGCGGCTCCTTCAGCTACACGATTGAGGGCAGCGAGCTTTGCTACTCGCTCACGGCCCGTAATCTGTCCGCTCCTGCCACGGCGGCCCATATCCACCTCGCGCCACGAAACATGGCCGGCCCGGTTGTTGTTGCGCTGCAAGTGGTCAGCGGCACCGACTGGACGGTTGATGCCTGCACTACGGCGTCCTCGGCCGTGCTGGCCGCCATTGAAGCCAGCCCAGGCGCCTATTACGTCAATGTGCATAACGCTGACTTCCCAGGCGGGGAGATCCGCGGCCAGCTGAAGTAGGTTGTGGTTTCACTGTTAATAGCCCGACGAAGGCCCGCACCTTTCACTCTAGGTGCGGGCCGTCGTCGGGCATTCCTGGTACTTCGGTGGGACTAGGCGATTCCTGCTTGGCGCTCGGCGGTTTCCACCACGTTGGCCAGCAGCATGGCGCGGGTCATCGGACCCACACCTCCCGGGTTCGGCGAGATCCACGCGGCGACGTCCGCTGCCGCGGGGTCCACGTCTCCGGTGACCACGGCCTTGCCGTTGCTGTCGTCCACGCGGCTCACGCCGACGTCGAGCACGATGGCCCCGGGCTTGAGGTCCTCTGCCTTGATCATGTGCGGCTGCCCGGCGGCGGCAATCACGACGTCGGCCTGCCGTAGTTCGGCTGCCAGGTCCACCGTGCCGGTGTGCGCCAGGATGACTGTTGCATTGACATCCTTGCGGGTCAGCAGCAGGCCAACGGGACGGCCGATGGTCACGCCGCGGCCCACCACGAGGACTCGCTTGCCCTTGAGGTTGATGCCGTGCCGCGTCAGCAGTTCCACACAGCCCTTGGGTGTGCAGGGCAGCGGGGACGTCATGGGTCCGCCGACGTTGGCCACCAGGCGGCCCAGGTTCATCGGGTGCAGGCCGTCGGCGTCCTTCTCAGGGTCCATGGCTTCCAGAATGACGTCCTGGTTGATGTGCTTCGGCAACGGCAGCTGGACGATGTAGCCGGTGCATTCCGGGTTCTCGTTCAGCTCGCGGACCACGGCCAGGAGTTCGTCCTGGGTGGCGGTCTCGGGCAGGTCGCGGCGGATGGACGTGATGCCTACCTCGGCGCAGTCCTTGTGCTTGCCGCCCACGTACCAGGCGCTGCCGGGATCGGAGCCCACCAGGATGGTGCCGAGCCCAGGGGTGATGCCCTTGGCCCGGAGTGCGGCCACGCGTTCGGTCAGCTCGGCCTTAATGGCAGCGGCGGTAGCCTTGCCGTCGAGGATCTGTGCTGTTCCAGTTTCAGTGGTCATGGATTACCACTGCTCGTGCTGCGGGTACAGCGGGAAATCGGCGGCGAGCTTGTCCACGCGGGACTGCAGGGCCTCGACGTCCGTGGCGGGGCCGGCCTTCAGTGCGGTGGCGATGATCTCTGCCACCTCGGTGAACTCCGCAGCACCGAAGCCGCGGGTGGCCAGTGCCGGGGTGCCGATGCGCAGGCCGGAGGTGACCATCGGCGGGCGGGGGTCGAACGGCACGGCGTTGCGGTTCACGGTGATGCCCACTGAGTGCAGGAGGTCCTCGGCCTGCTGGCCGTCCAGCTGCGAGTTGCGCAGGTCCACCAGGACCAGGTGGACGTCGGTTCCGCCGGTCAGCACGGAGACGCCGGCGTCGGCGACGTCGGCCTGGTTGAGGCGGTCGGCGATGATCTTGGCGCCTTCCAGGACACGCTCCTGGCGCTCCTTGAATTCCTCGGTGCCGGCGATCTTGAAGGCCACGGCTTTGGCCGCGATGACGTGCATGAGCGGGCCGCCCTGCTGGCCCGGGAAGACGTTGGAGTTAATCTTCTTGGCCCACTCCTGCTTGGCCAGGATCACGCCGGAGCGCGGCCCGGCGAGGGTCTTGTGCACGGTGGAGGTGACGACGTCGGAGTACGGCACCGGACTCGGGTGCAGGCCTGCTGCAACGAGTCCGGCGAAGTGTGCCATGTCGGTCCAGAGCAGCGCGCCCACTTCATCGGCGATGGAGCGGAAAGCTGCGAAGTCCAGGTGCCGCGGGTAGGCGGACCAGCCGGCGATGATGACCTGGGGCTTCTCGGCGATGGCCTGCTCGCGCAGCTTGTCCATGTCCACGCGGAAGTTGTCCTGCTCCACCTGGTAGGCAGCAACTTTGTAGAGCTTGCCGGAGAAGTTGAGCTTCATGCCGTGGGTCAGGTGGCCGCCGTGGGCGAGGGACAGGCCGAGGATCTTGTCACCGGGGGTGATCATGGCGGACAGCGCCGCAGCGTTGGCCTGCGCACCGGAGTGCGGCTGGACGTTGGCGTACTCGGCGCCGAACAGTTCCTTGACCCGGTCGATGGCCAGCTGCTCGGCGATGTCGACGTACTCGCAGCCGCCATAGTAACGGCGGCCAGGGTAGCCCTCGGCGTACTTATTGGTCAGGACGGAGCCTTGGGCTTCCATCACGGCGCGCGGGGCGAAGTTTTCGGACGCGATCATTTCCAGGGTGCCGCGCTGGCGGCCAAGTTCCTGGTCGAGGACTGCGGCGATTTCGGGATCGAGCTCGGCCAGCGACTGGTTGCTGACTGCGGCTGTTGTGGTGGCGGTAGTAGACACGAAAAACTCCTGGCTAGGGATACGGGCACTGCTAAGGTCAGGCTACCGGCTGGCGCACATCACCGCCCCTTTGATGACAGGGCGTGAAAGCGAGCCGCATCCTTAACGGGTGCAGCTCCGGTAAGACATGACCCTCGGCCCAGGCGTACGATCCGTGGTCTTCGTGATTGCCGCTCCCTGGTGGTTAACCACCCAACGCCAGTTGCGACCCCACAAGGCTACCAAATACGGCCGGCCGGCGCGGGTAGGCTGGTAGGCGTGAGTGACGAGCAGCTGAACCAAGCGTATGTAGTAACCCTGTCCTGCCCGGACCGCCCCGGAATCGTGCACGCCGTGGCGGGTGCCCTGCTGGTAGCGGGATGCAATATTACGGACTCTCAGCAGTACGGGAGCCCTGCCACCGGAAACTTCTTTATGCGCGTGGAGGTCACGACGGCGGCCGCCATGGCTGAGCTTCAGGCGGCACTTGAGCCGGTGGTCGAGGCCTTTGGAATGCAGTGGAGCCTCAACGCCGTGGGCCAGAAGGTGCGCACCCTGCTGATGGCCAGCACGTCGGCGCACTGCCTCAACGACATCCTGTTCCAGCAGCGCTCCGGCACCCTGCCCATCGAGATCCCCGCCATCGTCTCCAACCACAATGACCTCGCCGGGCTGGCCGAGTTCTACGGAATCCCTTTCCACCATATTCCCGTCACGCCGGACACCAAGGCCCAGGCCGAGGACAAGCTCCGCGCCATCATGGCCGAGCACGACATCGAGCTGACGGTTCTGGCCCGCTACATGCAGATCATTTCGGATGACCTCTGCGCGGAGCTGACCGGCAAGGCCATCAACATCCACCACTCGTTCCTGCCGTCCTTCAAGGGCGCACGGCCGTACCACCAGGCCCACGCCCGCGGCGTGAAGCTGATCGGTGCCACTGCCCACTATGTCACCGCAGCCTTGGACGAGGGCCCGATCATCGAACAGGAAGTGATCCGGGTGGACCACGCGCGCACGCCGGAGCAGTTTGTCCAGATGGGCCGCGACGTTGAAGGCCGCACGCTGGCCCAAGCCGTCCAGTGGCACGCGGAGCACCGTGTTTTGCTGGACGGCAACCGCACCGTGGTCTTTAACTGACGGCCTTTACTGACCGAGTTCAACTCACGCAAGGGGACCTGCATGGGCGCGGCATTTGAGGTCGGCGCGGAGGAACACGGCAGCGAGCAGCGTCTCGCCGAGTTCTACAACCGCCGCGCCGCGTCCGGCTGGGACCATCCGCTGGCTCTCAGGCGCGTGGAACAGCGTGAGCGGTTCATTGCGCTGCTTAAGGCCGAGAGCCGCCACAACGTACTGGAGATCGGCTCCGGCATGGGGCTCGATGGCCTGCAGTTTGTCCGGGCAGGCATCCATTACACCGGCGTGGACCTCTCCGAGGAGCACGTCCGTCACGCCCGCTCCAAAGGCCTCGACGTCTCCGTGGCCAGCGCCCGGCAACTGCCCTTCGCGGACGGAACCTTTCCGGCGGTCTGGACCATGAGTACGCTCCTGCACATCCCCGCCACTGATATCGACAGCGTCCTGCGCGAGCTGGTGCGCGTCACGGCACCCGGCGGGCCCATCGCCGTCGGCCTCTGGTCCGGCGAGGATGACGAGGTCCTGAACCCCGAGGACGACGTCGAACCCCGCCGGTTCTTCAGCCGCCGCAGCGATGCGACGGTACGCCAGGTCTTTGGCCGGCATGGTGCCATCGAGGACTTTGTCACCTGGCCGGAAGGCACCGGCGCAGAGTCTGGACCGGGCGCGGGGAACTGGACGCAGCACTACCAGTTCCTGATCCTCCGCAGCCCCGCCTCCCCCACTGGGTAGCAGCCAATGTCGTTTTCGGCGTCCATAACGACACTTACTGCTACTTAGCTGGGTAAGGGGATGTCCTAGGCTTGGCCCATGGCTCCTCTTCACACTTTCGCCGGCAACACTCCGGCTGTCCACGCATCCGCCTTTGTCGCCCCGACGGCGTCGATCATCGGCAAAGCTACGCTCGCTGAGGATTCGAGCGCCTTCTATGGCGTGTCGGTCCGGGCGGACACGGCGGCCATCAGCGTCGGCGCCGGCAGCAACCTGCAGGACAACGTGGTGGTCCATGCAGATCCTGGCTTCCCCTGCACGGTCGGGGCCGGGGTCAGTGTGGGACACGCCGCCGTCGTCCATGGCTGCACGGTGGAGGACGACTGCCTGATCGGCATGGGGGCCACTGTACTCAACGGCGCCGTGATAGGCACCGGCTCGCTCGTGGCGGCCGGTGCCGTCGTCCTGGAGGGCACGGTAGTGCCGCCCCGGTCACTCGTGGCAGGCGTCCCCGCGAAGGTACGGCGGGAACTCACCGACGAGGAGTTCGACGGCGTGAAGCAGAACGCCGCCCGCTACGTGGAACTGGCCCGGGCGCACCGGGAGCTGCACGGCTAGTCCAATGAGATCGGCCCGATGGCGTCCAGGAGTTCGCCCGGACCGGGGTTGCCCGGCGCCGACGAACCGCCCAGGTGGTTCACCACACCCCACACGGCGTTCAGGCCCGTGGTCACGGCGCCTTCGGCCCAACCCGCGGTGAAGGACACGTCGTCGCCCGCGAGGAAGATTCCACGCTGGCTATCGGGCAACTTGTCCTGCTTGAAGTGGGTGAACAACCGCTGCTGGTAGCGGTAATGCCCCGGCAGGTTCGCCTTGAACGCACCCATGAAGTTGGGGTCCGCTTCCCAGGAAACCGTGATGGGCTGGCCCACGATGTGGCTGGCGATGTCCACGTCCGGGTAGATCTGCTCCAACGAGTGCAGCATCAGCTCAACGCGCTCGTCGGCGTCCAGCGACAGCCATTTGAGCGCGTCATCGTTCCAGGTGTAGGACAGTAGGATCACGGCTGGCTTGTCCGGTCCGTCATCCAGGAGGTAGGTGGCCCTGTTCAGCCGGTCCGTCAGGGTCATGGACAGCACCTCGCGGCCGGTGTGCGGATCGACGTCCTTCCAGAACGGACGGTCCACCATGACAAACGTCTTGGACGACTGCATGTAGTGCGAACGCTCGATGGCGGTCCACAGTTCGGCCGGGAACAGCGCCTCCTCAGTGTGAATGCGCGTGGACAGCAGCCAGGACTGGCACGTGGTCACCACGGCAGGGTAGCTGGCCTCACGGCCCCAGCGCTCCCTGATCCGGAGGTCGCCGTCGGCATCGCGGCTGATTTTGCCCACAGCCCCGCGGGGCGAGCCGGAGTGGAGCGACGCCAGGGACGTTCCGTCCGGCCAGTGGGACATGCCCGACGGCGCGTGCTGCCACAGTGCCTCGGGCAGCCTTTGGGCTCCGCCACTGATGAGCCGGTGCTGGTCATCGGCGTCGGTGTAGACCACGCGGAGGATTTCCAGGATGGAGTTCGGGAAGTCTGTGTCCCAGCCGCCTGTGCCGAATCCCACCTGGCCGAAGGCCTCACGGTGCGCAAAGCCGGCTTCCTTGAATGACTGGCTCCCTGCGATGAACCCGTAGAACGTCTGCTCGTCCATGAGCGGCAGCAGCTCGTTCCACAGGTCCTTGATCCGGCCGGTGTCCCGGGCCCGGATGGCCTCCTGCATTTCAACGAACTTCGCGCCATCGTTCACGGCGGCCTTCCAGGCATCGGCCACCTCGCGGAAGAACGGCGGCAGGTCCTGGGCGGTCTCGGCGTAGTGCTTCTGGCCGGCCAGTTCGATCACGGTGCTCGAGGTGATGGGTGCCAGCGGGTTGGGGAAATCCTGGGTGTCCAGGCCCAGCAGGTCCACGTAGTGGTAGAACGCCCTGCCGGACACCGGGAACCGCATACCGCCCAGATCAGCCACCACGCCGGGAGCGGACGGGAAGCTGGCAGTGCGCAGGCGGCCGCCGATCTGGTCCGCTTCATAGACGACAGGTCGCAGGCCCAGCTTCATCAGTTCGTAGGCCGTGACGAGGCCGGAAAGACCCGCACCGACAACTGCCACCTCAGTGCCGTAGAGCTCCGGCGGAACCGCCCCGAGCCCTGCGGGATTGGCGAGGTAGTGGTCGTAGCTGAACGGAAAATCGGGGTTCAGCATGGTGACGGGGCCAGCCTGGGTACTGGACGGGTCGGAGGCTGGGAGTTCGGTGGCAACGGTCATGAAAGCTCTGCCTTCGTTTGTTCGGTGGTGGACAGCGTTGAAGATTCCGGCCTGCTCAGCTCACGGTATTCCTCGTGGCTCAGCGCCGCTACCCTGGAGTTCCGGCGTCCGTAGCCGAAGTAGGCCGCCAGGCCCACCAGCATCCAGACTCCGAAGGTCACCCAGGTATCGGCACCGAGGTTGGCCATGAGGAAGGCGCACATCAGCGCACCGAGGATCGGGGTCAGGGGGAAGAACGGGACGCGGAACGTGCGCTCCAGTTCGGGCCTGGTGCGCCGCAGGTAGATCACGGCCACGTTGACAAGGGCGAAGGCGAACAGCGTGCCGATGCTGGTGGCGTCTGCCAAGGCACCCAGCGGAACCAGCCCGGCGGTGAGTGCGACTGCGATGCCCACCAGCAGCGTGCCGGCAACGGGGGTGCCGGTTCGGGATGAAACACGACCGAAGATCTTCGGGATGAGCCCGTCGCGGGACATGGACAGCAGGATGCGGGTCTGGCCGTAGAGGACCGTGAGCACAATGCTGGCGATGGCCAGTACGGCCCCCACGGAAAAGACCAGCGCGATCCACGGCTGGCCGGTGGTTTCCTCAAGGATGCGCACCAGGGCGGCGTCGGTGCCGTCGAACCAGCCCCACGGGCGGGCACCGATGGCCGCCACGGCCACCAGGACATAGATCGTGGTGACGATCACCATGGACAGCATGATGGCCCGGGGCAGGTCACGCTTGGGGTTACGGGCTTCCTCGCCGGCGGTGGAGGCGGCGTCGAAGCCGATGTAGGAGAAGAAAACGCTCGAAGCAGCGGCCGAGACACCGGCAGCGCCCATCGGCAGGAGCGGCTCGAAGTTGCCGGCGTTGAAGGCCGTGAAGGCCACGGCGCAGAAGAAGATCAGGATGCCCACCTTCACAACAACAATGGCGGTGTTGATCCAGGCGCTTTCCTTGGCTCCCCGCACCAGGAGGATGGTCGCCAGCACCACAATAACCATGGCCGGGATGTTGACCATCCCGCCGTCGCCCGGCGGCTGGGAAATGGCGTCGGGCAGGACCTGCCCGAACACTGCCAGGGTTTCGTTGACGTACTGGCCCGCGCCTACGGCAACGGCTGCCACAGACACGGCGTACTCAAGCACCAGGCACCAGCCGCAGATCCAGGCCATGCCTTCGCCCATGGTGGCGTAGGTGTAGGAGTAGCTGGAACCGGCAACCGGGACCAGCCCGGCCATCTCCGCGTAGGACACCGCGGAGAGCAGGGCGGCGAGGCCGGCGATGGCGAAGGAGATCCAGATCGCGGGGCCAGCCAGCGGAACGGATTCGCCCAGGATCACCAGGATGCCGGTCCCCAAGGTGGCACCGACGCTGATCATGGTCAGCTGCAGGACTCCGAAGCTGCGGACCAGGCGCGGCCCCCCGTGTCCGCTTTCGGCTTCGCTGACCATCTGTCCGATGGGCTTGCGGCGGAGCAGTTGCGCTGCCAGCCCTGGACGGCCGGCAGTCCGGCCCGTGGCCGGTCCGGAGAGTGTTGGCACAGTCATCGTTGACGTCCGTTCGTGAGTAGTTGTGGGTTTCCCCCACTAGCGTAGGCGTGTGAGCCGCATCTCAGGGATGTGCAAAGTGACCTATAGTTTTCTATCATGAGACGTAATGCACCAAGAACGGGCAGTGCTGAACACGCCGGCCGGGGTCCCTCCGTGCAAGCTGATACGGCGGAACACCTGGATGCGGTGACCCTGGGCCAGTTTCTGGCAGCACTCCCCCGGGACCTCACCGTCCTGCACGACGCCGGCAACACGGGCGTGCCCTTGCGCTGGGTGGAGCCCAGCGAACTGGAGGATCCCACGCCCTACCTGCTGGACGGGGAGTTCGTTCTCACGGCGGGACTGCCGTTCCAGGACGACGGCGGAACGAAGGAAAGGGCGGAAGCCTACGTCCGGCGGCTGGTCGGTGCCGGCGTCGCCGCCTTGGGATTTGGCCTGGAGCCCTACTTCGACGCCGTCCCGGACCACGTGCTGTCGGCATGCCAAACGCATCAGCTCACTCTGGTCCAGATCCCCAGCAGCGTCCCCTTCGCCGCCATAGGCCTGGAGTTCTCCCAGCTCCTGGAATCCGGCAACGCCCGGGTCTTCCGTCAACTGGCGGACACCAACCGGCAACTGATGCGGGCGGTGCTGTCGGCCAGGCCCGAGCACGAACTCCTTTCCGCCCTGGCGCAGCGTGTTCCGGTATGGGCCCAGCTTTTCGGGGCGGACGGCCGAATGCGTGCCCGAGCCGCAGCCGCCGGTACCAACGGGACCAGCCCTGCGGCCGCCGTCGAGCCTTCCGCCCTGCAACCCATACTGAAGCGGCTGCTGGCTGGCAACGGCCCGCGGGTGGAGACCGACTCGTTGCCCACGAACGGTTCGGCCCTGGTCTTCGGCCACCCCCTCCGGAGCACCAAGGACGCCACCCTTGGGGCACTGATCCTGGGCGCGGACAAGCCGCTGACCCCGGCGCAGAACAGTGTGGTGTCCTCGGTGGTGGGGCTGCTGGAACTGCTGGTTCGCCAGCGCACAAGCGGGTCGCTCGCCCCCAGCCAGCTGGCAACGGCCCTCCTGCTGCACCCTGAGAGCCTGGCCGCCGGCTCAACCCGGCAACTGAACGTCCTCAGGGACCTCCTGGCGCAAAGCGTTTCCGGAACCCGGTCCGGCGCCCTCCGGGTGGTTCAGGGCGTCCGAGCGGACGCGTCGGCGCCAGCGTCCGCGGATGGCCCAGTCCGGGAACTACTGCAGTGGCGCAGGCTGTTCGACACGAAAATGGTGGAGCTGACGGACTACGGGTTTGCCGCCGTTACCCGGCTCAAGGTGGACGACACGCTGCTGAGTGAAGTGGAGGGACTGGGCTGGCGGCTGGTGGTGGGCGATCCCACCGAAATGGCCGGCCTTCCTGCCGCCTACCAGCGTGCGGCGTCACTGCGGTCCCGCGTCCAGGCAAGCGGAGAAAGTGTGCGCGTGGATGACATCACGTGGTCAGTCGCGGGGCTGTTGGGCCGCAGCGCCGGCACCATGCTCGCCGCGCGGCTGCTGGAACCGGTTCTCGCGCAGGAGCCTGACCGCCGCAGCTCCCAGCTCAGTGTCCTGAAGTCATGGCTGGGCGAAAACGGCAACTGGGATGCCACTGCCAAAGCCCTGGGGATGCACCGGAACAGCGTCCGGCGCCAGATCAATGCACTGGCCGAGCTACTGGCCATGGACCTTGGCTCCGCCCAAGAGCGAGCGGAACTGTGGATTGCCCTGCAGTACGTGGACGGCCTGGAGGACGCGGCGCCTCAGATGCCCCAGGACCGGTAGAGCTCCGGGCGGCGTTCACGGAGATAGGGCACCACATCACGGGCTACTCCGGCGGCGTCCGAATCCACCTCGGCGTACAGGATTTCGGCTACCGGTCCCGCCGCGGCCAGCAGCGAACCATCCGGTCCGGCGATGACGCTGCCGCCGAGGAATTCGCAACCGTCCTCGGTTCCGGAGTGGTTGGCATAGGCGATGGTCAACTGGCTCTCCAGCGCGCGGGCCCGGAGCAGCACCTGGGGGACGGTTTCGAACCCGCGCGCCAGCGCGGTGGGCACCAGGAGCAGCTCTGCCCCAGCTAGCGCCGCCGCCCTGACTGTTTCCGGGAATTCCACGTCGTAGCAGATCACCATGGACGTCCGGAACCCGTTGAAGTCGACGACGGCGGGACCCGCCTCCGCGGGGCTGAACGCCGCGCGTTCGTCATCACCAAAAAGGTGCACCTTGGCGTAGTTGAGAAGCTCAGCGCCCGTGGCGTCCACCAGCGTGGAGGTGATGCGCCAGCTGCCCCCGTCCGTGACTGACGGCAGGCTGTAGACCAGTCCGATCCCGTGGCGGTGCGCGATCCCCGACAGCTTTTCCCTCATGGCGGGAAGCACTGAGGGGTCCAGCTCCGCGCGGAGCCGCAGCGGGGCGTATCCCACGGGAAACAGCTCCGGGGTGACCAGGACTGCCGCGCCCTTCGCGGCGGCCGCCCGGGCAGCCGCATCCAGGGCGGCGCAGTTTGCATCCGCGTCGAGTACGCGGGCGTTTGCTTGCAGCAGGGCCAGCAGCACCGTTTCCACCTCACATGATCGGGACGGCCACAGGAAGTATGAGTCCGCTTATTCCAGCCTAGCCACCGGCACTGAACGGCATCCGGGGCCAATTGCACCGGCCAAAGCCACAGGATGGACGGATCGTCCCATCATTTTGTCTCATCCGACAGACTCCTTGCGTTAACTTCTTGACTACAACAGTCAAAGTAGGGCAATCTTCTTCTCATGTCCGCTACACCGCGCTCGACGAAGAGCAAGCCAAAGAATCCGGGATCCCAGTCCGCCCTCCGGCAACTGAACCAGCAGCGGATCATCGAGACACTCATGAGCGGCCCATCCACCCAGGCCGAGCTTGCACGCCAGACCGGACTCTCCACTGCCACGGTGTCCAACATCGTCAAAATCTTGCAGGACGCGGGCCTGGCGTCAACCGAACCGATCACCAGTTCCGGGCGCCGGGCGCTCAACGTGAGACTCAACAGCAACGGCGCGGTGGCGGTGGGAATCGACTTCGGCCGACGGCACCTGCGAGTGGTCCTGGCCTCCTTGAGCTACCACGTGATCGCCGAAGAATCCGTCCTGCTGCCGCTGGGCCACCAGGCCGAGGAAGGCATCCAGGCTGCTGTTGCCCTGCTGGATAAACTGCTGGAGCAAAGCGGTGTGGACCGGAGCCTGGTGGTGGGCGCCGGCGTCGGAATTCCCGGTCCCATCGACCGCCGGACCGGCACTGTAGCGCAGGGCGCCATCCTCCCCGAATGGGTGGGCATCAACATCCTCCAGCATCTGGAGGAAAAGCTCAATATCCCCGTATTTGTTGACAACGACGCCAATCTTGGAGCCTGGTCCGAGGTCACCTGGGGACCGCATACCGGGGTCAGCAACCTGATGTTCCTCAAGATCGGATCGGGCATCGGCGCGGGCCTGATCCTCAACGGCGCGCCCTACTACGGCACTGTTGGCATTACCGGCGAAATTGGCCATGCAACTATCCACGAGCACGGACTCGTATGCCGATGCGGCAACCGTGGCTGCCTGGAAACCATTGCCTCCACTACCACCATGATGGAATTGCTCGGCCGTGGGGAAGACCCGCCGCTCACACCCGCGGACATCGTGCGGAAAGCCCTCGCCCGCGACTCTGCAACGCTCAGGGTGGTGGACGATGCCGGCCTGGCTGTCGGACGCGCCCTGGGGAACGTGGCCAACCTGATCAACCCTGAAGTCATTGTGGTGGGCGGTCCCCTCGCGGGCCTGGGCGACCTGCTGCTCGATCCCATTCGGCGGGGGCTTCTCCGGCATGCCGTGCCGGTGATCGGCGAGACCACCACCCTGACGATGTCCTCACTTGGGGACCGCGCGGAGGCCCTGGGAGCAGCCGCACTGGTGTTCCAGCACGCCGGGATCCGGCGCACGTAGACCAATTTGTTATCGGGCAATTGCGTTAAAGACTTGACGACAACCGGTGTGATCCAGTTTACTTTTTCATCAGACGACCCTGCGCTTTGCTGGTCGGACAACGAAGTCATGCATTGGAGGCGTAAGGGCAAATGACGTCCCACACCACGCACACTGACCCGGTCATCCTGGAGATGCGCTCCATCACCAAGGAATTTCCCGGCGTCAAGGCACTGTCGGAAGTAAGCCTGCGGGTCAAGGCTGGCGAGATCCACGCGATCTGCGGCGAAAACGGCGCCGGCAAGTCCACGCTGATGAAGGTGCTCTCGGGCGTCTACCCGTACGGCAGCTACGACGGCGACATCGTGTACCAGAACGAGGTCCAGCAGTTCAAGGACATCCGTGCCAGCGAGGCGGCCGGAATCGTGATCATCCACCAGGAACTGGCCCTGATCCCGGAACTGTCCATCATGGAGAACATTTTCCTGGGCAACGAACCCACCAAGCGCGGCGTCATCAATTGGGCGGAGGCGCGCCTCCGGTCCACCGAACTGCTGGCACGGGTGGGACTCAGGGAAGACCCGGACACCGCCATCAAGGAGATCGGCGTCGGGAAGCAGCAGCTGGTGGAGATCGCCAAGTCGCTGAACAAGTCGGTCAAGATCCTCATTCTGGACGAGCCAACCGCAGCGCTGAATGAATCCGATTCCCAGCACCTCCTGGACCTGATGCTGGGCCTCAAGGGCAAAGGCATCACCTCGATCATCATTTCCCACAAGCTCAACGAGATCGAGCAGATCGCTGATTCCATCACCATCATCCGGGACGGCAAGGCGATCGAAACCCTCGACGTCAAGGCCGACGGCGTCGACGAGGACCGCATCATCAAGGGCATGGTCGGCCGGGCCCTGGAGTCCCGCTTCCCCGACCACACCCCCAAGATCGGGGACGTGTTCTTCGAGGTCAAGAACTGGAACGTGGCCCACCCGCAGATCCAGGACCGGCTGGTCTGCAAGAACTCGAACTTCTTTGTGCGGCGCGGGGAGATTGTGGGATTCGCCGGACTGATGGGTGCCGGCCGCACCGAACTGGCCCGTTCCGTCTTCGGCCGCTCCTACGGCCACTTCGTCTCAGGCAAGGTCTACGTGGATGGCAGGGAAGTGACACTCAAGAGTGTCCACCAGGCCATCGACGCCGGCCTCGGCTACGTCACGGAGGACCGGAAGTCGTTGGGACTGAACCTCCTCGACGACATCAAAACCACCACGGTCTCGGCCAACCTCGAGAAGATCAGCAAGCGCAGCGTGGTGGACACCAACAAGGAGTTCGAGGTCGCGGAGCAGTACCGGAAGTCCCTGCGGACCAAGGCCCCCTCGGTTGAGGAAGGGGTCGCCAAACTCTCCGGCGGCAACCAGCAGAAAGTGGTCCTGGCCAAGTGGATGTTCACTGACCCGGAACTGCTGATCCTGGACGAACCCACCCGCGGTATCGACGTCGGAGCCAAGTACGAGATCTACGGCATCATCCAGCAACTCGCCAACCAGGGAAAGGGAGTCATTGTGATTTCCTCCGAGCTGCCGGAACTGCTGGGACTCTCGGACCGCATCTACACCATCTTCGAAGGCGCCATCACCGGTGTCCTCGACAAAGAGGAAGCCAGTCAGGAAAGCCTGATGAAGCTCATGACCTCAGCCCGAAAAGCCGCCTAATCCACTGGAGTCTTCCAGAACCTTCCAGATACAAGGACTGAAAAACAATGAACGCGCTCAAGAAACTCTTCGGTGGCGACACCCGCCAGTTCGGCATGATCTTCGCCTTGGTGGCTCTGATAGTTCTCTTCCAGTGGCTCACAGGCGGCATCACGCTCACCCCGGGCAACGTCATCAACCTCTTCAACGGCAACTCTTACATCCTCATCCTCGCCATCGGCATGGTGCTGGTCATCATCGCCGGACACATTGACCTGTCGGTGGGCTCCGTGGCCGCCTTCGTGGGCATGGTGGTGGCTATCGCCATGCGGGAGTGGCACATCCCGTGGTTCCTGGCGATCCTGCTGGGACTGGGACTGGGCGCACTGATCGGCGCATGGCAGGGTATGTGGACGGCATACGTCGGCATTCCGGCGTTCATCGTGACCCTCGCAGGCATGCTGATCTTCCGCGGCGCCCAGCAGTTCGTCGGCCAGTCCAACTCGATTCCTGTCCCGCGGGAGTTCCAGTACATCGGTGCCGGGTACCTCCCCGAAATCGGGCCTGCCACCGGGTACAACAACCTCACGCTGCTCCTCGGGCTCGCCGGCGTTGCGTTCGTGATCTACAGCGAAGTCCGACGGCGGCGCACCGCCAAGGCGCTCGGCGCTGAGGTCTCGGAAACGTGGGTCAGTGTCCTCCGGCTTGTCCTGATCTGCGCAGCCATTCTCTACGCCACCTATCTCTTCGCCACCGGCCGCCCGGGCACGTCCTTCCCGATCCCCGGCCTGATCCTCGCCGTGATGGTCCTGATCTACGGCTTCGTCTCTTCCAAGACCGTGGTGGGGCGCCACGTCTACGCAGTGGGCGGCAACCGCCACGCGGCCGAGCTGTCCGGTGTGAAGTCAAAGAAGATCAACTTCCTGGTCATGATGAACATGTCCATCATCGCCGGGCTCGCCGGAATGATCTTTGTGGCCCGCTCAACCTCTGCCGGACCGTCGGACGGTACCGGCTGGGAGTTGGACGCCATCGCGGCTGTCTTCATCGGCGGCGCCGCCGTGACGGGCGGTGTGGGTACCGTCATCGGATCAATCATCGGCGGCCTGGTCATGGCTGTCCTGAACAACGGCCTGCAGCTCCTCAGTGTCGGTGCCGACTGGCAGTCCATGATCAAGGGTCTGGTGCTGCTGGTGGCCGTGGCCATCGACGTCTACAACAAGTCACAGGGCCGGGCATCGATCATCGGGCTCATGATGAAGAACTTCAACCGCCCGTCCGGCGCACCTGGCACACCGCTGCAGCCGGATGAAGTCACCTCCACCAAAGAAACCATTTCCAGGGAAGCCTGAGCAATTCAGGTTCCGGAACCAAACCCCAAAAGAAAGTGGACCAAGAAATGCGAATGATTGGTAAAGCAGGAAAGGCAGCAGCGATAGCTGCGATCGCGGCACTGGCGCTGACGGCCTGCGGACGGGCCGAACCCGGCACCTCCAGCGGTACCACTGGTGCAACCGGAGGCTTCGCACAGGACTCCGCCATCGGCGTCGCGCTTCCCAAGAAGACCAGCGAGAACTGGGTGCTGGCAGAGAAGCTGTTCAACGACGGACTCAACAGCGCCGGTTTCAAGCCGACTGTCCAGTTCGCCAACAACGGCGTGGCTGAGCAGCAGAACCAGATCAGCGCCATGATCGCCAAGGGTGCCAAGGTGATCATCGTGGGTGCCCTCGACGGCTCCCAGCTGGGGACCCAGCTCCAGCAGGCCAAAGATGCAGGCGCCACGATCATCGCCTACGACCGCCTCCTCCTGAACACCGCAAACGTGGACTACTACGTGGCTTACGACAACTTCAAGGTGGGCGAGCTCCAGGGCCAGGCCCTCCTGGACGGCATGAAAGCCAAGAAGCCCTCCGGACCGTACAACATCGAACTGCTGGCAGGTTCACCGGATGATGCCAACGCGAAGGTATTCTTCGACGGCGCCATGAAGGTCCTCAAGCCGAAGATCGACGACGGCACCCTGAAGGTACTCTCCGGCCAGACGACGTTTGAAAAGGCTGTTACGCAGGACTGGAAGGCTGAGAACGCCCAGCGCCGGATGGATACCCTCCTGACCGGCTCCTACGGCACGGCGTCGCTGGACGGTGTCCTGTCACCGAACGACACCCTCGCCCGGGCAGTCATCACCTCCGTCAAGGCGGCCGGCAAGCCGCTTCCGGTCATCACCGGCCAGGACTCGGAGGAGCAATCGGTCAAGTCCATCCTTGCCGGCGAGCAGTACTCAACCATCAACAAGGACACCCGCAAGCTCGTTGAGCACGCGATCGTGATGGTCAAGGATCTCCAGGCAGGCAAGACACCTGAGGTCAACGACGACAAGTCCTACAACAACACGGTGAAGACCGTACCCGCCTTCCTCCTGCCGCCGGTCATCGTGACCGCCGCCAACGTGAAGACGGCCTACGTGGACGATCCGGTACTGGGCCCGCTGACCAAGTAACACGGTCTAAGTAACGCGGTCCACAGGACACCACCGTTTACATAGAATGCCCCGGCTCCCCACAGGGAGCCGGGGCATTCCGCGTTTCACAGCCCAAACACAGCTTCGCCGTCTTCCTGCACAGGCCCGTCCGCGAGTCTGGGATCCGGACGCCCGCCTTCCGCCGGGCCTCAGGTCGTAGGAGTACAGTGAGCGTCCAACCTCGATAAGCAGACAGGCGATCACATCATCGAACTGCTCAGCTCGCTCAGCCGTGACCACAACACCGCCATCCTCGTGGTCATTCACGACAAGGGCGTTGGCCAACAAGAGGGACCGCCGCTTCAGGCTCCAGCAGGGCAGACTGACGGAAGAACCGGCGCGGGCCTTGGTCTGACGCCCGCACTGGTCTGAATGAGAGGATGGGCACCATGAGCGCGCCCGTTGCCACCCCGTGGCTGTCCAGCCAGTCCGACCAGGATCCCCGGTCTGCCACCGGAAAACGTCTGCAGTGGGGCGTCATAGCCACCGGCGGGATCGCGCGATCGGTGTCGCAGGACCTGGCACTGCTTCCCGACGCCGAGCTCTACGCGGTCAGTTCCCGCTCACAGGGCACTGCGGAGAGTTTCGCGGCGGACTACGGTTTCGCCAAGGCGTACGGGGACGACGACGGCGTGCCCGGCTACCAGCGACTGCTCGCCGATGAGTCGGTGGACGTTGTCTACGTCGCCACGCCGCACGCACAGCACCACCAGATTGTGCTCGCGGCGCTCAATGCGGGCAAGCACGTCCTCTGCGAAAAGGCGTTCACCATCAATGCCAGGGAAGCGAGCGAACTCGTCGCAAAGGCCCGGGAACGGAAGCTCTTCCTCATGGAGGCAGTGTGGTCCCGCTTCCTCCCGGGCATGCAGCGGGCGTTCGAGATTGCCGCGTCCGGGGAGCTCGGGGACGTGCACTGGGTGACCGCTGACCTGGGTTTTCCCGCGCCCTATTCCCCGACGTCCAGGCTGTGGGCCAGGCAGGACGGTGGCGGCGCCCTCCTGGACATCTCGGTTTACCCGCTGCTGTGGGCACTGGGAACGCTGGGGTTCCCGCAGACCGTCAGCGCCACAGGCTTTATCAACGACGACGGCGTGGACGCCCAGAATGCTCTGACGCTCGGCTACAACCATGGTGCCCAGGCTCAGCTGACGTCCTCGCTCCTGGCGTACGGTCCCCGGACAGCCACCGTGGCGGGCAGCCTGGGCTACCTCCAGAGTGTCGGTTCCATCAACAATCCGCGGGAGTTGGTGATCGGCGTCGGACGGGAAGTACTACGCACGGAGACGTTCGACATCGTCGGCATCGGCTACACCTACGAACTGCGCGAGGTGACGCGCTGCATCCAGCACGGTCTCACAGAGAGCCCGGTCATGTCGCTGGAGGATTCCATCAAGACCATGCGGCTCTTCGACGGAGTGCGCGGGCAGCTGGGCGTCAGCTACCCGAATGATGCCCACTGAAGGGCAGAATCTTTCCGTTCAGGCCTATGACTTTTTTGTAAATCGGCTTGACACTCTACTTTGGGATATCGATGGTTGAGTGACACATTAGTAAGCTTGCTGAATTTATTTTCCATTTCCCTAGACTTGCTCCACGCGAGAGTCTTACGCTGATGAAATCGCAAGTCTCAAAGGTACTGGGGGTGGTACGCATGGCTAAAGTTCGATCGCCGTGGCGTGCACTCCGGCCGCTTCTGCTCGCAGGTGCGGTGACCGCTACTTGGCTGACACTTTCCGCTTCCGCCGCTACGGCAGACGCTTCAAGCGATTCAGGATCCCTTCTGGGTGGCCTCACTTCATCGGCTTCCTCCCTGACAGCACCGTTGACCGTCCCTGCCTCTCCCGTTCTTGAGGCCGCGTCGCCGGCTCCTTCACCTACCGGACTCCTGCAGCCCGTGGTGGGCAGTGTGGCCGGCACGGCGGATCAGCTGATCGCCGCCGTCCCTGTGGTGAAGAGTGTGATTCCGGCGGGTACCGTCACGGCCGTGGCTGTCCCGGTTGCCGCAGTGGTGGTTACCGCTGCAGATGACCTGGTTGAGACCATTGCCCTGCCACTCACCGATGCCGCACCAGTACTTGCGCCTGTTCTGAAGCCCGTAGTGGATCTGGTAGATGCGACTGTTCCGTCCTCACCGGTCACACGGCCCGGGCTGCTGCCGCTTGACGAGATTGCCGCTGCCGGCAAGACCTTGACCGTCATGGACGCCCCGGCCGCAGCAACCGCTGCGGAAGGGCACATCACAGCCCACGCGACCGCACACTCCCCCGGCACTTCCGAGAACTTCCTTACAGTCAATGAAATGTCGCCGCTGCCGGTTCCGGCCAGCACAGAAATGCGCGCAGCCCCGGCAGAAAGCCCCTGGACAGCAGATCCTTCCACGCCTCCGGCTCCGGCAGGACCTGCTTCGGGGGCGGGGAGCGGCGCTTCTCCCTCCGGCCCCTCAGGCTCTGCTGCCTGGCTGGACGAATTCGGTTTCAACCTGCCGCATACGGGGTCCTTCCCCATCAGCGGATCACCGGAACACGCCCCTTCCCCGGTGTCATTCGACCCCGGTTCCTCTCCTGACTAGTTGAGCCCTCCTGCCCTTTTGGGCAGAACACGGCCTCAAGGCGCTGACCAGCGCCCCAAATCAACTTCTCAGGAGACATCATCATGAATTGCAACCTTCGCAGGGGGCTGCTCAGCACCCTCTTTGCCGGCGGGCTACTGGCCTTCGGCGCCACCGCAGCCAGCGCCGCGGACACAAACAGCGGACCGGACCTTTCCGCGTCCGCCCTGGTCTCAGCGGCGGCATCCGTGGACACGACGTCGTTGGGTCTGCTGGGTGGCCCAACGCAGTCGGATACTGCGGACGTCGCTGCTGTAGTCGACGTCAACTCAGGAGACAACCTCCTCGGCAACGGCACCACCGCCGACATCGACCTGGGTCTCGGCCTAGGCGATGGCGTCCTCGAGAACACCAACGGCAACGGCACCACCGCCGACATCGAAGCCGACATCGACCTGGGTCTCGGCCTAGGCGACGGCGTCCTCGAGAACACCAACGGCAACGGCACCACCGCCGACATCGAAGCCGACATCGACCTGGGCCTCGGCCTAGGCGACGGCGTCCTCGAGAACACCAACGGCAACGGCACCACCGCCGACATCGAAGCCGACATCGACCTGGGCCTCGGCCTAGGCGACGGCGTCCTCGAGAACACCAACGGCAACGGCACCACCGCCGACATCGAAGCCGACATCGACCTGGCTCTCGGCCTAGGCGACGGCGTCCTCGAGAACACCAACGGCAACGGCACCACCGCCGACATCGAAGCCGACATCGACCTGGGCCTCGCCCTAGGCGACGGCGTCCTCGAGAACACCAACGGCAACGGCA
>NZ_QMKP01000019.1 GCF_003287955.1 Arthrobacter sp. AQ5-06 | reverse complement strand
CGGCGTACGCGATGACCAGCGACGGGCCCGCGGCGTTGAGCCGGCCGCCGGCGCCCAGGAACAGGCCGGTGCCGATCGCGCCGCCGATGGCGATCATCTGGATCTGCCGCGGCTTGAGGTTCTTGTGGTAACCCGTGTCCTCCGCGTGCAGGGCCGATTCGGTGGCGTGCGCGTGGCCGCCGTCGGCCTGGTTCACTACAACCTCGTCATTGGGGTTGATGGGCATGGTTGATCCTTTCGATACGGAGAAGATCCTGTTGGGTTGGGAAAGAAGTCGTGCGGTGTGCAACCTGGGGGTTTAGAAAACGGACCAGCCGGTGCGGTCTGAAAGGTCGGCGAGAGCGGCAGTGCCGGCAAGGGAGTTCCCTTTGGCGTCCAGCCGCGGGCTCCACACGCAAATGGCGCATTCACCCGGAACGATGGCCAGGATCCCGCCGCCCACACCGCTTTTTCCCGGAAGGCCAACGCGGTAGGCGAATTCGCCCGCGGCGTCGTACATGCCGCACGTCAGCATGATGGAGCCGATGCGTTTCGCTTCGCTGGGGGAAACCACTGTTCCGAGCGTTCCCTGGCCGTCCCGGGCGAGGAAGAGTCCGGCCTTGGCGAGTTCAACGCAGGTCATCATGATGGAGCATTGGCGGACGTAGTTTTCCACCACTGATTCCGCGGCCTGCTTCAGGTTGCCGAAGTCCTTCAGGAAGTGCGCCAACGCCAGATTGCGGCTGCTGCTGGAAAGCTCGCTGGCTGCGGCGGCCTCATCGATGAAGGGCCCAGTGCTTGCTGCCTGGGCGGTGAGGAACCGCAACACACGGGTGGCGGCGTCGGACGTTTCTTCCATCAGGTGGTCGGTAACCACCAGGGCGCCGGCGTTGATGAAGGGGTTCCGCGGGATGCCGTGCTCCACCTCCAGCTGCACCAGGGAGTTGAACGAGGTGCCAGAGGGTTCGCGCAGGACGCGGGACCACAGTGTCCCTGAGCTGCCGCCTCGAAGCGCCATCGCCAGGGTGAACACCTTGGAGATGCTCTGGATGGAGAACGCGACGTCGGCATCGCCGGAACTGAACACCTCGCCGGAAGCGGTGGCAACGGCGATCCCGAACCTGTTGAAGGGTACTGCTGCCAGAAAGGGAATGTTGGCCGGGACGGACCCACTTTCCCGCTGCGGCCTGTGGTTGCGGACGATATCGTCCAGTATCCGGTCCAACGGCGGTGCCTCGAGTGCTGTGGTCATTTCCTGCCCAATTGTTCTTTGTGTGTGCTGGCCCATTCCTGGATATGGAGCAGGGCCACCAGCGAGTCGCGGGGATTGCCGAAGTTCAGGCCGGTCGCCCGGGATGCCTTGCTGATCCGGTAGTAGACGGTGTTCTTGTGCAGCCTCATCCTGCTGGCACACTCGGCGACATCGAGTGAGGCTTCGAAGTATGCGTGCAGGGTCTCCGCGAGTTCGCCGTCCTGCCGCAGTAGCGCGGAAAGGCTGCGGTGGCGGAATGTGGAGGACGTGAAATTCTGAACCGCCTCGCGGAAGAGGATCTCTCCCTCGAAGTCGTCCACGGTGGCAACCGTCCTGTCCGGAGACGTGCCTACGCAATTCAACAGGGCCTCGGTGATATGGGTGGTTGAGTGTAGGGACAGCAGGTCCGGGACTACCGGACCGACGGCTGCGAACGGGCTGATGCCGAGGTGTTTGCCGGCATCCCGGACGATGGATTCGGCCAGTCTGCGCAGACCGGGCTCCGCGGCGGTTGACTGCAGGCCAGGGACAATCACGGCAGTGTCGCCCTTGAACTGGCCCACGACGGCGGACGCCTTGTAGGCGGCCGCGTGGATGGACGCCAGATTGGCCAGTTCGCCGTGCTTCAGTGCTGCGTCGTCGGCCTGAGCATCGGCATCGGACATTCCTATCAGGATCAGTGCCGCCGGGCGCTCAGCGGAGATCTTCTCGCTGTGCGCACTGGCCGCGGCTTCCGCCGCACCTGACAAAATCCGCGCAATGCGGTCTTCGCGCATGTGTACGGACTGCTGGTTGCGGAAACGGATCAGCTCAGCGGAGGCCCGCGCAGCAGATCCGGTAAGCACGTGATCAACGTCCTTGCCGAAGCCCGCCCCCGTTTCCTGCAGCCAGATGTAGCCCATGATCCGGTCCCCGGCGAACAGTGTGACGGCCACCCGTTCCCGCAGCCCGTCCTGGGGACGGGCCGGTACCCGCACCGGCAGCCGGGTCCTGTGCAGTTCACGGTAGGCGCCCAGGTCCTTCAGCAGCAGCTCGTATTTTCGCGGACCGCGCCGGGCCAGGATGGAGGCCTTTCGCAGCTCGTCGATGTCATTCGAAACAGTGGAGTATGCCAGCACCTTGTTGGCGGCGTCTTCGATGACCACGTGGCTGGATGTGAGCCTGGCGGTGGTCTGGGCGATGGCAAACAGGTCCTCTTCCAGCAGCGTCAGCACTTCGCTCTGGTAGCTGCGCGGCTGGATGCGGTCCTTGGCGATGGACAGCAGCCGGTCCCAGTCAGCCCCCGGATCCACCAGGAGCAGGCCCGTGCCGACATCGCGGAGCAGTTCTTCGGCTTCGGCGAGCTCTTCACGTATTCCCTTGACGGCCACAACCGGCGGAGGGTTCTTCAGGAGCCGCCGCAGCGCGGGCAAAGCCGAGCGACCGCGGACGCCGATCAGCAGGACAAAGGCTGCGCCGCCGTCGTACGTTTCATCATCGGCATCCACGATCAGGAACCGTTCGATCGCAGAGCCGGCCGGGGCAGGCCGGAGGATGAGGCTGGCGAAACCCAAGGGGAGGTCCGAAAGGATATCGTCCACCGTAACCGCTGCCATGGGCTTCCTTCTGCGTCGATCTGGCCGGACGGCTCTGTCCGGTCACCTCATGCTATCGAGGCGGGCTCCCCCAAAATATGTAAAGTAGCCCAAATACAGTGGCAGCTTTTCGGTTGGCGGACCAAGTTTGGACGGTCCATGGCCATGTATGGCCAGCACCGGCCGAAGCGGCCGAAGCGGCCGTCACCCATGTACCGATGTGATGCCGTCAGCAGAAGCAACTCTTCGGACTCCAGCACCCCGTACGAGAACCGCTCAATGCAGGTGGAACCTGTGGCCAAGGTCAGCTGACCATCGACCATGGTGAAGATTGTCCAGGATTCCGATGGCGGCGGCGCCTTTTGCGCTGGGCGGCCAGGTGACGTCCGTATCGTAGTGTCCGTTGCCGTCATCGATGATGTCCGCGTTCAGCGTGGGCAGGTATAGCGACGCGATGGACTGCGCCAGCTGGAAAACGACGACGTCGATCAGCAGCTGCCGGTGCGGCCGCAGGTATTCAACAAGCAGTTTCCAGAGCATCCGCGCTCCAATGGTTCTGTCTCGTGAGAGTTGGTGCGGAGGTCAGTTCACGTCCAGAGGCTGGGAAGAGCGCTGGAAATTTGGCGGGATTCCGGTGCGCGCTGTCCGGCCGCCGTCGTCCGGGTTCACCAGCTCCACGAACATCGCGATCACCGCGGCCGGGACCAGGACGTATCCCCAGCCTGTGCCCCACCGCGTGCGTGGGCGACCAGACAATGAAGCTGAACGAGGCAGCCAGGCCGCACGCCATCAGAACTGCAGCGAGCAGATCGCCGTCAGGTCGGCTACTCTGGCAGGCGCCCGGCCAGTCCCTGCAGTGACGGCTCACGGCCCAGCTCCACATGGGCAAAGGCCAGCGCGGCTGCCAGGTCTGCCTTGCCGTCATAGATGGCCCTGCACAAGCTCAAGTGCTCCGCGCACTGAACCTGGGGGTCGCGGTTCCCGGTCAAGGTGAAGAGCCACTGCATCCTGCCGAGGAGTGGCTTCATGGAGTATTCCAGCAGTGAGTTGCCCCCCATCGCGACGATCTCTGCGTGCAGGGCCGTGTTGCTGAGTGGTATCTGCGCATGGTCGTGGCGCAGGGTTGCTGCTTCCGCCTGGTCCATCATCTGGTGCAGCCGCGACGACGACTCGCCCCGTGCCGCGGCCTGGGCGGCCAGGCGCGCCGCGAGGACTTCGAGGCTGAGCCGGACATCAAAGAGCTCGTTGACGTCCCGCAGCCTAATCTGCTTGACGGTGGCCCCACGCCGCGGAGAGGTGTCGATGAAGCCTTCGGCTTCCAATTGCTGGAGGGCCTCCCGAACGGGTACCCGGGAAACATCCAGGGCCTGGGACAGCTCGCGTTCCCTGAGCCGGGATCCGGGCGCAAAATCACCCGAGATGATCAACTCGCGGATCCGTGCCCGGGTGGCGTCAGCCGAGGACGCGGGGGATTCTGTCTGGACTGTCATTAATGCCTCCCGTTATTTTCGGCGCCTTACTTCCGAGCCTTCTCAGTTATTCAGCTCCACGTGGGTGCCGATTCCCTGGTTGAGCGCAGCGTCGTACAGGAGCCGCCCAATGGCCAGATCCTGCAGACCTATACCCACCGAGTTGAACAAGGTTACGTCCTCATCACCAAGGCGCCCTGCTTTTGTCCCGGCCGCCACGTCACCAAGTTCGGCTTCCACGTCCTCAAAGCTCATGACGCCTTCGCCCACCGGGATGATCAGCCCGCCCGATTTGGTCTTGGCCGTGGCCAGGCTGTCCACGAAAACCCTCGCCCTCACCATGCCCGCCGAATCAATCTCCCGGTGGTCCGCCCGGGGACGGGATCCGACGGCATTCACATGCAGTCCGGGCCTGAACCATTCGCCCATTACCAGAGGTTCAACGGCCGGTGTAAGGGTGCACAATACATCGGCGCTCTCCACGACTTCCCTAACGCTGGATGCCCGCGTGATGTTCAGCCCGTAATGCGCAACCTCGTCGCAGAAGGCAGCGACGGTATCAGCGGAACGGGACCACACCACGACGTTGTCGATCGGCAGGACGGCCAGCATGGCTTCCACATGGGCCACAGCAAGGGCACCTGCACCCACGAGGCCCAGGGTGGTGCTGCCGGGCCTCGCAAGCAGCTTCGTCGCCACGGCGCTCGCGGCTGCAGTACGGACCCGTGTGGGAACTTTGCCGTCCAGGATGGCCAGGGTTTCGCCGGTCAGCTGGGACACGAGCATGATGGTGGACCGCTGCGTGGGGAGGCTGGCCGATCGGTTGGCCGGGATGTCCGCCAGTAACTTCACGGATGCCAGCTCCTCGGCGTCGGACAGCGCTGCCATCGGCAGGAACCTCGCGTCCGAGGACGGCAAGCGAAGCGAATTCGGTGCGGGCTGGACAGCGGTGCCACGGCTGAGGCCGGCAAAGACGCGTTCGACGGCGGCGATGGTCCCGGGCATATCGGCCAGGGCCTGGAGCTCGGAGGCCTTAAGTATCAGGGTCATGGGTGGCTTTCTGGATAGGAGGTGGCTGGCGTGGGAATGGCCTGGTTCCCGGGACCTGGCGGTCGATCAGAGGTTGTTCCGGACGAGGACACCCTGGGCCACCACGGCACTGATTTGCTCCAGGGCCGAGGCGCTGTTCAGCGGATCAGAGTTCACGATGACGGCGTCTGCAAACGAACCGCGCACCAGGCGTCCGGCGTTCTCACTCCAACCGAGCAGGGCGGCCGCGTTTACTGTCGCGGCCCTCAACGCGTCCAGTGGTGAAAGCCCGGCCTCAGCAAGCAGGCGCGCTTCCGTGCCGATCGGGGTCACGTCAGAACCGAAAGAGTCAGTGCCTGCCACGACCGTCACACCGGCTTCATGGGCGGCCCGCACCGCTGCCTGGATGACGGGCGTGTACTCCTTGCCGCGTGCGGCGAGGATCGGGTTGGAAGAGCGTGCCATGCTCGTAATGGCATCCAAGGTCGGCGTGAAGTACGTCCCGCGGCTGGCCATCTGGGAGATGGTCTCCTCGCTGACGAAGACGCCGTGTTCGATACTGCGCACACCGGCGCGGACTGCACCGCCTATCCCCTCCGCACTGTAGGCGTGGCACAGCACGCCCGCTTTGCCTGCCGCCTTGACCACCGCGGAGAGCTGGTCGTAGTTGTAGACCAGTTCCCGGGGGTCTTGTTCCGCCAGGCCCGCCCGCGGATTGGCCCGGGTCTTGATCACCTGGGCGCCGCGTTTCAGGTTGACGCGCGTGAGGTACGCGAGGTCCGTGGGTTCGGTGATTCCCCCGTGCAGGGAAGCGAGCGGTGCAAGGTCCGGGTCCGCGAGAAGCGAGTCCCCCAGCCCGGGTGAGATGAACAGCCCTGCCGGGCTCATTCGGGGCGAGGCCCCGGCGGCCCACTCCGGCAGGGCAGCAAGGGCAACGTCCTGGTAGAAGCTGCTCGAGCCGCTCCTGACACTGGTCGCCCCGCCCTGCAGGATGGCCGCCGCGTCGGACAGCGCATTGGCATGGACATGCACGTCGATGAGGCCGGGAAGGACCCAGCGACCGGAGGCATTTACCGTGCGTGCCCGGCCAGCAAGGGCGGCGACTGCACGCCGTGTTTCCTCCCGGGTGCCGACGGCGGTGACCTTGCCTCCTTCCAGCACAAGGACACCATCTTCCACTACATTGCCCGTTTTAGGGTCCACGATGGTGCCGCCCTCGATGACCATGGGCAGAGGTGAAACGGGGCGATCAGGGTAGCTGGGGTTTGCTGCGTTGCCTGCCGCCTTCGCGGCGGGGGCGCTTCCGAGCTGGGCAGCAAGGCTGGCCACCGAAATTCCGGCCAGGGCGGCCGCGCCGGCAAGGATGCCTCGGCGCGGAACAGCGGTAGCGGGCAGGGCTGCAGCGGTGTGATCGTGCAGGCACATAGTTTTTTCTCCAATGGGATGGGCCATGCCGGAGGAGCGGGCCGTATCAACAGGTCAAAGCGGGGGTTCTGTAGAGGGCGGATGAGCTTCCCCTCAATGTGCTGTAGCCCTCGGATATCCTCAGCATACCGCTCTTGGTATACCAAGCCAAGAGGTGAAGGTGCAACGAGCTCCCCGGCCCGCGCCCCCGCTGCACCTTCCCCGGACAGCATGCAGCACGCCCCCTCTCCCGGGGGAGACAGGGCGTGCTGCAGCAGGTTTCGGGCCCTTACCCGACGGCGGCCGGCGTTGTAATCTCCGCCCGCGGATAGGTGGGCGGGAACAGCTCGTCCGGCTCCCGGAGCTGGCTGTCCCGTTCCGAGTAGGCCGCCCGCATCTGGTCGAACAGTTGTTGCCCGTCGGCCCGCAGGGCGTCGAGGTCCAGGCCGGGCAGGGCACGGTCGACGACGACGGCGCGCCCGGCCACGAACGTATCGGTCACCTGGCGCGCCGTGCCGTTCAGCACGAGCGTGCGCAGCGGGTCTTCGATGACACCGTCCCCGAAGTGACCCAGCGATACTACAGTGATGTCGGCCTGCATGCCGGGGGCAAGCCTGCCCAGGTCAGCCCGCCCGAGGGCCTGCGCGCCGCCAAGGGTAGCGGCGTCGAAGTAGTCGGCCAGGGTCCCGGCATCGGGCCTTTGCTCGACCAGCCGGGCCAGGTGCATGCCGACGTCCATGCCCCGCACAAGATCCGGCGGGAAGGAGTCAGTGCCCAGGCAAAGGTTGACGCCGGCCGCACGGAAACGGTCGAACGAAACAAGCTGCTTCTGGTAACGGAAGGATGTCAGCGGGCAGTGGACAATACTGACGCCGTGCCGGGCCAGCAGGTCCAGTGGGCCTCCGGGAGCCGGCGCGGCGGGGTCCTGGCCATTGATCACCACGCCATGCGGAATGAGAAGGCGGGTGCCGAAAAGCCCCGTCGATTCCAGCAGGTCCAGGACGCCGCGTCCGGCGGCACGGTGCAGGAGCTCGTCCTCGAGCGGGGACTGGAGGCAGTGAAGCCGCACGAGCGCGTCCCGCTCCCGGGCGATCCGCGCCGTCTCCCGCATGAGGTCCTCGGACAGCGTCTCAATGCGGCACGGCAGCAAGACTCCGGTGACCAGCGGGTCTGCGAGACTTGCGGCGTAGTCCAAGAAGCTCTCTGCATCACGCAGGCCTGCGAGCCCCTCGGCTTCGTCGAAGTGGACCTCGCGGGCGCCTGCGGCAGTGGTGACATGGATCCCGGACCGGTAGGCGGGCCCGAGGTAGCCGCGCAGCCCTATGCGCCGGCTGGTCTCGGTCATATCCACGAGCTCGTCGAGGCTCTCGGCCCAGGAACTGTGGATCTCCGAAGCGATCGGCATGTAGGTTGTAATGCCATGCAGGGCGAGTTGTGCCAAGGCGAACTCGCGGACCTTGGCGCGCTCCGCCCGGGTGAACACGTCCCGGCGGCGGTTGGCGAAGTAGTCCTCCGACCACAGGTGGCCGGCCGCGACGTCGGGCGAGGGCCACGAATCCAGGATGAGGTGGTCGATGTCCGCTAGGGCATCGAGGTCGATCAAACCAGGCATGATCAAGCTCTGGCCATAGTCGCGCTCCTCATCCACCGGACCGTCGTAGTTTTGTCCCACGAAGACGATCGAGTCTCCTTCGAAGACGACTTCACCGCCCTCAATAAGCGTGTGCTGTTTTCCGTCGAATCCCAGAACATACTGGGCCGAGATTTTCTTGAACAAAGTGCCTCCTTGCACATGGGCGACCCCAGGGCTTTCCGGGGATTTGAAAAATGTGACTTGCCTCTCAATGGTTACGAGTATACAGTCACTTGGTATACCAAGAAAGATATCCGCGATGCGGATCATTTTGTTTTCCCTTCTCCCCTCACCCTCGAAAGGCCTGCGTCATGCGCAATGAAGCGAAGACCACAGTCGGCTCCGCGCCTGCCTTAGTGGACGCGTCACCTACGCGTTCTTTCCGTGCCCGTCCCACCATGTGGTTCGCAATGATCGGGATCTCCACCGCTATATGTGCCGTAGCCATCACGATCGGAACCCATAAGTTCCACCTCGGCCCGGCCGCCATCGTCCTGATGCCCATTCTGTGGACGGTGCTCATCGGCGGGTTCATTGGAGTCCAGAGATGGAAACCGATCGGAGGGCGTGCCCGTGCAGTGTCCACGCATCTGATGGACGTATCCATTGTCTTCTTCCTGGCAGGCCTCGGTAGTCAGATCGGACCATCGCTGACGAAGTTCACGAACATCGGCCCCGCGATCCTCCTGCAGGAAGTCGGCCACGTGGTCGGCACGGTGATCCTGGCCCTGCCCGTAGCAGTTGCGCTCGGCTTGGGCCGCACTGCGATCGGTGCCACGTGGTCGATTGACCGTGAGTCCTACCTTGCCTTCGCCATCCAGCGCTTCGGCGTCCGCTCCCCCGAGTACCGCGGCGTCTTCGCAGTGTGGGTGCTGGGCAGCGTCTTTGGCGCCGTGTTCATTTCCCTCCTGGCCGGCCTTCTCGGCGGGCTGGAGTTCTTTGACCCCAGGGCTCTCGCGCTGGGCCTCGGACTCGGGTCCGCCTCCATGATGCTCGGCGGCGTCGGCGCCCTGTCCATCCTGTATCCGGAGATGGCAGGGGAGATCATGGCCCTCGCCGCCCTGTCCAACCTCGTCACCAACATCGTGGGCTTCTACGCAGGCGTGTTCATCGCGCTGCCCATGTGCCAAAAGCTCTACAAGATGTGGTCCCGTTTGTTCGGACGGGACGACCTCGGCCGCCGTGTCCGCCACGGCGCTCCGGTTGGTGCCGTGAACAGGACCGGTGCGGGAGGCTCAGGCCATGCACTCGCAGGCGGGGCGGTGATGGAACCGGATGAAGCGTCGGGCGTCGAGGCAGTGGACGTCAACGGCATCGAGGAGGACCCCACTGTTGTCCGGACACCCTGGACGTGGCTCATCGCCTTCGCCGCGACCGGGGTGGCTGGCGTCCTGCTGAACGCCCTCGGCACCGGTTCCATGCGGCCATTGGATCTCCTCGGCGTGTTCATCCTCCTCACCCTTACCGCCGTCGCGCTCGTTCTTGCCAAGCTCGTCCCGGCGGTCCCGTCCAGCATCTGGGTCCTGGCCTTGGCCACCATTGCCTCTGCGACCTTCCTGCCCATCGGCCCCTTCATAGCCTCAGCCACGCAGCACATCAATGTCCTCTTTGCTGGCCTGCCCATGATCGCGCTGATTGGCATGTCGCTCGGGCGCGACGTCAAGGCACTGCGATCGCTGAGCTGGAAGATCGTCATCGTCGCCCTGTTGACGTTCACGGCGAGCTTCGTCGCCGCGGTAGTCATCGCCCAGGTTGCCCTGAACGTCTAGTACACGCTGCAGTAGGGGAGGGCACCGGTCCACGGGATCAGTGCCCTCCCCACCGTCTTGCACAGCATCAGCCGAAAGGAATGAACCATGCTCATCACCAATGTCCGCCCCTGGGGCGGGGACGCCGTAGACCTTGAGGTTCGCGAGGGGCGGATTGCCGCCATTCACCCTGCGGGGACCGCCGTCGTAGTCCCAGATGCTGGCGGCAGGGCAGTGGACGGACGTAACCGGATCGCCATGCCTGCGTTCACGGACGTGCACGTCCACCTCGACTCGACCCGCATCGGGCTGCCGTTCCGTGAGCACACGGCATCGCCCGGGGTGTGGAACATGATGTGCAACGACCGGGAAAACTGGCGCGACACTCCCGTCCCCTACAGAGATGTGGTGGCGGGAACGCTGGAACGGATGATTGCGCGAGGCACCACGCGCGTCCGGTCATACGCCCAGATCGACGTCGACTGCAAGCTTGAGCGTTTCGAAGCGGTCATGGCCGCCAAGGAGCGCTTCGCCCACGCCGCAAAAGTAGAGGTCATGGCTTTCCCCCAGGCGGGGCTCCTGCTTGAGGACGGCACCGTCCCCCTCCTTGAGGAGGCCCTCCGTGCAGGTGCGACGACCATCGGCGGCATTGATCCCTGCCAGCTGGACCGTGACCCGGCCCGCCACTTGGACATCGTTTTCGGCCTGGCTGAGAAGTACGGGGTCGACGTCGACATTCACCTGCACGAGCCCGGCCACCTGGGTGTCTTCAGCGCGGAACTCATCTTCGAACGCACCCGCGCGCTGGGCATGGAGGGACGCGTCTCGCTCTCCCACGCCTACGACCTGGCCAATGTCCACCCGGACGTTACGGCTCGGCTCGTGGAACAGATGGCCGAGCTTGACGTTTCCTGGGCCACTGTCGCCCCGGCAAGCGGCGGCACGCAGTTCGACCTGGCCCAGATGACCGGGGCGGGGATCCGTGTGGGTCTGGGCGAGGACGGCCAGCGCGACTACTGGAGCCCTTATGGCAACTGCGACATGCTTGACCGAACCTGGCAGCTGGCCTTCACCCACCGGCTGCGCAAGGACCGGCTGATAGAGCACTGCGCGGCGATCGCAACGATCGGAGGCGCATCCATCATGGACCGCGCCGTCCAACGCCTCACCAGTCCCGATGACCGGCCCGGCCTGGCTCCGGGGGATCAGGCAGACATCGTCCTGGTGGACGGCGAGACCATCACGAGTACCGTCATGGACCGCGGTACCGACCGCACCGTCATCCACAAGGGCCGGGTCGTTGCCGACGGATTGCTTGTCCTTCCGATTCCGGCTGCGTAACCGCACGACGCCAGCTGAGTGGAAGCCGGACAACCCGCGGCTGGCGGCACCTACCCAGCTGGCCGCAGCGACGTGATCATCCGCTTGATGTCCTGGTACTCGTCCGTTTCGGCGTACTTCTTGGCCTGCTCCAGGTAGGGCAGGGAGCCGGCTCCGGGCGTCACGTTGTTCTCGGGGTTGTAAAACGCTCCGAACATGGCAGCGGTGGGCGGCCACGTAAAGAAGTGGAAGATGGCGCAGGCCGAGTCACCCGTGGGGGGTGGAACCGAAGCGATGCCGTAGGCCGCGGCAGGTGTGTTGGCCGGTCCCGGTGTGGTGTCATTCCCGCGGGTCTCGAAAACGAACCGGGGCGCTGGGCCGTTCTGCGCCAGGGCCGGCAGCTCATGCGCCTCCAACACCGAGTACGGGTACCGCTCCAAGCACGTGGAACCGGTGGCCATGTTGGTCCGGAGCGTGGCCAGCGGCTTACCTCCCTGGTTGGTCACTTCGGCAAATGCGCCGCCTCCCTCAGGCAGGTCCCCTGCCGGGTCCCGGACCCTCCAGGCTGAGGGAAGGTCAAAAGTGAGCTGACCATCAGCCGTGGTGAAACTCGTCCAGTATTCCGACGGCGGCGCGTCCGTTGTTGCGCCGGGCGAGGAGGACGCTGAGCCAGGGGCCTCGGGCGACGCCGGCAGTGAAGTTGCCGCTCGCAGGTCGTTTGGGGGTGCCGTTGCGGAGGTGGCAGGCCCACCGGGGCTGCCCGTCGGCGTCGTCGTCCCCGGCTGGGGACCGCAGCCCGCCAACAGCAAGGCGGACACAACAATCGCGGGAATTACCGCGGCGGACGATGCTGGCCTGTGCATGTCACCCTCCTTTGGGCCGGCCTTTCGCCCTTACATTGTGGCGCCGAGGAGAGCAGAAGGATCCCGCGCTGGATCCTTGGGCACCGAACTGTTGTCCGGTGTAACGAACAGGCCCTGCAAACGCCGGGTCAGTCCTCCCCGGCAGCTTCCGGGTCCTCTTCGGGTTCGAACGTGTTGGGTTCGTTAGTGGCACCCAAGCCAACGCCCTTACCGCCGGTGGGGATGCCGCCGTCGGGCTTTGCCGCAGTGCTGTTTTCCGTGCCGTTCTCAGCGCCATCCTTTGCGCCGCCCTCCGCCTCGTCCTCAGGCAGGGATTCGGGTGAGTTAATGGTCATGGCCCCTCCTTAGTTGGTGGGCAACCACGGTATCAGCGCAGCGGCCGTTAGCCCATGCCCAGTCGCTGTGGCAACCAGGCGGACACATGGAGAGGGCGCGCGCCAAGGCGTCTGGTTACCGTGCGGAAAACAGCCTGACTATGGGGCCAGCCGGTAACCCACGCCGCGCACGGTTTCTACCCAGCGCGGTGACCGGGAACTGTCGCCCAGGCGCTTGCGCAGGTTTCCCAAGTGGACCTCGACGGTGCGCTCCTCGCCGGCGGTGACGAACGAACCGGTGTTGTAGGGCTCGTTCCGGAGGCGGCGGACCAGGTCGGCCTTTGTCTGCACCACCCGGCCGTTCTCCATCAGGACCAGGAGCAGGTCAAACTGCGTGCGGGTCAGGTCCAGCGATACGCCGTGGATGGCGGCGGAACGGGAACCTTCGTGCAGCGTCAGGCCCCTGTGCTCGAAGTCGCACAGGACGACGGGGCCCGCGGGGGCGGGTGGGGCGTCGACGACGGCGGGCACGGCGGGAGCCGCCGGTTGCGGTGCGGCCAGCGCCCGGGGCGCCGCGTTCCTGTCCCCGGGAACGGAACTGATCGACCGCGGACGCCTGAGCATCGCGGCGATTCTGGCACGCAGTTCCCGGGGACGGAAAGGCTTGGTGAGGTAGTCGTCCGCGCCGGCCTCGAACCCCATCAGCGCATCGGCTTCTTCCACCCGGCCGGTGACGATGATGAGGTAAGCGTCGCTGAATGTCCGGATCCGGCGCGAGGCCTCAATGCCGTCGAAGTCCGGTAGGCCAACGTCCATGGTGACAATGACGGGGTTGTGTTCCCGCACCGCCTTTACCCCTTCCGAACCGGAGGACGTTTCAAACACGGAAAACCCGGACTGCAGGAGCACCTCCTTCAGCGATGTCCTAATGTCGTCGTCGTCTTCAACGACAACAGCAACGCCCCGCTCCACCATCTTTGCCCCCAAAGTTTGATAATTTCCTGCCGACGCAACGCACCATCCCAGCCATTTCGTGGTCTATTCGTCGGTGAGCACCAAGAGGGTGGTTATTTCAGCGATACGGAGGAGTCGGCCTAATTAGTGAGCCTACACACCGTTCTGGGAGCAAAAATTCCATTTTGCAAGAAATTGCGGAATTCTTGAGGTTCGAAATATATTGCGTATTTCTTGAGGATTTGGTTGGCATCCAATCAGATGCATTTAGGCTATTGCGTTCTGTGACTGCTGTGGCTGATGATCAACGTGTGCTCAATGGGGGCGCAAAGCTGCTCGCTGGGGAACAAGACGTAAGGGACGTTGCATGGCTTCTTTTCGGTTACCTGTCTCACATTCCATCCATCCGATGAGAGCCCTGGCCATGGTGGCGGCCGCGGGCCTGGCCATGCTGGGGTGCATCCCATCCGCCCAGGCCGCCGAAACCACACCGCCGGACCCCGGCCCGGCCGGGAACTTCGCGTGGAAGGGCTTCAACTGGGAAAAGCGTTTTTGGGGCGGGGCGCCGCAGTACAACAGGCTGTTTGACGCCGCCAACGTCAGCAACCCTGACGCGAACGGCTACGTCACCCTGAAGCTCACCAACCCCACGGGTGGGGCGCCGGTGGGCGCGGAATTCCAGTCCACCCGCCAAGGGTTCGGCTATGGAACCTACAGCACCACCGTGGAGAAGAACCTCAGCGTGTTGCAGAAAGAAGTCGTCTGGGGCTGCCTGTTCACCTACGACCCCCTGGCCGAGCCCGGCTACAACGAAATCGACCTTTGCGAGGCGTCAGCCTGGGGCGGCGGAGCGGCCTACGGCGAATCGTGGCCGGTCACCCAGGGCCACGGGTACTGGTTCGACGCCACCAAGCCTCCCGGCCAAGGCAATAACACCGTAGTTTTCGATGTCACCGCCAGCCCCATCACCACACACCGGATGGTGTGGGAACCGGGCATGCTGACTTTCGAAACATTCGCCGGCCAGGGCTTCACCGGCACCCTCCTGAAGCGCACGGTCCTGCAGGGATCCACAGTTCCGGTGCCGGCGAAGGAGCAGGTCCACTTCAACCTGTGGGTCACCGGCGGCGGAGGCGGGGATCCCGCCCGCGTGAAGCCGGAATCCGTAGTGGTCCGAGACTTCTCCTTCGTCCCCACCGCCACCGTACCGCCGCCCCCACCGGCGTCGGCCATCAAACTGTCCGCCGCCACCACCAAGGCCAAGGGCGTGAACACCACCACGCTGAAATGGACCGGCGCCACGGGCTCCAACGTGACGCTGTGGATCAACGGGGTCCAGAAGACCGTGCCCAACAACGGGAACTACGTCAACAAGTTCAAGGGCGGCAACACCACCACGTACAAGGTGTGCGACACCGGCGGCTGCTCCAGCGTCCTCCGTGTGGTCACCTGACGCCTCTCGGCCCAGACATGAGGGCAGGGCGTCCGGATCACCGGGCGCCCTGCAGTCTTGTGCTCTGATCAGCTCTTGCGGCGGAACAGTCTAGGATTTGTCGCCGCGGACGGGGACGATCCGCTTGATGGCCAGGCCCAGCGCCAGGAGCGCGAAGGCGGCAAGGGCCAGCCAGAACAGGTCACCGGCACCGGTCATAGCGAGGGTTCCGGAGCCAATTCCTGCCGCGGCAGGAGCTGCTGGGTTGTCATACATGGTTGTTACCAGGCTTTCTTCTTGTTGAGGGCTGCGTCCAGGTACGCCTTTGCATGGACCACCTGCAGGAACAGGTCGATCACCAGCTCGTACATGGTCGCGGCGGCGAGCATGTATTTCCATCCCCGCAGCCGCACCGTGACCACACGTTCGATCACGAAGACACCGGTCACGGCCAGCCAGAACGGCTGAATGTTCAGCCCGGCCCCCGTGCCCAGTGCAATCGCCACCGTGCTGAAGTAGCCCAGCGTCACCAGGACGCCAAACATGGCCAGGATCTGACGTCCCCAGTAGGGCCGCGTGACCCGGGTCCAGCCGTACTGCACGCAGTTCTCCACCGCTCCGCGCTTCCACCGGAGCCGCTGAGCCCCCAGATCGCGCCAGGACGGCATCACCTCGGTCACCAAGGTGCAGTCCGCAGGCGATTTTATGCGGTAACACAGCGTGAGCAGGGCAAACGACAGTTCGTTGTCCTCGGTCAGGACGGAGGTGTCATAGACCCCGCCGCGGCCATTTCCCGGCGGCAGTGACCCGTCCAGCCGGGCCGCGATCACATCGCGCAGTGTCCGGGCGCGGAACAGGGCGGCGGTACCGGTAACCACCAGGCATTTACCCTTGAGCCGTTTTACGTCGCGGGCATACCGCGCGTATTCATTCCGCTGCAGGTGCCCCACGAAGCCGCCACCGTGACCGCCGCGGAAAACACCACCGACGGCGCCGAGCCGGGAATCGCGCTGCAGATGGGCTACGGCCCGCTCGATAAAGTCACGGGACAGCTGAGAATCCGCATCTTGGATGAGGATCATGTCCTCGGATTCGGCACCCGGCAGGAGACGGCCAAGCACGAAGTTCAGGGCGCCAGCCTTCTTATCGGAATTACCCTCGGTGCGGAGGACCTCTGCGCCCTCCGCGAGGGCAATTTCCTCGGTGGCATCCGTGCAATTGTCCGCCACAACAATCACCCTGTCCGGAAGGTGGCTCTGAAATTTCAGCGATGTCAGGGTTTCGCGGATGCCCACAGCCTCATTGTGCGCCGGAATAAGTACCGTGATCACGGGGATCCGGGCCCGGAAAGGGCGCCAATGGAAGCCGGGAAACTGCGGTCGAAAGCGCAGGTAATTGTATAAAGTTGTGACGCAGCGCACATTAGGTAAATTGTCTCCACGGGAAAAGTCGTCGAATTCTTGTTTCCCATAACTTTTCCAGTGCCAGCTCAATCGATCAGCAGAGAACCAACAACGGAGGCGCAAGCTTTGGTAAAGAAGCACTCAACACAGCGCGGTTTAGGGCGGGTGGTGCTGAGAAGCCGCAGGTCGCGCTGAGCTGCCGCCCGCCGTCGCACGCGCAACCTCCGCTGGCGCGCTTGCCTGCCCTATTAACAAAGATCCGGCCCGGCAGAGACGCTGACATGGGCAGGACGGTACGGAACACTCCCGGAAAATTTTGAGCCGATCTTGAGGTATCCCTTCGGATCCCCTGCAGTTGGGGGTCCACTCTGGATACATCACCAAAAGAGGCGGCAGGGAAGCAGGAAGATTCATGGGGAACGAATCAGCTCTGGAAGAAGTAGTCGCGGTGGGAGGAGTGATCACTGATCACCACCCGCTCGACTTCCACACCTTGGGGCTGGCCGGTTGCATTGACCGGTTGACCGGCCCTCTCCGTCAGCAAGGAGTGGCAGTCCGCTGGGATACTCCGCACTGGGGCATCGAGATCCCGGCGGACTGCGCGTCCCTCCTCTACCAATCGGCGCGCGAAGCACTGAGCAACGCCTTCAAGTACTCCGACGCCGGCGAGCTCACCGTCCAGTTATCTGCGGTTGGCCACGGCATCCGTCTTGTGGTGTCCGACGACGGCACGGGCTTCGACTGCGAACTCGCGTTAAGCGGCAAGAACCACGGCTACGGGCTGCGGCTGATGTCCGTGGCAGTGCATGAGGCCGGCGGCACCGTCAGCGTCTGTTCGCAACCAGGGCAGGGCACCACCGTGACGGTAACCCTTCCCCTGGACTGACGCCCCTACCGCGGTAGGCCTGGCGCAACAGGCCTGTCGGGACAGCTTCTCCGGGTCCGGCTCGAGGTCGCCGATGCGCCCCGGGGCGTTCAGCTGGGGCGCGTTTAGGAAGCTCAACACACTGCGCATGGAGGACAGCATCACGGCCGTGCCGATGCTGCCCGGCGAGGCGCCGATGATGCCGGTCGGCTTGCGCGCGAAGCAGTTGGTACCCAGGGCGGCGATGCCCAGTCGATGGCATTCTTGAGGGCTCCCGGAATGGAGCGGTTGTAGTCGGGCGACACAAACAGGATGCCGTCCGAGGCCTCGATCGCTTCCTTGAGGGCACGGCCAGCCGGCTGAACCGGCTGGCCGTAGAGCTTAGGATGAATCGGCACAATGCGTCACCAGTCCAGCACAAAACCCCGCCACCGCCATAGGTCCACGGGGTTATTGACACCCTGCTTCGGGAGGCGCTGAATGATGATTGAGGCACATCCACACACACCACGGGAGCGGTTGACATGAAGGAAAAGCCAGTAGTGGCACAGCGCATCCACAGCGAGGCCCCGGCCGAAGGGGATGAGACCGCGGATCCCACCGACATCCGCATGCACTCGCAGGAGCCCGCCGAAGGCGCCGACACAGACGAAGACTAGCCAGTTTGTCATCAGACCGTTCCAGTCAAAGGACACGTTGTGAGCAGCAAAGTGGAGAAGCGGATTGTGGTGGACGTACCAGTGGGCGCGGCCTATAACCAGTGGACGCAGTTCGAGGATTTTCCGCACTTTATGGACGGCGTGGAGAGCGTGACCCAACTCAGCGACGACCGCCTGACCTGGGTGGCGCACATCGCCGGGGTCCGCCGGCGCTGGGATGCCAGGATCTCGGAGCAGATCCCGGACCGCAGGGTTGCGTGGGCGTCCACCGAAGGCGCCACGAACTGGAATTCTCCGAAACCGGTGGCAACAAAACCCAGCTGTCCCTCACGCTGGAGTACCAGCCGCAGGGCATGGTGGAGAAGGTGGGCGACCTGCTCCCTGGGCGATCGCTGACGGGCGGAGTCGCTCCTAAGGCACCACCCGCCGCCGTACGTGGCATCGACTGCCCGGACCCGCATGTGCGGTCCTACCCAGCACCGTTCGTGCGGGGCAGGACCGTCCTTGCGTAATTCGCCTACGTGATTCGCCTAGTCGCGGGCGGGCACAAGCACCACTTCATACGGGCTGGCCGGGCGGTTGAACTGCGCATTCACGGCCGCCAGGGTGTTCCCGAACCGCGCCACCGTGGTGGGAACATCGAAAGCGGGGCTGGTGATGATGTCTTCGATCTCGCCGGACGAGAGATCGCTGGACAGGTCGATCCGGACGATCTTGTTCAGCATGTTCTGCACCGCCCAGACCGTGAGGCCACGGACCAGGATGCCGTCAACATTCGGCACATCCACACCATTGATCTTCGCGCTGGCGCCGGTCTCCGGATCCACGGTATATAGGGTCCTGTTGCTCGAATGAGCCACAATCAGGACACGGTCGCCCTTGGCAGCGGCAATGCCGTTGAGGTTGAAGGGACCGGTCAGCTCGGCAGCCGGCCCGTTCAGCGGAAGAGTCTCAACCGTCCCCAGCTCGCCGTGTCTGCCCACCGGGAGGAAGTAAAGCTCGCCAGCGGCCGAGTTGGTGAACCAGGCGCCATCCCGCGTCAGGGCGACGTCGTTGATGAACCCCGGAGCCAGCGTGAAGTCATCCACCGGTTCGCCCGATTCAGTGTCGTAGACGAAGGCCTTGCCGGTGCCGCCGCCCGCTACAAACAGCAGGTTGTTGCGGGTATCGGCCTTCATACCGACGGCGGCCCGGGACTGGGAGTCAAAGTCGGAGACGTCGATGAACAGTTCCGCGGTACCCTCGCGGATGTCGCCGCGGTAAATGTCTCCGAGAGCCAAGTCTCCGGCGTAGAAGGTGGTTCCCTTGCCGGCGGCAATCCCCTCGGCGGACGTGGCGCCCTTGAGCACAATGACTGAGTCTGCTGGCGGCGAAGCTGACGCCGGGAGGACAGGTGCCAAAAGCCCCATCAGCGCGATGAACCCAATGGCGGTACGGCGTTGTACTTTTCCTGAATTCTGGGTTGTGCTGGCCATGATTCTTCCTTGAATTGGGCGATCCGCACAGGCCAACATGCGGCAGGCCCGCACGGCTATCCTGCCAGTCTAGGCACCCTGCGAACCGGTCCGCCAGAGTCTGGACCCCCCTCCCTGCGCGGTCACACTCCGCCCGCCGGAGCCCACGGATCGGCAAGCTGCAGCGGTCTCTGCTTACAATCGAAACCTCAATCAACTACTGAGGGACCCATGAAGAAACTCGCCACCGCCCTGATCGCTGCCGGCCTCGTGCTTTCCGCTTCTGCGTGCACAACGCCCACAAAACTTTCCACCACCGAAACCTGCGACCGCGTCAAGGCTGTCCTGTCGAACCCCGCGAACAACGTGGGCAAGACCGGCCTGGTGCGCCTCGCCAACCAGATCCGGCCCATCGAAGCTGTGGCGTCCGATGACCTTAAGCCTGCGCTCGGATCCATCATCGAGTTCACCGATGAGTCCGCCAAGGAAGCCCCGGACGAGGCCAAGCTCACCGAGCTGGGGGCTGAGTACCAGGAAGCCGGCGCCGCCTTCACAAAGTTCTGCAGCTAAGACGCCTCCCTCGTTAACGTTCGACGGCGGCCGGCTGGCCGCCGTCGTCGTCGGTTTAACCTTGGCCCGCCGGACTTAATCCGTTATCCCTGGTTCAGGGACAGGACCAGGTACAACGCCGTCAGGAGTACGACGGTGGGCGTCATGACCAGTCGTTCCGGCTTGCTGCGGGAGATTCCATTCAGCACGATGCCCACCGCGAAATACGCCGTCAGCACCCAACAGAAGACATCCGTGAAGTCTTGGTTCACCAGCGGAGCCGCCATGCCAGCGCGGGCCAGCGCGACATAGGCGAAGAGGACGTAAAGGACAATCGAGGTGGCGCTGCCGATCCGCAGCTTGGCCGGGAGGACGTTGTGCTGACCGCCCCACGCGAACCTTCCCAGCGGTGTTCCCGCAATCAGGGTGGCCTGAAAAACCGCGAGCGCGGCCAAAAGTACGCACGCGGTAGTCGCGGCAAGCTGGGCTAACTGCATCGAAGATCCCCGTTCTCCGGGAGTTTTTGTCCAGATAACGTGCCAAAAACGCCGGTTTGGGCACGTTATCTGGACAAAAACTCTTGGTGTGGCTGCCGGCCCGTTGAAGGCACCGTCCGGACGTCAGTTTAATGTGACCTCCGCCTCATGACGGGACGATCACGCTGTCCCTGCGTTAAACCAGTGGCGAAAGGAGGCCATGTGCTCATTGTCTTAACCGGAATAGACGGCTCAGGAAAATCCACGGCTGCCCGCGCCTTGGTAGATGCGGCCCAGGCTGACGGCGAAAACGCCCTGCTGCTCAGCAACCACGCCGGCAGGCGGAGCATGTCCGTGCTGGCTGAACGGCTGGGTATCCGCTGGCCGCGCCGCATGGCCGACGCCGCGGAGACCACCCTCCGCGTGGCCAACGTGCTTGTATCCCACGCCCGGGCCAGCCGCTTCGACGGCCTGGTGGTGATGGACCGGCACCTCCACTGCCAGCTGGCCCTGCGCACTGCCAAAGGTCTGCCGCGTGGCCGCGTGCTCCCCTGCCTGATTTCGTCCCTGCCGGAGCCTGACGCAGTGGTGCACCTGGATGTTGAACCTGCGTTGGCACACGAGCGCATCGTGGCCCGCGGCACCGATTCGGAGACGCTGGCTGACCTGGTGGCCCTGCGCGACGCCTACCGTTCCATGCCCGAATACGCGGGCTTCGTCCAGCTCGACGCGGACTGCCGGCCGGCCGAGGTTGTGGCCGGGCTCAAGCGGATCGTGCTCGCGGAAACTCCCGTGGCTGTTTAGCCCGCAGACCAGCTCCGGCTCAAATCAGCGCGTGCAGTCCCCTGCTCCGCGGCCGGCCGAAGGACGCCGCACCCAGGAATTCAATGGCGACGAACGGCTCGGACCCAACCACCCACTCATCGTGCCCGGGAGGCAGCGCATAGGTGTCATGGGCATGGATGGTGGACCTCACGCCGTCGGACGTTTGAATCTCCAGACTGCCGGAGACACAGTAGCCGAGGTGATTGTGCTCGCAGAAGTCCGTCAGTTCCATGGGCTTGGCGGACTCGGACCATCGCCAGCCGGGAGCGAGGATAAGGCGGGCCACGGAGTAGTCATCCACGGTGACGAGATCGAACTCGGCCTTATCCGGACACCGCTTCTTGTCCGGAATATCAAAGGATTTAACGGCCAGAGCTCTGATGAAATTTGCGGTCATGGGGACACAGCCTAGGGATCATTTTCGGCGGGCGCTTAGGGCTGGGACCAAGCGGTGGTGAGTGGATGCCGGCAGGCGGCTACGGAGTGCGGCGACGAAGTGCGGAGACCAACAAGGTGTATCTCTAACCGTATCCATACGGCGCCTCAAGTCAATGGACCGCCCGGACCTTCGCGGAACCGGACAATGTCCCCGCATTGGTCCCGGCCCTGGACCAGCCGGAATACTTCAAATGACGCCGGAGTTGTTGTTTAAAGTGGAAAGCCGATTCACTGGTTTCCAGTCTTTTGCCATCAGAGTCTCCCAAAGGAACGCCATGAGCCCCCAACTGATCACCAAACTTCAGCCCGGTACCCAGGCCCCCGATTTCACGCTGCAGGACGCCGAGGGCAAGGAAACCTCCTTGCTCAACTACCGCGGCAAGAACGTCATCGTGTACTTCTACCCGGCGGCTGCAACCCCCGGCTGCACCACCGAGGCCTGCGATTTCCGTGACAGCCTCTCATCCCTGCAAGGCTCCGGCTATGAAGTCCTGGGCATCTCCCCCGATGCCCCGGGGAAGCTGGCCGATTTCACCGGCGACTTTAACCTGACTTTCCCGCTGCTCTCCGACGAGGACCACGCAGTAGCCCTCGCCTACGGTGCGTGGGGCGAAAAGCTGGTCAACGGCGAGATCGTCGAAGGCCTCGTCCGCTCCACCGTGGTGGTGGACCCCGACGGCAACGTGGCGCTGGCGCAGTACCAGGTCAAGGCGCAGGGCCACGTCGCAGCCCTTCGGGAGTCCCTGGGGGTCTAGTCTGGCTGGGCACACGTAGCCCACCAGTCCGGAGTCAGGCATGGCGATCGAAGTCCGTCCGGGAACGCGGTTCGAGGACGTCAAAACGCTGGTTGGTCCTAAGCGGCCCGATGCCAACGTCTGCTGGTGCCTGAGCTACCGCATCCCGTCCAAACAGAACCTGGAGTTGCGCGGGACGGCCCGCGGCGACCTGGTGAAGGAACTGGTGGCGCAGGATCCGCCGCCTGGGGTTCTGGCGTACGACGGCGACGAAGTAGTTGGGTGGGCAGCTGTCCACCCTCGCACCGACACCAGCTTTGCCCGCAACCGCAGGATCCCGCATGTGGACGACCTGGACGTGTGGTCTGTGTGGTGTATCCGGGTCCGGCCCGGGTACCGCGGCAAAGGGATCTCACATCACCTGCTCGAAGGTGCCGTGGAGCTGGCCCGCAGCTACGGCGCGCCCGCCATTGAGGGTTACCCGGTGGACAACGGCGGCAGCAAAGTGGACCTCACCATGGCCTACGTGGGCACGCGCAAGCTCTTCGAGAAAGCCGGGTTCGTCAAGGCCGCTGATACGGAGTCGGTGCTCAACGGGTTCCCGCGCGTCCTGATGCGCCTGGACCTGGGCTAACGCGGGACCAGCTGACGCAACGTGCGCCAGTCAGGGCTTCTTCCGCCAGTTACTGGGCCAGTCTTTGTCCATCAGCCACAAGGCCAGCAGCAGCGCATCCATGGTCATGAGTCCGGCTAAGAGGTAAGCCCACCCGGTGTACCAATGCACGGCAATCTCCTGACCTGGTATCCCCCAGCCACTTGATTGTCCTCCAGTGTGGCACGGAACAGGTCAGCAGGGAACGGCTACTTTGCGAGCGCAGCCAGGCGGCCGTGAAGTTCGGTTTCGCGGTTGAGGAGGCGGGTCAGCTGTTCGACTTTTTCCGAGAGCTCGACGCCGACGGCCAGCCGGTCCCCCGGCCAGCTCGAGGCCTCCCAGGACTCCCCCAGGGCTTGAGCCAGCGAGCGGGACAGCGAGCGGAGCCTCCAGGAATGGCTCAGGTAGTGAACGGTGCTGCGCGGGCGGCGGCCCTGCTTCAAGAGCCGCCACGAGCGTGCCAGCCTGCCCGGCAGCCTGACGGATTCCCTTGGTTCCATAACTCCTGCACCGTCCTCCGGCAATCCGCACATTCCTTCAAAGCTGGTCCTTCGAGTGTGGCCAAGGAGCCTCAAGGGCCCATCAAGGGCAGACAAGTATTCCGGCAAGACCGGGACGCGGAATGGCCAACCGCCCTGGCGTGCCCGGTGCTGCACCGACTTCAACCTTCGTTGTCAGGTCAATGACATGCTTCACCGGCCTTAATACGGTAGAAGTAGAGTCATGCCTTCCATGCCCGAACCGCGCCGTGCCGTTGTGATTGAGGACGATCCGGACATCCGAGGCCTCCTTGTCCGGATCCTGACCAAGCAGGGTTTCGAGGTGACGCAGGCCGAGGCCGGCCTGCCCGGCGTGGAGGAGGTCCGCCGCGCCAAGCCGGATCTGATCACACTGGACCTGAACCTCCCGGACGTGGACGGGCTGGAAGTCTGCAAACTCCTGCGTGAATTCTCCGACGCCTTTATCGTGATGCTCACCGCCCGCGCCGACGAACTGGATAAGCTCACTGGCCTGGACAACGGTGCGGATGACTACATCAGCAAGCCGTTCAGCCCGCGCGAACTCCAATCCAGGATCAATGCCCTGTTCCGCCGCCGGCAACCGTCCGCGGCGGACACAGCCGTGACGAGCGAGCTGGAACGCGCCACCGAGGTCCAGCAGAGCCTGCTGCCCCAGGAGGACGTCCGGGTAGACGGGTACGACGTCGCCGGTGTCTTCCGCCCCTCCCGCAGCGTGGGCGGCGACTTCTACGACTGGTACCGCACGCCCGAGGGCCTGCACCTGACGTTCGCCGATGCCATGGGCAAGGGCATGGGCGCTGCCCTCATCGCTGCCACCGTCCGGGCCGTGATGAGGTCCACGGGACAGCGCCAGGACCTGGACGCAGCCTTCGCCTCCGCCAGCACTACCATCGCGGCGGACCTGGATTCCTCCAACTCGTTTGTCACCCTCTTCCACGCCCGCCTGGACGCCGCCTCCGGCGTCGTCAGCTATGTCGACGCTGGCCACGGACTGGCGCTGCACGTCTCCGCCGAAGGATCGGCGCACCGTCTTCCCAGCGGCGGCCCCCCCGTGGGCGCCTGGGCCGGGTCCGCCTGGCCGCAGTCCGCCGTCGGCCTGGCCCCGGGCGATTCCCTGGTGGTGGTCAGCGACGGCGTCCTGGACGTCTTCGACTCGGTGGAGCAGTTCACCGAGGCAGTGCTCGCCGCCGCCCACGGCCAGGTTTCCGCGCAGTCCGCCAGCGACGCCATCATGGCCCTGGCGCCGGCCGAAACCGCTGAGGATGACGTCACCGTCGTGGTGGTCCGCCGCCTGCCTGAGGCAGCCGCGGCATGACGCGCTTCTGGACCCGCCTAATGGTGGTCCTGACCGTCATCCTGGGCGTGAACTACGTGGCCTGGCGCTGGGCGTCGTCGCTCAACTGGGATGCCTGGTGGATCGCCGTGCCCCTGGTGGTGGCTGAGACCTACAGCCTGATCGACGTGATGCTCTTCGGGATGACCGTGTGGCAGCTCAAGATCCGCAAGGGAGCACCCGCGCCGCCCCACGATGCCACCGTGGACGTCTTCATTACCACGTACAACGAAGACCTGGACATGGTCATGACCACCGCCCTGGCCGCCCAGAAAATCCGGCACCCGCACAGCACCTGGATTCTCGACGACGGCGCCCGCCCGGAGCTGAAGGCCCTCGCCGAAGAGCACGGGCTGGGTTATGTGACGCGGAGCGAGGACTGGACCGTCAAGGTGCCGCGCCACGCCAAAGCCGGCAACCTGAACAACGCCCTGATGGTGACGCACGGCGAATTCCTGCTGATCCTGGACGCGGACCAGATCCCAGAACCGGACATCCTGGAAAAAACCCTGGGCTATTTCAACAACCGCCGGGTGGCCCTGGTCCAGACGCCACAGTACTTCAGCAACGTGCCCGCCCACGATCCACTCGGCAGCCAGGCACCCCTGTTCTACGGGCCCATCCAGCAGGGCAAGGACGGCTGGAACGCGGCGTTCTTCTGCGGCTCCAATGCCGTCCTGCGGCGCGAAGCCCTGATGCAGCTGGGCCTGATGGGCTACGTCAAGGAGACTGAAAAGAGCATCCGGCGCGCGCTGACGGCGTCCCGCTCCGCCATCCGCCAAGCACGCAAATCCGCGGACATGAACACCCCTCTCGTGGCCGAAGTGCTGGACGCGGTGGAAACCGCCACGCTGGAAGCCCAGAAACAGCTGGCGGACGGCCAGCCCCTGAGCGAGATCACGTACCGGGTCCGCCGCCGCGTGGACGCGGCCGTGCAGACGCTGGTCCAGGCCGACATGTCCGCCCTGCAGGCCGACCTCGAAGAGATCGCCGCCATGGAACTCGCCCATGTGGGTGACGCCGGCGTCCCGGTGATGGCCGACGACGCCGTCCAGCGCATGTCAGCCCGTGACTGGTCGCCGCTGGGCGCGCTGGAATCCGTGCAGGCCGTCCTGGATGCCCTGAACGTGGAGCGGAACGATGAAGCCCAGCCGGTCATGCCGCTGGCCACCATCTCCGTCACGGAGGACATGGCCACCGCCATGCGCCTGCACGCCATGGGTTGGGAAAGTGCCTACCACCACGAGATCCTGGCCTATGGCCTGGCGCCCGAGGACCTCAAGACCATGCTCACCCAGCGCCTCCGCTGGGCGCAAGGGACCATGCAGGTGATGCTCCGCGAGAACCCGCTGGTCCAGCGCGGCCTGAAGTTCGGCCAACGGCTGATGTACTTCGCCACCATGTGGACCTACCTCAGCGGCTATGCGGCCGTCATCTACTTCGCCGCCCCCATCATCTACCTGCTGACGGGCATCCTGCCTGTGAGCAGCCTCAGCTGGGACTTCTTCCTGCGGTTTATCCCGTTCATGGTCGCCAACCAGCTGCTGTTCGCCGTGGCCGGCCACGGGATCCCCACCTGGCGCGGGCAGCAGTACAGCCTGGCGCTGTTCCCCACGTGGATCAAGGCGTGTTCGACGGCGGCCCGGAACGTCTGGTTCGGCCGTCCCCTGGGGTTCGCCGTCACCCCGAAGGCCCGCCAGACCGGCGGCCCCAGCTGGAGCCTCATCCGCCCCCAGATCGTGGTGAGCGTGCTGCTGGCGGTGGCCGCCGTCGTCGGGATTATCCGCCTGGCTACGGGACTGGCCGAGCCGCTTGGCACGCTGGTGAACGTGGGCTGGGTTACTTTTGACCTGGTGGTCATGAGCATCCTGGTCCGGGCTGTTTTGTACAAGGGCTACGAACCCGCTGTGGACGTTGCTGCTGGAGAGAGGAAAGCCGATGGAGTTTAGTTACGAGGTCAAGGATTCGTACGCGGAGGTGAAGGCGGACGGGCGGCTTAACATGGTGTCCGCCCCCAAGCTCCGCGAATTCGTCACCGATGTGATCGCCGGCGGTTCCTCGCGGATCGTGGTCAACCTGGAAAACACGGCCTTTATGGATTCCTCCGGACTTGGCGCGCTGATCGGCTGCCTCAAAGCAGCGCGACAGGCGGGCGGCGACCTTCGGATCGCGGCTGTCCAGCCGCAGGTGAAGATGGTGCTTGAGCTGACCAGCATGGACCGTGTGCTGACCTCCTACGCCTCAGCGGAAGAGGCGTTCAGCAATGACTGACGTCCTGGCCCGCCGGAGCTTCCGGGGACTGTCGACACCAGAGGCCATCGACTCGGTCCACAACGAACTGGACGGCCTCTGGCAGGATGCGCCGTTCGTCCAAGCCATGGACCAGATGACCTTCACGACGGCGGTGATCGAGTCCGCGTCCAACATCGTCCAGCACGCGCAGCCGGCCAAGGAGCAGAAACCGGTGGAGCTGGGAGTGGACATCAGCGTCCAGCCCACGCTCCTGCAGGCCCGGGTCAGCGCGTTCTTCGCCAATCCCCCGTTCGGCCCCCTGGAACCGGGAACCCCGGACGACGATTCCGAGTCCGGCCGCGGCCTGGCACTCATCGAGGCGCTGGTCACCACCGTGACCTTCGAACGGCAGGACGGCACCAACACCTGGATCCTGTCCCGGACGCCCCAGCCCTGACCCCACCCCCGGATGCTCTATCACTCTTAGCTCCCATTTGGCCGTTTTGGCAGCTATACGTGATAGAGCAACGGTAAGAATGAGTAGGCTAGAGGGCATGGCTTTTGAAGAAACTCCCGCTGAGCGCCGCGAGGTCACCGTCCGCCGGGCACCGAAATATGTGCCGTTCCTCATCCTCGGCGCCCTGGTGGGCGTAGCGGTGGCTGCCGCCGTCGCGTACGGTCTCCCCGGTGATGAATCCTTCGACCGCGGCTCGGTGTTCGGCTTCTTCCTGGTCATGTTCGGCGCCGGCGGTGCGGTGTTGGGCGCCGTAGTGGCCCTGCTGCTGGACCGGCGGAGCGTCAAGCGCCAGAAACGCGCCATCGTGGAAGCCGTCCCGGATTCAGAGCCCGACGACGGCGCCCAGCCGTAGGCACCAACACAGGCGCCCGGCCTGCTCTCCGGTCACAATGGCCGCGGCGGAAAAGTCTTACCGCATCTCGTGAGATAATCGACCAGTGGCACGCGGCGATGGAAAACTTTCTCATGATCTTCTCCCTGACGAAAAGGGACCTCAGGACGCTTGTGGCGTTTTCGGGGTCTGGGCACCAGGTGAAGAAGTAGCAAAACTTACCTATTACGGGCTGTATGCATTGCAGCACCGCGGTCAGGAGTCGGCTGGTATAGCTACCAGTGACGGCAAGCGGATCAACGTCTACAAGGACATGGGCCTCGTTTCCCAGGTCTTCGACGAGACCACGCTGAACACCCTGACCGGGCACCTGGCGGTGGGACACTGCCGCTACTCCACCACCGGAGCCAGCCACTGGGCCAACGCCCAGCCCACCCTCGGCGCCACCAGCACCGGCACGGTTGCCCTCGCGCACAACGGAAACCTGACCAACACGGCCGAGCTCAACGCCATGATCATGGAACGCAACGGCGGCCAGCTCAGCGGCGAAATGAAGCAGGGCAACACCTCGGACACCGCCCTGGTCACGGCACTGCTCGAGGGCGAGGAGGGCAAAACCCTCGAACAGACCGCCATGGAGCTGCTGCCGAAGATCAAGGGCGGCTTCTGCTTCGTGTTTATGGACGAAGGCACCCTCTACGCCGCACGCGATACCTACGGCATCCGTCCGCTGGTCCTGGGCCGGCTGGAGCGCGGCTGGGTAGTTGCCTCCGAGCAGTCCGCCCTGGCCACCGTGGGCGCCAGTTTCATCCGTGAAATCGAACCGGGCGAATTCATCGCCATCGATGAGGACGGCGTGCGTTCCAAGCGCTTCGCGGAGGCGACGCCGGCTGGTTGCGTTTTCGAATACGTCTACCTCGCCCGTCCGGACGCCGCCATCGCGGGTCGCTCCGTGTACGAGTCCCGTGTTGAGATGGGGCGCCAGCTGGCCCGCGAAAACACGCAGGACGCGGACATTGTCATCCCGGTTCCCGAGTCCGGCACCCCGGCGGCCGTGGGCTATGCCGAGGAATCCGGTATCCCCTTCGCGCACGGCTTCGTCAAGAACTCCTACGTTGGCCGCACGTTCATCCAGCCCTCGCAGACCCTGCGCCAGTTGGGCATCCGGCTCAAGCTGAACGCCCTCGAGTCCGTGATCCGCGGCAAGCGCGTTGTGGTGGTGGATGACTCGATCGTCCGCGGCAACACCCAGCGCGCCATCGTCCGGATGCTGCGCGAGGCCGGCGCCGCGTCCGTTCACATCAAGATTTCCTCCCCGCCGGTCAAATGGCCATGCTTCTATGGCATCGACTTCGCCTCACGGGCGGAGCTCATCGCCAACGGCGCCACCATCGAGGAAATCTCCCAGGCCATCGGCGCCGATTCCCTCGCGTACATCTCCGAAGACGGCATGATCAACGCCACCATGCAGCCGCGCGAGCGCCTCTGCACCGCCTGCTTCACCGGCACGTACCCCATCGAGCTCCCGGGCGCGGACAAACTGGGCAAGAACCTGCTGGAGCGCACCGACCTCGGCGGCCTCACGCCGTCGCCCTCTGCCCTCCCCGGTGCAACGGCAGCGCTGGCTGTGTCCTCCCTCGATGACGAGGAGGATCCGGCGGAGAAGGCCGGCGCCACCGGCTGCGATCCGGGACCGGACGCCGAGTTCGAGAACCTGCTCACCGAAGAAGACCACGTGCCCGCGATCCACCACGAAGCCACCACCCCCGGCGCTGAAAAGAAAGAGTCCGTATGACTTCCGCAACCCCCGCCGCCGGCAACAGCCCACAGGGCCCCGCAGGCATCACGTACGCCTCCGCCGGTGTTGACGTTGAAGCCGGCGACCGCGCCGTGGAACTGATGAAGGGTGCCGTGAAGGCCACCCACAATTCCTCCGTCATCGGCGGCGTGGGCGGCTTCGCCGGCCTGTACGATGTCTCGCGTCTGCTGACCTTCAAGCGCCCGCTGCTGGCCACGTCCACCGACGGCGTGGGCACCAAGGTTGCCATCGCCCAGGCCATGGACATCCACGACACCATCGGCTTTGACCTGGTGGGCATGGTGGTGGACGACATCGTAGTGGTGGGCGCCGAGCCGCTCTTTATGACCGACTACATCGCCTGCGGCAAAGTTGTCCCGGAGCGCATCGCGGACATCGTCCGTGGCATCGCCGCGGCCTGCTCCGTCGCCGGTACAGCCCTGGTGGGCGGCGAAACAGCCGAGCACCCCGGCCTGCTCGGCGAGCACGAATACGACGTCGCCGGTGCCGCCACCGGTGTTGTCGAGGCCTCCGACCTGCTCGGCCCGGACCGCGTCCGCGCCGGCGACGTTGTGATCGGCATGGCCTCCTCCGGCCTGCACTCCAACGGCTACTCCTTGGTCCGCCGCGTCATCAACCACGCCGGCTGGGCACTGGACCGCCAGGTCTCCGAACTCGGCCGCACGCTGGGCGAGGAACTGCTGGAACCCACCCGCGTCTACGCTGCGGACTGCCTGGACCTGGCCCGCGCCTTCCCGGTGAGCGGCTCCGCCGGCGGTGCAGCCGTGCACGGCTTCAGCCACGTCACCGGAGGCGGCCTGGCCGCCAACCTGGCCCGCGTGCTGCCGCAGGGCCTCGTGGCCACCGTGGACCGCGCCACCTGGGAACTGCCGGCCATCTTCAAGCTGGTCTCCGAGCTGGGCAACGTGCCGCTGGCCGACCTGGAGCGCACCCTGAACCTCGGTGTGGGCATGGTGGCCATTGTGTCCGCCGACGCCGCCGACGCCGCCGTGGCCCGCCTCAACGACCGCGGCGTGCCGTCCTGGATCATGGGCACCGTCACCGCGGACTCGGATTCCATCCTCAAGACCGGTCCGGACTACGTCCAGGGCGCCAAGGGTGTGGACGGCGGCGCCGTCCGGTTGGTCAACGCCTACGCCTAAAGCCAGTCCCCGGGTGCCCCACACCGCCAAACGGCGGCTGTGGGGCATCCGTGTTTAAACCTCCAGCAGGCTGAACACACCGCCCTGCGGGTCCTTGAGCGTCGCCGTTGCGCCGGGCGTATCGTCGTCATCCGACTCCGGCCCGATCAGCACTTCCGCCCCCGCCGCCACGGCCTTCCGCACAGCATCGGCCACGTCGATGACGCCGAAATAGATCTGCCACCTGGCAGGCGCCTCGGCGGCGACTATCCCGGCCACCTCCGCGCCGTTCACCATGAGCGTGCTGTACGTCCCGCCGTCGTCCTGGGGATACTCGGTCACCTCGTGGCCGAACAGCTGCTGGAAAAACCCGACAGCGGCCCGCGGCTCAGGCGTCAGCAGCTCCGTCCAGGAAAGCGCGCCGGCCTCGTTGTACCGGCCGGAGCCGGTGTGCGTCCCGGGCTGCCACACGCCGGTGGTCCCGCCGCCGGGAGGATCCACAAACACCATCACGCCGGTGTCCGCCACTTCCTCAGGGCCGAACTGCACCGCGCCGCCGGCGTGGGGAACTTCCTCGGCCAGCGCACCGGCGTCCTCCGCGGCGAAGTAGATGTTCCATTGGGCATGCGTGCCGAGTGACTCCTGGTGCGGGTTCTGCGGTGCCACCACGGCAACCAGGTCCTCCTCCACGAACGCCTGGGCATAGCTGCGGCCATCGGGCGTGGGCAGGTCCTTGAAGGTCCACCCGAACACCGCTGCGTAGAAGGCCTTGGCTGCTTCCACGTCCCGGGTCTGCACGTCAGCCCAGCACGGTTCACCGTGGCGGTAGCTGGGGGATGAGGAGTTTCCTGGCATGGGAGGTCCTTTCGCGGGCGGCACAGCGCATCATCGCCTTCAGTCAACACCAAAAAGCCCGCCGCCGGCACCGGGTTCCGGCGCAGGCAGCGGGCCTGATAACTGAGGCCAGCACCGCGGGTCCGCTGGGATCCGGGGTACTGAAAAGAAGTGCTGTACTTACGAACAACTGCGGCGTCCGAACGTACTGCAGCGTCGCGGGCCGGACGCCTTGCGGCGGGACAGGCGTGCGACACCTAGCCGATCCGACGGGTGTTTACCTCGTCGTCGTCTTCTTCCAAATCGTCCGCGTACTTATCCACATAAGCCGAATAGTCCGGTTCAACCGGGTCATTCGCGAAATGGCTCGTGGCACGACCTTCAGGACCTTTGAGCTCGCGCTGAAGGGCCGAATAGTCAGTGTTCGGGGAATAGTACTTAATATCCCGAGCCTGCTTGGTAGCTTTTGCCTTTTGACGGCCGCGCCCCATGGCGTGACCCCCTTTTGTACTCGGACCGGAGGTGGTCACCTTGGCTATCGGTGAGGCCCCGGAATGTTTGGTCAATTTGTCGTAACACCTAGATTACATGCTTTCCGCGCCCGGTGCGCCCCGGCCCGTGCGTGCAGACGCCATGTCGGGTACCCTTTCCGCCGCGACGCGCAGGGTTCCCGGCTTTTTTGTTGGATAGAGTCTCTTCATCAGCTGCCGATCCGGGTGCACGGAGCGTGCAGCATCGCAAGGCGAACCCAGGAGGGGTATCCGGATGGACAACCAGGAATTGCGCCCCATCCCACCCAAACCCGCCGCTCCGCCCACCGCCGGGTTGCCGCAGGTGGCTGTCCCGGCACCTGCCAAGGAGCGCCCGGCCCGGAAGCCCCGGCGGGTCGCATCAACGCTCCTGAAGGCAGCCTTCGTGGTGGTTCTGCTCGGCGTGGTGGGAGGCCTGGTGTGGCTCGCCGCGTGGCTGGGTTCCGGGGCACCGGAGACGTCCGACGACGGCGGCTCGGGGATCGTGGAAATCTCGCCCACTCCCCTGGCCACCCCGCTCCCCCTCCCCCGTGAGGGTGTGGAGCCGCCGGCCTACCGGCTGGGCGACTGCTTCAAGGATTTTGACGCCGAGGCCTTGCGGTCAACGGTGGTGGCCTGCGATACCGGGCACTCGGCCCAGCTCGTGGCCGTCTTCCGCTACCCCGCCGTCGGCTCCTATCCGGGCCGGGAGGCCCTCGCAGCCAAGGCGCTGGAGGCTTGCCAGGCGGCGAGGCTGGCACCGGCGGCCAACGAGTACACGCTGAACTTCCAGCGGGCCTACCCCAGCAGTACCAGTTGGGAATCGGGAGACCGGCGCGTGGACTGCTACGTCACGGCCGACGGCGGAAACGTCATCAACGCCAGCGTGCTGCCCTAACAGACCCTACAAATCACGCTGGCCCGGATCGGTTGGTACCGATCCGGGCCGGCGGGCGTCTTCTCCTCAGAAGGCATGTCAGCGGGAAGGTTGACGTCCATGCGTACCAGGAACAGCATTGGTTCTTCTTGTTGGAAGGTCTTTAGCCCACGTAGCCGTAGCCCAGAGCAGGATGGCAGCGATGTAGTTGATGCCAACCCAAAACATCATGACCACGGTGTAACCCATAATGTCCTTGAGCTTCAGCTTTGATAGGGCCAGGGCGGGCAGGATCCAGAAGGGCTGGACCAGGTCGTTCCAGGCCTTGCCCAGCATGACGGACAGGGCTGTCTGGGCCTGCGAGGCGCCGCTGGCGTTCGCCGCGTCGATCATAAAGGGCCCTTGGATCATCCAGTGGCCACCTCCGGACGGTGCGAAGAGGAAGGCGTGGGCGAGCATGGACAAGGTGATGTGCCGGTGCCAGCCTGGTGGGTGGGGCCGTCGCCGCCCAGGCCGAAGCAGTCGTGCGTCCAAACGCAGAGGGTCAGGACACCATCAGCGCCCCGAGCCGGATGGCCGGCCGCTGGTAGTCGCTGAAGATCAGGAACGTGCCCGAGAACGCACTGGTCCGGCCGAGCAGGGCGATGCCGTTCACGATCGACGCCGCGGCGTGTTCGCGGATGCGAAGTGCAGCACCCGCCCGTACGGGTTGCCCTTCCACGCCTCCGTGGACCCGGACGCGGGAATGAACGACGGGGAGCCCTCGATCGTGGTGTTGTTGGATTCGGCCAGGTCAGCCGAACCGCCCCAGAGTTCGGGCATGACGGGGCCGATCGCGTTCAGGACCTTGGCCACGAGCGCAGCGTAGAGCTACTGGACGTCTTCCTGGTATGCGCCGGTGCGGGTCCAGTCAACGCGCTGCACATGCCAGCCGTAGGCTTCGTAGCGCTTGAGGACATCCTCGGTGAAGGAGATGTCGGTGTCGTCTTCGATGGAGATGTGGTTCTCGTCGTAACTCACCACAAGATTGCCGAGTTCCTGGTGGCCGGCAAGCGCGGAGGCCTCGGAGGTCACGCCTTCCTGGAGGTCGCCGTCGGAGGCAATGACCCAGACGGTGTGGCCGAACGGGGACGCGCCCTCGGCGGCATCCGCGTCGAACAGGCCGCGCTCCGGCGCGGGGAATACGCGAACCCCACCGCAGAGGCAGGCCCTGGCCCAGCGGGCCGGTGGTGATCTCCACACCAGCGGTGTGCTTGTACTCCGGGTGGCCCGGAGTCAGCGAACCCCAGGTCCGCAACGCCTGCAGGTCCTTCAGCTCCAGGCCGTAGCCGGAGAGGTACAGCTGGATGTACAGGGTCAGGGACGTATGACCAGGGGACAGGACAAAGCGGTCGCATCCGATCCAGTCCGGGTTCTTCGGGTCATGGCGCATCAGCTTCTGGAAGAGAAGAGAGAAGGTAAGCGGCCGGGGCAAGGCTCAGGGCCGTCCCGGGGTGGCCGTTGCCTATTTTTTCGACCAAATCCGCGGCCAAAACGCGGATAGTGTCCACGGCCCGCTGGTCCAAAACTGGTCCATGACAGTTCTTGCTCTTCCAAATGTGGCACGAAAACCGGGCCCCTCTCTGTGCTGACGGCGCCGGTCGGCGCCCTCCATGTTTCAGGTGTGCTGGAACCCGGTGCGGACGGATTCGGCGCACGTGGGCGCCTGGGTGATGGCGGCCGTTTCCTGAGTGCCCCGCCGCCGGGAGAGCGTTGGGACGGTCGGGTAAGCGGCCGGCGACGGCTATCTGTTTGCGGGGCGCAGGGCGTCGGGGTTGGCGCAGTGGGCCAGGGGCTGGCCTCGCAGGTAGCGTCCGACGTCTCCGGCGATGATCGTTGCGGCTTTGGCAGCTGTTTCCTTACTGGCGCCTGCCAGGTGGGGGGTCATGACGATGTTGGGGGTGGTGAGGAGGCGCGAGCCTGCGGGGATGGGTTCTTCGGGGAAGACGTCGAATGCGGCACCGAAGAGGTGGCCCGAGTCGAGGGCGTCGCAGAGGGCGTCGTAGTCCAGCAGTGCCCCGCGGGCGCAGTTGATGATGATGGACCCTGCGGGCATGGCGGCGATCTGTGCGGCGCCGATCATTCCGGTGGTCTCCGGCGTCACCCTGGCGTGCAGGCTTACCGCCAGGCTGCGGGAGAGCAGCTCATCGAGCCCTACCTGTGTGGCGTTTCCTGCCAGGAGGTCGGCGGTGACGTAGGGGTCGTGGACCAGGACGTCAGCGCCGAATCCTTTGAGCATGCGCGCTACGCGGCTGCCGATGGCGCCGTAGCCAACGAGGCCGATGGTGCTGCCTTCAAGCTCGGGGCCGACGTTGTCGTATGTGTAGTAGTCGCCCCGCCAGGTTCCGGCGGACAGGTCGGCGTTGGTCTGGGGGATGCGGCGGATGGCGGCCAGCATCATGCCCAGGGTGTGTTCGGCGGTGGCGGCGGCGTTGCGTCCGGGTGCGGAGGTGACGGCGACGCCGTGGCGGGTCGCTGCTTCCAGGTTCGCGTTGACCGGGCCTCCCCGGCTGATGCAGAACAATTTCAGGTCGGGGCAGGCCTTGAGGACCTTTTCGGTGAGCGGTGCCATCTGCGTGATGCAGATTTCGACGCCGCGGAGCGATGCGATCAGCTGTTCTTCGGTGCCGGAGGCTTCGTCCACTTCGGCGACCGGGCCGAACGGGGTGAGCGGCCACGGAAGCGTCGTTTCGGTGAATTCGATGCCGTCCGGCACTTCGCGTTCTACGGCGTCGATGAGGAGGCGGTTGAGGACGAAGTGGTCTCCTGCGGCGAGGATGCGGGTGGTCATGTGGAACTCCTAAGTTCTGATCAGGATGCCGGGGACGCAGCGGGCGGTTCGCCGGCCGATGCTTCTGTCAACGGCCCGACCATAGTGTTGTACTCGAGCAGGCCGGCTTGTTGGCCCTCAAGACGGATCGTTGTCAGGGCGCAGTTACGGAGGGAGGGGAAAACCCGTCGGTATTCGCCGAGGGGGATACCCAGGAGCCGGCATAGCGCAAGCCGGATGGCCGTCGTGTGGGCGACGACAAGGAAACGTCCATCAGGTTGTTCCTCCGCCATGGCGTGCAGACACTGCACGAACCGTTCCGCGGCCTTGAAGGGGTCTTCGCCGCCCGGCAGCGGGGACGCGGCGGGGTCGGTTTGGAAGGCTTTGCGGGCCTCGGGGAATTTGGCCTCCATTTCGGCACCGGTCAGTCCCTCCCCGTCGCCGAAGTCGAGCTCGCGCAGCCGTGGGTCGATCTTGAGTTCCTGGCCGGTGGCCTCGGCGCAGCCTTCGGCGGTCCGGCGGGCCCGGCTAAGGTCCGAGGCCCAGATGCCGGTCAGTCCCGCGGTTCCTGCCCAGCGGGCGAGTCGGGAGGCCTGCTCCAGGCCGCGGGGCGTCAGGTCGATGTCGCTGCGGCCGGCATACCGGTTTTCCGCGTGCCAGATGGTCTCGCCGTGCCGGACGAGGATGAGATCGGTCATGCGTTTGTCCTTTCACGTGCGTGTGCGGCGACGGCTTCCGAGAGCCAGCCGCGTCCTTCGAGCTCTCCGACAAGGTTCAGGTAGGCGGCGTCGTACGTGCCGGTTGCACCGTCCCGGGGATCGATTCTCCGCCGCATCCGCACCATCTCCGCGGCCACGGCGGCGGTTTGCCGCCCCGGGGAGGCCGCGAGGACGGCCATGCCCAACGCCGGCTCCGCGTTCTGCGGCAACGTCACGGGACGGCCCAGGATGTCGGCGCGCAGCTGGCACCAGTACTCGCTTTTGGTGGCTCCGCCGGTGAGGATCAGCTCGCCGTGCAGGGGTGCGCCCAGGAGGTCGAGGTAGTCGAAGCAGAGCCGTTCGATGTAGGCGATGCCCTGTAGGACTGCCGCATACCGTTCGCCGTCGGTGGAGGGGGTCCCTAGGATGAATCCTTCCGCGCCGGAGGCGAGGAAGGGGAAGCGTTCACCGCGGGACACGAGCGGGTAGGCGAGGACGCCGGCGGGTTCATAGGCTCTGGCCTGACGCTCAAGCCGGGCAAGGTCCTGGCCGGAGAAGTCCCGGGTGATGGCGCCGGCTCCGGTGCTGGAAGCGCCTCCGGGGAGCCAGTCGCCGTTGGGGGCCTTGTGCGAATAGACAACGCCCAGGGGGTCCTGGATCAGTTCCCGGGTGACGCCTTTGAGCACCAGTGTTGTGCCGAGTACGGAGTTCCAGCTTCCGGCTTTCAGCGCCCCGGCGCCGAGCTGCGCGGCGCAGCCGTCGGTGGCTCCGGCGATAACCGGGGTGCCGGCGGGGATGCCGGTGGCCGCGGCAGCCGCGCTGCTGACGGCCCCGATCCGGGTGCCCATGCGGACGAGGTCCGGAAGGACGCCCGCCGGGACCCTGAGGTCCTGCATGAGTTCCTCGGGCCACTTTTCCTGAATCAGGTGTGCCCCTGTTTTGAGGGCATTGCTCAGGTCGGTGGGGACATCATGGCCCGTGAGCTGCCGGTTGATGAAGTCGTTCTGATGGGCCAGCCGGGCCCCGGGGACCTTGTCCTGATGCTCGCGCAGCAGCCATAGAAGCTTCGGCAGTGCCCAGGCCGGCTGCATCCGCTGATAGCCCAGTTCTCTCCAGACCTCGGCCCCGGCATCGTTGACGCGGGCGGCCTCCGTCGCGGCGCGTCCGTCGTCGTACATGAGCCCAGGCGTCAGGGGCCGGCCCTCCCGGTCCATGAGCAGGATCGTGCCGGAGGTCGCGTCGACGGCGACCCCCCGTACCGCTGCGGCGGGTACATCCCGGAGGGCATCCGTGGATGCCCCGCAGACCGCCTCCCACCATTGTTCTGGGTTCTGCTCGTGGCGGGCGCCGTCCCGGTGGCTGGTCAGCGGGCGGCTTCCGGAACCGATCACTTCGCCGGTGCCGGTGACCGCCAGGACCCGGACGCTTTGGGTCCCCAGATCGATTCCCACCCACACCTCTTCGAACGGGCCCGGCTTCTCTCTCATGTGGTGCTCCCTGCAGTCCTGTGGGTGGTTCGCGGTGATGTGCCGTGGTCGTTGGCGGCGGGTGTGGAAGTGGCGGCCGGGAAAATCTCCGGCCCGCCGGTGGCCGCGGAGCGCTGCCGCATCCCGGCCAGGCGGGGCCAGGCCTTTCCGGTCACGTGGCGAAGGGCCAGGAAGTCTTCGTAGAGTCCGCTGTAGAAGGCCGCCCGGGAGGGGTCCGGTGTGAAGGTGTCCCGGATCCGGACGTACCAGGGGGCCACCTCTTCCACGCTTCCGGCGCCGCCGGTGGCGACGAGTCCGATCAGGAAGGCTCCTTTGGCTCCGACTTCGGTGTCCGTGGACCGCAGCACCGGGGTGCCGGTGACGTCGGCGATCAGCTGCAGCCACAGCGCGCTGGCTGCTCCTCCGCCGCAGACCCGCAGTTCCGTGGGTGTGTCTCCGGAGGCGGTGAGGCAGTCCCTGATGACCAGGGTGAGTCCTTCCAGAACGGCCCTGGCGATGTGTTCGCGCCGGTGCTCGAAGGACATCCCCAGGAAGGTTCCCCGGGCCAGGGGGTCCAGGAACGGGGCCCGTTCGCCGGCGGGGGAAAAGTACGGCAGGAAGATCAGGCCTCCGGCGCCGGGTCCGCACGTCGAGGCGAGGTGCGTGAGTGCGTCAGGGTCCTCGATTCCCAGCAGATCACAGGCCCATTGGATGACCTCGCCGCCGGCGAGTGTGGGGAAGGAGCGCAGGATTTTCCCGGGCAGCCCCGGGGCAATGTTCAGGCCGGCCGCGGGGTCGCTGATCCGGATCTGGTCGGTGATGATCTCGGTGCACAGTGTTGTGCCCAGGATGCAGCAGGCCTGGCCGGGAGTGACGGCGCCGACACCGATGGCGGTGGAAGCTATGTCGTAGGAGGACATGACTACGGGCATGCCCGCCGGAAGGCCCAGCAGAGTCCCGGCGTGGCGGGTGAGCTCCGCGACCCGGTGGCCGTCGTCGCGGATTACCGGAAGCAGGGACTGCGCCCATTCCATCCCGTAGAGGTGCAGCAACTCCGGGGAGTATTGGCGGGTGCGGATGTCCATGAACGGGGCGGCAGCGTCGGACTCATCGACCGCGAATTCGCCGGTCATCCGGGCGAAGATCCATCCTCCGCAGGTCAGTGATGCGTGCGAGCGGTCAAGCCTGTCGGGATCGTTTTGACGCAGCCAGCTGAGGATGACGTTGGGCATTCCCGAGGACGTCAGCGAACCGTTGATGGGAAAGGCCCGTTCGAGGATCCCCGTGTCTGTCCAGGCGGAGAGGATGTCCACGCCGCGGCCGTCGTTCCACAGGATGGCGGGACCGGTGGGCGCCCCGCCGGCGTCAACGAGCCACGCGCCGTCGCCCTGGGCGGTGATGGCCAGATAGTCGACCTCGGACTGGAGCTGGCGGACCACGCCGCGGACGGCGAAGACCACGGCGTCCCAGACCGAAAGCATGTCCTGTTCCGCCCACCCGGGGCGGGGGCGGGTTACTGAGGTGCTCTGTCGCACGACCACCACTTCGGTGCCTTCTTCGTCGTACCCGACCGCCTTGATCATCGTGGTACCGGCGTCAACGCAGATGACCGCCATGTCCGAACCTTCCTTCGTGCTGTAGATGTGTGGCCCGCGGGTTGCGGGTCAGGCCCTGCCGTGTGAGGTGCGGGAGCGGCGTGAGACGGAGTCGAGCATGACGGCCAGGAGCAGGACCACGCCGGTGACCATGAACCGGAACGAGGAGTCCAGGTTCAGCAGGGTCAGTCCGCTGGAGATTGATTGGATGACGACGATGCCCAGGAGGGCGGAGAAGGCGCTTCCCCGGCCGCCGAAGAGGCTGGTGCCGCCGATGACGGCGGCGGCGATGGCGTTGAGGTTGACGTCTCCGCCTCCGCTGCCCTGGTTGGCGGCGGCCAGGCGTGCGGCGGCCAGCAGGCCGCCGACCGCGGCCAGGGTGGAGCAGGTGACCAAGACCGAGGTGTAGACGGCTTTGACGTTGATGCCGGCACGGCGGGCCGCTTCGGCGTTGCCTCCGACCGCGTAGACTGACCGGCCCCATTTGGTCCGCTTCAGCAGGTAGTTCATGGCCAGTATCAGGGCGATGAAGAAGACGAACATCCAGCCCACGCCGCGGGTCTGGTTCAGGTACCAGACCACAAAGCCCAGGACCAGCAGCAACAGGGCGCTGCGGGGGATCATGCTCTGCAGTGGCATCGATGAAAGCCCGGCGGTGCGGCGGGCCCGGGCGTGGAGGTAGTCGGTGGCGAACAGGCCGCCGGCTGCGCCGACGACGAGGACATAGGAAAGCCACGGCGGCACGAAGGCCAGCTGCGCGAAGTACACGAGTGCCGAATCGAAGGGAAGGTTGATGGAGCCCTTGGCTCCGAGAACGTACAGCTGCAGGCCAAGGAATCCCAGTAGGCCTGCGAGGGTGATGACGAAGCTGGGCACACCGAAGCGGTTGAAGATCTGTCCGTAGACCCAGCCTATGGCGGCGCCCAGGGCCACCGTGGCCAGGACTGCAAGCCAGACCGGCCAGCCCAGGTTGACGACGGTCACGGCCACGACGGCCGCGGACAGGCCGCTGACGGAACCGACGGACAGGTCGATCTGCGCGACGAGGAGGACGCCGACAATACCGAGGGCGATGATTCCGACCGCGGAGCTTTCCATGGCGAGGTTCACCAGGTTGGCGCTGGAGAGGAAGATGGGGTTCAGGGTTTGAAGGACGGCCCAGATGACGACGAGCCCCGCCACTACGGGCAGTACGCCGAGGTCCCCGGAGCGGGTTCTGTCCACGAAGGCCTTGAGTTGTCCCTTGAGTCCGGTGCGGTCCTGAAGCCGTTCGTCCTGCAGGTCCAGCGGCCGGATCTGGGGCGTGGGTGCGGTTTTGCTGTTCATTGTGCCTGGTTCTCCTCGCTGGGTGTGGAAGCTCCGGGTGCCCCGCGTGCGGCGGACCGGCGGGAAACGACGTTGTCCGTCGCCCCGGTAATGGCGGCGATGACGTCTTCCGCTGAAACGTCACTGACGTTGAAGACGCCGTTGTTGCGGCCAAGCCTGAGCACGGCGACGCGGTCGGCGACGGCCTTCACATCGGCCATGTTGTGACTGATCATGATGACGCCGTGCCCTCTTTCGCGCAGCCGCTCCACCAGGTTCAGCACTTCAGCGGTCTGGGCTACGCCGAGGGCTGCCGTGGGTTCGTCCAGGATGACGATTTTGGGATCCCCGAGCAGGGACCGTGCGATGGCCACGGTCTGGCGTTGCCCGCCAGAGAGGGAGGCGACCTGTGTGCGCAGCGAGGGAATCTTGGCGGAGAGCTGCTTCAGCAGTTCCCAGGACCGGGTTTCCATTTCGACTTCGTTCAGCCGCAGCGGCGAGATTTCGCGGCCTAGGAAGAGGTTATCGACGACGGTGAGGTTGTCGCACAGGGCAAGGTCCTGGAAGACGGTGGCGATGCCCAGGTGTAAGGCGGCCATCGGGGTGGGGATGGTCACGTCGCTGCCCTCGAAGGCGATGGTCCCGGAGTCGGGGGCATGCACTCCGGAGAGCACTTTGACCAGAGTTGATTTGCCGGCGCCGTTGTCACCGACGATGGCGACAACCTCTCCCGCAGACACTTCCAGATCAATGTCCATGAGCGCGGCGACGGCGCCGAAGGATTTGTTGATGCCGCGCAAAGCCAGTAGCGGCGTTCCGTTCCCGTCGCCGGGTGAGTTGGGTGTTGAAGACATGCGATCCTCTAAGCAGTAATCGTGGTGCATACGGTGGATCGGTGCCCCGCCGGACCGGCGGGGCACCATTTCCCTGTTATTTGATGCCGGCCTTGGCGCAGGCTGCAGCGTAGGTCGGGGTGCAGAGGTCGGAGACCTTCAGGATGCCGCTGGTGACCAATGCCTCGTTGAGGTTGTCGATCGTGACCACGGTCGGGACGAACAGCTCCGACGGGGTGTCAAACAAGGTGGCCTTTCCCTCGGGCTTTTCACCCTTGGCAAACTTGTAGGCTATGTCCGCGGCCGCTTCGGCAACGATCTTGATCGGCTTGGAGATGGTGTTGTACTGGTCCCCGGCGATGATCCGCTGGGCCGCTGCAAGCTCGGCGTCGTTGCCTGTCACGGGCGGTACCGGGTTGACGCCTGCGGCTTTGAATGCGGCAATCGCGCCGCCGCCGGTGCCGTCATTGGCAGCCACAACACCGGCGATCTGTCCCGGGAACTGGGTGATCTGGCCGCTGACCCAGTCCTGGGCCTTGGTCGGTTCCCAGCCCGGGGTGTCAAATTCGGCCAGCAGCTTCAAACCGCTGGAATCCACCGCGGTGTGGATGCCCTTCTTGATCAACCCGGCGGCCGCATCCGTGGGGGAACCGTTGACCTGAAGCAGCCCGCCGGTGGCATTGGTCTTCTTCAGGTGGTCCACCAGGGACTGGGCGATCAGGGAACCGATCTTCTCGTTGTCAAAGGACACGTAGTAGCTGGCAGGAACGGAAGGGATCGGCCGGTCATAGGCGATGACCGGAACGTTCTGTGCCTTCGCGGTGTTGACGATGGTGGCCGCCGCAGCCGAGTCAACGGGGTCGATCACGATCGCTTTTACTCCCTGGGCCAGGGCTGAGTTCGCCTGCTCCTGCTGTTTCGCGGCGCTGGCGTTGGCGTTGGAATAGATGACCGAACAGCCCGAACACAGAGACTTGATCTTGGCCTCGAACAGCGGCTTGTCAAACAGTTCGTAGCGGGTCGAGGCGATGTCCGGCATCAGGAATGCGATCTTGGCGCTGGAGGCGTCACCGCCGCCGCCGGCGGTGCCCTGGGGTGTGGAACAGCCTGCCAGGGCCGCCACAGTCGCCACGACAGCCACGGTGACAGCGGCTGCTCGGGTGTAGAAGTTCTTCATTGAATTCCCTTTCTCGGGGTGAGGTCTACGGCGTGCGGCCATCCCGCACCGCAATCGATGTGATAAGAGTAACAGGAAAACTGTGAATATGGTCACTGAAATTGATATACTTTCACTAGGCCCGCTGCTTGGCCCCGGTATCCTGACTAGACGCCGTGGCGCAAAGGCCCCGGCGGGTGCAGGGAACATATCTAAGTCGAAGGTGAAGGCAATCCGATGAGCGAGACAACTGCGTTGAAGAAGCCGCGGCTCCGCCGCCAGCAGGAACTCGTCGAACACGTGGTCGGTGCCGGGTTTGCAACTGCTGCCGACCTTGCAGCGCTCACGCGCGTCAGCCTCATGACCGTTCATCGCGACATTGACGATCTGGCCGGACGTGGCATTCTGCGTAAGGTTCACGGCGGCGTGTCCGCACTGCCTTCTACCGTGTTCGAGGCCAGCTCCGAAATACGCATGCAACTGCAGGCGCAGGCCAAGACCGCCCTGGCCCACAAGGCGCTGGAGTTCGTAGAGGCCGGCATGTCGGTCATGCTCGATGATTCAACGACCGTTCTCGCCCTGGCACGCCTGCTGAACAAGACCGGCCCATTGACTGTCCTCACGAACTACCGGCAGGCCCTCGAGGTACTGCGAGAAAACAACGACATCCGTCTCATAGTCATCGGCGGCCAGTACTCACGTACACACGACTCGTTTATCGGGCTGCCTACCGACAGCTCGGTGAGCTCTTACGCTGTGGATATCGTGTTCCAGTCAACCTCTTCCATGGGGTCCGAGATGACCTACCACCAGGAACAGGACATTGTCTTCATGAAGCGCGCCATGCTCAAGGCAGGCACACGGCGGATTCTGATGATGGACGGCAGCAAAGTGGGCCGCACCTCCCTGCACCACTTCGTCCCCGTCAGCGATTTCACCGACGTCATCCTCACCGACGACGTGCCCGCCGCGGACAGGGAAGCAATCGCAGCCAACTGTAAGGTTCACATCGCACCGCTCGCGCCTCACCGGCCGGGCCACTCCGACACCCCGTAGAGACCGCCCACAGACCTAGCGAATAGTCGATGAAGTAGCACTGCCGGGCCGGTGGTCCCCGGGAACGGGGGACCGATCAGGGCAGCGCAAGATCCCGAACGCCGGGCCGCCCGCAACGCCGCTCCCCGGGAACCAGGCCAGTCGTCTCAGCTCCCTGGTTATCGAACCCCGGAAACCACAACATCAGGTAGCAGGAGAACTCCTGATCTCGGATTCAGAATTGGCCCCGCACGTCGGAAGTTCTGGCTGGGCGACCGTACCCGGGCGCCGAACTCGCTTTCACTCGGTCCGATAGAGGGGCTTTGTTCGATGTGGTCAAGGATTACTTCCTTGTCACCGCTGCCCGCGAGGGTCGCAGTGCGTTTGCGCCGACGCAAAGTCAGCGGGCAGTCAAATGGTTGCCTCAGCCGCATGGCTCACTGCCGATCAGGCTCCACGCTGAGGATGCGGTCGTCGTCGGGTCCGGGGGTACCCGGCCGTCGGTGTTGTTGGTGACGAACCAGACATCCCCGCCGGGGACACCGTGACGTCGCGGATGCGCCCGAATTCGCCGCTGTAGTACGTGGCCGAAGTAGAGGGATTGGCAACGGGAACGGCCCGGAGGACCTGTCCACGCAGGTTGGAGATGAACAGGGTCCCGTCGGCAGAGTCCACGGACACCACGGACCAACCACCGTAGCCGGGCCACGTCCCCCGGCTGCGCAGCTGGTCAGGCAACGGCGCCCAACGATAGAGGACCGCCGCAGCTCTGGTTTCGCGATTGAGGGAATCCGTCCACAATGAAATCCATGAGGACCTATTCGGCAGCGAACCTTCCTCCGGCACACACCCCCAGGACCGGGCCGGGCGATGTGCGTGGCCATGATGCACCTGGTCGAACAGGCGCGGGCCCGGGGCCACCCGGTCGAATAGGAAAATCTGTGCGGTGAAGACAGAGATGCACCACCGCACCTTCGCTAACAGGCTCGCGGCCAGGACCGCAGTGATGAACTGTATCGAAGGCTGGTACAACCGCCGCCGGCCCAACCGCAGGGCCGGCGGTATACCCCCGGCTACCGCCCCGGCGAACCATCGCACCAGCGATCACGAACCCGTGGCCGCGTAACCGAAATCAACTACCAAACTGTCTCAAAAACTTGACGAACGCAGGCAGTCAGGGGAAGACCCTTGAGACGGCGTCAGCGGCCGGCGTTGTAGTGCGTGGTGACTTGGCCGGGTGTCAGGGCGGCGGTGTAGGCGGCGGCGAAGCGCAGGGAGCCCTTGTAGTAGAAGTTGGCGGGCTGGGTGGCCCCCCAGCCTGCCAGGGTGTCATAGCCGATGCGCCAGTACCCGGTATAGCTTTGGCCGGTCGTGGTGGCCGGGTCGGTGGCGACTTTCTGTGCGTCGATGTACAGGTTCATTCCGGCGCCGGAGAGGGTGGCGACGGCGTGGTGCCATGTTCCGTCGGTGTAGCTGAGCGGGCTGGTGATGGTTTTGACCTGGTTGGGGTAGACACCGAAAACGACCTGGCCGGTGTCGGTGAGGTAGAGGTGGCGGTCGTAGGTGGTGGAGGCGCCGGTTTGGGCGTTTCCGAACCCGATCAGCTTCCCGCCGCCGGTGGAGGTTTTGAACCACACCTCGATGCTGAAGGTATTTACGGAGGCCCGGTAGGTGGGGGTGGAGACGTAGCTGGTGGAGCCGTTGAGCGTGTAGGCGCCACCCGCGTCCCGGGGGCAGGCAGGTTTCGCGGCGGTGTCGCCGGTCATCTGGCCCCGGTAGGTGCCCGGGGTGTTGTTGTTCGAGAAGTCGCCGGCGAAGGCGGAGCCTGTCGCTTCGTTGAGGCGGTAGGCGAACAGGGCGCCGGCGATGTCTGCCCGCACCGCCTCGGTGCACAGAAAGTAGGCTGCTGTTCCGGCCTTGTTCGTCGGGTTGGTGATCCGTGCCGAGTATCCCGAGGTGGTGTAGGGCGTGAACAGAGCCAGCAGACACAGTGCTGCAAGTACGGTGGCGGTGACGGCGCTGCCGGTCCGGGTCCGTTGACCCCGGCGCGCACCGGCTGGCGGGCGGAAGATCATGTGCCGGTGCTCCGGTTTATGACGGGCCCGGGGAGGCTGACGGCCAGTGACCACAGGAGCGGGAGCGCGCAGATCAGCATCAGCAAGACCCACCCGGAGGGCGGCAGGTCCAGGGCCGAGGCCATCTGGTAGTGGTCCGACCCGTCCACAGAGGGAAGCGGGACCTGGCCGACGCTGCCGGCTGTCAGATGTGCCGGTTCTCCGCCGCCGGCATGGACACTGATGGGGAGCACGCCGGTTGAGACCACAGTCGCCTGGGGCGTTCCCTCCGTCATCCCTGCGGCAAGGACGCTGACCCCGATAAAGGGGCGCAGAATGACGGTGGCCACGGAAATGACGAGCGGCACCCCGACAATCCGCAGTGGAATCCGCCGGCTGAGGGGAACGAACCGTTCGGTCAGGATCCATAGCCCGGCAATGCCGGGGACGAGAATGGGCAGTGCCCGGACGATCCACCCGAGGCCGGGTACGGCGGCGATGGATTTTCCCACCAAATCGCCGCCGGTCAGGGTCCAGGGGTCATCCGCGCCGTTGAGGTCTCCCCGGCTGAGGATTCCTCCCGCCGCGGTGAGGGCCCGTACGCGGTGGGTGTAGGTCTGATCCGGCGCTGTCGGGGGATGGAAGGTGATGATGTCCCCGGCGCGGATGTCCTCTGCGGGCACAGGGACGGTGAGGACGAGCGTGCCCACCGGGGCGGCTTCCGCCATGGACGGGGTGCTGATCACGAACCAGCGTCCGCCGGCCAGTGAGAACAGGAGCGCCCCGGTCAGCAGGGCGCCCAGGAGCGTGGCCAGCACAACGACGGCACCCTGGCGCCAGGCGCCCCCACGGCGCCGGCGCGGGGGCGTCCAGGTGGTGTTCGCAGCCGGCCCGGGCCGGGTGTCCAGGGTTGTCATGTGTCACCTTCGCTAAAGAGGGGCTGCCCGGGCGGTAGTGTGCCGCACCGGCAGCCCGGGCAGGTGTCTAGCTGGCGAAGGTCCAGGTCAGGGGCAGTGACGCGGCCAGGCCCTGGTAGGTGTTGCCTGCGGACGTGTCCAGGGTCACGGCAATGGTGAAGGGGACGCTGACACCCGCCGCGGGGGCTGCGGGCATGGTGATCGCGGCGGCCGGCGCCCCGGCCAGGCTGGCCGCGGTGCCGGTGAAGACGGTGGTGGCACCGGAGGTGATGACGACGTTCAGTTTCGCGCACAGGTCCGTCGCGGTGCCGTTCTGGGCGCCGTTCAGGGACTGGGTGCAGCTTGTTCCCGGGGTCAGCGTAAACGTGCGTGCCGCGACGGAACCGGCGTTCTTGATCGTGATGGCGGTTGTCACCGCAGGCCCACCCGGGACCATGACGGTGCTGCCGCCGAATTTATTGATCGTCGAGCACGTCGCAGAGTTTGTCGAAACGCTGCCGCCGTCGGTGCTGAGGCAGGTGGCCGGCACCCCGCCCGTGCTCTGTTCCTGCATGACCAGCGAGCCGGACGCGGCAGTGTTCGAACTGTTGGTGATGCTGGCAACAAAGCCCGACAGGGTTCCGGTCAGGGACAGGGACAGCAGCACCGTACCCACCAGCCCGGCCAACAGGACGATCGGGGCGAAATGGCGGCGCTTGGGCGCGGCGGCAGAATCGGACATGGTGGAGACCTTTCACGACAACGGACAGGCCGCGGCTGCGGGCCAGCTTCCGGCCGGGGCAGCACACGGGAGAGTAGCGGACAGAAGACACAGCTGACTGTCACCCGGACCCGACCGGCGGCACGTACACAACCGGTTCTCGGGGAGGTCGCAGCTGCTTCATGCTGCCCGGAATGAACACTAACAGGGATTACTTGATTACCGAGATACATTTTCTAACAAGCCGTGTCTTCCCTCGCCAGCCCTCTGGCTAGGGACCGCCGGACCAGTGGCCGTTCCGCCAAAGTAGAATGATGACTGGCTACTCGGCTCATCTTTACAGGAGCACCACACCATGATCGATCCCACCGCCCGCCGCCCCCCGCACCAGGTGGCCCGACCAGCAGCCCGCCCCGCCCTGGGCGGGGCGGACGATACGGCGGCTGCGGATGTACGGGCGATCGTCAACGCGATGCGGCACCTGGACATCGGCAACGGGCGGCTGCGGGCCCGCCTGGCCAGGGAGTTGGGGCTGAGCGTGGCAGAGTTCAACGCGTTGGAGTTTGTCCGCGACAGCGGTGACCTTACGCCCAAACATCTTTCCCTGGATCTGAACATCACCACCGGATCCGTCACCTCGATGATTGACCGGCTCGAACGGGCGGGCTTCCTGCGTCGAGGACCCAACCCGGCAGACCGCCGAAGCCTGCTGCTGCAGCTAACACCGGCAGGCACGCAGGCCATGGACTGGGTCTACGATCACTTCCACCGCGCGGTGTCTGCCACCATCCTGGGTGAGGCCGCACCGTCTGTGCCGAGAGTGGCTGAATTCCTCGAACGCACCGCCGCGGCGCTGGAGGACCTCTCAGCGCCCGGAGTCGGCCAGGAGCAGGACTGACCGATATCCGGCTGAAGCATCTCACCCCGGAGCGCTTGCTACCGCGCCGGATGACGGATTCTTCGGTGGCGCGGCGCCAGGGCGATGTGGTCTGGTCAGAGGCAACCGGCCGGGAAGTTGCCATGATGAATTCCGGCGCAGAGGCGTCAAAGGCGGAACGGTCACGAACTGCTTCTTAGCGGCGCTGCGCCGGTGCCCTCCTTCTCCGCGGCGAAGGACCCGGGACTGCGGGGTACCCGGGGCGTGCCGGCTTTTCGTCGGAAGCCTTTGGGCCACCGGTGCGGTTCATCCGCCCGGCTTAGCCCGATGTGAAAGGACCCCTGGGAGAGGGGGCAGGCATGTTCACACACCATCAGCTGGTCCGCCCGTTACGACGGGGGCCGGATGCGCCTGCGGCGGCGGGAACGCCGGGGGCAGGATGAGGTGGACGATCTGCGTGAATGCTGCCGCGCCTCAACGGCCGCGGACAAGGCCCTGGCTGAGGCGATCCGGGGGCTGTGCGGCCGGAACCCCGTGGCGTGAGACCGGCCGGGTTTTGGGAGCGGCGGAGGCTGCCGGGTCCGGGCAGGATCTCGTCGATGCTCTGGCGCGGAGCAAACGCGTACTTTTGCGCCGGCTCTGGAGATCAGGCCTGTCGGATGCGTAACGCCCCACGGCACCGGGATGGTACCCGGGACGGCAGGGGAACCCTGTGACCGGGCCCTAGGACGGCCGGTCCGGTTCGTGCCGGCAGGGCTTTTGGTTCTGGATCGCTGCGGTGCTCCTGCCGCCGGCCTGCCTGCCCGGGGGCTTCGCCCTGCTGCTGTCCGGGCCGAATGTCGTCTCGGCGATTCTGGCCGGCTGCCTGTTTCTCGCCGCGGCGGCCTCGCTGGCATATTTCGCCTAACGACGCCGGGGCGCCGGCCGGTCCTGACCGCCGGCTCCATGCCTGTCTGAGTCGGCTTTTTTGGGCGGGGCGGATAGCGCCCGGAAATGTATGTGATCTACATCACAGAGATTCGGGCGTGCGGCAAGGCCGGGGCGGGGCGTCTAAGGGGTAGCGGCATCACCGGGATGACCGCCGATTCGGATCCAGGAGTGAGTGTTTTGATCAACGAGCCCAATGAGCTGCAGCACACCGAGACCGTTAATTCGTTCGCCGAGTCCTCCGGCCCGCCGTCCGCGGACTCCGCGGCGTCCGCGGCCGTGTCGCCTGTGAAGCCGCCGGCTGCTGCCCGCCGGACCGGCGGGCGGGAAGGGAAGGGCCAGACGACCATCGCAGATGCCGTCGTGGCCAAGGTCGCCGGCATTGCCACCCGGGACATCCCGGGCGTCTACGCGCTCGGCGGCGGTGCCGCCCGCGCCATGGGCGCGCTGCGCGGGGCCATGGGCCAGACCGATCTATCCCAGGGCATCAGTGTGGAGGTCGGAAAAACCCAGGCCGCCGTCGACGTGTCCCTGATTGTCGAGTATCCGCACCCCCTGCAGGACGTTGCCGGGGACGTCCGTGACGCCATCTATCATGCCGTCGAGGACATCGTGGGGCTGGAAGTGACCGAAGTCAATATCGACATCACCGACGTCCACGTCCCCTCCGACGATGAGGGCGCTGAGGTCGAGCACAAGGAGCCGAGGGTCCTATGAGTCCGACCGTTGCCGGCACGGCCGTCGGCGCGACCCTGGCGATCAGCGCCCTGGTCTTCGGCTTCTGGGGAATGCTTCTGGTGGCAGTCTTCATGGCCATCGGCGCCGTTCTGGGCCGGTCCGCCGAGGGCCGGCTCGACCTCCGCGGCGCCTTCGACGCACTGCGCGGCAAGCGATCATCCCCATGACCCCCGCCCGCGTGAACTCCGACCATCTGAACTCTGTCCGTCCGGACCTGGTCCGGAGCGGGCACCGCACCGGACCGCAGGCCGGACACACCAGGATCGCCGCCAACGCCCTGACGCACACCATCGGGGCCGTGACCGCCGAAGCCTTCAAGGTCCCGGTGGCCGAGGTGAAGGTCAGCCTCCGGGACGACGCGGGCCGGCTGGCCATCAGCGTGCGGGTACCTGTCACCGTCCTGCCCCTGGCCGAGGCTGCCCGACACCCCGAACAGGTCAGCGCCGGTGGCGGAACGCTGTATGAGCGGGCGGACGCGGCCAGGGCCACGATCGCCGGGCGGCTGCACCGGCTCACCGGAGTGGACATCGGAGGCATCGACCTCCGCCTGACCGCAGCGCACCGCCCCGCGCAGGAGGGGGTCCGATGAAAGAACCCGCCGCTAGGGGCAGGCTGGTCCGCCGGGAAACCCACTCCTCCCGGGCCGCGGCCTCCGTCGTCACCGGCATCGTGCTCGTTCTCATCCTCGCCTGGGCCGGCACCGAGGCAGTCCTGTCTATGGCCGGAGCACACCCGCTGCTGGCTTCTCCGCCGGCGATGCTCGGCTGGCTTACCGGGCTGCCGGCAGCGACCCTGCCTGCGGGAATGATCGCCGGCGGCGCCGCACTGGCCCTGGCGGGGCTGGTGCTCGTGCTGCTGGCTTTGCTCCCCGGCACCAGGGGGCGCCACACCATGCCCGGCGGGTCCGGCGCCGTCGTTGTCGATGACGACGTGATTGCCGCCGCCATCGCCCGTACGGCCCGCCACGCCGCACGGCTCGTTCCCGAACAGGTCACAGCCCGGGTCAGCAGGCGCCGCCTCGAGGTGCTGATCCACCCGACCTCGGGTGTCCCGGTGGACGGGGCCGCCGTGCGCGCGGCCGTGGAAAGCGAACTTGACCGTTACGCGTTGGTACCGGCACCGAGACTGACCGTCACCATCAGCAGGACCGGGGCGGTGGGCATATGAGAGGCACTCTGCGCGGCCTCAACCGCGTCCTTTTGGGCCTGCTCGGTCTGGTCCTGATAGCGGCCGGCACCCTCACCGCCGCGGCAGGCGCCAGCCCGCAGGTCGCCTCCGCCTGGACCACCCGGGCCAACAACGCCGGGGACTGGATCCACAGCCAGCTGGCGGCGGCACCGGCCGGGACCCTCGGTGTCAGCTGGTGGACCCTGACGGCCCTGGCCGTGCTGGTCATCGCGATCATCCTGGTGCTGGGCTGGGTCCTTTCCCAGGGCGGCGGCCGTACCAGCCATATCGGGGTGCCCGAAGCCGCAGACCACGGCGCTGGCACCGTCACAGGGACCACCACGGTGGACACCTCCCTGGCCGCCCGGGCCATCCGGGACGCTCTCGGGCACGATGACCGGATCCGATCCGTCGGGGTCAGCAGCTGGAACGTCAAAGGCACCGGGGGGCTGAAGATCGCCATTCAGGCAGGCAAAGGCTCGTCCCCGCGGGACATCACCGATACCGCCGAGGAAGCCGTCCGGGGCCTTGAACAGGTACTGGGGCGGAGCATCCCGCTCCTGATCAGGATCAGTACCGGGCTGCGGAATCGCTTCGCCGGCACGCAACGGGTCCAATGAACCGTTCGTCCGTTGAGCCGGCCAGCAGCCAGCCTACCCCGCCCTCACCCCGGGCAACTCCCGGGAACAGGCGCCTGGACGGGCACCCACGACCGTGTCCCGGACGACACGCCTATTCTGGGGAGCAAGAGCGGAAGGTAAGCGACGCCGATGACAGGACCCGGAAAGGCGCCCCGACGGCTGGACGCCGCTTCGGATGCGCTGCTGGCCGAGCGCGCCGGCGACGGCGACACAGCAGCCTTCGAGGCACTGGCCCGGCGCCACGGCCCGCTCATGCGGGCCTACGCCCGCCGGCTGACCGGGTCCCTTGCTGATGCTGACGATGCCGTCCAGGAGGCGCTGGTCCGTTGCTGGTCGCAGCTGCCCGCCCTGCGGGACCCCGCGGCAGTCAGAGGCTGGATGATGCGGATCACCGCCCGCTGCGCTATTAACGTCCTTCGCCGGCGGAAATACGACATCGCACTCGACGAAGAAACCCGGGACGATCCGGGGCCCGGGCCCGAATCCAGGGCCGTCACCGGTTCGTCCATGACCGCCCTGGGCAAGGCTCTGGGTAGGCTGCCCGAGGCACAGCGCCAATGCTGGGTCCTGCGGAAGATGGGCGGACAGTCCTGCGAGGAGATCGCCAGGACCCTGGGGATCAGCACCGAAAGCGTCCGCGGCCGCCTGGCCCGGGCCCAGGCAACCCTGATCAAGGAAATGGAGGCCTGGCGTTGACACCCGTGACCATCGGAGCAGACTGCGGCCGGACCCTGGAAGAACTCAGCGACTATTTGCACACCGGTTCCTCCCCGGACGCGGAACACGTCCACAACTGCCCGCAGTGCCAGGCGGGCCTGGCGGCGCTGCGCCGCCTCGATGACCTGACCGCCGAACTCATCGCCCTGGACATCCTTCAGGCCGGCCGCGGCGACGAGCCATGGCTGCAGAACATCCTGGACCATCTCCGCCTGGAAACCAGGGCCGGCCGGGCCATCCCCCTCGCCGGCGCCCACCCCGACGATGACCTCTCAGAAACCGAAGGCGCCGTCATCGCCCTCATCCGCACCGTCGGAGACACCCTCCCCGGCGCCACCATCGGCAAATGCTGGCTCCACGGGGACCTGACCTCCGCCGGAGCCCCCGTCACACTACATCTCAACGTCACCGCTTTCTGGGGACACCCCGTACCCGGGCTGGCCCGCGCGCTCAGAAGCACACTCTCCGATGCCCTGGCCCTACACACCGAACTGAACATCACCGCCATCGACATCGCCGTTACCGACCTCGTCGAAGACGCCGCCGCCACCCCGGAAAGGATCGGAACATGACCACAGCCGACCTGCTCCGCGACCTGCTGCTGGGCATTGACGGAGTCCTCGCGGTCTACCCCGCAGATCCTGCCTGGCGCCTCGCCGTCAGGCAGGGCCGAACCCGCCTGACCGGCGGGGACCCACCCGCGGACAGGCCACCCGTCGAGGTCCGGACCGACGACGGGAACACGACCGTACGGGTCCGGCTGGGCGTCGCCCTGGACACCCCCGCCCCAGACATCGCCCGCCAGGCAGCCCGCACCATCCGGACAGCCCTGCAGACCGGGCATCCGCATACCGCAACCCGCATCACCGTGCAGATCTGCTCCATCACACCAACCCCGCCCGGACCGTCCCACACACCAGAACCCGGCGCAGAACGCAGGCCCCAGCCCACCCGACCAGAAGACGGCAACGCCGACCGGCCCAACGGCCGGCCGGTTCTCTGACGGCCCGTCCCGGGAGGCGGCGGTCAACGGTGACCCCGCCGCGGTCCGGGGCAGATCAATCCCGAGCCAGCCGGGGTGTGGCTTTTCCTCCAGCCGGATTGCTTTCATGCTGCCGAAGCGAACAGCAAGACTGGAAACCGGCACGACCAGCACACAAACCCCGACAAGGAAAGGACGCTGATCCCGATGCTCCCGATGAACCAACGTCCCTGCTCGGTCATCGGGGCTGGAGGACCAACGCTTGGGAAAGTCACGCTAAGCCGATCTCCGGTGGTAACGGTAGTAGCCTCGGTTCGTTGAGCCTGCATGGCTAAACATAAATATTTGACTGCGGCCGAGGAGGCCTCGTACGGGCGATTCGAGGCGCAGGCCCCGGAACAGGCGGTGCTGGAGCGGTTCTTCTTCCTGGACGACGCCGATCTGGATCTCGTCGCGAAGCGGCGCGGTGATCGCAACCGGCTCGGGTTCAGTCTCCAGCTGGTGACCGTCCGACAGCAGGGCACGTTTCTGGAGGATCCCCTCGACGTACCGACCACGGTGGTGGATTATGTGGCCGGACAAGTCGGGGTGGCGGATCCGTCGTGCGTGAAGGGGTACTTGGAGCGGCGGCCGACGCCGTTTGAGAATCAAGTGGAGATCGCCGAGGTATACGGTATGCCTCCTACGCCTCGGCAGAGGCGGAGTTGATCGGCTGGCTGGGCGGAGGACAGGCGTGGACGACCGGTGATCAGCCGAAGCCGCTGCTCTACGCGGCGGTGGGATGGTGGCGGGCGCGGAGGGCGCTCCTTCCGGGGGTGACGACGTTGCGGGACGAGGTGGCCAGCGATGCGCAACCTCCAGGAGGGCCGCCGCGCCCTGGCCAGGCACATCTTCCACGGCCGCGAGGGCACGCTCCACCAGGCGTACCGTGACGGGCAGAAAGACCAACTCGGCGCCCTGGGCCTTGTCTTGAATTGTGTGACGTTGTGGAACATGGTCTACCTCGACCACGCCCTGACCGCGCTGCGGGAACAGGGCTACCCGGTGCTCGATGCCGATGTAGTTTGCCTGTCGGCGTATGTGCGGCGGCACATCAACGTCCACGGTCACTACTCCTTCCAACTTCCGGACCTCGCCGGCGGCCGGCGCACTCTGCGCGATCCCGACCACCGCGACAGCAACGAGGAGTAAGAAGAGCCTGAGAGGGGTCGCTGCGGAAAACGGATCGCATCGTACGTTAGTAAGTTGGGTGACAATGTCAACTGAACTCGGACCCAGGATGGCAATCTAAGGCGAGACCATCCGAGGGGGGGTGTTGCGTGATCGCAAACTAGGCTGAGACCACTGTGGGGAGCTGACTTTCCCCCAAGGTCGTGCTGATCGGAGTTGTTGTGGTGTCTGTTGTTCTTCATCCGGATGTGGCTGTTGCGATTGAGGTGTGTGATCGACTCGGTGCGGGGCGTCTGGCGGTGGTGCCGGAGCCTGACAACGCCGAGTACGGCGCTGTGGTCTCAGTCACCGGCGAGACGCGGTTTCGGGCGGGCAAGCTGACACCGACGAAAGTGGGATTGTTCGTCACGGTGTGGCGGCGCGCCAGTGACGGGTCAACCGATCCATTGTCGGCCGAAGACGGTTCGCAGTCGCTGGTGATAGCCGTTCGAGAGGACGACAACTTGGGGCTCTTTGTTTTCCCGAAGAGCGCGCTCGTTGAGCGCGGGATCGTTGCTATTGGTGGCGTTGGCGGGAAGCGCGGGTTTCGGGTGTATCCGCCGTGGTCAGCGACGGAAAACCCTCAGGCTAAGCGGTCTCAGAAGTGGCAATGCAGATTCTTCCTCGACCTGGGCGATGGGGACGTCGACCTGCAACGGGCGCGCCGTCTCTTTGATGTGACCTAGGCGTCGCTACAGAAATCGGGCATTAAGGGGTGTCGGAAAACGACCATCTACCGACACCCCGACCTGTGGAGTTTGGCGCTTCATGGCGGTGTTCTGTGATCGCTCGGTGTCGCACTCCCAGGCTTTGCGTCGTCTTGCATCGCATGCGTTTCGAGACACAGAGGTTTCGAGACACCGAGTCTGTGACTGTTAACTGAGAATGGCGGTTTTTTCACAGTTCAGAATGGCGGTTTGGTGTCGCGTATGCCGAACGCGTTGAGCGGTTAAGATTCGCTGCAGCCAGGGTTGTCCCGCACGAGAATCCCTCACGTGCATCCGGTGAGCTCCTAATCGCCGCTCTCCAGCACTGCCAGACCCCGCTTGAATGATGAGGCGACCGGCTTGCCCTTGGACTTCCGGATCATCCTGCAGATCAGCAGCCCCACCACAGTGCTGCCGGTGCGGTCCCAGGTGACGTGGACGACGCTGCCACCGTCGCGACCCGGCCGGACCGTGGCCGCCACGTAGCTTCCCGGCGCGGAGAAGTTGCTCTCCTGGACCGTCCAGCGCACGGTGTGCGGGTCGGACCACTCGTAGTGCTCGCGCGCCCAGAGCTTCGTGCCCGGGCCCTTGCTGCCCTCGCGCACGTCCGCGGTGGTCTCGCCGACCGAGTAGACCTGAAACAGCGAAGGTTCGATGCCCGGCCACAGCTGCGGGCGGCGTTCAGAGAAGTCGATCAGCGCGGTGCGCACCTTCTCCGGACTTGCAGTTGTCTCAAGATCGAATTCGATCGCGCCCACGATGCTGTTCATGTGTCCAGCATCCTGCTTAAGCCTGAGTCGTGCCACATCATTGGCGTCTTTGGTGCTTTGCGGGTCGTTCTGCCGTGATTTTCGGGGGTCGAGGGGGCGCAGGGCACTAGCGGCGGACTTCTAACTTCCGTCAGCTGCGGGGTTGCAGGACCGGGTGTTCGCCAGAGAGGTCCGGGTCCGCCGGGACTTCCGCCACCTTCACCACCCGGGACGCAACCGCACTCGCGCTGTCGCGGCTTCGCGCGGCACCCTCGCCTTCATGACTCCGCGGGAGCGGTGTTGCCTCCTTCCGCCAGGTTCCGGATGTTCGGGCGGCTCGGCCGGTGAAAAGCGCCGCGAGTTATGTTGCCAACTCTTCTGTGAACCTCCACGATTGAGTGCATGAGTAGCGATCCGGAGGCGGTGGCGCAACGGTGGATCACGTCCCTGTCAGCGCATGACCTGGAAGCGGCCGTGAATTGCTTCGACGCCGCGTATGTTGACGAAGCGCCCGCACGCCGCGGGGAATCCGTGCGGGGGCAGGACTCGGTCCGAGAAATTTCAGCATGCTTCTTAGCGACCTGCCTGATCTCACTGCGAACATATCCCGGACTGTGGCGGACGGCGATTGTGTTTGGATGGAGTGGAGCATGCGTGGAACACGCCGGGATGGCTCGCTCCTGGAGTTCGTGGGGGTCAACATCTTTCAGGTCACAGACGGCAGATTCCGCTCGGGTCGGATCTATACGGAGATTGTGCGCGACGCCGGTGGAATTGATGCGCAGATCAACCGTATGACTAAGGGGAGCAGGTAAGGCCGCGATCGCGCTCCGGACCCAAGACCCAGGACTCAGGACCCAGGACTCCGGACCCAAGACCCAGGACCCAAGACCCAGGACCCAGGACCCAGGACCCAGGACCCAGGACCCAGGACCCAGCGGAACAGTACCTGGCCCACCTCAGGTGAGCCCACGGACCTCCGGGCACCCGGAACGGGTGTCATTTTCAGGAGTCGTCTGCACCAAAGGCCAAGCTACGGGACTGCAACTGCTTCAGGGTCCGTTGCCGGGACCCAGCGGTAAAGTGTGGGCACCGAGACGCCGAGGCTGGCGGCAACTTCCTTGGGCGGCGTTCCCCGGCCGAGGAGCTTCCGAGCTGAGCGGATCTTGGCCTCAGTCATTACACGTTTGCGTCCGCCGACCCGGCCCTGTTCGCGCGCTGCCTGTAGGCCTGGTTGGGTGCGTTCGACCATGAGCTCGCGTTCCATCTGCGCCAGGGAGGCCATCACGTTGAAGAAGACGCGTCCGGAGGCGGTGGTGGTGTCGATCGAGTCGGTGAGGCTGACAAAGCAATGCCGCGCTCGTTCAGGCCTCCGGCGAAATCCAGGAGGGCCTTCACGCTGCGGCCAAGGCGGTCCAGCTTCCACACAATGAGAGTGTCTCCCTCACGGAGTCCTTCCAGCGCCTTGGCGAGACCGGGGCGGCCGGCCTTGGTCCCGCTCATGTGTCTTCAAAGATGCGATCGCATCCTGCACCTCTTAAGGCAGCCAACTGCAGATCAAGGTTCTGGTCGCGCGTGGACTGTGGATTTGATCGCTTCGTGGCGGCATTCTGTGATCGCTTGGTGTCGCACCTGCGCCCGTAAGCCCATCCCTCAAGGGTGCAGAGCATCGAGCGAGAGCTGGCTCGCGAGATCACGTGCGCACTCATCCGTTGAGCGATATGTGGTGTCGACCTCTAAGTCATAGACAACCCCGGCGTGCACGCTCAGGGCTTGCTGTCGCGCCATACCTTCTACACGGTCAACGCGTTGTGCCTCGCGGGATGCGGCGACGTCCGGGTCGCAGTGCACTCCCACCCAGATCAGGTCCGCTTCGCCGAATGTTGACCGGATACGCTCCTGTCCAGCATCCCCAGAGAGAAGGACCTCATCGAGGATCAAGTGGGCCCCTGCCCGGGCCATAGCGCTGAGACCTGTATACCAACTGCGCTCTAAAGCCCGATGCTCAGTGCTGAAGGCGATCGTGCCGCCATGCTCATAGGTAATTCCTGCGCGCGGGCTGTCACCCCCGCTAGGAAGGGCGTCGATGAAAGTGTCGACGCCGAACGTCAACCAGATGCCCGGGAGGATTTCCTGAAGCGCTCTCGCAATTGAGGACTTGCCGGAGCTCGATCCGCCGTTCAGCACGATCACTTGGGGATTCCAACCGGTAGACACCCCACAAGCCTAGCCAACAATCGAGGAGCAAGCACGCCCACAAGCCGGTCTCCCAAGGGCGCAAGCGCCACTCAAAATTTCCGGTATGGATCGCAGCGCTAAGTGGTGTCATTTTCGCAGCGCTAAATGTCACCCTTGATGTCCTTTAGCCGATCCTCTTGCGGACGGTCCTCGACTAACGGTCGTCGCTGTGTCTGCCGGTGTAGTGGAGTCGTCTGCTGACGTGCAACCGTCTGTGGAAACAGGAGGCAGGAGAGCTCCTGACTGACCGCCCTGGCAGAACGGTGAATGTTGCTGCTGCTATTGCCCTTGGGCGGCAGCAGCCGCAACGGCCAGCGGGTTCCGCGGAGGCCGCCCGAGAAGCTGGGTGATGTCTTCGGTGGTTTCATCAAGGAAGCCATGGGAGACAGCGGTGTGTATGGATAGCAGCATGGCCGGTTGGAACGGCAGAAGCCCTGCGGTGTTCAGAGCGCTGCGGAGGTCCGCGAGTGTGCCGGGCTTGTAGGTTGCCCCCAGTTCCTGGGCGACATCCAACGCGGAGATCGCCTCAGTGCCGACGAGGTTGTACGTTTTTCCGGCGTGTGGCTGTGGATCCTGTGCAACGACTGCTGCCGCCTCGGCCAGGTCCTGACGGGCGATCGCCGCAACACTGCCGGGGCCGAACGGCGCCGTAATTGTGCCCGCTTCAGGTGTGAGGAGTTGTCCGATCAGTTCCGCGTAGAGGCCGTTCCGTAGGATCGTCCAGGGAACGGTACCCCGCTGAAGGCGACGTTCGGTCCAGCGGTGGGTCAGGGCAAAGCCCAGGTGGTCGCCGCCATCGGCCACGCTCGTGTAGACGATGTGCTGAACGTTGCTGCGTTCGGCAGCGGTGATGACGCTTTCGTGCCGGGCAATCACGACGTCGTCCTCGGCCGTGCCGGCGGAGACCATGACAAGGGTGCCGACACCACCAAAGTCTAGGGTGTCTGGATCGTCGAAGTTGAGCAGGCGCTGGCGCGGGTCGTCGCCCGGCGTGCGGGTGCCGCCGACCGCATCGACTCCGGCTTCTTTGAGATGGTGGAGGATCGCCTGGGCGAGGCGGCCAGAGGCCCCGGTAACGAGAATCATGGACTGGCTTCTTTCGCTGGTTCTTTTCAGTAACTAGACCCATCTTCGGTAACGTTGGGCACGGCCACAAGGAGGCACTTTGGTGTTAGGCAGTCACACCGGGGTAACCGCTGGGCTGGAACCGTGCGGCAGCACCGACCACCCGGACTGCGGCATCCGCGACGTCCTCGACCGGATCGGGGACAAGTGGTCAGTCCTCGTCATCGTCGAACTGGCCTCCGGGGTGCGGCGCTTCCGGGAGCTGCAGCGAGCCATCGACGGGATTTCCCAGCGGATGTTGACGCTGACAGTCAGGCGCCTTGAACGTGACGGCTTGCTTACCCGGACCGTTTACCCCACGGTCCCGGCGCAGGTCACCTACGAACTCACGGAGCGCGGCAGCGGCCTCACCCATTTGGTCAAGCAGCTCGCGGACTGGTCTTTGGCGAACAAGGATGCCATTGGGCGATCGCGGGACCTCTACGACGAGCAGAACCCGGACCATGCGATCCGGTAGCTAACGAATGGAATGACCGCTCAGCGTTTCCTGCCTGACACCGGGTTCGTGTTGGCTTGCCATGGCCGCAGCCCCCTACTCCTGTACCTGGGACAGCCGGACCGTGGCAGATGGACAGTACTACTTCCGTGCCATCCTCACCGACGGCACCGGCAAGGAAACGATCTCCGCCACCGTTACGGCACGACGGGTGGACAACAGCCCCCTGCGCGGCGCCGACATCCAGGCCGGCAACGCCACCGGCATCCCGGGAAGGCTGGACGCCGGCGACACCCTCAGCTTCACCTACAGCCAACAGATCAACCTCGTCTCCGTCACGCCGGGGTGGACAGGCGCTGCCTTGCCCGTGACCGTCCGCCTGCGCGACGGCAACATCTTGGGTCTGGGCAACGGCGGGGACACCCTTGACATCCAACGGCCCGGCAGCACCGTGAACCTCGGAACGGTGAACACCAAGGGGAACTTCGCCAAGAACCGCAAGACCGTCACCTTCAACGCCACCATGACCGCAACCACGGTGACCACCGCCGGGTTCCCGCCACCATGGTCACCGTCACCCTCGGCAGCGCCTCGAGTGGAAGCGGCAGCATCCGAACCTACAGCACACCCGCAGCGATGGTGTGGAGCCCCACATCGTCCGTCACCAGCACCTCCGGCGTCCCCTCCTCCATCGCGCCAAGCACAGAAACAGGCACCCTCGAGAGGGACTTTTGATCCAGGAAAGGTCAAGGGATGACAAGAAATGAACATGGCGCCGCCTCACCGCGCCCCGTTCAGCACGGCCAAGCATTGCGGGACAAACAGTGAAACTCACCGCGCACATAGCCTCGGCAACAGACGGCCTGCTCACCCTGCCGGTGGAAGAACTCCCGGACCTGGTTGTTCACGTCCGGAACTTCGACGCGATACTTGCCGCCGTCCAGCAGGCAGCTGCCGAACTGACGGGTCGACCACTGACCGATTTCAGTGTGGACATCCAGCTCTAGGAAACTGCGCGAGGCCTGAGCTGGACGCGCCGGAGACCTCCAAGCGGGGATCCTGCTGCAGCCTAATCCAGCCACAGTTTGTGGTGTCCGTGCTGCTCGCGGTAGCCGCCGTCGTCGGAATTATCCGCTTGGCGATGGGCCTGGCGGAGCCGCTGGCAACTTGGTCGAGGTGGCGTGGGTTACGTTTGACCTGGTAGTCATGAGCATCCTGATCCGCGCCGCGCTCTACCAGGGGCTACGAACCGGCCGCGGAACCTGCAGTGACAGAGAAGGTAGTAATGGAGTTTAGCTATGGGATCAGGGAATCGTACACGGAAGTCAAGGCGGACGGGCGGCTCAATATGGTAGCCGCGCCCAAGCTGAGGGAGTTCGTCAGTGATGTGATTTCCGGCGGGTCCACCCGGATTGTCGTTAACTTTGAAAAGATCGCCTTCATGGACTCCTCTGGGCTCGGGGCGCTCATCGGTTGCCTTAAGGCGGCCCGCCAAGCGGGGGGCGACCTCCGCATCGCGGCAGTCCAGCCGCAGGTGAAGATGGTCCTGCAGCTGACCAGCATGGACAAGGTCCTGACGGCCTACCCCACCGCAGAGGAGGCGTTCAGCAATGAGTGAGGTGATCGCTTCGCGCAGTTTCCGGGGGCTGGCTGCCGAAGACGCCATCGAAGCCATCCACAATGATCTGGAGAGCCTTTGGCTGGACGTGCCGTTCGTGCAGGACATGGACCAGATGACGTTTACGACGGCGGTGATCGAGTCCGCGTCCAATATCGTCCAGCATGCCGAACCGGCCGGGCGGGAGCCGGTGGAGCTGGGCGTGGACGTCACCGTCCGGCCCGCGCTGCTGCAGGGCCGGGTCAGCGCGTATCACGCCAAGCCTCCGTTCGGCACCATGGAACCGGCAACACCCGGTGAGGACGCCGAATCAGGCCGCGGCCTGGCGCTGATCCAGGCGCTGGTCACCACCGTCAGCTTCGAACGGCAGGACGGCACCAACATCTGGGTGTTGTCCCGGACATCGTCACAAAGCTAAGTCCGGTTTCGGATCCCGCCTGTGTCCAGCTGCCGAGGCCGTTGGCACCCCATCGACCAGCGCAGACTCTTCGTGCTTCGGTAGGATCGCAGGGAAATTCAGGCGTGCCCGGCCGCAACACGGTCGGGTTCCCGGTACGCTTCCCATCCGGGTCAGAAGGCCCGGTTTGTGGGCAGTTGCACGCGATGGCACTTAAAGGAGAGATGACACAGCGATGATGTCCGGTCCCGTGGAGAAACTGGCAGGACTGGATGAACTCTCACCGGCCCTGAAGCAAGTCCCGATTTTCGTTCTGTTTGTGCTGGCGGCAGTAATGAGCGCCTCGATCAGCACGCTGACTGTCAGCAGTTGGCCGGCTTTGACGGCGGGCGCGGTGCTGGTCACCGTGGCAACGGTGCTGGCGGCCTTTTTCACCCGGCCAGCACTTGCCCGTTTTGCCAGCATCGTACCGGCGCTGGACTTCCTTGCCGCCGGCGCCCTGCGCCACGGCACCGGGGAAAGCCAGTCCATCTACGCCTCCCTGGTTCTCCTGCCCGTGCTCTGGTTCGCCTCAATGAATGGGCGGCGCTATGTGAGCTACGCGGTGGCAGGAGCGGCGGTCGCCATCCTCGTTCCATTCGCGCTGGGTTCAACCATCGGTAATAACCCAAACGAGCTGTTGCGGGGCCTGTACAGCACGCTGATCTTCGCCCTGGCCGCCGCGGTCGTGAACGAACTCGCCCGCAGTGCCCGCAAGAAGCTGACCGCCGCCCGGGAGCAGGCTGCGACCGCGACAGAGGAACTCAGCCGGGCCGCGCAGATCCAACGCTTCCTCCTGCCCCGCGGTGCCGCTCCCCTGCCCGGATACCAGACCGCAGGGGCGTGCCTCCCCTCCAAAGCAGTCGGCGGCGACTTCTTCGACTGGTACCTCATCGACGGGGGCCTGGCCTTCACCCTGGGCGACGTGATGGGCAAAGGCGCCGGAGCCGGCATGATCGCGGCAACCACCCGGGCCGTCATCCGCAGCGCAAAAAACAACCACGACCCAGTCAGCGCACTGGCCCTCACCGCCGACTGCTTCGCCACTGACCTGGACCAGGCTTCATCCTTCGCTACCCTGTTCCACGCAAGGCTCCGCGCCGAGGACGGCCGGGTACTGTTCGCCGACGCCGGACACGGCCTAACCCTCCTGATACGCGCGAACCGGACCTGGGAACGCCTCGCCTCCAGAGACCTTCCAATAGGCCTGATGCCGGACACCAAATGGGAGACCCACGAAATCCTGCTAAACCCCGGAGACATGATCGTCAGCTTCAGCGATGGAGTCCTGGATTTGTACGACGGCACCCTGGCCGCGATCAACAACGTCGCCCAACTAGCCCTCTCCGCCTCCTCAGCCAAAGACATCGTGGACTTCATCACAGCCAAGGCCACCGAAAACAGCAACCCCGACGACGTCACCGTCCTCGCCATTCGCAGGGAACCGTTCATGCGCAGGGAACCGTTACCCGCCTAAACCGCTCAGCTTCGCTAGGCAACAGGGGGGACTATCTCATTAACGGTGTATCCGGCGGTTTCCTTTAGTAGTTTTCAGCTGCCGGGAATCGGTCGCTGAAGGTGATGGCGAAGGCGTTCAAAGCGGGCTTCCAACGCACGGCCCATCGGGTCCT
>NZ_QMKP01000018.1 GCF_003287955.1 Arthrobacter sp. AQ5-06 | reverse complement strand
TGCACCTACGAGATGCCTCTCGGATTGGCCAAACGGAGTTCTAGACAAACCCCATTTTTCCCGATCCGACAGGCATTCTCCGTTTAAACCGCCGCTACACCCTCAACCCGACCGGTGGATCGAGGCTAAGGGACAACGCGACGTTTCGTTAAACAGGAGAAGCGGACGACGGCGGGACCTCCCGCCGTCGTCCGCTTGCGTGTGGTGCCGCTCGCCGACGCCGCGGCGGAAGCGGGGACCTGCAGTGGCTCCACCTTGCCCAGGACGAACAAATAGTTCGCTGCACCGGCCGGCGAAACCAATCCGATGACCGCGAGCGGCGCCACGTAGGATCCCGTCTGGTCCACCAGGACACCGATCAGGACCGGCGTGAAGATGCCTGCCAGGTTGGAGGCGAAATTCTGGAGCCCGCCAATGGATCCCACGTGGCGGGAACTCGGGGCAACGTCCGCGGGGAGTGACCAGACGCCGGTAGCGGCGACGGTGAGGCTGGAGTAAGCCACCGACAAAAGGGCAAGTGCCATCCATGCCTCCGGGACAAGGGTAGCGAACATGATGACCGAGCCGCCGATCAGACCCCCGGCGATCGCGGTCTTGCGGACCCGTGTTACCGGCCCTTCGCATTTAGGCATGGTTCGGTGATTTTCGGCGGTACGGCCGATGGCCTCCGGAGGCGAGTAAACATCTGAGCCGGTAGTTGTCGAAATTACGGAAGCCGCGGGCGATCCGGCAGGTTGTTTCGATTACTCCGTTGATTGCTTCGGTGGGGCCGTTGGAGGTCCCGTTCGTTTCGAAGTAGGCAAGGATCGCGGCCTTCCAGTTCCGCAGGGTCCGGCCGAGTCTGGCGATCTTCGGGATCGGGCAGGAAGGGAAGGACGAGAGGACCTTGGTGACCAGTTCCCGTCCCTTCTCGGCCCGGGCGTGGTAGATGGCGCGGACCTGCTGGTAGCACTGCCAGGCGAGGGTGACTTCGTGGTTCGGGTCTCCGGCCTCAAGCTTCCTATCCAGACGCGCTACCTGCTTATCGCTCAGGGGTTCGGCGCCGATCTGCAGGGTCCTGCGGATCCGTCAAGAGCGGATCGCCGGTGCGGCCGCGGTGGCCCAGGGTGTCCTGCTGGACGCGGCGGCGGACCTCATCGACCACGGTCCCGGCGAGCTTGACGACATGGAAGGCATCCAGGACGGTAATGGCTTCCGGTAGTTCGTCACGGATGGCGTTCGCGTAGCCGCGGAACGGATCCAGGGTGGCGGTCTTGATCCCGGCGGCGAAGTCCTTGCCGCGTTCTTTGAGCCAGTCGGCGTAGGCCTTCCCTGTCCGGCCCGGGACAAGGTACAGCAGTCTGGCGGGGACGACGCCCTTGACATCGCGGGTGTGGTCCACGATTCCGGTTAGCATCCCGGTGCCGGGCCAGCCGGTATGGGCCCAGACATGCTCATCCACACCGAGCGCGTCCACCCCGGAAAGCCGCCCCGGCTCCGCTATGCGCCGTGTTGCTTCAAACTTGACGGCGTCCCAGACGGTATGCCAGGACACGCCCAGCTGATGTGCCAGGGCCGAGACCGAGGGGTCCGGAGCAACAGCGCCTCGAGCGAGGCAGCCGAAGTTCCGATTCCATGACCGTCACCGACGTGTCGTCGCCAACCGGCTGACCAGGGTGGTGGGGTAGTTCAGGCCGGCGCACCTGACAGCGAAGTTTCCTGCCGAGCGGCCCAGCCGAATGGAGACAGCGGACACCACGCGCTCCGTACCAGGCTCGGGCAGGTCCCGGGTGTCAGCGACCACAACATCGATATTGGTGTTCCCGATGATGGTGATTCCATCGGTCACCAATGTCCCCTTCCTGCCTCCGCAGCGGCTGCCATCAGCCGGTCCCTGGCAGCGTCTATCCGGCTCCTCCTGCGCTGGACTTCAACGCCGAAAGCCTCTGCGCGATGTTCCGACTCGATGGCGTTGCGCCGCACTGCCTCGCTGCCAGGACTTCCGTCCTGCGTACGGGCGAGGATCAGTTCCGGCTGTTGCCCGGCGCTCAGCGTCGTGGTTACGAGCTCTTCCGTGGCGTCTATGCCGGCGTCCGCGAAGGTCCTCGCGACTCCGTCAGCGGTCCAGTCTGCCGGAGCGTCGGCGCGTACCAGCCGGCCGACGACGTCGTGGGCGGCCCGCCAGGGGATGCCCCGGGCGGCGAGAGCCTCCGCAACGGCCGTGGTGGTGGCCCCGGAGGCGACGATTTCCGCATGGTCCGGCAACTGGAGCACCCGAAGGTCCAGCAGCAGCCCGTCCATCATCCGCATGAAGCGGACCACGCGTTCCCCGGCGCGCCACAGGTGCTTTTGCACGTCCGTCGTGGCGTTGTTTGAGTCCTCGTACCAGGCGGAGCCGATGTTCGCGTAGGTGGCGGCCATATCCGCCGCAGTGACACCGGCCATGGACACCATGTGCTCGAGCACCACCGGGTTCTTCTTCTGCGGCATGATCGACGACCCCTGGGTGTAGGCCGTTGGCGTTTCGACCCATTTGAAGGTCATCCATTCGAGCAGCACCCTGGCGAAGCGGGCGCCGGTGGCGGTGACTCGGGCCTGGACCGCGGCCAGTCGCATGAAGTGCTCCGCTCCCGCCACGGCTTCGTAGCTGGACGTGAAGCTTGAATCGAATCCGGTCAGCTCGCCCACCATTACCGGGTCGATCGGCAGGTCGGTGCCGGTGAAGGCCGCAGATCCCAGCGGGGAAACGTTCAGCTCCTCATAGATGCTGAGCATCTCCTTCGCCTGGCTGAGCATCGCTTCGGAGAGACCGGCGAGGACGTGGCCGATCGTCGTCGGCTGGGCGGGGCGGCGGTGGGTGAAGCCGACGACCAGGCTGTCCGCGTTCGCGGCGGCCTGCGCGGCCGCGTCCTTGGCAGCCTGGACCACGAGGGCGGTCTGGTCCACCAGTTGGCGCCGCAGGACCATCCGGAACACGCCGGCGTCGAGGTCGTTCCGGCTCCTGGCCAGCTGGACGTCGAGTTCGGAGGTTGGGATCTGGCACTCGGCAGCGAGTTGCTGCTCCAGGAAGTAATAGGGATCCTCAACGCTGCCATCGAAGGCGTACGCCTGTTCGCCCGATTCGGTTCTGGCCCACAGGGCCAGCAAACCCTTCAGCAGGACCTCCCCCCGGGCGCGCGGCAGGATGGCCTGCCGCGTCAGCATCAGGACGTGGGCCAGGCTGGCTTCGACCATGGCCGGGTAGATGTGCGGTGCTGCTTCGTGGAAAGCGTCCCGCAGGTGGTTGTCCCAGTAGATGCTGAGGTTTTCCTGATCCTTAAGGTCGGGGCGCGGCATGGACGGATGGGTTGGGGCGTTCATTCGTATCACCGGTTTCGTGGATCAGGTGGGTGTGGGGGCCATAACGGGAGTTAGGGGCGCGCCGGCGGGCTGCTCGCCCCGTGCCATCCTGTCGCGGCGGGGAGTCTCCAGCCGTTGCGCGATGACCAGGACCACGAGGATCAGCGCCATCTGAAGCGTGCCGTAGGCTGCGGCTGTGCCGAACTCGTTGGAGTAGATGCGGTTGTAAATCTCGACGGACAGTGGAGCGTAGCGGGCTGGGTAAACCACCACGGAAGCCACGTACTCCCCGAATCCCTGGATGAAGGCCATAAGCGCACCGGCCAGGATTCCACGGGACATCAGGGGCACCGTTACGGTCCGCAGGGCACGCCAGGGACCCGCTCCCAGGTTGCGTGCGGCTTCCTCGACGCTGGGATCGATCTGGGCCAGGGAAGCGTTGGCGGAGCGGAAGACCAGCGGCAGGAACCGGACGAAATAGGCCACCGGGAGGATCCAGAGGGATCCGATGAGTACTTGGCCCAGGTTGAACGGGCCAGGAGTGGCGAAGGCCGTGACGATGTTGACGCCGATGACGGTGCCGGGAAGCGCCCACGGGAGCATAACCATCACATCGAGCAGGGCCTTGCCCGGGCCTTTCCACCGGGTGACCACCCACGCGCCAAGGACCCCGATCAGGATGCAGCCAATCATGGCCAGGAAGGACATCTGGGCACTCACCAGGATGGGGCGCAAGGTGACGGGGTCCGTGAAGATCCGCGTGAAGTTCCCCAGGGTGTAGTCCGGCGGAAGGATCTGCGTGGTCCACGAGCCATCCACGGTGAAGGACAGCAGTGCAATGGTGGCCGGGGGCGCCATCAGGAACAGGACCAGCAGCAGCGATCCGACGCCGGCGGCAGCCCGGGGCAGCACACCATGCAGGACCTTCACGGCCTGGGGCGTCCCCTTGGAGGAGCCGCGGTGGAGGCGCCGGTTTTCGTACCAGCGCATGGACAGCAGGAAAAAGATGGAGACGACGGAGAGGACCACGGCCTGCGCCGCGGCCACATTGTATGCCCCGCTGGTCCGTGAGGCGACGATCTGCATTGTCAGGGTCTGCACGTTGTAGAACTGGGGCGCCGTGAAGGATGCCATCGAGACCATGAATGTCAGCAGGGTTCCGGAGACCAGCGCCGGCGTGAGCATCGGCAGGAGCACCGTGCGCCACATCCGGAAGCGGCTTGCGCCGAGGTTCAGCGCCGCCTCCTCCATTGACGCATCGGATCCGGCCAGCGCCGAGGCGACGGCGAGGTAGAAGTAGGGGTACATGGTCATGGTGTGGACCAGGAGCACGCCCCATACGCCATTGGCGGAAACCGCCCCTGCGTCGGCGCCTAAGTAGCGCGCCAGGAAGCGCGGAACAATGCCGCTTTCGGCGTACAGGAAGTAGAAGGACACGGCGCCAATCAGCGGAGGCAGCGCCATGGGCAGCAACGCGAAGAGCCGCAGGACCCTTCGGCCCGGAAAATCAAAGCGGGACAGCAGGACGGCGAGTGCCGTGCCGAGTATTCCTGTGGTCAGGACCGATCCCACCGAGATGCCCACCGAGAGGCCCAGCGCGGCTGCGGATGAGCCGCTGAGGAATCCTGAGTAGGCGCTTCCGCCTCCCCCGGCGCTGGTGATGGCGGTGGCAAGCATCGGCACCACGATGTACACCAGCAGCACCAGTGCCACTGGGGCGGCGAGGAAGTAGACGAACCGGTCCGACGACGTGAGGGAGGACCGGCTCCGGATCCTCGGAGCAGCGATTGTCACGGTTCCACCAGCCACACGCGGTCCTGGTGCGGTCCCATCGACACGAGGTCCCCTGGTTCGGCACGGTCAACGCTGTCCGGCGCCGAGACGACGATCCGTTCGCCGTGCCAGTCGATCTCGTAGATATTGACTGCGCCGGTGAACTCCGCGGTCAGGACCCTCCCTGCGAGTTGACCCGCCGTCTCCTGGCCGGGGCTGACGCTGAGGCCGATGGATTCCGGTCGGAGCGACACCGCCGCCTGGTCCCCGGCGGAGACCCGGGCGGATATCGATCCCTCCACCCGGGGTGTCTTGAGAACCGTGCCGTCGGCCAGGCGGATGCTGACTGAGCCGCCGCCGGCGCCGTCGACGCCCAGCACGGTGCAGGCCACCACATTGGAGCGGCCGATGAATCTGGCGACGAAGGACGTCGCGGGATGGTTGTAGACCTCGCGCGGTGACCCCACCTGATGGAGTTCGCCGGCATTGAGCACGGCCACCCTGTCGCTCATCGCCATGGCCTCGGCCTGGTCATGGGTGACGTAAAGGCAGGTCGTGCCTGCTGCCTTCTGCGTGGACCTGATTTCGGTGCGCGTTTCCTCGCGCAGCTTCGCGTCCAGGTTGGACAGCGGCTCGTCCAGCAGCAGCGCCGCCGGACGGATCACCAGGGCCCGGGCCAGGGCCACACGCTGCTGCTGCCCGCCGGAAAGCATGTCGATCCGGCGGTCGCCGAATTCCTCAAGTCCCACCTGGGCGAGTGCCTCGTCGATCCGCCGGTTCTTGTCCTGCCTGGGCACGTTGCGCGCATTCAGGCCGTAGGCGACGTTTCCCCGGACGCTCATGTGCGGGAACAGGGCGTAGTTCTGGAAGACCATGCCGGTGTCCCGCTTGTTCGGTGCCGCGTTGGTGACGTCCTTGTCGCCGAAGTGGATGCTTCCGCTGGAAGGTTGGATAAATCCTGCCACCATCCGCAGGGTTGTTGATTTGCCGCAGCCGGAAGGACCCAGCAGGGTGAAGAATTCGCCGTCGTCTATGGTGACTGTGAGGTTCGATACTGCCGGCTTGGCTCCCGGATATTGCTTGCTGATGCGGTTGAGGAAGACGCGTGTCATGGTTGCTCCACAGGGGTGGTGGTTGCCTGCTGGCCGGGGGTGTGAGGCGGGGCGGACGGTGGCCGCCCCGCCAGACAAGGCGTTACCTGTTGCCTTGGCCCTTGATGTTGGCAGCCCAGTAGCTGCTCCACTCCGGCTCACTCTTGTTGACGCGTTCCCAGTTGACGTTCATTTCCTTCAGGTTCAGGTCAGCCAGCCAGGACGGTTCCTTGGGCAGTGAGGTCGTGGGGATCTGGAAGTACGTCTCTGAGAGCTTGCTCTGCTCGTCCTTGCTCATGAGGAAGGAAAGGAAGGCATCCGCTCCGGCAGAAGACGGGCCGTTCTTGATCTTCGCCACGCCGTCAATGAGCATCGGCGCCCCGGATGCCGGCACTACCGGAGTGAAAGGCGCCTTCTGGTTCTGGATCTGCAGCATGACGTCCTGCAGGTTCCAGGCGGTGACCGCGGCTTCCTGGCGTGTGATCCGCAGGTAAAGGTCCGTCGGGTTGGCGGCGTAGACCTTCGTGTTTGCATCCAGTTTCTTGAGCCACTCGTAGCCTGCGTCGGGGCTGCCCGCCGCGTCGAACTGGCGGTCAATCATCGCTGCGTAAATGCTGCGCATGGTGCCGGATGCCAGGACGTCGCGGATGGCGATCTTGTCCTTCATCGCGGGGCTGATGAGGTCATCCCAGTCCTTGGGCGCCTGGTCTGCGGTGAGCATGTCCTTGTTGTAGAAGATGACCTCGGCCAGCTTCATCTCCCCTACCCAGAGTCCGTCCGCATCGCGCTGGGCGGCGGGGACGGCATCGATAACGTCCTTCGGCGCCGGAGCCAGTACCTGCTCAGCAGCGGCCTGCCGCATCTGCTGTTGCGTGCCGCCCCACCAGATGTCACCCTGCGGGTTGGACTTCTCGGCCTTGACGCGTTCCAGGGCCTCCTGCGCGCCCAGTGTCAGCAGTTGGACTTTGCCCGCGTAATTCGGGTTGGCCTTTTCGAAATCTGCTATTACTTCGGTGGCCAGGGCTTTGTCCCGCGCCGTGTAGATGGTCAGGGTCCTTGGACTTTCGGCTCCGGGCGACGATTCGGCGGGCTTGGGAGAGTCGAGTCCGCAGGCAGACATTCCCAGGGTGAGTGCGACACCGCCGGCCAGCAGCGCGAATCGCAATGGACGTGACATTGGTTTCTCCTAGTATTTTGTCAGGCTGATGGTTTGAAAGGAATCATCGTGGTTCGTTCACCCGACCGCCTCTGCGAAGAGAGCCGCCGGCGTCTTCATCACCTTCGCGATGGCGCCATGGAGGATGGCCGCCTGTCCGAGCTCGGCGAAAACGACCTCGGTCAGGGACGGCGCCGATCTTTCCACCCTGCCGCGGAGCTTCTCGCGCGCATCGCCGGTCAGGAGGACCGCGTCGCCGGAGAAAATCACGCGTGCCGGGTTGACAACGCAAACGCAGATGATGGCGGCGAAAGCCCAGGCCTGGATGACGTCATCCATGAGCCGGCCGGCGGCCGGCGAATCTGCACTGCAGAGGGACTCAACCACCGTCCCCTCAGGCAGCGACTGGCCAAGCAACGCTCCCGATTCACGGATGCCGGAGGCGGTCCAGCGCCTTTCGTAGTCCCCGCGTTCCTCGCGCGTGCTGGCCTCCAGGCCCTGAGGACGGAACCCGATTTCGCCTGCGGAACGGCTTGCCCCGTTCAGCACTTCTCCCCTGGCGATGATCGTGGCCCCGATTCCCTCAGCAACATGGATCAGGACCAGATCGTCCACACCATTGCCTGCGCCGTCCACGCGCTCCCCCAGAGCGATGAGGTTGACGTCATTTTCCACGGTGGTGCGTAGCCCTGTTGTGGCTTCGAGCTCGTCCACGAGGCGGAGGTGGGCCACCGGGCCGAATGCGGCAGCCAGGGCCAGCGAACCGTCGGAGGCGACGACGCCCGGCAGCGCCACCACCACGTGAACGGGCGGAATCTCCGCCCGTTGGTGGAGGGACATCACCGTGCTCGCCGTGCTGCCCACGGGGTCCGCGGGATAGGATTCCTGTTCGGCAGCATCCAGACGCTTGCCCTCAAGGTCCACCAGTGCGCACCAGATCCGGGTGCCCCGGAGACCGACGACGGCGATGGTCACCGCGGAGCGGTTGAGCTCGATCAGGGTCCGCCGGCGGCCACCCGTCGATTCCTGTTGCCCCACCACGCGCAGGTAGCCGGCGTCGCTGAGGTCCTGCACGATGCCCGTGACCGTGGAGGGGCTGTAGCCGGTCCGGTGGGCCAAGTCTGTCCGGGCCAGGGGACCTGCCTCCAGCAGGGTGCTGAAGATGGCGCTGACCCGGATTCTGCGCAGCGCACCCCTCCCCGTCGGGGCGCTCCGCTGTGATCCAGGTAACATACTTACTCTATACGGCGAATAAAGTAAGAGCGCAAGGACAAAAGTGCGGACGACCCAGCCCCCGGCTGTGCGGCAGGCTTCAAGATCGGCCATCCGATGCACCCCGAGTGCAATCGCTTTCACGGTTCCTGCTCAAGAGATGACGACCAGGGTGTTCGCTGCCGCGTGGAGGAGAAATGTTGGAGCTCTGCCGGCTGGCCCTCATGGAGTTCGACGGCGCCGAGAAGCTCGCGCTGAAGCGCTGGGTCGGCGGCGGGCTGCTGGAGTCTACGCAGACCGACGGCTCCCGCGCCTCGCGATTTCAGGCAGCATCATAAAGTTGCGGATTCTTGCTCCGCCAGTCTGGTCATACGAAGTTCGTCTATCGCCGCCGAGTTCCAGCTACTCAATCGAGCTCAAACGGAAGATCCGCTCTGTCGCAGCGGAGGCGTTCTTCGTTGCCGACAGCGCGAAATTCGGGCGCGAAGCGCTTTCAAGGTCTTCGGCTTCGAGGACTTCACCGCCGGGATCACGGACGACGCGATTGATCCGATCCGTGGGGCCCGCTGGCCGATTCCCCTTAGTCGTGCCAGCACGGCGGACCAAGTTCCGGTCCTCGGCAAAGAACACCTCCACTAGCAACAGCTGGTTGCCAGCACGGGCACGTCGCCCCGCTGCGCCGCTTACCAGGTGGTCGCCTCCGAGCGAGCCGCGAGCCACTGACTGTCCGCGCCTGTCCGGCGCGCTCGAAATGGGGGAAGGCCTGCCAACTCAACGCTTCAATGCAGATGATTGCGGGAAACCATCTGCCTGGGAGGATCCGAGGAATCCATGTAGCAGCGATGCTGTTCCCTGCAGATGATCTTGCGCCGCTTTATAGGCTGCCTCATCGTCGCCCCGGAGTATCGCGTCCACTATTTCCTGGTGCTGCCGGTTGGAATGTTCCAGGTTGGGCTGGATAAGAGGTATCCGGTCCAGCAGGTCACTCACCTTTGAGCGGACATCCGCCACCGCGCGGGCAAGGCTTGGCGATCCAGCCACTTCTGCGATCGCCACATGGAATCTTGCGTCCTTCGGCCGGTACAGATTTGCAGGTGCACTGGCCACCTCGGCCAAAGTCCTGAGCAGGTGACTGCGCTGGGCAGGGGATAACGTTGCCTTGGCCGCCAAGGATGCGGCCGCCGGCTCGAGTATGCCGCGAAAGGTAAGAACATCGTCCACCTCGGCCGGATCGAGTTCCGGGTAGGACCCCGAACCTGCAGGGGGCCGGCTGCACACGTACGTTCCTCCATAGCGGCCGCGCTGAACTTCAACGTATCCGGCCTTCTGCAGCTCGGCCAGGGCATCCCGCAGGGTGGCCCGCGATACGCCCAGCATCTCGGCAAGTTCCCGCTCAGCTGGCAGCTTGGTCTCTACACCGAACAGACCGAGCTTGATGTTCTGGAGCAAACGTTCGATGGTCTCCTCGAAGGCGTTGCCATGCCGGACCGGGCGGAGAATCGGGGCGGGGCTTCCGAGCAGTTCCTCTTCCATACGCTTATCCTAATCGGTCCAAAAACAGGCCTATGGCAGGGGGCCCGTTGAAGCGGGAAAACCGCCGCGCCGGCCGGAAGCACAGTTGAACCGAGGAAAAGTTGGCCGAGATCAACGAACCCCCTTGACCGTACGCGTGATCTGACCCACACTGTAACGAGCTTATGGTCTTATTTCATACCAATACCGTTGGACGAAGGGATTCACAGTGTCATCCTCTGAATCAGCCCAGCTTACCGAAGACAAGCAATATCTCCAGCACCGGCAGCTGAAGCGCGGAGCCGCGGGGTGGATCCTGCTTGCCGGACTCGGCGTTGCTTATGTCATCTCCGGCGACTTCGCAGGGTGGAACCTCGGCCTCGCCCAAGGCGGCTGGGGCGGTCTCCTCCTCGCATTTGTTCTCATGGGCGTCATGTACACGTGTATGGCTTTCGGCCTCGCCGAGCTGTCCTCGGCACTTCCTGCGACAGGCGCCGGATATGGCTTCGCCCGTCGCGCACTGGGCCCCTTGGGCGGATTCGCCACCGGGATGGCCGTGCTCATTGAATACGCCGTTGCGCCAGCTGCGATAGCCATCTTCATTGGCGGCTACGTTGAAGCGCTGGGACTTTTCGGCCTGACCAACTCTTGGCCGGTGTATCTGGTGACCTACGCTGTTTTTGTGGGCATCCATCTCCGCGGAGTGGGAGAGGCTCTCAAGATGATCTTCGGCATCACCGCAGTCGCCGTCGTCGCCCTGGCCGCCGTAGTCGTGGGCCTGATCCCGCATTTCAACGCCCAGAACCTCTTTGACATAGTCCCTGACGGCTCGCCCACCTCGAGCGCTTTTCTCCCGATGGGAATCAGCGGCGCCGTCGGTGCACTGGTATATGGCATCTGGTTCTTCCTTGCAGTCGAAGGGGTTCCCCTGGCCGCTGAGGAGACGGCCAATCCGAAGAAGGACATGCCGCGGGGCATCATGGTCGCTGTAGTGATTCTGGTCGTCTTCGGGGCCCTGATGCTCGTACTCGTTCCGGGCGCCGCAGGGTCAGCGGCAATGAGTGAATCCGATAATCCCCTCCCGGAGGCCCTGCGCCTGGCGTACGGCGGCAACACTTTCCTGGCGGACTTCGTCAACTATGCTGGCCTCGCCGGGCTCGTGGCCAGCTTCTTCTCCATCATTTATGCCTATTCCCGCCAGCTCTTCGCACTGTCCCGGGCAGGATACCTTCCCAAATGGCTGTCCCTGACAGGCAAACGGCGGACCCCTTATTGGGCACTGATCGTCCCTGGCTCAATCGGCTTTTTGCTGGCGGCAATAACCGGTGACGGCGCACTCCTGATCAACATCGCCGTCTTTGGTGCCACAGTCTCCTATGTCCTCCTGAACCTCTCGCACATTGTGCTGAGGAGGAAAGAACCGGACTTGCCCCGCGGTTACCGGACACCCGGAGGGGTCGTCACCACCTCAATCGCGCTGGTTCTTGCTGCGGTCGCGGTCGTCGCAACATTTGTGGTCGACGTATTCGCCGCATCCATTACAGCTGCAATCTTTGGCGCAGCGCTCCTCTACTACTGGTTCTACAGCCGGCACCGCATCGTTGCAGGCGCTCCCGAAGAGGAATTCGCGCAGTTGGCTGCAGCCGAGGCCGCACTCAAAAGCTGACACCCGTCCCCCTCACGGTCCAAACACTTTCCCTCATAAATACGATCAAAGTTACGGAGATCACATGACGAATCAAACAACCGGTACGTCCGCGCAAGGCCAACTCGGCGTCGATGAGCTGCGGGACCTGGTCGCGTCCGGTGACATCGACACCGTCGTCGTTGCCATCACCGATTCGATGGGACGCCTGCAGGGTAAACGCTGCGGGGCAAGGTCTTTCCTCGAAGACGTGCTGGGGCACGGGGCCGAAGGCTGCAACTACCTCCTGAGCGTGGATGTGGAGATGAACACCATTGACGGGTACTCCATGTCCTCGTGGGCGAACGGCTATGGAGACATGGTGATGCGGCCTGACGTCTCCACCCTGCGCCGGGTGCCGTGGCTGGAAGGCACTGCCATGATCCAGTGCGACATCTTCTGGCTTGACGGCCGCCCCGTCTCCCAGTCCCCACGCCAAATCCTGCGCGCGCAGATCGAACGCCTGGAGGCCTTGGGATACCGCGCCCATATCGGCACCGAGCTCGAATTCATTATGTTTGACGACAGCTACGAAGAAGCGTGGGACAAGAAATACGAGGGACTCACCCCTTCAACCCGCTACAACGTGGACTACTCCCTCCTGGCCACGGCAAGACTGGAACCGGTCATCCGGAGCATTCGAACGGGCATGGAAAAGGCAGGCCTGGTCGTTGAATCCTCCAAGGGCGAGTGCAACCTGGGCCAGCAGGAAATCACGTTCCGATACGCAGAAGCGCTTACTGCCTGCGACAACCACGTTTTCTACAAAAACGGGGCCAAGGAAATCGCCGCACAACAAGGCAAGAGCATTACGTTCATGGCGAAGTACAACGAACGTGAAGGCAGTTCCTGCCATATCCACTTCAGCTTGACCGACCTGGACGGCAATCCGGTCCTGGCCGGGGATGGCGAGCATGGCTTCAGCCCTGTCATGGAGCACTTCATCGCAGGCCAACTCGCCGGACTGAAGGAGCTGGCCTACTTCGTCGCCCCGAACATCAATTCGTACAAACGCTTCGTAGAAGGCAGCTTCGCTCCCACAGCCATCGCCTGGGGGCTGGACAACCGCAGTTGCGCTCTGCGCATCGTGGGCCGCGGTCCCGGCCTTCGGGTGGAAAACCGCGTTGGAGGCGGGGACGTCAACCCTTATCTCGCAGCTGCCGCGCTTATCGCCGCCGCCATCCACGGTATCGAGAATGAGCTCCCCCTCGAACCGATCATGACCGGTAACGCCTACCAGTCCGACGCTGACCGCATACCCACCAACCTGCGGGACTCCCGTGCGCTGCTGACCAACAGCGAGATTGCACGCAAATCCTTCGGCGATGAAGTTGTGGACCACTATGTCTTCGCAGCAGATGTCGAGCTGAAAGCTTTTGACAGCGCCGTAACGGACTGGGAGCGCAAGCGTGTCTTTGAACGGCTCTGATAGCTACCGCCCCCGGATCGGGCTGACAACCTACTTTCAGGAAGCTTCCTGGGGCGTCTGGACAGCGGATGCAGCAGTTCTGCCGGGAACATACGTTCAGGCCGTCGTCGCTGCCGGCGGCACTCCTGTCCTGTTGCCGCCCGTCGGCACCGACCCATCGATCGTGGAGGTGCTGGACGGACTGATCATCTCTGGGGGCAGCGACGTGGGCCCGGAACAGTATGGGGCGCAGCCCCACCGGCTCACCCGCGCCCAACCGGCCAGGGACGTGCACGATATCGCCCTGACCAAGGCAGCTTTGGACGCCGAGGTCCCCCTCTTCGCCATCTGCCGCGGAGCCCAGATCCTCAATGTGGCCATGGGCGGATCGCTGATTCAGCACCTCCCCGATGTGAACCCGGAGGCGGACTACCAACCGGCGTCGGGTGTATTCGGCAACGTGGAGTTCACAACGGCGCCCGGCAGCATCAGCCGGCTTCTGCTGGGGCCATCGGCCAGCGCACCCTGTTACCACCATCAGGCCATGGACCGGATCGCTGACGGCCTTTCCGTCACGGCCGCGGCTGCCGACGGCACGGTGGAAGCCCTCGAAACGACAACGGGCGGATGGGCACTAGGGGTCCAATTCCACCCGGAACAGAATCCCAACGACCTCCGGCTTTTCAATGGGTTCATTGAGGCTGCAATCAATTACCGCAAAAATCGAACGGAGAGCTCCGGCAATGTCCACCAGCACGTTTGACGTACTGAATCCGGCAACGGAAGAGGTAATCGAGACCATAACCCTTGCAACACTTGAGGACACTGACAGGGCAATCGAAAAAGCCGCCCAGGCCTTTGAGACCTGGCGCCATGTTGCCCCTGCAGACCGGGCTCTCCTGCTACGCAGGTTTGCTGCGGCAGTAGACGCCGACCTGGAAAATCTTGCCCAGCTGGAGGTACGCAACGCCGGGCACACCATCGGTAATGCCCGATGGGAAGCAGGGAATGTCCGCGATGTCCTCACGTACTACTCCGCAGCCCCCGAGCGGCACCTTGGCCAGCAGATTCCAGTAGCTGGAGGGGTCAACGTCACGTTCAACGAACCCCTCGGGGTCGTTGGGGTAATCGTCCCGTGGAACTTCCCCATGCCCATTGCCGCTTGGGGCTTCGCCCCCGCCCTTGCCGCCGGCAACACTGTCGTTCTGAAACCGGCGGAACTGACTCCCATGACTGCCATTCGGCTCGGACGGCTGGCCAGGGATGCAGGCCTGCCCGAAGGAGTCCTGCAGATCATCCCGGGCAAGGGCTCAGTCGTCGGGGAACGATTCGTGACCCATCCTGCAGTGCGGAAGGTTGTCTTCACCGGTTCAACCGGCGTCGGTAAGCGGATAATGGCCGGCTGCGCTGAGCAGGTCAAGCCCGTGACCCTGGAGCTGGGCGGCAAGAGCGCCAACATCATCTTCGCCGATGCGGACCTTAACGCCGCTGCAGCAGCAGCACCCGGAGGCGCTTTTGATAACGCCGGGCAGGACTGCTGCTCCCGCTCCAGAATCCTGGTCCAGGACAGCGTCTATGAAAAATTCCTCGAGCTCCTGGAACCCGTGGTGAAAGCCCTGCGGGTGGGCGACCCCAGCGACGAGGCTTCGTTCATGGGCCCGCTGATTTCCGCAGCCCAGCACCGCACAGTATCCGGCTTCGTCCCGGACGGCTCATCTGTGGCTTTCCAGGGATCCGCGCCGGACGGCAAGGGGTTCTGGTTCCCCCCCACTGTTCTTACGCCCTCCCGCGAGGACAGGGTAATGCACGAGGAGATCTTCGGCCCCGTCGTGGCAGTCGTTCCCTTCAAGGACGAAGCCGACGCACTCCGCCTGGCGAATGACTCGATCTACGGACTCTCCGGATCCATCTGGACACGGGACATCGGTCAGGCGCTGAGGATGGCCCGAGGACTCGAGTCGGGAAACCTTTCCGTCAACTCCCATTCCTCGGTGCGTTACTCCACACCCTTTGGAGGATTCAAGCAGTCAGGACTCGGACGGGAACTCGGCCCGGACGCCCTGAACGCGTTCACCGAAACAAAAAACGTCTTCATCTCCACCAACCCATAAACGTCCCCACCACAAAAGGAAGAAAAAATGATTGAAGTAATTTCCAACCGCCTCAAGGGACGCAGCGCTGTCATCACCGGCGGCGCCAGCGGGATCGGGCTCGCCACAGCTCGCCGCTTCGCCGCAGAAGGGGCCCATGTGGTCATCGCAGATCTGGACCCAACCGCCGGGCAGCGGGCTGCCGACGAGGTCGGCGGCCTCTATGTGAAGGTGGATGTCACCAGCGAAGAGGAAGTGAAGAACCTCTACGCCGTGACCCACGAAACCTATGGAAGCGTAGACATCACTTTTAACAACGCCGGAATCTCGCCGGCAGACGATGCCTCAATCATCGATACAGGAATCGATGCGTGGCGCAGGGTCCAGGAGGTGAACCTGACCTCCGTTTTCTACTGCTGCAAATACGCCCTCCCTTATATGCAGGCGCAAGGGAAGGGCTCAATCATCAACACTGCGTCGTTCGTTGCGGTCATGGGTGCTGCCACTTCGCAGATCTCCTACAGCGCATCCAAAGGCGGAGTGCTGGCCATGAGCCGGGAACTCGGCGTCGAATTCGCCCGACAGGGAATCCGGGTCAACGCACTCTGCCCGGGACCCGTCAACACGCCCCTGCTGAAGGAACTTTTCGCCAAGGATCCCGAGAAGGCAGCGCGCCGCCTCGTTCACGTTCCCTTGGGCCGGTTCGCCGAACCTGAAGAACTGGCAGCAGCAGTCGCCTTCCTCGCCAGCGATGATTCTTCCTTCATCACCGCCTCGACCTTCCTGGTTGACGGTGGCATCTCAGGCGCCTACGTAACCCCTGAGTGACGGTCAGATCTTTGGATGACAGCTGTCGGCCGCGGCGTGACCACCGAGGACTAGCCGGTTCCGGTTCCAGGGCGGTCGAGCAGACCGTTGCAGCGCCGTAACTTGAACGGACGACGGCGGGACTTCCCGCCGTCGTCCGCTTGCGTTTGGTGCCGCTCCCTGCAGTGGCGACCGGCCACGGTTAGGCAGCATCACAAGGTTGCGGCTTCCTCCTGCGCCAGCCTGATCATACGAAGGTCGTCCTTCACCGCACGGGCCGGCCACTAGTCCGCCCGCACCGCCTTCTCCCGGCCCTCGATCGTGGAGAACGCCAGGTTCCGGGACAACTGCTGGTTGCGCCCGCCGTCCAACACAGCCGTGAAGACCTGTTCCTCCGGCCGCAGCAACGGCAGACCGCCACCTACTATCGACCAACACACCTAGTGAGGTGGGCGGTGGCAGCAGGCCTGCGCCGCCGAATCAGTACTTCCTGGAAGAGTAGGCGCTCAGCGCCCGGCTGATCTCCCTGGCGGTTCCGCGGGCGGCTTCGCCATATTCGTCGAACTTGCCGGGCACAATCCGACTCGACGGCCCGGAGATCGAAATCGATCCGGCCGGAGTCTGGCCCGGCCCCAGAACTGCGACGCCGATCGAGGTGATTCCGATGCTCAGACCTTGTTCGTTGATGGAGAATCCGCGTGCCTGGGTTTCCGCGATCATCCTGCGCAGCGCCTCCGGATCGACCACCGTTTGCGGCGTCGCGGCGTCCATCGGAACCGACAGGTACTCGGAAACAAATCTCTCTTCGGATGCCGCCAGATACGCGATTCCCGTTGCCGAGGCGTGCATGGGCAAGCGCGACCCCAGGGGCAGGAAGGCCCGGAGGACGTGCGGCGTATCGAGCCGTTCGATGACCAGCATGAACCGCCCATCGGGCACAGCCAAGTGCACCGTCTCCGTCGTGTCCAGCTGAAGGCCGTTCAACGGCCCCATCGAAGCGTCGCGGATCGAGGAGCCACTGCTGCCCCTGCTGGCAACGGCAAAGGCGTGATTCGTCAGAACCCATTTCCCGGCCTGCACTTCCGATTGCGCCACCCAGCCTAGTTCGCCGAGCGTCCGCAGCATACGCAGCACGGTGGCCTTGGGAACGTCGACTTCGCGGCTCAGTTCGGACAGGCCCGCTGGCTGGTTGTCGGACACCGCTTCAAGAACCCTCATTGCCGTGACGACGCTCTGCGTACTCATCAAACCTCCCAGTCGCTGGCACTTGACCGACTATCTTTCGTGATCTAGATTACAGGGGATTTCCAGAAATGAACCAATGGTTCATCCAGTGAACCGAAGATGTTTGATTGGAGGACGGATCCTATGGGTATTCAAATTGCGGCTCTCGTTATATTTGTGGGCGTATTTGTCGTGGCGACCCTGCGCAAGGTGCACATTGGTGTGCTCATGTTTGCTGCGGCGGCCGGTGTGGGCATCTGGATGGCAGGCATGAGCATCGACAAGGTGGTGGCCGGTTTCCCGATCGGGATCCTGGTCCTGTTGGTTGGTGTGACCTACTTCTTTTCCATCGCCCAGGCCAACGGCACCATCGATCGCATCATCGAAATAGCAATCACTAAGGTCGGGGACCGGGCCTTCTTGCTTCCCGTGGCGTTCTTCGCGCTCACCGCCGGGATCTCGGCCATGGGTTCGCCCCTGGCCGGCCTGGTCATGGCACCGATCGGAATGCCGCTGGCAAAGAAGTACAAGATCGACCGCATGCTCATGGGCATCGCGATCGGCTCCGGCCTGAGTGCGGGAGGATTCGCCCCCACCAGCCTGTTTGGCATCGTCACGTATGGAACGGCCCGCGCCGCAGGAATCAATCTTGATCCGCTGGTGCTGTTCACCGTGGCCCTGGGCGCCAACCTGCTCCTCGTCACCGCCGCCTACATCCTCTTCGGCGGGTTCAAGCTGCTGAAAACGCGCACGATTGATGGCTTCGGCGGCAATGTTCCGCGCTTCAGCACCAGCCGCCCGACGCCGTCGCACCCCTTTGAGCGCGAGGGAAACGCCGCGCGCAACCGGCCGGCAGCCACACAGGGTGTCCAGGTTCTCGACGAACCGTGCGTAGCGCCTGCCCCTGCAGCGAAGATGAACCGGAACCAGATCATCACCGTGCTCTGCATGGCGGGTCTGATCCTCACGGTCATCATGATGGCGCTCTTCGGCGTGAATCCGGACATCGGCGTCCTGTGTTTCGCGTTCGCCTCGGTCCTGACACTCTGTGATCCCGTGTCCGGCAAGACCGCCGTCTCCAAGATCGACTGGTCCACCGTCCTCTTGGTGGGCGGGATCATCACATTCGTGGGCGTGCTTCAGACCATGGGAGCGGTCGCCTTGCTCGGCGAGGCAGCCAGCACCGTCGGGACCCCGCTTCTCGCAGCACTGGTCATTTGCGCGATCGGCGGCCTGGTCTCGGCCTTCGCCTCGACCACCGGAATGCTCGCGGCGCTGGTGCCGCTCGCCCTGCCGCTCGTGGCATCCGGGGATATTGCCGGCTGGGCTGTCATCGCGGCCCTGGGGGTGTGCTCCTCCATCGTGGACGTCTCGCCGTTCTCCACGGTTGGCGCCACCTTGGTGGCAACCGTCGACGAGGACGAACGGCCGCGGATCACGAAACTGCTCACCCGCTGGGGACTGTCAATGGTCGTCGTCGGCCCCCTCCTGCTGGTGGGCACGCTCGTTATTCCCGCCAGTTTCTGAGCCTTGCCCAACTGTCTTCTCAGCCATCCGAAAGGGGAGTCCATCATGATTAAGCCACTCCGCGGAATCACCGTAGTTGACCTCAGCCGGGCCCTTGCCGGCCCGTACTGCACCGCCCTGCTTTCCGACATGGGCGCGAGAATCATCAAGGTCGAAAGCACCAACGGCGGCGATACCGCCCGCCAGTGGCCGCCGTTCCAGGACGAGCACAGCCTGTACTTCGATTCGGTCAACCGGAACAAAGTATCCGTTTGCCTCGACTTCTACTCCCCCGAAGGCAAGGAGGTCCTGGGCAAGCTCATCGCCCAGGCGGATGTCCTGGTGGAGAACTTCAAGCCGGGCACGCTGGAGAAGATGGGACTGACCGCGGCACGGCTCGAGGAACTCAACCCGCGGCTCGTCGTCGGCTCGGTCACTGGCTTCGGAAGCGCCGGCCCGCTCAAGGACGACGCGGGGCTGGACCAGGTGATCCAGGGCATGTCCGGGCTCATGTCCGTCACCGGTGCGGGGCCCGAGAGCACCTACCGCGTGGGCGTTCCGATCGTGGACATCACGTCCGGCATGGTCTGCGCGTTCGGAATCGTTTCCGCACTGCTGGGACAAGGGAATGGGCAGGCAGTGCGGCAGGTTTCAACGTCCCTGCTGGAAACAGCGCTGAACCTTTCGGCGTTCCAGGGCCAGAAGGCCCTCAGCCTCGGAGAGGCTCCCTCCCCGCAGGGGAACAACCACCCGGTCATCGCCCCCTACGGCATGTACAGGACCACAACGGAACCCATCAACATCGCCGTGGGCAGTGACAAGCAGTGGCAGTCCTTCTGCCAGCTGCTAGGCGTTCCCCTTGCGGTGGAGGATCCCCGGTTCGTCACCGGGGCGGACCGCTCTGCGAACAGGGACCAACTGACGGAGCTCGTGGAAGCGTGCCTCTCCTCAAAGAATGCGGACGAATGGGTGGCCCTGATCAGCCAGGCCGGCATCCCGTGCGGTCCGATCTACGACTACAAGCAGGCTCTGGCCTCCGCGCAGGTCGCCGCTCTGGGACTGGTCCAGCAGAGCCAGCGGCGCGACGGATCCTCGCTCCCGCTGCTGCGTGGCCCCCTGAGCCTCAACGGCGAGGCCAGCGAAATCCATTCACCGCCTCCCTTGCTTGGTGAGCACACGGCAGAAGTCCTGCAGGATCTGGGTTTCTCAGTTGAGGAAATCCAACGGCTCGACGCCGCCGGCCGGCTCAAGATCAACAAGGAAATGACAGGGGCACAGCGATGAACAGTCCTTTGCGCAAGCCGCGGATCAATACCAGCATCAGCGAGCGCGTGGCAACTGTCCGGCTCGACAACCCCACTCAGCGGAATGCTCTCACCAAGACCATGTGCGTGGAGATCCAAGACCTCATGCCGAAGCTCGAAGCAGATCCAGGCGTCGACGTCGTGGTTCTGCGCGGCGCCGGCGATACGTTCTGTGCCGGTGCCGTTATCGGCGAGCTCTCTTCAGTGCTTCTGGACCGGCAGGACGACGACACGAGCGTCGATCACCTGAGCCGCGCAGACCTGGCCATCAGTTCCATCACGAAGCCCACCGTGGCGCTGGTCGACGGGACCTGCATGGGAGGCGGCTGGCAGATCGCTTCGGCCTGCGATTTCATCATCGCGAGCGAACGATCCGCATTCGCCATCACCCCGGCCAAGATCGGAATCATCTACCCCAGGCCGGGAATCGAACGGCTGGTCCGGCTGGTAGGACATGCAAACGCGAAATTCATTCTCCTCACCGGCCAGACGTTCACCTCGGCCCAGGCGCACGCCCTCGGCCTAGTGGCGGAGGCAGTTCCCGTCGATGCGTTTGAGGACCGGAGCAACTCGATTGTCAGCTCCCTCAGGAACCGCTCCCGCTTCTCCACCCATTCCATGAAACGACTGGTGAATCTTACGGACATGAACCACCCTCACATCGATCAGGAATGGGACGACGCCTGGGCAGCGATGTCGGACAGCCCCGACATGGGAATCGGCATCAAGGCATTCCTGAACGGCACTCAGCCACGGTTCACATGGGGTCCCGCAGGCTAACCAACGCAGCGTCCCTAGGGAACCATAAGCACTGGAGACTTTCGAGAACCACACGAAGAAACAGCGGCGCATCGGCAGCGAGAAGTTTCAACAGGAACGGCAGTCGTGGCTGGGTGAGGTTGGCGGACGCTGAGTCCGCAGCGATCCACGACGCGAGGTCGGGATGCCCCACGCCGGATCCGTCGGCAAGGCGCGCAGGCGAGCCTCATGGGCCCCAAGCCACAACTCTGCCTCCGGCTCGCCGGACGGCTCGCGGCCCTGGAGCTTGGCGATCGCCGTCTGCGATCCCCAGGCATACGGAGGCGGGGTGTTCTGCAGTTCAACGAACATGGCGGCCCCTCTTGGGATTAGATCGACGTTCCGTCTGCGACGACGCCAGCGGCGCTTACGCAGTGCTTCTCTGAGCGTGGTGTTCTCGCAATGAGATGGTCAGGGCCGAAGCAAGGACGCACCAACAAGAGGGGCGTCGGAGCCGAGCGCGGCCCGCACGACCTTCACCGTTTGCGCCGCCGGCAATACGGCAGCGCGGTGCGCACACGCCTCGACCAGGTCGACATAGTCGTCAGAGACATGGGAAAAGCCGCCGCCGATGACGATAAGGTCAACGTCCAGCAGCGCACACACTCCTGCGAGGGCCTGCCCGACCGCCTTCGCCGATCGTTCGATCGCCGCCCGTGCCAGACTGTCACCGGAACGGGCGCAGCACGCCAGATCTTCGCCGTTTTGGCCGGTCCATCCTTGCATCTGCGCCCACGCCACCGAGGCCGGCCCTGAAGCGACTGACTCGAGGGTGCCGACCGTCGCACACTCCGGAGACTCCTCGCTGGAAACGCGGAGTTGACCGATGTGCCCGGCATTGCCGTGCTCGCCGACGAGCGGTGCACCGCCGATCACGATCCCGCCGCCGATTCCGGTGGAGACCACCATCGACACACTGGTTGAGACACCCGTCGCGGCGCCGAAGCGGGACTCTGCCAAGGCGACGCACAGACCGTCGAGCGCCATTCTGACCGGAAGCGTCTCTCCTACGACATCTCGCACGACCGAGACGATCGGGAAGTCGCGGACGGGGAGATTCAACGGTGACACCGTCTCCGCCACGCTGTCCAGAGGGCCAGCACTGCCGATTCCCACCGCCTCGAGCACGTACCCCGGCGGTTGCGCCTCGAGCGCCCCAGCCACAACGGCCTGCACCGCCGACCGTAGCTCGGCGGGTCCCGCGCCTGGGCCCGTCGCCGCACGCCGACGAGTCCGCGTCAACACCGCACCCTGAGCGTCCACCAAAGCGGCCTCGACCTTAGTGCCGCCCAGATCCACAGCCATAGTTACGCCGTTCATGACCACCTCCAAGTGATGTTTGCCTGAAGATTCGCTGAATCCTCGTCCCTTCCGCGCGAGGTCCGCCGGCGGGTGTGATTTCTCGGTTCGGACGTTGCCGGGTCAGGCCCGCGCGATGCGCAGGGTGCGGACCTCGAACGGCTTCAGCGAGAGCTCGGCCCCGGTGCGCGCGTTGTCGATGTTGTCCTCGATGAGCGAGACCTCGCGGATGCCGGCGTGCGCGAAGCCCACCGACAGCTCGCCCCGGGCGCGACGGCCGAGCGACTCGTACACGCGAACAATGACGTCACCCGAGCGGTCGTCGGCGAGCTTCACGCTCGACACGACGATGCCCTCGCCAGTCACCGAGAGCAGCGGCTCCACTTCATTCGCGCCACGCACGAGCGTTGCAGGCGCGTTGAGTTTAATGCCCTCGGCAGTCGCGATCGCGGCATTCGCCCCGATGACGAAGCCCACCTCGATCTTGTGGTGGCCGTGGTCCGTGTCGGGGTCGGGGAAGCGCGGCGCACGCAGCAGGGACAGCCGGACGGTGGTCGTGACGTCATCATCATCGGATGCGCGAGACGTGTCGTACCCGTAGATGGAATCGTTCACGAGCGCGGCACCGAAGCCGTCCTCTTCGACGAGCACGAAGCGGTGCATGGAGGTCTCGAACTTCGCCGCCTCCCAGCTCGTGTTCACGTGGGTCGCGCGGCGCTGGAAGCCGAACTGCGTCTCGGCGGCCGTCTCGCGGGCGAAGATGTCAAGCGGGAAGGCCAGCTTCAGCAGCTTCTCGGTCTCGTGCCAGTCGATGTCGTTGCGCAGCACCACGGTTCGTGAGTTCGGGCGCAACATGATTGTCTGCTTGATGCTCGATGCCGAGAACTCGCGCTTCACAACGACGGTGGCGACGCCGTCGACCAGGGATGCCGTGACCGACGACGCGGCCGTGAGGTCGTCGACGCGGTTGCGGTAGTAGCGGTCGATGTCCCACGCGTCCCACATGTTCGGGAAGTCCTGGTGTAGCTGGAACAGGTTCGCCGGCTGGTCGGCGGGGATCGCCTCGCGACCGGTCCCCTCGTCCATAGCCGACGTGATGAGCCCCTCGGCGGAGATGAGCACCGAGACGAGACCGTTCTCGAGGCGGTAGCCGCCGCACTCCTCGTTCAGTGCCGCGAGACCGTTCTCGACTGGGGCCGGCACGAAACGCAGCGCCTTGTCGCCTTCGCCGGCGGGCGTCTGGGGCGCCGCGGTCGAGAGGACCTGAGCATCCGAAAGCACACCCGAGAGCCCACCGGCGGAGATGAGTACTGGGACGAGGCCGTTCTGCGTTTCGGCGCTTCGGCTCGCGAAGTCGCCCAGTGCACCGCTCGATTCGGCTTCGCCGTCCCCGCTCAACGACCGGGTATGGAAGGAAGCGCCGAGCGCGAGACCGTTGTCGACCGAGGTCGGCACGAAACGCAGCACCTTGTCACCCTCGCCGGCCAGCGCTTGACGTGCCGTGGCCGAGAGCGCCTGAGCATCTGAACGCACACCCGAGAGCACCTCGACGGCCTCGCGGTGCACCCACGCGATCGAGGTACCGGGCAGGATGTCATGGAACTCCTGCAGCAGCACCAGCTGCCACATACGGTCGAACTCCTCGTACGGGTACTCCGCGCCCAGCTGCACGGCGGCGGTCGCCGTCCACAGCTCGGCTTCGATGAGCGCCTGCTCGGCCCAGCGGTGCAGCGCCTTCGTGGCGTGCTGGCTGGTGAGGGTGCCTCGGTGCAGCTCGAGGTACAGCTCGCCGACCCAGACGGCGGGGTCGGTCAGCTCGGCCTTGGCATCCGTGAAGAAGTCGTCGGGGTGCTTCCACTCGACCCTCGCCGATCCCTCGAGGTCGGCCATGCGCGCCGCGCGACCAGTCATCTCACGGGTGGTGCCGCCGCCGCCGTCGCCCCAACCAACGGGGGCGATCGACATGGTCGCGACGCGGTTTTCCTTGAACTGGCGGCTGGCCTTGGCGACCTCCATGCCGCTCAGCTGAGAGTTGTAGGTATCCATCGGTGGGAAGTGCGTGAACATGCGTGAGCCGTCGATGCCCTCCCACAGGAAGGAGTGATGCGGGAAGACGTTGCGCTGGTTCCAGGAGATCTTCTGCGTGAAGAACCATTCGAACCCGGCTCGGCGCATGAGCTGCGGCAGGGCGGGGGAATAGCCGAAGCTGTCGGGCAGCCAGACGCCCTTCGAGCGGATGCCGAACTCGCGTTCGAAGAAACGCTGCCCGTGCGAGAACTGGCGCACAAGCGATTCGCCGGTCGGCATGACCGTATCGGACTCGACCCACATGCCGCCCAGCGGCAGGAAGCGTCCGTCCTCGACGGCGGCCTTCACACGCTCCCAGACCTCGGGCCGGTGCTCCTTGATCCATGCGTACTGCTGGGCGCTGGACATGCCGTATTTGAACTCCGGCTGCTCGTCGATCAGCGTCGTCATCGATGAGGTGGTGCGGGCGACCTTGCGGATCGTCTCGCGTACGGGCCACAGCCACGCAGAGTCGATGTGGGCGTGACCGACGGCGGCGATGCGATGCGCGCTCGCCTCGGCGGGCGAGGCGAGCACCTCGGCCAGCCTCGCGCGGGCGTCCGGCGCGGTCTCGATGATGCGCTGCAGGTCGAGCACATCGAGCGCGTCATCTAGGGCCTTCAGGATGCGCATGCGGCGCGGCAAAGACTCGGGCAGCTCGGCCTGCAGCTCGATGAGCACGTCGAGGTCGAGCGACAACTCGAACACCTCGGGCTCGAAGACGGCGAGATCCATGTGCCGCACGCGGTACAGCGGCTCGGGGGAGGAGGTGAGGATGTCGCCCTCCTGCGTCGGTAGGAACGGGTGGTAGTCGAGCAGCGTCGGGTTCGAGGCGCCCTCGAGGTAGAACTCGACACCGTGCCCGGCGACGGCGTCGACAGGGAGCCACTGGTTGCGCGGGTTGATGCTCTTGATCGGCGTGCCGTCGGGCCGGTAGGCCAAGGCCTCACACTGGAAGCCGGTCATGTTCACGTCGAAGCCGAGGTCGATGAGGGCCTCGACCTTACGCCCTGCCCACTCGGCCGGCAATTCCCCGCGAACACGAAACCATGTGGTGCCCCAGGCTGGACCCCACATGCTGCCGGCGGTGAAGGGCTGGTAGTCGAGGGCTAGGCCCTCGGTAGGGGTGATGGGCTCGCCCGGCAGCTGGTGCACGGCGATCTCGAGCGGCATGCGGGCCGAGTGGATGGCGGGGCGGACGCGCTCAATGAGGACGCGGTTCACGCGCCCAACGGTGAGCGAAGTCTCTTCGTGCACGGTAGAGCTCCTCTGCGATGTGAGAATGAAGGTGGGGCGTTCCAGAGGATCGTCATCAACGATCCTACTAAAGCGATATAGTACTAAAGCGATATAGTACAGTGAGTCTATGTCAGAGGCCAAGCGTTTCACCATCGCGGACATCGCCCGATTGGCCGGGGTCTCCCCCGGAGCAGTCTCTTTCGCGCTGAACGGCCGCCCCGGAGTCAGCGAGGAGACGCGCCAGCGCATCCTCACGATCGCCGACCAGTACGAGTGGCAGCCCAGCTCCACAGCGCGCGCTCTCGTCGGTGCGCGCGCCGGCGTCGTCGGCTTCGCGGTCAACCGTCCCGCCCGCACGCTCGGGACGGAGGCGTTCTTCACCGACCTCATCGCCGGAGTGCAGTCCTCGCTGGCGCAGCGGCGCATCAGCCTACAGCTCGTCGTCGTACCGTCCATGGACGAGGAGATCGCGACCTACCGGCGCTGGCACAGCGCCAACCAGGTCGACGGCGTCATCGTGCTCGACCCGCGTGAGGACGACCCCCGTCCGGCGATCCTGGGCTCGCTCGGCCTCCCCGCGATCGTGATCGGCGGTCGGCCTTCCAGCGCAGAGGATCCGGCGACCATCTGGCTCGACGATGCGCAGGCCGCGCAGTCGGTCTTCGGCTACCTCGCGGGCCTCGGCCACCGGCGCATCGTCTACATCTCCGGCCCGGAGGAATACGAGCACGCGCGTCTGCGCGCAGGCGTGCTCACGGAGCTTGCCGATCGCGAGGTGGCCGGCGAGGCGATCGCGACCGACTACTCCCCGCTTGAGGTCTCCTCGGTGATGCGCGGGCTGTTGAGCAGGCGCGAACGCCCCACGGCCGTCGTCTTCGACAACGACGTGATGGCCATCGCCGGGCTGCGCGTCGCGCAGGAAATGGGCGTCCCCGTGCCCGCCGAGCTGTCGCTGGCATCCTTCGACGACTCCGTCGTGACTGGGCTCGTGCACCCTTCGATCACCTGCCTCACCCGCGACACGTTCCGTCTTGGTGAGCATGCGGCGGAGTTCCTGCTCGAGCAACTCGACGCGCCTGCCATCCTGCCCGACCGCAGCGGCCCGCGCCCGGTACTCACGGTGCGCGACAGCACCGGCCGCCCGCAGGCCTGAGCCGGAAGCCGCCGTCCTCGGGCCTTAGTCCGACGGCCTCACCCGACGATGGTGTTGTTTGACGAGTAGGTCGCCACACCCTTCGACAGGTCCGGGTGTACCAGCCCGGTGATGCCGCGGGCGGCAAGCGCCGCCGCATCCGAAGCATCCATGGACGTGACGAACGTCGCGTCCACCCCGTCCGCGCAGGCGGACACCCATGCATCGAAGATCGACCCGCCCGGCGCGAGAGCGCCGCGGCTGACCGGGGTGCCCTCGGCGTCGACCTCGATGACGATGGCGAGCCGGCGCGCCGCGAGATCACGCCGTTCGCGCAGCTGGGGGATAATCTCGGCGAAGCGCCGTCCCAGCGGCTTCGCGGCGCCGGACTGGTCAATCAAGCCGAGCGAGTACTCCAGCTCGGGAAAGTCGGCGAGGCTGCGGCTGACGTCGTGCGAGCACCACCAGGTGACGCCCCACAGATTCTCGGTGCGCGCGGCGTTGCGCACCGTCGCCTCGAGGAAACCCGGCATCTCATCGGTCGTCAGGCAGTTCGACGGCGCGCCGACCTCCTGCAGCCAGATGCGCCGCTGAGGGTCGCTCGCGAACGCGCGGGAGACCTCGATCATGTACTCCGCATGGCGATCGGATGCCTCCGAGCGCCCGCCATACCGCTGCGCGGTGCCGTTAAAGATCCAGGAGTGCACGGTCGTCATGGCGCCCAGTCGCGCGGCGAGGGCGGGCGTGAAGCCGTGCCCGTCAAGGTACCAGGCGGCGTCGTACTCGCTGTGCACGTGCTCCTGGTCGGGAGCTGCGGCATCGGCGGCATCCAACAGGGTGGTGATCCAGTTCGCGGCCTCCGCGATGGTCACCGGCCACGGTGACGGATGCACGGATGCCGAGAACTGGTTGGTCTCATTGCCCGTCGTGAAGCCCAAGAAGTTCTTCGCCCCGCCGAGCGCCACGGCGAGCCCTTCGACCAAGGCGACCTGCCCGGCGAGGGCATCCGGGTGCGTGAACATGTTCTTGTCGTGCCAGCTGTACAGCCACGACGGCATGAAGTCGAAGCTCGACAGGTGCCCCTGGATGACGTCCACACTGACATCCATCCCAAACTCCGCGCCCACGTCAACGACAGCGCGCACATCAGCCACCGCCTCGGCTCGGATCAGAGTTCGGTTGGGCTGCAGGACCGGCCACAGCGGGAAGATCCGCACATGATCGAGGCCGAGCTCGGCCAGACCTGCGAAATCCCGGCGGACGTCGTCGAGGTTCAGCGACATCCAGGAATGCATCCAGTTCGTCGAGGGGGTGTAGTTGGCCCCGAAGCGCAGTGGCGCACCGGAGGGAGATGTCGCAGACATCGCAGTCCTTTCTGGAACTGAATGAAGTCGTAGCTGGACGAGAAAGCGCCCGTATGTAATGCTAATCACTATAACGCTTTAGCTATGGATGCGCACCAACTACGCTGGCGCATCTGGACCCCTTCGAAGGAGAACGTCCATGAAGATCCGATCAACTCTGGCCATCGGCGTCGCCGCGGCTGCCGCCCTGGCACTGACGGCCTGCACCGGCGGCACGGCGGGCGGCGGTGCCGCCGGACCCGTCCACACCTCGGGCGAGCTCAGCGGCACCGTCCAGTTCCAGACCTGGTCGCTGAAGAACGAGAAATTCACCCCATACTTCGAGGACCTCATCACAGCCTTCGAGGAGGAACACCCAGACGTGCAGGTCGACTGGATCGACCAGCCGGGTGACGGCTACCAGGACAAGATACTCAGCCAGGCGAACTCGAACACCCTGCCGGACGTGCTCAACCTGCCGCCGGACATCGCGTTCCCGCTCGTCACGGCGGGCAAACTGCTCGACCTCGACAAGGCCGACCCGAGCCTGGCGGACAAGTACAACGAAGGCGGCTGGGAGGCATACAGCCAGTTCAGCGGTGTCGAGGGCACCTACGGTCTGCCCTGGTACCTCGGCAGCGACGAGTCCTGGTGGAACATGCAGCAGCTTGAGCCCTACGGCGTCGCCGAGGAGAGCCTGCCCACCACCTCCGACGGGTGGCTCGATCTGGCCAAGCAGGTCGCCGCAGACTCCGCCGGCAAGGTCAAGGTCGTCTCGTCGATGCCGGGCGTGGACACCTTTGTGTCCGCCGGCATAAAGATCATGGATGATGACAGCACGTTCGTCTTTAACACGCCCGAGGCCGTCGAAATCGTGCAGAAGTATGCCGACGCGTACAAGGCCGGCGCCATGCCAGCTGAGTCGCTGACCGGCAGCTACGGCGGCAACGCTGAGATGTACCTGCAGGGCAAGGTTGCCTACGCCACCGGCGGATCCGGTTTCGCCGGCGACTTGCGCACCAAGGCTCCGACGCTGCTCGAGCATACCGTCGCCACGCCACGCCCCGGCACCCCGCCGCTGTTCGTGCAGGGCCTCAACGTCTCCGCCGACTCGAAGAACAAGGCCGCCGCTCTCGCGTTCGCCGAGTTCGCCACCAACCAGGAGAACCAGGTCGCATTCACCAAGCTCGCCGTAGGATTCGCGCCCGGCACCGCCGAGGGCACCGATGAAGTCATGGACGCCGTCTCCAGCAACCTCGACCCCGCTCAGGTGAAAGCCATGCAGGTCATGTTCGGCGCGCTGAAGGATGCCAAGGCCACGCCGTTCCAGTGGACCGGCGCGATGACCGACTACCTGAACCAGCAGATGGCACTCGCCATCCGCGGCGACGCCACCGCCGAAGAGACGCTCGACAAGATCGTCCAGCACGCGAACGACAACCGCATCGACAAGTGACGGTCCATGCCGTCTGAACAAACACCAGCACCCGGAGAAAGCAGGACTTAATGAAGTCGCACAGGTGGTACACGCCCTGGCTACTCTTAGCACCCCCCGTGATCTGGGTGCTGGTGTTCTCCCTCTGGCCGTTCATCAACACCGTGGTGCTCAGCTTCACGGATGCACGGCCCCTGCAGCCCGTCAACCCGGTCGGCTTCGCGCACTACGAGCGACTACTGACGGACGAACAGTTCCGCTACGCACTCATCACCTGCCTGATCTACGTGGTGGTGTGCGTGCCGCTGCTGACCATCGTGCCGTTGCTGCTCGCCCTGCTCGTCGAGAAGAACATCCCCGGCATCGCGCTGTTCCGCACCACCTACTACTTCCCGGTGATCGCCTCGGTCGTGGTCGTCGCCCTCATCTGGGGCTGGCTGTTCGACAGTCGCGGCATCATCAACCAGGCGCTCGAGTGGATGGGCGTTGTCGATCAGCCGGTCGCCTTCCTCGTCGACCGCTGGTGGTTACTGGCCACCGCCATCCTGCTGACCGTGTGGAAGGGCATCGGCTACTACATGGTCGTCTACCTCGCCGCGCTCGGAAACGTCGGCAAGGAACTCCACGAGGCCGCGATGCTCGACGGCGCGGGCGCTGTGCGCCGCTTCATCAGCGTCACCATCCCGAGCGTGCGCGGCGCGATACTGCTGATCTCGGTGCTCGTCGCCGTGTCGGCGATGCGCGTGTTCACCGAGCTCGACATCCTCTCCAACGGCACCGGCGGCCCCGGCGGCTACGACATGTCGATCGTCATGCTCATCCGCCAGGTCGGCTCCGGCCTCAACGGAAACCTCGGCTACGCGGCCGCGATCAGCGTCGCACTGTTCCTGCTGACGCTCGTCCCGCTCGTCGCCATCGCACTACTGAACCGCGAGAAGAAGGCCAAGGTGCCGGCATGAGCCTCAAGACCGAACATCCCGTCGAAGAGCAGCAAGAGCAGCAAGAGCAGCAAGAGCAGCAGGTGATCCGCAAGGACCACAGCTACCGCCGCAAGGGCTCCGGAGACTTCAGCAAACCCACCCTCGCGGGGCTCATCGGCCGCTACGTTCTGCTCACCGTCGTGCTGCTGCTCGTCATCGGCCCGTTCGTGTGGCAGCTGTCAACCTCGTTCAAGGGACCGGCCGACGACCTCTACACGTTCCCGCCGAACCTGATCCCCACCGATCCCACCATCGAGAACTACATCAAGGTCACCGACCTCATCCCGGTGTACAAGTACGCGTGGCACTCGCTGCTCGTGGCCGTCGGGGCCGTGATCAGCAGCGTCGTCCTGTCCCTGTTCGGAGGCTATGCGCTGGCCTGCATGAAGTTCAAGGGCAAGTTCATCGCCCTCGGCATCCTCGTGTCGACCATGCTGCTGCCCGGCGAAGTGACGATCACCGCCAACCTGCTGACGATCAACTCCCTGGGTCTGGCGAACACGCTGTGGGGCGTATTCCTGCCCGGCGCCATCGCCGCGATGAACGTGTTGCTCATCGCCACCGCCTGCCGCATGATCCCCAACGACGTGCTCGATGCGGCGACCGTCGACGGCGCCACCACCTGGCAGCGCATCCGGCACATCGTCTGGCCGAACGTGCGCGGCATGGCGAGCGTCGTCGCGATCTTCACATTCATCGGCCAGTGGGACGACTACCTGTGGCCGCTGATGGTGCTCACCGATCCGAACAACTACACGCTGACGGTCGGCATGGCGTACCTGAACGGCAACTTCTCGCCCGACCCCCGCATGATTGCGGCGGGCACCATGGTCGCACTCGTGCCGATCATCGTGCTGTTCTCGGTGATGCAGCGCTTCTTCTTCAACGGGGTGCAAGAGGGAGCGGTCAAGGGATGACCCAGGCTGAGCTGCGACGGGCCGCAGGACCAGCGGACCCGCCCTCTTCCCGCCCGCACGCCGGCATCCTTGGCGGACAGGTGCACGCGTTCCGCTTCGACCCGGCGGGCGGGGAGCAGCGGATACCGCTGCCCGATCTCTCCGGTCTGCCGGTCGCTCCCGACACCGTCGTGCACTGGGCCTTCTACGCCGACGGGCCGAACGCCGTGCACGCGCCGCACGCCTCGCTCGCCGTCACCGTTGACGTGGCGTTCGACGACGGCACGCGACTGAGCGGGGACGCCCGGGTGCGCGACCGCTACGACGTGCCGATGACGGCATCCGCGCAGTTCGAAGCTGCCTGGTCGATGCCCGAGCAGTGGAACGCCGACAGCGCCTCACTCGAGCCGTGGGCCGGTCGGACCGCGAGCTTCGAGGTTGTGCTGGGCGCTCCCAGTCTCTCCGACGCCTGCCCTGCCCTCGGCCTCGTCGAGGGATTCATCGAGGTGATCGTCGGCAGCCGTACGGACGCCGCCGGCTCCACCTCTGCCGAGCCGACGCCCGCCGAACGGGTCGACACGCGTCGTGGCAGCCACTCCGGCGACCGCTTCTCACGCGGCAACACCATCCCCATCACGGCCGTGCCGCACGGCTTCTGCTTCCTTACCCCGGCGACGGATGCCGTGGACACCCGCTGGCCGTACCGCTGGTCGGTTCACGATAACGAGCAGGGCCGCCCGCTCGCGGCGCTGCAGTTCTCACATCAGCCCAGCCCCTGGATCGGCGACCGCGGCGTGGTGCAGGTTCGGCCCTTCCTGGGTGCGCCCGGAAGCGCCGTACCGCACATCGTGCCCCAAACCGAGTACGCGCGTCCTCACCTGTACGCGGCGCGGCTGCACGGCAGCGCTGGCGTCCAGATGACGGCGACTTCGCACGGCGGCGTTTTCCGGATCGCGGCGGACACGGCATCCGATGTCGTGGGCTTCTCGATCGGCGCGCCCGACGGCGGGGGACGGGTGACCTTCCACGACGACGGCACCTTCGACGGCTGGACGCCCGAGGGCACCGCGGACTGGGGCAACCCGCCTCGTGCCTACTTCGCCGGCGTCGTCCTGGGTGAGGGCGACGTGGTCGACGGCGCCGTGAGCGCCTTGGGTGCTCTCGAGGTGCGCATCGCGCAGTCCTTCCTCTCCGTCGATCAGGCCCGCCGTTCGCTGGCGCAGGAACTGCCCGCGTCGCGGAGCTTCGATGACCTGCGCGACACGCTGCACGCGGAATGGAACGACCTGCTCGGCGCGGTGGAACTGCCGCAAGCTCACGCCGCCGAGCGGCCATGGCGCGGCCTCGCGGACGACGAGGCGCGCGCGCAGATCGCCAGCGCCCTGTACCGACTGCACCTGTACCCCAACACCACGGCCGAGAACACCGGTACAATCGAGGCACCGCAGCTGCGCTTCGCCGACCCGATGGTGCCCGCCGATCCACACGGCGACGACACCACCGGCGCCCCCGTGGTCGACGGTGACCTGCACGTCAACAACGGATACTGGGACACCTACCGCACCGCTTGGCCGGCCCTGGCCCTGTTCGACGCCGAGGGCACCGGACGGATGCTTGACGGCCTCCTGCAACAGGCCCGCCGCGGTGGATGGATGGCGCGCTGGAGTGCCCCCGGCTATGTCGACTCCATGGTGGGGACCTCGAGCGACCAGATCTTCGCCGACGCGGAGCGCTGGGGCGTCGTCTTCGACGAGCAGGCGGCCTTCGAGACCGCCTGGCGCAACGCCTGCGAGCCGAGCGCCGACCCGCGCCAGGGACGCAAGGGCGTCGCCCGCGGTCGCTTCACCGGATATATCTCCTCCGACGTCCTCGAGGGCATGAGTTGGAGCATTGAGAACGGCATCGCGGATGCCGGCATCGCCCGCTTCGCTTCCCGGCTTGCCGCGCGGGGAGGAGACGGCACCGCCCGCTGGGCGGCCTACGCGCGGTACTTCGGTAACCGGGCGCTCTCCTACCGAACGCTGTTCGATCCCGAGCACGGGTTCTTCCGCGGAAAGGATGCCGCCGGACGGTTCTCGGAGACCTTCGACCCCCGTGACTGGGGCGGCGACAACGTCGAGACCAACGGCTGGGGCATGTCGGTCAGCCCCGTGCACGACGGCGCTGGACTCGCCGAGCTCTATGGAGGTCGCGAAGGTCTGCGTGTTCATCTCGACCGGCTCTTCGCAGAGCCGGAGACCGGGGATGTCGCCTTCGCCGGAGGATACGGCGTGGTCATCCACGAGCAGCGCGAGGCGCGCGCACAGCGCAGCGGCATGTGCGCTCTCTCGAACCAGCCGGCGCACCACATCCCGTGGATGCACGTGGACGGCGACCGTCCCTGGCAGGCCGGTGCCTTGGTGCACGGCCTCGCGGGCCGTCTGTTCGCCGGCGGGATGATTGGGCAGGGGTTCCCGGGCGACGAGGACAACGGCGAGATGAGCATGTGGTGGCTGTGGGCCGCGCTCGGGCTCTACCCGCTCGAGCTCGGCTCCGGTGAGCTGCGGATCGGATCGCCGCTGTTCGATGACATCCGCGTGCGACGCTCGGATGGTGGCGGCCTGCGCGTGCGTGCCGACCGCCCGCATCCTGATGCCCGCTACCTTGTCTCGGCGACGCTCGACGGCGTCCCCCTCAAACGTGCAGTGCTTTCCGTCGATGCGCTCAACGGCGACGCCGAGCTGGAGCTCGTCTTCACCTCCGACGTCGGCGAGGTCGCCGCCAGCCCTCTCTGGGCCGGCGATGAGGATGCCGCACGGTGGCATCCGGACCTCACCCGCGACAGCGGCCGACCCCTCGATCCCGCGCATGCCTCACTGTTCGATGATGGGGTTGCGCCCGATACGGCGCTGACTGCGGCATCCGCGGGCTGGGTCTTCGACCGGCCCCGCACGGTGACCGATGTGACGCTCACCGCCGCCGCTGATGCGCCTGCCGATGCGTACGTGTGGCAAGCCAGCGACGACGGGGAGAACTGGCGCGACGTCGCCACCACTCACTGCGAGCCGCTGATCGCCGGCCGCACCACGCCGTTCGCCTTCGCAGAGCCGGTGACGGCGCGCACGCTAAGGGTACGCGCGCTGAACGATCCGGTCACCCTGCGGCAGCTCGAGCTCTTCGACCTCGGAGACCCGACCCACTGATTCTCACGCTCTCCCCCCGGATGCGATGAAGAACGAAAGGAAGAAACGACATGAAAAAGTTCATTTCACGACGTCGACGGAGGGCGGGGATCGCCGCTGCCGCGATGCTCGGTCTAGCGCTGACCGGTATGGCGGTGCCGTCCGCGGCATCCGCATCCGCTGAGGACCCGCCGGCGGATAAGGACCCGAAGCGGGCCGTCTACGTCGAGGTCAACAACAACGACATGGCGAACGTCGCCGACTACACGCTCGAGGGAACGAACCGCCCCGCGTTCGACATGGCCATGATCTTCGCGGCGAACATCAACTACGACGTCGACCGCGGCGCGGCCTACCTGCACCTCAACGACCGCGTCACCGAGACGTTGCAGGACGCGGACACCCAGATCCGCCCGCTGCAGGAGCGCGGCACTAAGGTGCTGCTGTCGGTCCTCGGCAACCACCAGGGCGCCGGCATGGCGAACTTCCCGTCCCGTGAGGCGGCCGCCGTCTTCGCCGAAGAACTCGCCGACACCGTCGACGAGTACGACCTCGACGGCATCGACTTCGATGACGAATGGTCGAAGTACGGCGAGAACGGCACCGGACAGCCCAACGCCAGCTCGTTCGTCTACCTCGTCGACGAGCTGCGCGACCGTCTCGAGCCGGACAAGCTGATCACCTTCTACAACATAGGCCCCGCCGCAGAGGCCACCGAGTACGACGGCATCCGCGCCGGCGAGCTCATCGACTACGCCTGGAATCCTTGGTACGGCTCGTGGCAGCCGCCGCAGATCCCCGGCATGGATGCCTCTCAGCTCGCACCCGGCGCGATCGACCTCATGCAGACGTCGCTGGAGAAAGCCGCCGCGTTCGCGCAGCGCACCGCCGACGAGGGGTACGGCGCGATCGTCACGTACAACCTCACCGCCAGCGACCACTCCGAATACATCTCGTCGATCACCAAGCCGCTCACCGGGCTGGCGACGGCCTACCGTGCGACGCCCGTTCCGGACTACGACGTCGCCGCGACCTGCGCAGGAGATGCCGTGAAGCTCAAAGTGAAGGTCGTGAACAACGACGACGAGAACGTCAACATCGACGTCATCACGTCGGTGGCGACGCGCACGTTCTCGGACATCGGCGCCGGCGAGTCCCGCACTGTCGTGCAGCACGCCAAGCGCGGCACCGTCGCTGACGGCGAGGTCACGGTGCGGGTGACCGGCGCGGACGGCACGGCCGACTACAGCGCGTCGTACGCGGTTCCCGGCTGCCGCTGATCGGCCACAGGACGCCTCATCGGGCGCGGCACCCGTTCCGGGGGGAGCGGCCGCGCCCGGCGAGGCCTATCGTCCGGGTAGGGCGCGATACGAGATCCGCGCGGTCGGCGTTGATCTGCTGTACATTCTTGGCTTTACTTTCGGTCAGGAACCATGATGCGCCCCGCCGTCATTGTCATTCGGCCGGTCAAGAAGTTAACTCCAAGACCTATCCGGCCTTCCGATCTGGCCTTGTCGCCGCTGCAGGGGCAGTCATGGTGCCAAGGTTCTTCCTTGTGCTGAACTGCTTCTCAGGCTCTGACTTCCGGGAAACGGCTGGACATTCAGAGTCCGTCCCCTGCGCCCCGGGAGGCGCATGGCTTCTTGTGTTCAGGGATCCACATGGGCAGGCACGCCACTGCCTTTGAAAGGAACTGTTAATGATCGAACTGACCGCCCTCGCCATCGTCTGTACCCTCACCCCCACCCCGGGTCTCGCATTTTTAAGACTGAGATGTACCACCATCACACCTTCGGCAGCAGGCTTGCCGTGTGGACCGCCGTCATGGAATACATCGAGGGCTGGTGCGACCGCCGCCGCCCAAACCGGCGGGCCGGCGGCATTCCCCCGGCAACGGCACTTGCCACCCATCAAACCCGCGACCAGGAACCCCTGGCCGCGTAGTCCGGTTCAACTACGAAACTGTCTCAAGAACTTGACGCCCGCAATGCCGGCCACGGCGGCGGTTCAGCCGTCGACGCATAGGTAGCCGTACTGCCCCCGCAGCGCGGCAGCCTGCCGGCCCCCGCGTGACCGAGGACCTCAACGAGTCCCCCTCGATTGCGGCCGTGGCGAGGATTTGGGCGACGGCGCCTGAGTCGCCCCATACTCCCCCCTTTCAGGGAGCATGCCCGGCTGCCGCGGTCAGACGGCCGGCTGTTGTTGGGTGATGCAGTGGATGCCGCCGCCCCGGGCGAAGATGGGGCGGGCATCGACCGTCACTACTTTGCGGCCCGGATAGGCCTGCTCCAGGATCCGGCGGGCTCCAGCGTCCGCGGGGTCGTCGAAACTGCAGGCAATGACGCCGCCGTTCACCACCAGATGGTTGATGTAGCTGTAGTCGACCCAGCCGAACTCGTCGTGCAGGGTGTCCGGGGCGGGTACCTCCACGATGTCCCAGGCACGGCCCTGCGCGTCCTGGGTCCCGGCGAGCATGGCGATGATGTCGGCGGTGATCTGGAAGTCCGGGTGCGATGGATTGCGCTGGGAGTGGACCAGCAACACACCGGGTGACGGGATGGCGGCCACGATGTCCACGTGTCCGCGGGTTCCGAGTTCCTGCGTATCGCGGGTCAGCCCACGCGGCAGCCAGATCACGTGCGTGGCACCGATGGTGCGGGCCAGCTCGGCTTCAACGTCCGCCTTGGTCAGGTGCGGGTTCCGGAACTTATCCAACTGCACCGTCTCGGTGACCAGCACGGTGCCCAGACCGTCCACCTGGATCCCGCCGCCTTCATTGACCAGCGGGCTGTCCAGCAGCTCCGCCCCGGCCTGCCTCACCACTTCCGCACCTACATCAGAATCCTTGCCCCAGCTGGCCCAGTCCTGCTGCCCCCAGCCGTTGAAGACCCAGTCCACCCCGCCCAGCCGGCCGTCGTCGCCGGTCACGAATGTGGGCCCAATGTCCCGCATCCACGCATCGTCGAGGGGCGCTTCCACCAGGTCAATGCCAGCCGAAAGATACGTCCGCGCGGCAGCCATATCCGGCGGGTCCACGACCATGGTGACCGGCTCGAATTCCGCCACAGCATGCGCCACGGCTGCCCACGCGGTGCGTGCCTCACGGGTTTCCTCCGCGGTGTGCCCTATCGAGGAACGCTCCGGCGGAAATGCCATCCAGACCCTTTCCTGGCGGGCCGTTTCGCTCGGCATCATCCAGCTCATGGCTGGGCCGCGGTCTGCGGGGCGGATACCGCGCCGTACGGGCGGTCGAAATCGACGTCCCGGGTGAGCTCGGCGTAGGTGTCGGGGCGGCGCGTGGTCAGGAACGGGAAGAGGTCCAGCCAGTCCTTGCGCTGGTCCAGGTCGAGGTCGGCCACCAGGACGGCTTCCCGGTCCCGCGGCGCCTGGACCAGGACGCGGCCGTAGGGATCGGAGATGAACGAGGAACCGTAGAAGTTGATGTCGCCTTCGTCGCCCGTCCGGTTGGGGACCACCATGAACGTGCCGTTCGTGATGCCGTGGCCTGTGATCACGTGCTGCCACAGCGGCTGGTGGTCGAACTCCGGAAAGGTCGGCTCTGAGCCGATGGCCGTGGGGTAGACCAGGATTTCCGCGCCGGCCAGCGAATACAGCCGGGCGACCTCCGGGAACCATTCGTCCCAGCAGGTGGGGAGTCCGACGGCGGCCCCGTTCAGTTCCGCGGGGCGGTGCACGGGGTAGGCGTCGCCGGCCGGTCCGGCACGGAAGTACGTGTCCTCGTAGTAGCCGGCGCTGACGGGAATGTGGGTCTTGCGGGTGCGTGCCAGCAGCTCGCCCTGGGGCGATACGAGGATGGCGGTGTTGAAGCCCAGTCCGTCGCTTCCGTCCGAGCGCTCGTAGAGCGAGGCGTGGACGGTGACGTTGTGCTGCCGGGCCGCGCCGGCAGCGAACTCGAAGGTGGGGCCGTTGAGCAGGTCCTCGGCATTCCGGGCGGGGTTACTGCCGGCCCGGACGTTGGCCGGATATTTGGACAACGTGAGTTCCGGCAGGAACACGGCCTTGGCTCCGGCGTCGGCGGCTTTGCCGATGGCCCCGGTCAGCACCGACGCCAGCTCGGCTGCGTTTTCCCGCCAGCGGTGCTGGACCAGGGCTACACGGAGGGGCCGGCGGGTGCTTTCCTGGCTCCGGGCGAAGGAGGCGGGTGCGTCGGTGTTGGCGAAGATATCCATGGTGGTGCTTCCTAACGGGACCTTAGGGGTCCGTGCATGATCGCGGGATTCCAATCGAATCGCGTCGTTTTGTAAGTGGTTGAGAGTTGGGTCGGTGGTTCATTTGCCCCGACCCTGCGCCGCAGGTTCCTGCCGGGTCGTAGGGCGTGTTGTGGTGAGTGAGTCGATGGCCGTCGTCAACAGGTGACGCGCGTGGTCTGTGGTGATGAAACCGCTGAGCCAGCGGCCGGAGATCCCTTCCACCAAACTGGTGAGGATCTCCGCCGTGACTGAGGCTTCGTCCTCGCTGGTGCCTTCGCTGGCGGCCACGATGGCGTGGGCGATCTCGATGTTCCATTCCGCCGTTGTCCGGGAAAGTGGTTCCGCCAGTTCCTGTTCAAAGATGGAGCAGGCCCGGAGCTCGTTCCAGGCCACCGAATTCCGGCGAACGTCAGCGTCGTCCTTGATTTCGTCAAGGAGCAGGTGCCTGACGTGGCGGGAGCGGTCTTCGGCGCCAAGGGAGGAGAGGACGGCGTCGTCCTTGCTGACCTGCTTGTTGATGTGTTCCAGCGTTGCGGCAAGCAGGCCGGCCCGGTCGGTGAAGTGGTAGTACAGGAGGCCCGGCGAAACTCCGGCCTCTGCAGCCACATCATTGACACGCATTCCCCGGACGCCGCTCCTGGCGATGCAGGTGGTGGCGGCGTTGAGGATCCTGGTTAGTTTTTCACTCATGCTTTGACAGTAATACGTGCTCACCTTCCTCCCGTGCGGACTCCGGCGTAGCGGCGGGTTCGGGCCAAACCCGCAGGGCGAGCAGGTAGCCTGCCGCTCCGACGAGCGTGGACCCGATGAAGCTGAGGTCGACTCCCCCGGCGAGCTGCGAGAGCGGGCCGGTGTACAGGGAAGTGTCGGTTGCCAGCAGACCAAAGACCGATCCGATGGCCCAGGGAATGACGGCCCGCAGATTCCAGCCGTTACTGAACCAGTACCGGCCGCGGGGTCCGTTCGCGCGGAACAGCTGGAGATCACCGGCGTGGTATTGGCCGCGGCGGGCGATCAGGAAGCCCAGAACATTGATGGCCACCCACGGGCCGGCGAGTCCGTTGAGTACCAGCGTCATGGCGGTGATGGAGTCCACCGCGTTGAACACGAAGACACCCAGGTAGAGGAGTCCGACGGCGATCACCGACGTGATGAGGGTGGTGTGGATGCGGCGCAGCCGCGGGAAGAGGGCTTCGAGGTCCAGCCCGCTGGCGTAGAGGTTGAGCACGCCCTGGCCGAGCCCGCCCGCCAACGCGATGACGAGGATCGGCAGCAGATACCAGGCCGGCGCCGAACGCACCAGGTCTGCAACGTAGGAGCCGCCGAGCTCCGGAATGGCCGAGGCCGTGAAAGCGCCGAAGAGAGCCGTGACAAACAGGCCCAGGAACACACCAAGGCAGGTGGCGCCGACGACGGAACGGTCCGAGTGCTGCTTCCGGGAGATGCGCCGGCTGTAGTCGCCCAGCGTGGGCGCGTAGGACAGCGGTCCTCCGACGGAAATGACGGCGGACAAGATCCAGGTGGGCCAGAAGTCGCCCAGCAGGTACTCGGCGTGCACGGAGGTAGGGCTGAACGTGGGGGCGAAAGCAACGACGCCGATGAGCAGCAGAATGCCGACCACCGGGGCAACAAATTTCTGCATCGCCACCACTGTGCCGTGGCCAAAAAGCGCCACCAAAACGATTTCCACGGAGATTACGGCGTAACCGATGGCCAGCGTGGTGCCGTCAACGGGTACGCCCAGCAGCCGCTCGGCGGCGGCAACCAGCGCGTCGCCCGAAGTCCAGACTGCGATGGCGGCGTAGGCGAGGGCGAACAATAGGGTCAGGGCGGAACCGATCAACCTCCCGCGGGTGCCGAAGTGTGCGGCGCTGGAAACGGTGTTGTTGGTGCCGGTCCGTGGCCCCAGGAGAGCCATCGGGGCGATCAGGGCCGTACCAACGAGGAGACCGGTGAGGCTGGCCATGGCGGCGCCGAAGAAGTCCAGGCCGAAGGTGATGGGAAGCCAGCCGAAAACGATGACCGAGAAGGCGAAGTTGCCGCCGAAGAACACGGTGAACAGGTTCCGGGGGCGGGAGGTACGTTGTTCGTCGGGAATGAACTCAATGCCGGCCGATTCAATGCGGCCGAAGCGGTCCTTGTGCGCGGATGCGGCACCGACGGAATCCGCGTCTTTGCGGAAGCGCGTGCTGATCATGGCAAGCCTTTCGTGAGGTACATCACGCTGATGTACTGCAATAACCATAATCCTGACTGAATTTTCAGTCAAGTACGATCTTCATGCCATGGCTAGCTAATCTGGGGCGGACTAGAGCCGGCGACCGAGGCGTCCGGCCGGGTATTGATGAGCCGGCGCTCATGGCACTCGTCGGCCTTCTGGTCCGCGACAGCCAAGACGGATCCAACATTTTCCTGGTCAGCGGCATCATGTGCACAGCAATCGCATCGTCCAAGAGCATCGCAGGCGCTCCGTTCCGGCCGGGCGTCCGCTCCCCTTTCAAGCGATGCTGGCCTTCGCGTTGCTCCACGCGACGAGGCACCCTACCAGCACCGCGACGAGGCCCACCACGGGCAGGACGGCGGCAGAGAATCGGGCTGGCTTCGGTGTCTTGCGTTCCCCGGATGTGTTGTATTCCCCCATGGAGGCGAGTCTAACTGGGCCGCTAACCGTGACCACGCCGTCCTCCCGCCGGGCCTGAGCGACGTAATCTAATTCCAGTGCGACCGCACGGATCAACAGGCATAGGCTAAATAGCAGAACGTCTCTTCCAGCACCGGGAAGGTCATCATGGACTCTGAAACCGCCGCTGTGATCGGTCACGATGTAACCACCATCACCTGCGTGTGCGGGAACACCGTCAGCAAGGACGGCTTGATTCAGGCCAACTCAGAAGGCGTGCCCGTCTATGTCGGAGAGAACACCCCGGTCCCCGCGGAACTGGCGGAATGGCCTGCGGATGAGGATCTCTACACCCTGTGTCCCTCATGCGGCCGCGTGTACAGTGACTCGGTCATCGAAGAGACAGCCACCGCGCCCGTCGCTTTCCGGGTCGACGTCACCGCTGGCCCAATTGCCGAGGCCATCCGAATCCACTGGAAACTCAGCACCTAGGCGAGACGATTACGGTCAGGCCTAACGTCCTCCTGCCGTTGGCAACGCCATCGGCGGCGTCCTCAGGGCCAGAACCTGCAGAGCGGACGACGGCGGGACCTCCGGCCGTCGTCCGCTCAGAACTGCTGCGGCAATGGAGTCAGTTTTTGACGACCTCCAACTCAATCACAGCCCAGGAAAGCGCCGGCAGCGTTGCCCTGAGTTCGGAGCCGCTCGCCTTCGCCCCTTCCAGAGGTTTGAGCCCCACCTGGTTCGGAGTGCTTTGAGTATTGGCCGTGAAACGGTCTCCGCCTTCCGGAATTTCCAGGACCTCGGCACGGATTACCCGGCGGGCGTCGAACCCGCGCAGGGCGACCTCGACGTCGGCAGCTTCCTCCAGGCCCCGGTTCGCGAAGAACAGTGCCACGCGCCCCGTTTCCTCGTTCCACGTTGCGCTGACGTCCACCAGGTCGGTGCCGCCGAAGCGGGCATTTTCGTACTTGTCCGAGTCAACAGACAGGCGCAAGATCTGGCCCCTGGCCAGCTCGGCCATCCGTGCGAACGGGTGGAATATGGTCTGGCGCCAGGCCGGACCATTTTCCTCGCTAAGGATCGGCGCGATCACGTTGACCAGCTGTGCCTGGTTGGCGATCTTGACGCGGTCGCCGTGGCGAAGCAGAGAGTTCAGCAGGGTTCCCACCACCACGGCGTCCGTCACGTTGTACTTGTCCTCGATGACCCGGGGGTGCTCGCGCCAGCCCGCCTTGGCGACGTTGTGCGGCTGGTCCTCGGTGTCCAGACCGCGCTGGTACCAGACGTTCCACTCGTCGAAGGACAGATTGATGTGCTTCTTGTGTTTGCCCTTGGCACGCACGGCGTCGGCGGTGGCGATCACGGACTCGATGAAGTAGTCAGTGTCCACTGCGCTGGCGAGGAAGCTGCCGACGTCGCCCTCGTGCTCCTGGTAGTAGGCGTGGAGGGAGACGTAGTCCACCTCGTCATAGGTGTGCGTCAGGACAGTCTGCTCCCAGTCGCCGAACGTCGGCATGCCGGAGCTGGAACTTCCGCAGGCCACCAGCTCGATGTCCGGGTCCACGAAGCGCATGGCCTTGGCGGCTTCCTGGGCCAGGCGGCCGTATTCCTCAGCGGTCTTGTGGCCGATCTGCCACGGCCCGTCCATCTCGTTGCCCAGGCACCAGAGCTTGATGTCGAACGGATCCTTGTGGCCGTTCTTGGCGCGGAGGTCCGACCAGTAGGTGCCTCCGGGGTGGTTGGCGTATTCCACGATCTCGCGGGCTGCGTCCACTCCCCTGGTGCCCAGGTTGATGGCTTCCATGATTTCCGTGCCGGCCTGGCGGGACCAGTCCACGAATTCGTGCAGGCCGAACGCGTTGGTCTCCACGGTGTGCCAGGCGCCGTCCAGCCGGCGGGGACGGTTCTCCCGCGGGCCGATGCCGTCTTCCCAGTTGTAGCCGGAGACGAAGTTGCCGCCGGGGTACCGGATGACGGTGGCACCGAGCTCCTTGACGAGCTTGAGCACGTCCTGGCGGAAGCCGTTCTCATCGGCCTCCGGGTGGCCCGGCTCGAAGATGCCGGTGTAGACGCAGCGGCCCATGTGCTCCACGAAGGAGCCGAACAGGCGGCGGGGTACTTCGCCGAGGGTGAAGTCGCGGTCGAGGGTGATCCGTGCGCGGGACATGTGCGGTATCTCCTTGGTTGTGGTTCAGGTCTGTTGTAGGTAGGTGTTTGTTGGCAAGCGTTAGGTGCCGGTTCAGGTGCCGGCGAGTCCCGTCGTCGCGACGCCCTTGATGATCTGGCGCTGGAAGAACAGGAAGACGAGGATCAGTGGCAGCGCAGCGAGGAGCGCGGAGGCCATGTTCTGCGCGTACTGGATGCCGTACGCGCTCTTGATGGTTTGCAGCCCCACTGGAAGGGTGAGGAGCGCGCCGTCGTTCGTGGCAATGAAGGGCCACAGGAAGTTGTTCCAGGCGCCGATGAACACGAAGATCGCGACGGCGGCCAGGATGGGCCGGGACAACGGCAAGATGATTTGGGTGAAGATCCGCACGCGGCTGGCGCCGTCCATCACAGCGGCTTCCTCAAGTTCGCGCGGGATCTGGTCGAAGAACTTCTTGAGCACGAACACCATGGCCGGGTGGATGACCTGCGGCAGGATGATGGCCCACGAGGTATCGATCAGGTTCAGCGCCAGCATTTGGTAGAAGAGCGGGATGATGAGGACCGGCGGCGGGATGATGATCGAGGCAATGATCACCGTCATCAGCACCTTCTTGCCCTTGAAGTCGATCCGGGACAGGGCGTAGGCCACCAGCGCCGAGATCACCAGCGTGATCGCCGTGATGGCCGCCGAGGTGTAGAACGAGTTCCACGTCCAGAGCGGGATGTTGCCGTCCTGAAACACCTTGACGAACGCTTCAGCGGTAAAGCCCGACGGCGGCATCCAGCTGACCTTCGGAGCGGCCGCATCCGTCTCGGTCTTGAAAGCGGTGGCCGTGGCCCAGGCAAACGGAATCAGCCACAGCACTGCGATAAACGCCGCAACAACGAGCGCGGCGATCTTGCCGGCGGTCATCTTTTTGCGCGGGCGGCGGATCCCTTCGCTGGTGCTTGTGCGTGGCGTGGGACGGGTGATAGTTGGGGTTGCCATGGTTATGCACTCCTGCGGCGGGTGACGGCGAACTGCATGACCGAAACCAGCACGATCAGTCCGAAGAAAATGTAGGAGATGGCTGCGGAGTATCCCAGCCGGTAGCCGGTGAAGCCGGCTTCAAAGATGTACTGCACCACGGGGCGGGTCGATCCTCCGGGACCGCCGGCGGTCATCTGGTACACCTGATCGAAGATCTTCAGGGATGCGAGGATCTGGAGGAGCACGATCATCACCGTGGTGGGCGTCAGTTGCGGCAGGGTGATCGAGAAGAACTGCCGCCAGGCTCCGGCGCCGTCCAGGGACGCTGCTTCGTAGTGCTGTGCGGGGATGTTCTGCATCGCGGCCAGGTACAGCAGGAAATTGAACCCCACGGTCCACCACAGCGTGGCGATGACGATCGCCCACATGGCCACGTTGGGATCGTTGAGCCAGGCGACTTTGGGGAGGCCCATCTTGGAGAGGAAGTCATTGATCAGGCCTAGCTGCGGGTTGTACATCCAGGTGAAGAACAGCGAGACCACGGTGGAGGCCAGCAGGTACGGGGCAAAGTAGGAAAGCCGCCACAGCCACTGGGCAGGCAGCCCCACGTTCAGCAGGGCCGCCATCACCAGGGCCACGAGGACCAGGGGGACGGTGCTGATGACGGTGAAGTAGAGCGTGTTTCCCAAAGAGCGCCACATGTCGGCGTCGGCCAGTGCCTCGGCGTAGTTCGCGAAGCCGATCAGGCTGTCGTTGGCGCCGGTCAGGGACTTGCCCGTGAGGCTCATGTAGAGGCCATAGAGAATGGGCCATACCAGGAACACAAGGAAGAAGACCAGGAACGGGGTGGCGAATCCCCAGCCGCTCAGGTTGCTCCTGGTACGGCTCCGTGAGGGGCGGCGCGTTGGTTGGGGTTGGATCCCTGTGGCGATGTCCGGCTGACCGGTGCTGCGCCGGGACGCTAGTGAAGAACTCATGAAAGACTCCTTTGTCGCTCGGTGCCGTTAGACCGGGTTGGGCCGGGAAAGCAGTGTGTTGGTGCGGTGCTCAAAGGCGTCCCAACCTGCGGCCGCCTTATCGCGGCCCAGGAACACGTTCTGGACGTTCTCCGCAAAGTAGGTCTGCCAGTCCGAGCCCGAGCCGCTGAACCAGGCTTCGGGATCGTAGGCGATGATGTCCGCTGCGTTGGCGTAGTGGATCTGCGGCGTGAGGTCGCGGTATGCCTGCGACTGGACCACGGGTTGGTAGGCCGGAATGTGACCGGCTTCTGCCCAGGAGATTGATCCTTTGAGGACATCGCTCACGAACTTGTAGACGTCCCGCCGTTTCGCTTCATCCACATTCAGCTGCCGCGGCAGGACGAACGAGTGCGAGTCTGCGTATGCTGCCGGCGTTCCGTACAGCGTGGGAATGGTGGCAGCGTCCACCGGAAGTCCGGCTTTCTTGAGCGTGGGCAATTCCCACACTCCGCTGAACAGCATTCCCGAGTCGCCGCGGGCGAACTCCGCGATGCCCGTGCTGATGTCGCCGGCCTTCGCAGCGATGGTGTCATCAAAGAGCGATGCCATGAATTCCAAGGACTCAATCGCGGCGTCGCGGTCCACTTTCATCGGCTGGCCCGGGATCAGTTCCATGTCCGCGCCGTGCTGCTTGTAGAGCGTGTAGAAGAGCCGCCACATCTGGGAGCCACTGCCGAGGTAACCGAAGGACAATCCATGGGCCTGGGTGACCTTCTGCATTTCCCTGGCCATGGCCATGAACTCCTGCGGCGAAGTTACTTCCTGCAGTTGTCCGTTGCCGCCCAGGACGCCGGCTTTGCTGGCGATGTCCGTGTTGTAGAACATGACGAACGGGTGCGAATCCAGGGCGATGGAGAACACCTTGCCGTTCTGCTGGCTCTTCTCCCAGATGCGTGGCGCAAAGTTTTCCCCGGTAACGCCGAGCTCGGCCAGCAGGTCCAAGTCCCAGGGGTCGATGAGCCCGCCGGGGGCGTATCCGGAAACCCGGCTGGCATGCATGATCGCCACTTCCGGCGGCCGCCCGCCGGCCGATGCCATGGCCAGTTTGGTGTAGTACGGCGGGCCCCAGGCCAGGACCGTGGGGTGCACCTTGAAGCCGGGGTTGGCCTGGTTCGCGCTGTTGATCATGGCCTGCATCTTGATGCCGTCACCGCCGGACAGCAGGTGCCAGAACCCGATGTCCCGCAGGTCAGAGGCTTGGGCGTTTCCGCCGCAGCCCGTCAGGCCGCCTGCTACCAGGACACTGCCTAAGGCTGCCGTTCCTGTCAATAACTGCCGTCGGGACACTTGCTTCCCGAAAAATTCAAACTGCTTCACCCGTCACTCCTTTGGATGGGTCCGCGGAAAGGTCACTTCTTGTTGCTCAAAACTCCGGTTCCGGTGCGTCCCCATTCCCGGGCCGATGCCCTCAGGGGGTGACGCAAGCCTCACATTACATCGATGTAATCGACAGGGCAAGAGAAATTGTTAGCGCACACAATCTGGCGGGCCGTCCTCGTTTCAGCTGCGGCTGCTGTCCCGCTCCACAATGCTGTAGTGCAGGGAAACCACGCGCTGCTCGTGGCCCCTGTCGGCCATCCGCTCCGTGAGCAGGCGCAGGGCCTCGCTGGCAATAGCCCGCTTGTCGAAGGAGACCGTGGTCAACGACGGCACCGCGTAGCGGCCGTCGGCGATGTCGTCAAAGCCCGCCACCGCAATGTCCTCCGGGATCCGCAGGCCCCTCTTCCAGAGCACACTCAGGGCGCCGATGGCCATGGAATCCGTGAAGCAGAACAGCGCCTCGGGAAGCGGGTGGGAGCCCAGGTAGGCAGTGAGCGCATCGGCAGCAGTCTGCGGCGTCCACTTTTCGCAGGGAATCAGCAGCGACTCGTCCCGTTCGATGCCAAGGATCACCAGCGCCTCTTCATAGCCCTGAGTTCTCTGTATCGCCGCAGCCGATCCCCTGCCTTGGGTGGTTCCCAGGACGGCGATCCGTCGGCGCCCGGGCTGCGCCAAGGCGAGAGTCATGTCGCGGGCGGCAGCGGCACTATCCACAAAGACGCGGTCGGCAAGGCTTTGCGTAACCTCCCCGAGCAGGACCACGGGCGGAAGGGCAACGCCTACCCGGACGGCGCTCTCGTCCAGCACCACAGGGTTGAGGATCAGTCCGTCGATCAGGTTGGAGCGGGCGCGCACCATAAGTTCGCGCTCGCGCTTTGGATCGGAGCCGGTTTCCTCGATCTGCACGATCCAGCCCTGCTCGTGCGCCACTTCCACAATGTGGTGGGCAATTTCTGCCGAGTACGGCGTGCCAAGATCAGGCAAGGCCAGCGCAATGACACCGGACCTCCCATTGCGCAGCCCGCGGGCGGAGAGGTTGGGCACGTAATCCAGTTCGAGAATGGCCTGCTCCACCTTGGTCCTGGTGGCGCCACTGACCGGAATTATGCCGTTCATGACGTTCGAGACAGTCTTGGGTGAAACGCCGGCGCGACGCGCGACGTCCTTGACCGTTGCGCGCACTGCTCCCCTTTCAACGCTTTCTGGGCCAAAACCAGGCAGCGGTTGCCGCTGCGGATGACCTGCTGACGATGTTACCTCCCGCCTCGGCGAGAGGTGGCGGAAGCGGTTTGACAAGGGTGTTGTTAGCGCTCACAGTTGTTGGATCGATAGTTAGCCTTCACCCGAAAGCCGAGCACATGAAGAACTGGGCAGGAAATCTCAAGTACTCGTCAGCGGACGTCGTGCGCCCGGAGTCGGTGGCTGAGCTCGCCCAGGTGGTGGCGCGCTCCAGCCGCGTCAAGGCCCTGGGATCGCGGCACTCTTTCAACCGCATCGGGGACACAGACGGCGTGCATGTGCTGCTGGATGCACTGCCGCAGCAAATCGAACTGGACTCGGAACAGCAGAGCGTCCGCGTCAGCGGCGGCGTGAGCTACGGCGCCCTGTGCCGTAGCCTGCAACAGTCCGGCGTGGCCATCCACAATCTGGCGTCGCTCCCCCACATTTCCGTGGCCGGGGCAGTCCAGACGGGCACCCATGGATCCGGTGTCAACAACCCCTCCCTGGCCGGAGCGGTGGAGGGCATTGATCTGGTCCGGCCCTCCGGCGAGCAGGTGTCACTGTCCCGCGCGGACGGCGAGGAATTCCTGGGCAGCGTGGTGGGCCTTGGCGCTCTTGGCATCGTCACCGGCCTCCAGCTTGCCGTCCGGCCGAGCTTCAGCATGCGCCAGCGTGTTTTGGAAAACCTGCCGTGGGAACGGGCGCTGGCGGATTTCACGCAGCTTGTGTCCAGCGCCTACAGCGTGAGTCTTTTCACCGATTACGTTGGCGATTGCATCAGCCAGGTCTGGCTCAAGGCGCTGGACTCGGAGCCTCCCATCGGTGAATATTTCGGTGCCACGGCTGCCATCCGCCCGCGGCACCCGCTGCCGGGGATGTCGGCCGAGAACTGCACAGTCCAGATGGATGAGCCCGGGCAATGGCTGGACCGGCTGCCGCACTTCCGCCACGAGTTCACGCCCAGCAACGGTGAGGAACTGCAAAGCGAATTCATCCTGCCGCTGGAGCAGGCACCTGCTGCCATCCAGGCAGTGCGGGGCCTGGCGGACAAACTTTCGCCGCTGCTGTTTGTCTCCGAAATCCGGACCGGCGCCGCAGACGAATTCTGGCTCAGCCCTTTCTACCGGCAGCAAAGCGTGGCCCTGCACTTCACCTGGAAGCCGCTGCAGCCGCAGGTGGAAGCCATTCTGCCGCAGCTCGAAGACCTGCTTCGGCCGTCCGGGGCCAGGCCGCACTGGGGCAAGCTTTTCACGCCTGACGGTTACGACTGGGTGTCCCTCTACCCCCGCTTAGCGGACTTCCGCTCGCTTGCATCGGCGCACGATCCCGAAGGAAAATTCCGCAACGGGCTGCTGGACAGCATCCTCGGAGTCCCGGCGGTGAGCTCACGCTTGTAGGGGTTGGCGGAGGACGGATCAAACTCCGTGAAGAGACTTCCTGCTGCGGGAGAACGGGTATAGCCCCAACGGTTTCGGGACGGTGAACGGAAGGTGTCGTTTGGGCTTGCCGGGTCGGTGACTAGGAGAAAGGCCTGGTGCTACCTGGAAAGTTTTCTTTGGTGATGGCAATGCCCAGCTGCGGGTTTTCTCGAACCATCTCCGGGCTTGGTCGTCAGTGACCGCATACCAAGGCTTAGGCAGCCCTTTCACCTTCCGGAGCCTCCTGGCTTTGATCTCATGGACCGATGCGGTGAAGCCGGAATAAACAGCTCCGGAAAACAACAGTGTGAAGAACAGCGCGGGTAGTGCCTCCCAGCGCAGGCTGATTGCGAGGGCAATGGACGTGAAAAGGCCAATGAGCGCTGCCGGAACCATGGCGACCGTTATCAGGATCATGATCGATAGCATGCGCGCCTGATAATTGCCGCCGCTGGTGTTGCCGCCACCGAGTCCCCATTCGTCCGTGGTGTAGGCGTAGATGACGTTATCTTTGCCATACCCGTAGTGGTAGGGAGGAAGGAGCGAGCGGAGGCGGTCGCGCTTGGTGTCGTTACTCATTCCTGAATCCTGCAATCTTCCATCCGGCGTCGGTCAGCTTCGATCCTAGCGAGGCCCAGCGCATCGCCAGGTGTCCACCCGCAGAGGTGCGCAGCTGACGACGGCGGGACCTCCCGCCGTCGGACGCCCGGTTGGCACCGTTGACATTGGTGCCGTCGTCACTGAGGAGGGAGGTGATGGACGCGGCGAGCTGCGCCGCAGTGGCGGGCTTGGGAACGGTGGCCTGCATCAGCGGGCCGAGGCGTTGAACGTCTATTCAGCCCAGTCGGAGTCGCCGTAAGGGCGGCCGCGGAAGTGAGCGCGGAGGTATTCCCCCACCACGGCAGCTCCGAGTTCCCCGGCTTCCGGCGCCACCACCCGGCCGTCGACCCGGCGGGCCATCCGCTGGACGAAGCGTTCCAGGCCCGGATCGTCGCCGAGGCGGAAGAACGTGGTCTGCGCACCGGCCCGACCCACACGGTCCAGTTCCTCAACGGTCCTGCGGATGGTCTCAGGGTGCGGCGGCCAGGAGAATGCCGACTCGCCATCTGGGAGCAGGTGGGCGGTGGGTTCGCCGTCGGTCACCACCAGGAGGACCGGCTGCATGGTCGGGTGCTTGCGGAAGAACCGGCTGGCCAGCAGCAGGCCGTGGTGCAGATTGGTGCCCTGCTCACGGAAGGCCGGCAAGGCGGTGAGCTCGCCAATGTCCATGGTCTGGGCGTAGCGGCCGAACGTGATGAGCTGCAGCCGGTCGCCGCGGAACCTGGTGGAGACCAGGTGGTGCAGCGCGAGCGCGGTGCGTTTCATGGGAACCCAGCGCCCCTCCGCCGCCATCGAGAAGGACACGTCCACCAGCAGGGCGACGGCGGACTGCGTGCGCTCTTCCGTCTCCGTCACTTCAATGTCTTCCATGGCCAGGCGGACGCCACGGCCCGGGTCGCCGCCGTCGGCAATGGTCCGGCGGATCGAGTTGGTGATGGTCCGGGTCACGTCCCACGGCGCGGCATCCCCGAACGCCCACGGACGGCTGGAACCGGTCTGCTCCCCCGCCGCGCCGGCAAGCCGGGTCTCCCGGCGGCCCTGCCGGCCGGACAGCTGCTTGGCGGCGTCACGCAGCAGTGACCTGCCGAGGCGCCGCATGGCCTGCGGTGACAGCCGCAGGTCCCCGTCGTCCCCGCGCCGGAGGTAGCCGCCGTCGTGCATGGCCTTTTCGATCTCCGCAAGGGTGCGGGCAGTAACGGCGGCGTCCTGACCGAGCTGGCGGGCCAGGGCGTCGAGATCAACGTCATCCAGGTGGGATCCTTCGTAGTCCTGGGAGAGCTGCTCGGCGAGGTCGTCCAGTTCGGCGAGGTCCTGGAGTACGCCGGTGCCGTCGCCCAGCCCCATCCCCTCCTGGCCTTCGAAGCGTTCGGAACCGGTCCAGTCCTCGCCGGGGCGCAGGGCCTGGAGGGTCTCGTCCAGCTGGCCCAGCTGTGCCATAAGCTCGGGCGACCCGAACGCCTGTGCGGAGAGCTGCATCAGTTCTGCGCGCTGTTCCGGGGACATGGACTGCAGGAGCCGCTGGGCTGCGGCCGCCCGCTTGGCCAGCGCGTCCACCAGCTCCTCCACGGACTGCGGGTTTTCCGGAAAGTGCTGGCCGTGGCGGGCCATGAACTCCTGGAAGTCCTCCTCCGTATCCACGCCGCGCCGGCGTTTGTCCAAAAGAGCGTTGAGGTCGCGCAGCATTTCGCTGACGGCCGCCCGGTCCTCCTCCGTGGCGCTTTCCAGCGCCTGCTTCATGCCGGCGAACCGCTGGTCCAGGACTTCGCGGCCCAGCAGGTCCTTGATCCGTTCGTAGGTCTCCTTCGCCGTGGTGGACTGCCAGTCGTAGGAGGCGAGCTCGTTGACGGCGGCTGCCGTGGAGCGGGGCAGGTTCTGCAGCTGCATCTCGCGGAACGCGCGGTCGGTGTTGTCCATCATGGCGTCGCGGGCCAGTTGCTTGCGTTCCTCCAGCACCGCGGCGTCCAGCAGCTTCTTGACCTCGTTGAGGGTGCCGTCCAGGTTATGCCGACCCAGGAGGTCCTTGCGGCGCTGCCGGATCCGGCCGGCAAGGCCGTCCAGACCTTCCTGGCTGCGGCCGCCGCGCCGCAGGAACTCCTGGAGCGCTCGCCGGGGCGAGTAGCCGGCCATGACGTCCTCGGCCACGGCGTCCAGCACCTCCGCCAGGTCCACCGGCGGCGCCAGCGGGTCAGGTCCGCCGGTGTAGCGGCCGTACCTGGACCGGTTGTGAAGGCTCATGGCACTTCCTGTCCCTAGCCGTAGATGGTGGCCCCGTCGTCGGACTCCTTGGAAATCCGGCGGCCGAGGTAAAGCCCCTCGAGCGCCAGTTCGACGGCGGCGGCACGCTGGCCGTCGTTTTCCGCACCCAGGCGTTCGCTGATGTCGTCGTAGAGGCCTGATCCGTTGAGGGACGGGAGGTTGGCCAGGAATTCCTTCGCGGTGACCAGTTCGCCGGTGGTCACGGTCGAGTGCCCGTCCAGCGCGGCCACCAGCGGGCCCATGTCCAGGCCCTGGAAGTGCTCCCGCACGGCTTCGGCAGTGGCGGTGCGCAGGAGGTGGTCCAGGATGTCCTGTTCGCGGCCTTCCTCGCCCGATTCGAATTCGATCTTGCCCGTGAGGACTTCCACGGCGGCCTCCAGGTCGATGATCCGGGCCACGGCTTCGTCCTCGCCGCGCACGCTGGCCCGCCGCAGCGCTGCTGCGGCCACGGTCTCGGCGCCCGCAATGGCGAACCGTGCCGACACACCGGAGGTTTGGTTGATGGCCGGGGACTGGCGCAGCGCGCGGGTGTAGCGGGCCAGGATTTCCAGGATGACCGGCGGAACACTGGCCACCAGGTGGCCCTCCTGCTCGATGACGGCCACTTCGTCGTCCAGCTCGATGGGGTAGTGCGTGCGGATTTCGGCGCCGAAGCGGTCCTTCAGGGGCGTGATGATCCGGCCGCGGTTGGTGTAGTCCTCCGGGTTGGCGGAGGCCACCACCAGGACGTCCAGCGGCAGCCGCAGCACGTAGCCGCGGATCTGGATGTCGCGTTCCTCCATGACGTTCAGCATGGAGACCTGGATGCGCTCGGCGAGGTCCGGGAGTTCGTTGATGGCCACGATGCCGCGGTTGGAGCGCGGGATCAGGCCGTAGTGGATGGTTTCCGGGTCGCCCAAGCGGCGGCCCTCGGCTACCCGCATGGGGTCGACGTCGCCGATCAGGTCCGCGACGGAGGTGTCCGGCGTCGCGAGCTTTTCCACATAACGTTCCGAACGGTGGCGCCAGGCCACGCGCAGCCGGTCCCCCTCGGTGTGGGCCAGGGCGCGGGAGTGCGCGGTGATGGGCTCGTAGGGGTGCTCGTTCAGTTCCGAGTCCTCGATCACCGGCGACCATTCATCCATCAGCCCGGCCAGGGTTCGCAGGATACGGGTCTTGCCCTGTCCGCGCTCGCCCAGCAGGACGACGTCATGCCCGGCGATCAGGGCCCGCTCGAGCTGCGGCAGCACGGTACGGCTGAAACCGAACAAGCCGGGCCACGGATCGCGGCCCGCCGCCAGTGCGGCCAGGAGGTTGTCGCGGATTTCCCGGCGCAGGTCCTTGTGAACGTGGCCGGCGGCACGCAGTTCACCAACAGTGAAGATTTCAGGGCGTTCGTTCACTCCTCCAAGGTAGACCTGTTTCGGGATGTATATATGGGCAATCTCAAATATTCGTCCTGGGGAAGAGACTGCGGGCCGTACGCTGGTGCTGATGACTGCAGCAGCCCAGCCGGCACCGCCGGCATCCTCAGCAGAATCCGCCATGGCGCCTGCGAGCACGCTCCTGCTCCTGGTGCGGCACGGGGAGACGCCCACCACGGGGATGGTGCTGCCGGGCCGCGCGTCGGGACTGCACCTGTCCGAGCGCGGCCGCGCCCAGGCCGAGCAGGTGGCGGAACGGCTCGCGGGGCTTCCGGTCAGCGCCGTCTACTCCTCGCCGCTGGAGCGCGCCTGGGAAACGGCCGAGCCGACGGCGGCCAGCACCGGGCTGGACGTGCACCGGGACGCCGGGCTGCTGGAGTGCGACTTCGGTGACTGGACCGGCGCGGCGATCGCGGACCTGAACGTCCTGCCGGAATGGCGGACCGTCCAGAACAGCCCGTCCACGTTCCGTTTTCCCAACGGTGAGAGCTTTCCGGAGATGCAGCAACGGATTGTTGGTGCGCTGGCGGCGCTGTGCGCTGCCCACGCAGGTGGCGTCGTCGTCTGCTTCTCCCATGCCGATCCCATCAAGGCGGCGGTGGCCCACGCCCTGGGCACCAAACTGGACCTGTTCCAGCGCATCATGATCAGCCCGGGTTCAGTGTCCGCTGTTTCGTTTGTCGATGGGCAGGCGGCCTCGGTGCTGATGGTGAATTCGCACTCGGAGCCGTTGAGCGGGCTGAGGCCGCAGTGAGTTGGGACATACGGTGTCCGGCCGGGAGCTGACGCTGCTCACCGAGGGCAGCGTGGAACTGGTGGGGCAGATTGCGCGCAGCAGCAACGAGACGTTCCTGGTGCAGCTCAGCCGCGGGGACGATACTGCGCATGCGGTCTACAAACCGGAGGCCGGCGAACGGCCGCTGTCCGACTTCGAACCCGGGCTGCACCGCCGGGAACGTGCGGCGTACCTGCTGAGCGAGTCGCTGGGGTGGGGCATGGTGCCGCCCACGGTGATCCGGGAGGACGTGCCGCTGGGAGTTGGGTCGCTTCAGTGGTTCATCGACTGCGACTTCCGCGAGCATTACTTCACGCTGGCCGCTGAAGACCCTTCCACCCACCCCGACATGTCCCGGATGGCCCTGTTCGACTACATCGCCAACAACACCGACCGCAAGAGCGGACACGTGTTGCGAGGTGGGGACGGCCGGATCTGGGGCATTGACCACGGACTGTGCTTTTCCGCGGTCTTCAAGCTGCGCACGGTGATCTGGGACTTTGCCGGCGAGGCAATCCCCGTGGCCCTGCTGGCGGACATCGCGCCGCTCGCCGATGCCGTGCCTGCCGAGGTGGCCGAGCTGCTCGACGACGACGAGACTGCCGCCCTGAAGCGGCGGGTGCGGCGCATGCTGCATGAGGGGACGCTGCCGGTTGACCTCACGGGCATGCGTTACCCGTGGCCGCTGGTTTAGGCACCCCTCGAGCCTCGGCACCGAAAAATACCTGGCTGCCGGACACCTTTTCTTGCGGCCTGAGACAATGGCCCAATGGAGATCGCGCTGGGACTTCTGGTTCTCGTCGGAGTGGTCTGCGCCGGGAGCGCCCTGGGCCGGAAGCTCAACATTTCGGTTCCGCTGCTGCTGGTGCTGGCCGGCGTCGCCGGTTCTTTCCTCCCCTTCGTTCCGCACATTGAACTGAACCCGGAACTAGTCCTCGTGGGCCTGTTACCGCCGCTGCTTTACGCCGCGGCGCTGCGGACTTCCCTCTTCGATTTCGGCTCCAACCGCCGCGCCATCGGGCTGCTCTCGGTGGGCTATGTCATCTTCGGGACCATCGCCGTGGGCTTCGTGGTCTGGTGGCTGTTCCCGGAGATCCCGCTCGCTGCCGCGATCGCGCTCGGCGCAGTCCTGGCGCCGCCGGATGCGGTGGCAGCCACCGCCATCGCGCGGAAGGTGGGGATGCCGCGCAGGATCGTCACTATCCTTGAGGGTGAATCCCTCGTCAACGACGCAACGGCACTGATCTGCCTCCGCGCTGCCATTGCCGCCATCTCGGGGTCAGTGTCCGCAACGGAGATCGCCGGTGGATTCCTGCTCGCGGCCGGGGGCGGGGTGGTAGTCGGCATGGCCGCTGCCTACGTGCTGACCGTGCTCCGCAAACGGATCCGGAACGTCGCGATCAACACCTCGACGTCGCTGATGGCCCCCTTCGTCGCGTACCTTCCGGCGGAAGCGATCCACGCCTCCGGTGTCCTCGCCGTCGTCGTTACCGGGCTGGTGATGGGCACCAAGGCTCCCTCCATGCCCAACGGTGCCGCCCGGCTGAGCCAGCGCAGCAACTGGAACACGGTGCAGTTCCTGCTGGAAAATGCGGTATTCCTGCTGATCGGGCTGCAGGTCCGGACCATTATTGAAGGCGTCCAGGACGATTCCCTTGGCGCCGGCCGGATCTGGGCCGGCTGCGCCGTGATCCTGCTGGCGGTGCTGGTGCTCCGGCCGGTGTGGGTGTTCCCGGCCACCTACCTGCCCCGCCTCATTCCGGCAGTGCAGCGGAACGACCCGGCGCCGCCGTGGCAGTTCGCGGCAATTGTCTCCTGGGCCGGAATGCGAGGCGTGGTCACCCTGGCCGCGGTGCTGGTACTGCCCGCGGACCTGGAACACCGCTCGGTGCTGATTCTGGCCGCGCTGGTGGTGGTGGGCGGCACGCTGACGCTGCAGGGGTTCACTCTTCCGGCTCTGGTCCGGATCCTGCGCGTCCAGGGCCCGGACCAGCGCGAGGACGCGCTGAACCAGGCGTCGCTGATGCAGCTCGCCACCGCTGCCGGCGTGGCCCGCCTGCAGGAACTGCGCACTGATGACGATCCGCCGGAGGTCGTGGCCATGCTGAAACGGCGCACCCAGGAGCGCGGGTTGGCTGCCTGGGAACGGCTCGGCCGGCCGTCGGCGGAAACAGCGACCCCCAGCGAGCGCTACGCACGGCTGCGGCTTGCCATGCTGGAAGCAGAAAGGGCCACGGTACTGGAGCTGCGGCGCGGCGGCGCGTACGCCCAGGAAGTCCTCACTGATGTCCTGGACCGGCTGGACGTTGAGGAATCCATGCTGGACCTGGCGCTCGACGAGGTGGACACGTCCGGCGAGGGCGGCGGCGAAGGGATCGCGAGGCCCGGCGGTGTATGCGGCCACCTGGAGTCGGCCCGGTACCGGGAGGTGCCCCGCGGTGCCTACTGCGCGGGCTGCCTCCGGGAAGGCACGACGACGGTTCACCTCAGGATGTGCCTGACCTGCGGCACCGTGGGCTGCTGTGATTCCTCCCCCGAAACCCACGCTTCCAAGCACTTCGAAGCGACCGGGCACCCGGTCATGCGGAGCATCGAGCCGGGAGAAGACTGGCGCTGGTGCTACCAGGACGACCTGCTGGGGTGACGGCGGGATGTCCCGTGGCTATCGCTTGAGGCCGGCGCTCAGCGCTGCATGGGGGCGGTGCCTGGGCTCTGTACACCGTTCAAATGCGACACGTTCGAACCCTGCCTCCAGCACTCTCTCCCTAAGCACTGCCACCGGCCAGAAATAGGCAGGCCCACTCCGGTTACGGCCAGACCGACTTGCGTCCCTTGGGTATGAAGGCGGCGCCGTTCGCAGTGAACGGCGTATTGCTCAGCGGCGCGTAGGCGAACCATCCGACGAAGTCCCGGTTGAGCCAGGCAACAACGAGCCCCACCAGTACGACGGCGACGCCCATCCGCGGCATTGGCAGGTCTCGTCATGCCTGCCGAGTCGACCGTCTTCGAGAGCGTCAGCGCCAGAATTCGGTGCGCTGCTCGGCAAGGGCTCTGCCTTGGTTGTAACCAGCCTGGGCAGCGGGCGGTCGCAGCGACAGATCCATCGCATTGGCGCCGAACATGTGCTCGGAGTTGCTGTCCGGGAAGATGGTTTCGACGCTGCTGCCGTTTGCGCGTAGTTCGTCGACCTGTGCTGCGAGATGCATGCCCCAGTCCACCGGCGTCCGTGATCTGCCACCGAAGGGTGACAGCACCAGCACCCGTGCGTAGCCGGCTGCCAAGTCAGCATTCTCGGCGTTGGATCGGTGGCCGCCGTCGATATAGCTGTTGTCCCCGATCCTGTAGGCGAAGCCGCTGGCACAGCTGGCGGCGACGGCGTCCACCAGGTCTACCCCGCTGTGCCGGTCGAACACGGCCGGTTCACCGGTGCGGGCATCGACCGCCGTGATGAGCATTCTTTGTTGCGGCCAGCGCAGGCTGGGCAGCCGCGCGGCGACGGTGGCCCGCCACCGCGCTTGCACGGCAGCGTCCGACGCCGCCGCCAGGTCGAGTGCCAGCGCACCCATCCTGCGGCGCATGTCAGCCGCGTCCTCGGCGGCGGCGATGATCCTGGCCGTTCTCTCCAGGTGGTCCGCCACCGGCCTGACCGGAACGCGTCCGCCGTCGGATCCGGCCGGACCGGTCCGGTGCTGCGGCGCCGCGTCAAGGATGGCGGCGAGCAGTTCGGCAGGGGTTGCGCCGGCTAGCTGGGCCGCGGCCGTCGATCCGGCCGATGTCCCGATAACCAGGTCAGCCTCGGTGACATCCAGCCCGGCATCGGACAGGCCGGCGATAACGCCGATCAGCCACGCGTTGCCTGTCGATCCGCCGCCGCCGAGGACCAACGCACGCCGGGTCGCCGCCGTCGGGGTGAAGTGCTGATTTGAAGAAGGGGTTGTGTTCATGGGAGTCGCCTTTCGCGAATTGCCTGTTGGGCGCTCCCGGTGGCGACTAGCTCAGCCGCGCGAACCTGTCTTGCAGGGGAGCACCCATTGTGGATACTGCGTTCACGGGTCTCACCTCCTGCCGACGGGTCACGAATACGGGAATGATCGCACACCGGTGTTGCGGTGCGCAAATGGGCCTGGTTTGGTCCAGAGCCTTACCCGGTAAATTTGAGGCGATGATTCACATTGAAAGGAACGACCCCGCACGCGGCGATGTCCATCAGCTCCTGAGCGAGCACCTGGCAGATATGTTCGCCACCTCGCCTGCTGAAAGCGTGCACGCCCTGGACCACTCTGTTCTGTCCGGACCGTCGATCACGTTATGGACGGCCCGCGAGGACGGCGACCTGCTGGGGTGTGGCGCACTCAAGCTTCTGAGCTCACCTCCCGGTTCCCCCGGGAACGGTGAAATCAAGTCCATGCGCACCACGGCAACGGCACGGGGACGCGGCGTGGCCACCCTCATGCTCCGGCATATCCTCGACGATGCCCGGACCCGAAACCTCGAGCGCATCTATCTTGAGACCGGAACCGAGGATTACTTCGCGCCCGCGCGGCGCCTCTACGCCCGCCACGGCTTCACCGAGTGCCCGCCGTTTGCCGACTACGCGCTGGATCCATACAGCGTTTTCATGGAACTCAGCCTCTAACCAATGGCCAGCCAAAGCAGCACAACAGAGCGACGTGACATAGCTTTCGGGAATCACGCAGAGCGGACGACGGCGGGAACCTCCCGCCGTCGTCCGCTTGATGTTTGCGCCGGTGCTTACTGGCTGAAGGGGACCTTCTCCCAGCTCAGGACGCCGGCGCCGTCCGCGCTGTTGCCGGCCACGGTGAACCGGACGTAGTTGGTGGCGTTGTTGGAGCCGTCCACGGTGATGCGCTGGAGGTTGTCCGCGGAGGGCTGCCCATAGATGTCCAGCCAGGGTGAGCCTTCGGCGAGGGGCTGGTTCTCGGCGAAGACGTGGCTGTCGCCGTTGATGAGATAGACCGCGGCGTCGAAGCCGTTGGTCTCCTCAATAATGGTCTGCACAATCTCGCGGAAGCCGGACATTGTTTCCGGGTTGGCGGATGCGGCGGCGAGCAGAGACGGATCGAACATGTCGGCCTGGGTCATCAGCACTACGGCCCTGTCGTTGCGGCGTTCAGCGTCGGCGAAGGTCTCGCGGATCTGGGCCAGGACTGCGTCCGTCCGGTGCTCCACCTCGGCCAACTGCTCCGGAGTGGCGGCGGTTTTGCCCAGGCCGGTCCAGGGCATGAGTGAGTTGTTGCTGCCCTGGATGTTCAGCACGGAGAAGGACACCCGGTTCTGGGTGAAGCGGACATCCTCGGGGAGCCCAAGGCTTTCCTGGCTCTTGACGGGCATGGTGGCGCCGAGCGTCTTGCCAGGTTCGTTGAAGAATACTTCCCTTACCTTTTCCAGCCGTTCCAGCGGGTTGTAGGCGCCGTTGTTGGTCCGGTGGCAGTCCACCCATTCGTTGTCGCCCGGGGTGTAGACCAGCGGGTGCGTGAACGTGTCGAACTGCGTGCGGATGTAGGAAAAATACTCATCGGAGCAGACGGAGGAACCGCTCTTGATGTCGCCCACGTGTGCTACAAACTTCAGCGCACTGTCGGCATTGATGTCCTGGATGCGGGCGGGAAACTTGGCGATTTCAGCAGCGCCGTAAGGGATGTCGCCGATCACGCCGAAGCTGAACGCCTGCTTGTCCTCGGAACTGTTGTCGGCTGCGTGGGCGGGCTGGGCCGCAAGGAGGCCGAACGCCAGGGCGGCTGCCGCCGTCGTAATTTTCATGGTCTTTGAAGGCATGGGGAGGGTCCTGATTCTGCTGGGGTCGGAGTTCTGCCGGGGTGGGAGTTAGAGAGTGCGGGCGGTGAGGAACTGCTGCAGGCCGGCGAGGTCGTCGGTGTTAATGTGGTCCACGCCGGCACCGGCGAGTTCGCTCCAGACGGCGTCGCGGGCGGTGCCGGGCTGGTCGGGGGTGGCCCAGAAGCGGACGCGGTAGCCGTTGGCGTGCGCCTCGGCCACGTAGGCGTGCAGCTTGGTGCGTTCAGCCTCGGGCATGGAGCCGACGCCCTGCCAGGTAAAGAGTTTGGTCCAGTTATCGCTGACCAGCGGCATCAGCGCGGCGGGCAGGCCGGAGGTGAGGTCGGCGGAGCGGCCGTCGTAGAAGCTGAACCGCTTGGTCTGTGCCTCCATGGTGGCCAGCGGGCGGTTGCCGCTGATGACCGCCGTGACCGGGCCGGTCTTGGTGTTGCCGTTCGTGTAGCGGCTCATGATGTCGCGGTGCTCGGCCAGTTCCTGTTCGATGGCGGCGTAGGTGGCCTCGCCTTCGCTCTTGATGTCGATCAGCAGCTGCAGGCTGCCGTCCCACTTCGGATAGACGCTGTGGCCGGGCTGGCTGCGGACGATGTCCTGGAGCGGGTCAACGTAGAGGCTCTCGAGCGTGACGCCCTGCTTTGCATTGGCCAGGTCGTGGGCCACCCGCAGCTCGCCGTCCACCAGCCACACGTCCGCTTCGACGCTGGTGAAGCCATGCTCCAGCGCTTTGAAGAGCGGGCGGTCGTGCTCATAGTCGTTGTGGGCATGCGCCTGGGCCAGGGGCTGGCCGACGACGACGGGCGAGGGCCTGGGTGCCTCGTTCTGGGCTTGCGCGGGGGCTACTGCCGTCACGGCCAATGTGCCAAGGACGGCGACGGCGGCGAGGGTGCTTTTCACGAACACGGAGTACTCCTAGGAATCGGGGATTCTCCGCCCGGCTGTTGGGATCGGGCAAAAGGGTGCGTGAAAAGTCTGCTGCGTGGGGGCGAACGGCTCGGGGACTCGCGGTTGCTGGCGGGTGAACCGGGGAGGACAAGATCGCGGATCCCGGACCGAGGCCAGGCGTGCCCCGCCGGTCGGGCTACGCGGCAAGCCTTACTCGGCGATGTCCTCCGCCCACAGTTCCGGATTGTTCTCCTGGAAGGTGCGCATCATGTCCACGCAACGCTGATCATCCAGGACCACCACCTCCACGCCGCGCGATCTCAGCAGCTCAAATTCGCCGTCGAACGTGCGCGCTTCACCCACGACCACGCGGGGGATTTTGAACTGGATGATGGTTCCGGTGCACATGGCGCACGGTGCGAGAGTCGTATAAAGCGTCGTGTCCCGGTAACTTTTCTGCCTGCCGGCAGCGCGAAGGGCGGACATCTCGCCATGCGCGATCGGATCGCCCTTTTGGACTCGCTCGTTGTGTCCGCTCCCGATGACCACGCCAGCACGCGCGAGGGCTGCTCCGATGGGGATGCCACCTTCGCGGAGGCTCTTTTGCGCGGCCCGGTAAGCGAATTCGAAGGCAGAGTCGGAGGCTGCTTGTCCGCCCGGGGCGGCCGTCTGGTGCTGTGCGTGGGTCATGCGGCTATTTTCGCATGCCACTATTTTGCCGGATGGCTGCGATGGTTTCGATGCCGTCCCGGCGGGTCTCTTCCTGGCCGGTGGCGATGGGGAAGGTCAGGCAGTCCATGATGATGTCTTCGACGCGCATGCCCCATTCGCCCACCAGGGGCGTCGACGAGGCGGGAGGCGATGGCCACCTTGCCCTCGGTGGTGCGTGCCTGGCCCTGCTCGTCGATGGTCAGGGCGATCACGGCGGTGCCGTGTTCCTTCACGAGCGGCATGATGCGCGCGAAGCGGCTGTCCGGGCCGTCGCCGTCCTCGTAGTTGACGGAATTACCACCGGGCGTCCGCCGATGTGTTCGAGCCCGGCCTGCAGCACGGGCGGTTCGGTGGAGTCGATGACGAGCGGGAGGGTGGAGGCCGACGCGAAACGTGAGACGACCTCCTTGATGTCGGCCACGCCGTCGCGCCCCACATTGTCAATGCACACATCGAGCAGGTGCGCGCCGACGCGGACCTGCTCGCGTGCGATGTCCACGCAGTCGTCCCAACGCTCGTCGAGCATCGCCTGGCGGAAGGCCTTCGAACCGTTCGCTTTGGTGCGCTCGCCAATGGCGAGGTACGCCGACTCCTGGTCAAAATTCACATGGTGGTAGAGGGAAGCGATGCCTGCTTCACGCTCGCTGGGAACGCGGCCGCCGTCGGCGCCCCTACCACCGCTGGTGATGGCGCCGACGGTGCGGAAGGGCGCAAGGCGTTCGACGACGGCGGCCATGTGCTCCGGCGTCGTACCGCAGCATCCGCCCACGAGGCCCAGGCCGAATTCCCGCCCGAACTGCTCGTGCGCGTGGCGAGTTCGGTGGGTGACAGCGGATAGTGCGCGCCGTTGGCGCCAAGGATGGGCGGCCCGGCGTTGGGCATGCAGGCGATGGCCACGGACGACTGTTTGGAAAGGTGGCGCAGGTGCTCGCTCATCTCGTCCGGCCCGGTGGCGCAGTTCAGGCCGATGGCGTCGACGCCGAGCGGCTCGAGCGCGGTGAGGGCGGCGCCGATTTCGGATCCCATCAGCATGGTTCCGGTGGTCTCGACGGTCACCTCGACGAAGATCGGGAGCCGGATGCCGCGGGTCACGATGGCCTGCTTGCAGCCGTTGATCGCGGCTTTGGTCTGCAGGAGGTCCTGGCTGGTTTCGATGAGGAAGGCGTCCGCTCCGCCGTCGATAAGGCCGCCGGCCTGCAGGGCGAAGGTCTGCTTGAGGTAGTCGTAGGTCGTGTGCCCGAGGCTGGGGAGCTTAGTGCCCGGCCCCATCGAGCCCAGGACCCAACGCATCCGTCCGTCTGTTTTTTCTGCGGCTTCTGCACGCTCTCGGGCGATTTCGGCGCCCTTCCGGGCGAGCTCTTCAATCCGGTCGTCGATGCCGTAGTCGAAGAGGTTGGACCAGTTCGCGCCGAAGGTGTTGGTTTCGACAGCGTCGATTCCCACTGCGAAGTACACGTCATGGATGTCCCCAATGACATCCGGGCGCGTGTCGTTGAGGATCTCGTTGCAGCCTTCCAGCCCTTGGAAGTCGTCCTCGAGGGACAGTTCCCGGCCCTGCAGCATGGCGCCCATGTCGCCGTCGGCGATGACGACCCGCTGGTTCACGGCGTCCAGCAGCTCCTGGGCGCGGACGGGTCGGGGGACGGAGTCAATACCAAGCGCAAAACGAGGCATCTAAACAGACTACGGGCGGGGCCTTCGACGTTGCGCTGTGTGTCCGTGAACTACGAGGGCGGGGCGGGCTGCGTCCTTAAAATCTTCTTTAGCCAGTTTCCTCGGCTCACGAGGTTCTGGCTCACGATCCCAGTCCTCGTCCCGTAAACGCCAATTCTTGCCGTCCCTTGGCCTCAAGGTCACGGTCCCTTACCTCTTGTTTCCGGCCCGAGCGCTCCATTAGCCAGCCCGCGAGAATTCCAGCCAGAAGAATTGTTCCCCCAGCGAGCATCTTTAGACCCACATACTGCTCCGGAACTCTCAGCGCGAAGATCCCCACCGCGAGAATTGTCAGGTTTACGAATGCCCCCAGCGCTTCAATCTGAATCCTTCTACGTCCCGGTCGCGTGCGGTCCAAGAACTCTTGAGTCGCCCGGTGACCTCGAACGATAACTTCCTGCCTCAGAGCGGCAGCCGTGCGACGTGTCTCAGGATCCAGACTGTCGTCAGTCTGCTCTCGGAGAGATTTTGCCAGAGTGAATGATTGATCAGCCAGAGTGTAAGACCGTAATCGAGCACTGAAGAAACTTGTCAGGCTGATCAAAAGACCGATCGCCGCAACGACTGCAACAACATACTTGTCCACTTCGCCCCCTCAAGTACCCATCAAAAGGGTGCCGCCAACGTTTTGACTGGTTTAGTTTTCGCAGTCGAGTAAAAAGGCACGCTATCAGGGCGGCACACGACATGTCAGTTTCGGCGGTGCCGCCCCCGCCCCTGGACCGCTGAAAATGACAACTGGCTGTGACTTTCGGCGATAAATGGCGGTGTTTTGGCAGCGCTCTTTGTCGCATGGCTCAGTCCTAAGGGGATCGGCTAACGGACGCTTGAAGCGCGAGCAGGTTGATCATTTAGTTGGTGCGGGGGATGAGTCGTTCTACGAAATCGTCGATTACCTGGTTGCGGTCGGCGGAAGGGTCGACCGCGACGGTGATCTGGTCGAAGATGAAGCCGTTGATCGCGTAGTGGAACAGGGAGGTTTCGTGCTGGCCGCCGGGTAATCCCATGCGGACGTTGAAGGCGACGTCAGCTGCGTGTCCTTCCCGCAGCCAGGCACTAATAGCCGCGTTCCGCCCGATCATCTCAAGAAAGTTCACGTCGGGAGGGGACTTATCTCATTAACGGTGTATCCGGCGGTTTCTCTAGTAACTCTCAGCTGCCGGAAATCGGTCGCTGAAAGTGATGGCGAAGGCGTTCAAGCGGGCTTCCAACACACGGCCCATCGGGTCTTGCCGGCACCGGTCGGATCGAGGGAGCGGGTGACCAGATACAGGCACTTTAGCGCAGCCTGCTCGGTCGGGAAATGACCCCGTGCCTTGACGGCGCGCCGGTACCTCGCGTTCAAGGATTCGATGGCGTTCGTGGAGCAGATGACCCGCCGGATTTCCACGTCATAGTCCAGGAAGGGGACGAATTCCTCCCATGCATTCTCCCAGAGCCGCACGATCGCCCCGTATTTCTTGCCCCAGCGCTCCGTGAGCTCCTCAAACGCCGTCCTTGCGGCCGCGGCGTTCGGCGCTGTGTAGATGGGCAGCACGTCCCGTTTGAGGGCGTCCCAGTCCTTCTTCGAGGCCAACCGGAAGGTGTTCCGGATCAAGTGAATAATGCACGTCTGCACGGTCGTCGGCGGCCAGACGTTCGCCACGACCTCGGGCAGGCCCTTGAGCCCGTCGCAGTCCAGGAAGAAGCTGTCCTTCACGCCGCGGTTCTTGATGTCGGTGAGCACGCTCATCCAGAACTTCGCGCCTTCACCGCCGGTGCCGGCCCAGAGCCCGAGGATATCTTTCTCCCCGTCCAAGGTGAC
>NZ_QMKP01000017.1 GCF_003287955.1 Arthrobacter sp. AQ5-06 | reverse complement strand
ACGCCGACATCGACCTGGCTCTCGGCCTAGGCGACGGCGTCCTCGAGAACACCAACGGCAACGGCACCACCGCCGACATCGACGCCGACATCGACCTGGCTCTCGGCCTAGGCGACGGCGTCCTCGAGAACACCAACGGCAACGGCACCACCGCCGACATCGACGCCGACATCGACCTGGCTCTCGGCCTAGGCGACGGCGTCCTCGAGAACACCAACGGCAACGGCACCACCGCCGACATCGACGCCGACATCGACCTGGCTCTCGGCCTAGGCGACGGCGTCCTCGAGAACACCAACGGCAACGGCACCACCGCCGACATCGACGCCGACATCGACCTGGCTCTCGGCCTAGGCGACGGCGTCCTCGAGAACACCAACGGCAACGGCACCACCGCCGACATCGACGCCGACATCGACCTGGCTCTCGGCCTAGGCGACGGCGTCCTCGAGAACACCAACGGCAACGGCACCACCGCCGACATCGACGCCGACATCGACCTGGCTCTCGGCCTAGGCGACGGCGTCCTCGACAACACCAACGGCAACGGCACCACCGCCGACATCGAAGCCGACATCGACCTGGGCCTGGACACGTCCGGCATCCTTGACGACGTGAATGTTGATATTGATGCATGCGTCATCATCGGCGGCGGCAATGGCTGTGGAACCCCGGGTACAGAGACGCCGGACACGGAAACGCCCGGTACCGAAACCCCCGGCACGGACACCACGGACCCGGGAACCGGAACTGCCGGCACCACGGGAACTGACACGACCGGTATCACCATTGTTCCCGCCGGCACCACCACCGGTTCGGTATCTGCCTCGCTAAACACCTTGGGCGGCACCACGAGCAACACCACGGGCAAGGGCGGCACCGCCAAGCTGGCCAAGACGGGCTTGGATGCCTCACTGCTCCCCGCCGCCTTCGTCCTGCTGCTTGCCGGGCTGCTGATGCTCAAGCGGCGCCGGAAGGCATAACCGGACTCCGCAGTCAGCAGACTGCGACGCCTAAAACCGTTAACACACCGGCTCCGCCGTTTGCGGCATAGCCAGCATTCCGATAGGAGGTGGCCGCCGGAGAGCTCAACTACCAGCACTTGTCCTTGTGACCGGAGGTCCGGCTGAGAAGGTCCCGATGACTTCTCTGCCGGGCCGTCGGCGTGCCGGCAGACGGCTTCATGGATGCCTTACCGGCCGGTATTATTGAGGAAGAATAGTGCCGCAGCGCACCGGGAGGAACTGGTCATGGTGGCGGATTCGCCTAGCTCCATTAGGAATGAAGTGCTCGGCGGACGGTATCGGCTAGGAGAGGTAATCGGCCGCGGCGGTATGTCATCCGTCTACCGCGCACTGGACGAAAACCTGGGCAGGGACGTCGCCCTGAAGCTTTTTGCTCCACAGGCACCGGATGCCGATGAGCTCAAGCGCCAGGAAGCCGAAGTCCAGCTGCTGGCGACGCTCAACCATCCCAGCCTGGTCACGCTGTTCGACGCCGGCACCGACACCCGCATCCCGGACGAACCGCGGCCGTTCCTGACCATGGAACTCGTGGAGGGCCAGGACCTCCGGAGCCGGATCCGGCATAGTGCGGTTCCCTTGGACGAGCTAGCCGTCATCGGGGCAGGCGTAGCTGACGCCTTGGCCTACGTGCACAGCCTGGGCATCATCCACCGTGACGTCAAGCCCGGGAATATCCTGCTGGTGCAGATCCGTCCGGGCGAACCCTTGCGCCCCAAACTCACGGATTTTGGCATCGCCAGGATCGCGGACTCAACCCGGCTTACCGCCACAGGAACCATGGTGGGCACGGCCGCGTACCTCAGTCCGGAGCAGGCCATGGGTTCTCCCTTGTCCGCCGCTACTGACATCTACTCGCTGGGTCTGGTCCTCCTGGAATGCGTCAAGCAGACCGTAGAGTACCCGGGCAGCGCCGTCGAATCTGCCGTGGCCAGGCTGCACCGCGCACCGGAGATCCCGGCTGACCTGCCCACGGAATGGGCTGATTTGATCCGATCCATGACTGCCATCGAACCACTGGACCGTCCTGCCGCGGCCGGCGTTGAATCCGTTCTGCGTCAGGCCCTGGTGTCACCGGTGTCCGCACCGGGCGAGCTCGCGCCGGAGACCACCCGAGTGCTCCCGGCCATGCCGTTCAGGCCGCCGTCCATCGCCATCACCGCCGAATCAGATCTGCCTGTAGCCCCGCCCAGCAAGAGCCAATCGGACGTCACCGGCGGCGCCTATGCACGCAGATGGGTCCCGGATCTTTCCCGGATCCGCCGCCTCGAAAGGCGGTTCTGGACGGTCGCCGTGGTGGGCTTGCTCGCCGCGGGAGCAGCCGCAGCAGCCCTGACCTTCAGCCTGGCACCCCAGCCAACGCCCGACGTCGTTCCTTACCCCGCCGTCACCGGCACCCTGGGCGACCATCTCAAAGAACTTCAGAGGAGCGTGGAACCATGAGCCCTGCACCGAAGTACCGCCGGCGTTCAGCCACAGCGAAATGCCTGACGGTTGCAGCAGCGTTCCTGCTCACCGGTTCCTTGGCCGGGTGTGGTCCCGCCGCGACCGGCTTTCAACGCGATGCCGCCCGTCAACTCCAGGAACAAGTCCTCGGCGTCAGTCAGGCCGCAGCCAATAATGACCCCGCTGGCGGACTGGCAGCCTTGGACACTTTCGAGGCAAATCTTGCGTCCGCAGTGGGGAACGGACAGGTTTCGGCGGAACGCCGGCGAAGCATCATGACGGCCGTCGCTGCCGTCCGCGCAGACCTGACGGCGGCCAAGGCCGTAGCCGACGCCGACGCCGTAGCAGCGAAGGCTGCAGAGGACGCGGCCGCTGCGCAAAAGCAGGCAGAGGCGGATGCCGCTGCGGCTGAGGCCGCCAAGCTGGCCCCCGTACGGGCATCTCCGTCGTCTGATGAAGGCAAAGGAAGCAAAGGCAAAGGCAAGGACGGCGGCTGAAGGCGGACGGCGTGGAAGATTTTTAACCCACCCGCGCTTTATCCCACACGTCGAAATGACAAAAGAGGCGGCGCCCCGGTTTCCCGGGGCGCCGCCTCTTAAGGGTTCGGTGCCGCTTAGTTCAGGGTCGCAATGATCTTGTTCAGCGTGGCGGACGGACGCATTACCGCCGAGGCCTTGGCCTCATCCGGACGGTAGTAACCGCCGACGTCCACCGCTGAGCCCTGCACCGCGGCCAGTTCGCCCACGATGGTGTCCTCGTTGGAGGAAAGCTCCTTGGCCACAGCCGCGAACGATGCCGCCAGCTCCGCGTCCTCGGTCTGCTTGGCCAGCTCCTCGGCCCAGTAGCGGGCGAGGAAGTAGTGGCTGCCACGGTTGTCCAGCTCGCCGGCGCGGCGGCTCGGGGACTTGTTTTCCAGCAAGAAGGTTCCAGTGGCCTTGTCCAGGGTGTCTGCCAGGACCTGCGCGCGGGCGTTGTCCGTGGTGGTGGCCAGGTGCTCGAAGCTGACGGCCAGAGCCAGGAATTCGCCCAGGCTGTCCCAGCGCAGGTGGTTTTCCTTGAGCAGCTGCTGGACGTGCTTGGGGGCCGATCCGCCGGCGCCGGTCTCGAAGAGTCCGCCACCGTTCATCAGCGGAACAACCGAAAGCATCTTGGCGCTGGTGCCCAGTTCCAGGATCGGGAACAGGTCCGTGAGGTAGTCGCGGAGCACGTTGCCGGAGACGGAGATGGTGTCCTCGCCCTTGCGGATGCGCTCCAGGGTGAAGGCAGTTGCCTTCACCGGGGACATGATCTCGATCTGCAGGCCCTCGGCGTCGTGGTCCTTAAGGTATTCGTTGACCTTGGCGATGAGGTTCCGGTCGTGCGCGCGGGTCTCGTCCAGCCAGAACACGGCCGGCGTCTTGGAGGCGCGGGCGCGCGTGACGGCCAGCTTGACCCAGTCGCGGATGGGGGCATCCTTGGCCTGGCAAGCGCGCCAGATGTCACCGGGAGCAACCTCGTGTTCGATCAGCACGGCGCCGGAACCGTCAACGATCTGCACCGTGCCGGCTTCCTGGACCTCGAATGTCTTGTCGTGGCTGCCGTATTCCTCAGCGGCCTGGGCCATCAGGCCTACGTTCGGTACGGTGCCCATGGTGGTGGGGTCGAAGGCACCGTGGGCGCGGCAGTCGTCCACAACAACCTGATAGATGCCGGCGTAGGAGCTGTCAGGAAGGACGGCCAAGGTGTCGGCTTCCTCGCCGTCCGGGCCCCACATGTGGCCGGAGGAGCGGATCATGGCCGGCATGGAAGCGTCCACAATGATGTCGGAGGGCACGTTGAGGCTGGTGATGCCCTTGTCCGAGTCCACCATGGCCAGGGCCGGGCCGTCGTCGAGGCCCTTCTGGATGAGCGTCTTAACGCCTTCGCGGACGTCCTCCGGCAGCTCCTCGAGGCCGCTCAGGATGGCGGCCAGGCCGTTGTTGGCACTCAAGCCGGCGGCGGTGAGCTGCTTGCCGTAGGTCTCGAACAGTTCGGAGAAGTAGGCCTTCACCACGTGGCCGAAGATGATGGGGTCCGAGACCTTCATCATGGTGGCCTTCAGGTGCGCGGAGAACAGGACGCCCTCTTCCTTGGCGCGGACTACCTGGGCTGCCAGGAACTCGTCCAGCGCTGCGGCGCGCATGACGGTGCCGTCGATGACTTCACCGGCCAGCACGGGGAAGGCCTTTTTCAGGACCTTGACCGAGCCGTCTTCGCGGACCAGCTGGATGGCGATGGTGCCGTCGGACTCGAGGACCACGGACTTCTCGTTCGCGCGGAAGTCGTCAGCCGTCATGTGGGCTACGTTGGTTTTGGAATCCGCGGACCAGGCACCCATGGAGTGCGGGTTCTGGCGGGCGTAGTTCTTGACGGAAAGCGGTGCACGGCGGTCCGAGTTTCCCTCGCGCAGGACCGGGTTCACGGCGGAGCCTTTGATCTTGTCGTAGCGGGAGCGGATGGCCGTTTCCTCGTCGGAGGAGGGGTTGTCCGGGTAATCGGGCAGGTTGTACCCCTGGCCCTGGAGCTCGGCGACGGCGGCCTTTAGCTGCGGAATGGAAGCGCTGATGTTGGGGAGTTTGATGATGTTGGCGTCCGGCGTCTTTGCCAGTTCACCGAGTTCAGCAAGGGCGTCACCGATCTGCTGTTCCGGGGTGAGGTAGTCACCGAACACGGAGATGATGCGGCCTGCGAGCGAAATGTCACGGGTCTCCACCTCCACACCTGCGGTCGAAGCAAACGCTTCGATGATCGGCAAGAACGAATAAGTAGCCAGCATCGGCCCTTCGTCGGTGTGGGTATAGATAATCTTGGACATGCGCGGGCGTCTCCCTGAAGGTCGGCTGATTTTTTGGAAATTTGTTTCTATTTCACCACCCCTAACTTACCCGAGGACACGGTTTTGAACCCTACCGGGACGGCCGGGCGGCCCTGCATTACAGCGGATTTGGGCATGGAACAACGGTGCGCAGCCCCGGGCGGCCAGCCGCCGTCGCGCGTTACCTCCGGGAGCCGCCGGCTCAGGTGAGGATCCGGTCAGCGCCTCTTGTGCGGTATGTCACTTGGCCAGAGTTGCACGTACTTGGGGTCCTGGCGGCGCAGCTCTTCGGCGGCTGTGAACGAGTGGACCGGATCGACGTCGCGCAGCTGCAGGGCTGCGGCGTACGCCTCAATGTCCGGGGAAGCACCCTGGGCGCTGGCGTCGGCCGACACATGCCAGCCGTTCACGGCGGACCTGTTGGCGGATTTCCGGAAAGCAATCACGATTGGACCCCACTTCGCTGAGAGTCCGGAGCCCAGATCGGACGTATCACCGTATAGAGAAAATACCCTTCCGCAAGGGTTTTACCAGAGCCGCGCACCGGTACCATCCAGACCGGGCAGTGTTTTCATACCATACTTGAGGCGTCACTAGTATTTACAAATTTGTCATGTCTCGATAGGTTACATGGGTCACGCGGCGGCTCTCCCGGGCACGCCCTCACCCGTTTCAGACAGGACAACAATGACGCGTACCAGGTCCTTGGCCACCAACATCCTGAGCCTTTCGGCAGCTGCCCTCTTGGCGCTGGTTGGCGCCGGAAGTGCCCATGCTGCCCCATCGGCGTCGGACGTTAAAGCAGCACCTTCAGTTGCCAGCGCAACGCTGGACAGCACCGGCACGGCCGACTACTGGACCCCGGACCGCATGCGCGCCGCGATACCCGGCGATGTCCTGGCCGACAAGGCAGTGGAACGAGGCAACACCTCCAGCGCCATTTCGGTGGAAAAGGGAGCCTCCACCAAGGTGAAGGCCACCAAGGGCAAACCCACCATTGCCAAGCTTGAGACACCGGTGGACCACATCGGCAAGGTCTTCTTCAGCATCGGGACCACTAACTACGTCTGCTCCGGGAACGCCGTCTCCTCTGCCAACAAGAGCACGGTGGCCACGGCTGGACACTGCCTCAACGAAGGGCCCGGCGCGTTCGTCACCAACTTCGCGTTCATCCCGGCCTACGACAACGGCAACGCTCCATACGGCAAGTGGACCGCCACGAAGCTCTTTGCCCCCACCCAGTGGACCGCCAACGGTGACATGACCTACGACACTGGATTCGCCGTCGTGAACCCGCGCGAAGATGGGGCGAAATTGGGGGATGTCGTCGGCGCCTCGGGTGTGGCCTTCAACCAGCCGCGGGGCCTGACCTACAAGTCCTACGGATACCCCCAGGCGTTGCCGTTCAACGGCACCTCCCTCTGGAGCTGCACCGGCACGGCCACCAATGACACCAACAACCCGCAGTTCGCTACCCAGGGAATCCCGTGCGACATGACCGGCGGCTCCTCCGGCGGCCCGTGGTTCATCGGCAGCGGCTCCGACGGCGTCCAGAACTCGATCAACAGCTACGGCTACAACCGGTCGGCCGTAATGTACGGGCCGTACTGGGGCACTGTCATCCAGGATGCGTACAACTTTGCCGCAGCCGCCTAGGAACTCCTCGAAGGACGAGGAATCCGGCAACGGATCCGTCAGCCATAGCAAATCGGCCCAGACCCACGAGGAGATCCTCGAGTACTGGACCAAACAGCGAATGGCCGACGCCAAGCCCCGGGAGCTTCGGCTTCCGGAAGGGGGTCCGCGCCTCATGCAGCGGGGCGCGGACCCGGCACCACGTCCTTCCTAGCTGCCCATTAAGGCCCCACGGCGCCTGTCCCCTCAGCGGGGACAGGCGCCGTCGACGTTTGCCACACCATCGATTGCTCCCTACCGGCCCCGCGCCTCGCAAGCTCGGCCAGGGAAGCCTGCCGGAGCGGGCCCCGCGCCGTTTTCAGAGGTGAAAGGCTCCTGTGGAGCAATCGATGGGAGTGGTTCTAGTGAAAGAAGTGGCGGGCACCCGTGAAGTACATGGTGATGCCGGCCGCGTTCGCTGCGGCGACGACTTCCTCATCCCGGACGGAACCGCCCGGCTGGACCACTGCGCGCACGCCGGCGTCGATCAGGATCTGCAGGCCGTCAGCGAACGGGAAGAATGCGTCGGAGGCTGCGACGGCACCGCGGGCGCGCTCGGGTGCGCCGGTCGCGTCGGCGTTTGACGCACCGCCAGCACCTTCGACGTCGGACTCAACCGAAACGCCCAGCGTGTTGGCGCGCTCGACGGCGAGGCGGCAGGAGTCCAGGCGGTTGACCTGGCCCATGCCGATGCCCACGGCCGCACCGTTGTCGGCCAGCAGGATGGCGTTGGATTTGGCCGCGCGGCACGCAGTCCAGGCGAAGGCGAGGTCCTCGAGGGTCTTTTCGTCAGCGGCTTCGCCGGCGGTGAGGGTCCAGTTGGCGGGGTTGTCGCCGTCAGCGTCCACCTTGTCGCTCATCTGAACCAGCACACCGCCGGAAACCTGGCGCATTTCGGCCGGGTAGCGGTCGTGGCCTTCGGGGAGGGCGAGCAGGCGGATGTTCTTCTTCCTGGAGAGGATCTCCACGGCTTCCGGCTCGAAGTCCGGGGCGATGACAACCTCGGTGAAGATGCCGGCAACGGTCTCGGCCATGGCGGCGGTGACCGTGCGGTTGGCAGCGATGACGCCGCCGAAGGCGGAGACGGGGTCGCAGGCGTGGGCCTTGGCGTGGGCATCGGCGATCGGGTCTGCAGCATCAGCGGAACCAACGGCGACACCGCACGGGTTGGCGTGCTTGATGATGGCGACAGCGGGCTCGGCGAAGTCGAACGCGGCGCGGAGGGCGGCGTCGGCGTCGACGAAGTTGTTGTAGCTCATGGCCTTGCCGTGCAGCTGGTCGGCCTGCGCGATGCCGGCCGGGGCTGCCTTGTCCACGTAAAGCGCGGCCTGCTGGTGCGGGTTTTCGCCGTAGCGGAGGACCTCGGAGCGCTCCAGCGCCAGGCCGGCGTAAGCAGGCCAGTCGATGACGCCGTCGCCGTCTTCATCCAGGAACTGGCTGGCAGTCCAGGTGGCCACGGCGTTGTCGTAGGTGGCGGTGTGGGCGAACGCCTTGGCGGCGAGCCGCCGTCGGGTCTTCAGGTCAAAGCCGCCCTCAGCGGCGGCGGTGATCACGGAGCCGTAGAACGTGGGGTCGACAACAATGGCGACGGCGGCGTGGTTCTTCGCTGCCGAACGCACCATGGCGGGGCCGCCGATGTCGATCTGCTCCACAACGTCGTCCGGCGCGGCGCCGGACTTCACGGTCTCAACGAACGGGTAGAGGTTCACCACCACCAGGTCGAAGGTTTCGATCTCCATGCCGGCGAGGGTTTCCATGTGCGCGGGGACGCGGCGGTCCGCCAGGATGCCGCCGTGGACGCGCGGGTGCAGCGTCTTGACGCGGCCGTCCAGCATTTCCGGGGAACCGGTGACTTCTTCGACTTCCTGGACCGGGATGCCGGCCGCGGCGATCTTCTTGGCCGTGGAACCGGTGGAGACGATCTTCACGCCGGCAGCGTGCAGGCCCTCGGCGAGATCCTCCAGACCGGTCTTGTCGTAAACCGAGATCAGCGCCCGGCGGATAGGAACACGGTCGATGGATACACGGTCAGGCTGCGTGACGCTCACAAAAAGTCTCCGTCTGATCTCGCGGAACAGTGCCGCGGTTGGTGGGGATAGGCCAAGTTTATCGTGTTGTCCGGTTTGCCCCGCTTGCCGGCAGCAGTGTGAACGTCAGTGGGCACGGTTAGAGTTTTCACAGGAGGCTGCGATGAATACTTACACCACTGTGCCCAGCGGCGAACAGGTGGTCCAGGAACTGCCCTGGCGATGGAAAGTCCAGGGCCGGATCTTCGTGATCGGCGGCCTCGGCTTTATGTTCGATGCCTGGGACGTGACGCTCAACGGCATCCTCATCCCGCTGCTCTCGACGCACTGGGCCCTGGCTCCTGGCGATGTGGCCTGGGTGGGTACTTCCAACCTGATCGGCATGGCCCTGGGCGCGTTTGTGTGGGGCACCATCGCGGACACAATCGGGCGCAAGAAGGCATTCACGGCCACGCTGCTGATCTTCTCCCTCTTCACCGTCCTGGGCGCATACTCCCCCGACTTCATCTGGTTCTGCGTGTTCCGTTTTATGGCCGGCTTCGGTCTGGGCGGCTGCATTCCGGTGGACTACGCGCTGGTGAGTGAGTTCACACCACGTAAGCAGCGCGGGAAAGTCCTCACCGCGATGGACGGTTGGTGGCCGGTGGGCGCGGCCCTTGCCGGCTTTGTGTCAGCCGGTCTCGTGGCCGTATTCGGCGACTGGCGGCTGACCATGCTGGTGATGGTGTTGCCTGCACTCCTGGTGTTCTGGGTCCGGCGCAGTGTGCCGGAATCCCCGCTGTTCCTCATCCGCAAGGGCCGCCGCGAGGAAGCGGCCAAGGTCATCGACGCCCTCGTGGCAGAAACCGGCGCCGAACCCCGTGCCTACAGCCTGCCCGACGCGCAGGAAGTTCCGCGGCTCTCCGCCGGCAGCGCCTGGCATCAGCTGCGGCTCGTGTGGCAGTTCAACTGGAAGATCACCACGGCGGCGTGGGCCCTCTTCTTCAGCATCCTGCTGGTCTACTATCTGTCGCTGACGTGGATGCCGCGGATCCTGATCGGCGCCGGCTTCGCCGAGTACAAGGCATTTGTAACCACGGCGTCCATGGCGGCTGTTGGGCTCTTGGGTGTAGTTGTGGCAGCGCTGCTGGTGGAACGTGTGGGCCGCAAGTGGATCCTGGCCATCACCGGCCCGCTGTCCGCACTGACCCTGGTGATCGTGGCGATTGTGGTGGACATCCCCACGGCCGCGGTGTTCTGGCTCCTGGTGTTCGGCTTTGTGGTGCAGATAGCGATTCCCGTGCTCTACGCCTATGTGTCGGAGCTGTACCCAACCGAGCTCCGCGGTACTGGATTTGGCTGGGCGTCAACGTTTTCGCGGCTGGGCGCCGGCTTCGGGCCTCTGATATTTGCGAACTACTTCTGGCCCGAGATGGGCCTGGCCACGTCCTTCGCCCTGGCCGGCGGGCTGGTGCTGGTGGCTGTCCTGTGGATGGCGTTCTTCTCCCCCGAAACCAAGCAGCGCCGCCTCGAGTAGCCCCTCCTGAATGCTCTATCAGTTACGGTCGTTCTGAGCCCTCAGAACGACAACAAGTGATAGAGCATCGAGGGAATCAGGCGGGCTTCTGGGCGGCGGCGAGGGCGGCCAGGGTGCTGACCAGGAGGCGGCGCTCCACGACCTTAATGCGTTCGTGCAGGGTTTCCTCGGTCTCCCCCGGTTCAATCGCCACGGCTTCCTGGGCGATGATGGGCCCGGTGTCCACCCCGGCGTCGGCCCAGTGCACCGTGCAGCCGGTGACCTTCACGCCGTACGCCATGGCATCGCGGACGCCGTGGGCGCCGGGGAAAGCAGGCAGCAGGGCCGGGTGGGTGTTGAGGTATTTGCCGTTGAAGGCCTCGATGAAGTCGGCGCTGACGATACGCATAAAGCCTGAGGAGACCACCACGTCCGGGGCGTAGGAAGCGACGCGGTCGGTCAGTGCGGCGTCCCATTCGTCACGTGTGGGGAAGGAGTTGAAGTTGACCACAAACGTCTCCAGCCCGGCTTCTGAGGAGCGTTCGACGCCGTAGGTCCCTTCCCGGTCGGCACCCACCGCGGCGATTTCGACGTCCAGCTCCCCTGACGTAACGGCGTCGATGACTGCCTGGAGATTGGACCCGGTACCGGAAACGAGGACTACGATGCGCATGGGTCTAGCTTATGGGCACGCTCGCGTAGGCTGGAAAACATGAACAACAACCCGGATCCCGCTGGCCAACAGCGGACCAAAGAGCCGCTCAGCGAGGCCGCCAAAGGCTCGCTCACCAAAACCCGCACCCTGTTCCGGATCTTCATTGTCACCGTGCTGGGCGCCTTCTTCGTCTACCAGCTCGACATCAGCTACCTCTGGCTCACCGGCATCCTGACCGCTGCGAGCTTTGTGCTGGGTATTCTCCTGCTGGTCCGGTCGGCCAGGCTCAAGGAGTCAAAGCTGATCCTGTTCGGCACCATCTCGGGACTCGTGGTGTCGCTGATCATGCTGCTGGTCATCCTGGCGACGGCACTGTTTTTCCGCCAGGTCCAGGACTTCCAGACTTGCTCACGGCAGGCCATCACGGACCAGGCGCTCTCCAACTGCCGGGTCCAGCTGGAAAGCTCGCTGCCGGGGCTCCCGTAGCAGCCACACCGGCAGCCACGAAAGACTAGCGGATCAGTTCCGCTTCCTCCTCCACGTGTTGCTGGCGTTCCAGCCAGGGTCCGGCTGCGTAACCGATCACGACGCCGATGCCGACCTCAGCGGCGAGCCAGAGTCCCATGGACAAAGGGTCCGGTCCGATCGCGGTGAGTCGGCCGAGTCCTGCAGAACCGCGGGCCAGCCAGGCCAGTCCGGCGGCCAGCAGACCGGACACAACCCCGATCAACGCGCCGAGGGCAACCGTGGACACCGTGGCTGTGAACCAGCGCGCGTGCAGCTTGATGGAGAGCCACTCGTCGAAGTGGTTTTCGCCTTCGCGCAGGAACCACCAGCCGGCCAGGACACCCGCCAGAACCGGTACCGCTAGGGCCACGAACCCGTAGTCCAGCGGACCTGACGGGATCGCGGCGAAGACCGGGATGGACGGCAGCGGCCCGGTGGCGGTGCCCAGCGGACCCACCTGAGAGCCCACGCCCAGGGCGAAGCCCGAACCCGAGACCCAAGCCAGCGCAAAAACCACGAGGTTGGGGAGGTACCCAAGCTGCGCGATGGTGAGGGCGGCCCCGCCTATTGCGCCGGCGTCGAGCGCTTCATAGACAGCAATCACCAGGTTCCAGTGGATGAAGAGGTCCACCGCCAGGAGCACACCGGCGAGCGCAAACGCCGCCATAAGTGCCACACAGCCCGCCTTCGCCGCGGAGCCCAAATAGGAGCCGGCCCAGCGGGAATGCTGGCTGGTGCGCGAGATCCAGTCGACCGCGTCGACGCCGATCAGCCGGCTCCACGAGCCTGCCTCGCGGCGTGCGCCGATCACCATGCCGAGGGCGAACGGGATGAGCGGGATCAGCATTGCGAACCAGATGTTAATGACGACGTCGGCCGTTCGGCACACAAAGCCGGTGGCCGCGCCGAACGCCGAGTAGACCACCCACGACCCAAACAGCGCCTGCCACAGCTGGTCCGTATAGGAGGCCCGGGCCAGGCGCCGTCCCGCGCGCCAGGCGAGGAGGAACGGAATCAGGGTCAGGCCGAGGGGCACCAGGGACAGCATGCCGGAGCCTGAACTGCCGGCAGCGCCGGCCTCGCCGGACACCACGGCGAGCTCCAGCGGCACCCCGTGAATCAGCAGCCAACCCTGGCCGGCGAGGCGGGCCAGGGCATCAAAGGCGGTGTTCTGGAAACCCGCGGTGGCCCACACGGCCACAATGGGCACCACCGCCAGGAGCGCGGAAATGATGGCTGCCTGCGCCGTTTCGAGGCCTCCCTGCAGCCACAAGGGCATGGGAATGCCACGGTCTCCGGTCTGATCAGCGCGCAGTTTCATCGTGTCCCATGGTGTCACGGCCGGGCCGTCGTACCGGGCTTCGACAGGCTCAAATACCCCGCGAGACGTGCCTCACGAGAGTTCGTAGTGGTCCGTGCTGATCATGAACCCGTGACCGGTGCGAAGGTGCGCACAGGCCGTACTGCGCGCCGCCGTCCACCGTGACCACCGCATAGCCGCGGAAGTAATGGCTCAGGCCTGCGCACTGGCCCTTGACGTAGGCGGGCCGCGGCGCCACGTCGCCGAGGAGATGGCACGCCGCACTCTCGGCCCCGATGGAGCACTGCATGTCCTTGCTCACCGACTGCACCACCACCGGCAGTGTGGCCGCCACGGCTTCACGTTCACCTTGGGCAGGAGTACCTCCGCGCGGTTCAGCGGGCGGCCGGCGGAAGTTCCCGGCGAAGCAGCCGACGACGACGGCGGGACGGCCGCCGCCGGTGATCGCGCCGTCGTCGGGCGTTCAGCCTGTCCGGGTGCCTCCTGCGGGTCGCTCACCAACAGCGCGCCGATGGCCGGGGACCGGCCCTCCGGGACCGTGACGCTGCAGGCGGTGGCGAGGAGCACAAGGGCGGCCGCAAGCACGGTACGGGCGAGGATTGGCAAGGACGGCATAAGGATCCCAGTCCAGCAGAAGGCCCGTTCTGTCGCTGGGCAGAAGTCCCCATCCGGGCCTGATCCGGCGCTTTTTCCGCACGTCCGCCGTAAACTTGGAATGTCCGCAATCAGTGGTTGGAGGCAGAAAAATGACTACCGCATCCCCACATGCACACGGCGTTCACTTCGGGCGCGCAGACGTCCAGAACGCCGGCATGGGAGCAGGTATTGTCTTGTTGTTGGTGGGTGTCCTGGGCTTTATCCCCGGCGTCACCACTCAGTACAGCGAATTGATGTTCCTGGGACCTGATTCCCATGCCATGTTCCTTGGCATGTTCCAGGTTTCCATGCTGCTGAATATTGTGCAGCTGGCCATCGGCGCAACGGGCTGGGCAATGTCCCGGACCGAACACGGCGCGCGCAATTTCCTTTTCGGCGCCGGTGCGCTGTACATCGTCCTCAGCATTTTTGGGCTCAGTGTCGGAGTTGATTCGGCGGCCAATTTCCTGTCGCTGAACATGATGGACAACTGGACCCACTTGGCGCTGGGCATTGTGATGATAGCTGGTGGCTGGCTGTTGTCCCGCAACATGGCCAGCGACAGGAAATAACCCGGAAGTGACAAGCCGGGAAATAGGAGCCGCGAATGAGAAATGATCCATAAGTTCTGAATATTCGTCCTATGGCCGGTGCAGTTGCCGCGTTCCGCGAACAGCTGCACCGGCTTTTCGTGTGCCGGCGGCGGGCTGCCTGCCCTCAACCCACACCTGTCGAAACTGAGCCTGCAACAATGAGCCCATGAACGCCATCATCCTGGGCTGGGACCCGGCCCGCTGGAACCGCTGGAACTACGCGGCTGTTGTTGAGCAGGTCGCTGCGACCGGCCTGCGACTTGAGCCGTGGGGCGTGGGGCTGGGCGTTGCCGCAGGCACTGATGTGTGGCTGCTCGTGCTGGGGGCGCAAGGTCCCGGCCTGATCGGCCATGGTGTGGTTCTTTCGGAACAGGAGGAGCAGCCCGAAGAACCAGCGCAGCCGGAACCCGCGACCGCCCCGGACCACGCTGAACTCATCGGGCAGGTGGCGTTCGATGCACTCCTTCCCCTGGGCGATCAGGTGCCCGCCACGGTCCTTCGCGAGGCGGTGCCCGGCGTCGCGTGGGACGGGGACGACATCGCGGGTGTGGAACTCGGACCCGGCGATGAAGCCCCGATCCGCGCACTCTGGGCCACTCACGGGCCGGCGCAAGGAGCTGACCCAACACAACCGGTGCCCGGCACCTACCCGGCGAGCGCCGTCGTCCGCGCCACCGCCAACCGCTACGAGCACGACCCCGTGGCGCGGCGGGCCTGCATCGCGCACCGCGGCACCAACTGCGCGGCCTGCGGGTTCTCCTTCGAGCTGACCTATGGCGAGGTCGGCGCCGACTTCATCCACATCCACCACGTAGTGCCCGCGGCACAGCTTGGCAACGGCTACGTACTGGACCAGCTCACGGACCTGGTTCCGCTCTGCGCCAACTGCCATGCCATGGCACACCACGGGGTGAACCCGCCTCGCACGGAAGCCGAGCTGCGGCAAATCATGGCCACCGCCGGCTTCCTCCGCGGAACCACCGTTGCCCCTGAGGAGATCGAGGCCCAGCGGGTGGCCCGCGAGATCCTCGGCAAATAGAAACCGGTGATCGAAACAGCCCGCGCTCTGGACTCTTGGGCGGCCGCCAACCAGACTGTCTACAACAGCTGGCCAGCTGGCCGGAATTGGAGACACGCAATACCGGCAGGACCTGAGCAGCTGCCACTATTGGGGCTTTCCTGGGAGGCCTGTTCCGCACGCGCGAAAGGACCTCGTCATGCCGGATCTGTCAGCATTCTTCCCGCTTCTTGCCGCGATTATCGCGGCAATACTGGTGGTCGGCTTTGTTTGGGGGGCCATCAAACTGATGTGGAAAGTGGCGGAGCCCAATGAGGCCCTGATCATCTCCGGCCTGACCCGCGGAACCCTGGAAACCCGGGCCGGAATGGACTTCAAGATTGTCACCGGAAAGGGCGCCCTGGTATTTCCGGGCCTGCAGACCGTCCGCACGCTTTCCCTGACGCTGAATGAAACGGAGCTTAAGGTTTCCTGCGTGACCTCGCAGGGCATCCAGGTAATTGTGGAAGGCGTGGTAATTTACAAAATCGGTGACGCCCCGCCGTTTATCGCAAATGCGGCCAGGCGTTTCCTGGGCCAGCAGCCCAAAATGGAAAGCCAAGTCTACAACGTCTTTGAGGGTCACCTGCGGTCCATCATCGGAAGCATGACCATGGAAGAGATCATCCGCGAACGGGACAAGCTGGGGTCCCAGGTCCGAAGCGCCAGCGGAGTGGAAATGGAGAAGCTGGGGCTGGTGGTGGATTCGCTACAGATTAAGGACCTGCAGGACCCCACGGGGTACATCCAGAACATCGCCAAGCCCCACATCGCCCAGGTCAAGATGGAGGCCCGGATCGCGGAGGCCACGCGGAACCGTGAGGCGGCCGAGAAGGAGGCCGAGGCGGCTGCAATGATCGCGGACGCGCAGAGCCTTTCGGCCATCCGGCAGTCGGTGGCGCAGGCGAACGCCGAGCGGGCCAAAGCCGAGGCCGCCCAGGCGGGACCGCTGGCCGATGCGACGGCGCGGCAGCATGTCGTCGTCCAGGAAACGGAAGTGGCCAAGCTCGAGGCGGACCGGGAGGAGCAGAAGCTCCAGACCACGGTCCGGAAGCCCGCCGACGCCAAGGCGTACGCCAAGCGCACGGACGCGGAAGGCCAGAAGGCGGCGGACATCAGTGCCGCCGAGGCACTGGCGCGCCGCACGGAACTCGAAGCCCAGGCCAACGCCCGCCGGACGGAGCTGCAGGCCCAGGCGAACGCCACTGCCGCGGCGGCCGCGGCCGGAGCCACCAAGGTCACCGGCGAGGCCGAAGCCGCTGCCACCAGGGCCCGCGGTGACGCCGCGGCCTCCGCCATCAAGGCCAAGGCGCTGGCCGAGGCCGACGGCATCAAGGCACGGGCCGAAGCGCTCGGGACCAACCAGGACGCCGTCATTTCGCAGCAGTTGGCCGAAAACATGCCGGCCATCATTGCCGCAGCGGCCGAGCCCTTCTCCCATGTGGGCCAGATGACCGTGCTGAACGGCGGCGAAGGCGTCAACAAGATGCTGGGCGGCATCCTGGCCCAGGTGGGCGACTACCTTCCTGCCCTGTCCTCGGCACTGAAGAACAGCAGGGAAGGCAAGCGCCCCCCGAAAGCCCCGGATGCATAAAGACGTTGACCGGAGCCTTACCGGCAAGATCGGCCGCGTGACCGGGCGCATCGGGCCCGGAACCCTCGGCGAGGTCATGCTGCCCTACCTGGGTGGCACCAACGCGTTCCATGCCCACCCCTACGACAAGACGAGCGTCTTCGCAGTCGGTGACGAAGTGCTGGTCATCTATTTCGAGCCGCCGCAAACGGTCTATGTGGACGAACTCCCGGACGTGCTGCGGCACGGCGAGGTCGGCTGACCCCAAGCGCTGATCTGTTAACCCAACATTTCCCTCCCCTCTACCCGGGTGACCCCGCCCCGACAGGCGCCGCGCCCACCGTGGAGGGGTGAGGATCGCAATTGTTGCCGAGTCATTCCTGCCGCTGATGAACGGGGTGACCCACTCCATCCTGAGGGTGCTTGAACACCTGGAGGACCAGGGCCACGACGTCCTGGTCATCGCCCCGTCCACCCACACCGTCGCCGAGTTCGCGGGACCTGCCGAGGTGGTTCACGGCGCGACGGTGCACCGGCTTCCTGCTGTTCCGCTGGCCGGCTACACCAACGTGCGAGTGGCAATGGGAGGTGTGTACCGGGTCAAGCGAATCCTTGCCGACTACGCACCCGACGTTGTCCACCTGGCGTCGCCGTTTGTCCTGGGCTGGCGGGCCGCCCAGGCCGCGCACCAGTTGCGGATCCCCACCATAGCCATCTACCAGACCGAGGTTCCCAGCTACGCCGCCCGGTACGGCGTGCCGTTCCTGGAGAACTGGGCGTGGATCCGGGTGGAGAACATCCACCTGCTCGCCACCCGGACCCTGGTACCGTCCACCTTCGCGCTGAACCAGTTGCGCGGCCGCGGGATTCCGCGGGTGGGAATGTGGCGTCGCGGTGTGGATACCGCGCGGTTTTCGCCGGAAAAGCGCGACGCCGGGTGGCGGGCAACGGTTGCCCGCGGCGGTGAGCGGATCATCGGCTACGTCGGCCGGCTGGCCATCGAAAAACAGGTGGAGGACCTGGCCGCGCTCGCCAGCGTCCCGAATACCAGACTGGTGATTGTGGGTGACGGACCCCAAAAGTCCGCCCTGCAGGAAGCCCTGCCGGACGCCGTTTTCACCGGATTTCTTGGCGGGGAGGATCTGGCGAAGGCGGTGGCGTCCTTCGACCTCTTCGTCCATCCCGGCGAGTTCGAGACGTTCTGCCAGACCATCCAGGAGGCCATGGCATCGGGCGTTCCGGTGGTGGCCACCGGCCGCGGCGGGCCCCTGGACCTGGTGGAAAACTCCCGCACGGGCTGGCTGTACCAGCCCGGCGACCTGGCTGGTTTCCGGGCCCGGGTGATGGACCTGATGGGCGACGACGCCAAGCGCCGCGCGTTCGCAGCGGCAGCGCACGCCTCGGTCCAGGACCGGACGTGGCCTGTGCTCAGCGCCGAACTGGTGCGTCACTACCGATCAGTAATCACCGGCGAACCGGTGGTTGAGCCTGTCCTACCGGTGGTTGAGCCTGGGCCCACGCCCGCCGGGTTCCCTGGCCTAGCTTGCGAGGTCAGGGCGCGGGTGGGGAGCGAACCCAAGAGCGGAGCGTCCCTGTGAAAATCTCGGTGATCGGCTGCGGCTACCTCGGAGCGGTGCACGCCGCCACGCTCGCGTCCATGGGCCACACGGTGGTGGGCATCGATGTGGACGCCGCGAAGGTGGACCAGCTGGGCCGCGGCCTGGCCCCCTTCTTCGAACCCGGCCTGGACGAACTGCTCCGCGACGGACGCAGCACCGGCCGCCTCAGGTTCTCCACCGACGTCGCCGCTGCCGCCGGCGCCCAGGTCCATTTCCTGTGCGTCGGGACGCCGCAGTCCAAGACGTCCGACGGCGCCGACCTCACTTTCCTCGTCGCCGCCACCGAGGCGCTGCTCCCGCACCTGGCGACGGGCGCCGTCGTCGTCGGTAAATCAACGGTGCCCGTGGGCACTGTGGACATGCTCCAGGGCGTCCTCGCAGGGCGGCCCGACGTGCAACTGGGCTGGAACCCGGAGTTCCTGCGCCAGGGCACCGCGGTGAAGGACTCGCTGGTGCCGGACCGGTTGGTCTACGGTGTGGCGGGCGGACGCGCCGCGGCCTTCAACCCCAAGACCGGGGCGCCGTGTGGGGTGACGGCTGCGCTGGATGCTGTGTATGAGCCGCTGCTGAACGCCGGCATTCCGCGTCTGGTGTGCAACTTTGCCACGGCTGAGCTGATCAAGTCGGCCGCCAACGCGTTCCTGGCCACGAAGGTCAGCTTCATCAACGCCATCTCCGAACTGTGCGACGCGTCCGGCGCGGACGTGGCCGAACTCAGCGAGGCAATGGGCATGGACCCGAGGATCGGCAACCGCTACATGCATGCCGGGCTGGGCTTCGGCGGAGGGTGCCTGCCCAAGGACATCCGCAGCCTCCGTAGCCAAGCCGTCGCGCTGGGCGTGGACCCGGTCAACGACTGGATGGGCGTGGTGGATGCCATCAACGTCCGCCAGCGGACCCGGACGGTGTCAATGGCGGCGGAACTGTGCGGCGGCGGGCTCTCCGGGCGAGCCGTCACAGTCCTTGGCGCGTCCTTCAAGCCGGAGACGGATGACATCCGGGACTCCCCCGCCCTGGACGTCGCGGCCCGGCTGGCAGCCGCCGGTGCGCACGTGACGGTGACGGATCCTAAGGCCGTGAACCACGCGTGGCTGCGGTATCCGCAACTGCGGTTTGAGGCCTCCACGTCGCGGGCTCTGGAAGGTGCGGAGCTGGTCCTCTTGCTCACTGAGTGGGACGAATACCAACACCTGAGCCCTGCGGTTGCGGGAGATCTAGTCCGGCGGCGCGTGATCCTGGACGCCAGGAACGTGCTGGACGCCGCTGCCTGGCAGGCGGAGGGCTGGGTGGTCCGCGGGCTGGGCACTAACGCCGGCGCCGCTGTCAATGTCGTTGCCGGGGCCGCTTCGGGTCAGGTTGCCGGGGCCGGCCTAACAGGAATGCGTAACTCTTAGCCCCTTTCCACCGCCGCGCGCCGGGATCACGCGATGCGAGGACAATGAACCTATGGACGTCGTTGTCATCGAAACGCGGCCGCTCGGGGACCGCAGCTACCTGGTCCACGACGGCGAGGTGGCGCTGGTCATCGATCCGCAGCGGGACACGGACCGGGTGGAGGCCGCGGCGGTGGAAGCCGACGTCCGGATCACCCACGTTGCCGAAACGCACCTGCACAATGACTACCTCACCGGCGGGCTCATACTCGCCCGCGCCCACGGTGCCGTGTACCTGGTGAGCGCCGACGACGACGCCGGGTTTGAGCACCAGCCAATAGCCGACGGCGGCACGGTCCAGGTGGGCCGGCTCACCGTGAAGGCCGTGGCCACGCCGGGCCACACCCACCACCACCTCAGCTACGTGGTCAGCGACGGCGAGGACCAGTCGGTGTTCTCCGGCGGCAGCCTGCTCTACGGGTCAGTGGGCCGGACTGATTTGGTCAGCGGCGAGGACACCGAAAAGCTCACCCATGCCCAATACTCCTCGGTCCGCCGTCTGGCTGCCGAGGCCAGGCCGGACGCTGCCCTCTACCCCACGCACGGGTTCGGCTCGTTCTGTTCGTCCGGGCCGGCGTCGGGCGTTTACAGGTCCACCATTGCCGAACAGCAGGGCACCAACCACGCCTTTACGGATCCGGACGAGGACCACTTTGTGCGGGAGCTCATTAACAACCTGACCGCCTACCCGTCCTACTACGCGCACATGGCCCCGGCCAACAGGCAGGGTCCCGGCCCGGCGGACCTCACGGTTCCGGAGTCGCTGGACCCCGCAGAGCTCTCGCAAAGGCTGGAGGACGGCGAATGGGTGGTGGACCTGCGCAACCGCGTAGCTTTCGCCAGCAGCCACCTGCAGGGGTCGGTGAGCTTCGAGTACGGCCGCGGCTCCAGTTTCACCGCCTACCTGGGCTGGGTCCTTCCCTGGAACCAGGAACTGACCCTGGTGGGCGGCCGGGAGGATGTTGAAAAGGCCATCCGGGACCTCTCCCGCATCGGCATCGATTCCCCGGCCGCCGCGCTGGGGACGGATCCGGAGGCACTCGGAGCCGGCACCGCCGTCGTTTCCTATCCCCGCGCGGACTGGGAGGAAATGCAGCGCCTGCGCGGCGCGGAGGACGTGGTGCTGGATGTCCGGCGCACGGATGAGTACGACGCCGGGCACCTCGCCGGGGCGGTGAACATCCCGCTGCATGAGCTGCTTTCGCGGATGGACGAGGTCCCCGCCGGAAAGGTGTGGGTCCACTGCGCATCGGGATACCGGTCCGGGGTGGCGGCAAGCCTGCTGCAGCGAGCGGGCCGGCAGGTAGTTCATGTGGACGCGAAGTACGGTCCTTCTTGAGTTGTGAGGGATATCATAAGGATGCGTCTCCGCCCAGGTCTCGGGCGGGCCCACGTCTCGGTTTTTTGTGGGTGACGGGCGCGCCTATGGGGAGGGATCCGCGTGTCTCAGACCGGTCTTCTGGAGAAACGTCCCGCCATCAGCAGGAGCACGGCCATGCTGGGTTGGCTGATCGCGCTTGGTGCTGTGGTGCTGGGCGTGCTCGGAGCTTTTTTTGCTGCCAACACCGGCACTCCGGCGGCCATGGTGGCGGGCGATTTCGCCATTCTGGTGGCCGCCCTGCTGGCCGGTTTCAGCTGCGCCCGGGCTGCGCGATTCGGCGGGGTGAACGCCCGGGCCTGGACCCTGATGTCGGCCGCGGCCTATGTCTGGGCAGCCGGCCAGGCCATGTGGACGTACTTCGGGCTCGCGAATAACCATGCCTACCCTTTCCCGTCCCTGGCGGATGTCGGGTTCGTGGGGTATTCGGTGCCGGCGGCCGTCGCGCTGTTCAGCTTTAAGCGGCCCGGCGGCAATACGCGGGTGGGACTACTCCGGTCAGTGCTGGACGCGGCGGTCATTGCCGGCTCGGTCCTGGCGATCAGCTGGTACGTGGTGTTGGGCCCGGCCATCAGCTCTGCAGGCGACCTCCTGACCCGGCTCACCACTATGGCCTACCCGGTGGTAGATGTGATCATCACGTCGCTGGTGCTGGTCCTGGCGATGCGCCGCCAGCCCGGCGAACGGCTGCCGTGGCTGTGCTTCGGTGGCGGCCTGCTGGTCCTGACCATCACGGACAGCATCTACGTGCGGTTGACGTACGACGGCGTCACGGGGGTCACAGGATCGCCTCTCGCGTTGGGCTGGATCATCGCCTTCCTCCTGATTGCGCTGGCACCGCTGCTCCCCTACGCGGAAAACCCGTGGCCGGACCGCCGGGCGTTTGCGCTGGCCCAGGAGCTACTCCCCTACGCACCCATCCTGGTGGCTGTGGTGGTGATCGCGGCCCCGCATGTACACGAAATGAGTGCATTCATGGTGGTGGTGGCAAAGGTCACCGTGGCGCTCATCCTGGTCCGCCAGGTGCTGATCATCATTGAGAACCTCACCCTGACCACCGGGCTGGAGCAGGAAGTCGCGGCCCGGACGGCTGAGCTGGAGGGCCTGGGCGCGATCGTGAACTCCTCAACGGACGCCATCCTGAGCACGACGCCCGAAGGCATCGTCACCAGCTGGAACCCGGGCGCCGAGCGGCAGTACGGCTACTCAGCAGAGGAGACGATCGGCCGCGACGCGCGGTTCCTGCTGCCGCCGGGCGATATCGCCGGTGCCGCCATCGTATTCGAGCAGATCCGCGCCAGCGGCAAAGCGATGAGCTTCGAGATGGAGCACCTGACGAAGGACGGCGCCGTCATTCCCGTGTCGATGACCGTCTCCCCCATCCGGGACGATACCGGCCGACTCAGCGGGTTGGGCACCATCGCCAGGGACATCACGCTGCGCCGGGCCGCCGAACTGGAGCTGCAGGCCGCGCGGGAAGCCGCACTGGAATCCAGCAGACTCAAATCCGAGTTCCTGGCCACCATGAGCCACGAGATCCGCACACCGATGAACGGCGTCGTGGGGCTGACCGCCCTGCTGCTCGAGACGCCCCTGGACGCGACACAGAAGCAATATGCGCAGGGCGTCAAAGGGGCCGGCGAGGCGCTGCTGGCCCTCATCAACGACATCCTTGACTTCTCCAAGTTGGAAGCCGGCAAGGTTGACCTGGACGTCCGCGCCTTCGATCCCCGCGTCCTTGTGGAGGAAGTGGCGGGCCTGCTGACCGAGCCCGCGCAGGCTAAGGACCTGGAGCTCATCGCCTTCTGCGAACCCGACGTTCCAGCACGGCTGCACGGCGATTCCGGCCGCATCCGCCAGATCCTGCTGAACCTAGCCTCCAACGCCGTGAAGTTCACGGCCGCCGGGGAGGTGTCCATCCGGGTGAAAGTGGAGACGCCGGACGCCGAGCCCGGCGCAACAGCGACGGTCTACTTCGAGGTCCGTGATACCGGCATCGGCATTGATCCCACCCACCATGCACGGCTGTTCGAATCCTTCTCCCAGGCGGACGCCTCCACCACCCGGCGCTACGGCGGCACCGGCCTGGGCCTGGCCATCTGCAGCCGGCTCACCCAAGCCATGGGCGGCGAGATCGGGCTGGACAGCGTGCCCGAGGAGGGCAGCACGTTCTGGTTCCGGATTCCGCTGCCGGTGGCTCCACCGTCCACTGATCCCGTGCCGGCCGCCGGTTTCCTCACCGGCCTGCGCGTCCTGGTGGTGGACGACAACGCCACCAACCGCCTGGTGCTGGAATCCCAGCTGCGCGGCTGGAAAATGCAGCCGGAGGCCGTGCCGGATGCCCGAACCGCATTGGCCCGCGCCCACGAAGCCGCAGCGGACGGGGTGCCTTTCCACCTCGCCGTACTGGACCTCTGCATGCCTGATACCGATGGCCTGGAGCTGGCCCGCGAACTCAAGGCCGACGCCGCACTGGCGGACATCGAGCTGATCATGCTCACGTCCACCATGCAGGTCAACGCGGCCGAGATCGCCGACGCCGGAGTCCGCGAATGGCTTATGAAACCGGTCCGCAGCTCCGAGTTCTACAACCGCCTGATCCGGCTGATGTCCACGAGTGAACACCATGCCCCGACGCCCTCCGCGCCCGGCCGGCGTTCCGCCGCGGAATCGTCCCCGCAGTCCCCCGCGGAGTCGTCCCCGGAGTCGTCCCTCCGGGTGCCGTCACGGGGCCGCATCCTGGTGGTGGAGGACAACGAGGTGAACCAGCTGGTGGCCCGCGCCACGGTGACCAAGTTCGGCTACGCGGTGGACGTGGTGGCCGACGGCGCCGAGGCCGTGGCCGCCACCGCCAGCAGCCGGTACGCCGCCGTCCTGATGGACTGCCACATGCCGGTGATGGACGGGTTCGAGGCCACACGCGTCATCCGGCGGCGCGATGGCGGGGCCGGCCATCTTCCCATCATCGCCATGACAGCCGGCGCCCTGGACGGGGACCGGGAACGCTGCCTCGCCGCCGGCATGGACGATTACCTCGCCAAACCGGTGGACGCCGCCGAGCTTGAAGCCGCCCTGGCCCGCTGGGTCCCCGAGCAGGCGCCGCTCTCTTCGCCGGACGAGCTGGCGGCTTCTCAGGAGGCTCACCAGCACGACGCTCCCCGGCTGCTGGCCGTCACCGGTGGAGGAGCTCCGGCGCTGGATGCGGACCGGCTCGCCATGCTGCGCGACCTCGGACCGGAGGACGGCCTGGGCTTGCTGCCCGCAACGACAGAGGCGTTCCGGAAAGACGTTCCCGCGCGGCTCGCGGCTCTGCGCGAAGCGGCGAACAACGGCGGCGGGCCGGCCCTGGAGCAGGCGGCGCACGCCCTGAAGGGTGCGGCGGCCAACATCGGAGCCACCGCCGTCGCAAGCCTGTGCGGGGAGCTGGAGGACATGGGACGCGGCGGAACGCTCGACGGCGGCACACAGCTGGTCAGCCGGCTGGAAGCTGAGCTTGTGCGCGTCAACTTTGAACTTGATCTAGCGCTGGAGGTGGCACAGTGAAAGTCCTGGTGGCAGATGACGATCCGGGCTCGCTCCTGGTGGCACGCGCCGCCGTCGAACGCTCCGGGCACGACTGCCTGACGGCGGCGGACGGTGACCAGGCGTGGGCCCTGTATCTGGAGCACCAGCCGGATGTGGTGGTCACGGACTGGATGATGCCCGGGATGGACGGGCTGGCGTTGTGCCGGGCCATCCGGGCGCGCGAAGCGGACCTGTACACGTACATCGTGCTGCTGACGTCGCAGGGGTCGCGGGACGATGTGCTCGCCGGGCTCGAAGCCGGGGCTGACGACTACGTCACCAAGCCGCTTGACCCGTTCGTCCTGCATGCGCGGCTGCTGGTGGCCCTGCGGGTGACCACGCTGCACGCTGACCTGGCCCATTACCGCAAGGTGCTCTCGCAGCAGGCGCGGACCGATCCGCTGACGGGCCTCCACAACCGGCTCAAGCTGTCGGAGGACCTCGAGCAGCTGCATGCGCGCAGCCAGCGGTACACGGAAGGGTACTGCGTGGCCATGTGCGATGTGGACAACTTCAAGAGCTACAACGACATCTACGGGCACCAGGCGGGCGATCTTGCGCTGCGGGCCGTGGCGGAGGCGCTGGTGGGCGCGACGCGGAAGAGCGACGGCGTGTACCGGTACGGGGGCGAGGAGTTCCTGCTGGTGCTGCCGAACCAGTCGCAGCTGAGCGCCAAGGCCTTTATGGAACGGGCACTGGACAGCGTGCGTGAGCTGGAGATTGTCCACTCCGGGGGTCCGCTGGGGCAGCTGACACTGAGCGCCGGGATTTCCGCCTTCACCGCAGAGCACAGGGCCGACGCCGACACCCTCCTGGGCGAGGCCGACGCCGCGCTTTATGCGGCCAAGGCCGCCGGCCGGAACCGGGTGGAGTTGGCGCTGTAGCAGCGGCTACGCGGCTTTCTTGCGCTGCTTCGCCTGCACCGGGTGGCGCTTCACGGGCTGCTGCTGGGATGCCGGGCGGTGCTGCGCGGGCTGCTTCGGGGCGGACTGCTTTGGAGCTTCGGGCTCGGCGGGCTGCTCCGGCGCCTCAGACTGGGTTGCGGGCTCTTGAACGTGTTCGTCCTCCAGTACCTCGTCCTGCGCCGTTTCATCCTGCGCGGTCTTGTACTCGGCGGTCCCGTCCTGCACCGTCTCAACCAACGCGTACAAGCGGTTGCGGCGCCAGCGGCGGACCAGGTCCACGCCGGCCAGGATGCCTGCCAGTGGCGTCAGGACAGCCGCAGCGTAGACGAACAGCATCCACGTCAAGGTTGCCATGGGCGGCTGGTTGTTGTTCAACAGGGAGAGCCCGCCGAACATGGCGATGATCCAGAACAGCACCACTGCCGTCAGCACCGCGGCCGCGGGGAAGTACTGGTTAGTGACGATTTTCTTCAGGGTTTCCATGCAATTTCCTCCTGCCTGGCCGGGGTGCGGCGAGAGGCCGCATGAACACCAGTATGGGGCTGCCGGTCCGTGGATTTGCGCAACACGCAGGCGGTGGTGACGAACCTAACTGCGGACAGGTTGAGACCGGTGATCGAGCCAGTCGAGATCCAGGTTTCGACAGGCTCAACCACCGGTCGGGGCTTCCATACTGCGGGCACGGCCAATACGGTGGATGACAACTGTCCCTGATCTTGGAGGTCCTCATGCGCAAAGTTACGTCCGGCCTGTTCCACTCCGTTGACGGCGTGGTCTCAGACCCGTTCCTCTGGCAGTTCGACAGCTTCGACGACGACCTGGGCAAGGGCCTGACCGGCATGATGGAACGTGTGGACACCGTGGTGCTGGGCCGGGTGAGCTACCAGGAGTGGGCCGGGTACTGGCCCACCGCATCCGTGGACGACGACTTCGCCGGCTTCATCAACCCGGTGGAGAAGTTCGTGGCCTCCCGGACTCTGACGGAGCCGCTCGAGTGGCAGAACTCCCACCTGATCGAAGGAACGCTGGAGGAATTCGTGGCCGGGCTGAAAGAGCGCGACGGCGGCGAAATCGCCGTCACCGGCAGCATTTCCGTCGTGCGCCAATTGCTGTTCGCCGGGCTGCTCGATGAGCTGACCCTGATGACCCACCCGGTGGTGGCAGGCAGCGGCCGGCGCCTGTTCGAGGCCGGCGACCCGGTCACCCGGCTCGCACTAAAGGACCAGTACAAGACGACCAAGGGCAACGTCATCAGCACCTACGGACTGCTGGGCGAATAGGGACGCTGCTCCCGTCAGGCCCCGTTGCGTTCTATTGCCTGGCCGATGATCCGGGCGCCTTCCGGGAAGGCGCCCGGATTCGTCCCCGAGTAGTTAAGCCGGATGAACGGGCCTGCCGGCTCGGCCGGGAACCACTCGTTGCCGCCGGCGATGATCACCCCGGCGGTTTCGCAGTCGCGGGTCAGCCGTTCCAGGTCGGTCCCGTCGGGCAGCCGGGCCCACAGGTTCAGTCCGCCCTTGGGCACCTGCTCGATGTGCGCCTGCGGGGCGTGCTGGCGCAGGCTGGTGACCAGCAGGTCGCGGCGTGACTCGAGCTGGTGGCGGAGGCTGCGAAGGTGCGTCTGCCACCCGGGCTGTGTGACGACGTCGAGCGCTGCCGCCTGGAGCAACCCGCTGACATACATCGATTCGGCCGCCCGGTCCGCCAGGATGCGCTCCCGCGCCGGACCGCGGGCGATCACCGCGGCGACACGGATCGACGGCGAGACGCTCTTGGTCAGCGAGCGCAGGTAGACCACGTGGCCGGAGTCGTCGCGGGAGGCGACGGGCACGGGGTTGGAGGTGATGCCGAAGTCGTGCGCCCAGTCGTCCTCCACAAGGAACGCCCCCTTCGCGCGCACCACGTCCAGAACCTGTTCACGCCGCTCAGCTGACCACTGCGCGCCGGTGGGGTTCGCATAGTTGGGCTGCGCGTAGAAGAGCCGCGCGCCGGACTCCTCAAAGGCGCGCGCCAGCTCCGCCGGATCCGGTCCGTCCGGTCCGCTGGGCACCGGGACAATACGTACGCCGCCCCGCGCGGCCGCCAGGATGGCACCCCAATAGGACGGGGATTCCATCAGCAGCGGCTGCCCGCGGCCCGCGAGCGCGCTGAAGATGGAGCTCAGCCCGCTTTGGCTTCCGGGGAGTACGACGACGTCACTCGGGTTCGGCGGGGTGGTCCCGGCTGGCGTCGAGGCACCGAGCTCGTGCGCGAACCACGACTGCAGTTCCGGCAGGCCGGCCGCGGGCGGACGGGACAGCGCGGCGTCGCCGCGGGCCGCGCGGGCGAGGGCGGCGCGGACCAGCCGCTCCGGCAGGAGTTCGCGGTCCGGGTAGCCGGAGTGGAAGGAGATGGCGTCGTTGGCCACGTTGCGCATGGTGCTGGAGGCCGGGGGCGGCGGCGCCAGCGGGGAACGGAGGGCCGCCGTCTGCCAGCCGTAGTCGGACGGACGGGCGCTCCGGACGGCGCGTACGAAGGTCCCAACGCCGGGCCGGCTCTCGATAAGCCCCTGCGCCGTGAGCGTCTGCAGGGCCTTCTGTACCGTGACGGGACTGGCCTGGTACTCGGCCACGAGCGAGCGGGTGGACGGCAGCTTCGCACCGGGCGCGGCCGCAGAGATCCATTTCTTCAGGTGCGCCACAATCCGGGAACTGCTATCGTTATTCATGAGAGACAATAGTAGCGCTACTACACTTATTCGGCCAGTGGTACCGTCCCGTCAGTCCGTCGGACTCTGGTGGGGCCTCCTCGGAGTAGCGGCTTTCTCGTTCACTGTTCCGTTCACGAAGGTGGCAGTCGCATCCCTGTCCCCGCTGTTCATCGGGTCCGGCCGTGCAGTGGTAGCCGCCATCCTCGCCGCCTTCGCGCTCGCACTCACCCGGGAGCGGCTCCCCCGCGGCACGCAGTGGGTGCGCCTAGCAGTGGTGGCCGCCGGCGTCGTCGTCGGGTTTCCCCTGCTCACCTCGTTCGCGCTCACTGCGACTCCGGCCAGTCACGGCGCCGTGGTGATCGCCCTATTGCCCGCCGCGACGGCGACCGTTGCTGTCCTCCGCGGGCGTGAACGTCCCCGGCTGACGTTCTGGCTCATCACGAGCGTGGGCGGGCTGGCGGCCATCGGCTTCGCTTCCATGCAGTCCGGCGGGTTCGGACAACTGCACTGGGCGGACGTGCTGCTCCTCGGCGCGGTGGTGGCCGCGGCCATCGGCTACGCGGAAGGCGGCCTGCTGGCCCGCGTGCTCGGTGCCTGGCAGACCGTGTCCTGGGCGCTGGTGCTTGCATCGCCGCTGATGGTGGTCCTGGCGGCGGTCTCCGTCGCCCAGCAGCCACCCTCGGCCACCCCGGTCCAGTGGCTGGCCTTCGCCTATCTCGGCGTGGTGAGCATGTTCCTGGGTTTCTTCGCCTGGTACCGCGGCCTGGCCATCGGCCCCATGGCACAGGTCAGCCAGATCCAGCTCATCCAGCCGGTGCTGAGCATCTGCTGGGCCGGCCTCCTGCTGGGTGAGAGCCTGACCTGGACCACCATCATTGGCGGCGTCGCCGTCATCCTCTGCGCGGGCGCCGCCGTCCGGGTCCGGCTCAAGCCTGCCCCGGCTCAGCGCGCCGACCGCCACGCCACAAAACACCTCGAGCCCGTAAAGGATTAGTCCCATGTACACCCCAGCCCATTTTGAAGCCGGCCCCGACGCCGTCCAAGACCTACTGACCCGGCCCGGCGCAGCCACCCTGGTCACCACGACCTCGCACGGCCTGCTGGCTACGCTGCTGCCGTTTGTCTACGATCCCGACGCCGGTGAGCACGGCGCGCTGCACACCCACGTGGCGCGGAACAATACGCAGTGGTCCGAACCCGCTATCGGCGAATCGCTCATGATCATCCAGGGCGCGGACGCCTACATTTCGCCGGCTTGGTACGCGTCGAAGGCCGAGCATGGTCGCGTTGTGCCCACGTGGAACTACTCCACGGCGCACGTGTACGGCACCCTGGTGATGCATGACGACCCAGATTGGATCGCCGGCCAAGTCAGGCGGCTGACCAACGTCAATGAGGCCAGCTTTGACCACCCGTGGAGCGTGGACGACGCACCGGAACGCTACATCTCCGGCCAGCTGCGCGCCATCGTGGGCATCGAACTGGTCATCACCAGAATCGAGGCGAAGACCAAGCTGAGCCAGAACCGGTCCGCGGCGGACGTCGACGGCGTGGTGGCAGGGCTCACTGCCCGCGGGCAGGCGGAGAGTGCGGCCGACGTCGAACGGGCAAGCTGAACTCTCCAAGGACTCAGCGTGCGACGAGCGCCTCGCTGGCCTCCCACAGACCCTGTGCCAGCTCGGCGTCGTAGGCCTGTGGGTTCGCCTTGGCCAGGGCGCGCTTGGCGTAGTAGGCGCCGGAGATCCAGTCGGTGCCGGCAGTGCCGTTGATGAGCCAGAGGAGGGTGTCGGCGCCCTGGTCCGGGGTGAGCATAAAGCGGTTGAGCAGTGTCTTGTAGGCGTGCCGCATGGGGCTGGTGGACTCTGCCGCGAAGTTGGTGCGGACCACGCCCGGGTGGAATGCCGCCGTCGTGATTCCCTGCTCGCCGAAGCGGCGGTGCAGCTCGCTGGTGAAGAGGATGTTGGCGAGTTTGGCCGTGCCGTAGGCGCGGTTGGTGGAGTAGCTGTGCTCCGATTTGAGGTCGAAGAGGTCCATTTTGCCGAAGCCGTTGGCCGCGCTGGCGGTGTTGATGACCTTGGCGTTGCTGGCGGTGAGGACGTTCATCAGCTCGATCGTGAGCAGGAACGGCGCCAGGTGGTTGATCTGGAAGGTGGACTCGTTGCCGTCCACCGTGAGCTGGTGCTTGCCCATGATGCCGCCGGCGTTGTTGGCCAGGACGTCGATGCGCGGGTAGTCGGACTTCAGCTGGGTGGCGAGGGTGCGGACCTGCTCGAGTTCGGCGAAGTCGCTGACGAAATAGTCGGCGTTGAGCTCCTTCGCGATGGCCCGTGTCTTCTCCTCGGAACGGCCGACGACGACCACCCGGTCGCCTGCCTGCGTCAGCGTCCGCGCGGCTGCCGCGCCGATGCCGTCGCTGGCGCCGGTGATCACGATGGTGCGTTGGGTCAAGGGGTGTCCTTTGGTTGGAGTGGGAACCTGGGAAGTGAGTGCGGACTACTGCAAGCCTAGCGGTACGGCAATTCTGTCCCCGGCGCCTGAGCGGGCATAAGCTGCACAAAGAATCACACCTCAACCCTGGGAGAACCACTATGGAGATGGCCAAAGCGTCCGACGAAGCCAAGGAGCGCTTCCGCTCCGTAGTGCCGGACAACCCCGAAGTGATCGTCAAGCCGATGTTCGGCAACCTGGGCGCCTTCGTCAACGGCAACATGTTCGCCGGACTGTTCGGTTCCACGATCGGGGTGAAGCTCTCCGACGCCGACAGACAGGAGCTCGAAAGCACCGAGCGGACCGTCCCGTTCGGCCCGGCGGAGCGGCCCATGGGCGGCTACACCGGACTCCCGGAGATGTGGAACGCCGAAGGCGCCGGTGACGATGCGCGGGCAAAGGCCTGGGTGGAGAAGGCCTTCGAATACGTCGCGGAGCTCCCGCCCAAAGCGCCGAAAGCAGCCAAACCCCGCAAGTAGCGGCGCACCAGTAGTACGCCGACGGCGGGACGGCCAGCATTTCTGCCGGCGCCCCGCCGTCGTACTTCAGTCAGCCGTGGCCGGAGATGACGCTTTAACCTGCCACCCCGGCGAGCAGGAAGATGACCGCGGCGATGGCGAAGCCCATGACGCCGATGAGGGTTTCCATGACGGTCCAGGTCTTCAGGGTGGTCTTAACGTCCATGCCGAAGAAGCGACCCACCAGCCAGAAGCCCGAGTCGTTGACGTGGGAGACCACCACGGAGCCGGCTGCCACGGCGATGACCAGCGCGGCGACCTGCATGCCGGTCAGTCCGGCGGTGGCCACGGCCGGGGCGATGAGGCCCGCGGTGGTGGTCAGGGCCACGGTGGCGGAACCTTGGGCGATGCGCAGGATGGCGGAGATCAGGAAGCCGGCCAGGATCAGCGGGATGCCCAGGTTGCCCAGGACATCTGCCAAGGCGGCACCGATGCCGGACGCACGGAGCACACCGCCGAACATGCCGCCGGCGCCGGTGATCAGGATGACCGAGCAGACCGGGCCCAGCGAGGATTCGAGCAGCTTCTCCAGGGCGCCGGAGTCGGTGCCGCGGCGGGCGCCGAGCACAAACATGGCCACCAGCACGGCGATCAGCAGGGCCACCGGGGTTTCGCCGATGGTGCGCAGGACCTGGAACCACTGCTCGCTCTTGACCGAGTCGGAGAGCACTCCGGACGAGGCAAGGGTGTTCAGGCCGGTGTTGATGAAGATCAGGACGAGCGGCAGGAGCAGCAGGCCGATGATGGTGCGGAAGCGCGGTGGGTGGGACTCGGCTTCGGCGCTGGCGTGGCCCAGGATTTCCGGGACCGGGAGGACCAGCTTCTTGCCGGTCCACAGGCCGAACAGGTAGGCGGTGACGTACCAGGTGGGGATGGCGGCGATGAGGCCGGCGATCAGGACCAGGCCGATGTTGGCATCAAAGAAGGCGGCAGCGGAGACCGGGCCGGGGTGCGGCGGCAGGAAGATGTGCATCACGGAGAACGCACCGGCGGCCGGGAGGCCGTAGCGCAGCACTCCCCCGCCCAGGCGGTGGGCGACGGCGAAGACCACGGGCAGCATGACCACCAGGCCGGCGTCGAAGAAGATGGGGAAGCCGAAGATCAGGGAGGCGAGGCCGAGGGCGAAGGGGGCACGCTTTTCGCCGAAGACGCCGATCAGGTAGTCGGCCAGCACCTTGGCGCCGCCGCTGGTTTCAACGATGCGGCCAAGCATCGCGCCCAGGCCAACGAGGAGCGCCACGGTGCCCAGGGTGGTGCCGAACCCGTTGATCAGCACAGGAACCACCTGGTTGGCGGGGATTCCGGTGGCGAATGCCGTTGCGAGGCTGATCACGATCAGGGCGATCAGCGCGTGCATCCGCAGCTTGATGATGAGGAACAGCAGCACGACGATCGCTGCCGCTGCGATGAGCAGCAGGGTGCCTGCGCCCAGCGTTTGGGTCCATCCTTCGATGACCATGGTTCTCCTTTGAAACAGAACTACTTGGGGATTGGGGAAAGTTGGGCGGGCTCAGCAGGCGCCGAGTTCCGCCTGGGCGGGAAGCGTGAGGCCAGCCAGCACGGCGGTGACGATCTCCTCCGGGGAATTGGAGATGTCCAGGCGTAGGCTGCCGGCGGCAAGTTCGTTGCCGGTCAGCGGTTCCAGGGTGGCCAGCTGGCTGGGCAGGAGCGTGGGCGGCATGAAGTGGCCTTCGCGGCCCTGCATGCGCTGGCCGATCAGGTCGGCGCCGCCGTCGAGGTGGATGAACAGGACCCGGCCCTGTGCTTCGGAGAGCAGCTGACGGTAGCTCTGCTTGAGCGCGGAGCACGTGAGCACGGTGCTCTTCCCGGCAGCGGCATGTGCGGTCATCCAGCCCTGGATTTCCCGCAGCCAGGGCCAGCGGTCCTCGTCCTGCAGGGGAATGCCCTGGGTCATCTTGTCGATGTTGGCCTGGGGGTGGAACTCGTCCGCTTCGGCACAGGCCCAGCCAAGCTGCTGGGAAAGAGCTGCCGCAATGGTGGACTTGCCGGAACCGGCAACGCCCATCACCACCAGGTGCGTGGCTGGATACTGCATGTTTACCTCCGAAGACGCCGTTGGCTAAGTGGAAAGCTCATTGGCGCATCTCACAGGGAACTGCGCCGGGAGATAAGGTATCACCATTTCAGGCGACAGATACTATCTTTTGGTGTCACAAGTCATACCTTTGGGACTTTGACGGTACGATTGGAGGGCGCGCAGGCGCAGAGGAAGGCAGGAAAGATGTCGACGGCGACACGACCGGACGCGGATGACGCGCACGACGGCGGGGCCTCCCCCGCCATGCATGAACGCGTACTCGAGGCGGTTGGCGTTGCCATTGCGGAAGGGAGCCTTCCTCCGGGCAGCCGGCTGACCCTTGAGGGCCTCCAGCAGGAGTACGGCATTTCCCGCACGGTTGCGCGGGACACCATGAAGGTCCTGGAGTCCATGAACCTGGTGTATTCGCGCCGGCGGGTGGGCATCGTGGTCCAGGAGCGCAGGCTGTGGAATGTCTTCGATCCCAAGCTAGTGCGCTGGCGCCTGGGCTCTGTTAGGCGCGACATTCAGTACAGCGGCCTCACGGAGCTGCGCATCGCCGTCGAGCCCATTGCGGCTGCCGGTGCTGCCCGCCGCGCGAGCGCCGCGGAACGGGCCAGGCTGGTTGTCCTGGCCGCAGAGCTGAGGCGGCTGGGCGAAGCCGGCGAACTCGAGGCGTTCCTGGCGGCAGACATCGAGTTCCATAGCCTGCTGCTCCAAAGCTGCGGCAATGAGATGTTCACGGCGCTGGAAGGCATGGTGGCTGAGGTGCTCACCAGCCGGACCAAGCAGGGGCTGATGCCCTTCAAACCGCGGAACGAAGCGTTACAGGCCCACGAGGATGCTGCGGCGGCGGTGGCCCGCGGGGACGCCGTGGGGGCCGAGACCGCCGTCCACCACATCCTGAACGAAGTCCGGAACGCGATGGGCCTGCACTAATCCAGCCCGGGTGGGCGCGAACCCTTCCCGGACGCCGCGTTAGTGAGTAGCCTGCAAATAGGGGCTTATGCAAAGGGCCCATACGTGTCGTGCAGAAGTATCTGTGAGGTGAAAGATGGCCATCACCGGAGATTCACGAATAGGGACCGCCGCAACCGCTGCCCCTGCGGTAGTACCCCGGCGCAAAGGCGCCATGGTGGTCAGCTGGATGACCACCACCGACCACAAGGTCATCGGGTACATGTACCTGATCGCGTCGTTTGTTTTCTTCATGATGGCTGGTGTTATGGCCCTGCTGATCCGGGCCGAGCTCTTCGAACCCGGCATGCAGATCCTGCAGACCAAGGAGCAGTACAACCAGCTGTTCACGATGCACGGCACCATGATGCTGCTGATGTTTGCCACCCCGCTGTTCGCCGGCTTCGCCAACGTCATCATGCCGCTGCAGATCGGCGCCCCTGACGTCGCGTTCCCACGGCTGAACGCTCTGGCCTTCTGGTTCTTCCTCTTCGGATCCACCATCGCCGTCTCGGGCTTCATCACCCCGCAGGGCGCGGCGGCATTCGGCTGGTTCGCCTACGCCCCACTGAACAACACCACGTTCACCCCTGGCATCGGCGGGGACCTGTGGGTCTTTGGCCTGGCGCTGTCCGGCTTCGGCACCATCCTCGGTGCGGTCAACTTCATCACCACCATCATCTGCATGCGCGCTCCGGGCATGACCATGTGGCGGATACCCATCTTCACCTGGAACACGCTGGCCACGGCCATCCTGGTGATCATGGCCTTCCCGCCTCTCGCCGCGGCCCTGTTCGCCCTGGGTGCGGACCGCAAATTCGGCGCCCACATCTATGACCCGGAGAACGGCGGCGCAATTCTCTGGCAGCACCTGTTCTGGTTCTTCGGCCACCCCGAGGTGTACATCATCGCCCTGCCGTTCTTCGGCATCGTCACGGAGATCTTCCCGGTCTTCAGCCGCAAGCCGATCTTCGGCTATAAGGGCCTGGTCTACGCCACCATTGCCATCGCCGCCCTTTCCGTGACTGTGTGGGCGCACCACATGTACGTGACCGGTTCGGTTCTGCTGCCGTTCTTTGCCTTCATGACCATGCTGATCGCGGTCCCCACCGGCGTGAAGTTCTTCAACTGGATCGGCACCATGTGGCGGGGATCGTTAACGTTCGAGACTCCCATGCTGTGGAGCCTCGGCTTCCTCATCACGTTCCTCTTCGGCGGCCTGACCGGCATCATCCTGGCTTCGCCGCCGCTGGACTTCCACGTTTCGGACTCCTACTTCGTGGTGGCGCACTTCCACTACGTGGTGTTTGGCACCGTGGTGTTCGCGATGTTCGCCGGCTTCTACTTCTGGTGGCCCAAATTCACCGGCAGAATGCTCAACGAGCGCCTCGGAAAGATCCACTTCTGGATGCTGTTCCTGGGATTCCACGGAACGTTCCTGATCCAGCACTGGCTAGGGGTCAAGGGCATGCCCCGCCGCTACGCCGACTACCTGGTGGAGGACAACTTCGCCTGGATGAACCAGTTCTCCACCATCTCGTCTTACCTTCTCGGCGCCTCGATGATTCCGTTCTTCTGGAACGTCTACATCACGTCGCGCAGCTCAGAGCGCGTTGAGGTGGATGACCCGTGGGGCTTCGGCGCCTCGCTCGAATGGGCCACGTCCTGCCCGCCGCCGCGCCACAACTTCACGTCCCTGCCCCGGATCCGTTCGGAACGTCCCGCCCTGGACCTCCACCACCCGGAGCTCAGCGTCCGCGCGCACGAAACCACGCACAGCCCTGCCGCGGCTGCCCTGGGTGCTGCCGATATCGGCGAAAAGGACGTACGCAATCCAGACCCGGACCAGTGACCGGGTGGGGAGCGAAACCCGGCCCTAACCCGACCGCCCCACTGCCCGCACCGCGAGCAGGAACTTCACGCCGCCGTCGGTAAGCAGTGCCCTACCAAGGTGCCCCACTTTCGGCGCCATCAGGTGCAGGCATTTGAAGTTCCCGTGCACTACGCGGTTGATGTCGCTGACCCATTCGTCAGGGATGGGATGGCCGGACCGGGTGACAAACCCGGCGGCCAGCAGGGCGCCACGGATCGCCTCCATCCTGCGGCCCGACGTCGGCGCGATGCCGCCGAGGTGCCAGTCCGTGTAGATGCGGGTAACCAGCCGGACGGCGTCCTGCTCCTGCCGGGCGACAGCTTCCACCAGGTAGTCCCACAGCTCCGAGGGCCGTTCCAGGCAGCGTTTGCCGCGAGGCGTGAGCACCAGCCTGCCCTTGAACTTCCGCAGGAGCTTCCAGTCGATGAGGTGCAGCCGGAGCTCGAGGACCGGCCGCGCGTGCGCCTCGCGGTTTCCCTTACCCATGATGGGATCGCTCCAGCCGAGCTCGCCCATGGCGCCCTTAACCACGGTGGGCTTCAGGTAGCCGTCCTTGGTGAGTTCCAGGCCGTCGGGCGATGCGTTTTCCAGCAGCCATCGGACCGGCAGGAGGACGGCGTCGCGGTCCTCGTCAGTGAGGGGCTGCGGCCACCACTGGAGGCTGAGCAGCCGGAGTTTGCGGTTGGCGGCCTGGCGGTCGAAGCCGGCGGGGTCGAAGTACTTGCCATACTCGCCCGTGACTCCGGAGATCCAGTACCTCGCCTCCGAGTGTTCCGGATGCTCCGGGTCCGCGACGATCTGCAGCAGCCGCTTATAGCCGTGCGGCCCGCCGGAGTCCTCCACGGGTCCGCGGTTGGCGCCATCAACGCACAGCAGTTCCCCGGCCGGAAGGTCCGCTGAACCAAGCACCTCCACGTGGTGCGTCCAGCTATCGCCAAAGTCGTACTCGTATTCCAGTGTGGTTCCTGGCTTTTGGGCATCCAGCAGTTCCGAAAGGACGACGCCGGCGGCCGGCTCTGCGTCCAGATCTTCCGTGAGGTCGTGGGGACCCACAATCTCCCGCAGCTTTCCGGCGCGGTCCACGCAGCGGATGGCGTAGAGGTGGCTGTTTTCCCAGCCGAAGGCGGCCTGAACAGCGAGGTGGAACTCGGGAACCGTCAGCGCCACGGGGACCTGCAGCCTTCGCCAGATCAAGGGTTTGGTGTCCGTGATGCTGATCCGGAGGTCGAAGGCGGGAACGGTTCCGGAAAGTTGCATGGGTGCCATCTTGCCAGAGTGCGGCGGGGGATCCGTCACGGTGCGGGTTCAACGGACTCAACGGACTCAACGGACTCAACGGCATAGGGTTTGGCCGCCGACCGCCGCAGCGGATGACGCAGGCGCACCTGGTACGGACCATTCCGGAACGTGGCGCGGGGGTCCATCTGGACAACCAGGAGAGGTTCGTCGCGGGCGCAGTCCAGCCGCACCACCATGCCATCTCGCCGCCCGTCCACGTACAGCGGGGTTGCCCGCTCCACCGCGGTTTCCTTGAGGCGTTCCCGATATTCCTGCCCTGCCGCCAGGAAGAGGATTCCATGGGCCAGCCCCATGACTTTCAGCGGGATCACGGCGTCAGGGGGTGCGGGATCAGGGGTGGGCCGGGGTTGCAGGTGGTATTCCTGCGCAGCTGACGCCCTGGCTGCCTTCGCGTGCCGGTTGCATTCCGTGCACCGGGTCCGCGCCCCCACGTCGACAAATAGGGTCACGAGCAGTCCTCTGGGGCCGCGGTCCCAGTTGTCGGCCACCACCTGGCACCACGCCGTGTGGAAGTCCGTCCCGTATTTCATCACGTACACCTGGTCATCGCCCAGCAGGGGCGCCCCCTCCCGGCGGGCGGCGGGCTCCACCGGCTTGAGCTCGCCGAGGCCTCTGGCCGCTGCCTGGGCGGGGCGGCTGACGCGGAGGTACTTGCGGATCAGCGGACTGAGTTGGCGTTTTGGTAGTGGCACGGAAGTGCGCGGCCTCTCTGTGCGGAGGGAACGATGCGATCAGCACAACTGGGTTAAAAAAGCAGGGCCGGTCAAGTGACCGGCCCTGCTTTGAAAATGAAACCCTAAGGCCCCAGAATCTCTAAAGAATTAGAGTGCCTGGATGTTGACGGCCTGGGGACCCTTGGGGCCCTGCTCGGTTTCGAAGGAAACCTTCTGGTTCTCTTCGAGTGAGCGGAAGCCGGAAGAGGCGATCGCGGAGTAGTGAGCGAAAACGTCCTGTGAGGAGTCATCGGGGGAAATGAAGCCGAAGCCCTTTTCAGCGTTAAACCATTTGACGGTACCAGTAGCCATTATTTTTGTCCTTCGTGAAGGTGGAGGAAAAGTCCCGACTTTCGGGTCCTCCGGTGTGGGGTGTTCAAAACCGCTACTTCAGAAAGACGCGGACTTTCGACCGCGCGTACTGCCTGAACTACGAACCGCATAAACACAACAACAGGATCAACACTACAGGAGATTCCGAAGACCATTTACCACCGGCCACCAGGCCCGGTGGTTGAGCCAGTCGAAACCCAAGCGTAGCGTTCTCCCATGGGACCAATTCGTACGATTCTTCTACCGGGTTCTGTACTCCCCGCACAGGCCGCATACGGCGGACTCATCGCAGCCCTCGGGCCGGGCGTCCAGGCAATCGCCAAGGATCTCGAGCTCTACGCGGACGATGGCCCGCCGGCGGACTGGAGCCTGGACACCGAGATCGACGGCGTCCTGCGTGATGCCGATACGCAGGGATGGGAGACGTTTCATTTGGTGGGCTATTCAGGTGGCGGCGCGGCGGCGCTGGCGTTCGCGGCCAAGCACCCTGACAGGCTGCTGAGCCTGGCGCTGCTCGAGCCTGCCTGGGCCGGGAACTGGGACTGGAGCCCTGCCCACACGGAACTCTGGAAGAAGTACGAGCAGCTGGAAAAACTCCCCCCGGAGCAGTTCATGCCCGCCTTCATGAGGCTGGGAGTTAAGCCCGACGTCGTCCTTCCGCCGCCGCCGGATCCCCCACCGCCGTGGATGGCCAAACGGCCCGCGGGTATCAGGGCGTTCCTGCGGACCTTCAACGACTATGACCTGGACAGGGCGCGTCTGGCCGCCTTTCGCCAGCCTGTCTTCTTCGCCCTCGGCGGCCTGAGCAATCCCGATGACTACGGCGATATTGCCAGCCGGCTGTCACGGGTCTTCTTCCCGGACTTCCACCTGGAAGTGTTCCCCAAACGCCACCATTTCGACCCGCCACACCGGATCGAGCCCGAGCGGCTGGCTGAGCTGCTCCGGCGACACTGGGAGCTCGCTGAAGCAGCAATCCCTGACTGATTCTTGCCTTCAGGCGCAGCGGTTGCCACGGAGGTAACCATGGCGACCACTCCGCACCGGGAACTGCGCAACCAGAGCAGCAAAATCCTGGAGCGCGTGTGAACTTAAGGCGGAGAAGGCCCAGCTGGAGTCCACCAGCGATGTGCTGCGGCAGCTGACGGCGAAGGAGGCCGAGCTCTCCGGAAAGCTGGAACGCCTGCAGGTGCGGGCCGATGACATCCAGCGCCGGATCGGCTCCAACGAGGGTGCCGCCAAGGACATCGCGGAGGCGATCGAGGACCGGGCACTTTGGCGATCTACGGCGGCGGTTATGGGTTCACGTCGCTGCGGGACGCCGGCTGGCTGCGCGACTGTGAGGTCCTGTACTGGGGCGATCTGGACACCCACGGGTTCCGGATCCTGGACCAGCTCCGTGCGGTCCACCCGCATGTGGTGAGCGTACTGATGGACGAGTCCGCTCTCTACGAAGGACTCAGCAGTGACTCCTTTGGGACGGCCGTCAGGCTGGAGCAGGAGCTCATCCGCTGGGACTGGGCATTGGCGCAGTTGCGGCAGTTCAGCGGCTCCGGTACATGAGGGCGGCGACGCGCTGCTGGTCCTGCTGGCCGAGCGGCTGCGGGCCAGCGTCCGCAGCCATGACCTGGTGGCCCGGCTGGGCGGCGACGAGTTCGTCGTCGTTGTTTTGGATAACGACGACGGCACTCCGGCAACGGGGGCAGTCGCCGAGCGGATCTATGAGGAGCTCAGCGAGCCGTTTGTGATCGGCGGCCGGTCGCTGCGGGTGTCGCTGAGCATAGGCGTGGCGCAGTGGACGGCGGACGTGACGGAGCTGCTGCGGCAGGCCGATTCGGCCATGTACCGGGCCAAGGACGGCGGCAGGCCCGGTACGAAGTCCACGGTCGTTGAACCCGCCGAAACCCCCGGTGGTTGAGCTTGCCGCAACCAGCCGCGGGGCCTACGCTCCCATTCCCCGCGGCGGATTGTCGAGCAGTGGCGCAAAAAGCCCCATCTCCGTTTGAGGTATCCGGCAGGCATTTGCCGCATCCCTCCAGGTGCTCAGCGCTTTGGCCACAAGCGCGAGGATTCTTTCCCGCTGCCCGGGTTGGACGAAGTAGTCCGCCGCATTGAGAAGTGCAGCCATGGCGTCGTCCCGGGTGGTCGCCCCATCCACGGCAGTGCTGCGCTCCGCACCTAGATCCGGATTCGGGTTGACGTCAAAGGCTGGCGAAAACCGCCAGCCACTGCGTCCGCGCATGAAGCCGTGGTTCCGGAGGTGGTCGTCGGTATTGTTCACGGCGATGTTAAATGCAATCCTCAGGAACAGTTCTTCACGGTCAGCGTTGGGTTCTTCGGAGGTCTCATCGATAACGTCCAGAAGATCGAGGTAGTCGCCGTGCGCGCCGTCGCTCTGCTGAAGCATGGTCATGGCCGACGCATAGCCGATCCTTCGCTCCCCAACCCGGTCAAAGCGGCCGAGCACGAGGACTGGATCTGCGTTCAGGTGCACGAGCTGGTGGCTGGGAACGGCGATGCCTGCGGTGGCAGCCATCTGCAGCACGGCCGCCTCCCAGGCAATGACCGCCCACTGATCGCTTTGATGCCCGAATTTGGCAATAGCCAGCTGGCCGCCGTCCTGTACGGATGCCTTGGGCCGGGCACCTCCAAGGCTCCCCGTCCCGGCGTCGAGCAGCCTCTTGAGGGCGCTCAGGTTATCCGGATGGTTCTCGACGTCCTGCGCGGCCTGGCGCAGTTCGGGCAGCTGAACGAGCTTGGGTACGTCAGTTCCATCGCGCAAATGTGGTCCGTCGCCAACCCGAAACCTCAGCGCACCCTGCCTGGTGCGATCGGACACTCCAATAAGGAAGTCCCGGGCGGTGAGCGTCCCGGCGTTCCTGCCAAGTTGGCGGGCCTCAGCTTGAAGCCGTTTGGTGATGATGTGGCGTCCCCAACGGTCTGGTGACGCGTCGTCAAATGCTCCGGGGAGACCTTTGACTGCATGGTTGCCGCCCGTGAGTGGCAGCGTTGGGTCGATTGGATAGGAGCCTGGCAAGGCGAGGTAATCAAGGGCGTAGGTGAAGTTGGTGGTCACCACACCCCGTTTCGCCGCAATGAAGGCGCGGCCCACATGCACCGTTCCTGTCGACATTTCGAGATCGACTTCGATCGGTTCGCTCATCGGCGCACTCTTTGCGGAAGTTCCTGGTCAGCCCGAGCGCGGCCGAAGTCGGTCTCATAGGGGTCAAAGGCGATGTTGAGCTGGTCGCTGAGGCCGAGGACCCGCGCTACGTCCAGGAACGCCTCGAAGCCGACTCCGAGTTCTCCTTGTTCGAGCTTGCGGAGTGTATTGCGGCTGAGGCCGGCGCGGTCCGCCACTTGCTCGGCGGTGAGGCCCAGAAGTTTGCGCCACGTAACCAGCTGCTCGCCGATTGTGCGTGCAGTCCGTTGTGTCTTCATGGACGTTCTCTTGATGGCCACGACTTCATCGTACATCTAACGGTGACTATCCTGACCATTAAACGGCTTTATGGTCGCAATTATGCTCATTATGTGAGCTTCTGTATGTTCACCGTGGCCGGCGCACCCCAGATGGACACACGGGGCACGCGCTTCGCTCTTAATTCCTGCAACGACGCGGGGTCCGGCGCGAGCCTGGCTGGAACAAAGCTGTGAGAACAGCAGAATCGGTTGATCCGGACCGCAGGATCGTACTACAGCCGCGTTTGTGGGGTGTGGTCACGGGATTTGTGGTGGTGGTGTTGGTGTTTTCGGCGCCAGAGGAAGCAGCGGATCACGTGTTCGGGGTCGTGGTCCCGGGGCCAGGCGGTGAGGACGATCAGTCGCTTGATTTCCGGACGGGCCAGTTCGGCCAGCGAGACGTTTTTCGGGGTATGGCAGATGAAGTAGGCCAGGTCGGAGGGGTCTTTCAGGGAGCGGCGGGCCAGCCGGCTTTGGTTGAGCCTGTCGAAACCAAAGCGCCCGGCAGGAACGTTCCAGCCGGGCGCTTCTTGGTGTGATGCCATCACCACTATTGACGGATTCAGGACTCCAGGCTGCGCAGGGTTTCTGCGGCGCCGTGCTGATGCAGGCTGCTCAGAGCCTCGGAGTACGCGGTGACGAATCGTTCATCATCCATCAGGTCGCCGAAGACTTCGCGGTTTGAGATGAAGGAGAGCGGGTCTTGGCGCTGGCGTGCCGCCGCTGACATGAGGCTGTCCTTGAGCCGGTCGACCACATCAATGGCGTTGCCTTGCTCGTCGGTTCCTTCGTCGTACCGGGCCCAGCTCGCCACGATGGCCGCGGAACGGTGGATTTCTCCGCCGGTCTCGAGGTTGATGCGGACCACGGGCAGAAGCCACTTAGGGATCCGGTCAGAGCTCTCGGCGCAAAGACGGGCCAGGGTGTCGCGGACGTGTTCGTTGGAGAAGCGCTCGATCAGCGTTCGCTTGTAGTTCTCCAGGTCGATGCCGGGTACCGGGTGCAGCGTGGGGGTTGCTTCCTTATCCATATAGTCGAGCAGGAACCCGGCGAACAACGGGTCCTGCGCGACCTCGTGGGCGTAGCGGTAGCCGGCGAGGTAGCCGAAATAGCACATGCCCTGGTGACTCGCGTTGAGCAGCCGCAGTTTCATCAGCTCGTAAGGCTCCACGTCTTCTACGAGTTGCACGCCCACCTTTTCGAAGGGCGGCCGTCCGAGGTTGAAATGGTCCTCCAGTACCCACTGCTCAAAGGGTTCGCAGACTACGGGCCATCCGTCACCCACGCCGAACTCTTCGGCAATTGACCGGCGGTCTTCGTCGGCGGTAACCGGAGTGATCCGGTCCACCATGCTGTTCGGAAAGGCCACGTTCTCGGCGACCCAGGCGCCAAGAGCCGCATCTTTGAGGTGGGCGTAGGCCGTGAACATGCGGCGGGCAACATCGCCGTTGCCCTGGATGTTGTCACAGGACATCACGGTGAAGGGTTCCATTCCGCGTTCGCGGCGCCGGGACAGCGCCTCGGTGATAAGTCCGAAGGTTGTCCGCGGCGCGGCTCCCGGCTGGAGATCGTGGACCACGTCAAGGTTTTCGGCGTCGAAGTCGCCCGTGACGTGGTGGAAGTTATAGCCGCCTTCCGTCACGGTGAGCGACACAATCCGGACGGCGTCGGAAGCCATTTTTTCGATGACTGCCTCCGGATCTTCGGGGGCGAAGAGGTACTCGATGATCGAGCCGATGACCCGTCCTTCCCGGGTACCGTCGGGGTTTTTCACAACAAGCGTGTACAGGCAGTCCTGTTTGTCCATGACCTGCTTCATGAGTGCATCTCCGGGCAGGACGCCGACTCCGCAGATGGCCCAGTCATGCGCGTCGCCGGCGCTCATGAGCCGGTCCAGATACATGGCCTGGTGGGCGCGGTGGAAGCCACCGACGCCGAAGTGGACGATTCCGGCCGTTAACGCTGAACGGTCATAAGTCGGTTTGCCCAGGCTCGCGGGGAGCCCCTCAAGCGTTGCATTTGTGAGCAGTTGCATGTGATTTAAACCTTTCAGAGCGAGCCGTCAGCGGCCCGGGTAGACGACGGCTTTGAGCTGGCCGGGCTGTTTGCCGGCCGTGAGAGCCTGTTCGGATTCGGCGAGGTTGAACTTGCCGGTGACAAGGACGTCCAGGTTTACCTTGCCGTCGGCGATGAGCTGGATGGCCAGCGGCCAGGTGTTCGTATAGCGGAAGACGCCGGAGAGCCAGATCTCGCGGTTCTGGATGAAGGACACGGGGATTTCGACGTCGTCGGCTCCGAGCCCGACCAGTATGGCCCGGCCAGCCGGTCCGAGGGCTTTGATACCTGACCGGACGGCCTGCGGCGCGCCGGAGGCGTCGATGAAGGCGTCAACATCCAGGCCTTCGACGCTGTCGGTTCTGGCGTTGAGCGCGTGGGTTGCACCATGTTTGAGCGCGAAGGCCAGGCGGTCCTCGGCGATGTCGGTGATGTAGATTTCCGTGGCGCCGAAGGCGCGTGCTGCCTGCGCGGCGATGATGCCGATGGGTCCTGCCCCGGCGATCAGCACCCGGCTGCCGGGCCTGATTTCTGCACGTTCGCAGGCCCAGAGCCCGACGGAGAGCGGTTCGATCAGGGCGGCTGCCTCGTCGCTGACGCTGTCCGGGATGTCATACGCGAAGTCGCTTTGGATGCTCACATACTCGGCGAAGGCGCCGTCGATCGGCGGGGTGGCGAAAAACTCAATGTCGGGGCAAAGGTTGTAGCGCCCGCTCTTGCACTCCTTGCACTTGCGGCAGGGACGTTGGGGTTCGACCGCGACCCGCTTGCCGAGGCGGGCAGGGTTCACGTCGCTTCCGACGGCGGCGATCCGTCCGGAGAGCTCGTGGCCGAGGATCAGCGGATGGTCCACGACATAGTCACCGATGCGGCCATGTTCGTAGTAGTGGACGTCGCTGCCGCACACGCCGACAGCGGCAACCTGCACCAGAACCTGGTCGGCGTCCGGCTTCGGGACGGGCAGGGTTTCCATGGCTATGTCGCCCTGTCGTTTCAGGACGGACGCGCGCATAGTGGCCGGTACTTCCTCGTGCCCGAGAGTTCGGGACTGGGTGGTTGGTGTTGTCATCGTCAGTGTTCTTCCAGGAATCTGCAGTGGAGAGGGCCGGCTATTTGACGGCGCCGAGGGAGAGGCCCTGGACGAGTTTGTCCTGGGCAGCGAAGCCTGCGAACAGCACCGGCAGAGAGATCACGACGGCGGCGGCGCACACCTTGGCGAGGAACAGGCCCTGGCTGGATACGAAGCCGGTCAGGAACACCGGTGCGGTGCCTGCCATGACGCCCGTCAGGACCCGGGCCAGGAGAAGTTCGTTCCAGCTGAAGATGAAGCAGATCAGGGCGGTCGCGGCGATGCCGGGCATTGCCACGGGGGCGATAATCTTCCGGAGCGTCAGCAGCAGTCCTGCGCCATCGATCTGGGCGGCTTCCAGCATTTCCACGGGTACTTCGGCGAGGAAGGATCGCATCATCCACACCGCGATTGGCAGGTTCATCGATGTGTACATCAGGATCAGGAACCAGATGTTGTCCAGCGCTCCGACAGTTTTGGCGAACAGGAAGAGGGGAAGGATCGCGGCGACCACCGGCATCATCTTGGTGGACAGGAAGAAGAACATGACATCTGTCCACTTCTTCACGGGCCGGATGGAGAGTGCATAGGCGGCCGGGATGGCCAGCGCCAAAACCAGGACGGTGGAAAGCACGGACGCTGTGGCGGAATTTATCAGGGGCGGCCACGGGCTGACGCCTGAGCTTGCGCCGAAGAACTCCTTGTAGGCGTCCAGTGTCAGGTTCGCCGCGATAGAGGGCGGGTTTGTCGCGGCATCTGTTTCGGAGTGGAAAGACGTCAGAATCATCCAAAGGACCGGCGTCGCGAAGATTAACGCCAGCAGCCATGCGGTGATGCCCGCGGCGGTGTTGTTCCGGGTGGGGTCCAGGCGGCTCTTGCCGCGGCGGCGCGATCCGGTGATCGGTGCGGTCGGTCCGGACGTCGAGTGATGAACGGCAGGGGTCAGAGTGCTCATCGTGCTGCCTCCTTCTTGAAGAGCGAGAAAACGGAACGGAGGGCGAAAGTCGCCACGATGATGGTGCCGATGACCACCACGACGCCGGCCGCGGAAGCCAGGCCGTATTCGTTGGCGAAGTAGAACGTCTGGTAGATCGCGTAGGGCAGGTTCGCCGTGCCCAGCCCGCCGGAGGTGAGGGTGAATACCGCATCGAAGTTCTGCACGATGTAAATCGCCCCGAGCAAACCACCGAGTTCCAGATACTGGCGCAAATGCGGCAGCGTCAGGTGCCGGAAAATGGCCCATGGTGTGGCGCCGTCCATCTGCGCCGCCTCCACGGTGTCCATGGGGCGGGACTGCAGCCCTGCAAGCAGGATCAGCATCATGAACGGCGTCCATTGCCAGACCAGGGACACGATCACGGCCATCAGGGGCGCCTGGGAGAGGAGGTCCGGCTGGGGCGGAGTGTTGCTTCCGAACAAGGACCAGATCCAGGTCAGAGTGCCGTTGATCAGGCCGTACGTGGGATTCAGAAGGGCGTGTTTCCAGATGAGGGCGGCCGCAACCGGGACCACGAGGAACGGAGCGATCAGCAGGGTCCGGGCCAGTCCCCGGCCGATGAACTTCTTATCCAGCAGCAGCGCCAGTCCGAGTCCGATGACCAGGCTCGCCAGGACCACGGAGACCGTAAGTATGACGGTAGTGAAAATGGCCTGGCGCAGGTCGGCGTTGGTAAGGACCTGGACATAGTTCTCGAAGCCGGCGAACCCGGTCTCGTCGGGGCGCAGGCTGTTCCAGTTAAGGAACGAGATGATCAGGGTTACTACGAAGGGAAGCTGGGTGACGATGATGAGGAAGATCAGGGCAGGCAGCAGCGGCGCCCGCCGTGCCCAGGCCATAGCGCGTTCACGGGATTTTGCGTTCCTGGGAGGTTTGGATGCGCTGTGCCCGGTACGGGATGTGCGCGCTGTTACGGTAGTCATAATAATGGTCTCCTGCGGTGCTGTGGCCCGCCCGGGAGCAGGCCACAGCACCGGTTGGTGGATGGTTACTTCTTGTACTTGTCGCCGATTTTTTGTGCGGCGTCCTGGCCCTTGGCCAGCGCCTCAGCGACAGTGCCCTGGCCTGCGATGGCAGAACTGACACCCTGCGAGACCGTGGTGCCCAGATCGGCGAACTCAGGGATGCCGACGAACTGGACTCCGATGGCAGGACGTTCCTGCACACCCGGGTTCTTCGGGTCTGCGTTCTCAATGGCCGAGCGTTCCGCTTTGAAGAACGGCGCGGACTTCTGGAACTCGGCGTTCTCGTAGGTGGAAATGCGCTTTCCGGACGGAACCTTGGCCCATCCCAGCTTCGAGGCTGCCAGTTCCTCGTACTTCTTCGAGCTGGCCCAGGCGATGAACTTGCCGGCAGCATCCTGCTTCTTCGAAGCCGCCTGCACGCCCCAGGACCAGGTCCACAGCCAACCGGAAGACGCCGTCTTCTTCACGGGCGCCTGGGCGTATCCGAGTTTCGCTTTCACCGGGGAAGCGTCACCTTCCAAAATGCCGGCTGCGGACGTGGCGTCGTACCACATGGCAGCCTTGCTCTGGCTCATGTTGTTCAGGCACTCGGTGAACCCGGCCTGGGCGGCACCGGCCTGGCCGTGCTCACGAACCAGCTTGGTGTAGAACTCGGTGGCTTCGGTGAACTCGGGGGCATTGACCTTCGCGTTCCAGTCCTTGTCGAACCAGGTCCCGCCGAACGTGTTCACTACCGTGGTCAGCGGGGCGAAGACCTGCCCCCAGCCGGGCTGGCCGCGAAGGCAGATGCCTTTCATGCCCGGCGCTGCGCCGTCGGCCTTTGCAGCCAGATCGGCCACCTGATCCCAGGTGGGCTTCTCCGGCATGGTCAGGCCTTTGGCCTCGAAGATGTCCTTGCGGTACATCAGGAAAGAGGACTCCCCGTAGAACGGCTCGCCGTAGAGCTTGCCGTCCTTGCCTGTCAGGGATGCGGTGTAGGCGGGCAGGATGTCTGCCTGGTTGAACTCCGCATCCTTAGCCAAACTATCGAGCGGTGCCAGCCAGCCGTTGGCTGAGTAGAACGGGATCTCGTAGTTGGAGAGGGATGCCACGTCGTACTGGCCGGCCTGGCTGGAGAACTCCTGGCTGATCTTCGCCCGGACATCGTTTTCGGGCAGGATCGTGTAGTTGACCTTGATCCCGGTTTCCTTGGTGAAGTTGTCCGCAGTGAGCCTTTGCAGGTCTTCCATCTGCGGGTTGTTCACCATCAGGACGTTGATGCTGTTCTGCTCACCAGCAGCGCTTCCACCACCAGCACCTGAACAGGCGGTGGCGGAAATTGCGATGCACAGGGCACCGGCAGCCATCGAGGCAGCGCGTGTTTTCGGACGCATTAAGAACTCCTTTGTGCTTATGAGATGGGACACCAAACCGCGGCGAGGCAACTTGCCGGCCGCCGGATTGGATGGACGTTCAGTGCCAGCTGCGCATCTTCGGTTCCGCTCCGGAAGCTGCGTGCACATCTGAGCAGGATCAAAACGCTCATCTGTCATGTGACTCTAGTCATATATACTCTTTTGAGCAAGAGCCTTGGCTCAAATGATTTTCCGCCGGAGAGGTGACCCAATGCCCGAACAAACTCATGAAGAACTTCTGGCGCGCATCAGCACTGAGTACTATCTGGAAAACCGCCCCAAGGTCGAGATAGCGGCCAGCCATGACATCTCCCGGTTTCAGGTCGCGCGGCTGCTCACCGAAGCCCGTGAGCGCGGCATCGTGGAAATCAAGGTGCACTTCCCCCCCCGCTTCTCCAGCGCGGACCTTCGCCGCCTTGAGTCCTGGTTGGGCATCAAGGAAGTGATTGTTGCTGACACCACAGGGGAAGTGGTTCAGTCCCGTGGCGTCCTGGCCAAGGCCGCTGCCGCTGAAATATCGCGTCAGGCCCCGACGGGCGGGACGCTGGGGATCTCATGGTCTCGCACCCTGGATGTGGCTTCCAGATTGGTCAGGGACCTTCCCCGGTGTGACATCGTCCAGCTCGCAGGGGCTCTCCCCGCAGAGGCGGACAGCAATCCCCTGGAACTCATCCAGCGGCTGGGACACTTGAGCGGCGGTCTCACGTGGCCGCTATGGTCACCTCTGGTTGTTGAAGATCCGACGACGGCATCGGGTCTGCGTCGTCAACCGGAGATTGCCGGGGCCTTGGCGAAAGCTGATTCACTGGATCTGGCCGTCGTGGCCATCGGTGCATGGAAGCCAGGCAGTTCCACGGTCTGGGAACGCGCAGATCCCGAGGTGCGCCAGGACGCTGTGCGGGCCGGAGCCGTAGCGGAGTGTTCTGGCCGGCTGCTCAACTCAGAAGGTGTTCCCGTCGAATCGGGCCTGGACGAGCAGATCATCGCCGTCACCATCAAGCAGTTGCAGCGCACCCCGCGGGTCATTGCTGTAGCGCAGGGGCCAGCGCGGGCGGAAGCCGTGTGGGCCGCGGCCAAGGCCGGCTTTGTCACCACGTTGATCATTGATGTTCCGCTGGCCCAAGCCATAAACGCCCTTATCGATGAGGAGAACGGTCAATGAGTGTTGTAATCGGGGTAGATTCCTCCACGCAGTCCTGCAAAGTTTTAGCCGTGGACGCCGAAAGCGGGGATGTCATCTCGTCCGGCGCGGCGGCCCACCCGGACCTCACGGCCGTGGATCCGTACGTCTGGACCTCCGCGTTGCGGGAAGCATGGCATGCCGCCGGCGCGGACCGGCTGGGTGGTTCCGTGGCCGCTGCCGGCATCGCAGCCCAGCAGCATGGAATGGTGGCGCTCGACAGTTCCGGGACGCCGGTGCACGATGCGCTGCTGTGGAACGACACCCGCAGCGCAGCCGAGGCAGCGAGACTCCGGGACGATCTTGGGCCCGAAGCATGGGTAGACGCCGTCAACCTTGTCCCGGTTGCTTCGTTCACTATCTCGAAGCTCGCCTGGTTGGCACAGAACAAGCCGGACCTGGCGAGCCGCGTCGACCAGGTGGTCCTTCCCCATGACTGGCTAAATGGCGCTTTGGGCGGCGAATTCACCACTGACCGGAGTGATGCCTCCGGCACCGGCTATTTTTCCCCGGTAACAAACCGCTACCGGCCTGACCTGCTGGAGCGGTTCTTCGGACGCGTTCCGCGCCTCCCGCGCATCGTCGCCCCAAATGATCAGGCCGGAAGCGTGCAGAAGGGATGGGGAATCGACGGGGCCATCGTCTCAGCCGGTGCCGGGGATAACGCGGCGGCCGCACTGGGGCTCGGTCTGCGCCCGGGCGAGATCGTCGTCTCTATCGGCACCTCCGGGACGGTCTTCACCAGCAACCCCTCCGCGCTGCCGGATCACACCGGTGCAGTCGCCGGATTCGCGGACGCCGCCGGCGGTCATTTGCCCTTGCTGGCCATGATCAATTCGGCCCGAGTCATGGGCGCGACTGCACGCATGCTCGACGTCGACTTGGCCACACTGGATGCCCTGGCACTGGCCGCCGACAGCGACGCCAGCGGGCTCACGTTCCTGCCCTATTTGGACGGTGAGCGGAGCCCCAACCTTCCCCACGCCACGGGTACTCTGGCAGGCCTCACCAGGAGCAATATGACGCCGCAGAACCTCGCCCGCGCTTCCGTCCTGGGGGTACTGAACTCACTGGCCGACGCGATTGACCTCTTGAGACGTTCAGGCGGGACCCCGGACAAGGTTCTCCTCATCGGCGGCGGCTCGAAATCGAAGGCTCTGCGCCGGACCGCGGCCAGCGTTTTCAATCTGCCCGTCGAGATACCGCAAAGCAGGGAATACGTCGCACTGGGCGCAGCCAAGCAGGCAGCATGGGCGGCCTCTGGAGAGCTGCCTGATTGGAAGCGCAGCATCGAAGTTGCCTACGAACCCGAAGGAGACTGGGGCCTCGGCGTTCGCGAACGCTATGCCGAGGCCCGGAGGAGCTTCTACGGAGTCTGAGCTGATTGTGTAACGTCGCGCCAGGCGATCCTGCCGGTGATGTACGGCTTAAGGTCCACCTTGGATTCCTGCACCATCTTGATGACGGCGGCATGGCCGCGGACATAGGCGATGGTCCCGCGGAGGTCGCTCTCCTTGAGTACCAGCTTCTGCATGTCCACCGTGGCCGGCGCACCCCAGATGGACACGTTGACCACCACTCCCCCGGGCCGGACGGCGTCGAGCATGGTCTCCAGCACGTGGTCCGCCACGCCGCTGGAGACGGCCTTTTCCTTGCGGGCCTGGGTCAGTTCGCTGATGATCGTGGTCACCCCCATGCCCTTGAGCACGGCCGCAGTCAGCAGCCCGATGGGACCCGAACCGCCCACCCCGCCGCGGAAGGCGTCAACGTCAAGACCCTCTTCATCAACGATGACGTCTCCGTGGAGGACTCCACCTACACCATCGGGCGCCGCGGCGTGGCGGGCAACTTTTTCGTCATCAAGTCCGTGGCCGCCGCGGCTGAGCGCGGGACCGATCTTGACGAAGTGATCCGCGTCGGCGAGAGGGTCAACTCGGTGACGCGCAGCATGGGCGTGGCCCTGACCGCGTGCGCCTCGCCGAGCAGGGAATCACGGCGGGCCGCAGCTACGTCGGCGAATACTGCACCTCCCTGGACATGCAGGCGCATCCATCACGCTGGTCAAGCTCGACGACGAGGTCGAGTCCCTGCTGACGGACCCGGCCAAGATTTCCGATCCGGGTGTTCTAGGACACGCTGACAAGGCCAAGCGCCTCTGAAGCCGCCTGACCCCCAAGCTGCAGGAAACCGCGTACCACGACGGCGCGCCGGCCAGCATTTCTGTCGGCCGCCCCGCTAAATGCAGCGGGGCTGGTAGGCCGGATCGGCGGGGCCGGAAGCCTGTCCCAGCGCGTTGGCCACGAGCTGGTGCACCACGGGGTCGTTCGGAGTCTGGTCATGTTCGATGAGATCGGCCGGGCACTTGTCCTGGATGGTGATGTTGGTGACCTGACGTGCCGGGCCGTTAAGGAACTGGCTGTTGTAGGGAATCACCACTTCGTCGTGGACCGTGGAAATGACCGTGTAGGAAGGTCCGGCAACAGTGTCACCGATGGAGTTGAGCTTCTGCATAAATGCCGATCCTGCCTGCTGGTCGGCGCAGGCGGCACAGCCCAGGCTGGTGTAGGCAGGAGGCGGGACGAAGCCCGGTGGCGGGACGATCACGCCTTCCGTGCCGTGGTTGGAAGGTGCGATGCCAACCAGGTGGTGGACATACTTGGCTCCGCCGAGGAAGCCCATGTAGTAGCGGGGCATCATGCCGCCCTGGCTGTGGCCCACGATATCCACTTTCTTGGCACCGGTGGCAGCCCGAACAGCGTCCACGAACGGGGCAAGTTCCTGCGCAGAGTCGGTTACCGGCGCGGTGGCGTACACGCCGTTCGTCTCGCCGTAGTTGAGGGCAAAAACGCAATACCCGGAGCTTTTGAGGTAGGGCGAGAGGGTGGACCAGTTCTTCGCCATACTCTCGAAGGTCCCGGGCACCAGGACCACGGGATAGGGGTGCTCGGCGGATGGCTTGCAGGACCAGTCGTTGGCTCCGGGCGGGGAAATATCAACGATGCCTGCCTGGGCGGGAGCCACTGCAACGGAGCCGGCGAGGACTGCGGCTGCGGCGATGGACAGGGTTCTGGTGAGCAGTGACATAGAAACCTCTTTGTTCGTGTGTCAGCGGGTGGGACCAGCCGCGGCTGCTGGTACTTTGTGTCAACCAAGCCTTGGCCGGGGGTTCTCCCATGCTAGGCAGCCCGAAAGCCTCTGCGGCGTTGGCTGCACGAATGTGCGCACGAAAAAGGGCTCCTCAGCGGAGCCCTTTCCCCTCGGTAAACACCTCTGTCCACCTCATTGTTACTGGTGAGTAGCCTATGGTCCGGCACCCGGGTCTGAGATAGGGGCCAAGAGCGCCTGCACAAATGTTCACTGCTGGGACTGCCGCCTGCGGCCGTGTGGCGGGACCGGGGCTTGGGGCTTGGCGTAGTCGGCTGGGTAAGGTTCCCGCCGCTGCTGTCTGCCAGCTGCCGGCGTGGCCCTCCCCCGGCAGAGGGCCGCATCATGGGCGTTTCACGGACCGGAGTGCTTGGTTGTGTTCAGTTTCTTTCCCTTGAATTCAGTTCAATTCGATTCAAAGAGGTCATGGTCCGGCAACAAGAATGCCGACAATGGCTTCCTCGCAGCCTGGCACGTGCGTGCCAGCATGGACCTGCGAGAACCTGCTCACAATTTGGCCCGCATTATCGAAACCAAAGGAAGCGGCAGCCCCCTTGATCTCGTTGACGATGTCCGGAATGGCGCCGGGGCCGTCGGTGACGGCGTGGTCCGATATGCCAAGTCCGGTGCAGGCAGCGTGTTCGTCGGCTATATCGGCTGATGCCGGAACAGCTCCTGCAAAAAGCACGACAAGTACTGCGGCGGCGACGGCAGCGGACGTACGTTTGATGTTCATGGATATCTCCTAAAATAGGGCTTCGGCGAAGCCCCGATATCCAGGCGGAGAAGGATATGGAACCCCGCCAGTGAGGCCATTCTCCGCTTGGACGAGGACCCCCACAAGAGGGCCGGAGAACTCCCGAATTGGCCTCCTGTCATGGGTCACCGCCGGTGCCGGAAATGCTTCCGGTTTCCCTTGTCCAACAAACGCGTCATACCGTGGAGTAGGCTGAAAACCTCCCAGACACCACTAAGCGAGGCATAACGTGCACCAGGACGCTGTCCGGTTCCTGTCCCAACCGGTGAAGGCCCAGCCCGGCTCGCCGCTCCGGGTTGCCGTGTACTCACGGATCGCCGAGGCCATCCGCAACAGCCTGCTGACGCCCGGCTCCATGCTCCCCACCGAAACGGAGCTCGGCGCGGACATGAAGGTCAGCCGCACCGTGGTCCGCGAAGCCCTGATGCTGCTGGAGGAGGACGGCCTCATCCGGGCCCGCCGCGGCGTGGGCCGCTTCGTCGCCGACACCCTCCCCCGCATCGGCGTCGAGCGGATCCGCCCCTTCGAGGAAGTCCTCGGCGGCCCAGGTCAGCACCTCGAGATCAAACGAATCCAACGGGAGCGGGAGCCCGCCTCCGAGTTCGTTGCCCCCGGCGTCGGCGTCGAGCCCGGCGCCGACTGCTGGCTCTGGGAATCCGTCCTGATCCGCGACGGCGAGGCCATCGCGCACCTGCAGGAAAACATCTCCGCCCTGCCCGTGAGCCTGGGCAGCAGTTCCGCCCCCGTGCCGCTGGAGATCGACGACGACGGCGGCACCCTGCTTGCCAGCCTGAACAACCGCTTCGGCCGGGTCCTCGGGCCCGGCGAGTGCCAGATCAGCCTCAGCCAGGTGGGGCCCAGCCGGGCCAAGCTGCTGGACCTCCGGCCCTCGGACCCGGTACTGGTCCTCACCCAGTACGTGCGCCAGGGCAACCGGCCCTTCTACCTGGCCAAGTGCCTCATCGCGGCACGCGCCGGGCACCTCTCCGTGATGCAGTCCATCCAGTCGTAGCCGGGCAGCCCCAAGCGGACCGGTAAGCCGGCGTCACTCAGGCCAGAGCCGGAACGGCTCCGCTTAGCGGCGCCGCGGCAATCTGCCCGCGCCCGGGACCGTCGCTGGTGTCGACGGCGGCATGCACCACCGGGGCCACGGCGGCTTTGATTCCGCCCACCGCGAGCGCCGCCGTCAGCGGGTCGTGCATCGCGGAGCAGGGCCGGCCGAAGATCCCCTCGTAGAACCGGAAGTAATAGCCCAGCATCTCCCCCAGCGCCCGCGGCACCGGACCCTGCGAGGACAAAAGCGCCTGCCTAGGCAAATTGCTCCTTAGCCCGGCGTGCGGTCAGCATGACAGAGCCTGCTGGCTGTGCGCCTCGCTCGAACCCCTTGACAGCGGCATTACCGAGTCCCTTAAAATGGTTGTGGGCTTTCGAAGTGCCCTCAATTTTTCGTTCCGAAATCTAGGCGCGGCCTGCCGTTGTTGCGGTAATCATCGTTGAACGCGGGCTGGTCGGTGTCCTCCATGCGGCTAGAGTTGGGCCAGCCGGTAAAACCTCGATCTTGGCCACCGAATGCCTGGCCACTCAGGAACATGTCATGTTCAAAAATCTGCGGTTTTTCCTGGCGTCCGTGCTTGCTTTCGCGTCAATAGGCGCTGTTTCGTGGCTCGGTGGCGTGCCCTTGGCAGCCGGCCTTTCCCCCACCACCGTTACGCTCACTCCGGCGGCAGACTCGTATTTATCAACAGCTGCGCCCAACAGTAATTTCGGCACTGCAACCTCTTTGGTTGTGTCCCAAAGCAAATACCGTGCGCTCATCCGGTTCGATGTTTCGCTCCCGGCTGGCAGCAGCATCACCAGTGCGAGCCTAAGACTCTATGCCACAACAGCTGTCAACGCGAGCCTCGTGGTGCATCCGGCCAGCAACAGTTGGAGCGAGACCACCCTGACTTACGCGAACCAGCCTCCATGGCAGTCAGCGGAACTGGCACGCACCGCACGCCCGCACTCGGCCCAATATATTACTGCGTCACTGCCCACAAATTCCGTTACTACGTCCGGCGGCGTCAGTTTCGGACTCGATACGACTACAGGTGCGCAGGGCAACCTGGCCTCCCGGGAGGCGGCGCAGAAACCGCAACTTCTCATTACTTATGAACCAACCCCAACTCCAACTCCCACCGCAACGGCGACGGAAACGCCAACGCCGATTCCCACCGCGACTGCAACCCCAACTCCAACTCCCACCGCAACGGCGACGGAAACGCCAACGCCGACTCCCACTGCGACTGCAACACCAACTCCAACGCCAACCCCAACACCGAGTCCCACCCCCACGGTCACTGCCGTACCTGCCTTTGATCACATCGTTGTGGTGATGGAAGAAAACACGAACTACACGAACATCATTGGAAGTTCCAACGCCCCGTACATCAACAGCCTTGCCAATACCGGGGCGACCATGACCCAGATGTATGCCGAGACCCACCCTTCGGAACCCAACTATCTGGCGTTTTATGCCGGAAGCACGTTCGGTATCAGCGACAACAACTGCCCCCAGCCACTCAGCGGCGCCAACCTGGGCGACCAGTTGGCGAGCGCAGGGAAGTCGTTCTTCGGCTACTCGGAGAATCTGCCGTCCGATGGCTGGACCGGTTGCATCTCGGCGGACAACCTGTACAAGGCCAAGCATGCCCCTTGGACAAACTTCTCCGGCGGCTACACCTTCGGGCACATGTTCACCGAGTTCCCGACGGATTATTCCGCACTGCCCTCCGTGTCTTTTATTGTCCCGAACCTGTGCGACGACATGCACGACTGCCCGGTGAGTACCGGGGATACTTGGCTCAAGAACAACTTGGACGGCTACGCTCAATGGGCGAAGACCCACAATTCCCTGCTGGTGGTCACGTGGGATGAGGACGATACTACTGGCGGGAATCATGTTCCGGCCATCCTCTACGGCGCCAGCGTGGTCCAGGGAACTTACGCCCAGACGATTAACCACTACGGGCTACTCGGGATGATCGAGGACGCAAACAGGCTTCCCCGCATTGGCAATGCGGTCGATGCGGCCGCAATTCTTGCCCCCTTTGGCGGATAAGCGGGCTTGCAACTCGCCATCCTGGCCCAGCGCGCAGACCACGCGCTGAGTACCTTGACGACCAGCCCGCCGGCGACGGCTGGAGGAAGTACGTGGCTCTCTGAGGACCCCACCATCACCGCGGCGAGCGGGACAGGAGCCAGGCCCCGAGATCGACGACGTCGGTGGACGGCTGGGACGGCTACGCGACCGTCCGCGACGCCGTCGTCCTCACCGTCGACGTCCACCTCAACGGGGCCAACGACGTCAACGTCGACTACAAAGACCCTGCCTCCCACGTGCTGGGCTCCGAACTGGGCCTTGAGCGAGAACGCCCGGCGGGTGCTCCACGGGCGCTCCAGTGGCATCCCCGCCCTCTCGACCGGGCGATCATCGCGTTGGCCGAGAGCCTGGTGCGTCCCAGGCTCGTGCGGCTGACCAGGGGCATCCGTCACCCTCGCATCCGTGCGGCGATGAGTGCATGCTGGACATATGGCAACGTACCGCCTGTCGACGTTCGTCGCGGCGCCGCCGGAGCGGGTCTTCGCGACCTGGACGGATCTCGACCGGTTCCATGAATGGATCGGCGGAGTCCCCCGCGTGACCGACCTCGTCGGCTCGATCGACGAGGCCGGCAGCCGCTACACGGTGTGGTTCGGACGGATGGCGAGCCCCACCGAGATCCTCGCGGTCGAGCGGCCTCGGCACATCCGCATACGGTTCGGGAACGCGATCCTGAAGGGCCAGTCCGACGTGACGTTCGCGGCCGAGGGCGGGGGCACGCGCATCCACCAGGTGTTCGTGACCCGCGGGTTCGTGGCCGCGATCTTCGGCCGGCTCTTCGCGACGGGGTCGTATCGTGGCAGCTTCCGCGGCGAGCTGGAGGCGTTCCGCGAACTCGTCGAGCGCGAGCCGTCAGGGCGAGGGGCCCAGTAGCCACTTGTCGTTGGTTTCTTTGTGGTTTGAGGCTGGGGAGAATTGGTTATGGCGACTTCTCCTGCTCCGGCGTCGGCGCTCGAATGGTGCTGTCGTTCACGGCGCGGCACGCCGCTGGTTCAGGGCTGAAGCCGCTTACGCAGGAGGCAGAACTCGTCGCCCCCGGCATCGGCGTCGAAGCCGGCACCGACTGCTGCCTCTGGGAATACGTCCTTCTCCGCGACGGCGAGGCCATCGTCCACCTGCAGGAGAACGTGTCCGCCGAGCCCGTGAGCATTGGCAAGAGCGCCGCAGCGCCCCTTGAGCTAGCGGACGACGGCGGCGCCACCCTGCTTGCCACCCTCACCAAGGAGCTGGGCCGGTTGTCCGGCCCGGGCGAGTGCCAGATCAGCCTCAGCCAGGTGGGGCCCAGCCGCGCCAAGCTGCTGGACCTCCGCCCGTCGGACCCGGTGCTGGTCCTCACCCAGTACGTCCGCCAGAACAACCGGCCCTTCTACCTGGCCAAGTGCCTGGTCACGGCCCGCGCCGGGCACCTCTCGGTGATGCAGCAGTTCCAGCCCTAACAACGGTTCCGGGCTATCTGACGGCCCTGTCTGCATTCACCCGGCCATGTGCCCAGTAGGCCTCAGTGCCGGCCTTTATCCCGCCGGACGTTTCCACATTGGCGCGGACCGACGCGTTCGTGGCGCCGGTATGTGAGCTCCAGGCGAGCGAGGCAACTGCAGCGACGATAGGCGAAGCCATCGAGGTTCCGCTGCCGATGTCGTACCCCTGAGAGCGGTTGTACTGACTCGCAAGAGCGAACCGGTGGTTCGGGAACGTCGAGTAGACGTTGAGCGGGTATCCGCCCACGTCAGGCGGCCGTACCCGCCAAGACCGAGTGCCGCCGTCGTGCTCTCGACGAAATATTGCGCCCGGAACCCCTTTTGGCATGGATGTTGGTACTTTGTAATTGCCGCTCCGCAAAGCGCGGGCCGGGGGACCCACATTTCGGACATTGAAAGGCATCACTCATGAGCACACCTCAGCACCAGCCGCAGTACCAGGGCTACGCGCAGGCACCTGCGCCGGCCAAGACCAACTCTCTGGCCATCGCAGCGCTGATTTCATCGTTCTTCATCAGCCTGCTCGGCATCATCCTGGGGCACATCGCCCTGAACCAGATCAAGACCACCGGTGAAGGCGGCCGCGGGCTGGCCATCGCCGGCCTGGTCATCGGCTACGTGTCGATTGCCCTGGCCATCATCGTCCTGATTGTCATTTTCGCGTCAGCCGCCGCCTACCAGGGCTGACCGCACGCCAGCTGACCCCCGTCCGGAACTTTCCGGGCGGGGGTCTTCTGCTGAAGCCTCAGGCGGCCGAACCCGCCAAACCGAGCGCCGCCGTCGTTCTTTCCGGGAACGTCAGCAGGGTCTCCACCAGGTGCGGCGCGAAGTCGCCCTCCACTTCCAGCACCACCCGGCAGCGTGCGCCGGGCTGCTCCGGGTAGCCCATGTGCACCCCGCGCAGGTCGCAGATGGTCTGCCCGCGTCCGGGCCCGGACGAGGTGTCGACGGCGGCATGCACCACCGGGGCCACCGTGGCCCGGATGCCGCCCACCGCGAGCGCCGCCGCCAGCGGGTCGTGCATCGCGGAGCAGGGCCGGCCGAAGATGCTCTCGTAGAACCGGAAGTAGTAGCCCAGCATCTCCCCCAGCGCCTGCGGGACCGGATGGCCGGCGGCGAGCAGCTCCTGCCGGTGGTGCTCCTCCAACACAGACGCCATGGTCACGTCCAGCGGAACCAGGGTGACGTTCCAGTCGGCGGCGAGGACGTCGGCGGCGGCTTCGGGGTCGTTGTGGATGTTGGCCTCTGCCACCGGGGTGATGTTGCCGGGGGCGAAGGCAGCCCCGCCCATGATGGTGATCTCCTCCACCAGCCGCGGAAGCTCGGGTTCCAGCCGGAGGGCTTCGGCGATGTTGGTCAGCGGGCCGATGGCCAGGACCCGCAGGGTGCCGGGGTGCTCGTGGGCGAGCCGCACCAGCATCTCGGCCGCGGTTTCGGGCGCCAGCCCAGCAGCCGCCGGCTCCAGCGAGACCCCGCCGATGCCGTTGTCCCCATGGACCCACGGCGCCCCTCCCCCGAACGAGCCGGCCTGGGGGTGGTGGGCCCCGAGCGCCACGGGGATGTGTGCGTGGCCGGCGAGCTGGAGCAGGTCCAGGGTGTTGCGGGCGCCGACGGCGGCACTGACGTTGCCGCTGACGGTTCCGATCCCCGCCACGCGGGCAGTGGGGGCGGCGAGCAGGTAGGCCAGGGCGAGGGCGTCGTCGATCCCGGTGTCGCAGTCGAGGTAGAACGGGTGGCGGGGAGGGACGGTCATGGCGGTGGTTCTCTTTTCGTGTGGTGCGGGGACGGGTGTCAGAGTGTCTCGCCCTTGGGGGCGGCGACGAAGAGGCTGACGATGAATGCGGCGGCCGTGATGGCCACCGAGATCCAGAGGGCGGTGGCGTAGCCGGCGGCCGTGGCCTGGGCGGCGAAAGGCGCCACGAGGACGACGCCGAGGCTCGCCCCGATGCCGAAGGAGGCACCGTTGATGCCGGGCAGGGCAGCCGGGGCCTCCTTGGGTGAGAGGAGCACCGAGAGCCCGTTGATGGCGGTGAGGAAGAAGCCGTTGTAGAAGATGCCCAGGGCCGCGACGGCAATCAGCACCGCTACCTGGTTGTCCGAGAAGGCTGCGGCGCCGATGGCGCAGGCCAGGCTCAGGCCAGTGCCGGCCCGGAGGGTCTTGATCCAGCCTCGGCGGTCGGCCAGCCAGCCGGCCAAAGGTGCGGCGAAGACGCCGATGAGCGCGGCCGGGGTGAGGAACAGCAAAGCCGACACGGAGGCGGAAAGCCCGAAGCCGCCGTCGTGATCCTGGCTGAGCAGCACCACGGTGAAGTTGATGATGGCGAAGATGCCGGCGAGGGTGAGGACTGTGGTGGCGATGACCGGCCAGACCTGGCGGGAGCGCAGGTGGTGAACGGCGATGAGCGGGTGGCTGCGCTTCTTCTCGATCATCCAGAAGGCGGCGAAGGACGCGATGGTGCCCGCGAGCAGGGCCAGGGTGCTGGGCGCTGTCCAGCCCGCGGCCGATCCGCCGGAGACGAAGTAGGTGATGAACACCAGGAACAGTGAGAGGGATCCCGCTCCCCACCAGTCCATGGCGCCGCGGATGCCCTGCGGCCGTCCCTTCGGCACGATCTTGATGATGCAGGCGGCGGCGATAGCCGTCAGGACCAGCACGACGACGAAGATGGACCGGAAGCCGAGGGTTTCAGCCATCAGGCCGCCCACGTAGCCGTCCACACCGCCCACTCCCCCGTTGATGGCGGCGATGATGCCCACGGAGGTGCCGAAGACCTTGGCCTGCAGGTTCTCGCTGAGCACGATGTAGGCGAGTGCAAAGACGGCGCTGGAGACGCCCTGCAGGAACCGGCCCGCGATGAGCAGGGGCAGGGTCGGGGCGGCGATGCAGAGAAGGGTTCCGGCGCCCATAATTCCGAGCACCAGCAGCAGTGCGGCGCGGCGGCCGATGAAGTCGCTCCACCTGCCGATGACGGGACCGGCGATGGCGCCGGCGAGGAAGAACATGGACTGGACCGGCGCGGCGCTGTCTGCGCTCAGGCCGAAGTGCGCTGCGATCTGGGGCAGCGCCGGGGTGACCATGCTGGCGTTCAGCTGGAAGGACAGCACTCCGAGCATCAGCGTGGAAATCAGCAGGGCGGCGCGGCGGCCGGAGAACTTCGCTTGGTCCCGAGTTTCCGGGGGCGGCACGGTGGTGACAGGTGTTGGGGTGTTCACATCAAACTCCTTTGTTCGAGCAAGGCATCGCCCGGGGTTGGCGATATGAGTTGTTATACAACCATGTATGACGCACAAGTACAACCATGCCGTACACTATTTCCTAATCCGGCCGCTTCCGGCTTCACCCCGTTAGGACTTCCCATGAGCAATCGACTTCCTGCCGTCACCGTCGTCGGCAGCATCAACCTGGACCTGATCGCCACCGCCGACAGGCTGCCAACGGCCGGCGAAACCATCGGCGGCGCCGTGCTCCACGAACAGCCGGGCGGCAAGGGCGCCAACCAGGCCGCGGCAGCGGCACGCCTCGGCGGCAGTGCCCGCATGGTGGGCGCCGTGGGCAACGACGCGCAGGGGCAGCGGATGCTGGACGCCCTGACGAGTGCCGGCGTCGACACCGCTGACGTCGCCGCCCTTCCCGAGGCGACCGGAACGGCGCTGATCGTGGTGGACCGCGATGGCGAGAACCAGATTGTGGTGTGCCCGGGCGCCAACTCCAGCCTCTCCCTGGACGGGGTGGAGTTCGGCCCGGACGAGACGGTGCTGTGCCAGCTGGAGGTGGGCCTGCCCGTGGTGCTGGAGGCAGCCAAAAAGTCCGCCGGTTACTTCGTGCTGAACGCTGCGCCGGCCATGGACCTGCCGGCGGAGCTGCTGGAGCGCTGCGACCTGGTGATCGTCAACGAGAGCGAGTACGCCCTGATCCCTGCCCTCGCCGAGGCAAAGCTGGTGGCGGTGACGTACGGCAAGGACGGCTCGGCCATGCTCGAGCACGGCAGGAAGGTGGCCGAGGCCCCCGCGTCGGCCGTGAGCGTGGCGAACACCGTCGGCGCCGGCGACGCGTTCTGCGCCGCCCTGGTCCTGGCGCTTCGGGACGGGCTGGACTACACCCGGGCCCTGGCCGTGGCCAACGCGGTGGGTGCGGACGCGGTAGGCGATCCTTCCTCCCAGCCGGAGTTGGCACAGCTGAGCCATTACCTCGAGCGGACCGCGGCCGCCGGGGACGGCGCACGGTGAGCGTCGCGTTCAGGCGAGCGACGCCGTCGGACTTTCCGGACGTCCGGCGGATCACGCGCGATGCCTACCTCCGCGCCGGGCACTTCCAGGCCGACCATCCCTACATGAGCGTCCTGGAGGACGTGGAACACCGCGCCGAGCACGCGCAGGTGTGGGTGGCGGAGGCCGCCGGGAAGGTGGTGGCGGCGGTGACGCTGACGTTCGCCGGCCAGCCGTACAGCGAGATCGCCACCGACGCGGAACTGGAATTCCGGATGCTCGCCGTGGACCCGACGTGCCAGGGCGGCGGCGTGGGGCGCGCGGTGGTCCGCAAGGTGGTGGACCACGCCCGGTCGCTGCCCGGCATCGAGGCCATCAGCATCACCAGCGCTACGTTCATGGAACGCGCCCACGGCCTCTACGAGTCGCTGGGCTTCCGGCGCGCACCCGAGCGGGACTGGTACGTGCCGGGCGAGGACGTGCTGCTGTGGGTCTTCCGGCTGGAGCTGTAAGGCACGACGGCGGCATGCGCCATCAGCGCGGCGCTCACCACTGAATTGCAAAAGACTTTTCCCAACAAACCCATCCGACATGCGATACCGCCCGAATAACTGGCATAACCCTTTGGGTTGGCAGGTAAAGAGAAACCCGCTCATCCATAAACACATATCGCATTCAGGAGATCACCATGACTACACACATGAGCAGCCGCACGGGAGCCCGCACCAACGTCCAGAAGGCATCGATGGTTGTCGGCGCCGTGTTCCTGCTGGTCGGCATCCTGGGCTTCGTTCCGGGCATCACGGGCAACTTCGAACAGCTGCACTTCGCCGGCCACGAATCCGAGGCCGTGCTGCTGGGCCTCTTCCAGGTGTCGGTCCTGCACAACATTGTCCACCTGCTCTTCGGCGCAGCAGGCCTCGCCCTGGCCAGGACCGCCACCGGCGCCCGCTCCTTCCTCCTCTACGGCGGCATCATCTACCTGGTCCTGTTCGTCTACGGCCTGGTCATCCCCCAGGATTCGGTTGGCAACTTCGTGCCGCTGAACGGCTTCGACAATGTCCTGCACCTGCTGCTCGGCGTCGGCATGGTGGCCCTGGCCCTGATCCTGACCAAGGGCCACAAGGCACGCGCCTAAGGCATTTCCCCGGCGGTAACCCGCTCACCAAGCATCACAAATGGCCCCGGCCGCAGCTTCTGCTGCTGCCGGGGCCATTGCTGTTCCCGATTGCGCCGCCCCGGCGTAGCATCCAGCCATGGAACCAATTCGGGTCATCCTTCTTCCCGGGAGCGTGCTCCCCGCACAGCCCGCCTACGGTGCCCTGATTGAGGCACTGGGACCGGACGTCCACGCCGTCGCCAAGGACCTGGAACTCTACGCGGGCGACGATCCTCCGCCGGGCTGGAGCCTGGACACCGAGATCGACGGCGTCCTCCGCGAAGCCCGCGAACGCGGCTGGGAGACGTTCCACCTGGTGGGCTACTCGGGCGGCGGCGCCGCGGCGCTGGCCTTCGCCGCCAAACACCCCGGGCGCCTGATCAGCCTGACCCTGCTGGAAGCTGCCTGGGCCGGGAACTGGGACTGGAGCCCTGCCCACGGCAACTCTGGAAGCAGTACGGGCAGCTGGAAGCACTGCCGCCCGAGCAGTTCATGCCCGCCTTCATGAGGCTGGGAGTGAAGCCCGACGTCGTCCTCCCGCCACCGCCGCCCGGCCCCCCGCCACCGTGGATGGCCAAGCGACCGCCCGGCATTAGGGCGTTTCTGGAGACGTTCAAGAGTTACGACCTGAGCCGGGCACGGCTCGCCGCATTCGATAAGCCGGTGCTGTTCGTCCTCGGCGGCCTGAGCAACCCCGACGAATACGGCGAGGTGGCAGACCGCCTGGCCATGGTCTTCCCGGACTTCCGGCTTGAGGTGTTCCCGGACATTCGAGCAGAAGCATGCCATCGCCCGATGGGCGACGTCCGTTGCTGGCGCGGCCTCCCGTCCATGCGGCCCTCATGCCGGTAGCGGACGCGCTTTCCCATTCCGTGGCGGCCTGGTGGTGGGCAAGTCCAGTGCCTCGGTGGGCAATGCTTCGTGCAGTGGACCGATGAACATAAGCTCCAGCCCCCTGGCCTCACCGGCGCCGCAAGGAACCTGAACCGGTGGAGAGCCGCGACATCGGCCGATGAACGTCAGGCCGCGGATCGCCCGAGGACCCCGCCGCGAATTGGAGCGGGCGATGGTGGTCCACCCCGGTCCCGTCGGACCTGGTGACCACAACGAGGAGCTTGCCGGGGCTGGGAGCTACGAAACCGATGCTCGTCGAAGACAGTTTCGGCTGGAAGCGGGCCCGGGTAGGGCCGCTCAAACCAGCGGCCTATACCGCTCCGCCGGTTCCACCACGCCGGTCTCGCTTATCAGCGTGAAAGACACCGCATTGCTTGCCGGATCCAACGCCTTCGATAACCGCAAGTCCGCTCTCGTCAGTTGCCTCGTGGACGGACAAGACGCTCACCCATCCACAACGAAGCAACCAGATCCCCAAAGCCCCGTGAACTGCAAAACTGACAGCAGCCGAAGGACTCAAGATATCGACCGCTTTTGACGCCTGACGAGATGATGGGTCAGCCGGAAGCGTGTACTTCCCCGAAACCTTTTGGCTAGTTCACGGTCTGTGTGTTGTTTTCACCCATTGCCAGAGTGTTCGTGCCGCCCAACACTGTCGTGGTGTAGATGTTGTTGACTATAGGCCTCACACCTTCGTCCTGGACCGTGGGTCCGCCCGGCTCTCCGGCTGTGGGAAATGCTTGCCGTAACTCCAAGGCCATCATGAGTGCCCGGTTACGAATAGCACCAATAACGCCACTGATCTGCGTGGTGGTCAGAATTTGCTTGACTGAATAGATCCGACAATCCTCAACTAGCGGCACTTTTCGCTCGTCGGCAAGGGTACGAAGATATTGGACTAGCCGGAGTGGCCAATACCTCTCGCCACCATCGGGCAACGCTTCCAGTTCGGCTATGGGCTCGTGATATGAGTAGCTAAACATGCGCCGTAGCTCGTCCGGGACGAGGTTCCTTTCAAGCGGGTGATCATAAATGCTGCCCCCATAGCCGGTCCAGCGAACAACAACGAGCGCTGGCAGGTCCCTCCGATATGGAGGGTAGCTGTCTACGTCGTCGTCCCCGTAGCCAATCAGTTCTTTCTTGCACCACTCGGTGATCGGCTCGGATTTCATCATGGTTCCGACAACAAGCAGCTTCCTCAGCGCAGAACTCGTATCATCGGCGTTCCCGGCGAGAACATCCACGGCATCATCGAGAAAGGTCATGCACCTTTATATCAGCGGCTGGTGGCGGAGTTTTCGGAATCACCACCCCTGCGAGAAATGACAGGGCAGAGCGTCACTACGGGATGGGTATTCCAGTGAAGCCGGTGATGGCGAGTTTTACCCCTGCGAGGACTGGCCCTGTTGCGACCTCCCCAGCTATCTTGATAGCGCCAGTGGCAATCTTTCCCAGGATTTCTTTCACTGCGTTGCCAGGCTTATTGCCATCCTGTTCAAGGGCTTCACCAAGCGCATTCCTGTCTTCCAAGCCCAGACCGAGCTTCTCCAGAGCGAGCATCAGCGCGGCTGAGTCGCCTTGGTTGACGGTTATGGTCTGCGTAACGTGCTCTCCTTGGCCCACGGTCACCGTCTGGGTGACGTTCTCGCCCTGCCCTACAGTGTTGGTGCCCCCGTGAATGTGCGTTTCGAAGTGGTATTTCACTATGTTTCCTACTTCCTTGTCTTGGACGGTCGGCCCGTTCGTTTCGCCGGCATCTGGAAAGTCGGCCTGCAGATCGAGCGCCAATTGCAGTGCCTTGTTGCGTACGGCATCTATTACGCCGTGTAGCAAGGGCTTGGACACCAGTTGTTTCGCTGAATGAACTTCGTACATTTCAAGCCTCGGCGCCTTGAGTTCGTTCGACCAGCGCCGGAGCTGCATCACGGCGTTGGTCGGCCAGGGCCTCCCCATAGGTTCCTCCGACCTGGTCATTTCCTCCAGTGAGGCCAAGGATTGGGTGAGGTAGATATAGAAGAATGCTTGGCGAAACTCCCGCTCATCAGGGACTTCGTGTTCGTCAAGGTAGTAGGTTTGCGAACTTTGGAATGGGCCGGCGAACAGAACGCTGACGGGTGTGTGGAGCGGACCTCTATATGAGGGGTACTGGTCTATGGATGTATCCCCATAGCCGTTCAGCTCGCTCCTCACCCATTCCTTGATGGGCTCCGACTGAAGCCGGCTTCCGACGACCAGAAACTTACGCAAGGCGTTTGAGGTTGAGAGGGAATCTTCGGTGAGTCCGTCGATCAGCTGGTCAAGGATGGTCATTCAAGCTTTATACCAGTCCAAAGGTGGCCAGCAGTAAGCGAGGCTCTCTTGCCTTGCCCTGCTCAGCGCCCCTGGCCTGGTGCCTGATCGTCGTCACGCCGAGGCTCAGCTCGGGGCATCAACAGAAATCTATCTACGACGGCGGGAATTTTCGCGCACCGCCGTGTCCAGTGTGGTCGCTAAGGGGCTCGTGGCATTCGTGAATTACCCGCCCGCTCTCGACGTCTATGACGGCTTCGTAATACTCGTTGTCGGCGCGGGGGACTGCCCACGGTTTGGTTGACTCGGGGGGTTGATGGTTTCTCAGGCGGCTAGCGCCATATTGTTGATTGTCTCAAACTCGATCGGGGTTAGTTTACCCAGAGCCCTTTGCCGTCGCCTGCGATG
>NZ_QMKP01000016.1 GCF_003287955.1 Arthrobacter sp. AQ5-06 | reverse complement strand
CCTTGCGGGCAACCGCGACCACATCGCGGCGGAACTCTTCAGGAAAGGCTTTGGGCATGATGAACATCCTTCCACCCGCGAGGCCAATCCTCACAGGCTAGGAGTCAACCAAACCTTCAGCAGTCCCGTTATGAGCGAGGCAGGCATCGTGCGGGAGTGATTGGCTGTTACCCACCAGATGCTAGGTTGAGCATCATGCTTGATCCCAGCACACCACCTGCCCGCGGCGGAGCGTCCGTCCTCCAGACCAACTCACCGATCGGAAGGCAGTCCCTCAACCGCCTGATTGAAGTTCTCGCAACTAATCGACCACAAACCGTTTTGGACCATGGGTGCGGGTGGGGTGGGATGCTTTTGGACATTCTCGACGTGATGCCGAGTACCAACGGCACGGGCATTGACATCAACGGCCCCTACATTGAACAGGCACGCATAGCAGCTGAACAACGGCGACTTGCTGACCGGGCCATATTCCACGAAGGATCATCTGCTGATCACACGGAGAGCGCCGACCTCGTGCTCAACGTAGGTTCGTACCAAGCCTTCGGGACAATTAGCGAAGCTCTGACCCGTCTTCGAAGCTCGACCAACCCGTCCGGACGCCTGGTTTTCGGTGCCGAGATCTGGTCAGTTACCCCCTCCGATGATCAGTTAGCTCACATGTGGGAAGGGACAACGGTTGATGACGCCCTACTCCTTCCCGACCTTGTCGACATCGTCACCAATGCTGGGTGGCGCGTTCTTGATCTGCGGACCTCAACCAGTCAGGAATGGGAAGATTTCGAATGCGGCCATCTCCGAAATCGGGAGCAGTGGCTCGTGACTCACCCGGAGCACGAGTTGGCGTCAGAAATTCGGAGTGAGCTGGATAAGGCAAGGATGATGTGGTTGCGCGGCCACCGGAACGTCATGGGTTTCGTCACTTTCATTCTTGCTAAGGACGAGTGACCGGGCGCTGACGTTCTGCGACAGGGTTTTGCCGCGCTCACGCAGGTGGGCCGCGAAACAGTCGGAGTACTCGTCCGCGTGGGTCTCATCAACACTGAACGATCTAATGACGGTGCGTTGACCGGTTCAGACCACCATCCCTTGAGGGCCATTCGTTTTGTGTCATTTTCAGCGGTCTGGGGGCGTCACCGTGGCGTAGGGGTCGAAAATAGGGGGCGGCCGGCTTACCGGCTGTAGCTTGACGGCGGGGGACGGCTGCATGATGTAAACGTCTGCTGCGGTGGACGCCGTGACTTCTTGGTGCCGTAGTTGAGCCCGTTTTTCAGCGTGGTGTGGAGGGCTTCCACGGGAACCGTGGATTGTTGCTTCGAGCACGAGTGCTAGATTCCTGATTTACTCCCTGCCCTCTCCGTGGCAGTCACATGCCCATATCCCTTCAATTTCAGAAGGTGCCACGGCAATGGACATTGTCCATGAGCGGTCCGTCGGGATGGATATATGTGCAAACGCGACGCAAAAGTCTATATCAGAGTCCCGGGCAAGCGCCGGGGCCAGTTCACCTCGGTGTCGTCGCCGGTGAGGTTGATGCGTTCCCGGCCGAGGGGTGGAAGTGCTCGTGGCCGAACGATTCTTGTGCAGAGGACTCTAAACATGCATTTGTCCGAAGGCGTCTTCTTACTCCAGCATGTTGGGGCAGGAGTCCCCAACACGATCCTGCGCAGGCGACCCCTCGGCAACGGCCGATTCGGGTGTCCGACACCTGCCACCGCACAGGCGGTCGGCGCGCCCCTGGCGGCTGGCCCGATCATGCTGGGGACAATAGACAAGACGGCACCAGCCGCATGGAAGCTTTCCGTCCCCAGCTGTCAGTCAATCCTTCAGCAGTCCTGACACAAGGGCGGACGTTTGCCATTCCCGTTCTTCAGCCACCATGAGGTTCAGATGAAAAATACCCTAAACGGGGCCAGTGCCCGCGACGATATTCTCAGGATAGGCGTCGTTGGCATTGGCAGCATCGCGCAAAAGGCCTACCTTCCCGTGCTGGCCAGCCAGCCCGGGCTGGAGCTCCACCTCATGACACGCGACCGGGACAAGCTGGAACGGATCGGCGCGGCGTATCGGGTCCCCCGCCTCTACACGGACCTTGAGGCGCTCATAGATGCGGGCCTGCACGCTGCCTTCGTCCATGCCCCCACCCAACACCACCACGACATCGTCACCCGCCTGCTCGAGGCCGATATCGACGTTTTCGTCGACAAGCCCCTCTCCTACAGCATCGCCGAAAGCCGGCAAATGGTGGCCCTTGCGCGAGGACGCGGACGTTCCCTCATGGTGGGCTTCAACCGGCGGTTCGCGCCAGCCTACACGGAGTCGCTGAACCACCCGCGCGACCTGGTGATCCTGCAAAAGGACCGTCACAACGGCCTCGGAAACACTCGAACCATCATCCTCGACGACTTCATCCACCTTGTCGACACACTGAGGATGCTGGCTCCGCCGGGTGCAACCGACATTGACGTGCGCGGGAGGATCGATGGGAACGGCGACCTGCACCACGTCATCCTGCAACTGGAGGACGGTGGATTCAACGGCTTGGCCATCATGAACCGCACCAGCGGGTCCAACAGCGAAGTGCTGCAGACCGCCGGCGCCGGCCAACGGCGCGATGTCACCAACCTGAGCGACACCGTGGCGCACGACGGCGAGACTAGACTGCTGCCCGGCGACGCCTGGGAGCCGGTAGGCCATCGACGCGGCATTGAGGACATGTGCCGGCATTTTCTGGACGCGCTGCGCACCGGCACGAGACTCGATGCCGGAGACGCGCTAACCACACACGAGGTGTGTGAGCTCATCATCGAATCCTTGGCTGCCGCGGACGCGTAGCACCATTCCCGGGCCTGAATCAGCCCTCTCAGCCCCCAGAAGCATAGACGGGTGCTCGGTCTCGACAGGAGGGTCAGATGAGCCGGTAAACAGCGTGAAAGGGAAGGTCATGACTACCGCTTCACACGCTGCACAGCACCACCTGATGGGGTTGACGCTTCACAACACCGCCATCGGTATTGGTTCGGTTTTCCTGTTGTTTGGAGTCCTCGGGTTCATCCCGGGAATCACCACCAATTACGGCGCCATGACCTTTGCGGGACATGAGTCCGGGGCCATGCTCCTTGGAGTCTTCCAAGTGTAGGTGCTGCACAACATCGTGGATTTGCTGTTCGGCGCGGCTGGCATTGCAATGGCCCGGACAAACCCGATGGCCCGCTGGTTCCTGCTTGGCGGCGGCATCGTGTATCTGCTCCTGTGGATCTACGGCCTGGTCATCGACATGAACGCAGCCGCCAACTTCGTCCCGTTCAACACTGCTGATAACTGGCTGCACCTGGTTCTGGGTGTCGGCATGGTGGGCCTGGGGCTCTGGCTCGGCAGGGACGCCATGGAGAAGATGAAGGGAAGCACCCCATAACGCCACGGTTCGTGGAAAACGGACGACGGCGGCCGTCCCCCGGCGCGAAATCCCCGGGACGGTCGCCGTCGCCTCCCTCGGCGTCTGCGGCTGCTTACGCCGCCTTTACACAGCCGAGCAGTACCGGGCGATCCTGAGGTGGCGCAGTGAATGACGCATCGAACAGTGGACGGCCGGAAGGTGAACCCCGATCCCTCTGGGTCGCTACCGCCGGAACCACCGATTATCCCGTCCTGCGCGGGGATCTGGAGGTCGATGTCGCGGTCATCGGGGCGGGCATCGCCGGGCTGACCGCCGCGTTGGCGCTCAAGCGCAACGGCCACGCCGTCGCGGTCATCGACAGCGCCCGCGTCGGAACCGGCGTCACCGGCCACACCACCGGCAAGGTCACCTCCCTTCACCGCCTTGCCTACACGGAACTTGCGCGCCGACACAGCAACGACACCGCGCGTATCTACGGGGAGGCCAACCAGGCCGCAGTCGAACACGTCGCGCAACTCGTGGCCGCCGAAGCCATCGACTGTGACTTCCGCCGCGTAGCCAACTACACCTACGCCGAATCCGACGACGCGCTCGGCCGCGTGCGCGCCGAAGCCAACCTTGCCGCCAGCCTCGGCCTGCCCGCCGCTTTCACCACCGACGTGCCGCTGCCCTTCCCGGTCAAGGGTGCGGTCCGATTCGACGGTCAGGCGCAAATCCATGCCGTGAAATACCTCCGGGGTCTCGCCCGCACGGTCAACGGTGGGGGCAGCTTCGTCTATGAGCAGACCCGGGCGCAGCAGGTCCGCGATGGTTCCCCAGCCGTCGTCGATACCGAACACGGCACCGTCCGGGCCCGCGACATCATCGTCGCCACGAATGTGCCGTTCGGCGACCAGGGCCTCTTCTACCTGCGGTGCCATCCGCACCGCTCCTACCTTGTCGCCGGACGCGTGGACACGCCACCGCTGGCCGCCACGTTCATCAGCGTCGACGAACCGATGCGATCCATTCTGACCGCCAGCGTCAACGGCACAAGCTATGTGCTTACCGGCGGCGAGGGCCACCGCGTGTCCGAGTCCGGTGACACAGCCGCGCGGTACCGCAGACTCGCAGCCTTCGCCCACGACCGCCTCGGCGTGGACAAGGTCGCCTACCGCTGGTCAACTCAGGACGGCATCCCGCTCGACGGGCTGCCCTACGCCGGACTTATGTCACCCACCGCCAAACACGTGTACGTGATCACCGGTCTGCGCAAATGGGGCCTGTCCAACGGAACCGCGGCCGCGCTCATTCTCGCGGACACCCTCAACGGCCGGGAGAACCCTTGGGCCTCGGTCTTCAACAGCATCCGGATTACCCCGGCAGCCAGCGCGAGACGGTTCATGAAGGAGAACATCAAAACCGTGGAAGCTGTCCTGGCCGGCAAACTCCGAGGCCGGCCCAGCCACTCGGACCTGTCGCCCGGAGAGGGGACAGTCATCAAAGTCAACGGCGAGAGCACCGCCGTCTACAAAGACGCAGACGGGCAGGTCCACGCCGTCTCCGCCACCTGCACACACCTGGGCTGCACCGTCTGCTTTAACGCCGCCGACACCACTTGGGACTGCCCCTGCCACGGCTCCCGGTTCTCCACCGCCGGCACCGTGATCCAGGGGCCCGCCGCCAAGAACCTCCCACCCGCACCGATGCCCTGATTCCCTACTACTTGGCGGACCGGCGCCTGGGGCCGGTCCGCATCACGCCCACAGCGGCCAGTAGGGCCCCGACTCCCTCAGCCACCGCGCTCAGCGACTTCTCAAAAAACCACACCGGCTCATACATCGCGGGGAAGGGTCCGAAGGCCGGGATATCCACATACCGGTACAACACCACGGCGACGAATGCGCTCAGAGCCACCACCAGGGCCAGGGCAAAGGAGGCTCTGCTGCCGCGGAACAGAACCCACAGCGCCAGCACCGCCGCAGACGATTCGAGCAAGAACAGGTTGCCGTGTCCGGCTACCCGGCGAGGCCGCCTGGTAGCCGGGGGCCAGGTAAATATGTACCCCGGCATCGATGAACAATGCCAGTGCCGTCAGTACCCTCAGTGCCATGTTCATTTGACTATCAGCGTCCCGCGCATATTGGGGTGATAGGTGCAGTAGTAGGGGTAGGAACCTGGTGCCGAGGGCGCCGTGAACGTGGCCGTCCCGCCGCTTCCGCGGACATCCACGTCAAATGCCAGGCCCTGATGGTGATCGTTGGCGCTCCCGGGTTGACCGCTCCTGTCGTCGCTATCCCCGGCCCGGGGGACGCCGCGGGACTTCCGCCGCCGGAGCCGCAACCGCCCAACAGGAGCGCCGCCATCAGCAGCACTGCGGCCTTGCCCTGAATCGCTCTCACGGTGACCGTCTTCGACTCCGGAAACCAGGGCCGGCCAGGCCCCGCCCATTCCCTATTAGTATGGCGCCTGCGGTTCGGTGAAGGTCGGCCGACGGTGCTGTATGTCAGAGCCCGCCGATAGATTCAGGGGAAATGACAGCCACGAAAGGGACCGCTCCACATGTCGACACCAGCATCGTTTGAAACAGCACCAACGGCGACCAGCATGCCCGATTGGTACCCGGACTTGCTGGCGTCCGTCACGGGCAAAATCAGGGCTGGCCGTTCCAAGGCGATCGCCGCTGCGAACCAGGAAATGCTGTTCCCGAAGCAACCGGATTCTCGCCGCGAAACCTGAAATACATGCGGGCCTTCGCTGAAACACGGCCTACCGAGGCAATTGTGCAAGCGCCGCTTGCACAATTGCCTTGGTACCACCACCTCGCGCTGATCCATAAGCTCAACGACCCCGAAACACGGCTCTGGTACGCAGCTGCCGCCGTCGAGAATGGCTGGTCTCGCAACGTAATGGCACACCATATCGAGACGAAACTCCACGAACGCTCCGGCAGGGCGATCACCAACTTCAAAGCGACATTGCCACCGTCGGACTCGGATCTTGCCAGCAATCATTCAAGGACCCATACGTCTTCGACTTCGTGTCCATGACAGGCAAGCGGAATGAGCGTGAGCTTGACGGACAGCTCGTGGTGCACGTCGAAAAGTTCCTGTTGGAACTCGGCCAAGGGTTTGCCTTTGTCGGCCGGCAAGTCCGGTTGACTATCGGCGCCGATGAGTTTTTCGCCGATCTGCTGTTCTATAACTTCAAGCTGCGTTGCTTCGTCGTGGTGGAGTTGAAAGCCACCGCCTTCAAGCCGGAGTATCTGGGTCAGATCAACATGTACATGTCCGCTGTTGACCACCTCCTGGGTCATGCTGACGACGAGCCGACCATCGGACTGCTGCTGTGCAAAACGAAGAACAACGTCGTGGCCGAGTACTCTCTGCGGGGCTTCTCGAAACCGATCGGTATCGCCGAATGGGAATCCGCGATTGTGGCGTCCTTGCCAGAGGAATTCGCTGCCACGCTCCCCAGCATCAGCGAAATCGAAGCCGAGCTTTCGCAAAACTTTTCCCAAGGAGATTCGGTGAATTAGCCGGAATCGATATGCAAGGCTCTGCGTCAGCCCGGGGTGAGGACGCAGAACTCGTTGCCCTCCGGGTCGGCGAGGCACACCCATGACACATCGCCCTGGCCGACGTCGGCGTCAGTGGCGCCCAGCGCCCGCAGCCTGGCCACTTCTGCCGCTGGATCATCACCCGGGTACGGCATCACGTCGAGATGGACACGGTTCCACACCGTCTCCACGCCAGACGTGCGAAGTAATTCCAGATACGGCCCGACGCCCTTGGCCGAACGCAGCCTCGCATGATCGTCGTTCACCTCGTGCACGGTCCAGTCCGTGGCCTCGCCCCAGAACCGGGCCAGGGCCCGCGGATCCGCGCAGTTGACCACCACCGTGGCAATCGGCCCGGTGTCCCGGTAGATCGGTCGCGGCTCCAGCACACAGAACACATTGCCCTCCGGGTCGGCTAGGACTGTCCACGGCACATCACCCTGGCCCACATCCGCGGGCGTCGCACCGAGCTCCAACAGCCGCGCGACCAGCTCCGCGTGATGGGCTGCAGAGGTGGTGGCTAGATCGAGGTGCGCGCGGTACCTCACCGTCTCGGGGTCCGGGACGGTGACGACATCGATGCAGACGGCCGCGGGGTCCGGCCAGACGAAGTCCACAGGTTCAACATTCGTCACACCGGGTCCCTCGCTGGAAACACCCCAGCCGAGCGCCTCCGCCCAAAACCGGCCCAGCGTTGAGTCATCCCGAGCCTTGAAATTCACCTGAACAAGTCGCAGCGCCATACCGCCCGACCCTATACCCAGGTAATACACGATATGGGAGGCACGCCCTAGTCCGGGCCATTCCCTCTACACCGCGTTGCCCCTTCCCCACCCCGCCGCACGGCACGGCTGACAACACGGGCGCCTACCACGGCGCCTTTCACGGCGACAGAGATCGGTCGCTATCGCGGAGTCTTTACTCCAATGCGTCGTCGAGTCAACAATGGCTCTTACTAGGGCCTCCGCTGGCTTGGCAGCGCGCCGCCCATCCGACTGCCGCCCCACCGGGCTGCCCTACACAGGAGCGCTGACATGAACGATCCGACAGCCACATCCCAGACAACCTCGGCGGTATCTGATCGCGCTGCACGGCTGGCGTCGATCCCCTCCTTTCAGCGGGTTAACGCCTACATCCGGGAGTACAGTGCCCGCGGGCACGGGCAGGTGCCGGGCTGCGACTTCACCTTCGGCAATCCGCACCAGATGCCGGCCGACCGCTACGTGAATACGCTGCGGGACGCGCCGGCTCCTCAGAATGATCAGTGGTTCGCCTACCAGACCAACGGCGAGGTCGGCCGGGAAGCAGCCGCTCAATCCCTTCGCCGGCTGCTGGATGTGCCCTTCCGGACGGAGGATATTTACCTCACCACCGGTGGCTTCGCCGCCATTGCCCTTGCGCTGAAGACCGTCGCCGATCCCGGCGACGAGATCATTTACAGCCTGCCGCCCTGGTTCCTATACGAGCCGCTGATCCTTGAAGCCGGGCTCGTACCGGTGAAGGTGAAAATCAACACAACCACGTTCGACCTGGACCTCGACGCGATCGAGGCCGCCATCACGGAACGCACCCGCGTAGTGATCGTCAACTCGCCCAACAATCCCACGGGGCGGATTTATCCCCCCGAATTGCTGGTCAGGCTGGCCGAATTGCTGGAGGCGGCCTCGGCGAGGATTGGACGGCGGATCTACCTCATCTCGGACGAGGCCTACAACCGGATCGTGTTCGACGGCTTGCGATTCCACAGCCCTGTGGAGTTCTACCCGCACACGCTCCTGGCCTACTCCTACGGTAAGACGCATCTCTCCCCAGGCGAGCGCGTCGGCTACCTGGCGTTGCCGCCCACCATGCCGCAGCGGGATGAGATGGAGCCGGCTATCACGGGCCTGCAGGTGGCGATGGGCTGGGTGTATCCGAACGCCCTGCTGCAGCACGCGCTTCCCGAACTGGAGAAGTTCACCATTTACGTCGGCCAGTTGCAGCGGCGCCGGGACCGTCTCGTCGATGTGCTCGGCGGCATGGGGTACCTCGTCCGGCGGCCGGAGGGCACGTTCTACCTGTATGTCACGTCCCCCATTTCGGACGACGAGGCGTTCGCCACCTCACTTGCCCGCCGGGATGTCTTCGTGTTGCCGGGCGTGCTGTTCGAGACGCCTGGCTTCTTCCGGATCTCCCTGACAGCCAACGAGGACATGATCGAACGCAGTTTGCCGGCATTCGAAGCGGCGATGAAGGAAAGCAGCCCGTGATTCACTCACAGTCGCCGCCCCGGGCGCATGTCGAACGCGAAATACGCTCGGGACTTGCCGCCCGGCAGGACGTCACCGGAGCCCAGCTGGTTATCGGCAAACAAACTGAGGCCAGCCTTGCGGCCGGTTTCATCCTTGGCCGAGAAGTAGAAGGGATTCGAGCTCGCCTTCCCCGCCTCGGTCTCCCACAGCACGACCAGGAGCAGGTACGTTCCGTTCTTCGGCGGTGACGCAAACGAAGTCGTGGTCACTGTCTCGGTCCGCACAACGGAGACTATCGTGATTCTGGCGACGTCACCGTTGCGCATTTCACGGTGAAGGGTGTCCCCACCGCCGGTCCCGTCGGAGCAGCAGGTGCCGGGGCGGCCGACGGCGGTGCTGCCGCTGAAGCAGGAACCCATGACGAAACCGAGCAGCAGGACGCCAGCCGGAACCACAAAGCGCTACTTCTTGCAGAACGGGCGCTTGACTGTTGCCGCAGCAACCGGCAGGACCCGGAAGATCCGGCCATCACGGGCAAAGAACGAGCGCGGAGGCGCAGATGCGGGCCTCGCGAACAATCAAACGTTAGCTTGACCGGAGAGCGCGAAGGGTCCCGCACGCACCAGCGTGTGAGATGACAGGTTGGCCACATGGCAGCCAAAATATTTCGCTTGACACCGCGGTTTCCTGACGTGCCACACCACGCATTTTTGCCATCCAAGTTGGCATCTTCCCCAATGTCCGTTCTAGACGAAGCCATCGAGGGTAGGCCCGGTCGGCGATCAAATGAAGTTCGTCGGATCCCGCGCGAACGGAACTCATCCCGGATATTTCGCGGTGCTGAGGGCCGACAGGTAAATTGCTCGCTGGGGCCGTGGTTGCGGGAACGGACGGAGTGTCACCGACCGCGCCCGGCCTGTTCCAGAAGGCTTGATCCGGGACCGCTCGCCACAAAGGCCTACAACGTGGGCCTACACGGTGGCCGCTGAGGCCGTGCGGACTATCTCATATTGGGTGTACTGTCTGACTTGACAGGGGCGGCATTGTCCCTGTACACGACGTCGGGAAACCGCCTGCGGTTCTCCTGTCGAAGGTCTCTTAGTGCCAAGTGGGGAAAAACATGAGCGTACGTAATTCTTTGCTCGCCAAAATCTCGATTACCGCCCTTGCGGCGACGTGGATGATCACCGCGCCTGCGGGTGCAGCCACGGCCGCTGATACGACCACCACCTTCACCGTCAGTGGGGGATCCATCGGCATCAGCGCCCCCGCTTCCAAGGAACTGGGGACGGGGGCCGCGGCTGGGACAATTCAGGCCACGCTAGGCGCCGTCACCGCCACAGATAACCGGGCAGCGCTGGGGGCGGCGTGGACGGCGACTGCCGCAACGACCGCATTCGCCAACAGCACCACTCCAACTGCGGCGCCCATCACGACCGTGACGTACTCCTCCGGAACGGCCACCGCAACGAGCGGTACCGCCATATTTCTTGCGGGCCAGGCCACAGGTGCGGCGGCACTGACGACCACACCTCTGACCGCATATTCCGCATCACTCACGACCGGCAACAACTCCGCCACGTGGAATCCGAACATCGTTGTGAGCCTTCCAGCTCAGGCGATCGCGGGAGACTATACCGGGACAATCACCCACTCCGTTTTATAGCGAGGCGGGCATCTCTGTACGGCGGGCTTGGCTGGCCTTGTGTCTGCTGTCCGCGCTCATGGCACCTGCCGTCGGCGCGGCGGCCGACTCTTCGGCGCCCGAGCCCGGCATGATCGGCGTGCGCCTGCTGGAGGTGCCCGTGAACCGGGCGGATGATCCGCGTGCCCGGATCTACATCGTGGACCACGTGCAGCCCGGTGCCACGGTTCACCGGAAGATCGAGGTCTCCAACACCACCGCTGACCAGGCCGCTGTCTCCGTTTACGAGGCGGCCGCCCGGATCATCGACGGCACCTTTGCCGGCGCGCCGGATCGTACCGCCGATGATCTGACAACGTGGACAGCGGTCGATCACCCTTCTTTCCCCCTAGGAGCAGGCGAAGCCCAGCCCGTGACGGTGACCATCACGGTGCCCAAGGATGCTCCCGAGGGCGAACGCCTCGGAGTCGTATGGGCTGAGGTCCGTTCCGCTGCGGGGTCGGTGACCGCCGTCAACCGTGTAGGGATCCGCATCTACCTCTCTGTCGGCCCGGGTGGGGAACCGGCTTCGGGCATGCACATCGAGACGCTGATTGCCGGACGCAGCGCGGACTCGCTGCCCGTCGTCACGGCCCGTGTACGCAATACCGGTGGCCGCGCCCTGGACATCGGAGGCCAGCTCACGCTGAGCGGGGGGCCGGGCGGTCTGAGCGGGGGGCCCTTCGCCGCCACGCCATCAACCACCCTGGGTGTCGGCGAAACCGGTGACGTTACCGTCACACTCGACCCGGAAATGCCCGCCGGCCCATGGGACGCCCACATGGCGCTGAAAAGCGGGCTGCTCACGGAATCCGCCGATGCGACCATCACCTTCCCCGACGCGGCGAGCACCGCCGCGGAGCCGGTCGGGGTCGGAGACCCCCCGGGTCTGCTCTGGCCCGCTGCTATCGCCGGTTTCGCCCTGCTGGTACTGATGGTGCTGCTGTGGGCCTGGAAGCGACGCAGTCAACGGGCCGACAGCCTTCAGCCCGGCCGGGGCCCCGAAGGCTCGGGGACGGGAGGACTGGCATCTGGAGTCGGACAGTCAAGGTGACCTTACCGGGACGCTCCGCAGGCATCTCGAAGGCGATGATCGAGCGCTGCGTGGCGATGGCGCGCGCGGGCCTGTTCTCGAAGAACCCTGTTCGCAATGGACGGATCAGGGCATCTGCCCGTGCGCGGTGGCCGGCGGTCGCCAGGATCGCCGCAGTGACGAGCACCCTGCTGCTCGCGGGTATGCTGTCAAATCCATCCCCGGCATCCGCCGCCCCGGCGCCGGTGGGGTTAGGCACTGCGGGGATTTACCTGGTGCTGGGCGGGACGGGCGTCACCAACACAGGCGCCACCGTCCTCAGCGGGGATCTCGGGGTGAGTCCGGGCACCGCGATCGTCGGTTTCCCCCCTGGCGTTGCTGCCGGCGCCACCCACGCCGGCGACCCGGAGGCCGCCCAGGCACAGTCGGACCTGCTGGCCGCCTACAACGACGCCGCCAGCCGCATTCCGACCGCCCTCGACTTCGCCGGAGACCAGAACGGGAAGTCGTTTTACGCCGGCGTCTATCACACAGCCGCGGCTTTCGCGCTGACCGGAACCCTGACACTGGACGGGCAGGGCGACCCGAATGCGGTCTTTATCTTCCAGGTCGGCGCCGCCCTCAACACGGCCGCGGCCAGTAACGTCAACCTGATCAACGGCGCCCAGGCCTCCCACGTCTTCTGGCAGGTCCTCGGCGCCGCCGGGACGGGCGCGTCGTCCTCCTTCTCCGGGACAATCATGGCGCTAGGGGCGATCACAGTGGACGCGGGCGGCGCAATCATAGGCCGCGCGCTCTCACGGGGCTTGGTCACCTTGACCGCCAACACTTTCGCTTTCACGAACACCGCCCCACCGGTTGTGGCGATCACCGGCGGTGCGACGGCGTCCACGAACACTGCGGCGCCCACAATGGCGGGGACCACGAATGCGGCTGCAGGCACGACGGCGACGGTCACCATCGCCGGGCAGACGCTGACCACTACCGTTCAGACCGGAGGGACCTGGGTCGTGGCAGCGGCAACACTGACGGAAGGCCCGCACACCGTGGTGGCACAGGTAACGGATCCGGGAGGAAACAAGGGCAGCGCCACCCAGACCCTCACCCTCGATACCACGGCGCCGATTGTGGCGATCACCGGTGGTGCGACGGCGTCCACGAACACCGCAAAACCCACCATCGCCGGGACCACGGACGCGGCAGCCGGCACGACGGTGACAGTGACCGTCGCCGGGCAAACGCTGACCACAACCGTTCAAACTGGCGGCACCTGGGGAATCACAGCCGCGACAGTGAGCAACTGCCGCGGCTATGACGGCGTATTCGGGTCTGAGAACGGCAAAGACCGGCGCAACAACGCCAATCGCGGCTACGCCAGCGGTGCGAAATGTGGACCAGAATTTTGCCTTCGAGTGCATCTTCCTCTGGGCCACCAAAAGTCGTAACGCCTCTGGCAGATTCTGGGTTTTTGCGATTTCCGACGACGTGGGTGGATGCTAGTCCTCTGTATTGCTCACGGCAATTAAGCACCTGTCGGTAAGCGTTTGGTCGGGATTAAAGTCTTTTCAAGTACTGCATAGTTGGGCTTGTTGCACCACGGCAACAAGGTTGCGCTTGGGCAACACGCCGGTGAATTGATTGCGTACCGTCAGCGCAGCTATGGCTGTCCGACAGCCGTGCCCTCGGCACTCAGCCCACGTAAAGACAATAAGTTCGGCCAGCACCGGCCGGATTTGGGATCGCTTACGGCTCGCGCAGTGGTGATGACCGCGCAGAGCACCCACTCAACCTGTTTTGGCGAGATAGCCAAGAATCAAGCGACCCGATAAATTGCGGCTGTCCCATTAGGCTGGCGAGCGAAGACCAACTGTCCATCCACGGAGCGTCAGCCTACTTCCAAGTCTTGCAGGTAGGCTGACGAGTTCCTGCAAACAGATGTCGTCTTAACTTAGGGTGACATCTCACACCGGCCAAATAGTTGGCGTCGCGCCACCCTGCTTGTCACGGCGCCGGGACTAGAAGTCCCAGTCATCATCCTCGGTGTTGACGGCCTTGCCGATGACGTACGAGGAACCGGAGCCCGAGAAGAAGTCGTGGTTCTCGTCAGCGTTCGGGGACAGGGCCGAGAGGATGGCCGGGTTCACGTCGGTGACGGAAGCCGGGAACATGGCCTCGTAGCCCAGGTTCATGAGCGCCTTGTTGGCGTTGTAGTGCAGGAACTTCTTGACGTCCTCGGCCAGGCCAACGGAATCGTAGAGGTCGTGAGTGTACTGGACCTCGTTCTCGTACAGCTCGAAGAGCAGTTCGAACGTGTAGTCCTTGATCTCCTGCTTGCGCTCTTCGGAGAGACCCTCGAGGCCCTTCTGGAACTTGTAGCCGATGTAGTAGCCGTGTACGGCCTCGTCGCGGATGATCAGGCGGATCAGGTCAGCCGTGTTCGTCAGCTTGGCCCGTGAGGACCAGTACATCGGCAGGTAGAAGCCCGAGTAGAACAGGAAGGACTCCAGCAGCGTGGAGGCCACCTTGCGCTTCAGGGGATCGTCGCCCTGGTAGTAGTCCATGACGATCTGGGCCTTCTTCTGAAGGTTAACGTTTTCGGTGGACCAGCGGAATGCCTCGTCGATCTCCTTGGTGGAGGCCAGCGTGGAGAAGATGGAGGAATAGCTCTTGGCATGCACAGACTCCATGAACGCAATGTTCGTGTAGACGGCTTCCTCGTGCGGGGTGATCGCGTCCGGAATCAACGAAACGGCACCGACGGTGCCCTGGATGGTGTCCAGCAGGGTCAGGCCCGTGAACACGCGCATAGTGAGCTGCTGCTCGTCCGGGGTCAGCGTGGCCCACGACTGAATGTCGTTGGACAGCGGGATCTTCTCCGGCAGCCAGAAGTTGTTGACCAGGCGGTTCCAGACGTCTACGTCCTTGTCGTCCTGGATGCGGTTCCAGTTGATCGCTTCGACGTGGCTAAGCAGCTTGACCTTCTCGGTCATGTCATCCCCTAAAAGTTGGGTTGTTCTTTGAAGTTAAGCGTACGACGGCGGGCGGGCGCCCGCCGTCGTACTGGCACGATTTAGTTGAAGATTAAAGCATGCAGCTGACGCAGCCGTCCACCTCAGTTCCCTCCAGCGCGAGCTGGCGGAGACGGATGTAGTAGATGGTCTTGATGCCCTTCTTCCAGGCGTAGATCTGGGCCTTGTTGATATCGCGCGTGGTGGCTGTGTCCTTGAAGAACAGCGTCAGGGACAGGCCTTGGTCTACGTGCTGCGTGGCTGCAGCATAGGTGTCGATGACCTTCTCGTAGCCGATCTCGTACGCGTCCTGGTAGTACTCCAGGTTGTCGTTCGTCAGGTACGGCGCCGGGTAGTACACGCGGCCCAGCTTGCCTTCCTTACGGATCTCAATCTTGGACGCCACAGGGTGGATCGAGGAGGTGGAGTTGTTGATGTAGGAGATCGAGCCCGTCGGCGGGACGGCCTGCAGGTTCTGGTTGTAGATGCCGTGCTCCATGACCGAAGCCTTCAGCTCGCGCCAGTCATCCTGCGTGGGGATGTGGATGTTCTTGAACAGCTCCGCAACCTTCTCGGTCTGCGGCACCCACTCCTGCTCCGTGTACTTGTCGAAGAACTCGCCCGAGGCGTACTTGGACTTCTCAAAGCCGCCGAAGGTCTGTCCGGTCTCGATGGACAGCAGATTCGAGGCGCGGACCGCGTGGTACACCACCGAGTAGAAGTAGATGTTGGTGAAGTCCAGGCCCTCTTCGGAACCGTAGTGGACCCGCTCGCGGGCCAGGTAGCCGTGCAGGTTCATCTGGCCCAGGCCGATGGCGTGGGACTGGTCGTTGCCGCGGGCGATGGACGGCACCGAGGTGATGTTGGACATGTCCGAGACTGCCGAGAGGGACCGGATGGCCGTCTCGATGGTCAGGCCGAAGTCCGGGCTGTCCATGGCCTTCGCGATGTTCAGCGAGCCCAGGTTGCAGGAGATGTCCTTGCCGGTCTGGTCATAGGACAGGTCATCGTGGTACGTGGTGGGCTGGGAAACCTGGAGGATTTCCGAGCACAGGTTGGACATGATGATCTTGCCGTCGATCGGGTTTTCCCGGTTCACGGTGTCCTCGAACATGATGTACGGGTAGCCGGATTCGAACTGGATCTCCGCGAGGGTCTGGAAGAACTCGCGCGCCTTGATCTTGGTCTTCTTGATCCGGGAGTCATCCACCATCTCGTAGTACTTCTCGGTGACCGAGACGTCAGAGAACGGCATGCCGTAGACGCGTTCGACGTCGTACGGGGAGAACAGGTACATGTCCTCGTCCTTCTTGGCCAGCTCGAACGTGATGTCCGGGATGACAACGCCCAGCGAGAGGGTCTTGATGCGGATCTTCTCATCCGCGTTCTCACGCTTGGTGTCCAGGAAGCGGTAGATGTCCGGGTGGTGCGCGTGCAGGTACACGGCGCCGGCACCCTGGCGGGCACCAAGCTGGTTGGCGTAGGAGAAGCTGTCCTCAAGGAGCTTCATCACGGGGATGACGCCGGAGGACTGGTTCTCGATCTGCTTGATCGGTGCACCGACTTCGCGGATGTTGGTCAGCGCGAAAGCCACACCGCCGCCGCGCTTGGACAGCTGCAGCGCCGAGTTGATGGACCGGCCGATCGACTCCATGTTGTCTTCGATGCGGAGCAGGAAGCAGGAAACCAGCTCGCCACGCTGACGCTTGCCGGCGTTCAGGAAGGTCGGGGTGGCCGGCTGGAATCGGCCTTCGATGATCTCGTCCACCATCTGCAGGGCGAGCTTCTCGTCGCCGCGGGCCAAGTGTAGGGCCACCATGCAGACGCGGTCCTCGTAGCGCTCCAGGAATCGATTGCCGTCGAACGTCTTCAGTGTGTAGGACGTGTAGAACTTGAACGCGCCCAGGAAGGTTTCGAAGCGGAACTTCTTCTTGTACGCGCGGTTGTAAAGCTCGCGGATGAAGTTCATCGTGTACTGGTCAAGGGTCTCGCGCTCGTAGTACTGGTTCTTCACCAGGTAGTCGAGCTTCTCTTCCAGGTCATGGAAAAAGACGGTGTTGTTGTTCACGTGCTGCAGGAAGTACTGGTGCGCAGCCTCGCGGTCGGCCTCGAACTGGATCTCTCCGTTGGGGCCATACAGGTTCAGCATGGCGTTGAGCTCGTGATAGCCCAGCCCCTTATAGGCGGCCGGCATCTCGGGCTTTTCGACGGCGGCACTCCGCTTTTCGGCTGCTGCGGTGCCCTGGCCTTCGGCCCTGGTTACTTCTGTGTCTGCGACAGTCGTGTCCAAAACGTGTCCAATCCGTTGTGTACGCGGGCGACGTCTTCTGGCGTGCCCATAAGTTCAAATCTGTAAAGCCGGGGGACCTTGCATTTGGCGGCAATGATGTCCGCGGCCATGCAGTAGTTGTCCCCGAAGTTTGTGTTGCCTGCACCGATAACCCCGCGGATCAGTTGCCTGTTCTGCGGGTCGTTCAGAAAGCGGATCACCTGCTTGGGCACGGAGCCCTCTCCCCCGGTGCCCCCGTAGGTCGGCACCACCAGCACGTAAGGCCGGGTGGCGAGAAGGGGTGCATCCTTTGCGTGGAGCGGGATCCGTGCCTGCTCACGTCCGAGCTTCGCGACAAAGCGGCTGGTGTTCTCGGAGGTGGAGGAAAAGTAGATGAGCTGGCTCTGTGTGGTGACAGGCTGCAACGGGGCCACCTGGGCCCTGGCCACTGCCAGTGCTGACACGGGAGTCACCTCATGTGTGCGTATCGAAAGTTGCCGGCTGGCGAAAAGTGTAGGGCCTTAGGCCACGGAGGAAACGGCAGACAGCGCCAGTTCCTCGATCTTGTCCGGGCGGAAGCCTGACCAGTGGTCCTGGTCCGTGACTACAACAGGTGCCTGCATGTAGCCCAGCGCCTTCAGACGCTCGAGGGCATCGGCGTCCTGTGAGATGTCAACGCTCTGGTAGGTGATGCCCTTTTTGTCCAGCGCACGGTAGGTTGCATTGCACTGTACACACGCAGGTTTGGTGTAAACCGTAACGGTCATGGTCCCTGTCCCCTTTATCGAAATCTTCGCTCGTCTTTGTCCCGCCCAAGCTGTAGATCGATACTACATGTAGTGCCGACGGCTCTTCGGAACCCCAAGATGATGTATTACAAGTATGTCATTTAATGCACTTTTAATCCACAGGCAAGCGCCCTCAAAATGTCCGGAATCCCGGCATTTTTAAGGACGAAATCCACATCCTGTGGAGTACTTAGCCACAATTAACCCTCCGCGTGTCGCGTGCTGGACGGCGTGTCGCGCCTAGTGGGCCGACTACTACATCTAGTGCCGGGCACGCAAAAGGGGCCCTGAAGAAACCTTCAGGACCCCTGCGACGTGACGAAGTTAACCAGCTACAGCTGAGCCTCCCGGCGGTCCAGGACAATCTGCTGCACGTCCAGGTAGCCGGACTGGAAACCCGCCCGTGAATAGCACAGGTAGAACAGCCACATCCGCTGGAAAACGGCGTCGAACCCCAACTCGCCCACCTCCTGCGAGCGCGCGATGAACTGTTCCTCCCAGAGGCGGAGGGTCGCGGCATAGTGATCGCCCAGGCCCATCCGCTCCCGCACCCGAAGGCTCGTGTGCTGCTGGGCCACGCTTTCGATGGCCCGCACCGACGGCAGGAACCCGCCGGGGAAGATGTACTTGTGCACCCACGTGTACGCGTTGCGTGTGGCCAGCATGCGGCCGTGCGGCATGGTGATGGCCTGGATGGCCACCTTCCCGCCCGGGGCCAGCACACGGTCGATGGTTTGGAAGTAGATGGGCCAGTACTCATAACCAACCGCCTCGATCATTTCCACTGACACAACGGCGTCGAACTCGCCCTCCACGGCCCGGTAGTCCTGCAGCGCCACGGTCACCTGGTCTGCGTAGCCGGCGGCCGCAATGCGTTCCTGCGCCAGCGCCCGCTGCTCACTGGAGAGCGTCACACTGTAGACGGTGGCACCCCGGGCTGCTGCCCGGAGGGCCAGTTCACCCCAGCCGGTGCCGATCTCCAGCAGGCGCGTGCCGGATCCGACGCCGGCCTTGTCCAGCAGCCTGTCGATCTTGGCCTGCTGGGCCTGGGCCAACGCGTCCCACGGGACCGAATCCAGCGCACCGTCGCTCAGCGGGAAAAGCGCCGAGGAGTAGCTCATGGTGGTGTCCAGGAAGTTGGAGAAGAGCTCGTTGGAGAGATCGTAATGCCGCGAGATGTTGCTGCGCGTGTTGTCCTCTTCATTGCGTTCCTGCCGCGGCGTCCGCGGCAGGTACAGGGTCCGCAGCTTCTGCAGCGGTGCGGGGATCAACGTGTCCACGGACGCGGCGAAGATCTCCAGCACCCCGGCGAGGTCTGATGCGTCCCAGTCCCCCGCCATAAAGGACTCGCCGAGCCCGATCAGGCCGTTGTCACCGATCCGCACTTCGAACGCTGCCGGCCTGAGCATGGTCATCACCGGCGCGTCCAGGCCGCCGGTCCCCAGCACCGAACCGTCCGGGTAGGCAACGCGCAGGGGCAGCCGGCGCACCGCCGCTTTGAACAGCAGGCCGGCGGCCTTGCCTGCCACCAGCGCTTTAGTGCCCGACGGCGCGTGGGCAACACCGGGCCACACGTCCGGATCAATGGTGGCCGGCGACGCCGGTACCCTGGCAGCAGTCCGCCCCGTCACCGGGTGCCGTGCGGCTGACTTCGCGGCAGAAACCTCCGCAGTCGCGGCTGTTCCGTTCTCATCGGTCATGGTCATTGGACTGCCTCCTGTGAGGGGTGATGTGGCTTCTTGATGACGGGCAGGCGTTTTGCCCAGAGTTTAACGCCCTGAATGCGGATCAGCGCTGATACCAGCAACGGCGCGGCGGGTACTGCAATGGCCGCTGCCAGGATGTTCCTGATGGTGGCCGGGTGCCGGTTCCCGTCCATGGTTGCGGCGAACGGCCGGTGCCCTTCCCGCTCCAGAACGATCGAGACGGAGAGCCGTTGCTCCGGTGCGGGCAGCTTCATCCGGTACTGTCCGTGGACATCATTGAACGGTGAAACGTAGAAGGCCTTGGGCACACTGGCCCGTCCGGAAGGATCCGTCTCCATCAGGTAGCAGTGGCGTTCGCCGTAGGTGTTGTGGACCTCGGCGATGACACACTGCAGCTCCCCGGACATCCGATAGCACCAGAAGAGGGTAAGCGGGTTGAAGACGTGGCCGAAAACCCGGGCGCTGGTCAGCATTCGGATGGCCCCGCCGTCGGGCTCTATCCCCCGGGTCCGCAGGAACCGTTCCACGTTGCTGCGGATGGTGGCCTCGGGATCGCCCAGGTGGTCGGCAGCCCGGAAGACAGCCAGCGGCCGCATGAGCCGGGGCAGAACCGGGAGCCGGTCCACGTCCACAAACCAGCTGTAGCTCCGGTAGGTGAACGCATTCTTCAGCGGGCTCTGGCGCACGTGGGAAATGGACGTGCGGTAGATGGCTGCGGTTAAGCTCATGAGCCCTCCGAGGCTGCGAGCAGTTCCGGCTCGGGCGACTGAATCGCGGGCGTATCCCAGGTGCGTCCCAGGCTCGCGGCGGCACGGACACCGGCCAGGGCGCCGTCCTCATGGAACCCCCAGCCGAGGTAGGCGCCGGCGTACGCGATGCGTTCATCGCTCAGGGCCGCAATGCGCTGCTGTGCCCGCAATGATTCGGGGGTGTATTGGGGGTGCTCATAGACCATGCGTTGCAGAACCCGGTCCTCCGCGATGAGCCCCGACTCCCCCAGGCTCACCAGATACGGCTGGCCATCGGCGGGCTCCAGGCGCTGCAGCCGGGTGAGGTCGTAGCTGACCAGTACCTTGTCCGGACGGGCTTCGCAGCCAGGGAGCCGGTAGTTCCAGGACGCCCTGGCATTGTCCGCGGCGGGCAGGACGGCCGGGTCCCGGTGGAAAACGGTGTGGTTGACGGAGTAAGGCATCTGGCCGAGGGCTTCCTTTTCGGCCGGCGTGGCTTCCGCGAGGAAGCTCAGGGCTTGGGCCGGGTGCGTGGCGATGACCACGGCCTCAAAATCTTCAATCCCCTGGTCAGTGGCCACTTCCACGCCCAGGGCGTGCCGCCGGATCCCGGTGACGGGGGTACCGAGCCGGATGTCCGGGAGCGTCGCGGCGAGTTTCTCCACGTACCTCCCCGAACCGCCGGTGACCGTCCGCCACTGCGGCGAACCCTTGACGCCCAGCATGCCGTGGTGGCCCAGGAACGTGAAAAGGTAGCGCGCCGGATAGGACAGCGCCGTGGTGGGATCGCAAGACCAGACCGCGCTGACCACCGGCGTCATGAAATGGGAGATGAAGTAGTGGCTGAAGCGTTCCTTTGCCAGGAATTCACCGAGGGTGAGCTCCGCTCCGCCCGCACCAGGGCCGGCGTCGGACGCTGGAGCTGCCTCAATCAGCGCCCGGGCCCTGCGGTAGAACCGCATGACCTCCAGCAGCATCAGCAGGTAGCGTCCGCGCAGCAGGCTGGACGGCCGGGCGATGATCCCGCGACCGCCCCCACGGGCCCCGGCGTACTCCAGGCCGCAGCCGTCACAGCGAACCGACATGCTCATTTCCGAGTCCTGCGTCTCCACGCCCAGCTCGGCGAACAGGCGCAGCAGGGTGGGATAGGTCCGCTCGTTGTGGACGATGAAGCCGGTATCGATGCCGAGGGTGGATCCATCCGGCTGCGCGACATTGTGGGTGTGGGCGTGGCCGCCCAGCCTGCTGTCCGCCTCGAAGAGGGTGACGTTGTCGTGCCGGTTCAGGACATACGCGGCCGTCAGGCCGGCCACTCCGCTGCCCACGACGGCGATGCGCCGTCCCTGCGGCCTGCCACTCGGGTTCCCTGCCAAAGACACTGTTCTGCTCCCCTGCTCGGACTCGTGGTGCATTTGCTCGGTGCAAACTCTCTAGGGGCAGTTCGTCGCCGTGGGATCGGTGGATGACTAAGTTTGAAGCAAATCTTTTGTGCCAGAATGAAGCGGGCTTTCCAGACCCGGCACATTGCAGTGCTGAGGCGGCCCTGACCGAAGGGCTCCGTTGGTAAATCCCGTTCATCTGAAGACCCTCCTCGAAGTTACCCGACTGGGTTCGTTCGCGGCCGCAGCGGCACGCCTGGGGTACACGGCGTCGGCGGTCTCGCAACAGATGTCAGCCCTGGAACGCGAGACGGGCGTGGTCCTGTTCCAGCGTTCGGCCCGCAGCGTGGTCCCCACGGAAGCGGCGGTGGTGATGACCCGGCACGCTGCGAAGGTCCTGACGGACATCGAGGCCCTGATGGCGGCAGCCTCCAAGACACACAGCAGCACAAGCCAGGAGCTGCGGCTAGGAATCTTCCCCAGCCTGGCAACCTACGTCCTCCCGCGCATCCTGAAGAATCCGGCGTGGAAAGACCTGGGCATCGACCTCAAAGTGTCCGTGGCCGAGCCGGCCCAGACCATCCAGGGACTGCGCACCGGCGGAGAGCTGGATGTGGCGCTCGTTTTCCAGGTGGGCCAGTCCGGGCTCGCGTGGCCGCACACTATTAACCGGCAGTGGATCGGCGATGACAACTTCCGCGTGGTGCTGCCCGCGGGCTGGGGGTTCCGCGCGGACGCCAAGGTGGCGGCGGACCACTTGTCCAAGCTGCCGTGGATCATGCACCATCCGCGGAGCCCCGACGCCGTGGTGATCGAGCGTCTCTTTGCCAGCTGCAACCTACATCCCAGGGTGGTGGCCCACAGCGACGATTTCCATGCCAGCCTCGAAATGGCGGCCGCCGGACTGGGCGCGGCGCTGGTGCCCGAGCTGGCGCTGCGGAACCGGCCGGCCGGTGTTGTGGTGCTTGACGTTCCCGAAATCCGGTTGGCTCGTAACGTGTTTGCCCTGCTCATCAACGAGAAGAAGACCGCCCGGGTACAGCTGTTCGTGGACCTGCTCGCCGAAACGATGGCCGCTGCGGGGTCCTCGGGGAATTAGCCCGGAATGCTGGAAAGCGCAGCACTTGGGGTCTATGTTGAAGGTATGAACAGGGTAGCGAGTCAGCACTTTGGAGAAATCGAGCTCAACCACGGCAGTGATCACAACATCGCCGCCCGACATGAGCTGCGGGGCCAAACACTGGAACTCGACCTGAACATCAACGCACACGACCACTTTGACGAAGCAGCGATGCACAAGGTGGACTACCGTCTGCGGTTCCTCCCCGAGCTCGTGGATGAGGTGCGGCAGATGATCGCCGACGAGCTGGAGCAGGAAGGCACCAGCCCCCAGGAGTACCTCCACTTCCACTGCAGCGCCCTCAAGGACGAGCACCTGCAGAAGGTCTTCGGCGTAGAGGACCGGAGCCAGCTCACCAACGACGTGTTCCTCAAAGCCCTCAAACTCGGCCACGTGGGCATCTTCCCGGGCCAGCCGGAGCGCTACTTCGTGATGGACTTCACCCTTGGCTCACACTTCACCGACGAGGTGCTGGTGGCCGCCGCCGACGAAGACGGCGTGGTGGACGACGAAATCCTCTGGGAGTCCTGAAGCGGTTAACGCCCGACGGCGGCCGGTCACCTTTCGGTGACCGGCCGCCCGTTCGCTCGCTTCTCAAGAGCCAGCGCGTCAGGCCGCACTAGCCCTTGAGCCTCTGCGAGCTCTCTTAGTCAGACCGTTGTTACTTGGCGGATTCCAGCAGGCCGGCGCGGACCGTCTTGGTGGCCTTGACCAGGTTGCGCAGGGACTCTTCGGTCTCGGCGTAGCCGCGGGTCTTCAGGCCGCAGTCCGGGTTGACCCAGAGCTGGCGGGACGGGACGTGCTTGACTGCGGTGGCCAGGAGTTCGGTGACCTCGGCTTCGCCCGGAACACGCGGCGAGTGGATGTCGTAGACGCCCGGACCAACGCCGCGGCCGAAGCCGTGGGACTCGAGGTCATGGACAACCTCCATGCGGGAGCGTGCCGCTTCGATGGAGGTGACGTCTGCGTCGAGGCCGTCGATGGCATCGATGATCACGCCGAACTCAGAGTAGCAGAGGTGGGTATGGATCTGCGTGGCGTCGGCTGCACCGGCGGTGGCCAGGCGGAAGGAGTCCACTGACCACTTCAGGTAGGTGGCGTGGTCGGCCTTGCGCAGCGGCAGGAGTTCGCGCAGTGCGGGCTCGTCCACCTGGATGACCTTGATGCCGGCAGCCTCGAGGTCCGCGATTTCGTCGCGGAGGGCCAGGCCAACCTGGTTGGCGGTTTCGCCCAGCGGCTGGTCATCGCGGACGAAGGACCAGGCCAGGATGGTGACCGGACCGGTGAGCATGCCCTTCATGGGCTTGCTGGTCAGCGACTGGGCGTACTCGGCCCAAGCCACCGTGATGGGGGCGCTGCGGGTGACGTCGCCCCAGAGGATTGACGGACGGGTGCAGCGTGAGCCGTAGGACTGGACCCAGCCGTGGACCGTGACGTCGAAGCCTTCGAGGTTCTCGGCGAAGTACTGGACCATGTCGTTGCGCTCCGGCTCGCCGTGCACCAGGACGTCGTAGCCGAGCTCTTCCTGCAGCTCCACAACGCGCTTGATCTCGTCCTTCATGAGCTGTTCGTACTGCTCGTTGGTGAGGTCGCCCTTGTTGTTGCGGGCACGCGCCGAGCGGATCTCGGACGTCTGCGGGAAGGAGCCGATGGTGGTGGTGGGCAGCGGCGGGAGGTGCAGGGCTTTTTCCTGGGCGGCTTCGCGGACTGCGTAGGCGGAGCGGCTGAAGTCCCCTGCGGTCAGGGCTTCGGTGCGGGCCCGGACGTCGTCGCGGCGAACGCCTCCGGCGGTGGCGCGGGCTGCGATGACGGCGGATGCCTCGTCGATGGCTGCCGTGGCGGAGGCCGGGTCGGCCAGGTAGGACGCGAGGGTCTTGACTTCCACGGCCTTCTGGTCGGCGAACGCGAGCCAGCTGCGCAGCTCCTCGGAGAGTTGGCCTTCTTCGGTGACGTCGTGCGGGACGTGCTGGGTGGAGGTGGAGGTGCTGACGGCGATCCGGCCGGCGGCAACCTTCAGTTCATCCAGCTTTGCGGCAGCCACGGCGAGGTCGTTGCGCCAGATGTTGTGGCCGTCAACGACGCCGGCAACCAGGGTCTTGTTGCCAAGGCCGGCCAGGGCCGCTGCAGACGGGACCGCACCCTTGAAAGCGTCGATGTGCAGGGCGTCGATGTTGGTGGCGGCAAGCGTACCCAGCTGGCCATCGAGGGCACCGTACGGCGTGGAAACGAGGATCTGCGGACGCTTGGCCGCACCGGAGAGGACCTCGTAAGCGCGGGCAACGGCTGCTTCGATTTCGGCGGCCGGGGTGTCCTGGTCAACAACCAGTGCGGGCTCGTCAAGCTGGATCCAGCTGGCGCCTGCGGCGGCGAGCTTCTCGAGCAGCTGCACGTAAACCGGCAGGACGTCTTCAAGGCGGGACAGCGGAGCGAAGCCTGCCGGGGCCTCATCTGAAGCCTTGGAGAGCAGCAGGTAAGTGACCGGGCCAACGATGTACGGGCGGGTCTCGATGCCGTTGGCCAGGGCGAACTCGAATTCCTCAACGATGCGGTTGGAGGCGAGGGTGAACTCGGTCTCCGGGCCGATCTCCGGAACGAGGTAGTGGTAGTTCGTGTCGAACCACTTGGTCATTTCCAGCGGCTGCTGGTCCTTAGTGCCACGGGCCAGGGTGAAGTAGCCGTCGATGTCGAGCTGGCCTTCGGCGTTGAGGAGCTTGCCGAAGCGGGCCGGGACAGCGCCGAGGTGGGCGGTGGCGTCCAGGACCTGGTCGTAGTAGGAGAACGTGCCCGGAACGGCGGCCGCTTCGGTGAGGCCCAGTTCCTGCAGGCGCTTGGCAATGGTCAGCTGGATGCCCTTGGCGGCGGCGTCCAGTGCTGCGGCGTCGATTTTGCCGGCCCAGTAGGCTTCGACGGCCTTCTTGAGCTCGCGCCGGCGGCCGATGCGCGGGTAGCCGAGGAGGGAGGCGGCCGGGAACGGAGTGGCGGGGGTGTTCTGTTCAGTCATGGGAGATTCCTTGAGTGTTAGTGGAAGCTGTGAATGGTCTGGCGGATGTTGGAAGGTCAGCTGGCGAGCTGGCGCCGGAGGATGGCGCTGCGGCGGCCAACTGAACGGGACTGGCGCGGAAGAGCCAGTTTGTCCAGCACCTCCAGCGCGCTCTGGTGTTCGTTGAAGGTGTAGAGGTGGATGCCCGGCGCCCCTGCGTCCAGGGCCGCATTGGCCAGTTCCACGGTGGCCCGGACACCGATCCGGAGGCGTTCGGCGTCGCTGTCCGCGGCGGCGAGGCGGGCCAGGAGTTCCGGTGCCGGCTCAACGCCTGTCAGCTCGCCGAGCCGCGTGACCCGGCGCAGGCTGGTGAGCGGCATAACGCCCGGGATGATGGGGATGGTGACCCCTGCCCGGCGTGCGCGGCTGACGAGGTTCGCATACTGCTCGGTATGGAAGAAGACCTGGGTGATGGCAAAGTCGGCGCCGGAACGCTGTTTGGCGAGCAGCACCTCGACGTCGTGGGCTTCACTGGGTGATTCCGGGTGCCGGGTGGGGTAGGCAGCGACGCCCACGGCGATCTTGCCTGCGCACAGGAGGGCCGACCGACGCTGTTCAACCCGGCGGATAAGTTCGATCAGGTCCTGTGCATACCGCAGTGACCCTGCGGCGGGCGGTGCACCGTCCTTGGGCTGGTCGCCCCGGAGCGCCAGGATGCCCCGGACCCCGGTGTCCAGGAGGTCGCCGATGATCTCCGCCAGCTCCTCCGGCGTGTTGCCCACGCAGGTGAGGTGGGCCAGGGGCCGGAGCGTGGTTTCCAGCAGGAGCCTGTTGATGAGTTCGACGGCGGTGTCCCGGTTCGAGCCACTGGCACCGTAAGTGACGGAGACGTAGTCCGGTTCGGTGGTTTCCAGTTCCCGGATGGTGGTCCAGAGTGACTCGGCCGCGGCCGGCGAGCGGGGCGGGAAGAGCTCGTACGAGAGCGCTACTGGGGCGGTCTCGGAGAGGTTCGGATGCGTTTCGATAAGGCTTGGCGGTGACATTTGCGTCCTTGGCTTTGGGCCATTGCCGGCTACCGGTCAGCAAATGTGACAGTGAAGCCGGGAATGAATTTGAGTTTGGGAACACGGAAAACTCCACAGGGACGCAGCCGCGACTGTTACGCCTGTAATGAAGTTGTCCGTGAGCAAATGTCAGGCCCACATGGGGGCACCCACACCCTCCACAATCGGAGGATCGCTGACACGTTACCTCGGTAACTTGTATAGAACTCTAGAAGCCGGCGGGGCTTCCTTCAAGTTCACCGCCGAATTAAGACGCAGTTTTACGGCGTGTTTCGTTCTGGTACAGAATTTTGTTCGCCGTTTGGGTCGAAGGATTCATCGGGGCATCCTGCGGACCGCCGTTGCATTGGCCTGTTACCAGGGCCGGTCGACGCCCGGCCCGAAGTCATCGTCCCGGAGGTACTCGTCCCGCTCCTGCCCGGAATTCCGCTCGCTTTGGGCTTCCTTGGCACTGTCCTTAAGCTGCTCTAGCTGGCTCTGCCGGCCCGGATCGGCAGCCGGTTCGTCCTCACCAGGCTGCTCTGACGGCTGCGGTGTGGTGTTGTCCGCAGCTGCTGCATCGGCCTTTTGCTGGAGCCGCTCCCCCGCCTGTTCCAGCGTCTTCCCGGCGCCGGCTTCTCCGCTGGCGTCGAAGCAGCCCTCCGGAGCAGCCTCCACCACGGCAACGCCTTCGGCGAAGAACCGGGCCGCCGCCGTCGGATCTTCTGCTTTGGCCTGGGCGTCACCGAGGCTTTCGATGGTGAGCGCCAGGTTGACCCGGACGACACACTCGTCGGCCGTGCCCGCCAAGGACAGTGCCTCCTCGAAGCGTTGGCGGGCGGCAGCGAAGTCCCCCGCGAGGAACAGCCCGTCACCCTCGGCGAACGGCGCCTTGTGCGGTTCGATGAAATTGGCGATCCGCAGTCCGGCCGCAGCATCCGCCACGGCGCCGGAGTCCCCGGCCGCGAAGGACCGGGCAGCAGTGTCGGCGAGCATGCCCACACTGAGCAGCTTGGCGGACAGGCAGAGGACCAGTAGCGCGGGCAGCGCAGACCACACGAGCAGCCGACGGCGGCGCTGACGCCGGCCCGGTGCCGGTATGGGCTGTGCCGGCTTGGGCTGTGCCGGCTTGGGAAGTGCCGGCTTGGGCGCTGGACGCATCATGTCCGAACTCCATGTCCGGGCCGGAGCCGCCGCCACTGGCGCAGCACCAAGAAGGTTTCGCGGAGGGCCAGCAGGAACGCTCCGGCGGAGAGGAGCCAGTACAGCTCAGTCCCTCCGGCAACATAGCCGTCAGTTGCCCGTTCGAAGTCCCCTGGATCAGCCGCCTGCATCATCGGCGCCACCGGGTCTTCGGCGGAACGGTGGACATAGGGAACCGCCAGCTGCCCGGCAATCCCCTGCAGCCGGCCTTCATCGATGATCGATAACGCATCCTTGCCGGTTCCGGACGACCGGTCCTGAACGTAGCTGGCACCAGCGTCCTGCCCGGAACCCTGTCCTGTGTTTTCCTTCATCCGGCCGCCTTCCGCCGTGCCGTAGCCGAGCACCGCGCCACCGTCGACCAGGCCGCCGTCGAGCCTAATCGCCTCCGGTGCCTTGGCGCTGGTCTGTTCACCGTCGCCCAGGTAGTAGACCAAGCGCGGCCGTTCTGGATGGCTGTCCCGCGCTGCCCTCAGCCGCTCCGTCAGCAAGGTTCCGGCAGCCGTGACGCTGCTGCCCTTCGAAAATGCCGTGACCTGGGGCTCCAGGACGGACACGCTGGTGTCCAATGCGGTGGTGTCGGTGGTGAGGGGCATCCGGACAATGGCGTTGCTGTCGAAGGTCAGGAGCGAAAAGCGGGCTCCGGCCAGTTCACTCGCGATGGCCATGATGTCGTGTCGCACCCCATCCAGCCGGGGCGAGTTGTCGCCGTAGTCTTCGGCAGCGATGCTGCTGCTGGTATCCACGACGAAGAAGACGTTGATATCCGCCGTTTCGGCCTGGGAACTTCCACCGGGAACACCCGGCCGGAGGGCCGCAGCCAGGAGCAGAAGCACCAGGGCGCTCCTGAACAGCCAGTCGCGGCGTATACCGGCAGAGCACTCCCGCGAAGCCTGGACAAGTCGCCAGCCCAGAAAGAACACCACTGCGGCTATGAGCGGGACCATAACCCACCAGGGCAGGATCGGTTGCAGTGTCATGGCCGGAGCCTCCACGATGCGCCCGCCAGCACCAGGCCGGACAGGAGTGCCAGCGTGAGGGGCAGCTCGGGCCGGTCCGAGACCACTGCCTGGGGTGCACCCTTCATGGCCGTGGCTTCGGTTTCCTGCACGGACCGGACGATGTCCGCAACGGCCTCCGGGCTGTCCAGCCGGTAGTACGCTCCACCGCTGGCTTCGGCCGCTGTGCGCAGCCTGGCTCCGGGCTGGCCGGGGCCGGGTCCATAGTCGAAGTCGCCGGGGTTCAGGGCATACACCGGCACTTCGCGTTCCTTGGCCAAGGCGGCCGCCTGCTCAAGGGTGAAGGTGGGATCGCCGGACAGGTAGTTGTCCGTTGCCAGGACAATGGACCGCGAGCGCGGCTGGCCGGAGTCAGGGCTGTCAGTGTCAGGGCTGCCGGTCTCCACACTGCGAGCATCCGCGGCGCCCGTGTCCGGGAAACCGTTGACGCAGGACGCCAGGCCGTCGCCGATCAGCGACGATCCGCGGCCATTCCAGGTGCCGTCCAGGAATCCCGCGCTGCCGGGGTTTCCGTCGAAGGCGTCTTTGGCCAGCGTGAGCTGTTCTTGGACGTACCCGTAGTCGTCGGTGAGTGGGAAGACCTGGACGGCGCTGCTGTCGAAGACGGTGAGGCCGATCCGTTCGCCGTCGAACTTCTTCGCCAGTTCGGCAAACACCTGCACCACGGCCGCGTCGGCGCTGTTCATCGAGCCCGACGTGTCCAGGCACAGCATGATGTCCCGGTTGCGTTGCTCCGGCGCGATGGTGGTTAGCTCCACCGGGCGCGCCGCCGCGGCCACCGAAGAGACCATCAGGGTTATGGCCGCGAGCGCGGCTATCGCCAGCCAGCGGCGGTGCCGCCGGAGGGCCGCCTGGTATTCGGGCAGAGCGGTGAGGCGGTCCGCATTGGCCACTGGCCGCCGTCGAGCGTTTGCTTGGCGGTCCGGGCGGAAGGCGCGCCATCCGGCCACGGCCGCGATGACCAGTGCCGGCGGGATCAGCCACCAGAACATCAGTTCCATTGCCACACCGCCTCGCGGGCAGTCTCGGCCGATTGCGCGACCGGCGGCAGCGGCTCCAGGCCGAACGCGCCCGGGTAGATCTTGCGGACGGCCTCGGCCACTGGGGGCAGCGGCTGCCCGCGCAGCTCCGCCAGGGTCATCCTGGGTGCGTCAATGCCGGTGACATCGCGGGCGAACCGGCGGACCAGGAGGCTTAGTTCCTGGTGCGATTCACGTGCGGTCAGCAGCCCGGCGGCGGCGTTGGCGGTGACGGCTTCGATCCTTTGCAGGTAGGCCTCTTTGAGGCCGGCAAGGTCCGACGGCGGCGTGAACCGGGGCGCCTGCTCCGGCACCTTCGGTTGGCGCGTACTCAGGAAAACGACCACGTACCAGCCCAGGACCAGTACCAGGAGGGCGAGCCCGGCCCACAGCCACGCCTGGCTGTACTGGAGGGGTCCGTAGATGCCCGGGTCAGCCTGCACGCCGGTGCCTCTCCAAGAGGGCGAAGAGTTCCGTCATGACTGCGCTGCTGCCTGACACGTGGCCTTGGGTAATACCGGTGCGGCGGAGCATTGCCAGGCGGGCGGCGTCTCTCTCCCCAGTTGCCTTGGTATAGGCCGCCGCGATTGCCGGGGACGCTGCCAGGTGTGCCGGCAGCACCGAGGAGTCTGCCACGCTGAAGGCGTCCTGGCCGGTGTGACCTTCCCCGGCCAGGTCAGCGTCCCGGATGGTGAGCCAAAGGACCTCGTGCTGGGCACGGAGCCTGCGGAGGAGCTGTTCGGTGTCGGGGCCGGCGGCCTGTTCGTCGGACACCACAAACAGCAGGAACCTGCCCTTGACGTTGCGGGCCACGTATTCCAGCTGGTCCTCGATCCCGCTCGGGCCGGAGTCCAGGCCGGTTGCCGAGTCAACCTCGCGCAGGAGCCGTTCCAGATGTGGCTCACCGGCCTTGGCCGGAATGGAGCGCGTCCCGGTGCCGTCGCCGCAGACCAGACCCACCACGTCGCCGTGCCGGTGCGCCAGGTAGCCCACCACACCGAGTGCCATCACGGCGATGTCCTTTTTGGTTTCGCCGTCGCGGGACTCGGCAGCCATGCCGCGGCCGGTATCGGCAATCAGCAGGACGGTCTGGCGCCTCACGGCGACGTACCGTTTGATAAGCGGCGAGCCGAAGCGGGCGGAAGCCTTCCAGTCGATGTCGCGGACGTCGTCCCCGGGGATATAGGCGCGCAGGTCATCGAAGTCGAGGCTGCGGCCGCGGAAGACGGAACCGTATTCGCCGTCGAGCATGCCGCGGGCTTTCCGGTGGGCGAAGATGGCCATCTTCGACTTCACACGCTTCAGGAGGCTGGTCACCGCAGCCTCAGGGAGTCTGGACGGAGGCCACGACCGCGTCGATGATCGACTCCACCGGCACCTGCTCGGCAACGGCGTCGAACCCCAGGATCAGGCGGTGCCGCAGGACGCGGTGGGCGAGGGACTTGACATCCTCCGGGATCACGTGATCCCGGCCGTTGAGGAGCGCCACCGCACGGGCGGCCTGGCTGAAGGCAATGCTGGCGCGGGGGCTGGCGCCGAATTCGATGAAGCCGGCGAGACGCTGGTCGATGTACTGCCCGGCGTTCCGGGTGACGAACACCAGGCCCACGATGTAGTTGATGATGGCCGGGTCGATGTAGATCCGCTTCACCAGCTCCTGCACGCCGATGACTGCGTCCAGCGAGGCAGCGGCCGCCGGCTTCTGCTCCGCGCTGAAGACCCCGGAGTCGATCCGCCGGATGATTTCTGATTCCTCGGCCGGCGTGGGGTAGTCCAGCACGTCCTTGAGCATAAAGCGGTCCATCTGCGCCTCCGGCAGCTGGTACGTGCCTTCCTGCTCGATCGGGTTCTGGGTGGCCAGCACCATGAAGGGGGACGGCAGACGGTATTCCTCTCCCCCAATTGAGGTCTGCCGTTCCTGCATGGCCTCCAGCATGGCGCTCTGGGTCTTGGCGCTGGAGCGGTTGATCTCATCCAGCAGGACAATGTTGGCGTGCACCGGCCCCAGCTGGGTGATGAAGGTGCCCTTGGTGGCGTCGTAGATCTGCGTGCCCACGATGTCGCTTGGGAGCAGGTCCGGCGTGCACTGGATCCGGCGGAACTCTGCGCTCACTGCTTCGGCCACGGTCTGGGCGGCGGTGGTCTTCGCCAGTCCCGGAACGCTTTCCAGCAGGATGTGCCCACCCGTCATCAGGCCCACCAGCAGGGATTCACGCAGCCGCGCCTGGCCCACAACTTTGGCATCGAAGCTGCGGGAAATGTTCGCCACCACCTGCTGTGCTCGGGCCAGTTCCGCCGGGTCGATACGTGCGGGCGCACTGGTCTGAAGCAATGGATTTCCCCTTGATGGATGGTGGTTGACGGCTGGTTGGCCGATTATGCCGCCGGCGGCTGCACTCCGCCCGCCATCCTATCCAAGCCACATGCCGGTTCGGCCGCAATGGGGACCCCTCCCCATGGCAGGTCCGTCAGGTCTATTCTGGTGGAATGAGCCAGCTACCAGCCAGTTATCAGGAGTATCTCGCAGGAAAAAGCGAGAGTTTCATCAACACCGTGCGGCCCATCCTGATGCAGTCGGCTGCGGATCAGGCCCACGGTGTGCGGGTACTCAACCTGCCTCACGGACATCAGGCACATTTGGACGATTCCATCCCGTTTGGGACTGTCATCGAGGACATCGACTGAGGCTCCGGCCGCGTCACCAGCCCCGCACCGCTAGCCCTTCACCGCGCCCGAGAGCGCGAAGGAGCTGCCGGCGCCCTTGGCCACAATGACGTAGAGTGCCAGCACCGGGACTGAATACAGGATGGAAAAGGCGGCCAGCTGGCCGTACGCCACTGCGCCGTGCTGTCCGAAGAAGCTGAAGATCGACACTGCCGCCGGCTGCCGGGCTTCGGACAGGAGCAGGACGAACGGGACGAAGAAGTTCCCCCATGCCTGGATGAACACAAAAATGAACACCACGCCCAGCCCCTGCCGCATCAGGGGCAGGACGATGGTCCTCAGCGCCGTTAGTCCCGACGCCCCGTCCACCCAGGCTGCTTCCTCTAGCGACACCGGGACGGCGTCCATAAAGTTTTTGGTCATCCAGATGGCCATGGGCAACGTGGTGGTGGCCATAAAAAAGATGGTGGCGGGCATCGAATCCAGCAGGTGAAGCTGCACAAACAACCCGTACACCGGCACCATGATGGCCGTGATGGGAAGGCAGGTTCCAAACAGGATGGTGTACATAAACGGCCTGTTGAACCTGGACTGGTACCGGGACAGCGGGTAGGCGGCCAGGACAGCTGCCACGAGGTTCACGGCGGCCGTGCCGGCGGACAGCACCATGCTGTTCCAGAGCGGCTGGAACAGCAGCCCCGGCGTCATGATGGCGGCAAAGTTATCCACGGAGAATTGACCCGGGAACCGGGCCTCGTGCCCGGCGGAGGCATCAAGGGATGCAAACACCAGCCAGAGCAGCGGCAGGACAAAGCAGGCACCGATCAGGACCAGGGACACGTCCGCCGGCGTCCGGGCACGTTGTTGGGCATGGGAAACGGCGCCCGTCCCGGACTGCAGCTGCCCCCGGGCGGAGGTCCCTGCCGTCGTCGTCATGGTTTGTCCTCCCGCAGGAGCCGGACGTAGGCCGCACCGAACACCAGGCCAATGAGGATCAGCACTGACGCCACCGCGGTGCCGTAGCCGATGTCGCCGAACTTGAAGGCCTCCAGGTACGCCAGCACCGGCAGCGTGGTACTGGCGTTGGCGGGGCCGCCCGCTGTCATGACCCAGATGAGGGTAAACACCGCCAGTGTCTGCAGGGTGATGAGCATGAGGTTGGTGGCGATGCTGCCGCGGATCATGGGGATGGTGATGAAGGCCAGCCGCTGCCAGCCACCGGCACCGTCCATCAGCGCGGCCTCCGTGACCTCGCCGGGGATGTCGCTGAGCGCTGCGCGGTAGACCAGCATCGAGAACGCCGTGCCACGCCAGATGTTGGCAAGCAGGATGGCAACCAGCGGAAACGAATACAGCCAGTCGGTCTGCCCCAGCCCCAGCCCGCCCAGCAGCTGGTTCAGTGTCCCGTCCCGGCTGAAATAGGCGTAGGCGGCGAAGGCGGCCACGATCTCGGGCAGCACCCACGCAGCGACCACCGCAGTACCGACGACGGCGGCCACCGGTCGGCGGGCCCGCCGCATCAGCACCGCGAGGGTGAGCCCCAGCAGATTCTGGCCCACGATGGCAGAGCCGCCCACGAACAGGACAGTCAGGCCCAGCGAGAGCGGCAGCATGGGATCGGACAGGAGCCTGGCGTAATTGTCGAACCCGATCCAGCCGGGATTGCGGGCATTGCGGCCGGTCAAGGCAGCGTTGGTAAATGACGCGTGGAAGGCCCACAGCACGGGACCGGCCAGAAACACTAGGAGCAGAACCACTGCCGGGACTACCGGGAGCAGCCGCGCCTGGCGCCGGAGTCCGGGGCGACGCCGCCGGTGGCCGGTCTGGACACGCCTTAGGGAAACCGCCACAGGTTACTTAGCGACCGTCTTGGCCTCACCCACGATGCCCTTCACCGCCGTGTCATAGTCGGCGGCCGCCTGCTCCGGGGATTTCGCCCCGGTAATCACAGCTTCCGTTGCCTCTTGGACGGCCGCCGAGATCCGGGGGTATTCGGCGGTTGCGGGACGGTAGTGCGTAACGGCCACAAGCTCGGACACGTCCTTCACAAAAGGGTTGGCCGCCTGGTAGCCGGAATCTGCGGCGACATCCTTCCGCACGGCGATCTGGGAGCTGGCGACGTTGAAGGCCAAGGAGTTCTTCTGGTTCAGGGCCGTCGCGAGGAACTCAAACGCGAGGTCGGGGTTCTTGGTCTCCGCCCCTACCGCCAGGGTCCATCCGCCGGACATGCTGACGCCGCCGGGCGCCTGGCCATTCTGGGTGGGAAAGGCAGTCACACCCATGTCCTGCCCGTACTCGGCCCATTCGTAGCTGCCGCCTTTCTGCCAGAAGGACGGCGTGTAGGAACCCTCGACTGTGGCGCCCAACTTGCCCTCCGGCAGCCATTCGCCGAAGACCTTCTTCCACACATTCGCGTCGAGGGCCTCCGCCGGTGAGACGGCCAGTTTTTCGTCGTAGAGGGTCTTGAGGAACCCCAACGAGTCGGTGAACCCCGGGGAACCGACCACCCACTTCTTGGCGTCGGCGTCGTAGAGTTCGGACCCGGTTCCGTAGAGCAGTTCGTAGAAGCTTTGCATCACGGTGCCTTCACCGGTGGCCTTGCCGGCGTACATGTTGAACGGCACCACAGTGGCGTCACTGGCCTTGATCTTCCGGGCAGTGTCCAGGATGTCCTGCCAGGTGCGGGGCTCCCAGGGGACGCTGACGCCCGCGGCGGTGAGCACCTTTTTGTTGTACCAGATACCCCGGGTATCGGTGCCCAGCGGGACCGCGTACGTGCCGCCGTCGTCCCCCAGGCCGGCCGCCTTGGCGCCGTCATCGAAGGTGTCCCAGTCCTCCCACCCCTCAAGGTGGCTGTCCAGCTTCAGGAGGTACCCGGCGTCGACGTCGGAACGGACCTTGAAGGTGTCCTCATAGAAGACGTCTGGGGCGGTGGAGGGCGAACGGAGGGCGAGGGCAAGCTTGGTGCCGTAGTCGTCGTCGTTCGCCTGGATGGGTTCCAGGGCAACCGTGACGCCCTGGTTGGCGGCTTCAAACTCCTGCTTGGCCGCCTGGAAGAGGGTATCCAGGGCAGTGAAGGAATCGGTTTTTTGGTAGGCCACCTTCAGTGTCCTGGTCTCAGCTTCGGGGCTGGCGGCGGAACACGCCGTCAGCACAAAGCCCGCTGCAGCGATAAGTGAGGTGATTTTGAGGGCCCGGCCCATGGTGCTCCATTCAGTCAATGGCTGCCGTCCCCTGTGTCTGCGGGCCCCAGCCGCGGCGATATCCACATGCTAGATGGGGCTCCTGCCACTGGCAAGTAGGCCCCGGTCAGACGTCCGGTTCAGACATCCAGGAGAAGCCGCTGCGCCCGGGGCGCCAGTGTATGCTCCAGGACGAGGCAGGCGGCTCCAATAGCGCCCACGTCCTCACCGACTCCCGTGCCGACAACCTCGATGGTGTGAATCAGGCGGGCCGCGCTGTTGGCGTCCACCAGCGCCGGGATCTTCTCCAGGTAGCGGTCAGCGATCCGGCTCCAGAAGGGTCCGCCGAACACAACCCGTTCCACATCCAGCGTGTTGGTGACCACGGAGACGGCCCGGGCTACCAGCACGGCCGACTTGTCGATGATTGCCAGGGCCTTGGCGTCGCCGGCATCGGCGAGGTCGCACAGCTGCGCGAAGCTCTGCTGCACTTCGGCTCCGCTGGTGTGCTTTCCGGAGCCGTTCAGGATGCCGGCGGCAACGGCCTCCGCAACGAGTACCTGCGGGATGGCCGAGGACTTCACGCAGCCGCGAAGTCCGCAGTCGCAGCCGGGTCCATCGGGATCCACTACGATGTGGCCGATCTCGCCGGCGTTTCCTGATGTTCCGCGGACCACCTCATCGTTGAGGACGATGCCGCAGCCGATACCGGTGCCCATGTACATAAAGATGAAACTACCCGAGCCGCTGGGCCCGCCGGCCCATGTTTCGGCGACGGCGGCGCTGGTGACGTCCTTATCCACCAGGACGGAATAGCCGGTGGCCTTGGCCAGGGCGTCCCGAAGTTCCACGCGGTCCCAGCCTGGCAGCAGCGGCGGATCCACCACGGTGCCATTGTCCAGGTCGATGGGGCCCGGAGCGGCCAGGCCCAGGCCGGCGATCCTGCTGGTGTCCACGCCGGACTCGGCAACCAGCTGTTCAATCTCGGTGGCCATCGTGGACATTACGGCGGCAGGATCATTCCCGCCGGGTGTTTTGATCCGTGAATGCTGTACAACGGCGCCCACGAGATCGAGGACCACGAACGTGGTGACGGCGGGGTCCAGGTGGACGCCGATGGCATACATGCCGCCCGGGTTGAGGCGAAGCATGGTGCGCGGTTTGCCAGGGCCCGTGCCTTCTTTGCCGGCTTCGACGATCAGGTGCTGGTCCAGCAGGCGGCGGGAAATGTTGGAGATGGTCTGCGGCGAGAGGCCGACAATCTGGGCGAGCTCGACGCGGCTCAGTCCGCCGGATGACCGGCGGATGGCATCCAGGATGACCGTGAGGTTAAAGTCCCCCATGCGCGGAAGATTAGTCCCGCGCCGTGGCGCCGAGGACTGGCGGATTTCTGGCACGGTCTCCCCTAGGTTTTCGGCCGCGTATTCATGATGTCTGAATGGTACGTTACCTCCTGATCAACGCCCAGAGCCGGAGGCGGGGCCGGAGGCGGGGCCGCGCCGCGGCCGGGGGCGCCACCTTGCCGTGCTGGCGCGCCTACGGCCGTCTGGTACTGACCGCCACCGTGAACTTTGGATTACCGCCCCTCACAGTGGTGGGACCCACCAGCCGCTCCAGCGCCGGGAGGTACTGCAGGTGCCGGTTGAAGACCGTCCACAGCTCACCGCCCGGAGCCAGGACCCTGGCTGCCGCCTCGAACAGTTTGATGCCCGCTCCGGCATGCACACTGGCGCCCAGGTGGAAGGGCGGATTCAACAGGACCAGCTCGGCGCTTCCGGCCGGGAGGGTGCTCATCGCGTCATCCTGGAGGGTGGTAATCCGCTCCTCGAGGCCGTTGGCCCGCGCCGTGGCCCGGGCGGAGGCGACGGCGGCTGCGGACCGGTCCGTGGCCGTAACCCTTGACGCCGGGTTCTGGCGGGCGTACATGGCAGAGAGGATGCCGGTGCCACAGCCCAGATCGATGGCGTGCCGGGCCTGCGGCATCTCCGGCAGGAAGGTCAGGAGGAACCTGGTCCCGATGTCCAGTTTCGCGCCGGCAAAGACGGCGCCGTGCGCAGCAACGTCCAGGTCCAACTCGGCAAGGCGTTCGACGGCGGGACTCCACTCGGGCGCCTCAGTTTGCCGGGCGCCGCTGGCCCGGATGATCCGGGACTTCTGCCGCGCCAGCTGCGGTTGGACCGTCTCGAAGTGGCGTGCCAGGACCGCGTTCATTCCCAGGGACATGTGTTTGATCCGCCCGCCGGCGAGCAGAACCACGTCAGGGGCGGCATAACGCGCCACAGCGGCTGCGATTTCTTCAAGCTCCGCCAGCGTCCGCGGCAGTTGAAGCAGCACCAGGTCCGCGCCGGACAGCAGTTCCTCCCCCAGCGGCAATTGTTCGAACCCCGTGGCGGCAACGGCTCCGGGATCCGCCGCTGCGAGCCCCACGGCCGCAGCGTTGTTCCGCAGGGCGCGCTCCCCCGTGATGAGATCCTCGTGCACACGGACCCGTTGGACACCGAGCGCGCCCAGCGCACCGAGGGTGAGGGCACCGTAGCGGTCGCCGATCACAGTCAGCCGTGTATCCGGATTCAAGCCCTCTGCGGCGGCTTCCAGCAGCAGCCGGTCCGTGGCGTCCCAGGCCTGAAGATTCGGGGCTTCGACGTCCGGGTGGCGCCGAAGCGTGCCGAAGATGTCCGCAAGATTGTTCTGTGCCACTGGTTCCTGCCATCTGGTCATGTGCTGGTTGCTGATGCGGTTGGTGCAAGCGCAGGCAGCTTGAGGATGGCCGTGACGGCTGCCCGGCCCGCCCTGTTTGCGCCGATCGTGGACGACGACGGTCCGTACCCCACCAGATGGACGCGCGGCTCGATTGCCACCTGGGTCCCCTCCATGGCGATGCCGCCGCCGGGTCCCCGGAGGTGCAGCGGCGCCAGGTGTTCGAGCTCGGCGCGGAATCCCGTGGCCCACAGGATGACGTCGGCACGGAGCAAGCTCCCATCGGTGAGCCGGACGCCGTCGGGCTCTATGGCGGTGAACATCGGGCGACGGTCCAGCGCACCCCGTTGTGCTGCCGCCCTCAGTGCGGGCGTCCAGATGAGGCCGGTAACGGCCACCACGCTTTTCGGCGGCAGGCCCTGCCGGACCCGCTCCTCGACGAGGGCGACGGCGTTGTGTCCGGCCTGGGCGTCGAACGCGGCGTCGCGCCAGTCCGGTTCCCGCCGGGTGAACCAGCTGGTGCTGGTGACCTGCGAGAGCTCATCCAGCAGCCCGACGGCGGAAATGCCGCCTCCCACCACGATGACGTGCAGGCCACGGAACTGTTCTGCGGAGAGGTAATCCGCCACATGCAGCTGCCGGCCCCTGAACGTGGCGCGGCCCGGATAGATGGGCCAGAACGGCCTGGTCCATGTGCCGGTTGCGTTGATGACAGCCTTTGCTGACCAGTGGCCGCTGTCGGTGCTGATCCGCAGCGGCCCTGCCGGATCGGCGTCTGCCCTGGCGACAGAGGTGACTTTGACCGGGCGCACGACCTCAATACCGAGTTCCCGCTCGTAGCCGGCGAAGTACCGGCTCAGGAATTCCGAGCTGGGTTCCGCGGGGTCCACGTCTGGCTTCGCGATTCCGGGAAGGTCGCTAATGCCGTTTACCGTGGCCATGACCAGGCTTTTCCAGCGGTGGCGCCAGGCGCCGCCCGGGCCGTCCTCGGCGTCGAGGACTTTATATTTCTGGCCCCGGCGCTGCAGGTGGTACGCGGCGGAGAGTCCCGCCTGGCCCGCGCCGATGACCACAACGTCGGTGGTTCCGTTGTCCATGCTCGTGACCGGTTTCGGCTAGACCTTCTTCACCACGGAGGATTTGAGGTGCATCGGCCCCACGCCGTCCACCTTGCAGTCGATGTCGTGATCGCCCGCGCCGTCCATGAGCCGGATCCCACGGACCTTGGTGCCCACCTTGATAACACCGGAGCTGCCTTTGATTTTCAGGTCCTTGATCACCGTGACGGTGTCGCCGTCGGCGAGGACATTGCCCACGGCGTCCTTGATGACCCGCGGCCCGGCCTCTGCCGTCGCCTCCGCCGCCTCGGCGGACCACTCGTGGCCGCATCCCGGGCAGACCAGGAGCGCACCCATCTCGTAGGTGTAAGCGCTGGAGCATTCGGGGCACGGAGGTAACGTCTCATTCACTCCCCCATGATAATCGCGGCACTGCACTGACAGGCGCGCGCCGCCGTCGTACTGTTGGGCCTAGGCAGAAGAAAGGCGAGGACCATGAGAACGGAAAAAGGGGCAGCGTCGCTGCTGGCGAACGCACTGGGCATCGTCCTGGGGACGTCGGAGATACCGCTGAGGCTGCGGGCGTGGGACGGGTCCGAGGCGGGGCCGCCCGACGCCCCGGTCCTCGAATTCAGGTCACGCCGCGCCCTGCGCCGGATCCTGTGGTCGCCGGGGCAGCTCGGGCTCAGCCGCGCATATGTCGCCGGGGATATCGACGCCCCCGGCGACATCTTTGCGGCCTTCACGGCGCTCAGCTCGGTGGGGAAGTTTTCCGAGCCCGGCCCTTTCCGGCCCCTGACTCCGCGTGAATGGGCCACGCTGGTCAGCACGGCCGTCCGGCTGGGCGCGCTGGGTCCCAACCCTGCACCGCCTCCTGAAGAATCACGGGTCACGCGGAAGGGTCGGCTCCACACCCGGCAGCGCGACGCCGCGGCCATCTCGCACCATTACGACGTCGGCAACGACTTTTACGCCGTCGTGCTGGGACCGTCGATGGTCTACTCGTGCGCTGTGTGGGCGGATGGTTCCGACGGCGGCGGCCCCCTTGCCGGCCGCGGCCTTCCGGCCGGACTGGATGATGCACAACAGGCCAAGCTGGACCTTGTCTGCCGGAAGCTTGGCCTGAAGCCCGGGATGAGGGTGCTGGACGTGGGCTGTGGCTGGGGCAGCTTCGCTTTGCACGCGGCGCAGCATTACGGCGTCACGGTGGTTGGGGTGACGCTCTCCACGGAACAGGCCGTGCTGGCGCGTAAACGTGCGGCCAACGCCGGTCTGACCGAAAACGTCGACATCCGAGTCCAGGATTACCGGGATATCTCCGACGGACCGTTTGACGCCGTCAGCTCCATCGGCATGTCCGAACACGTGGGCCGCGAACAGACACCCCACTATGTCGAGGTGCTGCACGGGTTGCTCCGTCCCGGCGGCCGGCTGCTCAACCACGCCATCTCGTGGAACGCCGGCCCCACCAAGCCGGACCCGGATTCTTTCATCCCCCGCTACGTCTTTCCGGACGGCGAGATGATCAGCCTGGGCAAGATGGTCAGCGCGTTGGAGACCGGCGGGTTCGAGGTGTTGGACGTGGAAGCCCTGCGCCAGCACTACGCCCTGACCCTGCGGGCCTGGGTGCGCAGGCTCGAAGAGAACTGGGACGAAGCCGTCCGGCTCACCAGCCTGGGCCGGGCGCGGGTGTGGCGGCTCTATATGGCCTCCAGTTCATTGGGCTTTGAAACCGGGATCACGGGCGTCAACCAGGTACTGGTCCAGCGTGCCGGCGGGGACGGGCCGCCGCTGCGCCGGACGCACTGGATCTGAGCGCTGACTAGTCAAAGGTCGCTACGTCCTCAGGGAAAACAAAAAAATGAGCCGCCCAGCCGGGCGGCTCATTTTTGTGGACCTTGGGTCCTGGTTTGGTGGAGCTGAGGGGACTCGAACCCCTGACCCCCTGCATGCCATGCAGGTGCGCTACCAGCTGCGCCACAGCCCCAAACTTGTGCTCCTCCGCGGTTCAGACCGCCCGAAGCAACCTGATCAGCTTAATAGAAATCTGCGCGCGGCGCCAATCGGGAGGGCTTTTGCCTGCAACTTTCCGACAATAAAAATCCGCCGGAATCTTTCGATTCCGGCGGATTATCCGGTGGAGCTGAGGGGACTCGAACCCCTGACCCCCTGCATGCCATGCAGGTGCGCTACCAGCTGCGCCACAGCCCCGGACCTTCGTTACTCCGTGGTCTCCCCGGAGCAACTCAAATATCTTAGACCAGCTTTTCCGAAAATTCCAAATCGGGCATATTCGGGCCGGCAAGGCCTGCTATTCGGCGTCGGAAGCCGCCGTCGCCTTGACTGAAGTGTCGTCGCCCAGCTGCAGGTCAACTACCGGGCAGTCCTTCCACAGGCGCTCCAGGGCGTAGAAAACGCGGTCCTCTTCATGCTGGACGTGGATGACGATGTCCGAGTAATCCAGCAGCACCCAGCGTCCGCCGGAACGGCCTTCGCGGCGTACCGGACGGAGGTCCTGCTTGGAAAGCTCTTCTTCGATGCCGTCAACGATGGCGTTGACCTGGCGCTCGCTCGGCGCGGATGCGATGAGGAAGACGTCTGCCAGTGCCAGGCGTTCGCTGACATCGAGCGCCACAATGTCGTGGGCAATCTTGTCTGCGGCTGCCTTGGCGGCTTGGCGGGCAATGGCTATGGATGAATCTGATGCAGTCATGGGACTCCTTGTAGTTTTCTTAAGCTTCGTAAAAGGGCGTTGCCCGGTCAGTTGGAGATGCCGCTGACGATGAGGATAACGCCGGAAATAAGGGCCACGATCCCAAAAGCCAGGACGAGGACCTGCATAAGCCTGAGCCGCTTCGCGCGGGCCAGGCCTGCCGTTGCCGCATCCAGCGGCTCCAGCCCATGCGCTGACCGGGCCGGGATGCGCGGCAGGTCATCGAACAGATCGTCCGGCTCCCCCGTTGGCGTATCGGCCACGACCGGCTGCACGGGCACGACGCGCTTCGGTTCCGCGGCGGCCCTGGCAGCAGCTTCCGCGCGGGCGATCACCCGGGAACGGCCCGAAGCGGATGCCTGCGCAGAACCTGCGGCCGGCGCCTTTGACGTAGTGGACGGCCGGCGTCCCTTGCCGCCAGGCCGGACCTTGGTTCCGGGCTGGGTCACCAGCGGTACATAGGAGGTCGCAGGGGGTTTCATCACAGGACGGTCGACGCCGGGTACGTGCACGAATTCCAGCGGCGTCACCATGGCCAGGTTGTCGGCGGTGGCCGGGCCCGTCTGGGGAACGGACTGGGTGGCCACGGACTTGGGACCGGGAGCCTGCGCGGGTGATGATACCGGCTTTGCAGGGGCGGCCTGCTCGGCCAGCTTCTGCTTGGCCATAGCCCGGCGGTTGAGCACCGCCGCACGCTCGGCCAAGGCGATCTGTTCCGCAAGGATGTCCGGATCCACGGCTTCGGGGTCCAGCGAGGCGATGTGTTCCATCTTGGCCAGCTGGTTCTTGGCCTGCTCGGCAATGAGCGTGCGGGCGGCGAGTGCCTGCTCCACGCTCATGCCAGCCGGAACGCCTGCGCCGTTGGCCGGCACAGCGGGCCGGGCCTTTTCGGCGGATACGGCAGCGTCGTGACCTGGCTTCGTTGGCCCTGGCTTGGCTTGGCCTGGCTTGGCCTGCCCTGGTTTGGGTTGGCTCGGCGCAGGTTGGCTTGGCAGGGGCTGCCCCATGGGAGCGGGAATGATGGGATTGGCCGAGGTGACGGCCTGTTCCTTCAGTTGCTGGAGCCGCAACTGCCTGCGGGTGGGAGGGCCGCCGGCCGAAAGCTGGCCCTCTTTCTCCTCAAGTTCCTTGATGGCACGCAGCGCCGCGCGGTCGCGCGCACGGATCTGCGAGGACCGCTGCGCCTGGGACTGCTCGGGGACGGAGTCCACCGGGGCATCAGCCGCGCGCCGCTGTTTTGAGGCAGGCGAAACCTGGCCCGGGCCGTTGGACCCGGGAGCCGTGTTCTCATCTCTGGCCTCCCGCAGTTCGCGGCGGCTGCGGACGGGGGGCTGTTCCTGACTCATTGAGGACTCATTCAGTACTGGCTGGCTCGTCTGTTTCGGTAATTCTGACATCCTGGGGATCTGCTCCCTCGGCGTACAGACCATATTTGGCGATGTATTGGACCACTCCGTCCGGCACGAGGTACCAGACGGGGTTGTTCTTGGCTACGCGGGCACGACAGTCCGTGGACGAGATGGCCATGGCGGGCACCTCGAGGAGGCTGACGTCTTTGCGGCCCATGCCGTCAAGCACATGTCCCGGCCGTGTTACGCCGACAAAATGGGCCAAGGACCACAGCTCGTCGATGTCCTTCCAGGACAGAATCTGCGCCAGTGCATCCGCACCGGTAATGAAGAACAGATCCGCATCCGGACGCTGGGTCCGGAGATCCCGCAAGGTATCAATGGTATATGTGGGACCGGGCCGGTCAACATCCACCCTGCTGACGGTGAAGCGAGGGTTCGATGCCGTGGCGATCACCGTCATGAGGTAGCGGTGCTCAGGCTCGCTGACCTGCTTGTGCGACTTTTGCCACGGCTGTCCGGTGGGGACAAAAACGACTTCATCCAGGCCGAACTTGGCAGCCACTTCGCTGGCTGCAACAAGGTGGCCGTGGTGGATGGGATCAAACGTCCCGCCCATCACGCCCAGCCGCAGCCGCCTTTGCGCACCGTCACGGTGCAGAACACGGGAAATGTCAGTGACCTTGGCCGTGGTCGTGCTTGTTGGGGTGCTGGCGGTGCGGATCGGCGTGCTCTTCCGCTACGGTGTGCCGGTTGCCCAGGTTGGAGTAGGACCACGTCACGAACATCAACACCAGCAGGATGGCAAAAATGGATACGCCGAAGACCCACGGCTCAGCCCACAGAGGGGCGGGTTCGTGTTCTCCGCCTTCGGCGACGGTCATGGCGATCTGCTGGAGCAGCATTTTCTCCCCTAAGGTTCAAGGATGTGGCAGCGGATTGTCCCGCTGTTCCGGACTTCTGTCTACAATACCGCGTTGCTACCCGCGGACCTGGCCCTCGCCCTGCACGATCCACTTAGTGGTGGTGAGCTCAGTCAAGCCCATCGGGCCGCGGGCATGAAGCTTCTGCGTGGAAATGCCAACCTCGGCACCCAGGCCCAGCTCGCCGCCGTCGGTAAAGCGCGTGGACGCATTGACGATGACCGCGGCAGAGTCAACCTCGGCGATGAACCGTTCCGCGTTGGCGAGGTCATTGGTGAGGATTGCTTCGGTGTGGCCGGTAGACCAGGTCCGGATGTGCTTGACGGCGTCATCCAGGCTGTCCACCATGGCCACGGCGAGGTCCAGGTCCATATACTCGGTTGCCCAGTCCTCATCCGTTGCCGGCTCGGACTCAATGGATGAAGGCAGGGCAGCGCGGATGCGCTCGTCGGCGTGGAGAGTGACGCCGGCACCGCGCAGCGCGGCGGCGACGGCGGGCAGCACCGTGGCCCGAGAATGGACCAGCAGGGTCTCCACGGTGTTGCAGACACTGGGCCGCTGGGTCTTGGCGTTCAGCAGGATCTGCACCGCCATGTCCTCGCTGGCAGATTCGTCGATGAAAATATGCACATTGCCCTCGCCGGTCTCGATGACAGGCACGGCGGCGTTCAGCACCACGGACTGGATCAGGTCCCGGCCGCCGCGCGGAATCAGGACATCAACGCGGCCGCGCGCCCGCATCAGCGCATTCGCACCTTCACGGCCGTACTGGTCCACAGTCTGAACGGCGTCCGCCGGCAGCCCGACGGAGTCCAGGGCTTCGCGGAGGATCTGGACCAGTGCTTCGTTGGTGAAGGCGGCAGCAGTACCGCCGCGGAGGATGACGGCGTTCCCGCTCTTGAGGCCAAGACCGGCAATGTCTACCGTGACGTTGGGACGGGCCTCGTAAATGGCGGCCACCACTCCCATGGGCACGTTGATCTGGCGCAGGCGCAGCCCATTGGGGAGGGTCTGGCCGCGGACCACGTTTCCTACCGGATCCGGCAGGCTGGCCAGGTTCTCCAGTGACGCCACGAGTCCGTCGATCCGGCTTTCGGTCAAGGTGAGGCGGTCCAACAGCGCCGCCGACGTGCCGTTGGCTTTGCCGGCCGCAACATCCTTGGCGTTGGCGGACAAAATGAAGTCCTTCCGGTCCAGCAGTGCAGTACCGATGGCCCGGAGGCCACTGTCCTTCCAGGCTCGGTTGGCCCCGGCCATCTGGCGGGATGCCTGGCGTGAGCGGTCAGCGATGGCGTGGACGGCTGCCTCAACCTCCGCCGGAGTGGGGGTACTCCCCTGTTCCGGCCCGGAAGGAACCGCTGTCGAGTCGTGGGAATTGCCAGTGGCGTGGGAAATCAGTGCCTCAGTCATCCTTCAAGTCTAGGCGAGCGGACCGCTCAGACCAGAACCAGGTCGTCCACATGGACAACCTCACGGTCGAATCCGCGGCCCAGGGACTCGCCCAGTTCCACCGTGGAGCGGCCCAGCATCTGGGGAAGCTCAGCGGCAGAGTAATTAACCAAACCGCGCGCGATGACGGTACCGTCACCAGCCACCATCTCGACGGCGTCCCCGGCTTCGAAGGTGCCGTCCACCGATGAAATTCCGGCTGGGAGCAGCGAGGTGTGATTGTCCCGCACGGCATGCACGGCGCCGTCGTCAAGAAAGAGCCGGCCCTGAACATGCGCCAGGTGGGCGAGCCACATCATCCGCACGGACTTACGGCCGCTGTTGACGGTGAACCACGTCCCCACGTCCTCACCGGCCAGTGCGGCTGCGGCGTTGGCGGTGGAGGTGACCAGCGCCGGGATGCCGGAATCGGCGGCCATGGTGGCAGCCTCGACTTTAGTCTGCATTCCGCCGGTGCCTACGCCTGCCTTGCCCGGCTTCCCGATGGTCACTGCCTCAAGATCTTCCGGGCCGTCCACCTGCGGAATGCGCTTGGCACCCTTGGCGGGCGGGCCATCGTACAGCGAGTCGACGTCAGACAGCAGGATCAGGGCGTCGGCGCGGACCAGATGGGCCACGAGCGCTGAGAGCCTGTCGTTGTCGCCGAAACGGATTTTGTGCGTGGCGACCGTGTCGTTTTCATTGACCACCGGCACCACGCCGAGGTTGAGGAGGCGGTTCAGTGCACGGAACGCGTTCGCGTGATGGCTGCGACGCATGAGGTCATCTGCCGTCAGCAGCACTTGGCTGACGGTGACGCCGTGGGCCCCGAACGCGTGCGTGTAGCGCGCCATAAGCAGGCCCTGGCCCACGCTGGCGGCGGCCTGCTGGGTCGCGAGGTCACGCGGACGCTTCACCAGACCGAGGGGTGCAAGGCCTGCCGAGATGGCCCCCGAGGAAACCAGGATAATTTCCGTGCCGGCGTTATGTTTGGCGGCCAGGACATCTGAGAGGGCTGTCAGGGACTCTTCCGAGATGCCGCCCTTGAGGCTGGTCAGCGACGACGACCCTACCTTGACAACGATCCTGCGGGCCCGGGCGAGCACACTGCGGTCGTCCTTCGGTTCCTCGATGACTACTGCGGAGTTTTCAGTCATTTCGGCCGTCTCACCCGTCATCTTCAACGCCCAGTCCACTCTCCGTGACCGGCTTGGCAGCGCGGCGGCTGCTGACCGATTCGGTCCAGATGCCGGCCTTGCGCTCGGCCTCGAGCTCCGCGCGGGCGGCGGCCTTGGCCTCGCGGCGTTCCACCTGCTCATCCCGCTTCTGCCCACGGGTGGGCCGGTCGCCGATGTCGGCGAAGCGGACGTCGGTGCCACGCGGTGCCGCCAGCAGTTCAGCGCCGGCCATCATGGTGGGCTCCCAGTCGAAGACGACGCCGTCGTCCTCGCCGATCACCACGGTGTCGCCGGGCACGGCGCCCTGCTTGAACAGTTCGTTTTCGACACCGAGCTTGGCCAGGCGGTCCGCGAGGTAGCCGATGGCTTCCTCGTTGGTGAAGTCGGTCTGCTTGACCCACCGCACGGGCTTGTCGCCCAGGACGCGGAACAGCGGCTCCAAGTTCTTTTCTTCGCGGCGGATCTTGAAACCGGACTCGTTGACGGCGCGGGGCCGCAGGATGGGCGGCTGGACCTTGGGCGGGGCGGCGGCGAGGGTGTCGCGGGCAGCCTGGACGATTTCCGCCATGGCGAAGCCCAGCTGGCGGAGACCCTCGTGGCTGGTGGCCGAGATCTCGAAGACCCGGTAGCCGCGGGATTCCAGTTCGGGGCGGACGAATTCCGCCATGTCCTTGCCGTCCGGGAGGTCCACCTTGTTCAGGGCCACCAGGCGCGGACGGTGGTTCAGCGGGACCACTTCGCCGTCGGTACCCGCGTAGCTCATGTCCACGGCGTACTTTTCCAGTTCGGCCTCGATGATGGCCAGGTCCGCGAGCGGGTCGCGGTCCGATTCAAGCGTGCCGCAGTCCAGCACGTGCACCAGGGCGGCGCAGCGCTCCACGTGGCGCAGGAAGTGGTGGCCAAGCCCCTTGCCTTCGCTGGCGCCCTCGATGAGGCCCGGGACGTCTGCAATGGTGAAGCGGACATCGCCGGACTGGACAACACCCAGGTTCGGGATCAGCGTGGTGAAGGGGTAGTCGGCGATCTTGGGCCGCGCGGCGGACATGGCCGCGATCAGGCTGGATTTGCCGGCAGATGGGAAACCCACCAGCGCGATGTCGGCGATGGACTTAAGTTCCAGCACAACGTCGCTGGCATCACCCTCGATGCCAAGGAGCGCGAACCCCGGGGCACGGCGCTTCTGTGAGGACAGCGAGGCATTGCCCAGGCCGCCCTGGCCGCCGGCGGCCGCCACATATTCGGCGCCTTCGCCGACCAGGTCCGCCAGGACGGTGCCGTCCTTGGACTTGACCACGGTGCCGTCGGGCACGGGCAGGATGAGGGTCTCGCCGCTCTTGCCGCCGCGCCAGTCGCCCATGCCGGGTCCACCGTTGGTGGCGTGGCGGTGCGGGGCGTGGTGGTAGTCAAGCAGCGTGGTGGTCTGGTGGTCAACGCGCAGGATGACGTCGCCGCCGTCGCCGCCGTTGCCGCCGTCGGGACCGCCCAGGGGCTTGAACTTCTCGCGGTGGACAGAGACACAGCCGTGGCCGCCGGTACCGCCGGATACGTGCAGTACTACCCGGTCTACAAAGCTCGCCACGTGGATCTCCTCAGTGCTGTTTCCTGAACGCCCAAAGGCGCCAAAACGATTGTAATGCGGTTAAAAGAACAGTGGAGCGGACCAAATGGCCCGCTCCACCGCTTCAGAACTATTTGTTACTCTGCAGCTGCAGCAGCAACGATGTTGACAACGCGGCGACCGCGGCGGGTGCCGAACTCGACGGCTCCCGGGGCCAGTGCGAACAGTGTGTCGTCGCCGCCACGGCCAACGCCGGCGCCCGGGTGGAAGTGGGTGCCACGCTGGCGGACGATGATCTCGCCTGCGGAAACTACCTGGCCGCCGAAGCGCTTGACGCCGAGGTACTGGGCGTTGGAGTCACGACCGTTGCGAGTGGAACTCGCGCCTTTTTTATGTGCCATTTGAAATGCCTGCCTTTAAATTCTGGGGAATCTGCTGAAGAACCTGAACAGTAACGAAGAGTTACTTGATACCCGTGATCTTGACCTTGGTCAATTCCTGACGGTGACCCTGGCGCTTCTTGTAACCGGTCTTGTTCTTGAACTTCTGGATGACGATCTTCGGACCACGGAGGTCTTCGAGGATCTCAGCCGTAACCGTTACCTTGGCCAGGTCCGCAGCAGCAGAGGTGACTTTGTCACCGTCTACCAGGAGCAGTGCGGGCAACTCAAAGGTGCTGCCGGCTCCACCGGGGACGCGGTTCAGGGTAACGAAGTCTCCAACGGAAACCTTCTCTTGGCGGCCGCCTGCGCGGACAATCGCGTACACCACTTGGGAACTCACTTCTCTCGACGTTTATTACTAAATTTGCGTGCTGAACCCGTTTCCATAATTGGCTGGGCTCTCGCTGTGCCTCAACGCCGTGGGGTCGTAACCCAAGTGTTGGCGTAAGCACCGAAGATCTAGAATACGCTAATTTTGCCTTCGGCCGCAAATGAGGCTGGTTACGGCCGGTTGTCTGTGATAGGACCCACAAGCAGGTACTGCACTGACAATCCAAAACCGTGCCTGACTATCGTACAGGCCGCAAGGGCCGCAAACTGTCAGGCGTGAATTCGCGGCGCGTCGAAGAATTCCACTTCGAACCGGCACGACTGCCTGAAAGCCAGCAGCATCGCCGCCCGTTCATGCGCGGATGAACTCCGTCCGGCGTCGTCAGCCAAGGCGATCGCCTCGCGGGTGGCCTGCGCGAAGTCCTCGTCAGCATAGGCCCGCAGCCAGTCAGCGTAGGGATGTGCCGCCGGTGCACCAGCTGCCAGGAACTCCGTGTGGAGGGTCTGTCCCACCTCGGCGTAGAGCCAGAAGCACGGCAGCACCGCCGCCACCAGGACCGCGTAGCTGCCGGAGGCCGAGGCGGCCAGCAGGTGGTCCACATAGGACTTGGTCACAGGTCCAAGGACGGACTCCACGGTCCTGGTGCTCAGCCACGTGCGGTGCAGTTCAGATTCGACCTCAAGGCATTGCCGGGCCGACTTTGCCCAGAACAGCTGGGCGGCTTCCGTGGGCGCCAGCGCACTGGCCCGGGCAAGGACACGCGAATAGCCGTTGAGGTAGATGGCGTCCTGGGCGAGGTAATAGGCGAACTGTTCTTCAGCCAACGTGCCCGCCGCCAGGTCACGGATGAAATCCAGCCCGTAGATGGCCTCAAGATCCGGCGCCGACGCCCGCCGCAATGTCTGTGCGAATTCACCGGCTGCCGGAATCTGTTGCATGTGGTGGAAGTGGTTGATGGGTCCGTGTCCCGCACCCACTTCGAGTTGGTCAGCGGCCTGCAGCGCGCCAACCAGCCAAGGCTTAACTTTCCGCAGTGCGGCCTCCCAGTCCCCCAGCCTGGCCTGAGCCGTAGCCATGGCCGACGACAGCGAGCAGCCGGTGCCGTGACTGTTGCGGGTGGGGATCCTGTCCCCGCTCACTTCCACCACCTCCTGGGCGAGCAGCCCGGCGGCGTTGACCAGGGCATCCGGGCACGCACCGCCGTCGAGATGGCCGCCCTTGACCAGGACGGTGGCGCCGGTCGCGGCGGACAACCGCTGCCCTTGCCCGAGCGCATCAGGCCAATCCCGCGCCTGCGGCTCCCCCACCAGGATGGCCAGTTCGGCCAGGTTGGGGGTGATCAGGTCCGCGAGCGGGAGCAGCCCCCGCAGGGCTGCCTCGGCAGAGTCCTGCAGCAGCCGGTCTCCGCTGGTGGCCACCATCACAGGATCAAGAACGACGACGGCGGGACGCACCCTTTCCAGCCAGTCCCGGACCACGCCAATCACCGCAGCGTCGCCCAGCATGCCGATCTTGACCGCATCGATGGTGATGTCGTCGCTGATGGCATCGAGCTGCTGGCCCAGGAAGGTCGCCGGCGGGACGTGAACCGCCTGGACCCCCTGCGTGTTTTGGACTGTCAGGGCGGTGATGGCCGCCATGCCGTAGCCGCCAAGAGCCGCAATGCTTTTGAGGTCGGCCTGGACGCCCGCGCCGCCTGAGGGATCCGATCCGGCAATGGACAGCACACGGGGGACGTCACGCAGCACCTGGACCGCAGAAGAGCGGCCTAGTGCAGGCCGGGCGTCAGCGGGGGTTGCTGAGGTTTCCGGCAGAGCCGCCGCGGGCGTTGCAGGAGGAAGGACAGAAGTTGAAGCCAAAGGAGACATCCCTTCGCCGGTGCTAACCGGACAGGTTCAACGGGTGTGGATCTCAGCCGGCTCTCTGCGCGGCACCCCGTGTCAGTCACCAGCCTAGCGTTCCTCGGGACTTAACGCCGGACGCCCGGACGCGGCCTGTGATCGCGTCCGGGCGCCGCTGTATTGGCTTGCCCTACTGTTTGGTCAGAGCTCCGAGGCTGGAACCCCTACGCCCAGGATGATAGGCGCATTGGTGACCGCCGGCTTGTCAGCCATAGGAGCCTTGACGGGCTCCGGGGCCTTGGCGGCATGCGTGTGTCCAGCGGCAGCCACCGGAACGGCTTCGTGATGCTCCACGGACGTGGCGTTGGCTGCGCCCTGGGCACGGCTGGCACTCCGGTTACGCCGCGGACGGCGGGCGCGGGGCTGCTCGGTGTGGTCTGAGTAGTCCTTCTCCGCCACGGCAGGCTGCTGCTGACGGGCAGGTTCGGCCGGCTGGCTTTCAGTTGCCTGGACTGCCAACGGCTTGCTTTCCGCTACAGGGGCTGGCTCGCCAAGGTGGGCGAAGGCCTCCGCGAGGCGGTCAAGTGTCAGGGCAGGTGCGTGCGGATGGCCTTCGTGGTGCTCTACGAACGGCAGCACCACCTGCTCGCCGCCGAACGTCAGCACAGCTGCCGGGCGGCCGTTGGAGTCCGTCTCGGACCGCTCAGCCGGAGCCTGCACCGGCGCAGCGGGCAGCTGGCCCGCGGCGGCTGACGCGTGAGCCACTTCGTCGTCGTGCATGTGCGCAGCGTGGGCTGCGGCCGCAATGTTCGCAAGCGCTGCCCGCGTGGCCTCCGCCTTGGCATGGCGCTCGGCGTCACTCGGTTCCGGGTGGACCGTGTGGATCTGCACCGGAGCTGCCGGTGCCGATTCCAGCGGCTGGCCGCCGCGTCCGCGGCGGCGCTTCCGGTCAGTGCGGCCACCCGGCTGGCTGTCCGGGCGCTGGCTGTCGGTGCGCTGCGTGTCGCTGCGCAGGTTGTCTGTGCGCTGGCTGTCAGGGCGGTGATCCGCACGCTGCACGTGGTGCTCGGCGGCTACGGTGTTGGCGCGGCGGTGTTCCACGGGGTCGTTGTGGGTGACGATTCCGCGTCCTGCACAGGTTTCGCACTGCTCCCCGAAGACTTCCAGGAGCCCGGTGCCCATCCGCTTGCGCGTCATCTGCACGAGGCCCAGGGAAGTCACTTCGGCCACCTGATGCTTGGTGCGGTCCCGGCCCAGGCATTCCACCATGCGGCGGAGGACCAGGTCGCGGTTGGATTCGAGGACCATGTCGATGAAGTCGATGACGATGATGCCGCCGATGTCGCGGAGACGGAGCTGCCGGACCACTTCTTCAGCTGCCTCGAGGTTGTTCTTGGTGACGGTTTCCTCGAGGTTGCCGCCGCTGCCGGTGAACTTGCCGGTGTTGACGTCCACCACGGTCATGGCTTCGGTGCGGTCGATGACCAACGAGCCGCCGGAAGGCAGGAAGACCTTGCGTTCCAGGGCCTTGTGGATCTGCTCGTCGATCCGCCACGCGGCGAAGATGTCCTGGTCCTTGGTCCACTTTTCCAGGCGGCCCACGAGGTCCGGGGCAACGTAGGTGACGTAGGCCTCGATAGTGTCCCAGGCCTCTTCACCGGAGACGATCAGCTTCGAGAAGTCCTCGTTGAAGACATCACGGACCACCTTGATGGTGAGGTCGGGTTCGCCGTAGAGAAGCTCCGGCGCGAGGATCTTGGTGGATGTGGACTGGCTTTCGATGCCCTCCCACTGCGCCCGCAGGCGGTTGATGTCGTGCGTGAGCTCCTCTTCCGAGGCTCCTTCGGCGGCGGTGCGGACGATGACGCCGGCGTGCTCGGGCAGGCGGTCCTTGAGGATGCGCTTGAGACGGTTGCGTTCGACGTCGGGCAGCTTACGGGAGATGCCGGTCATGGAGCCGCCGGGCACGTACACGAGGTAGCGGCCGGGCAGGGAGATCTGGCTGGTCAGGCGTGCGCCCTTGTGGCCCACAGGATCCTTGGTGACCTGGACCAGGACGGTATCGCCGGACTTGAGCGCGTTTTCGATCCGGCGCTGCTTGCCTTCGAGGTTAACGGCCTCCCAGTTCACTTCACCGGCGTACAGGACGGCGTTGCGGCCGCGTCCGATGTCAACAAACGCCGCTTCCATGGACGGCAGGACGTTCTGCACCTTGCCCAGGTAGACGTTGCCAATCAGGGAGTCCTGCTGGGTCTTGGAGACAAAGTGCTCGGCCAGGACGCCGTCTTCGAGGACGCCGATCTGGATTCTGTCGTCGCGCTGGCGGACGATCATCTGCCGGTCAACTGATTCACGGCGGGCCAGGAACTCGGCCTCGGTGATGACGGTGCGGCGGCGGCCGGTGTCGCGGGATTCGCGGCGGCGCTGCTTCTTGGCTTCGAGGCGGGTGGAGCCCTTGACGGACGTGACGCGGTTGTTGACCGGCGCTTCGCTCTGGGCGCGCGGCGCGCGGACGCGGGTCACCGTGTTGGGCGGGTCATCGCCCTCTCCCCCGGTCAGCTCCAGGTCCTGGTCGCCGCGGCGGCGGCGGCGGCGACGGCGGGACGTCACGCCCTCATCGGCCTGTCCAGCGGATTCCTCATCAGTTTCTTCGGCTGCGCCGTCGTCGCCTTCGTTATCGCCGTCAGCGTCATTTTCGCCGGTGCGGCTGCGCCCGCGGCGGCCACGGCTGCGGCGCCGGCGGCGGCCGTTGGCGTCGTCCGCGTCGCCGTCTTCGGCGTCGTCCTCTTCCGGCTCTTCAATCACGGCGGCGGCCGGCGCGGGTCGGACCGCGGTGCTGAGGTCAGGGGCCTGGAAAAGCACCGACGTGGTGGACACCGGCTCGAGGAACAGTGAACTGAACGAGCTGGCAGGCTGAGCAGCAGGTGGCTCTTCGGCCTGAGCGGCGGCGTCGGCGGGGGCGACGGCGGTTGCTGCGGGCGCGGCGGCCTCCGCAGCAGCGACTTCCTGCGCTTCCGGGGCCGGCGCTGCTGCAGCTTCAGGGGCTGCCTGCTCCTCAGGAGCTCCTTGTTCTGCAGCCGCGGGAGCAACGTCGGGGGCCGAGGTTTTGCGTGTGGCAACGCGGCGGCGGCGGACAGGCTTGGTCTCGGCGGCAGCCTCAGGGGCTGCGGCTTCGGCCGCGGGTTCGATGGCGTCAGCCTCCACGGCGGCGGGCTCGGCAACCATGGCGGCGGCAGGTGCTTCCGCGGCTTCAACAGCGAAAGCCGGCAACGGTTCGGCGGTGTCCACCTTCTTACGTGCGCGGGTCCGGCGAACCGGCGCCTTAGGTTCCGGTGCGGCGTCCTCAGCGGCCGGGACCCCGGCGTCTGCTGCAGGCTCAGCCTGGGCGGCGGCGTCAGTCACTGGTGCGGTCTCTGCGGCCTTCGGCGCTGCCTTCCGACGCGTCCGAGTGGCCTTCTTGGGCGCTTCCGCAGCCTCGACGGCGGCTTCATCATTAACGGCTGGTGCTTGTTCGTTTTCCATATGTGGCAACACTCCTGCCCCTGATGTACCGCCACATCCGGCACCCATTGGGGCACATATTGTCAAAACCCGCAGGCGTTGACAGAAGTCAAGTGGATACTCCCAGGTTCGCACCGGCAGAGGGGTGCGGCAGCCCGTGGGAGCCGTCGGCTGTGTCCTGAAACCCGTTGTTCTACACGCCACAACCAGGTGCCGACCAATGGAATTGCGGGAAGCCGGATCAGAGAATCCGAAGCCTGCCCTGCTCATCATTGGCGGTCTTTGAAACAAGCCACCGGACCGGAGTCCGAATGTGGGTCGGCCTCCAGCCATGTTCATTCTCTCACACCCGGACTGAAAGACGGCGGAACCACGGGCAACGGATCAGTCCGTGAGGCCGCTGACTGAATGCTGCTTCCAGTCAACGGCGTTACAATCGGGGCAAGGAGCACCCGAAGCAAAGGACGCCACACACCATGCCCAGCATTTCCTCCCACGGCACCGACACGCCGGCTGCCTCCCCGGCGGCGGAGCCGTTGCCTGCCACGCCCGGGACTGTACCGCCGATGGCACGTAACCGGCCCTTCGGTTGGCTGATGGTCATTACCGGCGCCATCGGCTGGCTGGCCTCGGGAACGCTGGTCCTGGAAAAGCTCGCCGTCCTCGAGGACCCGAATCATGTAACGGCCTGCGACGTTAATCCGTGGATCTCCTGCGGCCAGGTCATGCAGACGTGGCAGAGCTCGGCTTTCGGGTTCCCCAACATGTTTATTGGCATCGTCGCGTTCGCCGTCATCATCACTGTGGGCATGGCCCTGCTGTCCGGCGCCACGTTTGCACGCTGGTACTGGGCAGGACTCCAGGCCGGCGTCACGCTGGGCTTCGCTTTTGTGGTGTGGCTCTGGTCCCAGGCTATTTACGACATCCACATTCTGTGCCCGTTCTGCATGATCGTCTGGGCCGCGATGATCCCACTCTTCGTCTGGGTAACCATCCGCAACGTCGTCCACGGCATCATCCCCGTCCCGGCCGGTGCGGCACGTGTTCTGGGCGAATCGGGCTGGATCATCACCGCATTGCTGTACGTGGCGGTCATCGCCACCATCTTCTTCGCCTTCATCCAGGTGTTTGCCGGCACCTCGGGCTTCTAACGCGAGCCCGCACAAGACGCACAAAAGGCGCGAACTGGCACGTAATACCCTCAAATCCCGGATTTGAGGGTATTACGTGCCAGTTCGCGCCTTTACTTGGTGGGTGCCGGACTTAGTCCTGGAACCAGATCTTGATTTCGCGCTCGGCCGAGTCCACGGAGTCGGAGCCGTGGACCAGGTTCTGCTGGACCTTCAGGCCCCAGTCGCGGCCGAAGTCGCCACGGATGGTGCCGGGAGCCGCAGTGGTGGGATCCGTAGTGCCGGCCAGTGACCGGAAGCCTTCAATGACGCGGTGGCCTTCGAAGATCGCGGCCACCACCGGTCCGCTGAGCATAAATTCAACGAGGGGCTCGTAGAACGGCTTGCCCATGTGCTCTTCGTAGTGCTGCTCCAGCAGTTCCCGGCTGGCGTCAACCTTCTTCAGTTCAGCCAGGGTGTAGCCCTTGGCCTCAATGCGGCCCAGGATGGCGCCGCTGAGGTTGCGGGCAACGCCGTCGGGCTTGATCAGTACCAGGGTGCGCTCGATGGTCATAGCTGCTCCAATGCGTAATGGGTGGTTTCGGGACAATTCTACGAGGCTTCCGGGGTGTCCCCGTGCGACGCGTTCCACTCGGCCTGGTCGCGTTCGCGCTTTGCGGCTTCGGAATCGATCCGGATGCCGGTGCGGATTCCATACCACCAGGCCAGGCCGAACAGCGCGCCAACCAGGAACATCATGGGCTCAACTATGCCTGTCAGGATCAGCACAATCTGCAGGATCCAGCCCAGCCCCACGCCCCAGGGCTTGGACAGCACCGCGCAGGCCAGGATCATCACTACGCTCAGTGCGATGCCGATGCCCAGGATCAGCGCCGGCGGAAACTCGCCGCGCCTGAGTCCAAAGACGGCCAGCGTTGCAAAGAACACCACAAACGCTTCAAGCAGCAGGACGGTGGAGGCAAACATCACTTTGGTGGACCGGCGCTTCTTGGGCATTCCCGGGCGCCATTCGCGCTGCGCTTTGGTCAGCTTCGCCACGGCTAAGTCTCCGTCTTTCCGAGCAGGATCCGGGCTTCCGCCACCAGGGTGATCGACCCCGTCACCAGCACGCCGCCGGAGAGGTCGTCGCTGGCCTCGGCGCGTTCCACGGCCCATTCGAGGGCGTCGTCGAGCTTCTCAGCAATGTGGATGTTGTCTTCGCCGAAGCCCATTTCCACCGCCAGTTCAGCAAGTTCGGCTGCGGGCACTGCCCGTGGCGAGTTGGACTGGGTGAAGCAGTATTCCTGGGCAATCTCGCCCAGGGATTCCTTGAGCTGGCGCAGGATCTCTTCGGCGTCCTTCTCCTTCAGGACGCCCACTACCGGCACCAGCCGGGTGAAGCTGAAGGCCTCCTGGATGGCCTCGGCCGAGACCCTGATGCCGTCCGGGTTGTGGGCCGCGTCCACGATGATGGTGGGCGCCGTGCGGACAACCTCAAGACGGCCCGGGGACGTGACGGATGCGAAGGCCTCCTGGAGCACCTCGGCGTCAAGTTCCTTCTCGCCGCCAAAGAAGGCCTCGAGGGCTGCCACTGCCACGGCTGCGTTCTGGGCCTGGTGCGCGCCGTGCAGTGGCAGCAGCAGTTCAGGGTACCGGCCGGCGATGCCCTGGATGCTTACTACCTGGCCGCCCACGGCAACCGTCCGGGATTCGACGCCGAACTCCACGCCTTCAAACCGGAACGGGACTCCCACGTCCTTGGCTTTCTCGAGCAGCACCTGCGCAGCATCAACGGGCTGCGAGGCACTGATGAGGTAACCACCGGGCTTGATGATGCCGGCCTTCTCGTACGCAATCTCCTCGGTGGTATCGCCCAGCAGGTCGGTGTGGTCCAGGGAAATGGGGGTGACCACGGAAACCAGGCCGTCGCCCACGTTGGTGGCATCAGTGATGCCGCCCAGGCCCACCTCGATGACGGCCACGTTGACCGGCTGGTCCGCGAAGATCGCGAAGCCCAGGATGGTCAGGCACTCGAAGTACGTGAGCCGGGGCTCCCCCGCCGCGGTGAGTTCGTCGTCGACGATCTGCAGGTAGGGGCGGATCTCGTCCCAGATCCGGACGAATGTTTCGTCGGAGACCGGGTGGCCGTCGATGCTGATCCGTTCGGTGACCTTGGACAGGTGGGGGCTGGTGTAGCGGCCGGTGCTCAGGCCGTGCGCGCGCAGCCCGGCCTCGATCATCCGGGCCGTGGAGGTTTTGCCGTTGGTGCCGGTCACATGGATGATCGGGAACGCCTTGTTGGGCTCCCCCAGCACGTCCATGGCCCGGAACAGCGGCGCAAGACGCGGCTCCATCTTGTTTTCCGGCGCACGCCCCAGCAACTCGGCGTAGACACTTTCCACGGAGAATTCGTCAGTCATGGCTCAGGCCTCTACTTTTTCGACGGTGATGCGTGGTTCGCCTGACTCAGCCGGAACTGTGGCCAGCTCCAGGGTCAAGGTTTCGGTCTTGACCAGCTCGGCGTTGGACAGCAGCGCCTCCAGGACGGTGGGAACGGCCGTGACAGTAGTCCGGATCCGGTCGCTTACGTTCAGTCCGGCGTCCTTGCGTGCCTGCTGGATGGCGCGGACCATGTCGCGTGCAGTCCCTTCGGCCTCAAGTTCGGGCGTGACCTCGGTATTGAGCACCACAAAGCCCCCGCCCGGCAGGACAGCTACTGAAGCCGATCCGCCGTCGGATTCCGCCACTACCGTCTCCAGCGTGTACTCCTGGGATTCCAGCTCCAGGCCTCCGGCGATGACCACTCCGGCGTCGGAAACCGACCAGTCGCCGGACTTGGCGCCCTTGATGGCCTGCTGGACGTTCTTGCCCAGGCGCGGTCCCGCGGCGCGGGCGTTGACCACGAGCTTCTGCTCGATGCCGAACTCCTCCGGGGAGGCGCTCTCGGCGTCCAGCAGGCGCACGGAGCGCAGGTTCAGTTCATCGGCGACGACGGCGGCGAAGCCTCCCAGCGCATCCGCGCCGGGTGCCACAACGGTCAGTTCCTGCAGCGGCAGCCGCACGCGCAGGTTGGCGGCCTTGCGCAGCGAGGATCCGGTGGAGCAGATCTGCTGCACGCGGTCCATCGCTTCCACCAGCGAAGCGTTGGCCGGGAACAGGTCCGCGTCCGGCCAATCGGCCAGATGGACGGAGCGGCCGCCGGTGAGTCCGCGCCAGATCTCCTCGGAGACCAGCGGCAGCAGCGACGCGGCCACGCGGGACACGGTCTCCAGCGCGGTGTACAGAGCGTCGAAGGCGTCAGCGCTCTCGTCAAAGAAGCGCTGGCGGCTGCGGCGGACGTACCAGTTCGTGAGCATGTCCAGGTAGCTGCGCAGTTCATCGCACGCGCCGGAGATGTCGTAGCTGTCCAGCTGGGCGGTCATGTTGCGGACCAGGTCACCGGTGTTCGCGAGCAAGTACTGGTCCAGGGTGTCGGCGTACCCGTCGTAGCGGAGCTTCGCGTCGTAACCCTTTCCTGTACCGTCAACTACGTTGGATGCGTTCGTGTACAGCGTGAAGAAGCTGTAGACGTTCCACAGCGGCAAGATAACCTGGCGGACGCCGTCGCGGATTCCCTGTTCGGTGACCACCAGGTTGCCGCCACGAAGGATGGGGCTGGACATCAGGAACCAGCGCATGGCGTCGGAACCGTCGCGGTCCAGGACCTCGGACACGTCCGGGTAGTTGCGCAGGCTCTTGGACATCTTCTGCCCGTCGGAGCCCAGCACGATGCCGTGGCTGATGACATTCCGGAAGGCCGGACGGTCAAACAGTGCCGTGGACAGGATGTGCAGCATGTAGAACCAGCCGCGGGTCTGACCGATGTACTCCACGATGAAGTCCGCCGGGTTGTGCGTGTCGAACCAGGCTTCGTTCTGGAACGGGTAGTGCACCTGGCCGTACGGCATGGAGCCGGAGTCGAACCAGACGTCCAGGACGTCCTCCACGCGGCGCATCACAGACTGGCCCTCTTCGGGGGTCCGGGGATCGTCCGGGTTGGGGCGGGTCAGTTCGTCGATGAACGGGCGGTGCAGGTCAACCTGGCCGGCCTTGTTCAGCGGCAGGCGGCCGAAGTCGGCCTCGATTTCGGCCAGGGAGCCGTAGACGTCGGTGCGCGGGTATTCCGGGTCGCTGGACTGCCACACCGGGATGGGGCTGCCCCAGTAGCGGTTGCGGCTGATGGACCAGTCGCGGGCATTGGCCAGCCACTTGCCGAACTGCCCGTCCTTGACGTTGCCGGGGATCCAGTTGATGTCCTGGTTCAGTTCGGACATGCGGTCCTTGAACTTGGTGACTTCCACGTACCAGGAGGACACGGCGCGGTAGATCAGGGGGTTGCGGCAGCGCCAGCAGTGCGGGTAGCTGTGCTCGTAGCTGGCCTGGCGGACCAGCCGGCCCTGGGCCCGCAGCACCTGGGTGATGGGCTTGTTGGCCTCGAAGACCTGCAGGCCCACGATGTCATGCAGGTCGCCGTGGCTGAACAGCGGCAGGAACTTGGCGCCTTCATCCACGGAAAGGACCACCGGGATGCCGGCCTCTTCACAGACCTTCTGGTCGTCTTCACCGTAGGCGGGGGCCTGGTGGACGATGCCGGTGCCGTCGGTGGTGGTGACGTAGTCGGCCACGAGGAAGCGCCAGGCGTTCTGGGTGCCGTACTTTTCGGCGTCGCTGAAGTCGTTCCAGAGCGGCTGGTAGGCCAGGCCCTCGAGTTCGGCGCCGGTGTGGGTTGACGTCACGGCGGCCTCGGCGGAGTCCGCATCCTCATAGCCCAGGTCCTTGGCGTACGCAGCCAGCAGGTCAGCGGCCAGGAGGAAACTGCCGGTGACCGGCGCGTCCGGAGACGCCGCCTTGACGCCTTTGGGTCCGGCGGGCAGCACGGCATAGGTGATGGAAGGCCCGACGGCGAGCGCCAGGTTGGTGGGCAGCGTCCAGGGCGTGGTGGTCCAGGCGAGCGCCTGGACGCCCGCGAGCTGCGTCGACAGCTCCGTCTCCCCTGCCGTGATGGGGAACGTCACCGTGACTGTCTGGTCCTGGCGGTTCTTGTAGACGTCGTCGTCCATGCGCAGTTCATGGTTGGACAGCGGCGTCTCGTCCTTCCAGCAATACGGCAGCACACGGTAGCCGTTGTACGTCAGGCCTTTTTCGTGCAGCTGCTTGAAGGCCCACAGGACCGATTCCATGTACTCGACGTTGAGCGTCTTGTAGTCGTTGTCGAAGTCCACCCAGCGGGCCTGGCGGGTGACGTAGCTCTTCCACTCATCCGCGTACTTCATCACCGAGGCACGGCAGGCGTCGTTGAACTTGTCGATGCCCATGGCCTCGATCTGCGTTTTGTCCGTCATGCCCAGCTGCTTCATGGCCTCCAGCTCAGCCGGAAGTCCGTGAGTGTCCCAGCCGAAGCGGCGTTCCACCCGGCGGCCGCGCTGGGTCTGGTAGCGGCCTACGAGGTCCTTGGCGTACCCGGTCAGGAGGTGGCCGTAGTGCGGCAGACCGTTGGCGAAGGGAGGGCCGTCATAGAAGACGAATTCGTTGCTGCCGGGCTGCCCGCCGGGGGCGTCGGCGCTGCGCTGGTCGATGCTGGCCTGGAAGGTGCCGTCCCGGTCCCAGTACTTCAGGATGCGCTCTTCGATCTCCGGGAACTTCACGGAGGCGGAGACACCAGCGGCAGCGCCGCTCGAAACAGTAGCCGAAGGGGAAGCTGAGGCTTTGGGGTAATACGTCATTCTCGACATCCTGGGTTGAGCTGATGAACCGTTCAGCCGTTGCTGTCCGATTCCGTTCAGGATGCGAGGACGGCTCCTGTGCAGTCCTGGGACTACACGCTTACCGCGGTACCACCTCACTTACCGGCACTCCACCACGCTCCGGGGGAGCTGGTGTTACGCCGGCCGCTCATTACTGCTGTGACGGGCTTACCCGTCCGGTTCTAGTGACACCGGCTGCCAGATGCCTGGCGGTCAGTGCGTTCTTCCGGAAGCTCGCCGGTGATAGCCGGGTCGTAGCCAGCTTTCAGTCTACTATCGCCGGGCTGTCCACCGCCATTCTCCGGGTTCTCCTGCGCGGTCCTGTTTGCCTAGACTCGTAGCCATGACTGCTTCCGCCCGCCGCTCCACAGCCTTGGCTGCGGCCTGCCGTTGGCTGGCACTCCTGGCCACGTTGCCGGTGCTGGCCCTGTCAGTTCTCCGAGCAGTCCCGGTCGAATGGCCGGTGCTCGCAGTCCAACTGCTGTCCTTCACACCGTGGCTGGCGGTTCCCGCTGCAGTGGCCGTGGCCCTGGCGGTTGTGGGGCGGAGCAGGTGGCTGCAGTTGTCCGCCGGCGTGCTGCTGCTGTGCCACGCGTTCTGGCTTTTCCCTTCGGACACAACGCGTCCTGCTGCTGCGTGGGCTGGCGCCACCGTGCCGCTGACGGTTATGAACATCAATTCAGAGTTCGGCGAGGCCGACGCCGGCGGGATCGTTCGTCTTGTCAGGGATAACGGCGTGGCCCTGCTGACGGTCCAGGAACACACGCCGGGGCTTCAGGACAGACTTTCCGCGGCAGGCCTGGACGTGGTGCTGCCGTACCGGATCAGCGAACCGACTAACGACGCCGGTGGCAGCGCCGTGTACTCGCGCTATCCGATGGAACTGGTCGGCCATGTTCCGGACACCCCGTTCAAGATGCCGACCGTCCGTGTCATGGCTGAGGAGCACGGCGTGGTGGCCGTGCTGGAGGTGACTAACGTCCATGTGCTGCCGCCAGTGGATGTCAGGGTTGCCCAGTGGCGAAGCGACCTGGCGGCGGTGGGCAGGGTGGCCGAACGGCCGGGTAACCGGCTGTTGATCGGTGACTTCAACGCTACGTATGACCACGCCGAGTTCCGGGCGCTCCTTGGCACGGGCCCGGACGGTCCAGGACTGGTTGATGTTGGGACAGCGTCCAGGTCGCGTCTCACGCCCACCTGGCCCATGGAGGGTCCGCTGCTGCCAGGTATTACGATCGACCATCTGGTCACTTCACCGCAGGTGGGGAGCGCCGGCTACGAAGTCCGGCGGGTGCCGGGAACGGATCACGCCGCGGTTATGGCCACGCTCACCATCCCTGCCGCCTGAGCACCGGTCAATCACCCCGCGAGGCCGTCCCGCTGATCACCCGTTTCGGATCAAGTCAGCCTTTGCGGATCAGCTTGTGGTTGGCGGCCTGTGCAACGGGCCGGATCACAATCTGGTCCAGGTTGACGTGGTGGGGCGCGCTCACGGCGTAGCGCACCACGTCTGCGACGTCGGCTGCAGTCAGGGGCTTCTCAACGCCCTGGTAGACCTTCGCCACAGCGCCCTTGTCACCGAGCCGGTTGAGGGCGAACTCCTCGGTGTGGACCAGTCCAGGGGCCACCTCAATGACACGGATGTTGTGCTCCGCCTCCTCCAGCCGGAGCGCGCCTGTCAGTGCGTGCTGGGCAAACTTGGCGGCGTTGTAGCCGCCGCCGCCCTCGTAGGCCACCAGTCCGGCGGTTGACGTCAGGTTCAGGACAGTGCCTTCGCCGTTGGTGCGGAGCATCGGCAGGAACGCTCGGGTGAGCTTCATGGTGCCGAGGACGTTGACCCGGTACATCCACTCCCAGTCCTCAGTGTTGGCAGCGCCCACCAGGTCAGCGCCCCGCGCCCCGCCTGCGATGTTGATGAGCGTCCCCACGCCCCCCGCTTCGGTGACACGGGCAAGCAGCCCGGTGACGTCGTCGTCCTTGGTGATGTCAGCGGGAATTCCGACGGCGCCGGTTTCAGCTTCCAGCGCGGCCAGCCGTTCGGCGCGGCGTGCCACTGCGAACACCGTCCAGCCGTCCGCCCGCAGTGCCCGCACCGTCGCCTCGCCGATGCCTGTGCTGGCGCCCGTGACGACTGCCGCCCTGTTCTGGAGTGAATCGTTTGGTGCTGCTGTGTTGCGTGAATCCTCAGTCATGGCACCACCCTAACGGCATCGCCGCTATGGGTGCCGGAGTATGAACTCGAGTAATACCCCCGCATGCAATGTCCTTGAGCCAGAGGTCCAGTTTCGCGGCTTCCTTGCTGACCCCTCGGGGCCAGAGCCTGTCCACTGGAACCCGGCAGCCGTCGTCGACCGCCGGCGCGTCATAGATGCGCCTGATCCCAAAAGTCTCCGCCGTTGCGCCCATCTCCCGCATGCTACGGCAGGCCGCGCCACCGGAACATGAAACAATTGCCAGATGGCTGAAGACACTCAGGGTACAGACACGCCCTCCACCGCCCCTATCAACGTTCCGGACAAGCCCGCCCTTGAGGGGCTCGAAGCTGCCCTCACGCAGCGCTGGCTTGCCGAAGGGACCTACAAGTTCAACCCGGACACAACCCGGGAGCAGGTCTACTCGATCGACACTCCCCCGCCCACCGCGTCGGGCTCCCTGCACGTGGGGCACATGTTCTCCTTTACGCAGACTGACGTGCTGGCCCGCTACCAGCGGATGATCGGCAAGAACGTGTTCTACCCCATGGGTTGGGATGACAACGGCCTGCCCACCGAGCGCCGCGTGCAAAACTACTACGGCGTGCGCTGCGATCCGGCCATCCCGTACGACGCCGGCTACCGCGCCCCGGCCCAGCCCGCCAAGAACCAGCGCGATTTCGACGTCGTCTCGCGCCGGAACTTCATCGAGCTGTGTGAAGAACTGGCGGTGGAGGACGAGAAGGTCTTCGAAAGCCTGTTCCAGCAGCTCGGTCTTTCCGTGGACTGGCAGCTGACGTACCGAACCATCGATGACGCCTCCCGCGAAGTCTCCCAGCGCGCCTTCCTGGCCAACCTGGCAGCGGGCGACGCCTACATGGCCGAGGCCCCCACGCTGTGGGACATCACCTTCCGCACGGCCGTGGCCCAGGCGGAGCTCGAAGACCGCGAAGTTGCCGGCGCGTACTACCGCTACCCGTTCTTCACTGAAGACGGCGAAAAGATCTACGTCGAGACCACCCGCCCTGAACTGCTGGCAGCCTGCGCCGCCCTCGTGGCAAACCCCGACGACGAGCGGTACCAGCCGCTGTTCGGCAAGAAGGTCACGTCCCCGGTCTTCGGTGTTGAGGTTGAGGTCAAGGCCCACCCTCTGGCTAAGGCGGACAAGGGCTCCGGCATCGCCATGGTGTGCACCTTCGGTGACCTCACCGACGTCACCTGGTGGCGGGAACTCCAGCTGCCCACCCGCGCCATCGTGGGCCGGGACGGCCGGATCATCGGCGACACCCCGGACTGGATCACCACCGATCCCGGCCGCGCCGCCTACGAAGCCATCGCGGGCAAGACAGTTTTCAGCGCCAAGGAAGCGGTGGTGGAGCTCCTGGCCGCCGAAGACCTGATCGATGGCGAGCCGAAGAAGATCATGCACCCCGTGAACTTCTACGAAAAGGGCGACAAGCCGCTCGAAGTAGTCACGTCGCGTCAGTGGTACTACCGCAACGGCGGCCGCGACGAAGACCGGCGTGCACGCCTGATTGCGCGCGGCCACGAGATCGACTTCCACCCCGCCTTTATGCGGTCCCGCTTCGAGAACTGGATTTCGGGACTGAACGGTGACTGGCTCGTGTCACGCCAGCGTTTCTTCGGTGTGCCCATCCCCGTCTGGTACCCGCTGGACGCTGACGGCAACCCGCAGTACGACGCGCCCATCGTGCCGTCGGACGAGCAGCTGCCGGTGGATCCCGCCGCCGACGCCGCGCCGGGCTACGACGAGGCGCAGCGCGATGTTCCGGGTGGCTTCACCGGCGACGCCGACATCCTGGACACGTGGGCCACGTCTTCCCTGACACCGCAGATTGTGGGCGGCTGGAGCCGCGACGAGGACCTGTTCGCCAAGGTGTTCCCGTTTGACCTGCGGCCCCAGGGCCACGACATCATCCGTACCTGGCTGTTCTCCTCGGTGGTCCAGGCTGATGCGCTGCAGGACGCTGCACCATGGAAGCATGCCGCCATCTCGGGCTGGATCCTGGACCCGGACCGGAAGAAGATGTCCAAGTCCAAGGGCAACGTGGTGGTTCCCACCGACGTGCTGGACGAATTCGGCTCCGACGCCGTCCGCTACTGGGCCACGTCCGCCAAGCTCGGCGCGGACACGGCCTACGAGATCGCGCAGATGAAGATCGGCCGCCGCCTGGCCATCAAGCTGCTGAACGCCTCAAAGTTCGTCCTGAACCTGGGCGCGACGGAGAACTCCGTGGTCTCCACCGATCTCTCGGTCCTGACCAACCCGCTGGACCGCGCGGTGCTGGCCCAGTTGGCCGAGGTGGTGCGTCAGTCCACCAAGGCGTTTGAGAACTACGACTACGCCCGCGCCCTGCAGATCACCGAGAGCTTCTTCTGGCAGTTCACGGACGATTACGTGGAGCTCATCAAGGACCGAGCCTACGGTGCCGCCGGCGACTCTGACCAGGCATCCGTGCTGGCAGCCCTCGCCACCAGCCTGGACACCCTGCTGCGCCTGTTCGCCCCATTCCTGCCCTTCGCCACCGAGGAGGTCTGGGGCTGGTGGCGCAACGGCTCCGTGCACCGTGCACAGTGGCCCACGGCAGTGGAGGTGGACGGCGACACCACCCTGCTCGCCACCGTTGGCACGGCCCTCAGCGGTGTCCGCAAGGCAAAGTCCGAGGCCAAGGTCAAGCAGCGCACCGAGGTGCTCTCCGCCACCATCACGGCCTCGGAATCCCTGACCACGCAGCTGAAGGCCGGACTTGGCGACCTGAAGGCGGCCTCGAACGCCCGTGAACTGACCCTCGTGGCCGGCGAGGGCGAACTGACTGTCAGCGACGTTGTCCTGGCCGCTCCGGAGGAGCCCAAGGCCTGACTGGATGTAGCCCCGTTTCGGGGCAACCGCCCCGTTTTTGGGCAAAGGGGAAGCCCCATCAGCGTTTTGCCGTTGGTGGGGCTTCGACTTTTCGGCCATCCTGGTGACGTCTTTGATGGTCTGGCAGGATCCTTGGATCTTCAGGTCTTCCTACCTCGTCACTGGTAGCTTGTATCTGACTTTGCCGATGGCTGCGTCGGATACATATCACTGAATCTTTGGTTCCTGCGTCCCTCTTCTTTCGAAGTGGGTAAGAACCATTGTTGTCCCGACGGTTTGGATGCGCAAGAGCCCTGGAAGAATTACATCAGAGTAGTTCTTCCGGGGCTCTTTGCTGTCGGCGTCAGTCGAATTCGGGGCGTTCGCTGCGGCTGCGCTTGATCTCGAAGAAATGCGGGTAGGAGGCGAGCGTGACGGTGGCATCCCACAGCTGGCCCGCCTGTTCGCCGCGCGGGATGCGGGTCAGCACCGGACCGAAGAATGCTGTCCCGTTGAATGCCACCACGGGCGTACCGACGTCCTGGCCTACCAGTGAGATGCCAGCTTCGTGGCTTGCACGCAGCTGGGCATCAAACGCATCCGAGGCGGCGGCATCGGCCAGGCTGGCCGGAAGGCCACATTCCGCCAGGGCCTTGCTGATGACGATGCCGAAGTCCTTCTGGCCGCCGTCGTGGATCTGGGCTCCCATGGCATCGTAAAGTGCCTTGACCACGTGACCGCCGTGCTGCTCCTGGGCCGCGATGATGACGCGTACCGGTCCCCACGCCTTGTCCATGGATTCGCGATAGGCGGGCTCCAGGTCCCGTCCCTCGTTGAGGACAGCCAGGCTCATCACATGCCACACCGTTTTGATGTTGCGGACAGCCTCAACCTCGCCGATCCAGCGTGACGTGATCCAAGCGAACGGGCACAGCGGATCAAACCAGAAATCGGCCTGGTTGATGGTTGAGTCAGTCATGCGTGAGTCCTCTGGTTCCGGGCGTGCAGGGATGGAAGGCGGAAGTGTCAGGCGGGGTGGCGGACGCGTCAGGCGGACTTGCGTCGCTTGGTCACGTGCGGAATGAGGGTGGGCTCGGCCTTGCTGAGGACAACGTCGGCGGTGATGACCACGCTGGCCACGTCTTCGCGGCTGGGGAGGTCGAACATGACCGGGAGCAGCACTTCCTCCATGATGGCCCGGAGGCCGCGAGCACCCGTGCCACGCTCAAGGGCCTGGTCGGCGATGGCATTGAGGGCGTCGTCATCGAAGACGAGTTCCACGCCGTCGATCTGGAACATCTTCTGGTACTGCTTGACCAGCGCGTTCTTCGGCGTGGAGAGGATCTGGATGAGGGCGTCGCGGTCAAGGCTGGAGACTGTAGTGATCACGGGCAGGCGGCCGATGAATTCCGGGATGAGGCCAAACTTCAGGAGGTCCTCGGGCATTACTTCGCCGTAGGAGTCCACCTTGTTGCTGGCATCGTTCAGTGGGGCGCCGAAGCCAATGCCCTTGCGTCCGGAACGCGAACCAATAATCTCTTCCAGCCCGGCAAAGGCGCCCGCCACGATGAACAGCACGTTGGTGGTGTCGATCTGGATGAATTCCTGGTGGGGGTGCTTGCGTCCTCCCTGCGGAGGAACGGAGGCTACGGTTCCTTCGAGGATCTTCAGGAGCGCCTGCTGCACGCCCTCACCGGAGACGTCCCGGGTGATGGAGGGGTTCTCGCTCTTGCGCGAAATCTTGTCGATTTCGTCAATGTAGATGATGCCCTGTTCGGCCTTCTTGACGTCGTAATCCGCCGACTGGATGAGCTTGAGGAGGATGTTCTCCACGTCCTCCCCCACATAGCCGGCTTCGGTGAGCGCCGTGGCGTCGGCAACAGCAAACGGAACATTCAGCCGACGCGCCAGTGTCTGGGCCAAGTAGGTTTTACCGCAGCCGGTAGGGCCGATGAGGAGGATGTTGGACTTGGCGATTTCGACGTCGTCGTGGTGGCCGCCCTCGGCGAGGCTGCCGCTCTTAGGGGCGTGGCCGGCCTGGATCCGCTTGTAGTGGTTGTAGACGGCGACGGCGAGCGAACGCTTGGCAGGTTCCTGGCCGATGACGTATTCCTGCAGAAAGTCGAAGATCTCGCGGGGCTTGGGCAGTTCGAAACTTCCCAGATCGGCGACTTCCGCAAGCTCTTCCTCAATGATCTCGTTACAGAGCTCAATGCATTCGTCGCAGATGTAGACACCAGGCCCGGCAATGAGCTTGCGTACCTGCTTCTGGCTCTTTCCGCAGAAAGAACACTTCAGCAGATCCGTGCTCTCGCCAATCCGAGCCATATGTGAACCCCTTTAGTATCTTGCTGCCAGGCAGCTATGCACCGTTGCTGAAAAATCCCGACCTGCCTGGGAGGGCCGGCCGTGACAACTTCCACTCTAGGTCACATTCGGCCTCAAGGGTGGAAAGAGAAGGCCGGTGCGGCCCAAAAACAAACTGGACCGCACCGGCCTTAGAAGAGCCTTACTACCTGGTGATTGCCTGCGGCTTCATCTTGCGGGAATCAAGCACCTGGTCAATGAGACCGTAATCCAGGGCCTCGGCGGCGGTCAGGATCTTGTCGCGCTCAATGTCGTTGTTGACCTGCTCCGCGGTGCGGCCCGAGTGGTGGGCCAGCGTGTCCTCAAGCCAGGCGCGCATCCGCATGACTTCCGCGGCCTGGATCTCAAGGTCCGAGGCCTGCCCACCCTGGCCGCCGGAGAGGGCAGGCTGGTGGATCAGGACACGGGCGTTGGGCAGGGCCAGGCGCTTGCCCGGGGTGCCGGCTGCGAGGATCACGGCGGCGGCGCTGGCTGCCTGGCCAAGGCAGACGGTCTGGATCTCCGGCCGGATGTACGTCATGGTGTCGTAGATCGCGGTCATGGCGGTGAAGGAGCCACCCGGAGAGTTGATGTACAGCGTGATGTCACGGTCCGGGTCGGTGGACTCGAGAACCAGCAGCTGGGCCATGACGTCATCAGCGGAGGCGTCATCGATCTGGACGCCGAGGAAGATGATGCGGTCCTCGAACAGCTTGGTGTAGGGGTCCTGGCGCTTGAAGCCGTAAGGCGTGCGCTCTTCGAACTGGGGAAGGACGTAACGGCTGGTCGGAAGATTACCGGCAGTCGATCCGAAGTTGTAAGTCATTTTTTGTTGCTCCTGATCTAAGTGTTCTAAGTGCCGGGTTACTTCTCGGATGCCGACTCGCCGGACGTGCTGTTGGCGGTTCCGCCGCCACCGGAGACGGAACCGGCGTGGGCGGCGATCTTGTCAAAGAAGCCGTAGTCGAGGGCTTCGGGGGCGGTGAACCACTTGTCGCGGTCGTTGTCCTTGAGGATGGTTTCCACCGACTGTCCGGTCTGATCCGCGGTCAGTTCAGCCATGACCTTCTTCATGTGCAGGATGAGCTCGGCCTGGATCTTGATGTCCGAGGCCGTACCGCCGATGCCGCCGGAGGGCTGGTGCATCAGGACGCGGGCGTTGGGGGTGGCGTAGCGCTTGCCCTTCGTGCCGGAGGAGAGCAGGAACTGGCCCATGGAGGCGGCCAGGCCGGTGGCGACGGTGACGACGTCGTTCGGGATGAACTGCATGGTGTCATAAATGGCCATGCCTGCGGTCACGGAGCCGCCGGGAGAGTTGATGTAGAGGTAGATGTCCTTTTCCGGATTCTCGGCGGACAGGAGCAGCAGCTGCGAGCAGATGGCGTTGGCGTTGTCGTCACGCACCTCGGAGCCCAGCCAGATGATGCGCTCTTTCAGGAGGCGGTTGTAGATGTAGTTGTCCTGGCCGGCCGGATCTACAGTCGCCATCCGGGGGGTCTCTGCGTGCTGTGACATGTGTACTTACCTCTCGCTGGTGACGGTGACATCACTGAACTTCACTACTTGGACACTAACCGGTTTGTGGGACGATTTGTTCGCCGGAATCGCGCTGTTCGCTGACGGCGCACGATCCCTGCGACCGCCCATTACTGCTGCCCTTTAACGAAGGCAGCCCCCGGACCAGTAGGTCCGGGGGCTGCCTTCAGTCGCACTATCAGGAGCGTGCTAGAACTTCACTGCTGCCGGGTCGTCACTCGGGGTGGCCTCGGTCTCGGCGTTGGTATCTTCAGCGGCCTCGGCCTCAACGGCGGGAGCCTCTTCTTCGCCGCCGGGGCGGACGAAGTCGCTGAGGTCAACAGTCTTGCCGGCGGTGTCGGTCACCGTGGCCTGGCCCAGGACAACGGCCAGTGCCTTCCGGCGGCGGACCTCAGAAACCATCATGGGAACCTGGCCGCTCTGATCGATGATCTGGGCGAACTGGTTCGGGTCCATGCCGTACTGGCTGGCAGCGCTGACGATGTAGTCGATCAGCTCAGCCTGGCTGACGTTGACTTCTTCCTTTTCGGCAATGGCGTCGAGGATGACTTCGTTCTGGAAGGCGCGGGCAGTGTTGGCCTTGACCTCTTCGCGGTGCTCCTCGGTGTCGTGTTCGCCTTCACCGTGGCCGTTGCCCTCCTTGAAGTGGGTTTCGAGCTGCTCTTCAACAACGGAGTCCGGAACCGGAACCTCCACGAGCTCAACGAGCTTGTCCAGGACCTTGTCGCGGGCCTCTACGCCCTGCTCAACAACCTTGGACTCGGCGGCCTGCTTGGCCAGGTCCTCGCGGAGTTCGGCCAGGGTGTCGAACTCGGAGGCCAGCTGGGCAAAGTCGTCGTTGGCTTCCGGAAGCTCGCGCTCCTTGACGGCCTTGACAACAACCTTCACCTGGGCGGACTCGCCGGCGTGGTCACCGCCCACCAGGGTGGTTTCGAAGATGGCGTCTTCGTCAACGCTGAGGCCGGTCACGGCCTCGTCCAGGCCCTCGAGCATGGTTTCCGTGCCCACCTGGTAGGACAGGCCGGACGCGGAATCAACGTCGGCGCCGTCAATGGTGGCGGTGATGTCGATGGTCAGGAAATCGCCGTCGGCCGCCGGGCGGTCCACGGACTTCAGCGTGCCGAAGCGGCCGCGCAGTTCATCCAGGGCCTTGTCAACGTCTTCATCGGAGGATTCCGCTGCAGCTACCTCGACTTTGATGCCGGCGTAGTCGGGAAGTTCGATCTCCGGACGGATATCAACCTCGGCGTGGAACTTCAGTTCCCCGTCCGTGGAGCTGGGGTCCGGAACTTCGGTGATCTCCACCTCGGGACGGCTCAGGGGGCGGATGCCGGACTCCTGGACTGCAGCCTGGTACCAGCCGTTGAGGCCTTCGTTGATGGCCGTCTCCAGGACGTAGCCGCGGCCAACGCGCTGGTCGATCAGCTTGGACGGGACTTTGCCCTTACGGAAGCCAGGGACCTGGATCTGCGAAGCAACAGTCTTGTATGCCTCGTCGATGCTGGGCTTCAATTCCTCAAAAGGGACCTCAACATTGAGCTTGACCCGCGTGGGGGTGAGGTTCTCGACAGCGCTCTTCACGGTCTAAGTACTCCTGGGTTTGTGGGATGGGTTTCTGCAAACGCATTTTTCTGCCCGGGCCGCATGCACGGCCCGAGCCGCAGAGTCGGGGTGACAGGATTTGAACCTGCGACTTCCTGCTCCCAAAGCAGGTGCTCTAGCCAAGCTGAGCTACACCCCGTAAGTGCACAGGCAAGTCTACGGTCATCCGGGCGTTCTTTGCACATTTGACACGTGGGGCATGAATTAGGTTTAGTTGTATCCGGCTTCAACAGCCAGCCCGAAGAAACGCAGTACAGCCTGATGCAACAGCTGAGCTGCATTTTTCCGGGGACGTAGCTTAATGGTAAAGCCTCAGTCTTCCAAACTGATTACGCGGGTTCGATTCCCGTCGTCCCCTCCACATAAGCAGGGCCCCTCGCTGAGGGGCCCTGCTTTTTTGTTTGGCTGACTTTAGTTGGCTACTGCTGGCAGCCGGGGCACCAGTACAGCTTGCGGCCCACCATTTCGGTGATGGCCACCGGCACGGCACAGACCCGGCAGGGCTGCCCTTCACGCTTGTACACGAAGTGGGCGTTGCCGCCCGAGGGCAAGACCGCCCCTGGTTCCCAGAATCCCGCCGGCGTGGTGATGATCCGCCCGTCGCGGACGCCGTCGGCCATCACTGAGGCCGTGTCGTCCCACAACAGACCGGCGGTGCGGCTGGAGAGTCCAGTACCCGGCAGCCACGGATCCAGCCGCTGCCGGAACAGCACTTCGGCCCGGTAGACATTCCCGACGCCGGCAATCACCTTCTGGTCCATCAGCAGCGCTGCGATCGGCGTCCTGCGGGACAAAAGGCCCCTCACAAATCTGGTCCTGTCCGCGGGGTGGTTGTGCAGCGGGTCCGGCCCCAGCCGGGCCAGGACGGCCCGCGTTTCTGCCTCAGTGATGGCCGCGCAGGTGGTGGCACCGCGCAAGTCTGCCCAGCCATGGCGGCTGACCAGCCGGACGCGCACAGCGCCCCGGGGCTCGGGCGGGCCTGCGTACTCAACCGTCCCGGCGTCGTCGATAATTTCGGGGTCGTCGAAAACCTCGCGCTCCCCGATCTTCCGCGGGGCGCCGATGCTGGAGGCCCCGGTGAAGGTCGCGTCGCCGCCGAAGTCCCAGGCACCATAGAGCCCCAGGTGGACGTGCAGCACCACGGCGTGTTCGAAATGCAGGAAGAGGTGCTTGCCGTGGGCACGCGACTCGGTCAGGACCTGGCCGTCCAGCAGGGCTGCACCGGCAACGAACCGGCCCTGCGGGCTGCTGACGGACAGCGACTCGCCGGTAAAAACGTCCCCGAACTGTTGCGCCAGGCGGCGGACTGAATGCCCTTCGGGCACTACTCGATGACCTCGCCGGTGGATTCGTAAGCCGCAATCTTGCCGATGCGGCGGACGTGCCGCTCGTCGTTACTGAAGGGCTCAGCCAGGAAGGCCTCGATCAGTTCGGTTGCTTCTTCGACGGTGTGCTGGCGGCCGCCCACGGCCACCACGTTGGCATCGTTATGTTCACGCGCCAGTGTGGCGGTGGAGTGGTTCCAGGCGAGTGCTGCGCGGACCCCCTTGACCTTGTTGGCCGCAATCTGTTCCCCATTGCCCGAGCCGCCCAGGACAATGCCCAGGGCATGGGTTCCTGCCTGCTGGTCAGCCACGACGGCGAGCGCTGCGTTGATGCAGAAGGACGGGTAATCGTCCAGGGCGTCATATTCCTTGGGGCCGTGGTCCACCACGTCGTAGCCCTTGGCCGTGAGGTGGCTGACCAGGTGGGCGCTGAGTTCCATACCTGCGTGGTCGGTAGCGATATGTACCCGCGGGAAGGCAGGGGAAGAAGTCACAGCAGTATCCATTCGTTTCGGCGCCGGGGGCGAGCAGCGCTGGTTCAGGCCAGGGTCAGATCATCACGGACAAGGTTACTAGGACTCAGGCTCCGGGGCACGTTCGCCGGAGGTGCCCCGATGCGCCCTGGCAGCCACCCGGGTCAGGACTTCTGCCAGCCGGGCCGCGGATGCCGGGCTGCCGCCGCTGACCGCAATGTTGCGCCCATCGGTTTGATGCACGACGACGGCGGGGCCGCTGCTGACCAGCATCGCGGCGGTGCCGCTGTGGTTGCGGTAGCCCCACCCGCCGTAGTCGGCGGCGCGGACGTCCGCGGCGCTTGCGGTGGAGATCGCGGCCGCCGGCACATCCATGACCGGCAGCACGCCGGCCACCAGGACACGCAGGCCGCGGCGGTCGGCCTTGACGCGGGCGCAGAGGAAAGCAGCGGCCACCACGGCGAGGGCAGCCACCAGGGCCCCGAGCCAGGGCAGGGCCACAGCGATCAGCGCAGCCGGGAACAGGCTGGCCACCGCGATCATCACAAAGACGGAACTGCGGGCGTGCACCCACATCCGGAATGTGTCTCCCGCAAGCTCCGGGTCAAGCTCGCGGGCGAGGGCCAACTCCAGGGCACGGTCATCCTCGAGCGACCACTGCCTGTCGGCTTTGAAGACGAAGCCCATGATGACGCCCAGCGACAACGCCGCCCCGCTCCCGAGAGCGAGGACCGTGAGGTCCACCCGGGACTCCCGGGCGTCGGCGAGGCCGGCCTGGCCCACCAGCCCGGCCGCGAGGACGCTGGTGATGAACAGGCTCAGGAACAATCCCGTTCCCATCATGATCCGGCGCATAACAGCGGGCCGGGACAGCGGTACCGCCTGGCACAGCACCAGCCAGCCTGAGGCGATGATGAGCAGCGCGCCGCCGCCCGCATAGGCGCCGAACGGGGCAAAGGAGGCGCCGCCGTCGGCCGTCCAGCTGATCGCTACGGGATCCGGAAGATCGGGCCGCAGCAAAAAGGCGCAGAACACAAAAGCCGCGGCCAGGACCACGGGAAAGCCCACCGCGAAGCGCAGTGCCTTGGTATCCACCGAATCCCGGAACTTTCCCATGCGTTAACGCTACTCCCGCCGGAGGCCGTGACAGAATGACTTCACTGTGCCGGTGCGGGCCACCGCCCGCCGGCAACCGCAACCCCTTCTGGAGGCCCCACTTGCCAGGTATGAACCTGACTCGCGCCGAAGCCCGCGAGCGTGCCGAACTCATCAACGTTGACTCCTACGATGTCATTCTGGACCTGACCAGGGGCGAGAAGGTCTTCGGGACCACCACTACGGTGAGGTTCACGGCAGTGCCCGGATCCGCCACGTTTATCGATGCCGTCACCCACGCCGTGCACAGCATCACGCTCAACGGGCGCGCCTTGGACCCTGCGGCTGTCTCCGACGGTATCCGGATCCAGTTGCCGGACCTGGCCGGCTCCAACGAACTCACGGTGGTGGCCGACGCGCCGTACATGAACACCGGCGAAGGCCTGCACCGCTTTGTGGATCCGGTGGACAACGAGGTGTACCTGTACACGCAGTTCGAGGTTCCCGATTCGCGCCGGATGTTCGCGGTGTTTGAGCAACCTGACCTCAAGGGCACCTTCAGGTTCACGGTCACGGCGCCCTCGCACTGGGATGTCATCTCCAACTCCCCCACCCCTGCCCCGGTGGAGGCCACGCCAGGGGACGAAGGCGGTGCCCGCTCGGTCTGGACGTTCGCCCCCACGCCGCGGCTGTCTTCTTATGTCACCGCCCTGATCGCCGGCCCGTACCAGTCGGTCCGCAGCGAAGTGGCCAGTTCCGACGGCCGTGTGATCCCGCTGGGTGTTTTTGCCCGGAAGTCCCTGATGCAGTATCTCGACGCGGACAACATCTTTGATCTGACGCGCCAAGGCTTCGAATTCTTCGAGGTGCAGTTCGGCTTCCCGTACCCGTTCGAGAAGTACGACCAGCTCTTTGTGCCCGAATTCAACGCGGGCGCCATGGAGAATGCCGGCGCGGTGACCATCCTCGAAGGTTACGTTTTCCGGAGCAAGGTGACCGGGGCGCAGATCGAGCGCCGAGCCATCACTGTGCTGCACGAACTGGCCCACATGTGGTTCGGCGACCTGGTGACCATGCGCTGGTGGAACGACCTCTGGCTCAACGAATCCTTCGCCGAATACATGTCCCACCTCGCGGCCGTCGAAAACACGTCCTTCACGAGCGCATGGACCACCTTCGCCTCGGTGGAGAAGTCCTGGGCCTACCGCCAGGACCAGCTGCCTACGACGCACCCGATCTTCGCCGACATCAACGACCTGCAGGACGTGGAGGTCAACTTCGACGGCATCACCTACGCCAAGGGCGCCTCAGTCCTGCGCCAGCTGGTGGCCTGGGTGGGGCCGGAGCAGTTCATGGCCGGGGTCCGGGAGTATTTCGCCAAGCACGCCTGGCAGAACACCGAGCTCAGCGACCTCATGGTGGAGCTGGAGAAGGCCAGCGGCCGCGACCTGGACCAGTGGGGCCGCCTCTGGCTGGAGACCGCCGGCGTCAATACGCTCAAGCCGGAGCTCTCCGTGGACGACTCCGGGACGCTGACATCCTTCACCATCGTCCAGTCCGCCGTCGAGGAGTGGCCCACCATCCGTCCGCACCGGCTCGCCGTCGGGTTCTACAACCTGAACAGCGCGGGCAAGCTGGAGCGCGTGCACCGCGAGGAGCTCGACGTCGACGGCGAGCGCACCGACGTGCCGGCATTGGCGGGACTGGCGCAGCCTGACCTGATCCTGGTCAACGACGACGATCTCGCCTACGCCAAGGTTCGGCTGGACGAGAAGTCCCTCGCCACGGCAACGGCGCACCTGAAAGACTTCAGGGCGAGCCTGCCCCGGACCTTGGTGTGGAACTCCGCCTGGGATGCTGCCCGCGACGGCGAGACCCCGGCGCGCCGGTACGTGGAGCTGATCCTGGCCAACGTGGCCGCGGAATCCGATTCTTCGGTGATCCTGGTCCAGCTGCGCCAGCTGGCCACCACGCTGAACTTCTATGTGGCTGAGGAGCATCGCGAGGCCGCCACGGTCGCCGCCGTGGACACGCTGTGGGACCTGGCCAGCGCAGCACTTGGCGGGTCCGACGCCCAGCTGCAGTTTGTGAAGTCGTTTGCCCTGCTGGCCCGCAGCTCACGCGAGCTGGACACCGTCGCCGGGCTCCTGGACGGCACAGCGACCCTGGACGGGCTGGCCGTGGACCAGGACCTCCGCTGGGAGCTGCTGGCCTCGCTGGTGGCCGGTGGCCGGCTGGGCCAGGCTGAGATCGACGCCGAACTGGAACGCGACAACACCGCGAGCGGACAGAACGCCGCGGCCCTGGCCGCGGCGGTCATCCCCACCGCCGAAGCCAAGGCCGCCGCCTGGGACTCGATCGTAGTTACGGGAGAACTCTCCAATGCGCTCCAGGGTTCAGCCGTCACTGGCTTCATGCGGGTGCTGGACCGTTCGCTGCTGGAGCCGTATGCGGAAAAGTACTTCGAGGCTGTTCCCGGGATCGTGGCAAACCGCACGCACGCACTCGCCCAGCAGATCGTCGTCGGGCTTTACCCGGCACTGCTGACCACGCAGGCAACGGTAGACCGCACGGATGCTTTCCTCGCCGGCCTTCCGGCAGACAGCGCCGCCCTGCGCCGCATGATGCTGGAAAACCGCGACGGCGTGGCCCGGGCCCTGCGGGCACGCGCGGCCGACGTGCTGCCGGGCGAGCTGTAGGCCCGCGCCATGAGCCTGGGCGAGCACCACTATTCCCTGACGGTGCAGTGGACCGGCAACCTGGGAGGCGGAACGTCGTCGTACCGTGGCTACTCACGGGACCACGACATCGTGATCCCCGGGCTGCCGGTCTTGAAGGGGTCAGCCGATCCGACGTTCCATGGGGACCGTGAACGCTACAACCCGGAGCAGCTGCTCCTGGCTGCGCTGGCGCAGTGCCACATGCTGTCCTTCCTGCACGTGGCGGTGCGGCACGGGATGGTGGTGACCGACTATCAGGACGACGCCACCGGTGTTATGCGCCTGAACCGCGATGGCAGCGGACAGTTTGAGTCCGTCACGCTGAACCCGCGGGTGACCGTGGCGGACGCGGCCCATGTGGATCTCGCAGAACAGCTTCACCGCGAAGCCAACGCGGTCTGTTTCATCGCCCGGAGCGTCAATTTCCCCGTGCATCATTCACCCGTAACTGTGGTGGCCTGACAGTCCAACTACGTAGCAGCACATGTCGTTTTGGCGGCTCAAAACGACATGTGCTGCCACTCAGTTCAGGGGCTGGACTCAGCGGCTTCGAAGAAGCTCCGCTGCCAGCCGCATTTCGGTGGCGGGCGTGAGCCCTGCCTTGCGGTCGCGGTCCAGGCCGCGGCGGCGTTCATCCGCCAGCGTGTCCGCCAGCGTGTCCTGCCAGGGCCTCATGGCCAGCCCCGCGGCCCTGGCGGCGTGGTTGCTGCGGCTACAGAACCCCTCGTGGCCGGGCGGCAGCCACAGCGGGAGGGAATCAGGTCCGGCCCAGTAGTCGATCCCGCGTTCCAGGAGCCAATCCTCCGGGGCCTTGAGAACCTCGCCCCGGTATTCGGCCACTGTTGTGGCCCCCTCCATGTACTCGCCAAAGGGCACCTGGTCCCCCCCGGCGTTCAGCGGCCCGGCCACCCCGCGCTGGGCAGCATCGAGGACCCACGCCGCGAGGTCCCGCACATCAATCACTTGCGTGGCGTGGCCGGCGATGGCCGGGACCACGGCCGGCCCGTTGTCCCTGGCAAACCTCGCGGGCCAGTAGCCATACCGGTCCGTCCCGTCGCCGGGGCCGCCGATGAGGCCCGCGCGGCAGAGGTGCGCCCTGTCCCCCGCGGCTTCCAGGGTGGCCTGTTCAATCGCTGACTTGGATTCCCCATAGTTCTCCGGAGTGGATTCCGTGCCGGGCGGCAGGGGTACCAACAACTCAGCGTCCTCAGCCGCTCCCGGCATTGAATGGTCAGCGTAGACGGAGCAGCTGGACACAAACGTCCAGTGGGCAGTCCTGTGGGCCAGGGCTGCCAGCGCCTCCTTGGCCGGAACAGGATGGCGGGCCACGTCAATGACCGCATCCCAGTCCCCAGCCACCTGTGCATAGCTGTTCGCGCCCAGTGAACGGTCCGCTTTTACCCACTGGACACCGTCTGGCGGTTCCGTCGCCGATCCGCGGGCAAGGCAGGTGACTGTGTGACCTGCGGAAACGGCCTGCCGGGCGATTTCAGACGAAAGAAAGGCGGTTCCGCCCAGAATGAGGATGCGCATACGGACACGCTACGGCGCTAGGGTTGAAAGAGAACAGAGCCTTATGCCGCAGGCGAACCTGTGCATGGGCCGACATCATCCCGGCCGCCGCCGGTGACCCCCGAGGAGTTTTGCCCTTTATGTTCAGCACGATGTCAATTGCCCCTTCCCTCGCATCCGAGCCCGACGGTGTCAGCATTACGGGCATTGTGATCAGCCTTGGCGTCGGAATCGCGATATGGCTGGTGGCCACCTTCGTAATCTCCCGGATCAGCAAGCGGGTGGCGTCGGGCACCAATTTCTTCAAGAAACCGCACTTCAAGTGGGTTGCCCCCGCCCTCCGGGCCCTAGATCACGAGCGCCGCGTGCAGCGGGCGGAAACCATCGGTTCCCTGCTCAACAGCATCGTGGGAGTTCTGGTGGCCGTGATCACCACCATGTATGTGCTGCAGAACCTGGACATCAACATCGCCCCGCTGCTGACCAGCGTGGGGATCCTGGGTATCGCCATCGGTTTTGGCGCCCAGCAGCTGATCCGCGATTTCCTCGCCGGCATCTTCATCACGATTGAGGACCAGTATGGGATCGGCGACGTGATCGAAACCAGCGAAGTGGTGGGTGTGGTCGAGTCTATGGGGCTGCGCATCACCCGGGTCCGCTCAGATGACGGCGCCATCTGGTACCTCCGCAATGGCGAGATCCTTCGCGTCGGCAACCGTTCGCAGGGCAACTACGTGCCGGTGCAGGACTTGCCGGAGACCGGGCCGGAAACTGCCCTGAGCGCGCCTGCCACCGAGGCGAAAAAGACAGAGCAAAAGGCCGGAGAATAGAGACATGACCACGCCCTCCGAACCGCAGCAGCCACGCCAGCTTATGCAGAATGATCCCTTCAGCCAGCCCGGCTATACGGACAACTTCTACGATGCCGTGGGCGGACACGGGACGTTCGTCAAGCTGATCGATGTCTTTTACGACGGCGTTGCCACGGACCCACTGTTGCGCCCGATGTACCCGGAGGAGGACCTCGAGCCGGCCAAGCGGCGGTTCCTGATGTTCCTGGAGCAGTACTGGGGCGGGCCGACCACGTACGGCGAGGAGCGCGGCCACCCGCGCCTCCGGATGCGCCACATACCGTTCCGGGTCACACCCGAGGCCAAGGACCGCTGGCTGTTCCACATGCGGACAGCCGTCGATTCCCTGGAACTGCCTCCCCTGCACGAGGGAACACTCTGGGACTACATGGAACGTGCCGCGTTGTCCATGGTGAACAGCCCCTCGGACGCCTGACGCGGACTTGACGCCTTAGCGCGTACGACGACGGCTGGCCGGGTACTAGAGGCCGCTGCCGGTCCGCACCAGGACGTGGCCGCGCGGACCGCTGAGGCGGAACCAACGGCCCGCCCGGTAGAGCTTCTGGTCCGCGTCTGCGAGGAATCCCAGGGTGAGGGCCGCGAAGGCGGCTCCTGCCGGAAGGCCGGAGTCATCCAGGGCCCGGCCCCACACAGCGGCGCGTGCATTGTTGACCATCAGTGCCCCCGGCTGGGCGGGGACTATGCCAGCCACTTCGGTGATGCCGGCTTCAGCTGCGCGCCGGAGTTCGGCATCCGACAACGCACCCACCAGCTCCCAGCCAGTACGCGGCGCGCCGACCCCCGTCCACGATTCGGTGACGGTCGACGCCGGAACCGGCAGCTCAACGTCGTCCTCCCCTGCCCTGGCAAGCCGGTCAAGGACGGCTGAGAGCGGCACCGTCACGTCAATCGCGGAAGGTTCCGCCAGCGCCATGGTGCGCAGGCCAAGGATGGTGGGGGTGGATTCACCCAGCAGCCGGGGCCGCAGCACGCACACGTAGGCCGCGAGAACGGAACCTGCGGCCTGAAGCCGGATGGCGCCGTCGTCGACCGTCTTGGCACGGGTGGTGAAGGTGCGCAGATCGGCGAGATCACGCGGATCGGCGAACCGGAAGGACTTCGTAAGTAGGTCAGACACATTAAGAACACTACCGGCTGAAGCTTGGTTGAGCAGCGCCGGGGCGACGTCTAGAGTCAATCCATGACTGAAGCCGAAACCGGACTGCTGGCGCCACCCAGCGGCGACCCCACCGAAACGCTCATCCAACTCCTTAACCTCGGTGAGCTTGAAGGCGCCCGGACCGACGAGGACATCTTCCTTGGTCCATCGCAGCAGCAGCCCCGGCAGCGCGTGTTCGGGGGGCAGGTGCTGGCCCAGTCGCTGGTCGCTTCCATGAGGACGGTGGACCCGGAGCGGTTTGTCCATTCCATGCATGGCTATTTCCTCCGGCCCGGCGACGCCAACAAGCCCATCACGTTCGGTGTCCAGCGCCTGCGTGACGGCCGGTCCTTTTCGGCCAGGCGTGTCCATGCCTACCAGGAAGGAGTGCCCATCCTTTCGATGATCGCGTCCTTCCAGGACCTGGACGAAGGCCTCGACCACGAATCCAAGATGCCCGCCGGCATTCCCGATCCTGAGTCGCTGCCGAGCACGGCCGACCTGCTGGGCAAGTTCGACCACCCCATCGCCCAGCACTGGGCTTACGAGCGGCCCTTTGATATCAGGCACGTTGACCCGCCGCTCTACGTATCGGCCAAGGGCAAGAAGGAGGCCCGGAACGCCGTCTGGATGAAGACGTTCGGGCCCATGCCCGATGATTCAAACCTGCACCGGGCCGCCCTGGCCTACGCCAGCGACTACACGCTGCTGGAATCCATCCTGCGCCGCCACGGGCTGAGCTGGATCACGCCCGGGATGAGTGTCGCCAGTCTCGACCACGCCATGTGGTGGCATCGCCCGGCCCGCGTGGACGAATGGTTGCTGTACGTCCAGGAATCCCCCAGCGCCCAGGGAGCCCGCGGCCTCGCCACGGGCAAGATCTTCAACCGGGCCGGGCAGCACGTTGCCTCGGTAGCTCAGGAGGGCATGGTCCGGGTGCCCACCGACCTGAAAAACAAGGTAGTTGGCGCCTTCCAGTCCAAAGTCCTGGAGCACCAGATCCGCAAGGCCGGGCGGAACTGAGGCTGAGCGGGGCTGAGCTCCGGCAGGCAGCAGAAAGGCCGGCACCCCTGGGCGGGTTCTAGCGGTCGTTGCAACACCCAGAATTTTGGGAGTTGCAACGACCGTGTCGTCTTTAACGAAGGAAGCTGCCAGCCGGAGGAAATACACGCCGGAGCAGAAGGTTCAGTTCTTTTCGGTGTTGGACCGGTGTGGGAGTGTGAGCGCGGCCGCGGCGGAGCTCGGCTTCAATCAGATGACGTGCTACCAATGGGTCCATAAATCTCGGCTCCCTGAGCGGGTCCCACGGAAT
>NZ_QMKP01000015.1 GCF_003287955.1 Arthrobacter sp. AQ5-06 | reverse complement strand
CATCGCAGGCGACGGCAAAGGGCTCTGGGTAAACTAACCCCGATCGAGTTTGAGACAATCAACAATATGGCGCTAGCCGCCTGAGAAACCATCAACCCCCCGAGTCAACCAAACCGTGGGCAGTCCCGCCTGTTAGCGATGTACCACGCCAGGGTCCTTCGAAAGCTTCTTGTACTCACTACAAAGGCTTCGCCGTTGACCGTAGCGGGAATCGCGCCACGACCCGCAGTTGCAGTGGTCTGGGAAAAGCGTTCGATATTTACCCACGTGATGAAGTCTCGAAGATCACGATTGAATACTTCTACCGTCATGTGGTGTAGCGGCGCGGCCGGATCCCAATAATGCCGGGTCTTCTGGAAGGAACAAATTTCCCTGGAAGGTGTCAGTTCTTCAAGCACACTCACCGCCCTGGCCACCGGTTCCACTGTTATCCAAGCTGCAGACGCCCCTTCCATTGAGCGCGACTTGAAAGTCCTGCCTTCTAGGACATGTCTGTTCAAGAGCCCGTCCTGGCTCCTCTTCACTGAATGACAGCCGCGTTCAAGGGCGAAGACTTCATCGCTCCTCATGCCCGTCAGCGCAAAGATCAGGATGAGGCACGCTGTTCGTAGTGCCTTTACTTCCAGTGGCACGTCGAGCTCGTGCATAGGGGTTCGCCACGGTTCGCCAGTCGCTGGATCCGTAGACATTGGTGTAGCCAGCCCGCCAGGCGCTAGGGGGAGTGAGTCAAGGTCTGCCCGAAGACTTTTGCTCATGCCCGCTCTTGAACGGGGAGGGAGGCCCGCGAGCCTTCGTATAAATGGTAGGTCGGGCTGCTCCAAGTTCAGCTCTGGGGTTAGCGTCCACTTGCTGAGCTTCGGTAAGCCCTGCCCACTTTTGACCCTTTCAGCTGCCCACTCGACCACTTTCCGACGGTCTGAGGAGTAGGAAAATGGCTGATCGTGCGACCGAACGAAGGCTTCAACCTCCGTCCTGCAAGCGAGAATGTCACTGCTGGCAGTTTCTACATACAAACGTGCCCAAGCAAGGAGAGGCTCGCTTATTTGTTCCGGTATTCGGGCCGTCTTGTTTTCGCCCCCTGACCGAACACCAACCAGTCGGGCGATGGATCTCCCCCTCCAAGGATTGATGGTGATCGCATCTTCTAGAAACTCACGGTAGTCATGGAGGGCCTTAACCGCCCGCAGTGCGTTGGCTTGCTGAACGGGGGAGTCCGAATAGGCAGAAGGGTGGCATTGCAGCCAGCACAAGAAGGCGTCAAGATCGGTTTGGGTCACAGCGTCGAGATTCTTTCGTCCCCTTTCGTCTAGAAAGGTCCAGAAAAACCGTAGGTGCCGGGTCAGGGCGTATGCCGAGGACGTGTGGTGGGGCATCTTTCCGGGATAGGGGCTTCGATTGATGTACGCATACGTCATCAATTTGGCTGTCCTTCGCCATCTTTCGGGTACGACTGTGAAGTCGATAGGCGGCACTCGCCGCCCAATATCGCTCCTGGACACACCTACTCGCCAACGGTCATCGCCGAAGTCTGAGGGCTTATTCGACAGTGGGCGGCCAACGACAGTAGGTGAATCTGGACGCGGGATTCTGCTCACCGGGGTTGGAAATGAGTCAAGAGGGGCGGTTTCCATTAGTTTCCGTCTCCCATGACCATCGTTAGATACCGCTCACAGCTTGCAGACGTGAAGGCGAAGCTGGAGTCGCTGCAGTCGGCAGGACCGGGGGCACGTGGCAACGCCCGACAGCTCACCGAACTTGCTGCGCTCGCGGACCGGGCAGCGGAGCGGTTGCAACACTTCGGGGACGCCGAGCGGCTGGAGCTGGCGGAGCTGCTGGACCTGCGCGTGGAGGTGGCCGGACCCCTGGTGGCTGGCCTGCCCGAGTCGGTGACCGTCCGGGGTGTCCTGGACCCACGGGCGCAGTAGCGGACCCAGTGGGACGGCTACCCTGGCCGCCGTGGGCTTCGCCGGACTGCTGGTGTTCATTCTCCGCAGCGACGAAGTACGCGGATTCCTGTTGAACCTCATCCGCACGGCGCTGGCCTTGCCATGAGTCCGTCGCCGGCAGCGCTGCAACGGGCTAATGACCGTAGCAGCCGCTGGGACCAAGGCGGGGACAGCCGCGTGGTGCTGGGACCGGCAGCCTCGTTCCGTCGCCGGCGGCGTGGGCCGGGGAATGCCCACGGCGCCGTGACGGCGGAGTTCGCGGTCGCGCTGCCGGCAGTCCTGTTGCTCCTCGCACTGCTCTTGGACGGAGCCTCCGCGGGCGTAACCCAGCTCAGGCTCGAGGAGGCGGCGCGTGCCGGCGCCAGGGCGCTGGCCCGCGGCGAGGACCCGGCCGCAGTGCAGGGGATCGTCAGGACCTTGGCGGGGACGTCGGCAACGGCGTCCGTTGCGGCCGAGGGCGAGTGGCTCAGCGTTACGGTGGCTGCTGGTGTGGGCGGACCACTGGGAGCAACAGTGCCCTGGACTCTCACAGCCAAGGCCACCACGCGGAGCGAAACGCCGTCGGCCGCGGCCACTCCGCGGTTCGAGCCGGTCCGAGCCTAGGAGGAGGAGGCGGCGTGAACAGGCAATTCGGGGACAATCCGGAGCGCGATTCGGGAACAGTCCTGGCCGCGGGGACTGGCATTGGTTGTCATCTTGGCGATGGCTCTGATGCTGTTGTTCGCGCAGTCCGCGGTGATGGCCAGCAGGGCCGCGGCAGCGGCGGACCTCGCTGCCCTTGCCGCGGCCGATACCCTGCGCGGGATTACGTCTGGAGACCCCTGCACGGTGGCCGCCGAGGTAGCAGCCCGCCATGCGGCCGCTCTCGTCAGATGTACGGAAGGGGCCGGCCAGACCGTCATGGTCAGAACGGAGCTGAATGCACGGACACTGGTTGGCGCCGCCACCGGTCAGGCGCGGGCCGGCCCGCCGCCCTGAGCGGCTGTGGTGCTGAACGCCTCCGCGCTTGCCATGAATTCCGCACCGCGGGGAGGCATTTCACGGGCGTCTTTGAGGAGGACGTCGATGAGCATGACGGCGGCAGCCTTGTCCAGCGGATTGTTTTTGTTCCCGCATTTGGGGGACTGGACGCAGGACGGGCAGCCCGACTCGCACTCACACGCCTTGATGGCGTCGCGCGTCGCCGAGAGCCACACCTTTGCCTTGTCGAAGCCGCGTTCGGCAAAGCCCGCACCGCCGGGGTGCCCGTCATACACAAAGATGGTGGGCACGCCTGTGTCGGCGTGGATGGCCGTGGACACTCCGCCGATGTCCCAGCGGTCGCTGGAGGCCACCAGCGGCAGCAACCCGATCGCTGCGTGCTCGGCGGCGTGCAGGGCCCCCGGGAATTGCGCCTCGATAAGCCCGGCGCCCGTCAGCGAGCGGTTCTCCACAACAAACCAAACGGCCTTCGTGAACAGATCCCGGGCGCCCAGCTCCAGCGGCTCCTCACCCAGGATTTCATTCGAGATCAAGGCCTTGCGCTGAAAGGAAACTACCTGCGTTGTCACCTTCACATCGCCGAAGTGCACGGCAACATCGCCCCAGTGCTCAGTCCGGAGTGTTTCGAGCACTTCGATCTGGGTCACGTCCCGGGCCGTTGTGTAGTAATCGGGGTTGGCACGCCGCACCACCACAAAGTGGTCGTCTTCGTTCAGGTCCTCCACCACATAGCTGTCGCCTTGGTGTACGTAGATGGCCCCTGTGTGCGCCTGGTAGTGCGTCTGGGGCGAGTCCATGGTCCCGAGCAGGGAGCCGGTGTCGGCGTCGACGATGCTCACCGGTCCGCCTCCGTCGGCGCGGAGGTTCACCATGGCGGCAGCGCTCTGGGAGTGCGTCCAGAACCAGCCCGCCGGCCGGCGGCGCAGATAGCCCTGCGCCACGAGTTGGCCCAGCAGCTTCTCTGCCGTGCCGCCGAAAAGGCCCAGTTCGGCCACGCCCAACGGAAGCTCCGCGGCGGCGGCACAGAGATGGGGCCCCAGCACGTACGGATTGGAGGGATCAAAGACGGTGGCCTCCACCGACACGTCGAAAATCGCCTCGGGATGGTTCACCAGGTAGGTGTCGAGCGGATCATCGCTGGCAACAAATGCGGCGATGGCATCCTGGCCCGCGCGCCCTGCCCGGCCGATCTGCTGGAACAGCGACGCCCTCGTGCCTGGCCAGCCCGCCACCAGGACGGCATCCAGCCCGGAAATGTCGATCCCCAGTTCAAGGGCGGACGTGCTGGAGACACCCAGCAGTTCGCCGGAGCGGAGGGCCTTTTCCAAGGCCCGGCGTTCTTCCGGAAGGTACCCGGAACGGTAGGCGGCCACGCGTTGCGGCAGACTGGGATCCACTTCGTCCAGAAGGCGCTTGGTGATCGAAGCGATTGTCTCCGCACCGCGGCGGGACTTGATGAAAGCGATGGTCCGGATCCGGGACGAAACCAGGTTCGCCAGCAGGTCGGCCGTTTCAGCAACAGCGGTGCGGCGTTCCTTGGCGCCGTTCTCGCCCTTGAGCTCGGTCAATGCAGGTTCCCAGAACGCGACAGTGGTGGAACCGTGCGGCGAACAGTCCTCGGCAACGGCCCGGACCGGCGCCCCGATCAGGCGGCCGAACGATGTGCCTGGCTCCGATGCCGTGGCAGAGGCGGCGATGAACACCGGCCCGGGGTGGGTCGTCCCGGCACCGTAGTACGCGCAGATGCGGCGCAGCCGGCGCATCAGGTTGGCCACGTGCGAGCCGAACACCCCACGGTAGCTGTGGGCCTCATCCACAATCACGTACCGAAGCCGCCGGAAAAAGCTGGCCCACCAGGGGTGATTGGGAAGGATGCCGAAGTGGAGCATGTCCGGGTTCGCGAGGATGAAATTGGCGTGGTCCCGGATCCACCGGCGGGACGCGGGGTCGGTATCGCCGTCGTACGTCTCGGCCCGAACGGTGGGCAGTTTCAAGGAACGGATGGCTGCCAGCTGGTCAGCGGCCAGCGCCTTCGTGGGCGAGAGATAAAGCGTCACGGCGCCGTCGTCGTGGATCTTTCCCGGTTCAGACAGGACGCGCAGCTCGGAGCGGTGGATGGCGTCAAGCGCAGGCAGTTGGTAGGCCAGGGACTTTCCGGAAGCGGTGCCGGTGGCGATGACCACATGCTCGCCGACATGGGCAAGATTGGCGGCCTGGATCTGGTGCCGGTAGGGCTTGTGGATGCCCAGGGAGCCATAGGCGGCCACGAGATCCGGATGGGCCCACGCCGGCCACGGTTCGTGGACCGCTCGCCGGGCCGGGATGGTGCGGACATGACGCAGCTGCTCCGGGTCCGGGCCTCGGCCCAGCAAAGGAATCAGGGAGTCATGGGGGTTCACCCCAACATTCTTTCACCCGGGGAAAAATCACCCCACGGAAAGGTCGGCACCCTCATCGGACGTGGACAGCATCAGCACGCGGCAAACCGTGGACCAGCCCAGATGGGAATACAGCTTCTGGCCGTCGATGGAGGCCAGCAGCAGGCCGTTCTCCACATCCGGTCCGATCGCCTGCGCCGCCAAGGCCTTCATGATAAAGCTGCCCAGGCCGCGGCGCTGGAACGCGGGTTGGACGACAATCTTGTCGAACACTGCAGTCTCGCCCACCACAAAAACCCTGCCGCTCGCCGCCACCGTGTCACCCGAGCGGACCACCGCGTGGTGGACGCCGTCGAGTTCGGAGGTGACCAGGTTCAGGTCATCGTCGGAGAGCCACGGATCTTCCGTATCCTGGGTGGACATGTCCACAATCATCATGGCCTGCGATGCGGACGTGACGTTCAGACCGTTCTGCATGGCCAGCGCCGCGAAGCGGGCGACGTCGTTGCTGAGGATGGTCAGGACCCTCGCCGGAGCCTCGGCGGTCTTCGCAGCCAGGGCCGCGAACTCGTCAGCGGAGGGGTCGTGGGCGAAGTATTCCCATTCCCCGGTGGTGTCGGCCCGCAGTGCAGCGGGGAAGCGCCCCTCAACTGATGTCTGGTAACCGCGGCAGCCGGCCCAGCCGGCTACCCAGACTTCCAGAAGGTGCGTGATGTCTTCAACCAAGGCGTCTGGACTCATGTCATGAGGGTATTCCAGCCCCGACACAAGCAACAGGGGTAGGGTGCACCGATGTGACTTGCTTATGGAATCGTGACCAGACAAGCATGACGGAATGCCCGCTGCCACAGAACGTTCCGTTCCGTACACATTTCCTTTGTCCTTGCTGGTCTCCGTCGCTGCGACCATCGCTGTTGTGGGCGGTGCCAGGTACTTGGGAGGCGGCCACAGGACTGAGCTACTGGGTCTGGCTTGCCTGCGGTCTCGTCCCGCTGGCAGCAGGCCTTCTGATCCACCGCAGGCAGACACAGTCCGTGGTGTTTCCTGGGTTCCCGCCCCGACCCCGAAGGCGTGAAGCGGCCAGGCCTCGGAGGGCTGCTGACCTCACTCATCCTGTTCCTGGTGCCGCGGCTTGTGGGGGACGGCGCCGCAGCACTCGCCCTCAACAACGGCGCCGGTGCTGTCGCGGCCGCCGTGACGGCAACCGTGGTGCCCTTCGCCGTCGTCGTCCTGGGCTACCGCACGGCCGAGACCGCCCTGAACAGGCGCGACGCCGCCAACGCAGCGGGGCGGCCCCAGCAATAGGCGGCCGGCGGCCCCGGCCCGGACAAACCCAGTACCCTTAAATACGTGGCTTTGAACCGAATTGTGCTCTTTTACGGCTTTACCCCCATCACTGATCCGGACGCGGTGCGGCTCTGGCAGCGTGCCCTGTGCGAAAAACTCGGGCTGACCGGACGCATCCTCCTTTCCAAGGACGGCATCAACGCCACGGTGGGCGGCGAGATCGGCGCGGTCAAGCAATACGTCAAGACCACGCGCGAATACAAGGGCTTTCACGGCATCGACGTGAAATGGTCCGACGGCGGCGCGGAGGACTTCCCGCGGCTGAGCGTTAAGGTCAGGGACGAGATCGTCTCCTTCGGCGCGCCCGGCGAACTCAAGGTGGATGAGCACGGCGTTGTGGGAGGCGGCACCCATCTCAAGCCCGAAGAACTGCACGAACTGGTGGAGGCCACGAAACAGGCCGGCGAGGACGTGGTGTTCTTCGACGGCCGCAACGCCTTCGAAGCCCAGATCGGCAAGTTCAAGGACGCGATCGTCCCTGACGTGGCCACTACCCACGATTTCATCAAGGAGCTCGACTCCGGCAAGTACGACGCCCTCAAAGACAAACCGGTGGTCACGTACTGCACCGGCGGCATCCGCTGCGAGGTGCTCTCCAGCCTGATGGTGAACCGCGGTTTCAAGCAGGTGTACCAACTCGACGGCGGCATCGTCCGCTACGGCGAAACGTTCAAGGACCAGGGCCTCTGGGAAGGCTCGCTCTACGTGTTCGACAAACGCATGCACCTGGAATTCAGCGAGGACGCGAAGACTATCGGCGAGTGCGTCCGCTGTGCCGCTCCCACCAGTAAATTCGAGAACTGCTCCAACCCGAGCTGCCGCACGCTGACGCTGTACTGCGCCGAGTGTGCCGCCAGCCCGGAGACGCTGCGCTGCCCCGAAGGCTGCGTGGCCTGAAAGGTGCGGCCGGTTCCGAGCCGGCAGGCAGAAATAGTTCAGAGCCGGGCCAGCCGGTAAGCGAAATTGGCGGGGGACTGCGCTTCAACCTGGAAACGCAACACCGTTTCCTTGGACAGGTAGATCACGCTCTCGCGCCGGGATCCGCAGCGCAGGCTGAGGTCCACCATGGTGAATTCGTCATTGCGGACTTTGTAGTCGACGCGCCGTTGGCTCCGGCACACCAGCACCAGCACGTACGTTCCGGCGGACAGGGGCGCCGTGGCGTCGCTCCGGATTTCTTCGGCCCGCAACAGGCCGAATTCCCTATGCACCACCTGCAGGCCGGGCCCCACCTGGGACTCCGTCAGCCACGCCTCCATTTCGGCGCCGCTGACGGGATCGTTCCGCCACAGCTCAGCGCGCGGCACCGGCTCGGTAACTGCCGGGGCGTTCTCGGCGGGCCGCCACCCTTCGTCGTACGTGTATTCACATCCGGTGAGAGCAGATCCGGCCACCAAGGCGCCCGCCGTCCAGAGTACGACGGCGCCCCTCACCCGGGTGGGCACGGAGACTGACCGGGACGGGCGGGCGCCCGGACGAAGTACCGCCCTGCGGGGCGGCCGCGCCCCCTGCGTTGCGGGCATACTCCGACTCTATGCCCGGCACGGACCCCAATCCAGAGCCCCGAGGAAGTGAGGGGACGGCTGGTCAATGGAGGGGGTTAGGGGCTGCTGCTTGCCGGGGCAGCGGGGGTTGGACTGGCTGGCGGTTCGGCAGGAGCCCTCTCAATGCGAAGGGCGGCGACCGATTCTCCGCCGCTGGTGGGTGACAGCGTAGCCGTCACCCGTCCGGCGGTCAGCTGCACGGTGGATTCGAAGGGATCGCCGCAGGGAACCTCAAGGTCAAGGAACTGGACGCCGCCCTGCGAAACGGTGAGCTTCGCCGCGGGGCCGGGGCTTGGGCTACAGGTTGCCCGGATGAGATAGGGGCCGTGGTCCGGCACCAAACCCATCAGGCTCGAGCCGGTATTTCCCATGCCGCCCAGCATCGAGGCCACCCGGCGGTCAGTTTCCGGCCCGAGTTGCGCTTCCACATCGGCGATCCGCTCAAGCTGGCGGGCCTGTTCCTGAGCGCTAGGCCGGCTGGCCCATCGCCGGGAACGGGTGGCATCGCCGCGGTGCTCGCGCCTGGCCGGGGTTCGGAATCCGCGTACTCGCACGCACTCAGCCCGAAAGCTGCCACCAGCATGCAGGCGGCCGCCGCAGCACTGCGCCCCGCAAGCCTGTGCCCCGTGAAGGCGCGCACGGAAGCTGCCAGCTCCATGGATCGGCGAGCAACGGACTTTCCCCCAAGAAGCGTCATTCCCCGAGCCTACTGGCGAGTGGCTGGCAACTAATCCGCGGTTACCAGCTGGTAGGCGTAGATCAGCGGCGCGTCAACGCTGGAGACGCTGAGCTCCAGCGGTCCGGATTCCGGGAGTGTGATCTTGACGGACTCCCGCGCGCCGTAGCAGGCCGCCCCGAGGTCGGCGAGTTCCTTGCCGCCGGACCGCACTGCGAGGAAGGCCTTGCCTCCGCCTTCGCAGGCGAGTGTCAGCGTGTACTTGCCTGCCGGAACGTCCTCCGTTAGGTCAATGGGCTGGGCGTTGAGAATCTTGCCGGCATCCTCGGCAACAACGCCGCTGGCCGACGGCATAGCAGTGGCTTTCCAGGCCGGCACATCGGCGTTCTCCACCGAAAGCTGCTGCGCGCAGCCGGAGACGCCCAGAAGGACAGCTGCTGCAGCCACAGCGGAGAGGGTGCGCGGCAGGGAGGAAGGAAATAGAACCATGCTTCCAACTTACCCGGCCCCATCTGCGCTCCGTGATTCAGACCCTTGACCTTGACGCCACGTCAACATTTATCGTTGAACCATTAGCAGGGACAGAACCCCGGACCATCCCTCAAACACACCAGGAAGGAGGAACACATGGACTGGTCCATCCAGGACATAGCCCGGATCGCAGGAACCACCAGCAGGACGCTGCGGCACTACGACGGTATCGGCCTGCTCAAGCCCAGCCGCACCGGGAATAACGGCTACCGCTACTACAACCAGGCGGCGCTCGTGCAGCTCCAGCGCATCCTGCTCCTGCGCGGGCTGGGGCTGGGCCTGCCGGTGATCAGCCAGGTTCTCGACGACGAAGCGGACGCAGCCAAGGCGCTCACCGGGCATCTCGAGTGGCTCAAGCAGGAACAGGACAGGCTGGCGCGGCAGATCGCGTCGGTCACACAAACCATCCAAGCAGTGAAAGGAGGTGGCGAAATCATGGCAGAAGACATGTTCAACGGTTTCGACCACACGCAGTACAAGGACGAAGTGGAGGAACGCTGGGACAACGACGCCTACGCCAAGGGGGACTCATGGTGGCGCGGCATGAGCGCCGACGAGAAGGCAGCGTGGAAGCAGCGCTCGCAGCAGCTGGGCGAGGACTGGATCGCCGCCGCCGCGGCGGGTATAGCACCGGACAGCGAGGAGGCCCAGGACATCGCCAGGCGGCACGTCGAATGGCTGACCGGAATCCCGGGCACACCGGCGTCGGACACCCGCGGCAAGGGTGACGTCAAGGCATACGTCACCGGGCTCGGTGAAATGTACGTTGCGGATCCCCGGTTCGCCAAGAACTACGGCGGCGTGGAGCAAGCCGGCTTCGTCCGGGATACCCTGAAGATCTACGCGACGGAGAGCCTGTAGCCCGTCAGCAGGCTGTCGACCCGCCAATAGACTTGGGCGGTGACTGATTCCACGCTTTTCCTGGCCGGCAACACCCCAGATGCCCCGCGCAGCGACCTCCCCTGGCTGCTGACGGCGCTCGCCGCCGACCTGCGCCGGGTGGATTACACGCTCGACGGCGTGGCCGGGCTCCTGGGCGAGTCGGCCTACCGCGCGCTGAACCGGGACCAGATCATCCCGGCGCTGCTGGCCACCGAGAGTGCCACAGACGGTGAGTCTGCGCACGGTGAGAAGACGACGGCGGCGCTCGCCGCCGTCGTACGTCTTTGGCTGCTGGCGGAACCGCAAATGCGGGAAACGCTCGACGCCGCCCTGCCGGGAATCCGGTCCGACGGACTGGTGGAGTTGGGGCTGCTCGAGCCCGTGCCCGGCGCTGATCTGCCTGGCGCGAATCAGTCGGCGCAGGACCTGCTGCGGGCAAAAGCGGATCTGCGGCCGTACGGCTGGGATTCAAATGAGGACGGCAGCGGCGGCGCCGAGCTCTGGGTGGCCAGCGACCTCGCGGCGCACCAGCAGGCCGGCGTACTGCGGCACGATCACGTGCTCGGGATCGGGCAGGCATCCACCACGCTGGTGCAGACCACCGTCCGACGCCACGTCGCCAAGGCCCTGGACCTGGGCACGGGCTGCGGCATCCAGTCCTTCCACCTCCTGCACCATGCCGAGCACGTGACGGCAACGGACATCTCGGAGCGGGCGCTGGCCTTCACCCGGTTTAACCTTCTACTTAATGCCGAGGCCCTGCACCTGGACCCGGACAGGCTGCAGGACCGGGTCAGCCTTCGAATGGGGTCGCTCCTGGAGCCGGTGGCCGGCGAAGAATTCGAGCTGGTGGTGTCCAACCCGCCGTTTGTCATCACACCGCGGACCTTGGGCGAGCACGCGTCCGGGCAGTTCACCTACCGCGACGGCGGCCTGCCCGGCGATGACATTGTGTCCTCGCTCGTGGCGGCGCTGCCCGGTGCCCTTGCCCCCGGCGGCACCGCACAGCTGCTGGGCAACTGGGAAATTCCCGCCGGGACCGGGTGGTACGAGCGGCCCAAGAGCTGGATCGGTCCGGACGCGGATGCCTGGTTCATCCAGCGCGAGCAGGTGGGTCCGGAGCAATACGCCGAAACATGGTTGCAGGACGCGTCCGAATCCCGCGACCGGAAGCATTACCGGGACGCCTACGCCGCCTACCTGGCGGACTTCGCGTCCCGGAGCGTGGCGGGGATCGGCTTCGGGATGATCTGGCTGCGCCGGCCGCCGGTCACAGGACAGGTCGCTGGACCAGAAGCGGGTCCCGCCGCCGCCTCCATCAGCCGTTTCGAGGAAATCACGTACCCCATTGAGCAGCCCATCGGGCCTCACCTGGGCGCCGCCGTCGAGCGTTCCGACTGGCTGGCCGTCAACAGCCTGGCGGACGCGCACCTGCTCGTGGCGGACGACGTCACCGAGGAACGCCATCAGCGCCCCGGCGCCGAGCACCCCGGCGTGATCCTGTTGCGCCAGGGTGCGGGCCTGCGCCGGACCAATCTGCTCAGCACCGAACTCGCCGGATTTGTCTCCGCCTGCGACGGTGACCTCTCCGTCGGTCAGATCATCGGTGCCCTCGCGGCGCTGCTCGGCGGGAGCCTTGCCGGGGAGGACGGGTTCGACGGCGACGCGTTCCGGGCCGGGCTGCTCGACGACGTCGCGAACCTGGTCAGCGACGGTTTCCTGGTTCCTTCCGACCCTGCTGAATAGTGGTTTGGCGGGCTCCGCAACACCCCCAACCGGGGTCCCGGACGTGCCTGATGAGTCAGCGGTTTTTCCACATGAATGCGCACGATTGTCCAAAATATGGTGAACTAGGCCAATATGGGCTCATCTGCCCGCGCAACCTTTTTCTGTAGGAGCACCGTGCCAAGCAAGGCCAAAACAGGCAAGAAACTCGTGATTGTGGAGTCTCCGGCCAAGAGCAAGACCATCGCCAAGTACCTCGGCGAGGGCTTCATCGTAGAGGCCTCCATCGGTCACATCCGCGACCTGCCGCAGCCGTCTGAGCTCCCCGCAGAACTGAAGAAAACCTCGGTGGGCAAGTTCGCCGTCGACATCGAAAACGACTTCAAACCCTATTACGTGGTGTCCGCGGACAAGCGGAAAAAGGTCACTGAGCTGAAGGCCGCCCTCAAGGATGCCGACGCTCTCTATCTCGCAACCGATGGGGACCGCGAGGGTGAGGCCATCGCGTGGCACCTGCTGGAAGTGCTCAAGCCCAAGGTCCCCGTGTACCGGATGACGTTCGGCGAAATCACCAAGGAAGCCATCCACCGCGCCATGGACAACCTGCGCGATGTTGATACGGCCTTGGTGGACGCCCAGGAAACCCGCCGCGTCCTAGACCGCCTGTACGGTTACGAGATTTCCCCGGTGCTGTGGCGCAAGGTGGCCCGCGGCCTGTCCGCCGGCCGCGTGCAGTCCGTGGTCACGCGCATGGTGGTGGACCGTGAACGCGAACGTATGGCCTTCAAGGCCGCCTCCTACTGGGACCTCACCGGCCAGTTCGGGGCCGGTTCCGGTTCATTCAAGGCCAAGCTCGCTGCCGTTGATGGCGCTAAGGTGGCCAGCGGCCGCGACTTCAACGACGACGGCGTCCTCACCTCGCGCAATGCGGCGCACCTCAATGAGGAACTCGCCACGTCGCTGGCCGCTGGCCTCCAGGATGCGGACTTCCGTGTCCGGTCCGTGGACACCAAGCCGTACACCCGCCGTCCGGCCGCGCCGTTCACCACGTCCACGCTGCAGCAGGAGGCCGGCCGCAAGCTCCGCTTCTCCTCCAAGAGCACCATGCAGGTGGCCCAGCGGCTGTACGAAAACGGCTACATCACCTATATGCGTACCGACTCCTCGGCGCTGAGCGACGAAGCCGTCACGGCCGCCCGCCGCCAGGCCTCCGAGCTGTACGGCCCGGAGTACATCCCGGCGTCGCCCCGCGTGTACACCAGCAAGGCTGCAAATGCGCAGGAAGCCCACGAGGCCATCCGCCCCGCCGGTGACTCCTTCCGCACCCCCGCGCAGGTGGCCAAGCAGCTCTCCGGCGACGAGTTCCGCCTGTACGAGCTGATCTGGAAGCGCACCGTCGCATCCCAGATGGGTGACGCCAAGGGCTCGACGGCGACCATCCGCCTGGGTGCCGTGGCCACCGATGGCCGGGACGCTGAGTTCTCCGCCTCCGGTACCGTCATCACCTTCCCGGGCTTCCTGGCGGCCTATGAAGAAGGCAAGGACGAAAGCCGCGGGGACGACGACTCCGACGAAGCCCGGCGGCTGCCGAACGTGGCCAAGGACGATGCCCTCACAGCGTCGGACATTCTGGCCGTGGGTCACGAGACCTCGCCGCCGCCGCGCTTCACCGAAGCTTCGCTGACCGCCGAGCTGGAAAAGAAGGGCATCGGCCGACCGTCAACCTATGCCTCCACCATTTCCACCATCCAGGACCGCGGCTACGTCCGGAAGCAGGGTTCCGCGCTGGTGCCCAGCTGGATCGCGTTCTCCGTGATCCGCCTGCTTGAGCAGCACTTCACGGATTACGTGGATTACGAGTTCACGGCAGACATGGAAGGCGACCTGGACAAGATCGCCAACGGCCAGGCTGTTGGCTCCGCCTGGCTCAAGCACTTCTACTACGGTGAAGACTCCGATCCGGGCCTGCTCAGCATCGTGAACAACCTGGGCGAGATCGACGCCCGGGAAATAAACTCCATTCCCATCACGGATGAGATCACGCTGCGAGTGGGCAAATTCGGCCCGTACCTGGAAAGCTCCGCTGCCACGGTGGACGCCAAGACCGGCGAAATCGTGGAGAACTCCCGCGCCAACGTCCCCGAGGACCTTGCCCCGGATGAGCTGACGGCTGCGAAGGCCATCGAACTGATGGAAACAGCTGCACCGGAAGAGCGCGTACTGGGCGACGACCCGCACACCGGGCACCCCATCGTGGCAAAGAACGGCCGCTACGGCGCCTACGTCACCGAAGTCATCCCGGAGATGACCGAGGAACAGCTGGCCAACCAGCCCGTTGAGTACTACAAGAACGGCAAGCCGAAGCCGCCGAAGAAGCCCGTCAAGGCCAAGCCGCGCACCGGTTCGCTGTTCGCGTCCATGACCGTGGATTCCGTGACCCTGGACGAAGCGCTGCAGCTGATGAGCCTGCCCCGCGCCCTGGGCGAGGACGCCGAAGGCAACCTCATCACGGTGCAGAACGGCCGCTTCGGCCCATACCTGAAGAAGGGCACGGACTCCCGCTCCATCGGCACCGAAGAGGAAATCTTCACCGTCACGCTGGAGCAGGCCTTGGAGATCTACTCCCAGCCCAAGCAGCGCGGCGCCCGTGCCGCGGTGGCGCCGCTGGCCGAGTTCGGACCGGACCCCGTTTCCGAGAAGAACATCGTGGTCAAGGAAGGCCGCTTCGGCCCGTACATCACCGACGGCATCACCAACATCACCGTCCCGCGGTCCACGTCCCTGGAGGAACTGACCCGGGAACAGGCCGTTGAACTCCTCGCCGAGAAGCGGGCCAAGGGGCCGGTCAAGCGCACCACAACGGCCCGCAAGCCCCCGGCAAAGAAGAAGGCTCCAGCCAAGAAGTAAGTACCGGCGGAATTGCGCCGGGCTCTCCAACGTGGTCGAGTAGATACATGACTGAACAGCCCGGCACAGCCAATCTCACGCCGCTCAACGACCTCGAAGAGAAGCTCGCCCTTGGCGGCCAGCCCGAGGGCAGCCCGGTGGACGTCATCCTGTCCTTCCTCAACAGCGAGGTCTACGTCATCAGCACCGACGGGATCGAGGGGGAAGATTCCCAGGTGGAGCCGCTGGTATTGGCGAACGCCGACGGCGAGCCCGTCCTTGCGGTGTTCTCGCACCCCAGCCGGGTTGACGAGCAGTACCTCGAGGCGGCCCCGAACGTCCTGGGGACCCAGGGTGCAGCCATCCTCGCCAATATTGGCGAGGAGCTGGGCATGGTGATCAATCCCGGAGCCGCCTACGGTTTCGAGATCAACCCGGAGGGCGTCGCCAACATCAAGCGCGACTTCAAGCGCGCCGATGAACTTCCCGATGGCGCACCCGAGGACGCCTCCGCAAACTGACAACTTTTGTGCAGGTTGTGAGTGAGGGCCCGGGCGGGGGAATAATGGCAGGATGCGGCTAGGCGTCCTCGATATCGGGTCAAACACTGTCCACCTTCTCCTGGTGGATGCCCACCCTGGCGCGCGTCCAGTGCCCTTCGCGTCGCACAAACGGCCCTTATCCCTGGTCCAATACCTGGATGCCGACGGCAACATCACGGACGCAGGGCAGCACGAGCTGACCGAATTCGTCCTTGAAGCCTGGGAGTTTGCGGCCAGGCACAAGGCGGACGACCTGCTGGCTTTCTGTACGTCGGCCATCCGCGAAGCCACCAACGGCCCTGAGGTGCTGGCCAGGGTCAAGCACGAAACCACTGTCACCCTGCAGGAACTGACCGGCAGCGAAGAAGCCTCCATGACCTTCTTCGCCGTCCGCCGCTGGTACGGCTGGGGCGCGGGACCCATCCTGAACCTGGACATCGGTGGCGGCTCCTTCGAAATGGCCTTTGGCCAGGACGAACTGCCCGAACTGGCCACCTCGGTGCCGCTGGGCGCCAGCCGCCTAACCCGCGACTGGCTGGCTGAGGACCCGCCTTCCGCCAAGAGTGTCAAGGATGTGCGCCGCTACATCCGGGCCACACTCGCCCCCGCGGTGAGGCAGTTCGACGGCCTGGGCCGCGCCAACGTTGTGGCCGGAACCTCCAAGACCTTCCGGTCGCTCGCCAGGGTCGCCGGGGCAGCCCCAAGCGCCGCAGGGCCCTACGTGAAGCGCACACTTAACGCCACGGATCTGGGCGTATGGGCGCAGCGTATTTCAGCCATGAAGTCCGAGGACCGGCTCTTCCTGCCGGGCGTGTCAGAGGCCCGCGCGCACCAGCTCCTCGCCGGGGCTCTGGTGGCCGAGGCTGCCTTGGAAATGTTCAAGTTCAAGAAGATCAGAATCTGCCCCTGGGCGCTGCGTGAAGGGCTGATCCTGCGCCGGCTCGACCAGCTGGTCTTCGCCGGTCCGCTGGATCCGGCCCCGCATATCATGGAGCCAGCCCCGGCGCGTCAGGCGATCGAGGCCACACCCGCCTGAGGCTGTTTGCCTGAGGCCCGCCTGAAAGAAGCGTTAACGCGAAAGCGCCGGCGTCCGCAACAGGAAAATGGGGGGAAACCTGCTGCAAACCACCGGCGCCTCGGGCAAACATCCCCATGCTTGCCGCATCACTCGCACCCTCAATGAGGTAATAACTACGTTAGGCTGCAAAGTTGTGTGCAAGCTGCAGCGAACATGGGAGTCCGCTGTGAATCGGTTTCGGCGGGTTCCCGCTTTTCCGATTCGTTCCATTTCTGCAGCCGCCCACGCGAACTGCAATGATGGAACCATGACTAACCGAATCGCATTCCTTGGCTGTGGATCCATGAACGAAGCCATCCTTTCCGGCCTTCTGGGCGCGGGAACCGACCCCGCCGACGTCGTGGCTACGGTCAGGCGTGCTGAACGCGCCGAGGAGCTTGCTGTGCGTCACCACGGCATCACTGCCATCGCCGGCGAAGAGGAACCGGACAACAACAAGCAGGCGGCCAAGGGATCCGCCGTCGTGATTCTTGGCGTCAAGCCGGTGGGCATCGTCGATCTGGCACGCGAGATCAGCGGCTCCCTGTCCCTGAGCACCATCGTTGTCAGCGTCGCCGCAGCCGTATCGCTGGCGCAACTGGAAGCTGCCCTGCCTCCCGGACAGCCGGTGATCCGCTCCATGCCGAACACCCCTGCCAAGCTGGGCCGCGGCGTCGTCTCCGTTTCACCCGGTACCAACTGCACGCCGGAACAGCTCAAGACTGTCAAGGACATCCTTCGGGCCGCGGGCACCGTGGTGGAGGTGCCCGAGGAGCAAGTGGATGCGTTGTCGGCCATCAGCGGCTCGGGTCCCGCCTACGCGTTCTATCTGGCCGAGGCTATGGCAGCTGCCGGCGTCGAGCTGGGCCTGGATCCTGAGTTGGCGCTGCTCCTGGCCCGGGAGACAGTCGCAGGTGCGGGCTTTATGCTGGCTGAGCCGGGCGCCGATCCCTCAGCCCTGCGCAAGGGAGTGACCAGCCCTAACGGCACCACCGAAAGGGCCATCGCCACCTTCGACGACCGGGGCATTCCGGCCATCATCGCCGCCGGCGCCCGCGCCGCAGCGGACCGCTCCGCGGAGATCACCAAGCAGCTCGGCTAAACTACGGCCGGGCGGCGAACCGTTCCAGCAGGTCTACGTGTCCGGACACGATCAGCATGTCGCGGGCGGACACCTTGGTTTCAGGGCGGGCGTAGGTGAAGTCCTCGCCGGGCGACTTCACGCCTACAATCGTCACGCCGTACTTGGAGCGCACCTTGGACTCATCTAGTGTGAAGCCCACAGTCTCGCGCGGCGGATACATTTTCACGATGGCGAAGTCGTCGTCGAACTCGATGAAGTCCAGCATGCGGCCGGAGACCAAGTGCGCGGCGCGTACGCCAGCGTCGGTCTCAGGGTAGATCACGTGGTTCGCGCCGATCCTGGTGAGGATCTTGCCGTGCGACGGCGTGATGGCCTTGACCCAGAGGTGCTCGATGCCGAGGTCCACCAGGTTCACGGTGATCAGCACGGAGGACTCGATCGAGGTGCCCACGCCACAAACGGCGGAGCTGAACTCCTGTGCACCGAGCTGGCGTAGCGCATCGATATTGGTAGCGTCCGCCTCCACCACGTGGGTGAGGAGCGGCGCCCATTTCTGGACCAGGTTCCGGTCGCGTTCGATCGCCAGCACCTCGCGCCCCTGTTTCACGAGCTGCTCGGCTGTGGACGAGCCGAAGCGGCCCAGCCCGATCACCAGGACCGGCGCGTTGTGGGCGGGGCGGTTGGGTGCTCCTGAGGAATTAGCCAATGATGGGCCTCTCTTCCGGGTAGTGGTACAGCTGGCTGCGTGGGCGCAGGGCGAGGCCGGCGGCAAGGGTGACGGTGCCGACGCGGCCCGAGAACATCAGGGCGGTGAGGACATAAATGCCCGACGGCGGCAGTTCGGCGCTGAGGTTGGTGCTCAGCCCCACGATCCGCAGCAGGGTACCCACTTCACCGAGCCGGCAGGCGTTGTTCATGGCTTCCTGCGCGATGAGCTTGCCGCGGACGCCAAGCTTCTTGCTCACCATGAGGGCCAGCAGCGACGCGAGCGTGAGGGTTCCCAAACCGCCCACAACGATGCCAATCAGGATGACCAGTTGGCCCAAGAAGGACCAGTGCACCGCCGTCGAAACAACCGTGAGGCCAGTCACGCAGACCGCGGACACCGCGGTGAACAATGCCTGGTGTGTCGGAGTGGCCGTACCGGTGGCGGAGGGGATGGGCGGCGAGAGGAGGAAAGTGAAGACCAGACAAGCCGCCCCGAAGGCGCTCAGGGCAAGCCGGGCGGGCGACGTATTGGCAATATCGTCAATGAAGTCGCGCACGCGGGTGATGATCCAGAGGCCTTCGCGCTCCGGTGCGGCGGGGTGCCAGCTGGCCGGGTTCCGTGGCCTCGACTGGCGTTGCGTCATGGGGGGCTTTTCCTCGGTTGAAACTGTTTCCTCCAGTAGTAAACCACTAATGCCCGCGTAATGGCCGGGCTGGGGCAGTGCCGTCCTCCGGTAGCCTGTCATTGATGACATTCCTGCCCGGTCTCAGCCAGCCCGCGCCACCAACGATGGTGGTGTGGAATTCGGCCATGACGGCCTACAATTTTGGCCCGGGCCACCCCATGGCTCCCGCAAGGCTGGACCTGACGGCCCGGCTTTCCCGCAGCCTCGGCCTGCTGGACCTTGCGCATGTGTCCGTGGAGGCTCCGGAGGTTGCGTCCGATGCCCAACTGGAAGCCGTGCACTCGCCTGAGTTTGTGGCCGCGGTCCGTCGGGTCAGCGACGACCCGACCTCGCCGGATGAAGCCCGCGGACTGGGCACCGACGACGATCCGGCCTTCGCCGGCATGCACGAGGCCGCCGCGAGGCTGGCGGGCGGATCGCTGCTCGCCGCGTCCGCCATCCTGGACGGATCCGCGCTCCACGCCGTGAACTTCGGCGGGGGCATGCACCACGCGGCCCGTGACCGAGCCAGCGGCTTCTGCATCTACAACGACTCTGCCTTGGCCGTCCAGAGGCTGCTCGACGGCGGCATGCGCCGCGTGGTGTACATCGACGTCGATGCGCACCACGGCGACGGGACGGAAAGCATCTTCTGGGACGACCCCCGGGTCCTGACCGTTTCCCTGCATGAAAGCGGACTCACGCTTTTCCCCGGGACCGGCTTCGCGAACGAGATCGGCGGTCCGCAGGCTGAGGGTAGTGCCGTCAACGTTGCCCTGCCGTCGGGCACCGGCGATGCCGGCTGGCTGCGTGCTTTTCACGCTGTGGTGCCGCAGCTCGTGGGCGCGTTCAAGCCGGAAGTCATCGTCAGCCAGCACGGCTGCGACTCGCACCGCCTTGACCCGCTGGCCCATCTGAACATCAGTGTGGACGGCCAGCGCGAGGCGGCCACCGCCGTCGGGAATCTCGCTGCCCGGCACTGTGAAGGCCGCTGGATCGCCACGGGCGGCGGCGGGTACAGCGTCACCGACGTCGTGCCGCGCTCCTGGAGCCACCTGATCGCCATCGCCGCCGGGCGTCCCGTTCCGCTCCGGACCTCGGTGCCGGAGGATTGGCGCACGTATGTTTCGGACAAATTCGGCATGGACGCCCCGGGCCTGATGGGCGATGACGTGGAGCTCTGGTGGCGGTCCTGGGAGGTGGGGTTCGACCCCAACGACGCCGTGGACCGCACCGTGATGGCCACCCGAAAAGCCGTTTTCCCGTTGCACGGCTTGGATCCCTGGTTCGACTAACCCTTCTTCAACCCGCGCCGTCCGGTCACGGGCGAAATAGTTGATGCCTTGCGACGTATATGTCGCTATGGTGGGAGGCATGGTGACAGACGACGTATTTGCCGTCATTGCGGAAGCAACCCGACGCGACATCCTGGTATCCCTGCGCGCCGGGGACAAAGCAGTGGGCGAGCTGGTGGAAGAACTCTCCGCAAGCCAGCCCACCATTTCCAAGCACCTGAAAGTCCTCCGCGAGGCGCAGTTGGTCAGCATGCGGGCGCAGGGCCAGAAGCGTTATTACGCGCTGAACCCCAAGCCGCTGGAGGGGATCGTCAGCTGGCTGGAGACGTTCGACGTCGGCCCGGCGGCCGCCGTCGCCAGGTCACCCCGCGCGGGGGCGGAAGCCGGCACCGAGCGAGCCGTGGCTACGCCGCTGCAGGACATCGAAGCCGTGGCCGTCGTCCTCGAGCGCCCGGGCGCCGAACTGAGCCCCGCCGTCGTGATTCCGGGCGGAACCGTGGTCCCGCTCAGTGACGACTCCGTGCCGCAGCAGATCGGCCGCACAGTGGGCCGCGCCGCCACGAAGGCCGCGGACCTGCTGGCCAACCTGCCGAACCTCCCCAAGTTCGGCCGCAAAAAGTAGCTCCCCCAAAAACTCGGGGCGGAAGCGCGACTTATTTGTTGAGCAGGCGCACGTGGTCCGGGGTGAGTTCGGAGATCTTGCTGACGCCCAGGAGGGCCATGGTGCGGGCCATGTCCTTCTCGAGGATCTGCAAGGTGCGGTCCACGCCCGCCCGGCCGCCGGCCATCAGGCCATAGAGGTATGCGCGGCCGATCAGCGTGAAGTCGGCGCCCAGGGCCAGGGCTGCGATGATGTCCGCGCCGCTCATGATGCCGGTGTCCAGCATGATGGCCGCGTCCGAGTTGTCCTTGGTGAAGGCTTCCTTGACTCCCGGCAGCAGGTGGAACGGGATGGGTGCGCGGTCCAGCTGGCGGCCGCCGTGGTTGGAGAGCACCACGCCGTCGGCGCCATGGTCCACCACCTTGCGGGCGTCCTCCACAGTCTGGATGCCCTTGACCACCAGCTTGCCCTTCCAGGTTTCGCGCAGCCAGTCCAGGTCCTCGAACGTCAGGGTGGGGTCGAACATCGAGTTGATGAGGTCAGCCACGGTTCCCGTGTAGCGGGACAGCGAGGCGAAGGTCAGCGGCTCGTGGGTGAGGAAGTTGAACCACCAGGCCGGGCGGTAGGACGCGTCCAGCACGGTCTTGATGGTTAGCGCCGGCGGGATGGTCATGCCGTTGCGGACGTCGCGGAGGCGGGCACCGGCGACGGCGGTGTCCACGGTGACCATGAGGGTATCGTTGCCGGCCCTGGCGGCGCGCTCAATCAGTTCCAGCGAACGGTCGCGGTCCGTCCACAGGTACAGCTGGAACCAGTTGCGGCCGTTCGGGGCGGCGGCGGCCACGTCCTCGATGGAGGCGGTGCCCATGGTGGAAAGGGTGTACGGGATGCCGGCGGCCTCAGCTGCCTGCGAGCCGGCGTATTCGCCCTCGGACTGCATCATGCGGGTGAATCCGGTGGGGGCGATGCCCACCGGCAGACGTGAAGACTTGCCCAGGATGTTTGTGCTGAGGTCGATGCTGGAGACGTTGCGCAGGATGCCGGGCCGGAACTCGATGTCCAGGAAGGCTTCGCGGGCGCGGTGCAGGGTGATCTCGCCCTCGGCGGCGCCGTCGGTGTAGTCGAAAGGTGCCTGCGGTGTGCGTCGTTTGGCCATGTCCCGCAGGTCCCAGATGGTGCTGGCACGCTTCAGCCGGGCGTCCTTGCTGAATTCGGGCTTCTTGAACTGCATCAGCGGGGCCAGGTCCGCGGACTTGGGGATGCGGCGCTTCAGCGCAGCCGGCACCGCTGAAGCGGCCGGACTCGGCGCTGTAGCGGTGGAGACCGGGGCCGGGGTGACCTCGGGATTGTTCGGCTGGATGGTGTGGGTCATGGCTGCCTCCGTTGGTGGGCCTGGCACAGGGGGTCGGGCTGTGGTCTAACCACACTGTAAGCCATGTGGTCCAACCACATCAACTATGATAGCGATATGCGTACGCACCAGCTTGTCCTGACATGGATCGAAAAGCAGCTCTCCGACGGCCAGCTGAGCGTGGGCGGACGCCTGCCCGCGGAACGGACACTCGCTGAGCAGCTTGCGGTTTCCAGAACCTCGGTCCGCGAGGCCATCCGGATCCTGGAGGCCATGGGGGTGGTCCGGGCCGGGGTCGGCTCCGGCCCGGAAGCAGGGACTGTGGTGATTTCGGATCCGACGGCGGCGCTCGGCTCCGCGCTGCGCCTCCACGTTGCCACGCAGCACCTGCCCGTGTCCGACATCGTGGAAACGCGCATCCTGCTGGAGACCTGGGCGGCTGCCCGGGCAAAGCCCGACGCTCCGGAGCTGGAACAGGCCGCCACGCTCCTGGGCGAGATGGACGCCGTCGAACGCGTAGCCCGGACGGCGGATGACTTCCTGGCGTTGGACATCCGGTTCCATCTGGCACTCGCGGACGCCGCCGGCAATGCCGTGGTCAGCGCCATGATGGGCTCGCTGCGCGAATCCATCCAGGGTTATACCGCCAGGTTTACGGCCAATCTCCCAGACTGGGATGCCACGGCGTCGCGTCTGCAGGCGGAGCACCGTGACATTCTGGCCGCCATCAGGAACGACGACGGCGCTCGCGCGGCAACGCTGGTGGCTGCCCATATCGAGGGGTACTACCGCGAGGCGGGGGTTGGGCGCCAGGCGGAGGACTGACAGCGATTCGACATGGCATTTCGCGGCAGTGTTCGCGAACAACACTGCCGCGAAATGTCATTCGCGGGGGATTGGGGCGGGTCAGCCGTGGGCCGCAGAACGTGGCGCCTAGGCGGGGCCGCTGCTGGCCCGGATTTTCAGGCACGGCTGGTACCGGCCGCCGGGGGCATCGTGGTCTTCCTTGCGGATGAGTGCCCGCAGTTCACGCCAGGCCTGGCCGCCGAGTTCGGCAATGGGGACCGCCGCGGTTGTCAGGGTGGGCGTGGTGTAGCGGGCGAAGGGGATGTCGTCGAAGCCGGTGACGGAAATGTCGCGCGGAACGTCCACGCCGCGTTCGTGCAGTCCGCTCATCAGGCCCATGGCCACCAGGTCGTTGAAGGCCAGGATGCCCGTGGCGCCGCTGGCCAGGACCGAATCCACTGCCCCGTGGCCGGTATCGAAGTCCGAGCCGCCGTCGAGCATGGTGACATCTACCTGCGGGTGCCTGGCCTTGAATGCCTCCAGGCCCTCGAGTCGCAGGCCGTTGGAGGCACTGCCTGCCGGACCGGCCAGGAAGGCCAGGCGCCTATGGCCGAGGCCCACCAGGTACTCGGCGAGGTCCCGGACTCCCCGCCCGTAGTCCACCACGAGGCTCGGAATCCCGGCAGCCGCCGTCGTCCGGTTGATCAGGACCAGCGGGTGCAGCGATGGTGCGATTTCCTCAAGCTCGGCATCGCTCATGCGCGGGGCGCAGAGCACCAGGCCGTCGCACCGCCGGCGGGCCTCGCCGGCCAGGATGGCTTCCTCGCTGGAGACTTCGAAGGAATCGGCAATCAGGACGCGGTAGCCATCTTCCGCCGCAGCCCGGTTCAATCCGCGCAGGATCGCCTGGAAGGTGGGGTTGGCAAGGTCCGGCACCACAATGCCGATGGTGTCCGTCTTTCCCAGCGCGAGGCTGCGCCCCACGGGATTGGGTTGGTATTTGAGCTCGACGGCGGCCGCCCGTACCCGTGCCGCAATGTCCGGGTCCACGGTGAAGTTGCCGTTCATTACGCGCGAAACAGTGGCGTGCGATACCCCTGCCTTCACGGCAACGTCCGCAATGCCGATCCTGCCGGTTGCCGATTTCCTGGCCATGGCTTGCCTTTCTTAAGTCCCGGTCCCCGTAAATACCGGCAACCGTGGGACAGCATACAAGGCCTTCGGAAACCGGTTTCCATTCGTTCGGCGAGCCCGCTGGAGGCCGCGTCGCCACCGAAAGGGCCTTTCGGTCAGAAAACGTTTTCTCTTGGAGAAAATAAGGGTTGACGACCGCTCGTCCATTATAGAAATCATGTGCTGCGGCCGACCTATTACATGCCCAGCGGGGCTGCCCAGTTGCCGTTCCGGCCGCCACCGCCGCCTTCCTGGTACTTACCGCAGCATGCGCATCGCCGGTCAGTCAGGCCTGATGTTCTGGTTAAGCCTGAAGAAGTTCGTCGGGTCGTACGTGCGCTTGAGTGCCTTGAGCCGGTCGTATTTCGCGGCGCCGTACGCGTGCCTGACGCGCTCCTCGCCCTCTTCCATAAGGAAGTTCACGTACACGCTGGTATGGTGGGGCGCCAGGGCAGACCAATAGTCCCGGGCCCACTGGCGCTCGGCGTCGAAGCCGTCGGCGGTCTTGCTGTTGCCGTTGATGTTGAAGGTGAACCCGGCTTGGCGGCCGTTGAACGCGGTCGCATCCTCGTCGATCCTTCCCACGGCTCCGCCCATCTGCCATAGCGCGATGCTGGTGATCGGTGAAATGATGCGCCTGCCATGCTCGACGACGATGTCGATGACGTCGTCGCTGAGACCTGCGACGTCACAGGACCGGACATAGTAGTGCCAGCCGTGGGGGAACGAGGGATCGAACATCTTCTGATGCTCCAGAAACGGCTTTGGCCGGCAAAAATCAAGCACGGGCGAACCGAATTCCTTGAGCGGCCGCAGGACCCGTTCGCCCTCCTCGACCGGTCCCGCGTAGCAGGCGGCGATCGCAATGACGTGCTTGCCGACCATTTCCGGTGGGACGATGGGCAGCGCCGGTGCCCTCCGCTGCACGGCGATGGTCATAAGCTCGTCGGGGCAGTCCGCGATCCAGTCCCGATAAAACCGCAGCACTTCCGGGGCATTTTCCATCGCCCAGAAGACCGGACCCGCCATAACGTAGGGGCCCACAGGGTTCAGCCGGAACTCGAAGTCGGTGACGATGCCGAAGTTCCCGCCGCCGCCCCGCACGCCCCAGAAGAGGTCCGCATTCTGATCCTCGCTGGCCCTGACCAGCTCGCCGTCGGCGGTGATCACATCCACGGACAGCAGCTGATCGATCGACAGTCCATACTTGCGCATGACCCAGCCGATGCCGCCGCCCAGCGTGAGGCCCGCAACCCCCGTATGGGTAACAATTCCGGACGGCACAGCGAGGCCGAATTCCTGGGTCTCGCGATCGAGTTCGCCGAGCAGTACCCCGGCCTGGACCCGCACTGTTCGGGCCTCGGGGTCCACCCGGATCCCTTTCATCGGTCCGAGATCGATGAGCAGGCCGTTGTCGCACACTGACAGCCCGGGGAAGCTGTGACCGCCTCCACGCACGGCGACCAGCAGGTCCTGCGACCGGGCCAGCCGGATCGCAGCGCGGACGTCTGCGACGCCGGTGCAGCGGGCTATGAGTGCGGGACTGCGATCAATCGAACCGTTCCACACCCTGCGGTGTTCGTCGTAACCAGCGTCATCAGGACGGACGAGTTCACCGCGAAAGGATGTCTGCAATTCGTCGACAGTAACGCCGTCGATCTCCGCACTTTGTGCCATGGTACTCACGGACCTCCCGCTCCTTCCAGCAGAGTCCCACCGTTCTGACGAACTCGCAAGGGGAAACTGCCGGAGCTCGGGCGCCCCGTCCAGGGCGGGCTTAGCCGCTAGCTGACGGCCTTCTTCACGAGCTGGATGATTCTTGTTTCGTCGGCGGCAGTGAGCTCCGTCAGGGCAAAGGCAGTCGGCCACATGGTGCCGTCGTCGAGGCCGGCCACGTCGTTGAAGCCGAGGGTTGAATACCGGGTCTTGAACTTGTGCGAGCTTTGAAAAAAGCAGACCACCTTGCCGTCCTTGGCATACCCGGGCATCCCGTACCAGGTCTTCGGTGTGAGTTCCGGGGCACTGGCCTTGACGATGGCATGGATCTGCTCCGCCATGACGCGGTCCGGTTCCGGCATCTCGGCGATCTTTGCGAGGACCTCGCTTTCCCCGTCAACCTTGGCGCTGCGTGATCCGCGGCGCGAATCAGCCTTGAGCTCCTGCGCGCGTTCCTTCATCGCGGCCCGTTCTTCCTCGTCGAATCCTTCGTACGACTTGGCGCTCGCTGTGGGCTTATCCGTGTCTTTCATCGCGGGTTCCTTCCTTCACGGGGTAGAGGATTCCACACTAATGTCCGGCGGTCACAGCTGCTTCTCCAGAACTGCTCGATGCCGCCACCGACGCCTACGGCGGCGCGAAGGAGATCGAGGTCTCCCGGTTCAACAACCTCGAGGGCGGCCAGGAGCAGCACTGGATCAGGCAGCTGCAGTATCTCCGCGAGCTCTTGGGCTGATCGGGAGGGGCGGCGGCTGGCTTGGGACCGGATTTCCACGTGTGACGGCCGTGATTTTGCGGCGGTCGCAGCACGCGGTTATGGTTTGCCTATGACAAACCGTTGGTATGCGTATTTTTCGTTGGCTCTGGAGGAGCCCGCGTCTAACTGACACGCATCCATCTTCCTTCAGAGCCAACAGGGCAGAGATCACTCTCTGCCCTTCGCCATTTCTCCGGCGGGTTCTGATCTGGGCCCGCTTCCTATCTGGAACAGGACCCGAACATGAGCACCGCGACAGCCACTCCCTCAAAATCCACGTCCAATCTGCGCGTCAGCGAATTCACGCCGCTGCCCACACCCCAGGAGCTCATCGCCGTGCTGCCCTTGGACGCCCGGGTGACGGACGTCGTCGAGCGTGGCCGCGACGAAGTCCGCGCCATCATGGACGGCGTGGATGACAGGCTGCTGGTCATCGTTGGCCCCTGCTCCATCCACGATCCCAAGGCAGGGCTGGAATACGCCCGGCGCCTGGTCAGCCAGGCAGAAAAGCACCGTGACGACCTCCTGATCGTGATGCGGACCTACTTCGAAAAGCCGCGCACGACGGTGGGCTGGAAGGGCCTGATCAACGATCCGCGCCTGGACGGCAGCCACGACATGGTCACCGGGCTCCGGACCGCCAGGGAGTTCCTGCAGCAGGTCACCGCGCTGGGACTGCCCACCGCCACCGAATTCCTGGAACCCATCAGCCCCCAGTACATGGCGGACCTGATCTCGTGGGGAGCCATCGGGGCCCGCACCACCGAAAGCCAGATCCACCGCCAGCTTGCCTCCGGGCTCTCCATGCCCGTCGGATTCAAGAACGGGACCGACGGCGACCTCCAGGTCGCGCTCGACGCGTGCGGTGCCGCCGCTGCCGCGCAGGCTTTCCTGGGGATCGACGGCGACGGCCGGGCTGCGCTGGTGGCCACCGCCGGGAACCCGGACACCCACGTCATCCTCCGCGGTGGCCGGAAGGGGCCCAACTACTCAGCGGCCGACGTCGAAAGCGCCTCCGCCAAGCTCGCCGGCAAGGGGCTCAACCCCCGGCTGATCGTGGACGCCAGCCACGCCAACAGCGGCAAGAGCCACCACCGGCAGGCGGAAGTGGCACTGGAAATCGGTGCGCAGCTGGAGGACGGCGGCGAGGCGGCGCAGGCCATCGCGGGCGTTATGCTGGAGAGCTTCCTGGTGGGCGGTGCCCAGAACCTGGATGTCACAGAGCACGCGGCGGGGCGGGCGGAACTGGTCTACGGCCAGAGTGTCACGGACGCGTGCATGGATTGGGACGTATCCGTTTCGGTCCTCGATCAGCTCGCGGCGTCCGCCCGGAAGCGCCGGACCGCTTAATGATTGCCCGGATGACTTTCACTACAGCCCCATGAACCTCTAGAGTATCTAACACATGGTTGGTGGATGGCTCAGCATCGGCACACCGCAAATGAAACACAGCTGGGGTTACTGTCGTCATCCGTCAGCAAAGGAATAGCGAAATGTCCGCAGAACAGAACTTCTCGAACGCGAAGTTCCTGACCGTGGCCGAAGTGGCCGAGGTCATGCGCGTCTCCAAGATGACCGTTTATCGGTTGGTCCACTCAGGCGAAATGCCTGCGGTGCGTTTCGGCCGGTCGTACCGGGTGCCGGAGAGCGCCGTCGAGCAGTACCTCAAGGGTGCTGTGGTGGATGGGCACACCGAATCTGCCTGAGCATTACCTGCGGTCAGTGGGCATCGCCAAGAAGCGGTACCCTGTTAAGGAACGTTTTACGTCATTGTAAGAATCTGTCAGTTGTTTCAGTCTGTAGCTCTGTCCACGGACCATTTCCATCAGACAGGTACTGCATCTAGTTTGTGAGGAACTTTCGTGGGTTCAGTTATTAAGAAGCGTCGCAAGCGTATGGCCAAGAAGAAGCACCGCAAGTTGCTTCGTAAGACCCGTCACCAGCGACGCAATAAGAAGTAGAGATACTTCGACAAGCGTGAAATGCCCGTTGCCTCTCCGGCAGCGGGCATTTTTTGCGTCTAAGCGGTAGCGCCCGCCCGACTAGGTCGCAGTAGATGTCGCTATGAGCCCTCATAAGGACATGTACTGCTACTTAGGTGCGGGGGCCGCGCATCCGGGAGTATCCGCGCCAGAGCCCGTACACGGCGCCGCCGGCCGTAGCTGCCTTGAGCCCCAGGGTGGCGGCGCGGCGGCCGGAACGGAAATCGTAGACCGGCCAGTTGTTGTTGCGCGCGTGGCGGCGGAGCCTGGAATCGGGATTGATGGCCACGGGATGCCCCACCACTGTCAGCAGCGGGATGTCATTGTAGGAATCGCTGTAGGCCCAGCACCGTTTGAGGTCCAGGCCTTCGGCGTCGGCCAGTTCCCGGACAGCCACAGCCTTGGCTGCACCGTGCAGGATGTCACCCACCAGCCGGCCGGTGTACATGCCGTCGGCAACCTCGCCTACCGTGCCCAAGGCTCCGGTCAGGCCCAGCCTGGTTGAAATGACCGCGGCGACCTCAATGGGGGTTGCTGTGACCAGCCAGACCCGCCGCCCCACGCGGAGGTGCTGCTGCGCCAGTGCCTTGGCGCCGGGCCAGATCCTGGACGCGATCATTTCGTCGTAGACCTCTTCGCCCAGGGCCTTGACGTCTTCCACCGTGATGCCCGCAGCGAGGGTAAGGGCGGAATCGCGGACAGCGTGGACGTCGTCCATGTTCTCGCCGCGCGCCACAAATTTGAACTGCTTCCACGCGAACCCCGCAGCCTGCGTCAGCGTAAAGGCGCCGCGCTGGTGCATCTTGCGGGCAACGTGGAAAAGGCTGGCGCCCTTCATAAGGGTGTTATCGACGTCGAAGAAGGCGGCTTCGCCGGTCTGCATCAACGCATCCGGCTGGGTCACCACAGCGACGTACTTCTCCTCGGGCATGTCCACGAGTCTAGTCAATACTCGGTGACCGAGATTTCAGTGCCGGTGCCAGTGTCAGGGCCCGCCCCGATGCCCGTGCCTCCGTGTGCCCCGCCGTCGGCAGCCAAAAGGGGGATACGGTTAATGCATGGCAAAGCCCGAGGTAGTCCTCATCACCAAAGCAGACTGTCACCTGTGCGCGGCGGCGCGCGACGCCGTCGGACGCGTTACTGCCTTGCTGGGACTTGGGTGGACGGAACAGCAGGTGGACGAACTGCCGGAACTGCGTGAACGGTACGCGGAGGAAATCCCCGTGGTCCTGGTGGATGGCATCCAGCGCGATTTCTGGAAGATCGACGAAGCCCGGCTGGAGCGCGTCCTCCAACGCGCCATGGCCCAATAGGGCAGCGGCTGCGCAAAATGACACCGGCTTTGTTGGCACCAGCGGCGGGGCTCTAGAGTGGAGTCACGACGCGATGGGATGGAGGGGATAGTGACTTCGCTGGATTCATCTCCCCAGGCTGTCCACGGGACACAGCCTGCCCACGGCACAGTGGCCGCCAAGCAGATACCGCCCGCAGCAGTGGCACGGTTGACCATCTACCTGCGCGCCCTTAACACGCTGCTGTCCGACGGCGTCGAACGAGTATCTTCGGAATCCCTTGCGGAAGCTTCGGGCGTGAGCTCGTCAACTCTGCGCAAGGACGTTTCCTATGTGGGTTCCTACGGTACGCGCGGCGTGGGCTACGAAGTTCAGTACCTGAGCCGTCACATCTCCGCGGCCCTGGGGCTGACCCATGACTGGAAGGTCGCCATTGTTGGAGCGGGTAACCTGGGCAAAGCCCTGGCCCGGTACGGCGGCTTCGAGTCCCGCGGTTTTGACGTGGTGGCAATTTTCGACGCCGACCAGATGGTGGTGGGCAATGAGGTGGGCTGGCTGCGCGTCAGCGACGCCGCGGACATGGAGGCCGTGCTGCAGCGGACCGGCGCCAACATGGTGGTCCTGGCACTTCCGGCCACCGTGGCGCAGGCCGTGTGCGACCGCGTGGTGGCGGCCGGCGTCCACAGCATCCTGAGCTTCGCCCCCGTCATGCTGCAGGTCCCCGAGGGCGTCAACCTCCGCAAGGTGGACATGGCCACCGAACTGCAGATCCTCGCCTATCATGCACAACGGGCGCAGACCCCGGACCAGACCGCCTAGTTCTTCGGCGGCTGGTGGGGTCCGCGCCCGTTAGGGTATGGATTCGCCTGGTTGGTACTACTGGCCGTAGGGGTTGCCAGGCGTGGTGCCCGGGGTGCCGTACGGGCTGCCGAACGCTTGCTGCTTACGGAAGTAGGGTGCCGAGGCCGGCAGGTAGAGCAGTACGATGGCCGCGATCCCTGCGAGAGTTCCCAGGGTTCCGAGGCCCGGTACGCCGAAGAGGCCGAAAACGGACAGCGCCGCGAAAACGGTGCCGAGGATGCGGGCCCAGTTCTTGCCCTTGCGGACGAAGAGCGCCACCAGTGCGTACAACCCCGCACCGATGATCGCCAAGACTACGAGCGATCCGGCAAGGACGCCCTTGAAATCGTCGAACGCGAATTCCGCACCAGTGGCGCCGCTGCTGCGCATGGCCTCGTCGAACGCACTCCGGATCTGAGGATCGTCAAGCATGCCGATGCCCATGAGCAGGCTGATCACAAATACCACGCCCGAGGCAATCAGTAGCCAGAAGGAGATATTGACCAACTGGGGAACCCCGTTGGAGCCCGTGGCCTGCGGCTGTTCGGACGGGTACTGCGCGTAAGGGGACTGTCCGTACGGCTGCTGGCTATAGGGCGGAGGTGTGGGCTGGCCGAACTGCGGCGGGTTGTTCTGCCCATACTGCGGGGCGTTCTGCCCGTACTGTGGCGCCGGGGGAGCCTGCTGGCCATACTGCGGGGCGTTCTGCCCATACTGTGGCGCCGGTGGCGTGGGCTGCCCGAACTGCGGGCTGTTCTCGCCGTATCGGGGCGCGGGTGGCTGGTTGCCGGGCTCGGGTTCGTTCGGGACGGGAGGCGGGACAGGCGTGCTCATGAGCGGTCCTTTGCAGGTCGGATGTCAGTTCGGCTGCTGGGTGCAGTCCAACTGGCCTGCCCCCAGAACGGCTTACTTCCCACCGTACCCCCGGCGCGTGCCGCGGGGGATCATTCCGGGGAGGTATTCCCGTGGAACTCAGCCCGTATCGTTCAAGACTCTGGTTCTAGCAATCGAGCACGCGCGGCTGTCTCTTCGCGGCCAGTAAGATGCCCGCAAACGCCCGGCCATCTGGGGCGAGGCGACTATGCGCGGCCCTTGACGGCGTTGAACCAGGCCTGCGAGTTCGGTAGCCACATGAGAACGGTTGCCGCGGCGCTGATAAGGAAGCCGAGCCAGTTGTTGCCGACGCCGTTGCCGCCGCCCACGCTGCCGCCGAGTACGGCGAGCACCAGCGAAACGCCGGCCACGATGGTGAGCGCAAGGCGGGCCCATTCCTTGCCCTCCTTCATCTTCAGGACCAGGACAATCTGGGCCGCGGCCAGGGCCAGTGCCACCAGCACCAAAACGAGGACCACCGCAGCCAGCGCGGGTGCCACCGTGAACAATGCCAGCGTGGCAAGGATCCCGAAGAGGCCGCCCAGTACACCCAGCATGCCGCCAATGAGCCAGATCCAGTACGAGACCTTGAGCTCGGTGGGCAGCCCGGTCACGCTGAACATGCCAGAGAATCCGCCGTTGGGCATGACGTCGTTGAAGTTGCGGGGGCCGTCGGTCGGCATCTCAAAGCGGAGGCCGCCCGGCTGGCCTGGCTGGTTGTGTGGCTGCCCGGGCTGGCCATAGGGCTGCGGGTAACCCTGTGGCGGCTGGTTACCCGCGGGCGGAACGTTGCCGGCAGGGGGTACGTTGCTGGCGGGCAGCTGGGTGCCTGGTGGCTGGGCACCGGGCTGCTCGCTGCTGGGCTGCTGGGGCTGCGGTACTTCACTGTTGCTCATGGGACTCACTGTAGACCGCGTGTCCGCCGGTATCCAGGTGATTAAGCAAAGCACCCCGGCCTCCAGATTCCGGGGAAATGGCGGCCGGGGTGCGTCAGGAAGAAACTATGCTGCGGGTGCGATGAACGCGAGCTCCAGGTTGATGGCAACCTTGTCGCTGACCAGCACGCCGCCGGCTTCCAGCACAGCGTTCCAGGTCAGGCCGAAGTCCTTGCGGCTGATGGTGGTTTCAGCGGAGACGCCGGCGCGGGTCATGCCGAACGGGTCCACGGCCACGCCGTTGAACTCGGTCTCGAGGGAAACCGGCCGGGTGACACCCTTGATGGTGAGGTCGCCGGTCAGCTCGTAGCTGTTGCCCTTGGCCACGAGGCCGTTGGAGACGAAGGAGATTTCCGGGAAGGTCTCGACGTCGAAGAAGTCTTCGCCGCGGACGTGGCCGTCGCGGTTGACATCGCCGGAGTCGAAGCTGGAGGTCTGGATGGTGGCGCTGATCTTGGAATCGGCCACGTTGTCGGCGAGGTCCAGGGTTGCTGCGGCATCCTTGAACTGGCCGCGGACCTTGCTGATGCCTGCGTGCCGGACGGTGAATCCGATTTCGCTGTGCGAGTTGTCGAGGGTCCAGGTGCCGGTGGTGACGTCTGCGGGAAGAGTCATGGTGTTTCTCCTTGGGTTTGTCATGTGGTACTTCCGGATAGCTTGACGCTTCATCTGTTGAATGATCAACTATCCGCTGCATCCAGTATAAACATGCATTTGCATGTTTTGTTCCCTGTTCCGGAACATTTTTCCAAAAGTTTGAGTTCTACTGGACGTAGAAGATTTCGGATCGCACGCCATCTTTGAGAAACTGGTAAACATGCCCCAATCCACTGTCCATCTGCTCCGCCACGGCGAGGTCCACAATCCTGACCGCGTTTTGTACGGCAGGCTGCCCGAATTCCACCTCTCAGAGCTGGGCCGGGAAATGGCGCAGACCCTGGCCGACCACTTCGCCGGGCGTGCCGCGCGCGGGGCGAGGATCGTCTATCTTGCGGCGTCGCCGCTGGTGAGGGCGCAGGAGACAGCGGCTCCCACGGCCGAGGCGCTGGGTCTGGAAATCCACACAGACGACCGCATCATCGAAGCGGAAAACTACTTCCAGGGCATGAGGGTCACCAGGGCTGAGCTCCGGAAGCCCAAGCACTGGCCCCACCTGGTCAACCCGTTTCGGCCGTCGTGGGGCGAACCGTACAAGGCGCAGGCCGCGCGCGTCAGGTCAGCTGTTGAGGACGCCCGGCTGCGAGCGATCGAGCTGGCCGCCGGGGAATACGGAACCGACGGCCCGGAAGCCATCATGGTCAGCCATCAGCTCCCCATCTGGGCCACGCGGCTCAGTGCCGAAGGCAAGCCGCTCTGGCACGACCCGCGCAAACGCGAGTGCACGCTGACGTCCATCACCTCCCTGGTGTTCGACGACGACGGCTCGCTCCTGCGCGTTGAGTACAGTGAGCCTGCTGCCGCCCTTCTTCCCGGTGCCGCCAGCACCCCTGGAGCCTGACATGACTGCCCCCCGCGCAACCACCCGCGCAACAACCCGCACCACATCCCGCCGTGCCGTACTCACTGCCGGCGGCGCCGCCTTGACCGCCCTGACGCTGGGGCTGTCCGCCTGCGCTCAGGAAGACGCCCTCGCCAAGCAGGCAAAAGCCGGCGACAACAAGAACTACGTCGCCGGGGACGGCTCGGTGACCGAGTTCACCGCGGCGGACCGCAAGGCCGCCGTCGCCATCAACGGCACGCTGTTCAACGGCACCCAAGTAGCCCCCGCGGACTTCCAAGGCAAAGTGACGGTCCTGAACTTCTGGTTCGCCGCCTGCGCACCCTGCCGGGTGGAAGCACCCATTCTGGAAGAGCTGCACCAGGACTTCAAGGACCAGGGTGTGCAGTTCTTCGGCGTCAACCTCCGCGACGAAAAAGGCACCGCAGAGGCCTTCGACAAGACCTTCAACCTGACCTACCCCAGCTTCGACGACAAGAACGGCGGTGTGCTCCTGGCCGTCTCCGGCCTGGTCCCGCCGGGGGCAGTCCCCACTACGCTGGTCCTGGACAGGCAGGGCCGCGTGGCCTCGCGCGTGCTGGGCGAAATCCAGAAGGGCACCCTCAAAGCCCTCATCACCACCGCCGTGGCAGAGTAGCGGCGGCCCCGGACCGTGAACAGCCCCTTCGCCGAAACCATCCTGAACGGCTCGCTCCTGCTTGCCATCCCGGTGGCGCTGCTCGCTGGTCTGGTGTCCTTCCTGTCGCCGTGCGTGCTGCCCCTGGTGCCCGGCTACCTGGGCTACGTCACCGGCCTGAGCGGCGTGGACCTGCAGAAGCAGAAGCGCGGCCGGATGCTCGCGGGCATCGGGCTTTTTGTGCTGGGGTTCTCGGTGATTTTTGTCCTGCTGGGCGGCGCGTTCGGCCAGCTTGGCACCCTGATCACCGGCTCGCAGAATGCCTGGATCACCCAACTTCTGGGGGTCCTGGTGATCCTTATGGGTGTGGTGTTTATGGGCGGTTTCGGCTGGCTGCAGCGTGATGCGAAGATCCACGCCAAGCCACCGGCCGGCCTGTGGGGCGCCCCGTTGCTGGGCCTCACGTTCGGCCTGGGTTGGGCCCCGTGCATCGGCCCCACCTATTCCGCTGTCCAGCTCCTGAGCCTGTCCGGCGGCTCCTCCGCAGCCAAGGGTGCCTTCCTGGCATTTGTCTACAGCCTGGGCCTGGGCATCCCGTTCCTGCTGATCGCCCTGGCGGTCCGGCGCGGCATGGGCGTGATGTCCTTCTTCCGCACGCACCGCCTGGCCATCCAGCGGATCGGCGGCGGGATCCTGGTGATGCTCGGCCTGCTGATGGCCAGCGGCGTCTGGGGCACCTGGGTCACCGAGTTGCAGTACTGGTTCCAAACCGATGTGAAATTGCCGATCTGATGAGCGAGCGCGTGAAAGCAAACAAGAAGTCCCCGGCCCCCGTTGCCGCCGCAAAAACAGAGGCGCTGCCTGTCCTGGGGCCCGTGGAGATGCTGCGTTGGGCCTGGACCCAGCTGACCAGCATGCGCACGGCGCTGTTCCTGCTGCTGCTCCTGGCCGTCGCCGCGGTGCCCGGTTCGCTGTTCCCGCAGCGCCCGGCCAACCCGTCCATCGTGACGCAGTACATCAAGGACAACCCGGACTACGGGAAGCTGCTGGACACCCTGCAGCTCTACGACGTCTACTCCTCGGCCTGGTTCTCGGCCATCTACATCCTGCTGTTCATCTCGCTGATCGGCTGTGTGGTCCCGCGCGCCATCGCCCATTACAGGGCCATGCGCTCCCAGCCCCCGCGGACCCCTAAACGTCTCTCCCGACTCCCCGAGTACGGCACACTGGTGGTTCCGGCCGATGCCGGCCTCCCGGCGTCGGACGCCATCCGCAGTGCCGCCGGGGTGCTCAGGAAGCGCGGCTACCGTGTTGAGGTGAGGGACGACGACGGCGCGCGGCCGTCTTTGGGCGCCGAGCGCGGCTTTGCCAAGGAGGTGGGGAATCTGGTGTTCCATACGTCGCTGATCGGCGTGCTGGTGTCCGTGGCCGTCGGCGGCCTGTTCGGCTACAGCGGCCAGCGCATCCTGGTGGAGGGCGACACCTTTGTGAACACCCTGGTGGGCTACGACCAGTTCACCCCCGGCACCAACTTCCAGTCCAGCCAGCTGCAGCCGTACTCCATCCAGCTGGACAAATTCGATGTTACTTTCGACCGCGAATCACGGGGCAAGATCGGTCAACCCATCGACTTTAACGCCGAAGTCACCACCCGGGAAACCCCGGACTCACCCGCCAAGCAGGAAATCCTGAAGGTCAACGAGCCCGTGAACCTGGGCGGCACCAGCATCTACCTCACCGGCAACGGCTACGCGCCAGTGGTGACCATCCGCGACGGCGCCGGCAACGTGGCCATGCAGGGTCCTGTGGTGGCCAAGCTCCAGGGTGAGAACTACTACTCGTCCCTGGTGATCAAGGTCCCTGACGCGCGGCCCGAACAGCTGGGCTTCGTGGGGTTCTTCCTGCCCACGGCGTTTATCACGGACGAGGGCGTGTCCTTCAGCGGCGATCCGGACCTGTTCAACCCGCAGCTGACCCTGAACTCCTACTTCGGGGACCTTGGCCTGGACGCCGGCGCGCCGCAGAACGTGTTTGAGCTCGATGTCAGTGACCTCACGCCGCTGAACGCCCGCAACCTGGACGCCGGCGGCATCACCCTGGCACCGGGCGGCACCTATACCCTGCCGGACGGCAAGGGCAGCATCAGCTTTGACAGCGTGAAGCGGTACGTCGGTGTGGACATCCACCACAACCCCGGCCAGCTCTACGCCCTCATCTTCGCGCTGCTGGCCGTGGGCGGCCTGATCGTCTCGCTCTACGTCAACCGGCGCCGTGTCTGGGTGCGGACCGGAAGCCACCAGGACGGCCGGACCATGGTGGAGTATGGCCTGCTTGCACGCGGCGAGGACCACCGGCTCGCCGCGGAAGCGGCTGTCATTAGGAAGCTGCTGTCCGAAGAGTGGCAGATTGAGGATTCCGTTTCCGGCGAATCCTCTGACGATTCCGATTCCGATTCCACCGGCACCCAGCAAACTCCCAGCCGCCAGGACGATAATGGCGCAGACTCGCTCACCTCCCCAGCTGGCCCCACCGGGCCGAAAAAGGACCAGTAATGCCGTTCGCCATCAACGAAACCATGGGCCAGTACAGCGAGCTGCTTATGCTGCTCGCCGCCGGCACCTACACCGTGGCCTTCATCGCCTTCGCCTGGGACCTCGCGAAGAGCAGCAGGGCCCTGCGCGCTGTTGACCTGAAGGCGGCTGAAGCTGCCGGGACCAAGGTGGCCGCGATGGCCGGCGCTGGTGCTTCCGCTGGCGCTTCTGCGGGTTCAGCCGCGGCAGCGAACAGGGTTGAATCGCACCTGGCCGGACCCGTGGGACGGGCCGAGCGGCCGTCGTCGTCCGTTGCCAAGCGGGGCGACGAGGGTTCCGGGGCCGGGCAGACAGCCGGCGCCGATATGCGCTACGCGGCCGAACGGCGCGTTCCGGCGCGCGTCGCCGTTGCCCTCACCGTTCTCGGTGTGCTGATCCACGCCGCCGGCGTCATCACGCGCGCCGTGGGTGCAGGCCGGGTGCCATGGGGCAACATGTACGAGTTCCTGACCACCGGAGCCTTCGTGGCCGTGGCCGTGTTCCTGCTGGTGCTGATCCGCCGTGACCTGCGGTTCCTCGGCACGTTTGTGGTGGGCCTGGCCATCATCATGCTGGTGGCCGCCTCGGTGGCCTACTGGACCCCTGTGGGCCACCTGGTCCCGGCGCTGCAGAGCTACTGGCTGATCATCCACGTCTCCATCGCGGTGCTCTCCTCCGCGCTTTTCACCCTCACGTTCGCCATGTCCGCCCTGCAGCTGGTCCAGTCCCACCGGCAAAAGACGGTGGCTGCCGGCGGTGCAGACAAGCTTGGTTTCATGCGGCTGGTTCCCTCGGCGTTGAGCCTGGAAAACCTGTCCTACCGGATCAACGCCATCGCCTTCATCGGCTGGACCTTCACCCTGATGTTCGGTGCCATCTGGGCCGAAAAAGCCTGGGGCCGGTTCTGGGGCTGGGACACCAAGGAAGTCTGGACATTTGTGATCTGGGTGGTCTACGCAGGCTACCTGCACGCCCGCGCCACCCGCGGCTGGACCGGCACCCGCGCCGCGTGGCTGTCGATCGTCGGCTACCTCTGCGTGGTCTTCAATTTCACGATCGTGAACCAGTTCTTTAACGGCCTGCATTCCTACTCGGGCCTCTGAACTGGGGTTTCTCCGGAGAGCCGCCTTAGCCCGCACCTAATACACCAATCGATGTACGAATGAGGGTGTTGCTGGGCAAGCGGTGATGCTACCTTGGTTGAAGCTCGTCTGTGATGAAGCTCGCGGACAACTAGCTGCGTTTTTCCGAGGTGCCCATGAGCTATGTGCTCGCCGTTGATGTCGGGACCAGTTTCACGGCTGCCGCCCTCCTCCGAATTGATCAGAATGCCTCGCGTGTTCCGGAGAGCCTCCCGCTGGGGCTCCGTGGAACGGCTGTGCCTTCTGTGGTCTACTACCCCGAGGAAGGCCCCATCCTGGTGGGGGAAGCGGCCGAACGCCGCGGCCTTGACTCTCCGGAGCGGGTGGTGCGGGAGTTCAAAAGGCGCGTCGGAGACGACGTCCCCATTGCGGTAGGCACGCTTTCCCTCCCCGCTGAGGACGTCTTCGCCACCATGGCGCGTTGGGTCGTAGACCGGGCTGAAGAGCGCGAGGGCGCGCCGCCGTCGGACATTATCTTTTCCCACCCTGCCTCCTGGCGCGCGCACCGGACGCAGCTCATCCTCGCTGCCCTCGCGGCCAAGGGCCTCGCCAACGTCACCCTGATCAGCGAGCCGGAAGCGGCGGCGCTGCACTACGCCGCCCAGGTGCGGGTGGAGGACGGCAGCACCATAGCCGTCTATGATCTCGGTGGCGGGACCTTCGATACCGCAGTCCTGAAGAAAACGGACGCCGGTCACTTTGAACTACTGGGCCGTCCCGAAGGGATCGAGGGGCTGGGCGGCGCCGACTTCGACGCAGCCGTCCTGCGGTACGTTGCCGATCACGCCGGGCAGGGCCTGGCCAATCTTGACCCGTCGGCGCCCGGCGCGCTGGCGGCCCTGGCGCGCCTGCGGCGGGAGTGTGTGGAAGCCAAGGAGGCACTGTCCGCGGACAGCGAGGCCAGCATTTCCGTGCTGCTGCCGGGAATCCAGCAGCAGGTGCGGCTGGTCCGGTCCGAGTTCGAGGCCATGATCAGCGAGCCCATCCGGGAGACAGTGGACGCCCTGGAGCGTTCCCTGCAGGACCTTGGGCTCACCCCGGCCGACCTGTCCGCGGTGCTTCTCATCGGCGGCTCATCGCGCATTCCGTTGGTGGCACAGCTGATTTCGGAGCAGCTGGACCGGCCCATCGCCGTGGACGCCGATCCCAAGTCATCCATCTGTCTCGGCGCCGCCGTTGCCGCCCTCCGCGCGCAGCCGGAGGTGACCGCGCAGCCCGCTGCCTTGACCGCACAGCCAGCCGCCGCCGTCCTCACGCAGGTTGACGGGCATCCTGGAGCTGCCTTCCGACAAGCCAGCTGGTCCCGGCATGCCGACGCCGGCGCCCATTCCGCAGGTGCCCATTCCGCAGGTGCCCATGCCGCCGGGCGCAAGGGCGGCGCGCATGCCCCCCGTCCGTCCGTGCGGCTCACCGCGGTGGCAGCGGTGGCGGCGCTTTTCACCGGGCTCACAGCGACGGCAGCCCAGAGCCCGGACGGACTCGGCAGCCTCACGGCGATGTTCGTCCCGCAGGACGCAGATGCGGCGAAGGACACGGCCGGAGGTGCCGCCGCTCCCGGCGGACCCGGCGCCGGTGGGGCCGCGGCAGGTGCCGGCGCGGCGCAGGTCCCGGTCCTGGGGATTGAAGCCAGCGCCGAGCCGAAGGACAGCGGTGCGCCAGCCAGTTCCGCGGGCCTGGACATCGCTGCCTCGCCCACCAGCAGGCCACCTACCGAAGCAGGCCAACCAGCCGCCGGCGGGGCCGCTGCCGGGACGGACACCTCGGGTGAGCCTGCACAGGGTTCCGGGGGCTCCGTCCCCGGTCCGGTGACCAACCCGACGACGGACCCGGGACCCGGCCCTGATCCATTGCCCATTGACCCCGTTCCGGATCCCACCACTGACCCGGCTCCGGCTCCAGACCCGACGACCCCTGCACCGGACCCGACCACCGACCCGGCTCCGGTTCCCACGACGGAGCCTGCACCGGACCCGACCACCGACCCGGCTCCGGTTCCCACGACGGAGCCTGCGCCGGACCCGACGACGGAGCCTGCGCCGGCACCCGAGCCGGCACCCGAGCCGACGACGGATCCTGCGCCGGTACCTGACCCGGTCGCCGAACCGGTCGCCGAACCGTCACCCACCATGGATCCAGTTCCAACCACCGAACCGGCGGTCTGAGTCATGGCGGCCGATCAGACGCAGCCCGAACGCGACCTGCCCGAGGCAGGGACGTCGGCCCCCCGCGGAACCAGCCACATGGCACAGCAGCTGCGGGGCGAGAATGCGGCAGTCCGGGAACTCCTGCTGGCACTGTCCGTGGGGTTCACCCTGCCCGGTCCGCTGCCCGCGGAGCTGGACCACAAGCTGGCAAGTCCTGACAGCCCGGACCTGGACGCGGTAGTCCAGCGTGCCGAGTCCTCGGGCCTGCTGCTTCCCGACGGGACCGTCGTCGGCCCGGCGCAGCACGCGCTCCTGAACGTCACGCCCACGGCCCGGGTGCATGCATTGCAGCGGGAACTCGTCGGTTTTGTTTCGGCCGAGGGCCGGCCCCTCGGCGACCTTGCCCGCGAGTTGGCAAGGGGCGGCCTGGCCGACCCTAGGGTCGCCGCCGAACTCGAAGCCGCCGCGGACAAAGCGCTGCAGCACGACCCCGGTCTGGCCGCCCAGTTATACAGCGAAGCGCTGCTGGCAGGGGCGGACGAACTGCGCACGGCTGCCCGCCGCGCCCAGGCCGCAGCCGCAGCGGGCGACCTCGACTCCGCCGGCCGGATCATTGACGGACTCCTGATGAGCTCCGATCCGCCGGATGTCAGGCTGGGCGTGGATGTTGCTGCTTCCGTCTGGGCACAGCGAGGGCTGCTGGTCCGCAGCGCCGACCTCTATGCCTGGCTTGGTCCGGCGAACGTAGGCCGGTCCGCCCCGCTCGCCGCGGTGGCCATGGTCGGCAGCGGCAAGCGGGCGGGCGCGGAAGAGATCTTTCCCACCGGGTCGGAACCGGTGTCGCCCACCCTCCTGGCGGTGGCGCTTTCGCAAACGGGCAAGGGCGTGATGGAGTCGATGGAGCGGGATCCACGCAAAGGCCTTCCCCTGCTGATCCATGCTTCGGACATGCTCAACGCGTCAGGTTCGGCGCTGCCCCTTCCGGACACCCCGGGGGCGCTGGCCGCGTTGCTGGCCCTCCACAGCGGTGAACCCCACGTAGCGGACACCATCATCCGCTCCGCCGTCGCCGCGAGGCAGGGCGGTGACGCCGTTAGGCCACGGCTGCACCTCCTGCAGGCGTGGTCGGCCATGCAGCAGGACGATGCTGACGAAGCACGCCTGGCCATCAACGAAGCCTCCAAAGCCAACCACTGGCCGCTGGTGCCCAGGGACGAATTCCTGTGCGCGGCCCTGGAAGTGGGCCTTGCCCGGCGCAGCGGCGACGTCCATGACCTGGTGATGGCCTGGGAGCGCGCCCGCGAAGCGATGCTGCACACCGCCGTCGACCTTTACAGCCTGCTGCCGTGGGGCGAGATGATGATTGCTGCGGCCCGTTTGCGGGAGACACGGCGAGTCGCGCATTATCTGGATGAAGCGTGGGCCCTGCTGACCAAGCTGGGGGAGCCGCCCCTGTGGGCCGTTCCGCTTCACTGGGCGGCGGTCCAGGCCGCTCTGCTGAACAAAAGCCCGGCCGACCTTGCCCCGCATGCAGCAGCGCTGGTGCGGGCCGCGGACTACAGCCACCTGGCCGCTGTGCTCGCCGCCGCCGGCAAGGCCTGGGTCAGCGTCCTGGCCGGCCGGTTCCAGGCGACGGATGTGGAGAACGCTGCCCGGGGACTGAAAGTGGTGGGCATGCCGTGGGAAGGGGCCCGGCTGGCAGGACATGCGGCCGCGCAAGCGGAAGAGCGCAGGGACATGGTGCGGCTCCTTGCCTGCGCCAGGGACCTCCACCCGCACGGCGGACCCACCGGGCCGCCCGCCGGGCTGGCACCGGAAGTGCGCCGCAGTGCCGCCGAGAACAACCATGGCGCGCATCCTGACTCCTCGGGGCTCAGTGAACGCGAAAAGGAAGTGGCGCGGTTGGTCCTGGAAGGGAAGACCTACCGGGAAATCGGCGAAGCCATCTACATTTCCCCCCGGACTGCTGAACATCACATTGCCCGGATGCGGCGGAGGCTTGGGGCCGAAAACCGCTCCGATCTGCTGGTGCGCCTGAGGCTGGCGCTGGGTGCAGATTATCCGGGCCCAGACTCAGCCCCTACTGCGCCCCTAGCCGCGGAACGGGCAATCCCCTAAGCGGGGCATCCGGGTACGGGGACACAACCCGATGCCCGGCCACTACGAAGGACCTTAGGTTTGATTTAAGCCCGGCACCGAGGCCTGGCGATCCACAACTCAGAGAGATTTGAGGACCATCCAATGCCTACACTCGCTAACCAGCTCGTCCAGTTCCTGATGGGCCTGTTCAACAACCCCGCCGCTGCCGAGGAGTTCCTGAACGATCCGGAGCGATCACTCGAGGATGCCGGCTTGCGCGAAGTCTGCTCCGCGGACGTTGACGCCGCCATGCCGGTCGTCCTGGACTACGCACCCATCACTGTCAACGCTTCTTCCTTCGACCGGGAGTACAACACCGGCGGGAACACCTCGTGGACCGGCGGCAACGGCGGCGCCGGCCACACCCCGCCTCCTGCAGGCGGCGGTGCGGGTCACACCCCGCCTCCTGCAGGAGGCGGTCACCACGATCACGACGACCACGCCCACGCCGTCCAGCAGCTGCACCACGTCGTGAACAACTACTCCTACACGTCAACGGTGGATGACCGCGACACGGTCACGGACCAATCCATCAACCAGAACATCTGGGCCGACGGCGATGTGAACCAGTGGTTCGACAACGAGGCTGTCATCGCTTCCGGCGACCAGGCCCTGGCTGCCGGGGACGACAACAACGTCCGGGATTCCTACAACACCAGTGACTCCTACAACACGGACAACACCACGGACAATTCCACGGACAACTCGATCACAGCCGGCGGTGACGTCAACATCGGCAACAGCAACCTGGATGTGGACGATTCGTTCAATACCGATGTTGACGTTGATGTCGCTGATTCGTTCAACGACAACTCGGACAACTCCGATAACTCCGATAATTCGGACAACTCGGATAACTCCGTGGACAACTCGGTGGAGATCGAGGATTCCTTCCAGGACAACTCCGATAACTCGGATAACTCCGATAATTCGGACAACTCCACCAACACCGATGTTGCCGTGGAGATCGAGGATTCCTTCCAGGACAACTCCTCCGTCGACAACTCCACCAACACCGATGTTGCCGTTGAGGATTCCTTCCAGGACAACTCCTCCGTAGACAGCTCCACCAACACCGATGTTGCGGTTGACGTGGCGGACTCCTTCAACGACAACTCGCAGACCGAGACCACCGAGGTGGAGGTTGTTGATTCCTTCAACCCGGTTGAGGTCGAGGACTCCTTCCAGGACAACTCGGACAACTCCACCAACACCGATCTGGACGTCGAAACAGACGTCGCAGTCGAGGATTCGACAATCGTGCTCTAGGCATCAGTTCCGGGTACCGGGAGCGCCCGGCAGGAGGCTATCAACCTCCTGCCGGGCTCTTCGGATTATCCCCCGTCCCACCGCACCCCTGCTGCAAAGGACAAATTATGGCTGAATCGCAACGACCGGGAGGCCCAGGACGTACGCCGGTGCCGATGAGCGCCGGCCAGCTGGCGTCCCTGGTAGAGCAGGGCATCGATCTGCTGGGGACCGGGGACCGCGCGGACCTGCGGAAACGCCTGGACCAGACCCTGCGCCGGCTGAAGGATCCGAGTAGCCGCGTGATCGTGGTGGGGGAATTCAAACAAGGAAAAAGCAAACTTATCAACGCCCTGGTGAACGCCCCGGTATGCCCTGTGGACGACGACATCGCCACCTCGGTGCCCACCGTGGTCCGCCACGGGGAACCCGCGTCCGCCGCCATCCTGCGGCCCAAAGCCGGCGCAGAGCCCGGCGACGAAGCCGCACTGGAGCGGCAGCCCATCAACATAGCGGACCTGGCGGCTTACGTTTCCGAGCGGGGCAACCCCGGAAACGTCAAGAAGCTCGTAGCGGCCGAAGTTTTCCTGCCCCGCAAGGTCCTGGCCGGCGGACTGACGGTCATCGATTCCCCGGGTGTGGGAGGACTGGGCTCCTCGCACACATTGACCACCCTGACTGCTTTGCCCACCGCGGACGCCATGCTGCTGGTTTCAGATGCCTCGCAGGAGTACACCGAACCCGAAATGCGGTTCCTGCGGCAGGCCATGCGGATCACCCCGAGCGTTGCGGGCATCCTGTCCAAAACGGACCTGTATCCGGACTGGCGGCGCGTGGAGGCCATGGACCGTGCCCGGCTCGCGCAGATGGCGCCGGACATCCCACTGTTCGCGGTTTCCTCAGATCTCCGGCTGGAGGCTGCACGCCTGCAGGACAGCGAACTCAATGCCGAGTCGGGTTTCCCCGTGCTGATCGGCCACCTCCGGAATGAAATTGTGGGCAAGGCGGAACGGCTGCAACGGCGCTCCGTCAGCCAGGACCTGCTCTCCGTGACCGAGAACCTGCGCCTGTCCTTGCGGTCCGAGCTGGGAGCGCTTGAGGATCCTGAGGGGACGCCACGGATAATTGCGGGGCTGGAGGAGGCGAAGACACAGGCCGATGAGCTGCGCAAACGTTCCGCCCGGTGGCAGATTACGCTCAACGACGGCATCGGCGACCTGATCGCGGACATGGAGTACGACCTCCGGGACCGCCTGCGGCGCATCCAGCGCGAAGCCGAGGCCGCTATTGACCAGGGCGATCCCGGCCCCACCTGGACCCAGTTTTCCGCGTGGCTCGAGGAGTGCGCCGCCGCCGCGATCTCGGACACGTTTGTGTGGACCAGCGAACGCGCGCAGTGGGTGGCCGCCCAGGTGGCCGAGCATTTTTCAGAGGACGAAGTGGCCCTGCCGGTGCTTCACGTCTCGGACACCGGCGACGCGCTGGACCCGGTGGACAACATGCCCAGGCTTGACGACGGGCACGTGAACCCCCTGCAGAAGGTCCTGATCGGCATGCGCGGATCCTACGGCGGCGTGCTGATGTTCGGGCTCTTGACGGGAATCTTAGGTATGGCCCTGATCAATCCCCTGTCAGTGGGCGCGGGCCTGCTGCTGGGCCGCAAGGCGTACCGCGAGGACAAGGAAGCACGGCTGAAGCGCCGGCAGGCCGAAGCCAAAGCGCTGGTCCGCCGCCAACTGGATGATGTCACCTTCCAGGTGGGCAAGCAGCTCAAGGACCGGCTGCGGCTGGTGCAGCGCTCCACCCGGGACCACTTCACTGAAATCGCGGACGAACACCACCGCTCCCTCGCGGATTCGGTGGCGGCGGCCCAGAAGGCAGCCACCACCTACACGCTGGAAAAGGATATCCGCATCCGCGAGATCAAGGCGGAGCTCAAAAAGGTGGACGCCCTGCACCATGCGGCCGGTCTGGTGGCCACCGAAGTGGCCCAATCCCCGGGGCCGCAGTCTCCGGCCGGGCAGTCTCCGGCCGGGCGCGGCGGCACGGCGGTGGGAAATCCGGCGTCGGGAAGTCCGACGACGGGCGGCCAGTCGGTGGGCGCGGCGCCGGCGGTTGCGGCGGCCAAATGAAGGAGTCCATCAGCGCGGGAGTGGCGAACCTGATCCAGGACGCCCTGCTCGTGTATGCGGACGACCCCGCTGCGGCTGCGGCATTGGAGACCTACGCCCGGCGGCTGTCCGAGCCCCTCAGGCTCGCTGTGGCAGGCATGGTCAAGGCGGGAAAATCCACGCTGCTGAACGCCATCATCGGGGAGGAGATCGCCCCGACCGACACCGGGGAATGCACAAGGATTGTGACTTGGTACCGCTATGGGCACACGCCGCGGATCACGGCCTACCCCATTGCTGGTGAACCGCATATCCTGCCGCTGAAGCGCGTGGACGGCCGCCTGGTGTTTGTCCTGGGCAACGCCCGCGCCCAGGACGTGGAACGGCTGGTGGTGGAGTGGCCCTCGCCGGCCCTGCGCGAGCTCACCCTGATAGACACCCCGGGAATCGCCTCGTTGTCCGAAGACGTCTCTGCCCGGTCCACCGATTTCCTCATCCCCGTGGACGCGCCCTCTGAGGCTGATGCCATCATCTACCTGATGCGCCACATGCACGCCTCGGACCTGCGGTTCCTCGAATCCTTCAGGGATACCGAGGCGGGTAGGTCGGGAACCGTGAACGCCCTTGCCGTGCTGTCCCGGGCCGATGAGATCGGCGCTGGCCGCATTGATTCGCTTCTCTCAGCCGGTGAGATCGCCGAGCGTTATCGCCGGGACCACAACCTGCGAAAGCTGGCGTTGGGGGTGGTCCCGGTGGCCGGGCTGCTGGCGCAGAGCGCACGCAGCATGCGCCAGTCGGACTTCGAGTCTTTGCGGGTCCTGGCCGGCATGGAGCGGTCCGCCCGGGAGCGGATGCTGCTGTCGGCGGACAGGTTCATCAGGGCCGCTGTCCCGCAAAGCCTGGGCGCTGAAGCCCGCGCCTCCCTCCTTGAGCGGTTCGGCCTGTTTGGGATCCGGCTGGGCGTGGTGCTGATCCGGAGTGGCTTCACTGAACCCACGCCACTGGCGCATGAACTGGCCCGGCGCAGCGGGCTGGACCCGTTGCTGCACCTTGTGGCCCGGCAGTTCGAGGCCCGAGGGGATGCCCTCAAAGCCCGCACTGCCTTGGTGGGAGTGGAAAGCTTGCTGCGAACCGCGCCCAGGGAGGGGGCCGGTCACCTGGCCGCAGCCTTGGAACGCCTTCAGGCCAACGCCCATGAGTTCCGTGAGCTCCGCCTGCTCGCCACGATCCGTACCACCGGGGTATCCCTCAGCGATGAATTGGCCGCGGAAGCCGAAAGGCTGGTCGGCGGCTGGGGAGCGGCGTCCGCCCTGAGGATGGGGCTGGCTCCGGATATCGGCCCGGACGAAGTCCTGGCCGAAGCCCGCCGCTGCCTGAACCGGTGGCGGACAATATCGGAAAACCCGTTGACGGAGCGCTCAGCCGTGGAGGCCTGCCGCGTGGTGATGCGCAGCTGTGAGGGCGTCGTGGCTGAATGCTCGGCCCTGCAGCTGCACCGGCAGTCCGCCTGAGGTCAGCCCTTTACTGCCGCGCCCGCGCCGCACTGACCTGCGCCGACTGGATCCCCCCGGCCTTGAGCCACCTGCCAGCCGACGGCACAAACACCGCCACCAGGCCGAGGAAGGCAAGAAGCAACTGGGCTCCCCAGAGCAGGACAACGTAGCTGCCGGCGTCGCCCTCGGGAACGAGGAAGGCTGCGGCCACCACCATGACCATTACCTGGCCGGCCAGCAGCGGGATCATCAGCCAGCGGGCCCAGCCGTGGCGCGCGGAGAAAATCGCCAGCGCCGCCGCTCCTAGCAGGATCATAAACAGCAGGGCGCCGAGGCTGCCCCAAAAAACAATGGCCGTGGAAGTGGTCACGGCGTCGGCTTCCCCGCCGGGCGCCATTTGGTCCACCACCGTGCGGAGCCGCTCCAGGTGAGAGTCGCGGGTCAGGAAAGAGCCGATGAGTACGGCCAAACCGGCGACGAAGCTGAACAGCCAGAACGTCCTCGCCAAGCGGACGCTGCGGGGCGTCGGCGGCGTCACCAGGATCGGCGCCGGTGCGGCGTAGGAGAGTCCGGGCCGCGGCGGAGGCGGCGGACTGGCAGCCCCGGCGGCGGCAGGCAGTGGGGGGTCTACGTCGGGGTGCTGGGCCATGGGACCTACTTCACGTCGCCGGTGTCATGGCTGTCCGCGTCTCCGGTGCTGGCACCGCCGGTTTCGCCGTGGCCGGTTCCCTTCCCGCCCGGGCTCCGCGTGCCGGAACTGTCCGGCCCGGTGCCGGCAGAGCCGCCGTCGGCCTTTGCCTTCGCCTCAAGCTCATCCTTGAGCTTCTTGAGGCGGTCGGCTTCTGCCACGTTCCGGCGGCGCATTTCCAGGTTGCGGAGGAAATCGGGATCATCATCCGGAGAGGCGGGGTGGCTGTGTGTTTGGCGGACCGGGGCTGAGTCGCGCGGACGGCCGATCAGCAGCCACAGGATGGCGCCGAGCACCGGAAGGACAATCATCACCACGATCCAGGCCGGCTTGGAGATCCCGCGGGTGACGCGGCCGTCAGTGCGGATCACGTCCACCAGGCCATACACAAAGATGACGAGAACTGCGACGGCGAGAACCACACGGAAGAGCATGCCATTAAGTCTATCGTCCGCGGGCCGGGGGCGTTCAGGCAGGGCGGCTAAACTTGTACCGTGGCCTTTCTGAAATACTCCCTGATCCGGCTGGCGCTGTTTGCGCCGCTCTTTGTGCTCTTTATGTTCCTGAAGCTGGGGGCGGTGCTGTCAGTCATCTGCGCAGCACTGATCGCGTTTGCGGTCAGCTACCTTTTCTTCCAGAAACAGCGCGACGACGCCGCTGCCGCCATTCACGGCCGGCTCTCCGGCAAGGCGAAGCCGCTGCGCAGTGAAAGCGAGGTGGCCGACGCCGAAGCCGAGGACAGCCTCCTGGACGCCAACCCGGACGTCACCATCCGGAACAGCGGCCCGAAGCCACCCGAAACGAAGGCCTCCGAGTCCTAGAATCCGTGGCTGAGCACCAGTCCCAGTGAGAACAGCAGGCTGTAGCCGAGGTTGATCAGGCCGGTCTGCTTGAGCACGGGGATGAGGCTTTTGCGCTTGCGGCCGTTGATCATCAGCCAGGCGGGCATCAGGCAGGCCGGGATGAGCAGCAGCACGATCAGCATCCACGGCCGCACGGGAGCCAGGATGACCACCAGCAGGATGGCCACGGCGAGCATCAGCACGTAGCTTTCGCGGGCGTGCTTGTCGCCCAGGCGCACGGCCAGGGTCTTTTTCCCGGCCTGGATGTCGGTGGGGATGTCGCGGACGTTGTTGGCCATCAGCAGGGCGGTGGCAATCAGGCCGGTGCCGATCGCGCCAATCACGGCAGGCAGGTTGACCTGGCCGGCCTGGGTGTAGGTGGTGCCGAGAGTTGCCACCAGGCCGAAGAAGACAAACACAAAGACGTCGCCCAAGCCCATGTAGCCGTAGGGGTTCTTTCCGCCGGTGTAGCCCCAGGCGGCCGTCACGCAGCCGATTCCCACCAGGATCAGCCACCAGCTCTGGGTGATCACCACCAGCGCAAGGCCGAACAGCATGGCCACGGCGAAGGCGCCGAACGCTGCATATTTGACGTGTTCCGGCCGGGCAGCGCCGGAGCCCACCAGCCGCAGCGGCCCTACCCGGTCCTCGTCGGTGCCGCGGACGCCATCGGAGTAGTCATTGGCGTAGTTCACGCCGATCTGCAGCAGCAGCGCCACCAGGGCGGCCAGCACGGCATTAACGGGGCGGAACGAATCCAGCTCGTAGGCCGCGGCGGTGCCGATCAGTACCGGGGCGATGGCGGCCGGCAAAGTGCGGAGGCGGGCGCCTTGGATCCATTGTGCGGCTGTGGCCACGGTCAGTACCTCGTGTTGGGTCGGGAGAACGATGAAACGGTGGTGGCAGCCGCGAACGGGCCGCCGGTGCAGCTCTACTCTACTTTCCCTGATGCAGCGCGTTGAGCCGGTCGATCATCGCCAGGCGGTCCGGCTTGCCGTTGGGAAGCATCAGCAGTTCGGGGCCGGCCAGCACGGTTTTCGGCGCGAGGAGGCCCAGTCGCCGGTGCCATTCGTGTTTAAGTACGACGGCGTGATCCCCGGTGGGGGTGCCCGCGGCACCTGATTCCGCGGCAGCGCCGTCGAGCGCGACATAGGCGGCCACGGCCTGGCCCCATTCCGCGGACCTGACGCCCGCCACAAAAGCCGCCGCGACGCCGCCGGACTTCTCCAGCTCTTCCTGCACATGCGCGGCGGAGACCTTGACACCGCCGGTGATGATGACGTCGTCGGCGCGGCCCAGCACGGTGAGTCGGCCGTCCGCGTCCAGCGTGCCGAGGTCGTTGGTGCGGTACCAGCGGACGCCGTCTTCCTCGTAGAACGTGTCCGTAGCTTCGGGCGTATCCAGGTACCCGGCGGCAACGGTATCGCCGCCCAGCAGGATGCGGCCGTCGTCGGCCACCCTGACCTTGACACCTTCCAGTGGCACGCCGTCGTACACGCAGCCGCCGCAGGTTTCGGCGGACCCGTACGTGGTGACCACCCTGACGCCGGCCTCGCGGGCCGCGTCCAGCAGCCCGGCCGACGCCGGCGCGCCGCCCAGCAGGATGCCGTTGAACCGCCGCAGGACGGCCAGCGTCTCCGGCGACGGCGCCTCCAGGAGGCGTTGGAGCTGTGTGGGCACCAGTGACGTGAAGCGGAACTTGTCGGTCAGCTCCAGGGCGCCGGCCGTGAAGGCCTCGGGGGTGAAGCCGCCGGACATGTCCATGACCCACGGCCGGGTGCCGGCGAACAGCGACCGCACGAGGACCTGCACGCCTGCCACGTACTGCACGGGCAGCGCCAGGAGCCACTGGCCCTCGCCCTTGAGCGCCAGGGCGGTGGCCATGGATGAGGCCGCCAGCGCCTCGACGGGCAGGATGGTGGCCTTCGGCGCGCCCGTCGAGCCGGACGTGCGGACCACCGCCACGGCGTCATCGCAGCCGGGCGTCTCAGTGTGTCCCACCACCAGTTCGCCGTCGGGGCCCACGGAAAGTTCGACGGCGGGTCCCTCACCGTGGAGGGCGGCGGCCAGGGCTTTGAGCGCCGGGTCGATGTCCGTGGGACCGATGGTCTGGCGTCCGAAATTCATGTGCCGTCCTGCCTTAGAAGTCAGCCGCGGCCTGGGAGCGGTCCGGCTTGGAAGTGGTGCCTAGAAGTAGTGCGGGAAGCGCGACCAGTCAGGATCCCGTTTCTCCAGGAAGGCTTCTTTCCCTTCCACCGCCTCGTCCGTCATGTAGGCCAGGCGAGTGGCTTCGCCGGCGAAGACCTGCTGGCCAGCCAGGCCGTCGTCGGCAAGGTTGAAGGCGAATTTCAGCATGCGGATGGCCTGCGGCGACTGCCGGGCGATGTCCGCGGCGTATTCCAGGGCCACATCTTCGAGCCGCTCGTGGTCCACGGCCTCGTTGACGGCGCCCATGCGGACCATGTCGTCCGCGGAGTACTCGCGGGCAAGGAAGAAGATTTCGCGGGCGGCCTTCTGGCCGATCTGGCGGGCCAGGAGCGCCGAGCCGTAACCGGCGTCGAAACTTCCCACCGTGGCGTCCGTCTGCTTGAACTTGCCGTGCTGGCGGGAGGCGATGGTGAGGTCCGAGACCACGTGCAGCGAGTGCCCGCCGCCGGCAGCCCAGCCGTTCACGACGGCGATGACCACCTTGGGCATGGTCCGCATGAGCCGCTGGACCTCGAGGATATGGAGGCGGCCGGCGCGGGCGGGGTCGATGGTTTCCTGGGTCTCGCCGTCGGCATACCTGTATCCGTCCCGGCCGCGGATGCGCTGGTCGCCGCCGGAGCAGAATGAATGTCCGCCGTCCTTGGGGGAGGGGCCGTTGCCGGTGAGCAGGACGGTGGCGACGTCCGGGGTCATGCGGGCGTGGTCCATGGCGCGGTAGAGCTCGTCCACGGTGCCGGGGCGGAAGGCGTTGCGGACTTCCGGGCGGTTGAAGGCGATGCGGACGGTGGGCAGGTCCCTGGTGACGGTTTCTGTCCCGGTTGGTCCGGTTGTCGAGACGCGCTCGACCTGCCGGTGGTACGTCATGTCCTGGAAGTCGTCGAAGCCGGACACGGTGCGCCAGCGGGTGGGGTCAAAGACGTCGGACACCTTGGCGGGAATTTGGTTGCTCACTGGACAAGTCTAGTAATCGGCTCAGCTGATGCAGAACTCGTTGCCCTCGGGATCGGCCATGGTGTGCCACTCGAGCGGGCCCTGGCCGGCGGTCCACAGGAAGCGGGCGCCGCGGGCTTCGAGTTCCTTTCGGACATCATCCTTGTCGCGACCATCCAGGCGCACGTCCCAGTGGATGCGGTTCTTGACGGTCTTTCCTTCCGGCACCGTTTGGAACAGGATGCGGCGTGCAGGTGCGGCGGCTTCGATTTCCTCCACTGGGCGGATGGCCTGTCCTGTCCGCCACACGAGTTTGTCCTTATGAACCAGCGTCTCGGCGTCCGTGGCGTAGCCCCGGCTGATCATGGAGCGGATGAAGCCCTCGTCCTGCGGTTCCACAGCCCAGTCCAACGTTTCCGCCCACCAGTCGGCGAGCTCATGCGGGTTCTTGCTGTCCACGACGATCTGGATGTTCAGTCCCATCCCACCAAAATACGACGGCGCGCGGCTGCTGGGTAGGGGCGGCGCGTTCCTAGGGCTGGACCTGCTGCAGCTGCTCGAAAAGCTCGGGCGGGATGGCGTAGATGAAGATGACCGCCAGGAGGTTCTTCGCCGCGTGGACAAAGTAGGAGAACATCAGGTTCTTCCCGGTCCACACGTAGACAAAGACCAGCGTGGCGCCCATGGCCAGGTAGGGGAGCAGCGCATTGAGCGTGATGGCTTCCTGGCCCGCGATGTGGATGCCGGCAAAGAGGACCACAGACAGGGCGCAGCACAGCCAGATGTTGAGCCGGCGGCTGAGCTTGCCGATCAGTAGATGCCGGAAAATGTACTCCTCCACAAACGGGCCCACCACCACCAGGACCGGCGCTATCAGCCAGGCGGGGACCTGTTGCATCAGTGCCTGGAGTCCTGCCTGGTTCGCGGAGGTCTGCACCCCGCCGCCGGCCGCCACCACAACGGCCGTGAGGATCATCATGGCCACCACCGCCGCGGGCACCATCAGCAGGGTGAACCGCGGGCGGGTGGCCAGCACGCGCAGGTCCCGGACCGCCACCCGGCGGGCGGCGGCCAGCGCCAGGATCCCGATCGAGCCATAGAAGATGAGGTTCACTGCGTACGACGCGGCGGCCGGGCTGGGCCCAAGCTGGCGTATCAGCGGGGCCAGCAGTTCCCCGGCCACGGCGAAGAGCCCGGCCACGGCCACGTAGAGGCCGACGGCGGTGAAGTCAAGGGTGGAAAACCGGTACAGCTCGGGCTGCGGCAGGGGTGGTTTCCGGTGTGTGGTGGCCATACGTTCAGCCTAGTTGGGCAGGGGAGGGGTGCGTCACAGATTGCGGGGCCAGCTCTGCATCCCGTAGAATATTCGGCATGCCTAACTTTCTGTTTCGGTGCGCCAAAGTAGCCGCCCGAACCCTCGCCCGGGGATCGGCGGCGTTCCGCGGTGCCGGCGCCGCCGTCGTCGTCGTCCTCTTGTCCCTTTCCCTTACCGCGTGCGGGGGTGACGCTTCAGGCAACAGTGACAGTGACAAGCCCGTGGTCCTGACCACCTTTACGGTGCTGGCCGACGTCGCGCGGAACGTTGCTGGGGACAAGCTCACCGTGGAGTCCATCACCAAGGCGGGCGCCGAGATCCACGGCTACGAACCCACCCCCGGCGACATCCGCAAGGCAGCCAAGGCGGACCTCATCCTCGACAACGGCCTGAACCTCGAAGCCTGGTTCGGGCAGTTCGTGGAGGGCCTGGACGTGCCGCACGCCGTGGTCAGTGACGGTGTGGAGGTTATGCCCATCAGCGAGGACTCCTACCAGGGCAAACCGAACCCGCATGCGTGGATGTCGCCCGTGAACGTGCAGATCTACGTGGACAACATGGTCAAGGCGTTCAGCGAGCTTGACCCGGAGAACGCCGCGGCTTTCAAGGCCAACGGTGACGCCTACAAGGCCGAACTGCAGGGTGTGCAGGACGAGATGAAAGCAAGCCTCGCCGGCCTCCCGGAGAACCAGCGCGCCCTGGTGACCTGCGAAGGCGCCTTCTCCTACCTTGCCCGCGACGCAGGGCTCAAAGAGGTCTACATCTGGGCGGTCAACGCCGAACAGCAGGCCACGCCGCAGCAGATCACGCGCGCCATTGAGTACGTCAAGGCCAACCAGGTTCCCGCGGTGTTCTGTGAATCCACGGTGTCCGACGCCCCCATGCAGCAGGTGGTGGGCGCCACCGGAGCCAAGTTCGGCGGCACGCTTTATGTGGATTCGCTGTCCGAGGCTGATGGTCCTGTACCCACCTACCTGGACCTGATCAGGCACGACGCCGACCTCATCACCAAGGCCCTGGCCGGCACGCCAGCCGGCGCGTCTGCCAACGCCTCCGCCGGGTCCAAGCCATGAGCACCCCCGCCATCCTGGTTGAAAACGTCACAGTCCACTACGGCGAGGTCCTGGCGCTCGATTCAGCCTCGCTCACCCTGGACGCCGCCCGGATCTGCGGCCTGATCGGCATGAACGGGTCCGGGAAATCCACCCTGTTCAAGGTGATCATGGGAATGATCAAGCCCGACGCCGGCCGCGTGCTGATCGGCGGACAGTCTCCGGCCAGGGCGCGCAAGGAGGGCGGGATCGGCTACGTGCCGCAGAGCGAGGATGTTGACTGGCAGTTCCCGCTGTCCGTCCGCGATGTGGTGATGATGGGACGCTACGGGCACCAGGGCTTCACCCGGCGGCCCTCCAAGGCCGACCGCGCCGCCGTCGACCAGGCGCTGGACCGCGTGGAACTGTCCGAATTCGCGGAGCGGCAGATCGGGCAACTGTCCGGCGGGCAGAAGAAGCGCGCTTTTGTGGCCCGCGGCATCGCCCAGGGCGCCACCATGATGCTCCTGGACGAACCGTTCGCCGGCGTGGACAAGCGCTCCGAGGCCACCATCACGCGCCTGTTGCGCGAGCTCGCCTCCGATGGCTGCACCATCCTGATCTCCACCCACGACCTGCATGCCATGCCGGCCCTCTGCGACGAAGCCGTGCTCCTCATGCGCCGCGTCCTGATGCACGGTGCCCCGGACCTGGTGCTGCAGCCGGAGAACCTGGCCATGGCGTTCGGCCTGGATGTGCTGAACCGCGACCTCCCGGAACCTGCCGCACCCGCCATCGTCCATCCCGCCGGCACCGAGAGCAGGGGCTGACCCATGGAACTCCTCGACATCCTGCTCGAACCGCTCAGCTACGACTTTATGGTCCGCGCCATCATCACCACCGCGCTCGCCGCCGTCGTCTGTGCCGTCCTCAGCTGCTGGCTGGTGCTGATCGGCTGGTCCCTGATGGGCGACGCCGTCTCCCACGCGGTCCTGCCCGGCGTTGTGCTGGCCTACATTGTTGGCGCCCCGTTTGCGCTCGGTGCACTGGTGTTCGCGCTGATCGCCGTGACCCTGATCGGCGTGGTCCGCAACACCAGCCGGGTGAAGGAGGACGCCGCCATCGGCATTGTGTTCACTTCGCTGTTCGCCCTGGGCCTGGTGCTCATCTCCGTCACGCCCAGCCAGACTGACCTGAACCACATCATCTTCGGCAACCTCCTGGGCGTCAGCATCCCGGACCTCATCCAGGTGCTGGTGCTGGGCGTTGTCGCCTTCGTCATCCTGATCCTGAAGCGCCGCGACCTGACGCTTTACGCGTTTGACCCCACGCACGCCCACGCGATCGGGCTCTCCCCGAAACGGCTGGGGGCGCTGCTCATGGGGCTGCTGGCGCTGACGTCGGTGGTGGCGCTGCAGACCGTGGGTGTGGTGCTGGTGGTGGCCATGCTCATTATCCCCGGCGCCACCGCCTACCTGCTCACGGACCGCTTCAACCGGATGCTGGTCATTGCCCCGGTGGTGTCGGCCGTGTGCTCGATTGCCGGCATTTACTTCAGCTACTACCTGGACACGGCTTCGGGGGCCATGGTGGTGCTTACGCAGGGCGTGGTGTTCGCCGCCGTCTACCTGTTCAGCCCCCGGCAGGGACTGATCGGCACGCGGCTGGCGAAGTCCCGCCGCAGGAAGGCCGCCGCGCTTCTGGTTGCGTAGAGAACGTACGACGGCGGCGCGGGCCCGGGGCGTACTGCCCCAGGCCCGCGGCTGGCGTGCTAGGCCTGCAGCTGGCTGGCTAAGCCCGGACGGACTTGCGGTTGTACAGCCACAGCGCCCAGACATACCCGCCCACGCTCAGGACCGCGCACCAGATGAACGTCGCGAGCATGGTGCCGGAGGCCACGGGCGTGCCCATCAGGAGTCCGCGCACGGTTTCGATGAAGGGCGTGAACGGCTGCACGTCGGCAAACCAGCGCAGGACGTCGGGCATGGAATCCGTGGGCACGAACCCACTCCCAAGGAATGGCATCAGCAGCAGGAAGGTGGGCTGGTTGCTGGCCGTTTCGATGCTCTTGGCGTTCATGCCCATGGCCACGGACAGCCACGTCACGGAGAACGCAATGAGCGTCAGCACGCCCAGGGCTCCGAGCCAGCCCGCCGGCGCCCCGGTCGGCCGGAAGCCGATCAGCAGCGCCACGGCGCCCACCAGCAGCATGGCGGCCATGGTTTGGATGAGGCTGCCCAGGACGTGGCCCGTGAGCACTGCGCCCTTGGAGATCGCCATGGTGCGGAAGCGTGCAACGATGCCCTCCGTCATGTCCGTGGCCACCGAGATTGCGGTGCCCGTCGCACCCCCGGTGAGAGTCAGCATCAGGACGCCCGGGACGATGTAGGCGAGGTAGTCATCCCGCGTGCCGCCCAAACCTGAGCCCAGGGTCCCGCCCAGGACGTAGACGAAGAGCAGCAGGAAGACGATGGGTGTCCCGGCGACGAACAGCGGGATCGAGGGGTAGCGCTGTACGTGTTTGAGGTTCCGGCGCAGCATGGTGGTTGCGTCGGCCGCTGCATAGCTGAGGGTGCTCATCGTACGTTCTCCTTCTGGCTGGTGAGGGCGAGGAAGACATCGTCCAGGTTGGGTGTTTGGACGGACAGGTCGGCCACTTCGATCGAGGCGCGCGCCAGGCGGTCCAGCACGTCCTTCAAGGACCGGACGCCGTCGTCGCCGGCGACGTCCAAGGTGAGGGAATCGTCGTCGTGGGCTTCTGCATCGAGTACGACGGCGGCCCGCTCCAAGGTGGCCGTGTCGCCGAACGTGAGGCGGATATGCCCGCCGGGGACCAGCCGCTTCAGTTCGGCCGGAGTGCCTTCGGCTACGATCCTGCCCTGGTCCAGCACCGCGATCCTGTCGGCCAACTGATCGGCCTCGTCCAGGTACTGGGTGGTGAGGAAAATGGTGACGCCACGGGCAACCAGGCTCCGGATGATGTCCCACATGGTGCGGCGGCTGCGCGGATCCAGGCCCGTGGTTGGCTCGTCGAGGAAGATGATCTCGGGATCGCCCATCAGGGTCATGGCCAGGTCCAGGCGGCGCTGCATGCCGCCCGAATACGTCGCCAGGGGCTTCCCGGCCGCCTCCACGAGGTCGAACTTTTCGAGGAGCTCTGCGGTGCGGCGCTTGACCTCGGCCGCAGGGTGGTGCCGGAGCCTGCCCATCAGGGCCAGGTTCTCCTCGCCGGTGAGCAGGCTGTCCACGGCCGAGAACTGCCCGGTGAGGCCGATCTTGTCGCGCACCTCGTCGGCCTGGCGTACGACGTCGAAACCTCCCACCGCAATCTCCCCGCCGTCGGCGCGGATCAGGGTGGAGAGGATATGGACGATGGTGGTCTTTCCTGCTCCGTTGGGGCCCAGAAGGGCAAAAACGGTTCCAGTCGGCACGGCGAGGTCGACGCCGTCGAGGACTTGCTTGCTGCCGTATGCCTTGCGCAGCCCGGCCACGGTGATGGCCGTTTGGGTGCTTGCCATGACTTTTCCTTTGCTGATGTCTTGCCTGGTGTGGTTTCTTACCTGGTGGGAACAGGGGAGCGCCGCACGGTGATGTCGCCGTAGGCGCTGCGGGCGCGGATCTCCACTTTGGCGTCCGTCTCGCTTGGCCCTGTGGTGGCGTCGAGTCCGTTGCGGACGCGCCCGTACTTGGTGCTGAGGTCCAGCCACGCGGCGCTGCCTTCGCGGACGCCGATGGCCAACGAGCCCGCCGCGGTCTGGAGGGTGAGGGTTCCGCGCGCCACCTCGCCGACGGTGATGTCGCCGTTGGAGGCCTTGATGGTGGTGGTGTCGCCGGCCCGTTCAAGGGTGACGTCCCCGTTGGCGGCACTGACCTTGAGTTCACCGGCGGCATCCACGATGTACGTGCTGCCGTTGCCGTTCTTGACGCTGGCGGTCCCGTCGATTTCCCGGATACGGATCTTGCCCGAGCCGGTCTTGATTTCGGCCCGCCCCGCGACGCGTTCCACGGTCACATCGCCCATGCCCGTGTGGACCCGGAGTTCCGTGCAGTGATCGAGGTGGACGTGGCCCATTTCCGTCTTCAGTTCGGCGGAGCCGAATTCGCCCTCGCAGTGGAGGTCGCCCATTCCGGACTTCAACTCCAGGCTGCAGCCGATGGGCACTTCAACGGTGATGTCCACGGCGCCGCCGTCGCCGAACCAGCTGTGGCGGCGCTGGGGACGCAGCCTTACCTGCAGGCGCCCATCCGTATAGTCCACGGTGGTCTGCTCGGCCACCTTGATGTCCAGGGCCCGGGTTGCATCGCGGGGCCGGACGTTGACCACGGTCTCGGTGCGGTTGCCGGCGACAATCAGAATGTCGGCACGGACGGACACGTCCACCACGACGGCGATCGGTTGTGGGGTCTCGAAGATTGTCATCAGCGTGCCCATCCTGTGAAGTTCTGCTCGCCCGGATCGCGGCGAATGGTCCGTTGGGTGGATTGGCTGCCGTTGAGGGCGTCCGCGACGGCCCGGATCAGCCAGGAGTTTACGGACAGGCCTTCAAGGCCGGCGGCCTCTTCGACCTGCTGCTTGAGGTGATCCGGAAGGCGGAGCGTCGTACGGGAGGTGCTGGCGCCGTCGAACTCTTCCGTGGCCTGACGCGCCGGCTGGGTGGACCGTTCCGTCACCGCTTCGAAGTCGCTGGCGGCGGGCGGGCTGGTGACCACAAACTCCGGATCGCGCCCCCGGAGCCTTACCTCCACCGACGCCGGGGCCAACTCGAGGGTGATCTCGCTGGCGGCGTCGGAGAGGGCTTCGAGCAGGACGAGCCGGACTGTGGACTCAAGCGCGGCAGTGAGGCGTTCGCTGAGTTCCCGGGCCTCAGGGCCACCGGCTTCGGCGGCGACGCCCAGCTGATGCTGGACGGCTGATACGTATTGATTGAGTTCCATGACACCATTCTGACGTCATATTGGTGTCACGTCAATACCTTTTGGCGAATTATGGTGTCATGGGTGGTGTCCCGGCTTGACGCTGCGGCTTCCGGCGGGCAGGCTGGAGCGATGAAGTCCTGAGCAGCAGCCCGGCAATGCCGGACTGTTTCCCCGAATCCAGGGCCGCCGTCGAGCACCAGTTCCGGCGGCCACACTCCGGAATCTTGCGAGGACTTGTCTTGACTGAACACCTGAACCTTTCCGGCGTCTCCCACGGCTACGGTGACCGGCAGCTGCTCGACGGAATCGGCCTGGTCATCACGGCCGGCGAGCATGTTGCCATCGTCGGCGAAAACGGCGCCGGCAAATCCACGTTGCTCCGGATCCTGGCCGGGCTGGAAGCGCCCGATGAAGGAACTGCGAGCAGCCACGGCCGCATTGGATACCTGGCCCAGACGCACGGCCTGCCCGAATCCTTCACCGTGGGCTCCGCCGTCGACTCTTCCCTGGCCTCGCTGCGCGCCCTCGAAGCCGAGCTTGACCGGCTGGAGGCTGGCCTCGCCGATGCCGAGGATGACGAGCTGGAAAAGTACGGCCGGCTGCAGACCGAGTACCAGCTGCGCGAGGGCTACGCCGCGGAATCCCGCGTGGAGGCAGCACTGGACCGGTTGGGCCTGGGCGGCCTGGACCGGAAGCGGATGCTGGGGTCGCTCTCCGGCGGCGAGCAGGAACGCGTGGCGCTGGCCTGTGTCCTGGCTGATCCGGCGGACATCCTGCTCCTGGACGAACCCACCAACCACCTCGATGCCCGCGGGACCGCCTGGTTGGAGGACAGGCTGGCCGCCCATCGCGGGACAGTGGTGGTGGTGTCCCACGACCGTGTGCTGCTGCGCAAAGTTGCCAGCACGGTGATTGAGGTTGATGCCGAGCGCCGTGCCGTGACCCGGTACGGCAACGGCTACGACGGCTACCTCCGCGAGAAGGCCGCCGAACGCCAGCGCTGGGTCCAGCAGTACCACGAGTGGATCGATGCGATGGAGGCCGAACAGCGGCAGGCGGACACCGTGGCCGGAAAAATGGGCTACGCCCGCAAGCGCGACAACGACAAGATGGGCTTCGACTTCAAAGCCGGCACCTGGCAGAAGGCGGCGAGCAGCAAGGTCCGCAACGCGCAGGAACGGCTCCGGCGCCTGGAAGCGAGCCCCATTGACCGCCCGCCGGTGCCGCTGCGGCTTGCGGCGGAGCTGGCGGTGGATCCGGAGGCGGCTGCGTCCGGGGCAGCTGTGGCAACCGGGGATGACTCCCTCTTGGCGGCGTCGGCGGTCCTCGTTGCCCGCGGCGTCAACGTTCCCGGCCGACTGGGCGTCACTGATTTCGCGGCCCGCACGGGCGAGAAGATCCTCATCACCGGCCCCAACGGCGCGGGCAAATCCACACTGCTCTCCGTCTTGGCGGGAACCTTGGAGCCCACCGGAGGGTTCGTTCAGCGGCCTTTGCGGATCGGCTACCTGCAGCAGGAACTCGAACTGCCGCAACGGCCCACCCTCCGCCTCCTGCCGGCCTTTGCAGCTGGCCTCGGCGGCAACATCGATGAGCACGCCGAGGCGCTCCTGCGCCTGGGGCTGTTCCGCACCAGCGAGTTCCACGTCCCGGTGGGCAGCCTGTCCGCGGGCCAACAGCGCAGGCTTGCCCTGGCCCGCCTGCTGCTGGGCGGCTACGGCACGCTGATTGTGGATGAACCCACCAACCACCTGGCTCCCGTGCTGGTGGAGCAGCTCGAGGAGGCGCTCGCCGGCTTCACCGGGACCCTGGTCATGGTCAGCCACGACCGCGCCCTCCGGGACTGGTTTGCCCGGTGCGCGAAGAAGAGCGACAACTCGCGGACGGCCGAGGCCGGCCGCTGGATCCGGTACTCGATGGACAAGGGCGTGCTGGCCCCGGTCTGATTTCAGCGCTGGGTCGACGGAACGCACCTCCGGGAGGCCCGGAAAACGGTGAGCTTTGCGTAAAAGGATCGTTACGCACCGACCGGCCGGCGGAAACATCGGCGGCGGAAGATAGGCCTATGCCAGTCTCCCGCCGGCCGAAAGGATCTGTCCGTGATCACCAAAAACCTTTTCCTGCAGGGCATCTTCCCGTTTGAGGGCGCGGGGCTGGAAAAACCCGTCCCCATCCACAGCGAGCTCTCGCACTACGTTCCGGACGGCGTCATCAACCAGACGCTCTATTTCCGGGGCGGCAATTCCAGCAGTGAACTCATCACCGTGGTGCTGATGCGGAACGGCGTGCCCATGCGCTATTTCCCGATCGGCGCCAAGAGCGACGTCCATGTGCCGCTGCGGGTGGTGGAGGACATCGACGGCGGCTCGGTGGTGGAGCTCTATCTCGCCGCACCGGATGGTGTTGGGGGATCCGTGGTGGTGGACCTGGGCATGGTGGAGCACTGATGACCAGCGTCCTGGACCGGCCGCAGGGGAGGCACGCAGGCGCCGCGCCGCGCGGTCGGCTGGTGGTGGTGGGTAATGGCATGGCCGGTGCCCGGGCGGTGGAGGAGATCCTCGCCCGGGGCGGCGCGGACCAGTTCACTATCACCATGTTCGGGGACGAGCCCTACGGAAACTACAACCGGATCATGCTCAGCCACGTCCTCTCCGGCGAGGAAAGTGACGCGGACATCTTCCTGAACGCCCTGTCCTGGTACCGCGAGAACAGCATCACCCTGCATGCCGGCGTCCGTGTTGACCGGATCGACAAGTTCACGAAGCACGTCTTTTCCAACGACGGCCGCGTGACGCCGTACGACACCCTCATCATCGCCACCGGGAGTCGCTCCCACATGCCGCCGATGGACGGGCTGTACACGCCAGGCGGGTCCGTGAAGAACGGTGTGTTCGGGTTTCGCACCATCGATGACACCCGACACATGGTCCAGCATGCGCGGCAGGAGCACCACCGGCGGGCGGTGGTGATCGGCGGTGGCTTGCTGGGTCTGGAGGCGGCCTACGGACTGAAAAGCCACGGTATCGCGGTGGAGGTGGTGCACTCGGGCGGGCACCTCATGAACGCGCAGATGGGGCCCGACGGCGGTGCGGTGCTGCGTAGGAGCGTGGAGGCACTGGGTATCCGGGTGCACACGTCCAGCCGCACCACAGCAGTCCTCGGCACGGAGCGGGTCAGCGGCGTCAGCCTCCGGGACCGGGAGGGCATCGCCTGCGACATGGTGGTGGTGGCCGCGGGGATCCGGCCCAACGTGGACGTGGCCGTGCTGAGCGGGCTGCCGGTGGAGCGGGCCATCGTGGTGGATGACAGGCTCCGGGTCCAGGACGAAGACGATATCTATGCCGTGGGGGAGTGCGTCCAGCACCGCGGCGAAGTTTATGGCCTGGTGGCGCCGCTGTGGGAACAGGCAGTGGTGCTTGCCAACCACGTGACCGGTGCCGATACGTCGTCGGCCTACCTCGGCTCGCGGACCGCCACCAAACTGAAGGTTGCCGGCGTCGACGTCGCATCCATGGGATTGCACGGCCCCGAGCTCGACACCGACGAGCACATCGTCTTCTCGGAGCCCAGCCGCGGTGTGTTCAAGTCCATCGTGGTCCGCGACAACAAAATGGTGGGGGCCACGCTGCTGGGCGACAGCAGGAAGGTCGCCTACCTGATGCAGGCGTACGACCGCGGGTTGCCCCTGCCGGAGGAACGGATCGCCCTGATGTTCGACGTCGGGGGGGCCGGGTGAGGAGGTGGGTGTGGCCGAGCTCGACGACGGCGCCCAGGTCTGCAACTGCAACGGCGTCAGTAAGAAGGCACTGGTGGACGCCGTGAAGGGCGGCTGCACCACGGTTTCCGGCGCCATGGACGCTACCCGCGCCGGCAAGGGCTGCGGTTCCTGCAAACTCCTGGTCAAGCAGGTGGTGGAGTGGGCCGCGGACGGGGCTGTGGAGGAGGACCCGGCCGCCAGCTATTACGTGCCGGGGATCCCACTGGACAAGCCGTCCCTGATGGGCGCCATCCGGAAGCTCGGGCTGCGCTCGGTGTCCCAGGTGTTCGCTGCCTTGGCGCCGGGGAGCGCCGAGGACGCGAAGTCCAAAATGGGCCTGGCATCGTTGCTGAAGATGATGCTCGCCGACCAGTACATCGACGAACGCGACGCGCGCTTCATCAATGACCGTGTGCACGCCAACATCCAGCGCGATGGCACCTTCTCCGTGGTGCCGCAGATGAAGGGCGGCGTGACGTCGGTGCAGCAGCTGCGCCGCATTGCCGACGTCGCCGAAAAGCACAACGTACCGCTGATCAAGCTGACCGGCGGGCAGCGGATCGACCTGCTGGGGATCCCCAAGGAGGACCTCCCGCAGGTCTGGGCGGACCTGGACATGCCGTCCGGCTATGCCTACGGCAAGAGCTTCCGTACGGTGAAGACCTGTGTGGGCAAGGACTTCTGCCGGTACGGCACCGGCGATTCCACCAAACTGGGCATCGAGATCGAGTCCCGGTTCCAGGGGATCGAGTCGCCGGCCAAGCTGAAGCTGGCGGTGTCCGGTTGCCCGCGGAACTGCGCGGAATCGCTGGTCAAGGACGTGGGCGTGGTGGCCGTGGAGGGCGGCCGCTGGGAGTTGTACGTCGGCGGCGCCGCGGGAGCGCACATCCGCAAAGGTGACCTGCTGGCCACCGTGGATGATCCCGAGGAGGTCAAGCTCCTCACCGGCCGCTTTATGCAGTACTACCGGGAGCAGGCCAACTGGCTGGAACGGACCTACGCCTTTGTGCCGCGGGTGGGCATCGAGCACATCCGCTCGGTGATCGTGGAGGATTCCGAAGGCATCGCCGAGCGTCTGGACGCAGCGATGCAGGCGTCCGTGGACAGCTACATGGACCCGTGGAGCGAACGCGACGATCCGCTCACGCCGGGCCAGTTCCGCACCTCCCTGCCCCTCACCGTCCCGCCCCAGGTGCCGGTCCGATGAGCGCCGATCCGATGAGCGCCGATCCGATCAGCGCCAACAGCCACATCCTGGGCTCCGTGGACCAGATCCCCTTCGGTGAGGGACGGGCTTTCGGAGTAGGCGGCGAGCAAGTGGCGGTCTTCCGGCTCAGGGACGGGTCGCTTCGGGCGCTGTCCGCCGTCTGCCCGCACCGCGGCGGTCCCATTGCGGACGGGACCATCGACCGGCAGGTGGTGATGTGTCCCCTCCACCAGCACGCCTTCGACCTGAAAACGGGCTGCTCAATTACCGGCGCCGAACCACTGCGCACATACGGCGTCCAGGAGGACGAAGAACAGAACATTGTTCTGCAAATCCCCCATATAGGTGGCAATAGTTTGGCTTAACCATGGCTGAGTGTAGCCCGCGTCACTTGCATCGGTTCGAATCTTGTAGGATGGAAAGGCCGCGCGAGCCTTCGACGCCTGAGAGTTTTTGTCCACATAACTACCCCAAATGCTGGATTATCCCGAATTATCTGGACAAAAACTCGGCGTTTCCGGTGCCGGCCAATCCCCTACCCCCAAGGAATTGTTGTGCCTCAAAGTACCCCCACAGAACTCGAGAGCCCCACGGCGCAATCCGCCGTCGTCGACTCCACCCTCAGCGCCGAGGGCTATAAGAAATCCCTGACCGGCCGCCAGGTCACCATGATTGCCATGGGCGGCGCCATCGGCGTCGGCCTCTTTATGGGGGCCGGCGGACGCCTGGCCTCCACGGGCCCCGCGCTCATCTTCTCCTACGCCATTGCCGGCGTCATCGCCTACCTGCTGATGCGGGCCCTGGGCGAACTGATCATGTACCGCCAGACGTCGGGCTCGTTCGTCAGCTACGCCGGCGAAATGTTCGGCAAGAAGGGCGCGTACCTGTCCGGCTGGATGTACTTCATCAACTGGGCAATGACCGGTATCGCCGAGCTCATCGCGATCGGACTGTACTTCCAGTTCTTCTTCCCCAACGTGCCGGTTGAACTCAGCGCCATCGCCGCGCTGCTGCTGCTCGTGGGCGTCAACCTCCTGAGCGTCAAGGCGTTCGGCGAATTCGAATTCTGGGCCTCCTGCCTCAAGGTGGGCGCCATCGTGATCTTCCTGGCCGTGGGCACCTTCATGGTGGTCACCAACGCCCAGGTGGGCGACGGCAACGCCTCGGTGAACAACCTTTTCGCCGCCGAAGGCGGAATGTTCCCCAAGGGTGCGCTGGTGATGATCCTGGTCCTGAACGCCGTGATCTTCGCCTACAACGGGATTGAACTCGTAGGCATCACGGCCGGCGAAATGCAGGACCCTGCCAAGGAAGTGCCCAAGGCAATCCGCGCTGTCGTCCTCCGCATCGTGGTCTTCTACGTCGGTTCCGTGACCCTCCTGGCCATGCTGCTGCCCTCGGACCAGTACGTGGCCGGCACCTCGCCGTTCGTCACCGTGTTCGGCCAGATGGGCCTCGGCTGGATGGGCGACGTGATGAACATGATCGTCATCACCGCCGCGCTGTCCTCCTGCAACTCGGGCCTGTACTCGATCGGCCGGATCTTCCGGACCATGGCCAACAACGGACACGCTCCGGAGTGGCTGACCCGGATGTCCAAGAACCACGTCCCGTACGCCGCCATCCTGGCCATCGGCGCCGTCTACCTCGTCGGCATCCTGCTCAACATCTGGCTGGGTGGCTCACACGCCTTCGACCTCGCGCTCAACTCCGCATCGATCGGCGTGATCTTCACGTGGGGCGCCATCTTCGCCAGCCAGATCGCGCTGCGCAAGAAGAAGGGCAAGGTCTCATCACTGCCCGCGCCCGGCGGAACGTGGAGCAGCTGGGCCGGCCTGGTCGCCCTGCTGGCCATCACTGTGCTGATCGGCTTCGACACCATGACCAGCAAGTCCGGCGAGGTCTTCCACCTCGGTCTCTGGACCCTGGCCACGATCCCGTTCTTCGTGCTGGTCCTGTGGCTGGGCTGGCAGAAGGTTCGGAACAACGAGCCCAAGAGCGAGCTCTTCTGCTAGGGCTTTTCGCCTCAGCAGGCGGACGCTAAGAAGTCCGACGTCGGCGGGTCACCCTCTCGGGGGCGGCCCGCCGTCGTCCGTTCCCCCGTGCGTTCCTCCCCACTTGCTCGGCCCGGCGCGCCCAAAAGCCCGGCGCGTCGCGGGTGGTCGACGGGAAACCGGGGGACTAACTGGGCAGGAGCGCTCAGGTGCGGTCGGCGTCCACGCACTTGAGGTGCCGCGCAAAGTGGTCTTCGATCCGCTGCCAGGCTTCGGGGGAGGACGCCGGGTCCGGGCCGATGCCCATGACCCGCATCAGCGGCCGGAAAACTGCCGGGCCCAGGTCTGTTTCGTTGAGGAACGCGTGGCCTGCGGTGGGGAATTCCTTGACGCTGTTTTCGATGTTGAGGTTGTCCAGGGCGGTCTCGAGCTTGCCAGCCGCGCCCTTGAGGGTGAGGTCGCGGCCGCCGAAGTTGGCCACGATGGGGCAGGCGCCACGGAGGGCTTCCTCGAGATTTCCGGGCAGGTGGCCGTAGTTGACCGAGGCCGCGTCGAAACCATCGCGGGCCACGAGCAGCGCGAAACCGCCGCCCATGCAGAATCCGATCACCCCGGTCTTGCCGGTGGACAGCGGTGAATTAGCCAGCCAGGTCCGGGCGGTAGCGAGGTCGGTGAACGCTCGGCCGCTTCCCCTGAGCATGCTCCGCATGGTGCTGACCAGGCAGCGGCGCGGGCCGCCGTCGCTGAACAGGTCCACCGCCAGCGTCAGGTACCCGGCGCGGGCCATCCGGTCGGCATGCCGGCGCATCAGGTCGTTCAGGCCGAAGGCTTCGTGGATCATCAGGACCGCGGGGAACGGGCCGGTTCCGGCAGGCGTGGCGAGATATCCGCCGAGCGAAGGCGAACCACCGGAAGCAGCACTCTGGGCACTCAGGTCCACGTATGTCATGGGCCAAGGGTAGCCGCCGCCGTCGATCTCAGCACTCGACGGGGTGGGCAGACACAAGAACGGCGGCGGACCCCCCATGGGAATCCGCCGCCGTTCGAATGTGCAAGGACTAGTCCTTCTTGAAGGTGTCCTTGACGTTTTCGCCAACCTTCTTGGCATCAGCCTTGACCTGGTCTGCCTGGCCTTCGGCCTTGAGTTTGTCGTTGTCCGTGGCGTTGCCGGCAGCTTCCTTGGCCTTGCCGCCCAAGTGCTCTGCTTCGTTACTGATCTTGTCTCCGAGGCCCATGAGTCTGGCCACCTTTCGTATCCGTTGATCAAACAATGCTTTTTCAGCCTAACACAAAGCATGCTTACTATTTCAAGGGTCTTCCGATATCGACTGCCTGTCGAATGTCTGTGCCCCCGGCTAGGCTCGATGCATGGAACACAGCACAAGCCTGACCCAGCACATCCGTGCCACGCCGGAAGAGGTATGGGCTGTCATCTCGGACATCCCGGGTTCAGCCGCCACCCTGTCCGGCATCGACGCCGTGCAGATGCTCAGCGACGGGCCCTACGGCGACGGGATGCGCTGGAAGGAAACGCGGACCATGATGGGCCGTTCGGAAACGGTGGAGATGTGGGTGGCGCAGGCCGATCCTCCCCGCAGCACCACGGTCAAAGCCCTCCAGGGCGGCGCCGATTACACTTCGCGCTTCAGCCTGGCCGAGCGCGACGGCGGGACGGACCTTACGCTGACCTTCGGCGCCGACGTCGTCAAACCCACCCTCTTCAGCAAGATCACCATGGCCCTCTTCGGCAAGCTAGGCATGAGCATGACGCGCAAGGCGCTCACCAAGGACCTGGCGGAAATCACAGCCAAAGCGGAATCGCTCTAGTGGCCGCGAAGGCCCCCAAGGTAACGGCTCCCCGGCTCTCGCCGGTCAGCCTGGAGGATGTCACCGATGATCCCGCCCCGGACTTCCGGCGAGGTGAAAGGTACGACGGCGTCCGGTATAGCCGGGCGGCCGGCGACGGTCTGGAACTGAGCGGCACGGATTTTGCCGAGTGTGAGTTCCAGGGTGTCTCCTTCAATGACACCCAGCTCCGCGGAGCCACCTTCCGGGACTGCGTCCTGTCCGAGCTGTACGCGCCAGTGTTCCGGGCCGCCCGCTCCACGTGGCGGGACGTGCATCTGAAAAATCCGCGGCTGGGCTCGGCTGAGATGTATGAGGCCGGCTGGCAGTCGGTCCGGATCGACGGCGGCAAGCTGGACTTCCTCAATCTGCGCGGGTCCAAGCTGACGGACGTCGTCATCAGTGACTGCATCATCAACGAACTGGACCTCGGTTCCGCTGCCGGGACGCGGGTGGCGCTGAAGAACTGCACCATCGGAACCCTTGATCTCACCGGCGCGCGGCTGAAGGACTTTGACCTTCGCGGCACGGACTTCCGGACCATCAGCGGACTTGGCAGCCTGGCCGGCGTGGTGATCGACGACTATCAGCTGAGCCTGCTGGCGCCGCTACTTGCCGGTCATCTCGGCGTCGTGGTCTTGTGAGTGTAGTCTTTATAGAACGAACGGTCGGTAAATAGGGCAGTCACTGGACGGTCCCGAAGATTCCGGCTCCCTGGCGTAAAGGATGTTCTCAATGGTCGAGGCTTTTTTGGTTGGCGGCGTCCGCACTCCCGTGGGCAGGTACGGTGGTGCGTTGTCGGCGGTCCGCCCGGATGATCTCGCTGCACTGGTGATCCGCGAGGCCGTGTCCCGAGCAGGCCTGGATCCGGACAGCATCGAGGAAGTCATCCTCGGCAACGCCAACGGTGCGGGCGAAGAAAACCGCAACGTGGCCCGGATGGCCACCCTGCTGGCCGGACTTCCCCTCCACATCCCCGGCATCACCGTCAACAGGTTGTGCGCGTCGGGGCTGAGCGCCATCATCCAGGCCAGCCAGATGATCAAATCGGGCGCCGCGGATGTTGTGATCGCCGGCGGCGTAGAGTCCATGAGCCGCGCGCCGTGGGCCCAGGAGAAGCCGGCCGCGGCGTTCGCGAAGCCGGGACAGATCTTCGACACCTCCATCGGCTGGCGCTTCGTCAACCCGCTCTTCCAGAAGGGCGGGCTCGCCCGGGACGGCAAGATGACCTACTCCATGCCGGAGACCGCGGAAGAAGTGGCCCGCGTGGACGGCATCACCCGCGAGGACGCTGATGCCTTCGCGGTCCGCTCCCACGAGCGTTCCCTCGCCGCCATTGCCGCAGGGCGCTTCAGGGACGAGATCGTCCCGGTGACGGTCAAGTCCCGCAAGTCCGAAACGGTGGTGGACACCGATGAAGGCCCGCGTGCCGGCACCACCCTGGAGGTCCTCGCAGGCTTGCGCCCCGTGGTTCCGGGCGGTTCCGTGGTGACGGCCGGGAACTCGTCCACGCTGAACGACGGCGCTTCGGCCATTATCGTTGCGTCCGAGGCCGCCATCCAAAGGCTTGGCCTGACGCCGAGGGCCCGGATCATCGACGGCGCCTCCGCCGGCTGCGAACCCGAAATCATGGGCATCGGCCCGGTCCCGGCGACGCAGAAAGTGCTCAAGCGGAGCGGCCTCAGCGTCGGTGTCCTGGGCGCCGTCGAGCTTAACGAAGCGTTCGCCACGCAGTCGCTCGCGAGCGTGCGCCGGCTCGGGCTGGACCCGGACACCGTGAATAACGACGGCGGCGCCATCAGTTTGGGGCATCCGCTCGGTTCCAGCGGATCGCGCATCGCCATCACCCTGCTGGGCCGGATGGAACGCGAGGACGCAAGAATCGGCCTGGCAACGATGTGTATCGGCGTGGGCCAGGGCACCGCGATGCTGCTGGAGCGTGTCTGATGCCCGCCCCGCAAAGCGCGAACGGACACTTGAGCACCCGCGACTTCCGCACGCTCCTGGTCGAGGAGCGGGAGGACCGCGTGGTGGTGCTGCTGAACCGCCCTGAAGTCCGGAACGCCATCGACCAGCAGATGGTGGACGAACTCCACGTGGTCTGTGCTGAGCTGGAGCAGAGTCCCAAAGTCCTGATCATCTCAGGGGTCGACGGCGTCTTTGCCTCGGGTGCGGACATCGCCCAGCTGCGCGAGCGCCGCCGCGATGATGCCCTGCAGGGCATAAACTCCACCATCTTCGCGCGGATCGCCAAGCTTCCCATGCCGGTCATCGCTGCACTGGACGGCTACTGCCTCGGCGGCGGCGCCGAACTTGCCTACGCCGCCGACTTCCGGATCGGAACGCCCAGTGTCCGGATTGGCAACCCTGAAACCGGGCTGGGTATCCTGGCCGCGGCCGGGGCCAGCTGGCGCCTAAAGGAGCTGGTGGGGGAGCCGTTGGCCAAGCAGATCCTATTGGCTGGCCTGGTGCTCCGGGCTGAAGAGGCCCTGGCTGCCAGCCTCATCACGGAGATCCATGCGGCTCCGGACCTGATGGATGCCGCGCACAACCTGGCGGACAGGATCGGCGGCCAGGATCCGTTGGCCGTGCGGATTACCAAGTCGGTGTTCCACGCCCCGGCCGAGGCCCACCCGCTGATTGACCAGCTGGCGCAGGGGATCCTTTTTGAATCCCAGGCCAAGTTTGACCGCATGCAGGCTTTTCTCGACAAGAAATCAGAGAAGAAATAACCATGACGAACCCGAACCTTCCCTCTACCGTCGGCGTCCTCGGTGGCGGCCGCATGGGCGCGGGGATAGCCCACGCCTTCCTCATCAACGGGGCCAACGTCCTGGTGGTGGAACGCGATGAAGCGTCCGCCGAAGCCGCCCGCGAACGCGTGGAATCCGCGGCCGCCAAGAGCATCGAACGCGGAGCCACCGACGGCACCCTGGAGGAGATGGTGTCGCGGCTCGCTGTCACGGTGGACTACGACGACTTCAAGGACCGCCAACTGGTGGTCGAGGCCGTTCCCGAAGAGTGGGACCTGAAGGTCACCTCGCTGCGCGGCATCGAGGAGCGCCTGGCCGATGACGCGTACCTCGCCTCCAACACGTCGTCCCTGTCCGTCACCGGCCTGGCCCGCGAACTCAAGCGCCCGCAGAACTTCCTCGGCCTGCACTTTTTCAACCCAGTCCCCGCCTCCACCCTCATCGAAGTGGTGCTTGGCGAGCAGACGTCCCCGGACCTTGCTGAGGCGGCGAAAAGGTGGGTCGAGGCACTCGGCAAGACCGCCGTCGTCGTCAATGACGCTCCCGGTTTTGCCTCGTCACGGCTGGGCGTGGCCGTCGCGCTGGAGGCGATGCGCATGGTGGAGGAGGGGGTGGCGTCCGCGGCCGACATCGACGCCGCCATGGTGCTGGGCTACAAACACCCCACGGGCCCGCTGAGAACCACGGACATTGTGGGCCTGGACGTGCGGCTGGGCATCGCCGAGTACCTGCATTCCACGCTGGGGGAGCGGTTCGCGCCGCCGCAGATCCTTAAGGACAAGGTGGCCCGCGGCGAATTGGGCCGCAAGACCGGCAAAGGATTCTTCGACTGGGCTGAGTAGGATATCCGGGTGACCCTCTTCGAACCCATCACTCTGACCGGCCGGCACGTGATCCTGGAACCCCTGAGTCCCGACCACCACGACGGCCTGGTGGAAGCGGCAACGGACGGCGAGCTGTGGAACCTCTGGTACACGTCCGTGCCGTCGCCGGACGGAATGGCGGCGGAGATCAACCGCAGGCTGGCCCTGCAGGAGCAGGGGTCCATGCTGCCGTTCACCACCCGCCTGGCTGACCCCGCAACGGGCGGCCCGGGCAGGATCATCGGCATGACCACGTACATGAATATCGACGCCGGCACTCCCCGGGCGGAGATCGGCTCCACCTGGAACGCGGCGTCGGCGCAGGGCACCGGTACCAACCCGGAATCCAAGCTGCTGATGTTGCGGCACGCTTTCGAGACGCTCGGCTGCCCGGCGGTGGAGTTCCGCACGCACTGGCTCAACCACCAGTCCCGGGAAGCCATCGCCCGGCTTGGCGCCAAGCAGGACGGCGTGCTGCGTAACCACTCGCGCACCACGGACGGCGTGCTCAGGGACACGGTGGTGTTCTCGATCTTGGAACACGAATGGCCCATGGTCCGCGCCGGGCTGGAATTCAGGTTGGCCAAGCGCCGCTAGGCGGAGCTCCGGGCCCGGCCGGATGGAACGGTGGTGTGCGATAGGGTCGGCGCGCTACCTCCGTGCCAGTTCGGGCAGCCTTACGGCTTCGACCAGGGCGGCGGCGTACTGTTCGTGCCCTTGTAGGTTCGGATGGAAGCTCTGGGGCGCGAATGGGTCGGTGGGGTCAAAAACGATCCACGAAGACGCGGTATTGGCTTCGTGGCCAGCGAAACGGGCCGTAATGTCGATGAACTGGGCGTTGGCACGGTAAACCGAGTTCGCCGTATTTACGGCCTCTCCAATAGCCACATTGAGGGCGAGTGTCCCGTAGTTGACGAGCGCCGTGTTCTCGGCGGTCATCACGGGATACCCGGCGGGATCAAAAAGCCGGGGATAGCCGAGGATGGCGATTTTGGCCCGCGGTGCCGCCTGGTGAATGGCCGCGAACGCTGCCGTGAGGTTGCCCTTCACCTCATACAGCGATTTCGTTGCGCTCCTCACCGCGTCCAGGCAGTTGAAATAGCTGGAGGTGGCGCAGGTGTAGAGGGCCGTGTTGACTCCAACGTCGTTCGCGCCCGCCGTCATGGTGACCAGTTCTGTCCGCCCCGAGAGGGCTTCTGAAGCGGCAAGACCTGCAACCTGGTCCAGGACGCTGGGAACGTCGCCCGGCTGGGCTGGCAGAGTAAGAAGCGCCCCATGGCATGCTGCGTTGTCTACCAGGTTCACGGAAGGCTGGCGGGCCACGATATCCACGTAGCCGCCGACTGTCTGTATGCAGGGGAATGGCGAGGTGAAGTCCCCGGCCCCTGTCCCGGCCGTGTAGGAATCACCAACCGCTACGAGGTCAACATGTGGAGGAGGCGGCGCTGCCTCCGCCGGAACGGCCGCCAGCCCGATCGCCATGACCATGGTGGTGAGTCCAGCCGCGAAAGCCGAGCGCCGACGTCGTGCTGGTGGTTTTGCCATTGGTTTCCCCTTTGAACATCAATTCGTTGGACTGAAGTGGGCGTGTATCTGCCACCGTACGCCTGCAGTTGGCGCCGGTCACTGGCCCGGTGTACCCGAATTTTCCGTTGGCCATACCTGCTTGTGACGTGCGGGTGTCACCGCCTTGTGATTAGCTGTCCGGATGGAGAAACCTGGCGGGCCCCTGGACTGGGACGGGGCCGTGAATGCCTGGCACGTGGCCGGCCGCGTCTACCGGATGGGCCGCCGCGAATGGCTCACGGAGGCCGGCTGGCGGGACGCTTACGACGACGGCGTCCGCACCGTGGTGGATCTCCGCAACACCCGTGAGGCCCGGCGACGGGACACCGATCCCGCGGTCCCGGACGCGGCCTGGTCCGGCATGCAGGTCGTGTCCGCGCCCACCGAGGAGCCGGACCACCCGCGGTTTACCGCCCTGTGCGGGCCGTACCTGAACGATCCAGCCCACTACGTCCACAACGCCCGGCTCTTTCCACAGAAGCTCGTCGCGGTCTTCCGCGCGATCGCAGGTGCAGCGCCGGCCGGCGCAGTGGTGATCCACTGTGCGGCAGGCCGTGACCGCAGCGGAATGGTGGCGGCCATGCTGCAGGACCTTGCCGGCGACCCGGACCAGCTCATTGCGGACGGCTACGCCAAAGCTGCCCGCGGCATCAACGAACGCTTCCGGACGCACGGCCCGCCCCACGCGGGCGAACGCTACATCGGCGACGCTGAACTGACAGCCCTGCTGGAGCGGCGCGGCCGGGCCGTGGTGGAGTTTGTCCGGGAGTTGGACACGCGCTCATTCCTGCTGGGCAACGGCCTGTCCGAGGCCGAACTGGAAGCGGTCTTAAGCCTGGCCGGCAGCCGGGTGGCGCCATGAATTCCATGAAGTATGTGGCGGCGTCGCTCGCGGTGGCGGGAGTGGTGATGCTTGTGGGCGGGCCGTTCTGGACCGTCCTCGCCTCAGATATCGGGAGCACGGAAGAGAACTTCGGGCTCGGCGACGGGACCGTCAACGGCGAGTGGCTCCCGGGTCAGATCTTCCTGATGGTGGGCGGGGCAGCTTTGTGCCTGGCCGCGGTGGTTGCCGCATACATGGCACGGCGGAGCGATACAGATGAATAGAACGAAAGCGACGGCACACAGTTTGAAACGCGTATTTGCAGCAGCAGCGGCCGCCGGAGTGGCACTTTCCATGGGGCTCGGAGCCGTGCCGGCTTGGGCGGCTGAGCAGCCGGCTGTTGAGCAACCGCCGGTTGAGTCGCCGGCCGGGACGTCAGCTGGACCGTCGACAGGGACGGAGGTCACGACGTCGGCCGGCACCTCGGCTGCGGGCCTTTCCGAAGCGATTCTTCGTGACCTCGGCATGAGCCTGACGGAATTCAATGCCGCAGGCGCTTTGAGCCGGCGGGCAGCAGACGCCGCGGGCTCCTTAAAGTTACTCCCGGGCTATGTGGGCATCAGCCTGGATGCCGGCAAAATCCTGGTCGAAGGCGGCGGCCCTGCCCTGCAGGCAAGGGTAAATGAGCTGAACCATCCCGGGCCGGCTGATTTTGTGCTGGTGCGCCCTCCCGCACCCGTTGCACCGGCTACGCCGGCGTTGGTTGTGGGGGATGTTGATCAGTTGTTCCAGGCCTACGTCCGCGACGTCGGAGTCCAAGGCCTTCAGGCCGTTTCCTACACAGATGGGCACTTTGTGATCCGCGCAGGGTCCGTCAACACCCCGGAATCAGAGGTCCCGGCCCCAACCGCAAGCGCCCCGACGGCGACCGTCCCAGCGGCGTCCGCACCGCCGTCGTTGTCCGCCGACCCCGGAAAATTGACGCCCGCGCAGTTCGTGGCGCGTTATGCCAATGTTCAACTCCAAACGGGCGCCGCCGTCAAAACCGAGGACGACATTTTCGGCGGTCAAGGATACGTCGCCGACAACCTGGTCATATGTTCGGCGGGCTTTGGCGCGTTCAGCCCCACCGGACTCCCGCTGGTCTTGACTGCCGGACACTGCGCTGAAGACGGCTTAGCCAAGGCAGCCGGCGTCGAGCCGCTTTCCTCCGCACCTGCTGGAGGGTCCACCACCCAGCGCCCGTCGCTGCTCGCCCCGCTCGGCATTTTCGGGTTCAGCCAATTCGGCGGCCCGAGCAACTCGGCAGCCACGGCGGCCGTTTCCAGTGTCGGCACGGACATCGCCGTCATCCAGGACATCGCCCCCGGGCTTAACCTTCAGCCGGCCGCCACCACCTGGGGCAACACCATAACCCCGGACCCGGTCAGGATCGTCGGAACTACGGCGCCGTTCGAGGGCCAGAAGGTATGCCGGTCTGGGCGCACCACGGGGTGGAAGTGCGGCGCCGTTAATTCAGTTGGGATCTGGATGATGCCGGGACGGAACAGCGTCCCTCCGAACTATGACAACGACCTCCGGCCAGTCCGCGCCTTCGATTCGACGTCGGTAAAATCAGCCGGCGGCGACTCAGGCGGCCCGTGGATCAGTGGCAACTTTGCCGTCGGCACTCACACCGGAGCCGAAACTCTGAGTGGGACACAAAGCCTGGCCATTGCCGCCACCCTTGAGGACTCCATGGCCACGATCCCTGGGGGAGTGCAGCTCCAACTGTTCCTCAACAGGCCCGAACTCGTAGCACCAGAGGATCTGACTTTTGCCGCCGGAACGAGCATCACGGGGCGCATTCCCGCAGCCCCCGCGTCGACCGTGCCCCGCGATTCGAAAGTCCGCATCACGATTGCGGGACATCAGCCAATCGAAGTGCCGGTGGACGCCGGCGGGAATTGGTCCTTCATAGCTCCGTTGCCAGTAGGCCCGCTGGCATTCACGGCTGAAACGGTGAACGGGTTCAGCCGCTCGGGCGCCGTGTCACTGACCGCCGTCGTCGCGAAGTCGTCCCTTTCAGCCCCGATATTCACGACGCCAGCCACCTCCGCGTTGCCAGACATGACGAGCCTTGCGGGCACGGGAGCGCCCGGCGCCCTCGTGACACTGTCCGGCGGCGTCACGGGCACGGGAACCGTCGCCTTAGACGGCAGCTGGTCGGTTCCCCTGACAGGCCCGGCAGTCTTCGGGAAGGTGAAAGCGACGGCTGTGCTGTCGTCCCCGGGGATAGCCGACAGCCCTGCGGTCACTGAAACATTTACCGTAATCCCGCCGGCGCCGATCATTTCCAGCATCTCTACCGGGCTACACCTCCGGCAAGACGCCCTGCCTGAAACCATTTCAGGAAGCGGTGTTAGCGGCGCAGAGGTGACGTTGTCGATTGACGGCATTCCCCTTTCCGGTGCAACAGTCGGGGGCGGAACCGGGTCGAGGTCTGTGGCTCGTACCGTAGCTCCGCTGATGCTGGTAGTTGGCGGAGCATGGAGCGTTCCGTTCCCCGCCGGGTTGGCCCTTGGTACGCATACGTTGGCTGTGACGGAGGCTGTTGATGGGATCGCTTCTGGTCCCGCCGTTGCGACGTTCGTCATTGATGCCCCGGCGCCCGTGGTAGTCCCTGCTGCCGCCGTGCCGGCTGAAGTACCAGCCGCGAACGGTGCGGTGCCTCCGGCAGGTAACAGCGCCGCCGTCGTACGTCCGTCTGGGGACAGCAAGGCGGCAAGCCTCGCCAACACCGGTGCGTCCGGACTGATTCTGTTCGCCAGCCTCGCTGCTGGGGCTCTCGCCGTCGGCGGTGTGTTGCTGGCTTTGGCCCGACGGCGGAAGCGGCAGCGCCCCACCCCAACTTGATCTCTCACTTAACGTCGTCATCAGCGAGGAATGGCGACGTTAAGTGATAGGGCAACCGGGGGCGGGGGAGGGGCTATTCCTAGCGCTTCCGATCCATCAGCAGGTTGGTGATGCGCAGCGTGCAGAGGCGCTGGCCGGCGTCGTTGGTGATCAGGACCTCGTGGGTGGTCAGAGTGCCGCCGAGGTAGATGGGCGTGGCGGTGATGGTGATCTGGCCTTCGCGCGCGGAGCGGTGATGCGTCGCGGAGACGTCCACTCCCACGGCAGTTTTCCCCAACGTGCTGGCGTGGATCACGGCCGCCCAGGAGCCCACAGCCTCGCCCACCGCCAGGGACGCGCCGCCGTGGAGCAACCCGAACGACTGCCTGTTGCCCTCCACCGGCATCGTCGCCACCACGCGCTCGACCGATTCCTCGAGGATTTTCACGCCCATCTTCTCGTCGAGCTCACCGAGGGCAATCTTCCACGGGGTGGTGCCCGGCGTGGCGTCCGGCGCAGTGGCATCGGGGGACAGGGCGGTCATTGGCTTCTCCTTTTTGGCGAGGCTGAACTTCCAGTGTGCAGTACGGCACAGTCATGTACTGTAGACATATTACCGAACGGACGGTCAGTAAAGCCTTGGCCGCGTTCTGTCCCCGTGTTGGAAGGACCGTCAACGATGACCACCACTGCAACAGCTGAAGCCACAGTCGACACCGTAGAGACAATCCCCAGTTTCATCCAGGATTCCTGGTGGACTCCCGACGCCGGTTCGGCAGCTTCCGCCGTCCCCGTGCGGGATGCGAGCACCGGGGAAGTCCTGGCCAAGGTGAGCACCCACGGCCTGGACCTTGCCGCCGTCGTGGATTACGGCCGCACCACGGGACAAGCTGAACTGGGCAAGCTGACCTTCCACCAGCGCGCGCTGAAGCTCAAGGACCTGGCGCAGTACCTGAACGCCCGGCGCGAGCACTTCTACACGTTTTCGGCCCAGACCGGTGCCACCAAGATCGACTCGATGATCGACATCGACGGCGGCATCGGCGTCCTCTTCACGTTCGGCTCCAAGGGCCGGCGCGAGCTGCCCAATTCGCAGGTGGTGGTGGACGGCCCCATGGAGGTGCTGTCCAAGGACGGTTCGTTCGTGGCCGAGCACATCTACACGCGCATCCCCGGCGTTGCCGTGCAGATCAACGCGTTCAACTTCCCGGTCTGGGGCATGCTGGAGAAACTTGCGCCCGCCTTCATCGCCGGGGTCCCAACGATCGTCAAGCCGGCCACCCCCACCGGGTACGTGGCCGCGGCCGTGGTGAAGGCGATCATCGAATCCAACATCCTGCCGAAGGGCTCGCTGCAGCTGATTTCCGGCTCCGTCCGCGGCCTCCTGGACGTGCTGGACTACCGCGACCTGGTAGCTTTCACCGGCTCCGCGTCCACCGCGCTGTCCCTGAAATCGCATCCCAACGTGGTGAAAGGCGGCGTCCGGTTCACGTCCGAAACGGACTCCCTCAACGCCGCAATCCTCGGTCCGGACGCGGTGGAGGGCACCCCCGAATTCGACGCCTTCATCAAGTCGGTGGTCACCGAAATGACGGTCAAGGCTGGCCAGAAGTGCACGTCCATCCGCCGCGCCATCGTCCCGCAGGAGCTGGTGCCGGCGGTGATCGAGGCGATCGGCAAGCGCGTGGATGAGCGTGTCGTGTTGGGGGATCCCCGCGCCGACGGTGTCACCATGGGCGCTTTGGCGTCGCTCGAGCAGCTCGCCGACGTCCGCGCCGCAGTTCAGTCAATGCTCGACGCCGGCGGTGAGCTGGCGTACGGAACGCTGGATTCGCCGTCGGTCACCTCTGCCGGCGGCGCCACGGGTGTAGTGGATGCCGGCGCCTTTATGTCGCCGGTGGTGCTGGGCTGGGCTGACGCGGAGACTGACGCGATCCACTCGCTGGAGGCGTTCGGCCCGGTAGCCTCCGTGATCGGATACAAGGACCTGCCCGACGCCATCCGCCTCGCCGCCCGGGGTGGTGGCTCCCTCGTGGCCACGGTGTGCACCCACGATCCTGGCGTAGCCCGCGAACTCGTCACCGGGATCGCCGCGCACCACGGCCGCGTCCTGATGCTCAACCGCGAGGACGCCCGCAGCTCTACCGGGCACGGCTCACCCGTCCCGCACCTGGTCCACGGCGGACCCGGCCGGGCCGGCGGCGGCGAGGAACTGGGCGGCATCCGCTCGGTCATGCACCACATGCAGCGCACTGCCATCCAGGGTTCGCCCAACATGCTCACCGCCGTCACCGGCCTCTGGCACACCGGGGCGGACCGGAACTTCACCGTGGAGACCGAGGGTACGCACCCGTTCCGGAAGTCGCTTGACTCGTTGCGGATCGGTGACGCGGTCCGGTCCGACCTGCGGGAAGTGTCCCTCGCGGACATCACGGCGTTCGCCAACTCCACCGGCGACACGTTCTACGCGCACACCAACCAGGAAGCCGCGGAAGCCAACCCGTTCTTCCCCGGCATCGTGGCGCACGGCTACCTGCTGCTGGCCTGGGGTGCAGGACTCTTTGTGGAACCGGCACCGGGCCCGGTCCTGGCCAACTACGGCCTGGAGAACCTCCGCTTCATCACCCCGGTGGCTGCCGGCGATTCCATCCGGGTCACTCTCACTGCCAAGAAGATCACCCCGCGCGAAACCGACGAGTACGGCGAGGTGGCCTGGGACGCGCTCCTGACCAACCAGAACGACGACATCGTGGCCACCTACGACGTCCTCACCCTCGTCGAAAAGTAGGCCCCGTGGTTAAGCCTGTCGAAACCAGGGCCCGGTGGTTGAGTCCGTCGAAACCCGCCTGCGGGAGATCTTTCGACGCCGCTCAGGCGTAAAATTTCCACCGTAGGAGGTGGCCAAATGAACCTAGCCCTGAACACAGCCACAACCATCCTGCCCGTCGATGATGCAGCGCGCGCCCGCAGTTTCTACACCGAAAAACTGGGCCTCCCGCACCGCGGATTGACAGACGATGGAAGCGAATTACTCGGTAGCGACGGCGGCCCGACGCTGCAGTTGTTGCCAGTCTCGGACGGGAAACACTCCGAGCACACCGCCCTCAGTTTCGAGGTGCGTGACATTGAGCGGATCGTGCAGGACATGGAGGCCAAGGGCGTCCGGTTCCAGGACTATGACCTGCCCAACCTGAAGACCGAGAACCACATCTGCACTACGGACTCCGAGAAGTGCGCCTGGTTCATGGACACGGAGCACAACATCCTCTGCGTTCACGAGACGTTGGGTATGCAGGCCGAGTACCAGCTCTGACCTGCGTTACTCTGCCCGCGCCACACCATGAGGGGACGTCCCGGCCTGCGGGACGCCCCCTCGTGGGCGAGTCCGCCTTGCCTACATCATTAGTTGCTTCTTTATTGGCTACGGTTCACCGTCCCAAGATCCGGCTGATCAGTGAGCAGTGTCTGTCTGGTCTGGAATCACACTGCCGTCTACCCGTTTTACCGGCCCTGGGCTGTTGTTGGGGTTAGTGTAAGCCTTCGTAGAGCAAGCGTAAGGATCGGTTCGCTGGGGTTTGGGATCTATGAACATCGGCGTCACCAGCCATTTGCCGTCGTCATTATCGTACGCACGGCACATGAGTTCGGCCTTGTTGCGGTTGATAACGAGGCGGGCCTCGGTGGCGTCACCCACAAAGGTGACGTCGGTGACAGAGTCACCCGCAGAGAGTATCTGACGGCGCTCCGCCGGAAGCTGCTCAAATGCCGCGGGCCCTTCGACTCCGAAGATCACCTGGTTTGCCCAGCAGCGCTTCCCGTCGATGTAGGTCATGACAGAATCGTCGCCGTCAGGCACTCCCCCGCAGCCCTCCAGATGAGGTGTCTGGATGCCGTTTTCATAAACGCTTCGTACGCCGACGATATGCGCAGCGTCGATCCCGACCTCCTCGGCCCACACCTTGACAATTGGTTCCGGCGATGCGGAAACCACCCAAGTCTGAACACCGTGAGCCTGCAGGGTGCCGATGAGGTCCTTGATTTGCTGATACACCCGGATGTAACCGTCCACCTGTTTCGTCCCGACAGTCTGCGTCGCGCCCTCCGGGGCTCCCAAGTTCTCCTGTTTCATCGCGGCAGCGAATCCCTCCAAATCCTCCGCGGTGTAACCGGCAGACAAGGCCGCCCCCCAGGAATATGCCCCCGTCATGCGGCGTGCGTCGAAGCCTGCAAAGGCGGGTTCACCAGCGCGCGTTGTGTCATCCAGGACTGCAACGATCTCGTCCGCACACTCGGCATCAGTGCTTGTCTTCAGCGGCTGGCCTGCAGGAGTCTCGCTACCACAGGCGGCGCTCAAAGCGACGGCCGCCGCATCGGTGAGATAGCGGTCGGTCGTTTTCCAATCCTTGTTGGCAGGCTGAAGAACCTTATCGTTACGCAACATCCAGAAGTTTGTCCCGTACCCTATGTCGTTCTTGACAACCGTGTTGTCCCAGTCAAAGATCGCCACCGGCACCCGTCCGCCTGAAAACGTGCCGGTGCAGCTGCTGTGCGCGTCGATCGTCGTCTGCAACCGTTCGCGAATGTTCCCGAACCATGGCAGGCCCGGGCTGAGCTGGCGACATTCCGTGACCGTCGATGCGCCGCTTCCCGGGCTGGCAGCGCAACCGGCCAATGCCATTTGGGCGACAAGAGAGGCCGCAACGATGGCGGTTAGTCGGACTATACGGCGCATGAGTTGTCCCCTTCGAAGTGGTATGGAAACAGACCATAGCATTCGATGGATAAGTTGTATATAGCGCAACAGGACGCACTGGCAGCTTGGTTGGGGACCACTTTGTTGGTCTGGCATGAGGTCACCTGCGACTTGCTGGGGGCACGTCCCGAGGGGTGGTTGAGCCTGTCGAGATCCCAATGGCTTCGGCAGGCTCAACCACCGTCCCTGTCAGGCCTGCGCGTGTAGCCCGTCGAACGCGATGGTGATGACGTCGTCGGCCAGTTTTTCCGGTGTGAGGGAGCCGCCCGGCTTGTACCATTCCACGATTGAGTTGATGGTGCCGAACAGCAGGCGCGTGACGGTGCGGGGATCGATGTCCTGGCGCAGCGAGCCGTCGTCGCGGGCCGCGGAAATCAGGGCGGCCACCTCGTGATCAAACGCGCGACGGCGTTCCAGGGCGTCGCGCTCAATGTCAGTATTGCCCCGCAACCGCAGGAGCAGCGTGACAAACGGCAGACGCTCCACCAGTACCGCCACGGTCTGCCGCAGCACAAATTCCAGCCGTGCATCCGCCGCGCCGCTTTGCGCCCCGGGCTGTTCGAGGATTGATTCCAGGCCGCCCAGCGCATGATCGAGCGCGAGCTTGAGGAGGTCGCCCTTGGACGGAACGTGGTGGTAGATGGCCGATTTTGAGATGCCCAGGTTCTCGGCGAGGATGCCCATGGAGGTGGCGTCGTAGCCGTGCCGGTTGAAGACGTCGACGGCGATGAGCAGCACTGACTGCTGGTCGTAACCGGGACGCCCGCGCTTGTTGGGGGCTGCTGTAGTGGGCATACCGGCTATTTTCCCATGAACGTTCGGTAATCCCTGTAGCGGCGCAGCCCCGCGGACACTCGGCAGACAAAAGCGGCGGGCCACCGTGGTGGGCCGCCGCCTGTCTGGAGCAGGGTTGGACGGGAGGGCTGGGGCCTCAAGTATCCGTTCGCGCTTGGCTGGCGTTTTCCTCCAGCGTGAGGTCGCGAAGCCCTGGATGAACCGCAGAACGGTCAGGAGGACCGGGGCCAGGATGCCTACGGATTCGTAGGTGGGGAGCAGGCCCATGGCTAACGCGTGTGCCAGTTCGCGCAGGAAGTTGTTAGGACTATGCCTTGGGCCGCAGGTCGTAGATCCGGCGCAGTTTGCCGTTTGACCGCTCCAGCGAGCCCGGCTCCACCACGTCAACGGCGCACGAAGAACCCACGTGGATCTTGATCTGTTCCTGCAAGGTGCGCGCCGCCGTCGTGCTCTGCTCCACTGTCACAGCGTCCCGGCGTTCGATCTTGACCGTCATCTGGTCCATCCGCTGGCCTTCGGGCCGGGTGAGTTCGAGCTGGAAGTGCGGGCTGAGCTCCGGGATGCGCAGCGCGATTTCCTCGATCTGGGACGGGAACAGGTTCACGCCGCGCAGGATGATCATGTCGTCGCTGCGGCCGGTGATGCGGCCCATCCGGCGGTGCGCGGGACGGGCGGTGCCGGGCAGCAGGCGGGTGAGGTCCTTGGTGCGGTAGCGGATGATCGGCAGCGCTTCCTTGGTGAGCGACGTGAACACCAGTTCGCCGTGTTCGCCGTCGCGCAGTACGTTTTCCTTGCCCACCGCGGGGTTGAAGGCGTCGATGATTTCGGGGCGGAAGTGGTCCTCCCAGATGTGGCTGCCGTCCTGGGTTTCCACCGATTCGCCGGCGACGCCCGGCCCCATCACTTCGGACAGGCCGTAGATGTCGCAGGCTTTGATGTTCATGGTGACTTCGAGTTCGTGCCGCATCTCCTGCGTCCACGGTTCGGCGCCCAGCACCGCGTACTTGAGGGAGGTGGACGTCGGGTCGATGCCCGTGTGCGCCATGGCGTCGGCGATGGTGAGCAGGTAGGTGGGGGTGCAGAGGATGGCGTCCGGCTGGAAATCCTGGATGAGCTGGATCTGGCGTTCAGTCTGCCCGCCGGACATCGGGATGACAGTGCAGCCCAGTGCTTCGGCGCCGGCGTGCGCGCCCAGTCCGCCGGTGAACAGGCCATAGCCGTAGGCGTTGTGGACCTTCATGCCGGGCCGGACGCCTGACGCGCGGAGGCAACGGGCCACGAGTTTGGCCCAGTCGGCCAGGTCCTGTTTGGTGTACCCGACGACGGTGGGCCGGCCCGTGGTGCCCGAACTTGCGTGCACGCGGGCTACTTCGCTCTGCGGCACGGCGAACATGCCGAACGGGTATTCGGCGCGCAGGTCTTCCTTGGTGGTGAACGGGAAGTTGCCGAGGTCGCCTAGTTCGCGCAGGTCCCTGGGGTGGATGCCGGCGTCGTCGAACTTGCGCTTGTACAGGGGCACGCGGTCGTAGGCGTAGGCCACCGTGTGCTGCAGACGGTTGAGCTGGAGGGCTTCGAGTTCGTCGCGGGAGATGGTCTCTTCGCGATCCAGGGCGGGGGCGGCGGCTGCGTTGGTTGCCTGCGGCGTGGGGGTTTCGGGGGCGTGGAGGGTCATGGCGTCCTACTTCTTGGGGATGGTGCGGCTGCGTCCGCGGAACTCGGCGATGAGTTCCCCCGGTGTGCCGGAACTGGGCAGTGAACCGGGCTGCGCGTCGATGTCGGCCGCGAAGATCTGGATGTCGTACAGGCCGCTGCGTCCCGAACTGGAACGGCGGTCCGCGACGGCGGTGATCACCTGGCCGCGGTAGGCGGGCTTCAGGAAGTTGATGTCGACGCCGGCGGCAACGGTAATGCTGTCGGCCTCTTCCGGGGTGGGGGTGACCGGATTGCAGGCCAGGGCGAAGGCAGAGTCGGCGAAGGCGAAGATCATTCCGCCGTGGGCCATGCCGAAGCCGTTGAGCATTTCCTGCCGGAGGGTCATACGGATGGTCGCGTGCCCGTCGCTGACGGCGAGGACTTCGATGCCCATCCATTCGGAGGCGTAGTCGTTTTCCAGGATGGGGTGGGTGGCCCCGGAGAGTGCTGCTTCAGCCATGCGTCATTGCCTCCAGCTTTATTTACCGAATGTTCATTAGGTAATCCCAGATACGGGGCCGATGTCAAGGGCGCGGCGGTCTCGGGCGCTGTCATCCGCCGTCCTCGCGCCGCCGGCATGTGCGCTCCAGCCCGGTTTGTCAGCGCCGGGGCCGCCCGCCGGACGCGAACCTGCCCGGACACGCCGAGACACGCCGCGCTGGATGCCACGAAGCCCGGTTGCCTCGGACAGCAACTGGGCGGGAGCGCACGCCCGGCGATGAGCTTAGGTCGCCTCAGCAGGCCCGGCGCACTGCCTGGCCGCCAGGGCCCGCCAGGGAAGTGCAAGGATGGAGGACCGGCACCACGCACAGCAAAGGGCGGACCATGGCCAAAGGCATCTACGTCAGCGCGACCACTCCAGGATCGGGCAAATCGCTCGTGGCCCTGGGCCTCGCGGACACGCTCCACCGGCATGCGGACCGGATCGGCTTCTTCAAACCGGTGGTCCACGGCCCGGACGCCGCCAACGACCCCATGGTGGCGCTGATGAAATCACGCTTCGCGCTCGACGACGACCGCTGCCGAGGGGGCCTGACGTCCGCCGAAGTGCGTGCTCTCCTGGCAGACGGAAAACGCGCGGACATCGATGCCCGCTGCGTGGAGATCTTCGCCGACATCGCCAAGCATTGTGACGTGGTGATCGTGGAAGGGACGGACCTCACCGGCCAGGACGCCGCCGTCGAGTTTGACCTCAACGCCCGGCTGGCGAACAACCTGGCCGCGCCAGTGGTTGCCGTGGTGGGCGCAAAGGGGCTCAGCGTCGCCGAGGCCGCGGCCGCCGTCGAGGTTGCCCGCAAGGAACTGGTGGCCGAAAAGTGCACGCTGCTGGCCATCATGGTGAACCGCGCAGACCCGGACTTGGTAGAGGAAATCGCGGCCGCCGTGAAGCCCGGCGCATCCAACCGGCCGGTGTACGTCCTGCCGGAGCTTGAGGAGATCGCCCGGCCCACCACCGGTGAGGTAGCTGCGGCCCTCGGTGTACGCCAGATTGCCGGTCTTGCGGACATGGAACGCGACGTCCGGGATATCAAGGTGGCGGCCATGAACGTGGGCAACTTCCTGAACGTGCTGGACGAGGGCGCCCTAGTGATCGTTCCCGGCGACCGCGCGGACGTGATGGTGGCCTGCCTTGCGTCGTCGTTCTCGCCGGAATTCCCCGTTCCGTCGGCGCTGATCCTCACCGGTGGCCTGGCCCCGGACGCCAACATCTACCCGCTCCTGGCGCAGGCGCCCTTCCCCGTGTTTGCCGCCAGCGATGACACCTACACCACCGCCAAGAGGGTCTCCGAGGTCCGCAGCGAGATCTGGTCCGGGCACCGCCGCAAGGTGGCGTCCGCGCTCGGCCTGTGGTCCAAACGGGTGGATGAGGCTGAGCTTGTGGAGCGGCTCCACCTGCCGCGCCTGGAACGGATGACCCCGCTGCGGTTCCTGCACGACCTCATCGAACGGGCCAGGGGGCAGCGCCGGCATGTGGTGCTGCCGGAGGGAACGGACGTCCGGATCCTGCAGGCCGCCGAAATCCTGCACCGCCGCGACGTCTGCGACCTTACCCTGCTGGGCCCCGATTCGCAGGTCCGGGAGCTGGCGGCGGCCAACGGCATCGACCTCACCGGGATCAACATCGTGGACCCGGCCACCTCGGAGCTGCGGCAGGGTTTCGCGGAAAAGTACGCGGAGCTGCGGGCACATAAGGGCGTGGACCTGCCCAAGGCACTGGAAATCATGCAGGACGGCAGCTACTTCGGCACCATGATGGTCCAGCTGGGCGTGGTGGACGGCATGGTGTCCGGGGCAGCGCACACCACGGCGCACACCATCCGCCCGGCGCTCGAGTTCGTCAAAACGCGCGACGGCGTGAAGATCGTGTCCTCCGTGTTCCTGATGCTGATGCCGGACCGGGTGCTGGTCTATGGCGACTGCGCCGTAAATCCGGACCCCAACGTGGAGCAGCTCGCGGACATCGCCCTCGCCTCGGCCGAAACCGCGGTGCAGTTCGGGGTGGAGCCGCGCGTGGCCATGCTGTCCTACTCCACCGGCGGCTCGGGCTCCGGCGAGGCCGTGAACGAAGTCCGGCAGGCCACCGAACTGGTGCGCGAACGCCGCCCGGATCTCGCCGTCGAAGGCCCCATCCAATACGACGCTGCCGTGGACGCCTCCATCGCGGCCTCCAAGATGCCCGGCTCGTCGGTGGCAGGACAGGCGACCGTGTTCATCTTCCCCGACCTGAACACCGGCAACAACACGTACAAGGCGGTGCAGCAGAGCTCGGGCGCGGTCGCCGTCGGGCCCGTCCTGCAGGGCCTGCGCAAGCCGGTCAACGACCTCTCCCGCGGCTGCACGGTGGAGGACATCGTGAACACGGTGGCCATCACGGCCATCCAGGCGCAGGTGCCGGTTTCCTGAGCGTCGAGATGGCACTTCACGGCAATGTTTCTCGAAAACACTGCCGCGACATGCCCTCTCGTTGAGATTGAAAGTCAGCTGTTTTCCGGCTTGGCCACGCTGTCCGGGTCTTCTTCCTTGGCCGGTTCGTCGGAGAGTCCTTCGGGCGTGAGGTCCAGGTTTTGCGGATCCTCGGGCTGCTCAGGGGCCTCGCCCACCTCGTCGGCTTTGGGGCTGCCCGTGTCGTCCAGGGCCGGGTTGGCACCCTCGACGCCGGTGGGGTCCTTGGTGCCGGAGCCTGCGGCGCTGGGCTCGGTGCCGGGGGCAGGTCCTGCGGTCTCGGGTTCGGTGTTGTCGGGCTGAGTGGTGTCGTTCGGCATGGAAGTCCCTCTCTGCATAGTGCAACGTGTCCGCCGACTCTAAGCGCCTGCCGCGGCTGGCGCAACGGCAGGCGCGGGGTGAGCCCGACCCCAGCCTCAGCCCTGACGGGCCTTCATCCGCGGGTTCTTTTTGTTGATCACAAAGGTGCGGCCCCGGCGCCGGACAATCTGGGCGCCGGGAACCTTCTTCAGGGCGCGGAGGGAATTTCTGACTTTCATGGGCTTACTCCTTGTTTTAGTGGCGGTTGATGGGCGGCGTTTTGGCCGGTGGCGCAGTGTGAACCCGGGCCGTTCAGGATGGGGCGGGGTCGAGCTGGAACGGGTCGGTCAGCCCGGCAAACCCGGCCTCCATTTCCGCGTCGGTGAGTTCGCAGGCGGAGAGCAGCTGCGCAATTTCCCCCGGGTCCATGCCCTCTCCGGTCGCGGCCAGCACGCTTCCGCGGTCCCCGTGTTCCGGATGCCAGTCCAAATGGGCGTCCACATGGTTGAGGGGATCGGGCGCCGCACCGGCGTCCTGGTCTGCCAGCCACGGTCCAGTATTTTCGAGCCAGAGGCGAGGGCCGATGCCCTGGATGGCGATCCGGCACTGAGGTGCGGCGGCGATAGACAGGCGGCCCCGCAACCAGCAGCACCCCTCCGCGAGCGATGCCAGGGCGTGCCGGAACCGCTCTGGGTGCAGCGGACGTTGGGCCCGGTGCGTGACAGTGGTGAACGGTGAGATTGAGGACGACGCCGGGATCCGCACCCAACCGGGGACCGTCCGGCTCAGGGCGTCCTGGTAGTCGTGGCGGCCGGGGCGGATGAGGCCGGCGTTTTCCACCACGTCAGCGTGCGGAGCCAGTTCCCTCACCAGTTGCACGCCGCGAACCCGCAGGGCGGGGTCGGCCGGAAACAGGTCCACCTCCGCCAGCAGGACGGTGTCATTGAACGACAGCTCGCCAATGAGGAATTCGCCCGCAGTACGCTGGTCCTCCGGGACCGGCGTGAACCCGGATTCAAACAGGGTGTGGTGGTCCCAAATGTGGTCCTCCAGCGTGTCAGGGGCGCAGGCAAGGACAGCGGAATCAATCGTCACCGGGCGGGAAAGGCCACGCTGCAATGCTCCGATCGCGGCCTCCGCGGACACCGCCGGAGGAAGCCCGATGATGGCCTGAGTGTCCCCGCGTTCCAGCAGCCGCTCGATGGTGGGCACGAGGTCCAGCCTCACGGTGCAGCTCAGGCAGCCATGTTCCAGCTGCGTCTCGGCGCGCTCCAGGAGCCCGGACTGGCTGGAGATCCTGCGGATGACGACGCCGTTCTCCAGCAGGTCGTGCAGGACCACCACGGCGCCGGGATTGGCCGCGGCCGTGTCTTGGCAGGCTTGCTGGCGGCACAGGGCGTCCAGGGAGCTGATCACAGTGAGATGCATGCCAATTACTCTAATGAGAATGATTCGCAAAAACAAGTCACTGAAATCATGGGCCCGTTCTTCATGATGGAAAGTACTTAACGTAATGGAAAGCACTTTCCAATGATGAGTTCACTACTCAGCAGCGGCGAAAGGCCACACCATGGACGAGACATCGGCAAGTCCCACTCCTACCGAGGCGCAGGAGCTCCTGGCGAAGGCGCAATCGATCGGCGCCACCTCCATCAACGCGGCGGCGTGGCCTGTTGCCATGGTCTTCACCAGCCTGGCCATCCTGAGATCGATGCTGATGATCGGCATGCACATCGTGTCCCACACCGGGTACGGCGCGCCGCTACTGGCGACCGCCGTTGGAATCTGGGGAACGGCAACGGCCTGCATCTGGCCGATGTTCCAGACGTCCACCAATGCCGGGTACACCAGGCGGTTCCTGACGTCATTGATCGCCTACTTCGTTCTGTACGGCATCGCGCTGGGGGTAGGAGCCAGCCTCTTCCGCGACGGGAACCTCTGGTTCTACGTGAGCGCCGCCGTCGTACTCGCCGGAGTTGGCCTGGCCGCCGCCTTCCGTGAGCTGCGGGCATGAGCACCGCAGCGGAACATCCCCGCCACCGGCTCGACGACCTTATCCACCAGCCGGTCCGCTTCTCCATCATGGCGGCGCTGGCAGGTGCGGAGTCGCTGGACTTCAAGGACCTGCGGGACGCCATCCAGGTCAGCGATTCCGTGCTCAGCAAGCAGCTTGCCGTGCTTGAAAAGGCCGGCAACGTCAAGATCAGGAAAGGGTTCGCGGGGAAGATGCCGCGGACCTCGGCGAGTGTGACCGCGGCAGGGCGGAAGACCTGGGCCGGGCACTTGCAGACCCTGCGGGACATCGCCGGCGGCTGACGCGGCAACTTATAGAGTGGGACCCTGGGACCCAGGGAGCGCTCCGCCAGGCTCCACCACCACCCCTCGTCAGCTGTGCCCGCGGTACCAAGGCTTCAGGAGGCCCCATGCTTGTGCTCGTCATCAATTCCGGTTCGTCCTCGCTCAAGTACCAGGTCCGTGACGTGGCCGCCGGCATTGTGCTGACCGAAGGACTGATCGAGAAGATCGGCGTGGGCAACGGCGGTGACGGCGACGGCGAAATCGAGGGCCCCCGGGACCATGCGGAGGCGCTGGAACAGGTAGATGCGGCGATCCATGCCGAGCTCGGGGACCCCGAGTTGGCGGCGGTGGGCCACCGCGTGGTGCACGGCGGCGAGCGGTTCGCCAAGCCGGTGCTGATCGACAACGAGATCACCCGCGCCATCGAGCGCCTCAACCCGCTGGCGCCGCTGCACAACCCCGCCAACGTCCTGGGCATCCGCGCCATCAGCAAGAAGTGGCCGGACCTGCCGCAGGTGGCCGTGTTCGACACCGCTTTCCACCGCACCCTGCCCGAGTACGCCTGGCGCTACGCCGTCCCCGACGAGCTCTACACGAACCACGGCATCCGCCGCTATGGCTTCCACGGCACCTCGCACGAGTACGTCACGCACCGCGCCGCCGCGCTGCTGGATCTGCCCGTGGACGAGTTCGACGGCGTGATTGCCCACCTGGGGAACGGCGCCTCCGTCACGGCCATCCTGGGCGGTCATTCTGTGGACACGTCCATGGGCTTCACCCCACTGGAGGGCCTGGTGATGGGCACGCGCTCAGGCGACCTCGATCCCTCCATCCTGGTATTTCTCGGCCGGAACGGCTGGACGCCGGAGGACATCGACACCATGCTCAACCGTGAATCGGGGCTGATGGGGCTCGCCGGGAACAACGACATGCGCTCGGTGGTGGAAGCTTCCGAGGGCGGCGACGCCAAAGCCGCGATGGCGCTCGCGGTCACGTCCTACCGGCTGGCCAAATACATCGGCAGCTACCACGTGGCTGTCGGGGGCGCCAAGGCCCTCGTGTTCACGGCGGGGATCGGCGAGAACTCGCACCAGTTCCGCGCCCTGGTGACTGACCGGCTGCGTGCGCTGGGCATAGAGCTCGACGCCGGCCTGAACAGACAGCGGTCCAGGGAACCGCGCGTGATTTCCACGGCTGCGTCCGTCATCCCCGTGTTGGTGGTGCCCACCGACGAGGAACGCGCCATCGCGGAGGCAACTTCCGCCGTCGTCCACTCATCGATTGCTCCGTAGCGGCCCTTCTGGGCGCTCAAAACGGCGCCTACGGAGCAATGGACGGGCTGCGGGGTAGCCTCAGTCCATGCCTGAGATCACTTTGCCCATCCGCACCGAGCGGCTGATCCTGCGCCGGTTCGAAGGTACGGACCTGGACGCGTTCCATGCCTACCATTCCCTGCCCGACACCGCCCGCTTCCTGCCGGGGGAGGCCAAGAGCTACACCAAGTGCATGGAGTCCGTGGGCAAGTACGCCAACTTTGTCTTCGAGAAGGAGGGTGACTGGGTGTGCCTGGCCATCGAAACGATGGGATCGCCGGAGCTGGTGGGCGAAGTGGTGCTGAAGTGGCTTCCGGGGCGCGGCCAGGGCGAAGTCGGATGGACCCTGGCGCTGGCCGCGCGGGGCAAGGGCTACGGGGCCGAGGCCGCGGATGCGGTGCTGAAGCTGGGGTTCGAGGAGCTGGAGATGCACCGGATCGAGGCAAAGCTCGACGCCCTGAATACCGCCTCCGCCGCCTTGTGCGAACGGCTCGGCATGCGGTTAGAAGCCCGGCTGGTGGACAAGTGGCACTACAAAGGCCAGTGGGCCACCGAGCTGGTCTACGCGATCCTCAAGGACGAATGGCGCGCCCGGTCCCAGTGAGGGAGCGGGTGGGGAGCGAGATCCGATCGATTGCTCCGTAACGGCTCTTTTGAGCGCTGAAAAGGACGGTTACGGGGGCAATCGATGGGTTATCTCAGGCCATTGACTGTCTGGTGCGCCAGGGCCAAACTGGCGTTGTGCTTAGCTGCCGGCCACGCCGCGCTGGCAACAGGCGTTTCCGAGGAGAATCCGATGCCTGTCGTGGAAGAAACCGTCTACATCGCCCGGCCGCCGCAGGAAGTGTTCAACTTCTTGTCGAAGAGCGAAAATATTTCAGTCTGGGACTCCTCGGTGGTGCACGCTGAAACAATCGGGACCGAGCCCGTTGGGCTGGGCACGCGGGCCAAAGGAACCAGCAAGATTGTGGGACGGAAATTCGACTGGACCACGGAAGTGGCGGAATTCCAGCCGCCAAGCCGCTTCGTTTCCAAGTCGGTGGAAGGAAAGATGGACTTCACGGTATCCTCTGCCCTGGCACCCGAAGGCGACGGCACCCGCCTGAACTACCGGATCGACGCCGCGTCCGGACTGGGTGGGGTGTTCGGCAAACTCGCCGACCGGTTCGTGGAAAAAGCCCAGGCCCGGACCGTCCGTGCCAACCTCGAGACACTGGCCGAACTGCTGGCCGAGCACCCCGAATACGGCAGGGATGAGGGCTGAGGTGGTGGGCCCAGGCTCAACCACCGGACTTGAGAAGCCCTACTCCAGACCAGCCCCCGGCAACAGGTCCTTGGCGCCGAGGGAGTCAGCGATGAACGCGTAGTCCCACGCCCGCTCGCGCCACTGGACATAGCGCCCGGACGCGCCGCCGTGGCCGCCGTCCATCTCGATCTTCATCACCACCGGCTCCGTGCCGGTGGTCTTGTTCCGCAGCTCCTGGACCCACTTGGCGGGCTCCACGTAGAGCACGCGCGTGTCGTTGAAGGACGTCACCGCGGCGACCTTGGGGTACGCAACTGGATGCACGTTCTCGTACGGCGAATAGGACTTCATGTAGGCGTACACGTCAGGATCCGTGATGGGGTTGCCCCATTCCTCCCATTCCAGGGCTGACAGCGGAAGCTCCGGGTCCAGGATGGTGGTGAGGGCATCCACGAACGGCACCTGCGCCACCACCGCGGCGTACTTTTCCGGCGCCAGGTTGGCCACGGCACCCATCAGCAAACCGCCCGCAGAACCGCCCAGGGCCGCAATCCGGGACGGATCCACCCAGCCGGAGTTGGCCAGCCAGTCGGTGGCGTCCACAAAGTCCGTGAAGGTGTTCTTCTTCGCGAGCTTCTTGCCCTCCTCGTACCAGTGCCGGCCCAGCTCGCCGCCGCCGCGGATGTGCGCGATCACAAACACCACACCGCGGTCCAACAGCGACAGCCGCGCGATGCCGAAACCGGGGTCCATGCTCAGCTCGTAGGAGCCGTACCCGTAGACCAGGCCCGCCGCCGTCGAATCCTGCCTGACGTCCTTGTGCCGCAGCACCGACAGGGGGATCCGAGTACCGTCCGCGGCCTCGGCCCATTCGCGGCTGGCCACGTAGTCGCCGGCGGAGTAGCCGCCGAGCACCGGGCTTTCCTTGCGGAGCAGCAGTTCGCCGGCGGGCTGCGCCGGGGTGGGCAGCACAAAGTCGTACACGCGCGACGGCGTGAAATAGGACGTGTAGCCCAGCCGGATCACCGGGGCCTCGTAGTCCGAACCCCCGACGCCGGCCGTGTACAGCTCATCGTCAAATGCAGGTTCCACCGGGGCCTCCTGCGCGGGGGTGCCGAGACCGGCTGGCCCGATCACCTGGACGCGCTCGATGGTGTCCTTCCGGATGGACACAATCAGGTGCGTGGAGGTAACACCGGCACCGTTGACGCGGACGTCGCCGGAATGTTCGACGACGGTGCTCCAGTGCTGCTCGGCCAGCGGCTTGGCGAGCTCGGCAGGGTCGATCAGGGAGACCATGGAGTTCACGGCGTTCCGATTGTGCGTGATGATGATGCGTTCCGACATTTCACCCTCCGGGCCGGTGAGCAGGAACGGTTCGGCCTCATAGAGGACGCGCTCGTCCCGCGAAATCACGGTGGTGAGGGCCGCCGTCGGGTCATCGAAACGCAGCAGGCGGGTCTCGCTGTACTCGGAGCAGCCGATGCCCAGCACGAGGTGACGCCTATCTGAGGAGAGCTCAAAGCCCAGCCACATGGCGACGTCGTCCTCCTGGTAAATCACCTCGTCGTCGGTGATCGGCGTGCCCAGGACGTGGGACTTGACCTGGTACGGGCGCCACGAATCGTCCACGACAGTGTAGAAAATGCGGGTGCCGTCGGGGGAGAAGCTGAGGCCGTAGAAGATGTTCTCGATGACGTCCGGCAGGAGTTTACCCGTGCGGAGGTCCTTGATGCGGAGGGTAAAACGTTCGTCGCCGGCGTTGTCCACGGCGTAGGCGTAAAGGTTCCCGTCCACCGTGACGGCCGAGCCGCCCACCGAAAAGAAGGGCTGGCCTTCGGCTTCAATGTTGCCGTCCAGCAGCACTTCCTCGCCTGGGATTTCGACGCCGGCCTCCACTGCGGGGGGAGTCCAGTCGGCCACGGGGTTGCCGGAGTCCTGGGCGCGGACGCGGCACTGGATGCCGTACTCCTTGCCCTCAACCGAGCGGCTGAAGTACCACCAACTGTCCTTGCGGTTTGGAACAGATAGGTCTGTCTCCTGGGTGCGGCCCTTGATTTCCTGGAAGATGGCCTCGCGCAGCGGCTCCTGGTGGGCGGTGACCGCCTCCTGGTAGGCGTTCTCAGCCTTCAGGTGCTCAACCACCTCGGCGGATTCCTTCTCGCGCAGCCACTCGTAGTTGTCCACGAAAGTGTCGCCGTGGTGCGTCCGCTCGTGCGGTACTTTCTTGGCTACGGGGGGCGCCGGCGGCGCGGGCGGCACCGGGTAGGCGGCGGAAGAACTGGCGGAATCCTGCAGCGGAGTCTGGGTCATGCCTTCAATATATAGAGCCGGGCGGCCAAAAAGACCGCCGTTCGCTACCGGGGTAGCCACCTCAAGCGCTCTCTCACTCCGCCAATCCGGACGTGCAGCTAAGTTACCCGCCGGAACCCCTTGAACCCGCCTCCGTACGGTGCTAGAACGGCATTACCGGGAGGATCCGGACGCGTTCTTTTTCATCTGCCTCCTTAGGGCGGTTAGCCGTTTGGGCACGCCACAGCGCCAATAGCGCATCGGCAGTCTGCGGGTGACCCTCCCGATACGGTGGCCCCCGGCATTGCCGGGGGCCATCCCTAATGTCTGGCAAAGAAGCTCTGGCAAAGAAGCTCCGGCTAACGGTCGACGGCGACCGTCCTCACCGTTCGGGGGTGAGCACCTGGGAGAAGACCACGGCGCCGTTGGCATTGCGGAGGCTGGCGGTGAAGCTGTCATCCTCGCCCAGCTGGATGTGGCCGAAGAACTGGTTATCGCCGTCGCGCGGTGATTCGCCAGGGAACCGTCCCGCCTTGGTGAACACCACCTCGGGTCCGAACGTCCCGTCCATCGGGTTGGGTCCGAAGGATCCGGCCGCGATAGGGCCGGCCACGAACTCCCAGAACGGATCGAAGTCCGTGAAGGCCGCGCGCTCGGGGGAGTAGTGGTGGGCGGCGCAGTAGTGCACGTCGGCCGTCAGCCACACCACGTTCTTCACCCGGTTCCGTTTGAATGCACTGAGCACCCCGGCGATTTCGAGCTCGCGGCCCAGCGGCGCACCGGGGTGCCGGTTGGCCAGGCTTTCCTGGTTCACGGCACCATCCGGGACGATGATGCCCAAGGGCAGGTCCGCGGCGATCACCTTCCAGGTCGCCTTGGACCTGGACACCTCCCGGATCAGCCAGTCCACCTGCTCGTGGCCCAGGATGGAGGTGGCGTAGGCTTCCTTGCCGTCCGTATTGGGCGACTTGAAGGTACGCATGTCCAGGCAGAACACATCCAGCTGCGGACCGCGGGGGATCTTCCGGTAGATGCGGGCCGGCTGGTACTGCCCGCCGTCGTCGAACGTTCCCGGGCGCCACAGTGCCGAGCTGTCGGCGATGGGCATGTTCTCCTGCCAGGCCTGCCGGCCACGCCCTGCGAGGGTGTTGACGTCGCGGACGGTGTAGCGGGCGTCGTCGATGATCTGGCCGGGATACCAGTTGTTGTGGGTTTCGTGGTCGTCCCACTGTGCGATCACGGGGACCTCTGCGAACAAGGCGCGCATGTTGGTGTCCAGGGAGTTGTAGCGGTGCCGGCCGCGGAACTCGGTGAGCGTTTCGGCCACCTTGGAGACCTCTCCGTGACAAGGTTGCGCCATACCTGCCCGTCCTTCTCCACCACGGTTTCGGCGATGGGGCCGTCGGCGTAGACGGTGTCGCCGGAGTGGATGAAGAAGTCGGGCCGGGTGTTGTGCAGGGCCCGGTAGCCGCGCATGCCGCCGATCTCCTCGTTGATGCCCCAGCCCTGGCCGGCGGTGTCGCCGGTCCAGACGAAGCTTTGGGCGTACGACGTCGGGAGGTCACCGCCGGTGCGTCCCTCCCCATTGTGGCTCCCGGCGTCGGGGGCCGTGCGGAAGGTTCCCTTGACGGTCTCGCCGGCCGCGCCGCCGTCATCCTCGAAACTGATCTCCAGTGCAAAGCGGGTGTTGGATGGCAGGTTGCCGGCGTGGATTTTGGCCGTGAAGTCCGACGCCTGGGTGGCCCGGGGGCCGCGGAGGGTGCGTTCGAAGACGCCCCGCCCGCTCAGCACAGTGCCGCCGTCGTCCACGGCGCGGAGGGTGGCGGCCATCCGGCCGGCGGCGGAGGAGCGGGACCAGAGCACGGCGGAATCGGAGGTGACGTCACCGGTGGCGATGCCGCTGGGCAGGGTGAGGCGGTTCCGGACCAGGGGGATCCCGGTCCGGCCGGCCGGGAAGCTGCTTGCGTTGGCGGCGTCGGGCGCGGCCGCCAATGCTGCTGCGAGGACGGAACCTTTGACGATGGTGCGGCGTGAGATATCAGGCATGGCCCCACCCTGCCCGCGGCGCGTACACGGCCCGTTTCCCCCGGATGAACGCCCGGCATGGCACGGGTTAACTCATGCTGGTGCGGGTGGCCACCTAACGCTGAGCGGAACCTTGACAGGACGCCATTATCGCGGGCTAATGGTAAGCACTCGTAGTAATTTGGGGGCGATGATGCGAAACCTGATACCGAAAGGCAGACTCCGGCAGATGCTCCTGCCGCCCACCTTCGGGCTGCACATGACCCGGGCCGCCGACTTCACGGTGCTCTCCGTGGAAGTCTGGAGCACCTGCCTGGTGGTCAACATCCACGTGAAGTCCGCTGCCGGCAGAACGGTCCCCGAAATTGCCATTGAAGATCATTGGGGCACCCTGTACACCTTCCGGGACTCCGCCAGCCTGGGTTCACGGAACCTGCAGGTGTTCACACCGTCCGTGCCCCCCGGCACCAGGAGCCTGACCATCAGGTCCACCGACGACGCCGACGCGCGCCTTGTGGTGACCTTCGCCGTCCCCCTGATGCGTGACGCTGAAGACGTGGACCAAGTCCCGATGTCCCACCCGTCCCGCCTGCGCCGCCCTGCCTAGAAGCCCGCCAGATCGGGAACGGGCCCGCACATCCTGATGAGCGTTGGGGAAATTCCTGCAGGAAGTGAGAGAGCGTTAGCGGCGGGGAAGGCGTATCCTGATCACGCAAAGGCGCACCCGCCCAGCGTGAGAGGGGAAGTTCCATGACCATCCCGCCAGTGCACGAACCAGAGCCGTTCCCGCCGGAACCAGGCCCGGGCCCCTTCAACCCGGACCCCACCCATCCCGGCCACCCGGGACCCGACGGGCCCAGCCCCATCCCGACGCCGGAACCTCCCGGCCCGCTGCCCGTCCCGGACCCGGGGCCGGCACCGCTGCGCCCGGACCCCACCCGGAGCTAAATCACCAATGAAACGGCCCCCGGCCCAGCCGGGGGCCGTTTCGCTTAGTGCCCCGCCGCTAGTGCCCCGCAGCGTAGTCGCCGATCCTGCCGTCCCTCAGCGCGGCTGCCACCGCGTTGATCCCGCCATAGTCCGGGAAGACCACGGACTGTCCGGCCACAGTGCCAACTCCCGCGGTGGGCAGCGTCATGGTGCCGATGGCGTTCACGTCAAGGTTCCGCAGGCTGTAGGCGAGAATGGCCACCTGGACGGGATCGAAGCCCTTATTGACGGTGAGGCAGCAGGCGGCGAAGTCCACAAGCGCCCGGACAGCGGTGACGTCGTTCAGCGCCCCCCCGACGGTCAGCCTGGCCAGGATAGCCTGGAGCATGATCCGCTGGTTCTGGACCCGCTGGAAGTCACCGTCGGTGAACGCGTAGCGCTCGCGGGAGAACTCCAGTGCGGACTGGCCATCCAGGTGGTTCACGCCGGCGGAAAAGAGGTGCCCGGTGTCGTGGGTGGACTGGAAGGGGAAGGGAACGTTCACGTCCACCCCGCCCAGCCCGTCCGTAAGAGCCCTGAAGCCGTTGAAGTCAATCATCAGCGTGTGGTCAAGGTGGATGCCCAGCAGCGACTCCACGGTCCGCGCTGTCAGGTCGATGCCACCGATTTCCAGGCTGGCGTTGACCTTCGAACCTCCATATCCCGGGATCTCCACCCACAGGTCGCGCATGATCGAGATGACGTAGAGGGCGCGGCGGTCAGCCGGCACGTGGACCACCATGAGCGAGTCCGAGCGATGGTCCTGCGACTCTCCCGTCGCTGCGGTGTGGGCCGCCTGTTCCCGGGCGTTGGCGCGGCTGTCGCTGCCGATCACCAGGATGTTCATGGGCGCCGCCGGGAGTTCCGCGATGGGTTCGGGCGGCGGGGGAGGGGCCGGTGCCGGCGGGGGTGTCGTCTCCGACGGCGTCGGAGTGGCCGTGGCGGTATCGCTGGCTGCCGGGGCCGGCGCGGCAACTTCCACCGCCGGTCGGCTGAACAGCAGGGCTGCAACCGCGACGACGGCCACCAGTACCAGCGTCAGTACCGCGGCGATCACGCGGCGCCGTTTCAGCGCGGCAGGCGCAGCAGGCTCGGGGCCGGAAGGGGCCGGGCCGATCGGATCTGGACCGCTTGGGGTGCTCACCATGACTTAGTGTCCGCCCTCGGACCCGGTTACGGCTACAATGCGGAGCGTGTCGTTTCCGTGCTGTAACCTACGACGGCGGCGCGCCGGGTTCAGTGGGAAAGCCCCGCAGTGCGGGGCGGGCTTGGCTCTTGGTCAAGAACGGGTTATCTGTGGGGGATCTGATGGGAAATACAAAGCCAGTTCTGCTTGTCACCAGCCGGGCGGCCTGGGAGAAGCAGTCCGAGCGTTACAAGCGAACGGGCAAACGGCTGAATGCGGTCCAGGGGCTGCTGTCCATTCCGTTCCTGGCCAGCATGCTTTACCTGGCAGGGGTGCTCTTCCCCCTGGTTGGAGGGGACATTGCGTTTGGCCACCCGGGCTACTACTGGTACCGCGCGGCTAGCGACACAGCGCTGTTGATCCTCGCCATAACCTTCGTGCTCTACACAGTGTTCGGCTTTCTGCACCGGCATTTGGTGCGCCGGGCTCATCTTGCGCTGGGGCTGAAGGCAGATGGAACGTTCGCGGAAGTGCGTGAAGTTACTCCCGAGGCGGCGCCGGCCCCTCGTTAGCGCCGGCTGAGGCGGGAACGCTAAGCCGGAACGTTCAGGCGGGCGTGCCGCAGGACAGAAACGATGGCGGGGGCCAGTTCGTCTTCCATCTGGCTGTAGATTTCGGGGCTGCGCCGGTAGGGGTCGATGATGTCGTTTTCGGCGGAATCCGCCGGCAGTGACAGGTGCCGGACGGACGCGGCGCGCGCGGGAAGCCCCCGCCAGAAGGCGGTGTTGGCACTGAGGGGGCTGCCGCCGTCGGCCGTTACCGGACCGTTTCCAGCACTGTCCGCATGCTCGGCCAGGACGTCGAGCATGCGGGCGAACTCGCGGATGGTGAAGGTGCGCTTGAGCAGGGAGGCGTCCAGCTGGAGCACTTCGCCGCGGTGGCCGGAGGTCATGGTGAGCACCAGGTCCACGCCGCGCAGGATCTTGCTGGTCAGCTGCCGCGAGACGAAACCGTCCGGGTTCCCGCCAAAGGTGCGCACGATGTCTCCGGACAGCGGCTGCATGGGGTCGCCCACCATGGCCCGCGTTCCGGCGCTGGTGACCTCAAATCCGCCCGGTATCACTTGGTCCAGCCCGGCCTGCAGCAGCCGTTCGGCCACGGGCGAACGGCAGATGTTACCGGTGCAGACCGTCAGAATCCTCACGGGTGTGGGGGCGGGTTCGGGGAGTTGCAACAGGGATACTCCTTCCAGCCGGTGCGCCGACCGGGCGGTCCGCACATTTCAACTTAACACGTGAGGGCGCGGCTGCCACCCAAGCCGGGTGCCGCCGTCGTCCTCCACGGGTGCCGAGACCCATCCGCGGGCTCATGTGCTACGAATCACATCTGACTGCCGGGAGTTCCCCGGTGGGCGTTGATCAAGGAGCGAATGATGAAACGCAATACAAAGCTTGTTCTCGGCGGTGCCGGCGTGGCGATGATGGCTGCAGTATCCTTGGGCGCTGGCCCGGTCGCAGCTCAGAACGCGAAGTCGTTGGAGAAAACCGTAACCCTGACGGCACACCTCACGGAGCTCAACGGCTCCGGGGCTTCCGGGACGGCTACGGCCGTGGTTCGTAACCAGCTGATCCAGCACATCGAGGTCCACGCAACAGGTCTGACGCCCGATGCTCCCCACGCCCAGCACATTCATTACGGCGAGCAGGCCTTGAATGAGTGCCCCACCCTGGCGCTGGACAGCAACGGAGACGGTCGGCTGAATACTGTCGAGGGTCTTCCGGCCTATGGCCCCGTGGTGGTTTCGCTGAACACCACCGGCGATACCACGCCCGCCAGTTTCCTGGCCGTTTCCCGGTTCCCCGTCTCACACGATGGCAGCTATGACTACAGCAGGGACAACATCGAGTTTACGGACGTGGCGGGGATCGGCTACCCGGGTGCCGGCGGTCTCGGCACTGCCAAGCAGATCGCCGACGCCGTCCGCGACGGCGAGGGCGTGCTGGTGATCCACGGGCAGGACTACGACGGCAACGGAACCTACAACTTCAGCGATCCTGAAGGTGCCAGTGAGCTTGACCCGAACCTCCCGGCAGAGGCCACCGACCCTGCCGTCTGCGGCGTGCTGCGCTAAGCACGCACTTTCCCCGCCGTTCGGGGCCCAAGCAAGGCTAAACCCCAGTGCCGTGCTTGGCCTGAAGGCAGCAACGAACGGCAACAGGAAGGGCCGGTCCGCGGAGTGCGGACCGGCCCTTCGTCTGCTTTTGGCAGTGAACGGGTCAGGCGGCGTCCGAGGGTCGGAAGGTGGCCCCGCCGTCCGTCGATACGACCAGTCCGGTGGAGGTGGCGGCCCAGACCCAAGGGCTCGCACCTGAACCCTCCACCGCCGCTATCGCCTGCACCTCCCCTTCTATCCGTCCCGTCCGGGACCAGGTGGTTCCGCCGTCGGCCGAATAATGGACGGAACCGTCCGGTTCCACGCCGATGGCTTCGGTGGGGCTGGCGAAGGTCACGAACTGGATCACCGGGGCGGCCGGCGCCAGCGCCCAGGTCTTGCCGCCGTCCGTGGAGCGCTGCACCCCGTCGCGGGTGGTCGCAAGCACCGTGTCACTGAACGGGTCCGCGGCCAGGGCCGCCGGAATGAACCGGGCGGCGACAGCGGACCAGGTCTTCCCGTCAGGGCTCGTGCGCAGGGTCCCGTCAAAGGCCACGATCCCGGACCTGGCCGAGGTGAGCGCGTGGAAGTCCGATTCACCCTGGCGGGAGAGCTGCTCCCAGGACTTGCCGCCGTCGGTGGATTTGATCAGGCCCATAGGGTTAGGCAGGTCGGAGCCTGGCCCGGGATGGCCCGAGGCGTAAAACACGCCCTGGTCAGGGCCCGCGGTGAAGCCCATCAGGTCGTTGGTGCCACCGATTTTGGTGGCGGGCTGTGCAGTGACGTCGTACAGACCATCGTGGGTGGCCAGGAGAACCTGGTCCGTTTCGCGGTTCACGGTGAGGCCGTGGATGTGGCTGCTGGGCAGGCCGGTCGCGGAGTTGGTCGGGGCAGCGGTGCTCGCGGCCGGCGGCGAAGCGGGTGTGCAGGCGGCAACGGTGAGCAGAAGTGCGGTCGCCGCGGCGGCGGCCGAAGCGGAACGGTAATGGTTGAATGTGCGCGCGGGCATGGGAAACTCCAGGTGTCGGAACGGAAAGTGTGGGTGGTCAGGCACCGGCCCGTGGCCGGTCCGGCGCCTGGGAACTGCTGCTACAGGGTGGCCAGCAGGTCCTTCATTTCCTGGATTTCGGTTTCTTGGGCGGTCACGATGTCTTTGGCCAGCTGGACCGCTTCGGGGTTCTTGCCGTCGGTGCTTTCGGTCTTGGCCATCATGACGGCGCCTTCGTGGTGGGCAATCATTTGGGTCAGGAACAGCTTGGCCGCCTCAGTGCCCTGGGCTGCATCGAGGGCGGTCATGTCCTCCTCGCCCATCATGCCGGACATGCTGTGCCCGCCGGCCATGCCCGAGGGCATTTCGGTGGGCTGGTTCCAGCGCTTGAGCCAGCCGGTCATTTTCTCGATTTCGGGCCCTTGGGCAGCTTTGATTCTGGTGGCCAGGCCCGTCACGGCTGCCGGGATGCCTTCCTTCTTCAGCATCAGGTCCGACATTTCCACAGCCTGGGCGTGGTGCGGGATCATCATCTGGGCGAACGTGGCGTCGGCTTCCTTGAAGTCGGCAGCCGCCGGCGCCGAGCTGGAGGACATTCCGGAGCTGCCGTGGTTCATGCCCGGCATGCTGCTTCCGTCAGAACCGGCGGAACCGGTGGAGCAGCCGGCCAGGGCAATCGCTGCAGCGATGGAAACGGCGGAAAAGGTCAGGGTCTTTTTCATTAAATCAGGGTCCTTCGAAGGATCAAGCGGCGTCTGGCGCCGTTGCGGATGTGTGCAAGGGGAATGCGGGCCGGTTGGCGGCCCCGGCGTTCGCCGGGTTGCTGCGCAGGGTGTGCCGGGCAGAACACGGCGCAGGGCAGTTTCTACGTCCGGCTGATGCAGAGGTCGCCGGGGGAAGGGCTGCCCGGCAGATAGGAATAGCTGGTGGTGACCGGGGCGCCGCCGGTGACGTCAAGGGCCGGGAATGGCGTGGTGCCCGGCAGCGGCGCCGACAGGGAGGTGCTGGCAGGGGACAGGACACAGACCGCGTCCATCGCTGACATGGACGGGCAGCTGCCATGGGCCGCGCATGCGGACGCCGTCCCGGACACCGCCCCCGGAGCATCGGTAGCGGCGGATTGGGCTGCCGGGTGGTCCCCATGGTCGGCATGGGAGCCCTGGATCTGGATCAGGGGCATGTCCGAGCCGTCCGAGGCTGCCGAGGCTGCCGCGGGCATGGTGTGGGCGCCTGACATGATGTGCATACCGAAAATCCCGGCGATGACAGCCAGCAGCCCGGTCAGCAGCCCTGCACGGAGGAGGAGCACACTGAAGGGTTTCGATGCTGTTGCTGCCACGGCGTTCCTCCTACTCGTGTGGGCGGGCCTGCTGGTTTAGGCCAAACGGCTTGGCCTTTTTCGGGTGGTTCTCTGGTTCAACGTACCTGGGCGGGGTTGAGTTTCATGCGGCGCAGCAGCTGGGCGTTCAAAGCCACCACGATCGTGGACACTGACATCAGCACGGCACCGGCCGCGGGGGACAGTACCACCCCTGCGAAGGCAAGCACGCCCGCGGCCAACGGGACGGACAGGACGTTGTAGCCGGCGGCCCAGATCAGGTTCTGCCACATCTTCCGGTAGCTGGCACGGGACAGGTCCACCATGGACAGCACCGCGCGGGGGTCGTTGCCGGCCAAAACCACACCGGCCGATTCCATCGCCACGTCAGTGCCGGCGCCTATCGCGATGCCGACTTCAGCCCTGGCCAAGGCCGGGGAGTCGTTGACGCCGTCGCCCACCATCGCCACTTTCAGCCCGCGGCCCTGGAGCTCGGCGACCTTCTTGTCCTTGTCCGCGGGGAGGACTTCGGCGAAGACCTCGTCGATGTGCAGGTCTTCGGCAACGGCCTGGGCGACCTGCCGGGCATCACCGGTGATCATGGCCACCTTGATTCCGCGGTTCTGCAGGGCCGCCACGGCCTGCCGGGATTCAGGGCGGACGGCGTCCTCCAGGCTGACGGCGCCCAGGATCCGGTTCCCGTCGATCACGTGCAGGACGGCGGCTCCGCGGTCCATCCAGCCCACGGTGGAGCGAGCCAGCGGTTCAGGCTCGACGGCGCCGAGCTCGCGTAGGAGCGCTGGCCCGCCCACGTGGATCGTCCGGCCGCTCACGGTGGCGCGGACGCCGCGTCCGGTCATGGAAGTGAAACCGGTGGCCTGCGGAATGCGCAGGTTCCGCTGCCGGGCCGCCCTGACGATGGCCCGGGCAACGGGGTGTTCGCTATCCGCCTCCACGGCGGCGGCGAGCGCAAGCAGCTCGTCCTGACTGCCGCCGTCGGACGCTATGACGTCTTTGAGCTCTGGCTCGCCCGTGGTGAGGGTGCCGGTCTTGTCAAAGAGGACGACGTCGATAGTCCGCATGCGTTCCAGGGCCATCCGGTTCTTAATCAGCACTCCGGCCCGGGCAGCCTGTTCGGTGGAGATCGCGATGACCAGCGGGATGGCCAGGCCCAGGGCGTGCGGGCAAGCGATTACCAGGACGGTGACGGTGCGCGTGACGGCCTCCGGGACACTGCCCAGAAGTGACCAGACAATGAAGGTGATGATGCCCGCGCCGGCGGCGAAGTAGAACAGGAACGCAGCGGCCCGATCGGCCAGCGCCTGGGCCTTGGACGAGGATGCCTGAGCTTGGGCGACCAGCCGCTGGATGCCGGCCAGCGCGGTGTCCTCCCCGACGGCGGTCACCCGGACCCGGACGGTGTTGTCCGTCGCCACGGTCCCGGCCACCACTTTGTCTCCTGGAGCGCGGGGCACGGTTTTGGATTCGCCGGTGATCATGGATTCGTCGAACTCGGCCTGCCCGTCCACGACGGTGCCGTCGGCTGGCATGCGGGCGCCGGAGCGGACCAGGACTGTGTCGCCTTCACGAAGTTCGGAGACGGGTACGGTCTCCGTGCCAGCGTCGGTGATGCGGTCTGCTTCATCCGGGAGCAGGGCCGCGAGGGCGTCCAGGGCGCCCTGCGCGGAACCGAGGGCCCGCATTTCAATCCAGTGGCCCAGCAGCATGATCGCGACCAGAAGCGCCAGTTCCCACCAGAAGTCCAGATCGAACCCGCCGATGCCCAGACTGGTGACCCAGGACGCTGCGAACGCAACAGTGATGGCCATCGCGATCAGCAGCATCATCCCGGGGCTCCGGGTCTTCAGTTCCTGCAGGCCGCCCTTGAGGAACGGCTGGCCCCCGTAGAGGAAGATCACCGTTCCCAGCACGGCCGGGATCCAGGTTGAGCCGGGGAACGCCGGCGGCATGTAGCCCAGGAGGTGGCCGACCATCGGGCTGAAGTACACCACGGGCACGGACAGGACCAGGGTGAGCCAGAACTTGTTCTTGAACATGGCGGTACTGTGCCCTGCGTGCTGCCCGTGGCTGTGGACCGCGTGGTCGTCGTCGTGACCACCATGCTGCTGGTGGGCGTGACCGGCGTGATCTGCGGGCGGACTTGCCACCGCCGTCGCCTGGCCCGGTACGGGCTGCGGGGCCTGGTGGCCGACGTGGTCCACGCCGCCGTCGTGATTGTGGTGGTTTTCCATTGTTGCCCTCCTGTGTGGGGAAGTCTTCCCTGAGGAAGCCGCCAGGGCTGCCCTCAGGGCGGGAGTTGGACTACCTGCTCGTGAGGCTGTACCCGGCGGCGGCGACGGCGTCGCGGACGGATGCCTCCGTGTGCGGCCCCGAGACGCTCAGGCGTGAGGTCCCGCCGGCGACGAGTTCGACGGCGGCCGACGTCACGCCGTCGAGCGCGGAGACTGCCTTTTCAACGGTCTGGACACAGTGCCCGCACGTCAGGCCGGTGACGGAGTACTCCGTACCTTCTGCCTGGGGTGACAGCTGCTTCGCTGAAGGGGTGGAGCAGCAACTGCACCCTGCAGTTTCAGCTGCAACGATGGGCAGTTCGGTCCGGACTTGGGGTGCACTCATATCAGTTCTGTCCTTTTGCAAGAGAGGTGTGATGAGGTGCTGGGGTTGAACGGCTGTAAGGGCCGGAATTGCACGGGCCTGGACAAACCACTTCACTGGCAACACCCAAAGAATACCCCCATGGGGTATATTTTGCAATGTGCCGATGCCCACAGCTTCGGGGGAGCGGGCGGCCACGCGCTCGCCTTACCGCCAGGGCAGTCAGCCGTGGCTGGGTTCCCCTGTGACGGTGTGGTCGGCGTGGTTCAGGCCTTCCAGGACAAGCCGGGCCAGGTGGCCGTCCGCGATGCTGTAGACCACCCTGCGACTGACTTTTTGCGTGCTGACGAGGCCGCTGAAGCGGAGTTTGGCCAGGTGCTGGCTGACTGAGGTCCGGGGGGCTCCGGTGCGTTCCACCAGGGTGGTGACGTCGGCCGGTTCCTGGGTCAGGAGCCAGAGCACGTGCAGGCGGGTGGGATCGGCGAGCATCCGGAATGTGGCCGTCGCGGCATCCAGCCGGCGGGCATCGGGGAGCCTGGGGTGGTGAAGGCTCGGTGTGTTGACGTCTTGGGCCTCTACCACCGGATCACCCTTTCCTGCTGGCCGGTTCTGAGCCGGTCCTGGAGGCAGCCGGCCAGAATTTCAGGGCCGCTGCTGTACTGATCATAGCCACCACAGCCAGGACCGCTGCGGCCGCGGGCTGGCCAGCGGACGCGCCGATCCAACCGGCTACCGGGTAAGTGAAGATGAAGCACGCGTGGGAGAGGGAGAACTGGGTGGTGAAGATGTAGGTCCGTGTGCTTTCCGATGCGGAGCGGCGCAGCAGCCGGGCCGAAGGGGTGCTGATCATCGAGGTCCCGGCCCCCAGGGCAACCCAGAGCCCCAGTAGCATGAGCCACGGCCCGGCAGTCGCCAGCAGGACAAACGTTCCGGCGAGGCCAATGCCAAGAAGCGCAGCTCCGGACATCATCAACGAGCGGTCCGCCAGGCGGTCCAGCGCCCTGGGTGCGCTCAGCGCGACAGCCATCGAACCGGCGCCGTAACAGGCCAGGGCGATGGCGACGTCGGCGTTGGATCCTGCGAACAGGTCCCGGGCATAGACCACCGTGTTGACCAGCACCAGGGCTGTAGCGGCCGCAACGGCCAGATTCAAAGCGAGGAGGCCACGCAGTTCCGGCGTCGTCATGAAGATCCGTGCACCCAGGGTGGTGCGGCGCCAGAGTGATCCTTCCTGACGGGCTGCCGGTGTTGCAGGCAGCCTGGTGGTCACCACCAGTGCCGCAGAGAACATAAAGCCTGCCACGGTGCCGAGGAAAAGTTCGTGGAAGGAAAGTACAGACAGTAGTCCTGCGGCCAGGGCCGGGCTGACCAGGGATTCCAGGTCATACGCGAGACGGGAGAGTGACAAGGCCCGCGTGTACTGCCGTTCATCGGGAAGCACCACCGGGATCAGGGACTGGAAGGCCGGCGTGAACGTAGCTGAGGCGCTCTGAAGGACAAGGACCAGCACATAGATTTGCCAGGCCTGATCCACCGCGGGCAGCATCAGGGCGGTTCCTCCACGGATCAGGTCGGCGGCCACCAGGACCGGCTTTTTTGGCAGCCTTTCCACCAGTGCCGCCATGACTGGTGCGACGAAGACGTAGGCCAGCATCTTTATGGTCAGCGCTGTCCCGAGCACGGCTCCGGCCTGCGCTCCTGCAAGGTCGAACGCCAGCAGTCCGAGGGCCACCGTTAGCAAACCGGTCCCCAGCAGCGCAACAATCTGGGCTGAGAAGAGCTTCCGATAGGCAGGAACGGCCAGAACGTCGATCATGCGGACCCCTCAATCCAAACAACACGTGCGTACATGTGCACTTATTATACGAGTTGTGTGTTGTCTGCTCCGTCTGAACGCCCCGTATGAACCCAGGCCTCCGCCTTGGTGTTCGGCTAGATTCGGGGTATGCGAACAGTTGGAGTGACGCAATGACTGACCAGGCAAACGGGAATCCGGACCTCCTTGCCCTGACAATGCTCGTGGAGGACTGGCTGTTCATCGACGGGACCATTGACAACACCGTCGCCATCGCCGCCGTGGATGGCCCTGTCTCCGCCGTCGAGCAGGGCCACTCGATCCGCGAGGCGGGCTGGGCGGCAACCCGCGCCCACCCCCGGAACAAGGACGGCTGGGCCGGCTGGCCGCCCACCGATGACGAGATTACCGTGGCGCTGCCGCCAGCGGCGTGGCGGTTCGTCGTACGGGAGTTGTACAGGTGGGAGCAGGTGATGGCCGGCGGCGGCGAGGGTGTCGGTGCCGACAGCGGGGATGCGGAGGTGCCCGAGAGTCGGGGCTTTGCGGTTGCGCGCCGTCTGGTGGAACGCCTCGGCGAGGCGTAGTGGACTTCGAGTGTGAGGCCTGCCGTGCTGCCGAGCCGCTGGTGGCGGAGCTGAAGGAGGACTACGGGGACCGGATCACGTTCATCCACCGCTACTTCCCCCTGCCCGGACGCCTGAACTCAGGCACCGCAGCCCTGGCTGCCGAAGCCGCCGCGCGTCAGGGCCGCTACACGCCGATGGTCACGAAGCTTTTCGAAACCCAGCCGGAATGGGGCGAAAAGCAGGACTCGCAGGCCGCACTCTTCCGGGCCTACGCGGAAGGCCTCGGCCTCGACATGGCCCGGTTCGATCAGGACGTAGTTGCCGAGGACACCAAAGAACGGATCCGCCGGGATATCGCGGACGGAAAAGCCATGGGTGTGAGCGGCACGCCGGCGTTCTTCCTCAACGGAGAAAAAATCACGCTCAACACCGCAGCCCAGTTCCGGCAGTTGCTCGACGACGCTGCTCGGTAAGCCGGCAGGAAGGCAATCCGGCAGGAAAACGGGGGCAGGACACCCCCTGCTGACGGCCCGCCTGTGTCATCGGAGCCACTGACGTCGCGCCGGGCCCGGTAGCCAGGACGCAGAAATCCCCGAAACGTGACGCCTGCACCCGCGCAAATCTTGCACCAGATTTGGATTCCGGCTAAGCTGTGAGCCGTGTCACTGACGAAGTGGCACATGCTTTTGATCTGCGGCGGGAGAGTCCTGCCGGTACGTTCAGCAGGCGCCGTAGGAGCAAATCCTCTCCGGGAATCTCTCAGGCCCACGTACCGCCGCGGTTAGGCAACTCTGGAAAGTAGTCCGACAACGGGCTCACCGACGGTGCAAGCGTCACTCTGCGACAAGCAGGTGGGCGCGGAAACTCTCAGGTCCAATACAGAGCGGGGAGGAACCCGAATCAATGTGGCGTACCCAGCGCGCCACCTGAATTATGGAGTTCCTTCATGACCATCCAGTCGTCCCCCTCCACCTTTGCCGATCGGCATATCGGTGCGCGCCGCCAGGCCGATGTTGACACCATGCTCAAAGCCGTTGGCTATGACAGCGTTGACGGTCTCGTGGATGTTGCCGTCCCCGACTCCATCCGCCAGGCCAAGCCGCTGGCACTTAAGGACGCCCTCAGTGAGGTTGAGGTTCTTGCGGAGCTGCGGAAGCTCGCGGCTAAGAATAAGACGGCTGTTCAGATGATCGGGCAGGGCTATTACGACACCGTCACCCCTGCGGTGATCCGCCGGAACATCCTCGAAGCCCCTGCCTGGTACACGGCCTACACCCCGTACCAGCCGGAAATTTCCCAGGGCCGGCTTGAGGCGCTGCTGAACTTCCAGACCATGGTCCAGGACTTGGTGGCACTGCCCATCGCGAACGCGTCGCTGCTGGATGAAGCCACCGCCGTGGCCG
>NZ_QMKP01000014.1 GCF_003287955.1 Arthrobacter sp. AQ5-06 | reverse complement strand
CGTGGTCCCGGAACTGCCCAAAACCCGTTCCGGCAAGATCGTCCGCCGCCTGCTCAAGGACATCGCCGAGGGCCGCGAATCCGGCGACGCCACCACCCTGGCCGACACCACCGTCATGGCCCAGATCGCGGCGTCCCTGCGCAAGTAGCCCGTCCCGGGACAGGGAAGGTCGGTCATCCTCCGCGTGCTAGCTCGTTCCTCGCTTCTGACGCACGCTTCCGGATAACCGACCTTCCCTGTCTATCGCCCCATCGCCGCCGGCCGGGTCCGGGGCACCCTAGACTTGGTGCAGTTCTGTCCCCTGGCCTTTAAGGATGGCTTTTTAGATGCTCCCCGCTGCACGTCACCAGGCCATTGTGGATGCCGTCCAGCGCGAGCGTGTGGTGCGGGTTTCGGACCTCGCCCAGCAGTTGGGCGTTTCGCTCATGACCGTGCGGCGTGACATCGGAATGCTGGAGGACGGCGGCCGGCTGGAGCGCATCCATGGCGGCGCCAAGGTCCCCGGCGATGTCAGCACCCACGAGCCGGGCTTCGAGCTTAAATCCACCCAGCTGACGGCGGAGAAACGGGCCATCGCGCTGGAGGCCGCCGGGTTGGTGCATGAGGGCATGGCCGTCGGCCTGAGCGCCGGGACCACCACCTGGGCCCTTGCCAAGGAGTTAGTGAACGGTCCGCGGATCACGGTGGTCACCAATTCCGTGCGCATTGCGGACCTCTTCCACCACGCCGCGTCCGGCGGCTCGGCCCGGTTCGCGTCAACTGTGATCCTGATCGGCGGCGAGCGGACGCCGTCGGATGCTTTGGTGGGACCCATCGCGACGGCGGCACTCAAGCAGCTGCACCTGGACGCGCTGTTCCTGGGTGTGCACGGCATGGACGCCGACGCCGGCTTCACCACACCCAACCTGCTGGAAGCCGAGACGGACCGGGCGTTCGTCGCCGCCGCCCGGAAAACCGTGGTCCTCGCCGACCACACCAAGTGGGGGCTACTGGGCATCAGCACCATCGCCCCATTGGACGCGGCCGATGAGGTCATCAGCGACGCCGGGTTGGGCCCCGAAGCCCAGCGCATCCTCGGCGAGCGCGTGGGCAAGATCCGGATCGCGGGCTAACGAACCAACGGCCCTTGGTTCAAGGGCAGCCGCAGGACTGGCGGACGTGGAGCTTCGTGGGGAACATCCGCTGCTGCGGCGCGGCCTCGCGTCGCGCACCCAGGATGCCTTCGACGGACTATCCAGCGCTGGACCGGGCTGGTAGTCCCACCGGAGCTCGTGGGCAGTCACGTCGGTCCCACCACCTCGCACACCACGGCCCGCACACACGATCTGTCCTTCCGCGCCATCACGGCGCTGTTCGGCCACTTCGGCATCGAGTGGGATGTCCGCGGGGTCCAGGGCGCCGAGCGCGAGGAACTCAAACGCTTCATCGCCCTCTGCAAGGAGCACCGCGGCCTGATCCACTCCGGGCGCATGGTCCGCGCGGATGTCCCCGGCGATTCCCTGATGCTGCACGGCGTGGTGGGCCCCAGCGGTGCCTCACAGGGCACGACGGCGGCCCTGTTCGCCCTGGTCAGCACCCGTACCGGGTGCGCTGAGCAGACCGGCCGGATCACCATCCCCGGGTTGGAGCCTGACCGCACCTACTGCGTGGAAGCCATCTTCCCGGCACCCGGAGACGCTGACTACGCCCACACGTTCACCCAGGTCCAGCCGCCGGCGTGGCTGGCAGCCGGAGCGGTTGCCGGTGGCCGCTTCCTGGCCGAAGTGGGCCTGACGATGCCCATCCTCAACCCGGAACACGCCCTGGTCCTGAGGTTCACGGCACTCTAGAGTCCCTTGCGACGGATTCTGCACCATCATTCACCTGCCGCAGTCCACGGCCGCCGGAAAACCTGCCAAGTGGAATCGCCCGGGTCGAATGATGGTGCAGAATCCGACAGGTAGATTGGAGCCATGACTGACGTTTCCTCCCCTGACTCCGCATCTGCGTCCGCTGCCGGGCGCGGCACCCTCCTCGTGATCAACGGCCCCAACCTCAATCTGCTGGGCACCCGCGAACCGGAGAAGTACGGCACCTCCACCCTCGCGGACGTGGAACAGCTGGCAGCCACCGCGGCGCAGGCCCACGGTTTCACGGTGGAATGCGTGCAGTCCAACCATGAGGGCGTGCTCCTGGACGTCATCCACGCAGCCCGCGGCACCGCCGTCGGGATCGTGCTGAACGCCGGCGCCTTCACCCACACCTCTGTGGCCCTGCGCGACGCCCTGGCAGCGGTGCAGCTGCCCGCCGTCGAGGTCCACATCACCAACGTGCACCAGCGTGAGGAATTCCGGCACCACTCGTTCCTGTCCCCTGTATGCGCCGCGGTGATCGTGGGCGCCGGGGTCTTCGGGTACAAGCTCGCCATCGATTACCTGGCCGAGGCGCTGTAGCCGGCCCCGAGTGGCTCAGGCGGACCGGCTACTTCTGGATGCACTGCCCTGAGGAGACGGGAGCGCTGAGGCTTGCTGCCTGCGACGCGACCGGGAACAGGTCATCCATGGTGATGGCGAAGCCCATTTCAGTGTCCGAGGTTGCCTTGGCGAAAATGACGCCGGCCACCAGGCCCTCCATGGTCAGCAGCGGGCCGCCCGAGTTCCCGGGCTGGACGTCGCCGGCCAGGCGGTAGATCTCTTCCGGGGCCGGGTTTTCGCCGTAGATATCGGGTACCAGAACCGAGGTGATGTCCTGGACGGTGGCGGGGTTTGACTTGAACGGACCACCGTGGGGATACCCCGCGAAGGCGGCCGCGCTGCCGTTCGGGAGATCGGACGTCAGCGTGAGCGGTTCGGAAGGCAGCCCGTCCACGGCCAGGACGGCGAGGTCGTGCCTGGTGTCGAAGTACACCACCCGCCCGGGCATCGCGCCGCCGTCGGGAATTTCAACCACCGGCTGCGACACGCCCGCCACAACATGGGCGTTGGTCACAACCCTGCCCGGGGAAACCACAAAGCCGGTGCCGGTCTGGTTCTGGCCGCATTGGTAGGCCGTTCCGGCAATTTTCAGGACTGACTGCGCGGCCCGGTTAAGCGCCGGCGTATCGGTGCTGGCATTGGGCACCGCCACTTGCTGTCCCTGGTCCAGGCCTTCAAGCAGCGTGGGGATTCCGTTGCCGATCACGGTGGACCGCAGCTGCGCCATGGTGGTCTTCAACGGGACAGGAGTCAGCCCATCGATGTACCGGATGACTTTGGACTCGGCCAGTTGCTGGGACACAAACGGAACGCCCAGGGCGCTGACGCTGAAAGCGAGCATGGACATCACCAGCGCCGAGACCACCACATTCACGGCCCCGCCCACCAGCCGGTCCACAGCACGCAGCGGCTTGATCCGCACGGCGCCGCGGATTTTGCGCCCGATCATGGTCCCGATGCCATGGCCCAAGGCCATCAGTACGACGGCGGCGGCCACGATGGCCGTCAGCCTCCAGCCGGAGTCATCCATGAAGTCGCTGACCAGTGGAACGGCAAAAAATGCAGCCACGGCGCCCGCGGCAAAGCCGGCGATACCGCCGAGGGTGACCAGGAAGCCGTTGCGGAGGCCATAGATCAGGTAAGACAACAGGGCCAGGATCAGCGCCAGGTCCAGAACAGTCAAGCCAAACACTGACGCTCCTCTAGTACGGTTGAGACCCAATTCTAGTGGCGCAGGCTGACATTGTTCTGTGGGCGCCAGTCCCCCGCCCACTCGGGGAAGGTTCGCATCACGTTCAGTCGTGAAAATCACACCCCGGGCGCGGCCGGGCACCGGATCGTGCCCGCATTACACACTGTCAGCGGCGTTTCCGCTGCCAAGTACGTCACAGAACCTTGAAAATTCTGAAACAATGGCAAAAGCGCCACAGCCGACACTTTTTATTCAGGAGATTTCATGGACATCGAGGTACTGCGCCGAGCACCCCTATTTGCCACGCTCGACGACGAAGCATTCCGACTGCTGACGGACGAGCTGACCGAGGTGGACCTCTCCCGCGGTGCATCAGTATTCCGCGAGGGCGACCAGGGCGACCAGCTCTACTTCATCGTCTCCGGCAAGGTGAAGCTGGGCCGCACGTCCCCCGATGGCAGGGAGTCCCTGCTCGCCATCCTGGGCCCGGGTGAACTGTTCGGCGAAATGGCACTCTTTGACCCCAGCCCCCGCACGGCCACGGCCACGGCCGTCTCCGAAACCCGCCTGGCGGGCCTGAAGAACGAAAGCCTCAACGCCCTGCTGCGGACGCGCCCCGAGGTTTCGGCCCAGCTGCTGCAGGCCCTGGCCCGTCGCCTGCGCCGCACCAACGATTCGCTCTCGGACCTGGTGTTTTCCGACGTCCCCGGCCGCGTGGCCAAGGCCCTGCTCGATCTGGCCGACCGCTTCGGCCGCCCGGCAACGGACGGCGTCCTGGTAGCCCACGAGCTCACCCAGGAAGAGCTGGCCCAGCTGGTAGGCGCCTCCCGCGAGACGGTCAACAAGGCCCTGGCAGAGTTCGTCCAGCGCGGCTGGCTCCGCCTCGAAGCCCGTGCCGTAGTGATCCTGGACATGCAGCGCCTCCGCCAGCGCTCCCGCTAGTCCCTTTCACCAGTTGAGGCCCTGAGGCTGACCTCCTCCGCGTGCTGCTCCTTCGTCGCTTTGACGCACGCTTCCGGATGCCACCCTCAGGGCCTTTTTGGCGTCTTCAAGTGATGGAGCGTTCGGGCTGGGCGGCGGTCTTTCGCGTAGGAGCGCATCGCGATCGAACGCGGCAAGGAGGTCGCTCAGCGACCGGAGTGCCGCCTTTCGATCGTGTCTAAGCGACGGCGAAGGGCCGCTGTCCGGCGGACTCAAGCCGCGCGTGGGCCTAGCGTTCGCGCTGGGGGTCTCCGGCTACGGTTTTGGCGGCCTCGACTTCGAGCATAAGCGTGCCCTCTTCTTCGACGAGCCGTGCCTGATACACGTGGGGTTTGCGCTTGTAGCTGAGGTAGGCGATGCAGCCGTTCGCGGCAGCCATCTTCTCGAGCATGATCTCCGAGCCCGGCACCAGGAGCTGGCCGAGGGTGAGGCCCACGGTGTTCTCCTGGCCCGCCTCATCGCCCAGGGTAGTGGTGCTGCGCGCGGCGATGGCTTGGGTGGCGCACACCCAGCGGCCCCAGACGCCTTTGCTCTCCAACAGGCCGGGCTGCTGGTTCATAGGGACGGTGGCCGCGAAATAGCGGGTGTCGAAGCGGCGGTGCGCGAAGTCCGGGCTGCGCCAGTTGACGAGCGGCTTCAGCAGGTCGGTCCGCAGCGAGAGTCCCCGCTTGGCGAGCAGCTCCGTGAAAGTCTTCTCCTGGTCGGCGACGGCCACACGCGCACGCATCCAGTCGTGCGTTGACGTGCCTTCCACGGTGGTGGACATGTCCGGCCCGGCCAGGAGCACGCCGGTTTCCTCAAACAGCTCGCGGATGGCGCCCACCACGTGGCGGCGCGCCAGCCCGACGTCGTCCGTCCCCATCTGCTCGGCCCAATGCTGGGGTGAGGGGCCCAGCCAGCTGACGGCGTCGTTGTCGGACGCCTCCAGGGAACCTCCGGGGAACGCGAGGACGCCCAGCGGCGAGGAGCCCGGCCGGTAACCCAGCCACGTCTCCAGGCCGGTGGGCGAGTCCCGCAGAAGCACCACGGACGATGCGTAGCGGGCAGCACGCGGGGTCCGCTCGCCGTGTTCGAGCCAGCTTTGGGCAGCCCCTTCAAGATCCGGAGGAAGAGCAAACAAGCGTCGGGCGAGCTGAGGCAATTGAGTGAACCGGGTCCTTAGCTGAATTCAGCGATCAGTTCGACCTCTACGGGAGAGTCGAGCGGAAGGACCGACACGCCGACGGCGGAGCGGGCGTGCCGGCCTGCGTCACCAAAGACCTGGCCGAGGAGCTCGGACGCACCGTTGATGACGCCGGGCTGTCCGGTGAAGGCCGGATCGGAGGACACGAAGCCCACCACCTTGACGATGCGGGTGATGCGGTCCAGATCGCCGATGACGCTCTTGATGGCCGCCAGCGCGTTGATGGCGCAGACAGCCGCGTAGGCCTTGGCGTCCTCCGGCGACACGGTGGGCTCGTCGGAGGCTCCCTCTGTGCCGGTGGAGACCTTGCCGGTTGCTTCGAGTTTGCCGTTAATAAACGGCAGCTGGCCGGAGGTGTAAACATGGCTGCCAGTGATGACGGCCGGCACGTAGGCGGCGACGGGAGCGGCCACCTCGGGGAGGGTCAGTCCCAGCTCGGCGAGGCGCTGCTCGACGGCGGAAACTGGCGCTGGATCAGACGCGTTTTCCGGCGTGGATACAGGGCCGGACGTGGTCTCTGCGGGGGTGCTCATTGCTACTGCTTCTCCCTCTTGAGGTAGGCAACCAGGCCGTTGCCGTCCGGTCCGGTGACTACCTGGACGAGCTCCCAGCCGTCCTCTCCCCACTGGTCCAGAATCTGCTTAGTAGCGTGAATAATGAGCGGAATCGTCGCGTACTCCCATTTGGTCATGAGCTAAAGACTAGTCGTTGCCGGTAAAGTGGAAAACATGGTGACTCGTAAGAACCCCATTTTCGACACGGCCACTACCCTCGGAAAGATTTTTGGTTTCCTTGGTGTGAGCGCGATTTGTGGTGTCCTGGTGGCGGGCCTGCTGGTCCCGGCCGCGGCCGTTTCCGGCAGCGCGGCAAGCGGTTCGATCGAGTTCTTCGATACCCTCCCGGCAGAGCTGCAGGTGGACCCGCCCAGCCAGTCCACCCGGATCCTCGCCGCGGACGGCAGCCTGATCGCGAACCTCTACGAGGAAAACCGGACCAAGGTTGCCCTCGACCAGATCTCGCCGTTCATGAAGGAAGCCATCATCGCTGTCGAAGACGGCCGGTTCTACGAGCATGGCGGTGTGGATACCACCGGCATCCTCCGCGCCATGGTCAGCACGGCCCGCGGCAACAAACAGGGTGCCTCCACCATCACCCAGCAGTATGTGAACAACGTGCTCAACGCCAACCTCGCCGCCGAGGGAAACACTGACGACATCAAGCTCAACGGTGTTAACAAGGGCGTGGGAGACAAGCTTCGCGAAATGAAGCTCGCGATCGCCCTGGAGAAGGAATTCTCCAAGGAGCAGATCCTCGAGGGATACCTCAACATCGTCTTCTTCAACCGTGACGCCTACGGCATCGAGGCCGCGTCCAAACTCTTCTTCAGCACCACGGCCAAGGATCTGACCCTCCCGCAGGCAGCACTCCTTGCCGGGCTCGTCAACAGCCCGGCAGCGTTTGATCCAGTCACCAACCCGGAGAACGCCAAACAGCGCCGCGACCTGGTGCTGGGCCTCATGCTGGACCAGGGAAAGATCACCCAGGCCGATCACGACGCCGCCGTGGCCACCCCGGTGGAGCCGAAGGTCACGCCCTCACGTCAGGGCTGCGCATACGCCACCACGGCACCTTACTTCTGCGACTACGTGCTTCACCTGTTGCTGAACAACCCGGCCTACGGTGCGACCTCGGAGGAGCGCATCAATAGCATCTTCCGCGGCGGCCTGACCATCACCACCACGCTGGACGTCAACGCCCAGAACGTTGCACAGGCCGAGTCGGATGCGGCGGCCGGCGTCAATGCGGACAACTGGGGCGCGTCCATCGTCTCTGTGCAGCCCAACACCGGCAAGATCCTGAACATGGCACAGAACACCTCGTATCTGCCTACCGAAGGCAAGTTCAACCAGACGCAGAACTTCAACGTGGACAAGCTGGACAAGGACGGCAACGACCTCAACGGCCTGGGCGGATTCCAGCCCGGCTCCACCATGAAGCCCTTCACGTTCACCGAATGGCTCAATGAGGGCAAAGCCATGAACACGAACATCAATGCGGCGACGCGGCGCTACCCCCAAGGCTCCCCTTGGAAGAACACCTGCCCGACTCCCACCGACGGATTCTATGACGCCAGGGTGCCCGGCAGCTTCGACCTGCAGAACTCCGACGAAGGCTACTACCGGGGCATGACGGTCCTGTACGGCCTGATGAACTCCATCAACACAGCAACGTTCGCCTCCGCGGCCCAGGTGGACCTCTGCGGCATCCAGAAGATCGTCGACGCCGTGGGCATCCACGGCGGCCTGCCGTCAGTGGACGAGGACGGCAAGATCACCGATCCGAACCCCCAGGTCCCCATGACCCGGCTGGGTAACCTGATCGGCTCCACGCAGACGGCACCGCTGACCATGGCTTCCGCCTTCGCCACGTTCGCCAACGACGGCAAGTACTGCGAGCCCATCGCCATCACGTCCGTCACGGACCAGACAGGCGCGCAGCTCCCGGCCCAGGCCACCACGTGCCGCGATGCCGTCAAACCGGAGGTCGCCCGGGGCGTTGCCTACGCCATGCAGGAAGTCCTGAACGGCGGTTCCGGCGCCCTCATCCAGCCGCGGCTCTCCACCAAGACCAACTTCCCGGTGGCTGCCAAGACCGGCACCAACGACACCAACGGCTCCACCTGGGTGGTTGGTTACACCACCGGCGTGGCCACCGCGGCCTGGTTCGGTGACCCGCTGGGTGACCAGCTCCGTCCGGGCCGTAATCTGACGATCAACGGAAAGTTCTATGAGTCGATCGACGGTTACATGATCGCCGGTCCCATGTTTTCCAAGTACATGGCCCAGGTCGCTCCGGCGTACGGCACCAACCCGTTCACGGCCCCGCCCACCAACATGGTGAACGGAACGCCTGCCCGGACTACTCCGTCAACGCCGTCTCCCCAGCCGTCCACTCAGCCCTCCACCGCGCCGTCTCCCGCACCGAGCAAGCCCGGAAACGGCAACGGCTAGTAGCCCATGCCAGTCAGCCAGGCTTTGGCCAGCCGCGTCCGGAACATCGGGCGCGGCTTTGCCGTCACCGCTGCCGCCGCCACCGCAGCGGGCCTCGCGGCCTTCGGGTACGGGCTGTGGGAGAAGAACCAGTTTGTCCTGCGCGAGGAGACACTGCCCATCCTCCCGGCAGGCCACGCGACCTTCCGCGTCCTGCACCTGAGCGACATCCACTTCGTCCCGGGCCAGGACACCAAGGCAGGTTGGCTTGAGTCGCTGGCGTCGCTGGAGCCGGACCTGGTGGTCAACACCGGGGACAACCTCAGCCACGTCAAGGCGGTGGAGCCCCTGCTCAAGGCACTGCGCCCGCTCCTGGAATTTCCCGGCGTATTCGTCCCGGGGTCCAACGACTACTACGGCCCGAGCTTCAAAAACCCCGCCTCCTACCTGCTGAGCCCATCCAAGCCCACACCCAAACCAATCGAACTGGACTGGCCGCGGCTGCGGTCAGGCTTCGGCATGGGCGGCTGGGTGGACCTCACCAACCGGCACCAATCGGTGGTGTTGAAAGGGATCCGTTTCGACTTCTCCGGCGTGGACGATCCGCACTTGGGCCGGGAGCGCTACGCGGGCTGGCCCCGCGGCACCCGTGACCAGGACGAGAACGCGCACCTCCGGGTTGCGGTCGTCCACGCCCCCTACCAGCGGGTCCTGGACCACTTCACACGGGACGGCGCTGACCTGCTGTTGGCGGGCCACACCCACGGCGGCCAGCTCTGCATCCCCGGCTACGGCGCCCTGGTGGCCAACTGCGACCTCCCCACGTGGCGGGCCAAGGGACTCAACAACTGGGAAAGCAATGGACGTACGACGCCGGTCAACGTCTCAGGCGGCATCGGCACCTCCCGGTTCGCGCCCATCCGTATCGCATGCAAGCCTGAGGCCGTCCTGCTGACGCTCACCTCCCCCGAATAAGTACGTGTGAAACGGCTCACGCCATGGCATAGGGTAGTTGCTAAGGGAAACTACATTCGATTTAGAGCTTGAGAAGCGGGCATGGCCAAGCAGACCTCATTTTTCAGATCCATCAGCCGTCTTTATCCTCATGTGAGGCCGATCATCCCCCGGCTTGTGATGGGGCTACTCTGCGCACTTCTGGCCAGCCTCGTCGCGCTGACCATCCCGCAGGTGCTGCGGGTCCTCGTAAATGAGTCCCTCAAACGCGGTGGCGCGTCGGACGCCGTCTGGACTGCCGCCGTCGTAATCCTGATCCTGGGCATCGCCGAGGCCGGACTTGTGGCCCTCCGCCGGCAGTTTGTGATCAACCCGGCCACCACTGTGGAAACCCGGATGAGGGTCTCGCTGTACGGGCACCTGCAGGACCTGACCGTGTCCTTCCACGACCGCTGGGGCTCCGGCCAACTGCTTTCGCGCGCCATGACGGACCTGAACTTCCTCCGCCGCTGGATGGCTTTCGGTGCCATCATGCTGGTGGTCACCACGCTCACTGTAGTCATCGGCATTGTGGTTATGTTCTCCATGAGCTGGCAGCTGGCCCTGATCTTCCTGGGCGCAGCGGTGCCCATCATGGCGTACGGATTCCGGTTCCGGACCCGCTTCAGCAAGGTTGCGCGGCGGAGCCAGGACCAGGCCGGCGACCTCGCCACCACGGTGGAGGAATCCGTCCACGGCATCCGCGTCCTGAAGGCCTTCGGCCGCAGCCGCGAGGCCCTGGAGAACTTCAACGAGCAGGCCGAGGAACTCCGCCAGACCGAGATCGTGAAGGCGAAGCACCAGGCCACTTTCACCATGGTGGTTACCCTTCTGCCCGAACTCGCGCTCGGCGCAGGGCTGGTGGTGGGCGTCATGCTCTGCGCCAGCGGCCAACTGAGCATCGGCGCCCTGGTGGCCTTCTTCGCCACCGCCGCGGTCATCGCGGCGCCGGTGGAATTCTCCGGCATGCTGCTGGCCATGGCGCTCACCGCCAAATCCGCCGTCGACCGCCACTTCGAGGTCATGGATTCGGTCAACACCATCACCAGTCCCCCGGAGCCGCGCACCCCATCGCAGCTCAAGGGCGCGCTCAGCTTCAACAACGCCACGTTCGCGTTCGAGGACGCACCGGACAAGCCCATCCTCAAAGAGATCACCCTGGATGTCCGGCCGGGCGAAACAATGGCACTGGTGGGCATCACAGGCAGCGGTAAGAGCGCATTGATCCAGCTGGTCCCGCGCCTGTACGACGTCACCGACGGTTCCATCACCATCGACGGCGTGGACCTGCGCGAGTTCGACGTCGACGGGCTCCGGCGCGTGGTGGGCGTCGCGTTCGAGGACACCACGCTGTTCTCCAATTCCGTCCGCGACAATGTGCTCCTCGGGGCGCCGGACCGGACCGAGGAAGCCCTGGACGAAGCGCTGGATGTGGCGCAGGCGCAGTTCGCGTATTCGCTGCCGGAGGGCGTGGACACCCTCATCGGCGAGGAGGGCCTGAGCCTGTCCGGCGGGCAGCGGCAGCGGATTGCCCTTGCCCGGGCCATCGCTGCGCGGCCCCGGGTCCTGGTGCTGGACGACCCGCTGTCGGCCCTGGACGTGCACACCGAGGAGCTCGTGGAGACCCGGCTCCGCGCGGTCCTGAAGGACACCACCACGCTGATCGTCGCCCACCGCCCGTCCACCGTGGCGCTGGCCGACCGTGTGGCGCTGCTCGAGGAAGGCCGGATCGCCGCCGTCGGAACCCACACCGAACTCCTGGCCCACAACCCCCATTACCGCTATGTCATCGCCAGCCTGGACCAGGAACCACGGGACCTGGATTCGGAACTGTCGGAGCTTGAGGACGAGGCAGAGGCAGAGGCAGAGGCAGAGGACAGCATCCGATGAGCAACGCAACCTTCGGCACTGCCAACGAGGACAACACCCACCTCAGCAAGGCGGACAGCAAAACCGTACGACGGCGGTCGCTCGCCCTTTTGGCCACACTGATCCGTCCGGTGCGGCTCAGGTTCTGGCTGACCATCGCCACCGTGGTGCTGTCCCAGGCCGCGCGTGTGGCCGGGCCGGCACTGATCGCGTTCGGCATCGACCACGCACTTCCGGCGCTACAGGCGGGCGATAACCTCCCGCTCGTGTTCACCGGCGTCGCCTACCTCCTCGCGGCGATCGCGACGGCGGGACTTACCGCCCTGTACGTCACCTCCACCGCGCGGCTCAGCCAGTCGATGCTGCTGGACCTGCGTGTCCGGGTCTTCCGGCACACCCAGCGCCTGAGCCTGGAATTCCACGAAAAGTACACGTCCGGCCGGATCATTGCCCGGCAAACCTCGGACCTGGAAGCGCTGCGGGAACTCCTCGACTCCGGTGTCAGCTCCCTGGCCTCGGGCCTGCTGTTTATGGTCTTCACGGCTGTCACGGTGTTTGCCCTGGACTGGCGCAGCGGGCTGATCGTGCTGGCCGCGGGCGTCCCCATGTATTTCCTGTCGCGCTGGTACCAGAAGCATTCCCAGATCGCATTCCGCGAGTCCCGCGTTGTCTCCGCCCGTTTGATTGTGCACTTTGTGGAGACCATGACCGGGATCCGCGCCGTGAAGGCTTTCCGCAAGGAAACCGAGAACGCCGCGAAGTACGGCCAGTTGTCCGAGGACTACCGCCTGGTCACAGTGCGCTCCATCAACCTCAACGGCATCTTCCAGCCCGGCCTGGTGCTGATCGGCAACGCCTGCGTGGCCGTAGTGCTCCTGTTCGGCGGGTTCCGGGTCCTTGGCGGGGACCTTGCCGTGGGCGTCCTGCTGGCGCTGATCCTTTCCACTAAACGCTTCTTCCAGCCGGTGGACCAGATGGCCATGTTCTACAACTCCTTCCAGAGTGCCCAGGCGGCCTTGGAGAAGGTCTCCGGCCTGCTGGAGGAGGTTCCCACGGTTCGCCCGCCCAAAAACCCTGTGGCACTCCGCGATGCCCGGGGCACCATCGATTTCAAGAGTGTGGAGTTCCGCTACGGCGACGGCCCGGTGGTCATCCCCACCATGGACCTGCACATTCCCGCCGGCCAGACCGTGGCCCTGGTGGGGCAAACGGGCGCCGGCAAGTCGACCCTGGCGAAGCTGATCGCCCGCTTCTACGACGTCTCCTCCGGCTCCCTGACCCTGGATGGAGTGGACCTGCGCAACCTGACCACCACGGACCTGCGCCGGAACATCGTGATGGTCACGCAGGAGGCGTTCCTGTTCAGTGGCTCCGTGGCGGACAACATTGCCCTGGGCCGGCCGGAGGCTTCCCGGGCGGAAATCGAGGATGCTGCCGGGGCCGTGGGCGCCCACGAGTTCATTACCGAACTCCCCGAGGGCTATGACACCGATGTCAACAAGCGCGGCGGCCGGGTGTCCTCCGGGCAACGGCAGCTGATCAGCTTCGCCCGGGCGTTCCTGGCCCGGCCGGCGGTCCTGATCCTGGACGAGGCCACCTCGTCGTTGGATATCCCCTCAGAGCGGCTCGTACAGAGCGGCCTGGCGCGCCTTCTGCGGGCAACGTCCGACGCCGACACTTCGGCAGGCGCGGCGGGTTCAGCAGGTGCCCCGGGCGCTGCTGCGGCGCCGCGCTCTGCTGTTGCGGGCGGCGGCCGGACTGCGCTGATCATCGCGCACCGCCTCTCCACCGTCGAAACTGCCGACCGCGTGCTGGTGGTCCACGACGGCCGCGTGGTCGAGGACGGCACCCCTGCAGAACTCATCGGCGGTGGCGGACGCTTCGCAGACCTCCATGGCGCCTGGAAGGACTCCCTCGTCTGACCTGCGCGGTCGGCTTTCCCGGAATTTGGTTCCCCGCGGCCGCCGATTTCGCATCCGGGCCCGGCGTCGGCTATCCTTGTAAAGTTGCTTTTGCAGCGGATCGGGATGTGGCGCAGCTTGGTAGCGCGCGTCGTTCGGGACGACGAGGTCGCAGGTTCAAATCCTGTCATCCCGACCAATTGAAAGAGGGTCTCCCCCAGGGGAGGCCCTCTTTTGTGTCTCCCGGCTGTCAAGTAGCCGGACAGAGAACGGTCAAGTGCCTGGACAAAGAAATAGCCCCGAGGCATGATGACCATGCCCCGGGGCCGCGCCTCCTGAGAGGATTCCTTACATCGGGTCCGGCCAGTTGCCCACGGTGGTGGTGTAGGTCTTGTCCTTGACGGGCTTGGACATGGGATCGGGCCAGTTGCCAACGGCTACGGACACGCCGGTGGTGTCGGCGATGGAACCTGCCGACAGGACAGCCGGAGCCGCCGCAGAAAATGCCAACGCCGCAGCGAGTACGCCAGCGGCCGCAATCTTTTTCAACATATAAGTTCCTCAATACGAGTCGGATTCGTTACAAAGTCAGCACTGTCCTTGTTGACATACATTGTAAAATGTTTTCCACAGGGACTGTCAAGCATTGAGTACAAAGACTGTCCAGAATTAGGAGGAAATCCCGTGGGCAACGGATTCGGGGAGAAGCTCCGGGCGGAGCGTCTCGAACGTGGGCTGACACAGGCTGAACTGGGCAAGGACCTGTATTCCCCCAGTTATATCTCCCTCCTCGAAACCGGCCGCCGCGAGCCGACGGCCGAAGTGATCGAGGAGCTCGCCCGCAGGTTGGAGCTGGCGCCCAAGGCGCTGGAAGCCTGGAGCCAACCCATCACAGTCAGCGACGCCGAGTACGTCCTGGCGGGCCTCTACGCACGCCAGGCCTGGGACCTCAGGGACTACCCCCTGGCCGCCACCCACGCGGCCACCGCGGCCCAGATAGCCTTGGAGGGCAAGAACACCAGCGCGTGGTGGAACATGACCTACATGCAGGCCGAATGCCTGATCAAACAGGGCAACTGGCAGGAATGCCAAAAAATCATGCAGCACCTCCTGGAGCACCCGATGGCCACGGAGTCTGCCGGCCTCGCCGTCCGTGCCCGTCAGATGCTCGCCGCCATCTGCCAGGGACAGGGCCAGCTGAGCACTGCCGTGGAACATGCGCTGGTGGCCGTACAACTCTGCGGCCAGCTGCCCAACGGATCCACCCTGATCATCGGCGCCTACCGCGCGCTGATCGGCGCGCTGGCGGAGAGCGGCCGCCTGGACGAGGCCTGGGAATACTGCCAGGCCATGAATGACCAGATGGACGAGCACTCCATGTCCCAGCTCGCCGGTGAGGTTGCCTGGGTGATCGGCAACGTGGCTTTTATGCGGCACGATTATCCGGAGGGCATCAAGTACCACGAGCGCGCCGCCCGGATGCTGTCGCCCGCCAATGACATCGATCTCTGGGCCCGTTTCAACAAGGCCTCGGCCGCCGTCCGGCTGTCCTCCGGAATCGTAGAACCGGAAACACTTTCCAGCATCGAGCGCGCCGAGCTGGCGCTGTCCATTGTGGGCGGCAACAAGAGCGACGAGCTGGAAGTTGCGTTCATCCGCGCCCGCTGGCTGTATCTCACCGGCGACATCGTGGCTGCCATCAACAAGCTCCGGGAGATCCACGCGGAATCCGGGGCGCTGGCCAGGCACACGGCAGGGGAAGTTTCACTCCTGCTGGGCAAGTCGCTGAAAGCTGCCGGCGAGTCCGACGAAGCGCTGGTCTACCTCGAAGAAGCGCAGAAGGCCTTCAGTGCCGCGGGAGCCTCGGACCGCGTCCAGCAGGCACTTGATGCGGTCCTTGAGATCAGGTTCGCCCAGCAGCGGGCCGCCGCAGCTGCGAAAAACGCCAAGGCAAGCTAGGACGGGCCCGGCCGGAAGCCGGGCCCGTCACGGGTTTCCTAGGCGAACGTCCGGCCGGTGATTTTTTCGTAGGCCTCGACGTAGCGGCTGCGGGTCCGGGCCACCACGTCTGCCGGCAGTGGGGGCGGTGGCACATCGGAGGACCGGTCCCAGCCCGATTCGGCCGACGTGAGCCAGTCGCGCACATACTGCTTGTCATAGGAAGGCTGCGCCTTGCCCGGCTCATACGTGGCCGCATCCCAGAAACGCGAGGAATCCGGCGTCAGGACCTCATCGCCCAGGGTGATGGCCCCGGACACGGCGTCGTAGCCGAACTCCACCTTGGTGTCGGCCAGGATGATGCCGCGTTCGCGGGCGATCTTCTCGGCGCCCGTGTAGATCTTGAGGGTCAGCTCGCTGAGGCGTGCGGCGATGTCGTCCCCCACCATGGCCACAACATCGTTGTAGGAGATGTTCTCGTCATGCTCGCCCACCTCGGCCTTGGCAGACGGCGTGAAGATCGCCTGCTCCAGCCGGGATCCGTCCACCAGGCCCGGCGGCAGCGGAATCTCGCAGACTGTCCCCCTGGCCTTGTACTCCAGCAGTCCGGAGCCGGTGAGGTAGCCGCGCGCAATGCACTCCACGGGGAACATGTCCAGCTTCCTGCAGATCATCGCGCGGCCTTCCACGGCCGCGGGAACGCCGTCTTCCACGGTGGACGCCAGCACGTGGTGGACCACGTCAAGCTGGTCGAACCACCACAGGCTCAGCTGCGTGAGGATGCGGCCCTTGTCCGGGATTTCGCTGGCCAGCACGTGGTCGTACGCGCTGATGCGGTCGCTTGCCACCACCAGGACGCAGTCCTGGCCCACCTGCTGGCGGATGGCTTCGTCGGCCGGTTCGTAGAGGTCGCGTACCTTGCCGGAGTAAACGTGCTTCCAGCCGGGCAGGTCCAGGGTTTCGGTGCTGAAGCCGCGGGGTGCGGGAGTCTCAGTCATGTTATGCCTTCGCCTTCGTGACAGGGAGCGCTCCGGTGGCAGATCCGGCGGCCAGGGCCGTTACCTTGATTTCGCCGCGGGCGGCTTTGCGGCCGATGTCCCTCCGGAACTGGGAACCGTCCAGCTGAACCAGCTCCACGCCGTCGTACGCCCGTTCCCGGGCCTCCACCAGGTCGCTGCCAAGAGCAACGACGGCGAGCACCCGGCCGCCGGCGGAGATCAGCTTGCCGTCGTCGTCGAGCGCGGTGCCCGCGTGGATCACGTGCACGCCGGCGAGCTCATCCACCTTCTTGAGTCCGCGGATGCGGTCACCGGTGCGCGGGGAGTCCGGGTAGTTTTCGGACGCGACGACGACGGCGACGGCCGTCTCCTTGGACCAGCGCAGCTCGTCTGCCTTGTCCAGTTCGCCCTTGGCGGCTGCCAGCAGCAGCGCACCGAGGGGTGTTTTGAGCCGGGCCAGCACGGCCTGCGTCTCGGGGTCGCCGAAGCGGACGTTGAATTCAATGACGCGGGTGCCGCGCGTCGTCAGCGCCAGACCAACAAACAGCACTCCCACAAACGGGGTGCCGCGGTTGGCCATCTCGTTGACGGTGGGCTGGGCCACCCGGTCGATGACCTCCTGGACCAGTCCGGCGGGAGCCCATTCCAGCGGGGTGTACGCCCCCATGCCGCCGGTGTTGGGGCCTTCGTCGTTGTCGAAGATGCGCTTGAAGTCCTGCGCCGGGGACAGTGCCACGGTGTTGCGGCCGTCGCACAGGACAAAAACGGAGACCTCGGGGCCATCGAGGAATTCCTCGATCACCACGGTGCCGGCGGCGTCGAAGCACGTCTGCGCATGGGCTAGGGCTTCGTCGCGGTTGTTGGTGACCACTACGCCCTTGCCGGCCGCGAGGCCGTCGTCCTTCACCACGTGGGGTGCGCCGAAGGTGTCCAGGGCCGCGGCGGCTTCCTCGGCGTTTGTGGCCACCATCGCCATGGCCGTGGGGACTCCCGCTTCGGCCATGACCTCCTTGGCGAACGCCTTGGAGGCTTCCAGCTGGGCCGCGGCCTTGCTGGGGCCAAAGACCGGAATGCCGGCGTCGCGGACGGCGTCGGATACCCCGGCAGCCAGCGGCGCCTCGGGGCCCACCACCACGAGGTCCACGCCGAGCCTGGTGGCCAGCGCCGCGACGGCGTCCGGATCATTCCCGTTAATGTTGTGGGTGGGGACCAGCTTGCTGATGCCGGCGTTGCCGGGAGCTGCATGGACCTCGGAAACGTTGGGATCGGCGAGCAGGGAGCGGACAATGGCGTGTTCGCGGCCTCCAGGGCCAATGACGAGTACCTTCACAGTCTCCAAGGGTACTTTGTGCACCCTGCCCTTTCCTAAGGGGGTGCCCCTAAGCTGCGTCCTCGCCCGGCCATCCCTGCGGCCTTCCGCAACGAATCCAAGGCATGATGAAGCTTCTGAAGTGGCTCAAGGACCCCGCCGCAATGGCCGCGCTGGCAGGCGTGGCGGCTGCCGCCGTCGTACTTTCCGTGGCGGAGCTGATCGGAGCGTTCTTTACGGCCCGGGCAACTCCGGTGATCGCGTTGGGGTCCACGTTCATCGACTTCACGCCGCCGTGGATGAAGGACTTTGCCATCGCGACGTTCGGCACCAATGACAAAGCCGCGCTGTTTGTGGGGATGGGCCTGACCATTTTCCTGCTGGCCTGCGTGCTGGGTGTGGTGGCCTACCGTAAGTGGGCGCTGGGCGTGGCCGGCGTGCTGCTTTTGGGCGCGGTGATCGTGGCCAGTGTGGTGACGCGGGCCAGCGTGAAGCCGTTGGATGCCATCCCCACCGTGCTGGGCACAGTGGCCGGGCTGGTGGTGCTGCGGCTGCTGATCGCCCCGCTCTGGCGGCTGAAGTCCTGGCCTGAGGCACCGGCCGATACGGGCGCCGAGGAACCTGACCGTCCCGCCACCAGCCGCCGCCGCTTCTTCGCCGCCGCGGGAATCACCGTGATCGGCGCTGGCATCGCGGCCACGGGCGGGCGCCTGCTCAGTGCCGCGCGCAGCAACATCTCCAAGGCCCGCCAGGCCCTGCAGTTGCCCACCCCCGCTAAGGCCGCCGCGGCTGTGCCCGCCGGTGTCCAGTCCTCCGCTGCCGGCGTTACACCCTGGATCACCCCCAACGGGGACTTCTACCGGATCGACACCGCCCTCAGCGTCCCCGAAATCAACGCCGATGACTGGGAGCTCCGCGTCCACGGGCTGGTGGAGCAGGAGGTCCGCCTCACGTTCCAGGACCTGCTCGACGCCGACCTCATCGAATCGCACGTGACACTCACTTGCGTCTCTAATCCCGTGGGCGGAAACCTCGCCGGGAACGCACGCTGGCTCGGCCTTCCCATTCGCGAGGTCCTCAAGCGGGCACGTCCCAAGGACGGCGCGGACATGGTGCTTTCGACGTCGATCGATGGCTTCAGCGCCTCCACGCCGCTGGAGGTTTTGCAGGATGACCGCGACGCCATGCTGGCGATCGGCATGAACGGCGAGCCGCTGCCGCTGGAGCACGGCTATCCGGTGCGCATGGTGGTGCCCGGGCTGTACGGCTTTGTCTCCGCCACGAAGTGGGTGGTGGACCTTGAAGTGACGCGGTTCGCGGACAGCAAGGCCTACTGGACCCAGCGCGGCTGGTCCGAGCGCGGCCCCATCAAGACCATGGCCCGGGTGGAAGTGCCGAAGTCCTTCGCCAAGGTCCCCGCCGGCCGTGTGGCGATCGGCGGCACGGCATGGGCGCAGACCCGAGGCATCACCAAGGTGGAAGTGCAGATCGACAACAACCCCTGGGCCGAGGCCGTCCTGTCCACCGAGGCGTCCCTCATCACGTGGCGCCAGTGGTCCTTCGACTGGGAAGCCACACCCGGACCCCACTACATCAAGGTCCGCGCCACCGACGGAACCGGCGAGGTCCAGACCGATCAGCGGGCCGATCCGGTACCCGACGGCGCCTCCGGATGGCAGTCCGTCATGGTCACCGTGGAGTAGCCCGGCATTCGACGATTCCGCCCATAGACTGGCAACATGCCGCACAACCCGCATGCCACGTTCACCGTGGACTCCGCCGTCGAACTCGCCGTTGTTGAACGAAGCGGTTTTGTGGAGTCCCGGCACATTGGATCCGCCGTCGTACTGTCCGCCGACGGGTCCGTGGTCACCGAACTCGGCGACATCCGGACCCCCTTGTACGCACGGTCCGCGCTCAAACCGCTGCAGGCCTTGGCGTCCATGCAGTCCGGAGTCCCCCTGCGCGGCGCGCAGGTGGCGCTGGCCTGCGGCAGCCACGTCGGTTCCCTGGACCATATGGATGTGGTGGAGGGGATGCTCAAGGCCGCCGGCGTCCGGGAGGACCAGCTCCAGTGCCCCGCTGCCTGGCCGCAGGACGAGACGGCCCGCAACTGGCTGGTGCGGTCCGAACGTGGCAAGTCCAAGATCGCGTTCAACTGCTCCGGAAAGCACGCCGCCTTCCTGTGGGCCTGCACGGAAAACGACTGGGACACCCACAGCTACCTTGAGCCGAACCATCCCCTTCAGCAACGCGTCCGCAGCGTGATCGAGGAGTACAGCGGCGAACACATCGCGCACCTGGGCATTGACGGGTGCGGCGCCCCCGTTGCCGCTATTTCGCTGACCGGACTGGCCCGCGCATTCTCGATGCTGGCCAAGGCCCCGGGCGACAAGACCTCCAACGCCCGCGCCGCCACCATCGCCACATCCATGCTCGACTACCCGTGGGCCGTCCAGGGCCGCGGCGAGGCCAACACCATCGTGATGGACGAACTGGGCATCATCGCCAAGATCGGCGCCGAGGGAGTCCTGGCCATGGCCACACCCCAGGGTGTCTCGGTGGCCATCAAGATGCTGGACGGGAACCTGCGCGCCACCTCGCTGGTGGGCCTGACCCTCCTTGCCGCGGTTGGCGCCGTGGATATCCCTGGCGTCTCCAGCGTCCTGGAAAAAGTAGTGGCCCCGGTGATGGGCGGCAGCCACGAGGTGGGCAAGATCCGCCTGGGTCCGGCCGTGTCCGCGCTTCTGGACTGACCATGCCGGTAGCGCGCCGTCGGATCGGCATTGAAGAAGGCACTGCGGCACTGGCCGCGTGGCAGGAAGCCGCCGCATCGCCGTCGGACGTTCCGCTCCCCCGCAACGTCACCGCCACGGCCGTGCGGTACACACTGGAGGAGGTGACCGCGCGGGCGCCGGGGAATTCGGTGGAAGTGCGGGTGCCGCCGTTCGGCGTCACGCAGTGCGTGGAGGGGCCGCGGCACACCCGCGGAACACCGCCCAACGTGATCGAGTGCGACGCCGCCACCTGGCTGGGCATGGTGACCGGCCAGTTGAGCTGGGCGGACGCTGTCGCAGCGAGCAGGGTCTCCGCCTCCGGCCTGCGCGCGGACCTCTCAACCCTGCTGCCCCTCTGACCCCGAGTTTTTGTCCACTTATTGGCCTTTCCGGACGATTTTCAGCGCGTTATCTGCCCAAAAAACTCTCAGCGCTGCCAGCCCTGTTTGCGGAGCGCCTGTTTCACCCGGGTTACCACCCAGCCGGCGCCATGTGCCATATCAATTCTGTTGATCTTCACCTGCCGCCACCCGGAGTCGGCCACCCGCTGATCGCGGTAGGCGTCCAACGCCTGCTGTTCTGGCGTCAAATGGTGCAGGCCCTCGTATTCGAGGCATGTCCTGAACCGGGCGCAGCCAAGATCCGTCCACACTGGCCGGACCAGAATGTCGTCAACGGGGAAGTTCGGCAGGAACTCCGGCAGCCCGGCGTCGTCCAGCATCAGGCGGAGCACAGTTTCCCGGGGTGAATCGACGCCGACGCGCAGGGATTCGAGCGCGATCCTAGCCTTGCGTACCCCGTGGATGCCGTTGGCGTTGGCCACAAACGTCCGGAGCTCAGGCAGGGGAACCATGGCGACCCTTGGCGTGCCGAACGTCCGGGCGTGCTCGCTGACGATCGCATCGCCGGCCACAATGAGGTCCTCAAGAGGCAGGACCGACCCCAGGTCCACCCAAGTCCTCGCTGGTGAGGTCAACAGCAATCCGTCGACGCTGATGATGTCGCCGTCGCGGATCCGGAGCCGGTGGCCCGCAACGCCCCTGCGCCGGGGCAGCGTTCCGGCGTTACGGCGCGAAAGGTGCAGGAAGCGGCCGGGCTCCCGGAAGTGAGGACCGCTTTTCTTGCCCCATGGAACAGGTTCGACGACGGCTGTCACCGGGCCGCCGTCGTCGGGCCTGAACTGGGGCCACGGCGGCAGGGGAACGCCGAGAACCTCCGCTGCCGTGAGAAGACTGGCGAAGGTGTCCTCATCCAGCTGAGTGTGGGACCTCGCGAGTGCATGGAGACTGCGCTCACAGGATTTTGGGACGCGGATTCCGCGGCTTGGCAGGTGGAGGTCGCCGCCGAGCAGCCGGCTCGCGGGGATGCCCGCCAAGGCGGCCTCGGTCAGCGTAAACGGCCTCGCGCCGATCTGTTCCGGTAGTGGCTGCAGTCCGCTCATAGTCCATTGAGGCACCCATCGCGCGGCAGTATTGAGTTATCCACAGGGCGACTTCCCCAAAACGGAGTTTTTGTCCAGATAATGAGGGTACGGGTCCGATTTAGGGGATTATCTGGACAAAAACTCTGGGGGGCTGACGGGTTGGTCAGACCGGCGGCGTCAGCAACCTGCCGATGGCCGTTGCCTGGAGGTTCTCCAGAATGTCCCGGGGGCCGTCGTAAATCTCGGCCGCACCGGCCTCCCGCAGTTCGGCGGCGATGGTCCCGCCGCAGGTAACGCCAATGGCGGGGATACCCAACGCGGCGGCGGCCTGCATGTCCCACACCGCGTCGCCCACGTAGACGGAGTCGGCCGCCAGGACGCCGACCGCCTCAAGCGCCGCCACGAGGATGTCCGGGGCAGGTTTGCTCGCCTTGGCATCGTCGGCACTGGTGGCGGCATGGATAAACGAGTCCGCGCCGAGGGCTTTGCGGGTGGCTGCCAGGTCTTGCTTGCGCGCCGATGATGCCAGTGCGACGGCGAGTCCCCCTGCGTGGCACTGCGCAAGCAACTCCTTGGCGCCGTCGAACGGACGCAGCGACGGCCAACTCAGGGCGAAGATCGCTGCATGGCTGGCCAGGATCTCGACGTCCGCGTCCCTGTCCCGGCCAGCGGGAAGAAGGGTGTCAACCAAACGGTCTCCGCCCATCCCGACGCACCGGTGGATGGAGGCCATGGGGACGTCATGCTGGTGTTGGCGGAACGCCTGCCACCACGCCAAGGTGTGGATATAGGCGGAGTCCACCAAGGTCCCGTCGACATCAAAGAGCACGCCCCACCGCCGTCCGCGGGCCAGGGCATGGCTTTGGGTGACCATCACCCTGCTACTGCGCGTGCAGCCCCGGACATCTTCTTGCCGCGGGCAGCCGCATTATCCTTCGGGGAGGACACGGGGCCAATCCGGTCCCGGATCACTGCTCCAGCGCGGTTGCTGCTGTAGTCCCTGATCAAGCCCGTACCGGCAATCTCGCGGGCCATGCCAATGCCGGCGACAGCGGCGCGCTTGGTTGGAAAGGTCACCGAGATAGCCATCAAGTTTCCCGAACCGTCCAGCATCCGTACCCTGTAGCCGCCGTCAGGCGCATCCACCAGCTCAAAATGTCCGGCCATTACAACCACCCCTCGTTCAGTCACGGCGCCGCGCCTTTTAGGAGCGCTCCGCGAGTCTAGTAAGTATACTTACCTTTCCTCCGGAGTTGAAGAGCGGACCAACCGTCGGGCTTTTATTGCCCTACCGTTTCTGTCTCCGGGGGAATAGGTGTATCACTGCGGCGAACTGTATCCCGATGAAGCTCAAGAGCGCTTGTCACAAGCGCGAAGTGGCTGAAAGCCTGGGGCGTATTGCCCAGCTGCCGCCCTGCCCCGACGGCCCATTCCTCGCTTAGCAGGCCCACATCGTTGCGTAGTTCGAGGAGCCGTTCGAAGAGTTCGGTGGATTCCTCGGTGCGCCCTGCGCCCAGGAGCGCCTCCACCATCCAGAACGAGCACGCCAGGAAAACGCCTTCGGCCCCCGGGAGTCCGTCGTCGCTGTCGGCCGGGCGGTAACGCAGCACAAAACCGTCTTCGGTGAGTTCGCGCTGGATCGCGTCGATGGTCCCCAGCACCCGGGGATCATCAGGCGGGAGGAATCCCACCCGCGGGATCAGCAGGAGGCTGGCGTCCAGTTCGGGCCGCCCGTATGACTGCACGAAGGTGTTGCGGGCAGGGTCGAAGCCGTTGGCTATGACGTCCCGGTGGATGGTGTCGCGAAGGGCCTCCCAGCGTTCCACGGGGCCGGGCAGGCCGAAGTCGCGGACGCCCTTGACCATCCGGTCGGCGGCCACCCAGGCCATGACCTTGGAATGCGTGAAATGGCGCCGCGGTCCGCGCATCTCCCAGAGTCCGTTGTCCGGCTGGTCCCAGATGGTCTCAAGATGCTGCATCAGGGCAACCTGAGCGTCCCAGGATTCATCCGTGTGTTTCAGCAGCGAGTTCCGGGTCAGGGCCAGGCAATCGAGCACCTCGCCCCAGACGTCCAGCTGAAGCTGCTCCGCGGCGCCGTTCCCGATCCGTACCGGTTTAGACCCCTCATACCCGGCAAGCCACGGCAGTTCCATCTCCGGAAGCCTGCGTTCGCCGTGGATCCCGTACATGATCTGCAGGTCGGCCGGATCGCCTGCCACAGCACGGAGCAGCCAGTCACGCCACGCGGCCGCCTCGGTGGTGTAGCCGGCGGCCAGCAGCGCCTGCAGGGTCATGGTGGCGTCCCGCAGCCAGCAGTAGCGGTAATCCCAGTTGCGGGGACCGCCGAGCTGTTCCGGGAGGGACGTGGTGACGGCAGCGACGATGCCGCCCGTGGGAGCGTAGGTAAGGGCCTTAAGCGTCACGAGTGAACGGACCACGGCATCCTGGTACTTGCCTTTGACGGTGCACTGGGACGCCCAGCCGCGCCAGAAGGCCAGGGTTGTGCCCAGAACTACCTCGGCGTCCACCGTGTGGGGGCGGGGAACATGGCTGGGCGCCCAGGTCAGGACAAAGGAAACGCGCTCCCCCGCCTGGACTGTGAAGTCACTGAGGGAGTGCATATTCTCGCCGTGAAGGGGCGCCTTGGTGACAAAGTAGACGGCGTCGGGGCCGGCGATGGCATGCAGGCCGTGTTTGTCCCGCCGCACCCAGGGAACGATGTGCCCGTAGTCGAACCTCAGCGCCAGTTCGCCGTGCATCCTGACGCTTCCGCTCACGCCCTCGACGATCCGCACGATGTCCGCCACCTCGTCGCGTGGCGGCATGAAGTCAATAACCCTGACAGTGCCCTCCGGGGTATCCCATTCTGTTTCCAGGATCAGGGTCCCGTCCCGATAGCTGCGCCTGGTGCAGGTGCCGCCACTCTCGGGTGCCAGCAGCCAGCGTCCGGCCTCCGGCGTATCCACGAGCGCGTTGAAACATGCCGGAGAGTCGAAGCGCGGCAGGCACAGCCAGTCGATGGAGCCCTCGGTGCTGACCAGGGCGCCGGTATGGAGGTCGCCGACAACTGCATAATCTTCAATGCGCGCCATGCCCATACCCTGCCACAAGGATCGTCCCCTCCGGGGAAAAACAACGGTGAAACATGCGGCGAGGCACAGCGGTGTAGCCTGAATTGACGGCCGGTCCACAAACACCGGAGGCACCATGATCCACCCTTGCCCGGGCGGCAGCTGAGCATGGCCCTTCATATCGGCACGTCCGGCTGGAGCTATGACCACTGGGAGAACGCGCTCTACCCGCCAGGCCTCCCGGCGCGTGACAGGCTCCAGCACTATGTCTCCCGGTTCGGCACCGTTGAGTTGAACGCCAGCTTCTACCGGTGGCCTCGGGATACCTCCTTTGCCGGCTGGCGGCGCAGGCTCCCGGAGGGGTTCGCGATGTCCGTCAAGGCCCCCCGCGGCCTGACGCATGGCAAGAAGCTGTATGCCCCCGAAGTCTGGCTGGAGCGTATTGCCCACTGCTGGCACGAGCTGGGCGACAAACGGGCTGTCCTGTTGGTCCAGCTGCCACCGCAGCTGGAACGCGATGATGCCCGGCTGGATTATTTCCTCGCCGCGGTCCCGTGGTGGATCCGGGTGGCCGTGGAGTTCAGGCACCCCAGCTGGGACCATCCGGACGTCTATGCCCTGCTGGAACGGCGCAAGGCCGCCTACTGCATCATGAGCGGCGCCCATCTCCCATGCATCCTCCATGCCACGGCGCCCTTCGTCTACATTCGGCTCCATGGGCCTGACCATCAGCACCTGTACGGCGACTCCTACTCCGATACGGATTTGCAGTGGTGGGCGGACCGTATCCGCGAATGGTCGGCGGCCGGCAAGGACGTCTACGCCTATTTCAATAACGACGGCGGCGGGAACGCCGTGCGGAACGCCGACACCCTGCGCTGGTTCCTTGGCGAGGGCTGACGTCACGGACGACGGCGGGACCGCCTGACGTGCCCGACGCGCGGCTGCGCTGTGGCAGAGTGGTAGGCATGGACAGGGCTCCTCAGAACGCACCGCAGAACACTCCGCACCCAGCACCACTGTCCGGCACCCAGCTTTTCCATCTGGCGCACCGGATCTCCAACGTCGTCAACGGCGTCCGCATCCGGCTCGCCAAGCGCTGGAATTTCATGTCACAGACCATTGCGTACCAGGGCTACGGTTCAACCGGCTGGGTACGCGTGCTTGGCCGCGTCCTCCTGACCCGGAGACCCGCCCCAGGCAGCCGCGCCGAACACGCAGCCCGGAACGGCACGCAGAACGTCCGCGGATGGCGGGCCTTCACCAGCGTCCCGGTGCAGTACACCGAGGTTGAGATAACCATCGGCGGCGTCACCACCCGGGTCCAAGCAGACCGGGGCGGTCTGATCGACACCGTGGTGGACGTGAAGCTCTCCCCCGGCTGGCACACCGCCGTTCTGCGGGCTGAGGGAACAGAACCCGTGGAGACGCTGATCCAGGTGATCGGGGCCGACGCGAAGTTCGGCATTGTGTCCGACATCGACGATACCGTGATGGTCACCGCCCTGCCCAGGCCGTTCCTGGCACTATGGAACACCTTTGTACTCAGCGAACGGGCACGGATGGCCACGCCAGGGATGGCGGTCCTGCTGGACAGGCTCACCCTTGAACACCCGGACGCACCGGTCATCTACCTGTCGACAGGTCCGTGGAATGCCGCCCCCACCCTGGCGCGGTTCCTGAACCGGAACATGTATCCTTCCGGCGCCCTCCTGCTCACCGACTGGGGCCTGACCCAGGACCGCTGGTTCCGCAGCGGGCAGGAGCACAAGCACCGCAGCCTCGAACGCCTTGCCAAGGAATTCCCGGACGTGCGCTGGCTCCTGATCGGCGACAACGGCCAGCACGACGAACAGATCTACTCAGGCTTTGCCCAGGGAAACGCCGACAAAGTGGCCGCCATCGCCATCCGGCAACTCTCCGTCAGCGAGTCCGTCTTCGCCGGCGGGCACTCCGAGGACGGCGACCACACCACCTCGGTGGTGCCCTGGATCTATTCGCCCGACGGCGCGGGGATGGCCAAACAGCTCAAGGTCCTGGACCTTCTCTAGCCCCAGCAGGCCAGTAGCCCCGCCAGGCTAGGCCGTGGCACCCGAGGTGGTCACGTCGTCGTCGGGCGCTTCCGTTATGTCCGGCTCCGGGCTGGCGGCCTGCGCGACGGCGGCACCTGCCGCCGCGGCAAGGTTCCGCTCCTCGATGAGCTCCTGAAGCCAGAAGTAGGACGCCTTCGGCGTGCGCTCCAGGGTCTCGAAATCAACATGCAGCAGGCCGAACGGCTGGTTGTATCCTGCCGACCATTCGAAATTGTCCATGAGTGACCACACGTAGTAGCCGCGGAGGTCAATGCCCTCGGCGTCGCCGCCGGGAGCCGTGGCTTTCAGCGCTGACTCGATGTGGTCCGACAGGTATTTCAGCCGCCGCTCGTCCGGAATGAAGGTGGTGTTGGTGGACTTGTCGCGGACGATGATGTCCTCAAAACTGGCCCCGCCCTCAGTGATGATCACCGGTGGCAGATGCGGGTACCGTTCCGCCATTTCCTTCAGCGCCACCCCCATGTACTCGGGCTTCACCGGCCAGCCGTAGGAGGTGACGTCCGCTTCGGGCCAGGCCTCGACGTGGAACGGCGTGGAGCCGTTGCCGGCCGCACTCAAGTCACTGCCCATGGCCTCCGCCATGCTCGCCGGCACAGCCCCTTCACCAGGACCGAAAGCCACCTTCGTGGGCATGTAGTAGTTCAGCCCGTAGAAATCCAGCGGCTGCGAGATGATCTCCATGTCCTCGTCCGGATGGTCGAACGAACCGAAGAACTTCGCAGCGCGGATGAGATCCGGATACTGGCCCGTGAGGACGGGGTCCGCGTACAGCCGGTTCTGTGCAATGTCCATCAGGCCCGCACTGATCCTGTCCAGGGGGTTGATGGAATTCGGGACCATGGGCGAGTACACGTTGGTCATCCCGATCTCGCCGGGGACCCCCGCCGCCCGCAATGCCTGCATGGCGAGCCCGTGGCCCAGCAGCTGGTGGTGCACGGTGGGCAACGCGTCGAGCATAAGCGCTTCGCCCGGTGAGTGCAGGCCCATGGTGTAGCCGTTGGTGCTGACCGTGGCGGGCTCGTTGACCGTGACCCAGCGGGCAACGCGATCGCCGTACGCCGCAGCGGCTATCGCGGCGAACTCCCCCAGGCGGTAGGCGGTATCGCGATTCATCCAGCCGCCGGCGTCGTCCAGTGCCAGCGGAGTGTCCCAGTGATAGAGGGTGACCATGGGCGAAATCCCGTTGGCCAGGAGCTCGTCCAGGAGCCGGTCGTAGAACGCCAGTCCAGCAGGGTTCACCGGGCCGCTGCCGTTGGGCTGGATCCGGGGCCAGGACAGCGAGAACCGATAAGAGTCGGCGCCCAACTGCGTCATGAGGGCCACGTCGCCGGGCATGCGGTGGTAGTGGTCGCAGGCTACGGCCGGGCTGTGGCCGTCCACGATGGCTCCATCCTTGGCCGAAAACACGTCCCAGCCCGCCGGGCCCCTGCCGTCCTCGGTGAGCGCGCCCTCTATCTGGAAGGCTGCGGTGGCCACCCCCAGTGTGAAGTCCGCAGGGATGAGGGCGGCCAGGTCCTTGGCGGAAATGTGCATGGAGTCAGCCCTTCATGACGGAGAAAGCGTGGAACGGGTACGTCCCAGAATGGCACACCCGAAGCGTGGCTGACGAGCGTCACTGCTAGGGTCTGTGCATGGATGAAAAACTGGGGAAGTTCATCGACGTTTTTTCCGAATTGGTTCAGCTGGCGCAGGCCGGAAACCACCGGCAGCAGGCGGGCAAGCAGCTGCTGGAAGCATTGACGGAGCACCTGGGTGAGTCGGCTGAAGGCCTGTCCGTGGTGGTGGAAAACATCCCGCCGCACCGGTTTGTGGACGCGGACATCCTGATGGCGGAGTTTGCCGGTCAGGATCCGGACAGCCGGCTGATGGGCATCGGCGGCGGCCAGCAGCACCACCATTCGCTCAGCGACATGGTGCAGCAGTCGCAGCTCTTTCCGCAGTTCCCACTGTCCCAGCCGGAGTACGCCAACCTCGCCGTAGGACCTGATGCGCAGCGCCAGGCGGTGGCCATAGGGCTCTGGCTCTTCAGTTTCGAAGGGCACAGGCTGGCGGTACTGCAGCGCGACGCGGACCTGCGGACCGGGCGTCAAACCGCCACTTTAGAAGTGCTGGCCGCCGGGCAGGCCGCTGGCCCGGAATTCCTGGCCGAGTTCCGAATCCTGCTGTACGGCAGGCCGGGGACCGGCAAGACGCACACAGTGCGCCACCTGCTGAGCCAGAGTGAAGGCTCGACGGCGATCCTCCTCTCGGGCGGGTCGCTCGCCAGGATCTCGGAGGCTGCACGGATGGCCCGGGCGCTGCAGCCCTCGATTGTGGTGCTGGAGGACTGCGACCTGATCGCCGAGGACCGGAGTTTTGGGCACGGGCCGCAGCCGCTGCTTTTTGAGGTGCTGGACGCGATGGATGGCCTGGATAACGACGCCGACGTTGCGTTTGTGCTCACCACCAACCGCCCGGACATGCTGGAGCGGGCGCTGGCGCAGCGCCCGGGCAGGGTGGACCTCGCGGTGGAGATTCCGCTGCCGGCCCATGCCGAGCGCGTCCGGTTGCTGGAACTGTACGGCCGCCGTGTGGCCTTCAGCCCGGCGGCACTGGATGCCGCTGCGGAACGGACGGCGGGAACCACCGCATCCTTCGCCCGGGAACTGGTACGGCGCGCCGTGGTGGCTGCGGCGCTGGGTGACGCGCCGGTGACCGATTCCCATCTGGCGGCCGCCGTGGAGGACCTGATGGCCGACGCCGAAACCCTCACCCGCAGCCTGCTGGGCAGCGGCACGGACGCGGCCGGTTCGCCTGGTTTCCTGGGTTTCCCTGGGCCGGGCATCCCCGGGCAGGGCATGCCTGGGCCGGCGCCGGGCCGCTCAGGATCCTAGGCCGCCAGCCGGTAGGACTCCTCCAGCAGCTCACCGAGCTCCTCAACGCCGATGCGGGCCAACCGGACCAGCACCAGCTGCGGCGAACGCTCATGGTGCGGGGTCCAGAAATACGTACCGGGTTCCGTGCCGGCCAGTGCCTCCCGCTCGGTGGTCTTCACCGTCAGCACGCCGTCCTCCCACATGCGCGCCATCAGGGTCTTCGCGAACCAGGCGGGCTGGTTCCAGCTGCTGCGTTCGGTGACACCGGGCAGTGCCAGGCACATCCGCCGCACGTCGTCCTCGGTTGACATCGTGGCTACTCCCCCGGTGCGTCGGCTTTGGAGAGCTCGCCCGTGATCCGTTCGCCGGGGATCCGGGCGGTCCGCCACGTATCCAGGGCGATCACTGCACCCAGGATCAGCAGGGAGAGGGTAATCGAGGACAGCACATCGCTGAGCCAGTGGTAGCCGAGGTACAGGCGGCTCAGCGATGCCAGGAAGATACCGATGCCCGCGCCAACGAAGCCGACGACGGCCGACCTCGGGTTTTTCCGTCGCGAGAACACCAGGAACGTTGTCACCAGCAGGAAGTCACAGGCACCCAGCACGTGTCCGGAGGGGAACGAGAAGGTGTGGTCGGCCCCGAACAGCATCAGCTCCACCGGGGGCCGCGAGCGCTGGACGATCGCAAGGATGATCTGCGATATCACCACACCGGTGAGCATGGCGGCGGCGAGCACGATGGGCCGCCAGGCGTGCTTGGCCGCGAAGCCCCAGACCACCGTCAGCACCAGCACGATAATGGGCAGGACAACGGGGCCGAAGACCACCGCAAGGAAGATCATCACAGCAGTGAGGGTGTCTGACCGGAGCGAGAGCAGCCAGTCGCGGATGGGTTCGTCAGGACCCCAGGGGCCGGTGTTGCTCTGCACAACACCCACCAGCGTGGCGATGAACAGCAGGGCCCCCACACCGATGAGCACCACAGCGGTCCGGTACAGAGCCTTGCGCGCGGCCGGTTCCATGAAGCGTTCCTCCACCACGAACTTGTCATGGAAGGTACGCCAAAGACTGTTCTTGCCTGCCTGCTCTGCCACTGTGGTTTCCGTCCGTGCGCCGTTGCTGAGTGCTTAAGGTGAAGATTATCCCTTATGCCCTGCGTTGGCCCCCCCGTCAGGCATGTCGGCCTGCCGGGGTAGCCTGACTCAATGGGCGCGATGAATGAGCTGATCAACCGGCGGGGCGTGGAAACACTGGCCGGGATCCTGGCTGAGGCCGCTCCCGGATCGGACTGGCCGCACGTGGCTGCATCCGCCGCACATTTGGACGAGCTCAGTCTGCGCGGCCGGACGGATGCGGTAAGCAGTGCGCTGCTGGCGGATGTGCGGCAGCATCCGGATCCGGGATATCCGACGGCGGCACGCATCTTCCGGAGCGCCCTTTCCGGAGCCGGTTTCACGGGTTGGATTCTCTGGCCGGTTTCCGAGGCCGCCGTGACGTTGGCTCTTGAACCAGGTGACGGCTTGAATCCCGGCCGCGACGTTGACGACTGCCTGGCCCTCCTGGCGGAACTGACCCCGAGGCTGACCGGCGAGTTCGCCATCCGCCGGCTGCTGGCCGCGGATTTGGAGCGTTCCCTGCAGATTATCCAGGGCTGGACCGGGCACCCGGATGAGCATGTTCGGCGGCTGGCCAGCGAGGGGACGCGGCCCTACCTCCCCTGGGCGGTGCGGGTTCCCGCCGTCGTGCTTCATCCGGAGGCGTCCCTCCCGGTCCTGGACGCCCTGTACCGGGATCCCTCGGAGTACGTGCGTCGCTCGGTGGCGAACCATCTCAACGATGTCGCGCGGCACGCGCCCGCGCTGGTGGTGGCTACTGCGGCTCGCTGGCTGGCCGCGCCGGACGCCAACACCGCATGGGTGGTCAGGCATGGCCTGCGGACCCTGATCAAGAAGGCCCACCCCGGTGCGCTCTCGCTGCAGGGGTTCACGCCAGCGTCGCTCGCCGTCACGGGGCCGCGGCTGGACCGGAACTCGGTGGCTATGCCCGGAGAACTGGCCTTCGACTTCGAGATCGCCAACACTGGGAACGGCGATGCCCGGCTCGCCATTGACTACATGGTCCATTACGTCAAAGCCAACGGCACACAATCGGCCAAGGTCTTCAAGATCGCCGCGCTCACCCTCGCCGCCGGTGAGACGCGGTCACTCTCGAAGCGTCATGCCTTCCGGCAGATGACCACCCGAGTGCATCACCCCGGGATCCATGCCCTTGAGCTGCAAATCAACGGCATCCGGCACGGGCACACAGAATTCGAGCTGTACTTCTGAGGTGGGAGGCACTGCGGGTACCTGTATCAACAGCCACTCCCACACATGCGGAATGTGCGGTTGGCTAGTGAAGGAACACCCGGGCGGCAGACACTGTCAGTACCCGCCTGCTCCGGAGAAATCCGCGCCGCCTGGAACTGAGAAACTCTTTATGTCCGCGCGCACATCTCCCATACCCCTACCGTAGGCGTCGGCGGTCCCGGGCGGCAGACACTGTCAGTACCCGCCTGCTCCGCGCCCAGGCAAGACCCGGCCGCTACCGCTGGGTGGTTCCGCTGGCGGTGGCGCCCAGCATGACGAGCTCGGCTCGGCTGGGCAGGCCTTCCCAGTCGCCGGCAGTGCTGACGGCGAAGGCCCCCATAACGGCGCCGCGTTGCAGGCGGCCGGCAACGTCCTCGCCGTCGAGCAGGGCGGAGAGGTAGCCGGCGGTGAAGGCATCCCCGGCCCCCACGGTGTCGATGCTTGTCACCGTGACGGCGGGCGCCTCGAACCGTCCCGAGGCGGTGTGGACGCCGGCGCCGGCGGCACCCCGCTTGACCACGACTTCCCCGACCCCCTGCTCCAGCAACGAGGCAGCGAGCGCGGTTTCGGCGTCGTCGTTCCCCAGGGAGTCGGGGCTGTCACCCCGCAAGGTGGCCGACGACACAAGGTCCAGTTCGTCGTCGGACGCTATCAGGATGTCGGCGTGCCGCGCGATAGGGCCCAGCACGGCGCGCGCCTCGTCCCGGGTCCAGAGCCGGCTGCGGTAATTGACGTCGAGTGAGACCACCACACCGTCGGCTGCGGCACGCTCGGCAGCGTATTCAAATGCCTTCCGGGCTTCCGGGCTGAGGGCGGGGGTGATGCCGGTCAGGTGCAGCACGCGCGGGCCGGCAGCCAAGGCACGGTCCACGTCGTCCCGGCTGACGGTGGAACCGGCCGAACCGGCGCGGTAATAGAAGGCCCGGGTGAGGTCTGCCGTCCGTTGCTCGAGGAACATCACGCCCGTGCTGCGGGACTGATCCACCCGGCACTGCGCCGCGATGCCCTCGGAGCGCAGCTGCCGCAGAATGTATTCACCGTGCGGGTCGGCGCCAACGGCACCGGCCCATGTGACGCTGTGGCCCAGCCGCGCAACGCCCACGGCGACGTTCGATTCCGCACCGGCCACGTGCATGGCAAGGCTGCCGCCGGCGGACAGCGGCCCGGCGGACCGCAGCGAAACCATGGATTCGCCGAACGTCAGAAGGTCGACGGCGGCGCTCACCGCACGCCCGCTGCGGCGGTCCGGCGGGCAAAGGAGCCCGCCAGGTCCACAAATGCGCGGGCACGCCCGCGCATCGGGGCGAGGTCTCCGCCGGAGCCGGCATCACCGAACAGCGGCCCGCCCAGCCCGACGGCGATCGCGCCGGCTTCCCAATAGCCCGCCGCTTCGTCCAGGCCCACGCCGCCCACCGCGATGAACGGGATCCCGGGGAAGGGATCGCGCAGCGCCTTGAGGTAGCCGGGGCCGCCGATGGAGGCGGGGAACAGCTTGATGGCTGTGGCCCCGCGGTTCATCGCTTCGTACGCCTCGCTGGGCGTCAGTGCCCCGGCCAGGATGGGGATTCCCTGCCGCGCCGATTCGTGGATGGATGCCGCCAGTGACGGCGTGACCATAAACTGGCCACCCGCCTCGGCGACGTTGTCCACGTCCTGCACGGTCAAAACGGTTCCGCCGCCGACGTAGCAGCCCGCCGGCGCCGCGGCGCGGACCTCGCGGATCGCTTCCAACGCCCCCGGCGTGGTCAGGGCGATCTCGACGAAACGGAACCCTTCCGCCATCGCGGCGAGGGCAGCCTGCGCCGCGGCCTTGCCATCCGTGCCGCGCACGATTCCCACAAGCCGCGACTCCTGGATTCCGGCCAGCAGGCCTTCGGGGGTGATGTCCGTGCTGTCAGTCATGTTGTTTACCATTCTGCAAATGCTCCGTCCGAGTGGCGCCAGACCGGGCCGCGCCAGGCGTGGCCGCGCTTGTCCGCCGCACGGACCACAGCCTCGTCGATTTCAATGCCGAGGCCGGGGCCGGTAAGCCGTTCAATGTGGCCGTCCACGAACTTCAGCGGGGACTTGTCCACCACGTAGTCCAGTACTTCGGCGCCCTTGTTGTAGTGGATTCCGATGCTCTGTTCCTGGATCAGGAAGTTGGGCGTCGCGAAGCCCACTTGCAGGCACGCTGCCAGGGCGAGCGGCCCGAGCGGGCAGTGCGGGGCCAGCTGGACGTCGTAGATTTCCGCCAGCGAGGCGATCTTGCGGACCTCGGTGATGCCGCCGGCGTGCGAAAGGTCCGGCTGGGCCACGGCAATGCCGGCCTGCAGGGCGGGCAGGAATTCCTGCCGGCTGTAGAGCCGCTCACCGGTGGAAACCGGCGTGGTGGTTGAGGAGGTGAATTCGCGCAGCAGGTGCGTGTTTTCCGGAACCACGGGTTCTTCGAGGAAGAACGGCCGGTACGGTTCCAGCAGCGGCGCCACCCGGCGGGCGTTGGCCAGACTGAAGCGGCCGTGGAAGTCCACCGCCACATCGCGGTGGTCCCCCAGCACCTCGCGGGCCGCGGCAACACGGCGGACGACGCCGTCGAGCTCTGCCACCGAGGCGACCGGGCTCATCCGGCCGCTGGCATTCATCTTGACGGCGGTGAGGCCCACTTCCAGCTGGGCGCTGATCTGGTCCGCCACCTCGTTGGGTTCGTCCCCGCCCACCCAGCCGTACATCCGGATCCTGTCGCGGACGTGGCCGCCTAGGAGCTGGTGCACGGGGGTGTTGAAGTGCTTGCCGGCGATGTCCCAGAGGGCCTGGTCCAGCCCGGAGACGGCGCTGGCCAGGATGGGTCCGCCGCGGTAGAAGGAGCCCTTGGTCATGACCTGCCAGTGGTCTTCGATCCGGAGGGCGTCGTTGCCGATCAGCAGCTCCGAGAGCTGGCCGACGGCGGTGCGGACCGTTTCGCTGCGCCCCTCACAGGTCGCCTCGCCCCAGCCGACAATCCCGCTCTCGGTCTCGATCCGGACAAACAGCCACCGCGGCGCGACGAGGAAGGTTTCAATTCTGCTGATGATGGTCATGCCGGCCTAGCCCTTGGTAGCTCCGGCGGTCATGCCGGAGACGATGTATTTCTGCGTGAAGAGCGCAATGATCATGATGGGGATGGTCACCACGGTGGCGGCCGCCATCAGTCCGCCCCAGTCGATGCTGGCGTAGGAGACGAAGTCGAAGATGGCCACGGGAAGCGTCTTGGTTTTGGACCCGGACAGCACCAGGGCGAACATGAAGTTGTTCCACGAAAAGATGAAGGACAGGATGCCTGCGGTGGCCATGCCGGCCACGGACAGCGGCAGCGTGATGCGGCGGAACGCGCCGATCGGGGTGAGTCCGTCCACCTGAGCCGATTCCTCCAGTTCCAGCGGGAGGGAATCGAAGTAGCTCATCATGATGTAGACGATCAGCGGCAGCGAGACAAACATGTGGCTGAGGATCAGCACCTCGAACCCGCCCACCATTTTCAGGTTGGAGAACACGTAGTACCAAGGCACCAGCAGCGAGACGCCGGGAATGACGCGGGCCATCAGGACCACCAGGGCTGAGCGGTGCATGGTGAACCGGCTCATGGCATATGCGGCCGGGACACCCAGCACCAGCGAGAGTGCCGTGGAGACAAAGGCCACCCAGAAGCTGTTGAAGATGAAGACGAAGTAGTTGTTGCGCTGCAGCACGTTCGCGTAGTTCTCGCCCGTGGGGGCGAAGAAGAACGACTTGCCGGTGTCGTAGATGTCAACGTTGGTCTTGAGGGAAGCCAACAGCATCCAGAACAGCGGGGCCACCAGGAACAGCACCACCGCGATCAGGGCGGCGACACGGAAGGCCTTGTAGGCGCGGGTGCCGACGGGCTTCCGACGACGGGGGGCCCACTGGGGCTGCCCGGCGGACGTTTTGTTTTCGGTGTTTTCGTTCAGTACGGTCATTTGCTTACCGCTTTCTTGCGCATGGTCAGCAGCCACATGGAGCCGATGATGATCATGAAAAACAGGATCAGCACCGCGGAGGACAGCCCGTACTGGTTGTAGTCGAAGCTCAGCCCGTAGGCGTAGACGTTCAGGGTTTCCACTTCGTGGAAGGACCCGCCGCCCTTGCCCTTGGTGGCGTACAGGATGTCGAAGGTCTTCAGGGCGTCGATGCCCCGGAGCAGGATGGCCACGATCACCGTGGGCATCATGAGCGGCAGGGTGATGAAGAAGAAGCGCTGGAACGCGTTGGCGCCGTCCATGCGGGCTGCCTCGTCGGGCTCCTCGGAGAGGGAGGTCAGGCCGGCGAGCAGGATCAGCACCACCATGGGGGTCCACTGCCACACGTCCATGAAGATGGTGGTGCCGAGCGCGGTGTCCTGGCCGGACAGCCAGGGCTGGGCGGGGATCCCCACCATGCCGAGCAGCTGGTTCACGAACCCGATGTTGGGATCGAAGATCAGCCGCCACATCATGCCGACGGCTACCGGTGTGGCCACGAGCGGCATCAGGATGGCTACGCGGACCCACTTTTCGCCGCGGAACGGCCGCCACAGCAGCAGGGCGATGCCCATGCCCAGCACCACTTCGCAGACCAGGGCAACACCGGTGAAGGCGAGCGTGCGGCCCACAGCCGGCCAGAAGCGTTCGGCGTCGGACAGGACCGTCAGGTAGTTTTCCAGGCCGATGAACTCGGTCGCTGCGCGGACGGAGCCCTGTGAATCGGTGAGGCTCAGGTAGAGGGTCCAGGCCAGCGGGAAGATGATGAGGACTCCGACGAAGGCCATCGCCGGGGCCGCGAAGAGCCATTTGCGGTGCCGGTTGGCCCAGGCGGAGAAGTTCTCACGGGCCCCGGGGGCGCGGCCGGCGTTCCGGGACGCGCTGCGGGGAGGAGTCAAGACAGACATGGTTCACCTAAGGAGTTGGGGGGTGAAGAGATGGCCGCGGCGGGACGGCAGCGTCACTGCCGTCCCGCCAAGGCTGTTGGGTGCACCGGGCATCAATATTTGAGCCCCGAGTGCACCGGGTGCGTTACTTCTTTTCGCTGTCCAGGAACTTCTGGAAGGCCTCGTGGGCGGAGTCGGCAGCGGCGGAAGCGTCGGCGCCGGTGATGCTGGCAACGATCGGCTCGCCCACGATTTCGCGGGCCTTGCCTACAGTGACCACCTCGGGCCGGTCGTGTCCCACACCGTTCTTGGCGCTGGCTGCAATAGCTTCGGCCAGGTCCTTCGGGTAGGTGGAGGTTCCCTCGGAGTCAGCCCAGACGGAGGCGCGGGGTCCGGGGACGCCGGCCTTCTGTGCGGCCAGGGTGCGTTCCTTGCTCGTGGCCCACTGGATGAACTTCCAGGCGTTGTCCTGGTTGCCCGAGGCTTCGTTCACGGCCAGGCCCCACGACGGGATGTTGTACGGCTTGGAGCCGGCGGGACCGGCGGGCATTGCGGCGAACCCGACCGTATCGGCGACCTTGGACTTGGCCGGGTCCGTGGCGTTCTTGTAGAGCGAGTCTGCCTCGGTATAGAAGGCGGCCTTGCCCTGCGTGAAGATGGCCATCGCCTCAGGCCAGCTCATGTCCGTGCTGACGTTGGCGGGGCCGTAGTTCTTGATCAGGCCACCGTAGAAGGCATAAGCCTCTTTGGCAGCAGCCGAGTTGACGGTGGATTTGCCGCTGGAATCGGCGAAGTCGCCGCCGAAGCTGTACAGGAAGCTGGAGAACTGGGTGACGGCGGCGGACTTGCCGGTGCGGGCCACAAAGCCAGCGGTGTCGGGGTTGGATTCCTTGATGGCCTTGGCGGCCGCTTCAAGCTCCTCCATGGTCTTGGGGACCGCAAAGCCAGCGGCTTTAAGGAGGTCCTTGCGGTAGTAGAGGACTTCGCGCTCGGTGATGATGGGGACGCCCACAACCTTGCCGTCAGCCGTGGTGGCCTTGACCGGGCCCTCCTGGTAGTCGTTCCAGTCCCAGCTGGAATCCGAGGAGACTTTGCTGGTCAGGTCCGCGAGATAGCCGTTCTTCGCGAACGCCTTGCCTTCCTGGAGCGGGCGGTACATCATCACGTCGATCTCGTCGCTGCCGGCGTTGAGCTTGACGTTGTACTGGTCCGAGAGCTGGTCTTCGCCGAGCTGGGTCAGTTCCACCTTGAGCCCGGAGGACTTCTCGAATTCCGGGATGGCGGCCTTGACGCCTTCGGTCCAGACGTGGTTTGCGAGAGTCACCCGGACTACGCCCGATTCCTTGGCGTCGCTGCTGCCGCTGCCGCCGCAGGCTGTCAGCCCCATTGAAAGTGCCGCGGCGACTGCCGCGTACTTCATTACTGAACGTCGCTTCATGACGACTCCCTTGCTTCCAGGCTGACGTCACTGTCCAGCCATCTACAAATGCATCTTTACATCTGCTCTGGAAGAGATCTTAGGTAAATAAGGCAGACTTAAACAACCCCTTTTGGCAACCAGTATGATTTATCTATGAAAACCCCAAAGGCGGAGTCCCCCACAGACCGGCATGCTGCGTTGGTCCGGAGCCTGGGACTCGCGATCGCCGAGGGGACCCTCGCACCGAATTCGGTGGTGCGGCTGGACGAGCTGGAGGTCCAGCACAAGGTATCCCGCTCGGTGGTCCGGGAAGCCGCCCGGGTTCTTTCGTCCAAGGGCATGCTGGCATCCCGCAGGCGGTTCGGCACCGTGGTGCAGCCCGAAGAGGCCTGGAACCTTTACGACCCCCAGGTGATCCGCTGGCGGCTGGCCTCGTCCCGGCGGTTGGAGCAGCTTCAGGCCCTCAACGAGCTCCGTGGCGCGATCGAACCTCAGGCCGCCCGGCTCGCGGCCGAGCGCGCCTCCTGGGATGCCGGCAGCGATCTGGTCTCCCTGGCAGCGCGGCTGTGGGCGGCCGGCCAGCGGGGCGACAACGACGAATTCCTCCGGCTGGACGTCGAGTTTCATGCCGCCGTCCTCAACTCATCAGGCAACGCCATGTTTGCCCAGTTCCAGACTCTTGTGACCGAGGTCCTCACCGGCCGAACGAAGCACGGCCTGATGCCACACCTGCCCCACCACGAAGCACTGCAGCTGCACGTCGACGTGGCCAGCGCCATCCAGCGCGGTGAGGCCGGCGCCGCGCATGCCGCCATGAGCAGAATCGTGGAACAGGTCGCCGAAGAGGTGGGCCATATCTGGTCCGAGCATCACCCAAACGAGGCGCCGGACGCGTCCCTGCGGCACGCAACGGAGGCCGACGGCGCCCCCCAACTGCCGCCGTCGGCCTCCCGTTCCCTCGGGGACAGCTAGAACGAACCCGTGGTGAACTGCCACGTCCTGCTGGCCAGCTGATTGCCCGCGAGGTCGCGGACGGACGTCGCGCCGCCGGTGACGGTCACCGTGTATTTGGTCTTGGCCGACAGGGCGTTCGCGGGGTTCAGGATCCACTGGTTGGTGGTGCCGTTGCGGAAGACGGCGGCGGCAACCACTGCCCCGGTGGCGGCGTTTTTCACCGTGAACGTGGCCGTGCTGACGCCCTGGACCGGCTCACTGAAGGTCACCGAGATGTTGTTGCTCCGCCGCACCAGGAGAGCGTTGCTGCCGGGCGTGAAACCCGTGACCGTGGGCGCCGGGCCGGTGGTGAAGGTCCAGCTCGTGCTGGCCAGCGGCGTGCCCTCGGTGTCGCGAATGGCCGAGGCCCCGCCCACCAGCGTCGCGGTGAAGGTGCCATCCGCGGCCAGGTTGGAGGACGGATCGAGGGTGGCAGTCTTGGTTGTGGCGTTGTAGCTGACCGTTGCGGGGATGGCGGTGCCGGCGGCGTTCCGGAGCACAAATGTTCCGGTGCCAACGCCCTGAACGGCCTTGCTGAACGTGGCCGTCACGTTGTTGGCCACTTGCACCGCCGTCGACTGAGATGCGGGTGACTTGTCCGTAACAGTGGGTGCCGGGGCCGGCGCGGGCGCCGCGGCAGCGGCGTACAGCAGCCGGTTCGGCGTGCCGGCCGCGGTGCCCGTGATGGCTCCGGCGGTCGCGTTGGAGGTCAAAGCCGAAGCGACCTGGGCCGGCGTAAGCGCCGGGTTCTGGGAAAGCAGCACCGCCGCGGCGCCTGCCGTGTGGGGCGTGGCCATTGACGTGCCGGACATGGAGGCGGTTGCGGTGGTTGAGGTGTACGACGCGGAGACAATGCCGACGCCGGGTGCATACAGATCCACGCAGGAACCGAAGTTGGAGAAGGAAGCCTGGCGGTCGGCGGAATCGCTGGCTGCCACCGTGACCGCTGCCGGGAGCCGCGCCGGGGAACTGCCGCAGGCATCTGCGGCAGAGTTGCCGGCGGCAACCACTGCGGTGACGCCGTCGTTGATGACACCCTGGAGCGCGGCATCCACGGCCGCGCTGGCCGCTCCACCCAGGCTCAGGTTGACCACGGCGGGGGCTCCAGCGGGGTGGTTGGCGGCGATCCAGTCCAGGCCTGCCACCACGTCGGAGTTGAACCCGGAGCCGGTGCAGTCCAGGACCCGGACGGGGACAATCGTCGCAGCCTTTGCCACGCCGTAGGTTGTCCCGGCCACCGTTCCGGCCACGTGCGTGCCGTGCCCGTTGCAGTCGCCGGAGCCGCGGCCATCGGCTACGGCCGTCCAGCCTGCCGTCACCCGGCCGGCAAACTCGGAATGGGCGGCGAGCACGCCGGTGTCCACCACATACGCGCTCACTCCGGAGCCAGCGGCACTCCAGGTGTAGGAACCGGAGAGCGGCAGGGCCCGCTGGTCCACCCGGTCCAAGCCCCACGGCGCGGGCTGCTGCGTCGCGGAAACGGTGATGGGCGCATCCACTTCCACCGATGTGACGTTGGACGAGCGGGACAATGCCGCGGCTTGCGCCGGCGTCGCAGTGACCACGGCGCCGCGCAGGGCGTGCGTGAACGAGCGGCCGACGCCGATGCCTTGGGACTTGAGGCGCGCAGCCTCGGCCGGGACGTCAGTTTCCGCGGCGTAGCGGACCAGATAGCGGACGCTTGCGTCGTTGCCGGCCGGTGCAACGGCCGCGGCCGGCAGGGCTGAAGCGGACAGCGCCACCGCAGACATCAGCATTGCGGCGGCGGGCAGCACAAAACGAAGGGTGCGCATTGGCGGGGTCCTAGCATCGTGGTCTGGGCTTGTTACTGGCCGCAGAAAATCGCCGCCCATCACCAGATTAGGAGCCCGCAGCCCGCCACTGCCGGGAACTGAGCCGATCCTGCGCCAACCCTTCGGCGCCTGCGGAAATCCTGAGGACGCCCTCCGCAGTGGCCTGTCTTCGGTTTCAGTTTTCTGTGGTTCAGTCTTCCGTGGGCGTGGTCCTGTTGGAGTGGTAGGTCCGCCACGTGTGTTCAGGCTCGAAGCCCAACAGGCGCCGGGCCTTGTCGATGGACAGCATAGTCTCGTGTTCGCCCAGCTCCTTGGTCACGGTGACGTTGGGAAACACCTCCGCGGCAAGGCTGGCGCTGGGACGCGTCATGACGGTGTCCGCGTTCGCGATGATGAAAGCCTCGAATCCGGGCTGGCCGTTTTCCAGCGCCCGCGCCACAGCCTGCGCGCCGTCGCGCCCGTCGATGTAGGCCCAAAGGTTCCACTTGCGCAGCGTGGCGTCGTCATCGAACGACGGGAACCGCTCGTAGTCCTCAGGGTCCATGACGTTGGAGAACCGCAGGCCCGTGATGCTCAATTCCGGATCCCAGCGCGTCAGCTGGATCGCCATCTGCTCCTCAAGGTGCTTCACGAGTGAGTAGGTGCTTTCCGGCCGGGCCGGGTATTCCTCATCCACCGGGATGTAGGGAGGGTCGACGTCGAACGGCAGTCCCAGCACCGTCTCGCTGGAGGCGTAGACCACTTTCTTGATCCCGGCCCGCCGCGCCGACTGGAACACGTTGTAGGTGGAGAGCATGTTGTTCTCGAACGTGGCGGCATCCGGACTCATGCCCGGTGCCGGAATGGCTGCCAGGTGGACGATCGCGTCGAAGCCGTCATGCCGGTCGTCGAGACCCAGGAGCACGTCAAGGACCTGGCCGTAGTTGCGCAGGTCCACGATCGCCAACCCGGGGCTCCGGTCCCCGGCCCGGTCCAGGTTCAGCACCTGGTGGCCGTCGTCGGTCAGCCTGCGGACCACGTGCCGTCCGAGTTTTCCGCTTCCGCCGGTCACTGCAATTCTCATGGGGACACCCGGGTGGCCAGGAACTTGTCGACGGCGGCAATGGCACGTGTGGTGATGGCGCCGGGATCACCGCTGCCGTCCACCGAAACCACCATGCCCCGGCCGGCGTAGACCGCCACGACCTCGTGGGTTTCGCGGTGGTAGAGGTCCAGCCGATGCCGGAACACCTCGAGCGTGTCGTCCATCCGGCCCTGTTCCTTGGCCCGCTGCAGCATCCGTTGCTCCAGTTCGGAATCCGGTGCGCGGAGTTCCACCACGGCGTCGAGGCGGTGGCCCTGGGAAGCCAGTATGTTGTCCAGTTCCATGACCTGGGGAGCTGTCCGGGGGTACCCGTCCAGCAGGAAACCGGGCTGCAGATCGGCGTCGAGGAGCCGGTCCTTGACCAGGGCGTTGGTGAGATGGTCCGGCACAAAAGCACCGTCGTCAAGATAGCTGGCGGCCTCCAGGCCCAGCGGCGTCTCCTGGCTGACATTGGTCCGGAAGATTTCGCCCGTGGATACCGTCGGGATGCTGAAATGCCGGGCGATTTGCACCGCCTGGGTGCCTTTCCCTGAGCCCGGCGGCCCGATAATGAGCAGTCTGGTCATATTCCTGTCCCTCCGCGGCGTCCTTGCCGGCTGGTCTCGGGTCCCTGTCGGCAGTGCCAACGTGTGCTTCATTCTGCCCACAAGTGGCAACACAACGCCAGCCTCCTGAAGGGTTCCGGCATGCCGACGGGACTTCCCGGGGCCAACTTGTGTTGGAAGAGAAGGAGTTAGAACCTCGACGGCGATCAGCCAGAGCGCCGGTCCTCTGGCTCCTGGACAGGTCACCCTGCCGCCGGCACCACAGGTCGATGACGAAGTGGAGCGTGATACTTGCCGTGCCTATGCCGCTACCGGGCGTCATGGATTTTCTTTTGCCAGGAGTCGTCAGGCAAATACGGATCAGGGGGCTACTTACCTTCCCGTGCGGCCAGCACGGTTCGCGGGACGCCGTGGCACGAAATCGCCGGATTTTCATGGGTGATGGCCGTTTCTGGCACGTCTTGTGACGGCGTTAGAGAAATCAACGCAATGGAACGAAGCGGGTATTCGTCACGGGAAAGCAAGTGGTGGGGTCTGCTCTGTGAGTCCAAAGTCGAGTACGGGTACGCGTTGTCTGCCCGATTCTTTCCCGCAAGCATTAGGCCATCGATCCGCCGACCGGAAGCCGCAGGACCTGGGCTCATACGGTCAGGGGGGCGCTTTTCGGTCCACCACTTTTAGGGAGTATTTCTCATGCGCAAAATGACCAAGAAGAACAAAGTAGCCGCAATCGCAGCATCCGTGGCCCTGGTTGCTGTCGGCGGCGGTGCAGCCTACGCCTACTGGACCACCACGGGTTCCGGCACCGGCTCCGGCGCAACCGGCACAAACACCGCGATCGTGGTCGTGCAGACCAGCGTCGTCGGCGGTCTGCAGCCGGGCGGGGCAGCACAGACCCTGAGCGGCAACTTCAACAACGGCAACACCAGCCCGGTCTACGTTACCGACGTGGTAGCGAGCATCGCGAGCGTGACCCAGGCAGGAGGTGCTGTCGGGACCTGCGACGCGTCCGACTACACCCTCGCAGGCGCCACGATGCTCGTGGGCACCCAAGTGGCCGCCGGTACCGCTCAGGGTTCGTGGAGCGGTGCGACGATCGCGTTCAACAACAAGGCCGGGGTCAACCAGGACGGCTGCAAGGACGCCACTGTCAATCTCGCGTACGCCAGCCACTAATGACACCCGTCGTTGGGCCGGGTGCCGTTCCCCGGCCCAACGACGGAGCCATCCACTATTCGAAGCACACCCATTCAGAAGGGGTACGAGATGCAGAAGCAACGAAGGTCCTTCCCGCCGTCAGCTCGCTCGGCCAGGACCGCCGTTAAGCTGCTGCTGATCGGACTGCTGGTCATGCTGGTACCGGCCGGTGCACTGTTCGCCGCCAGTCAGAGCGTCAAGCCTGGCATCACCCTGCAGGTATCGCCGGCAAGCCAGTCAATCGAGCGAGCCAAGACCGGCAGCTACGTAGTGACCGCTACGTCAACCGGCGGTTTTTCAGGTGCCGTGGCACTGAGTGTGAGCGGCCTGCCGGCCGGAGCCTCGGCCGCCTTCTCGCCGTCGTCGATAACGTTGAGTGCGGGGAGTACCGCCACGGCAACGATGACTGTGTCCACCGCCCAGTCAACCCCGACCGGGACCTACAGCCTTGGAATCAAGGGTGTCAGCGGCAAAGTCAGCGGCACCGTATCGGCCTCGCTGACCGTCAATTACCCCCTTTCCAGTTCATTCTCGATGACCGCGACCCCAGCGTCCGTGACTGTGCCGCCGGGTTCAACCGGCGTGTATTCAATCCAGCTGTCCCGCAACAATTTCGCCGGACCGGTCAACCTGAGTGTGATGGGTGGCCTGCCATCAGGTTCCACCACCGCTTTCGCGCCGAACCCGGCCACGGGGAACACCTCGACGCTGCAGATCACCACAGCTTCGAACGCTCCGAATGGCACTTACACGCTGTATCTGGTGGGCTCCGGTCCCGACGCCAACGGCAAAACCCAATATGCCTATGCCAGCGTCCAACTGGTCATCGACTCCACCCTCAGGAATTTCACCCTCTCTGGAAACCTGACAGGCCAGCTGGCTCCGGGCACTTCCCTCGCACTGGATCTCGGCATCAGCAATCCGAACCAAAAGACCTTGGCGGTGACCAATCTGTCCGTCTCCATCAAGAGCGTGACCCGGACTGCTGACGCCATCGCCCGGAACCTCCAGTGCGGGACAGCCGACTACACGGTGACGCAGTACAGCGGCCCGTACCCGCTGGAAGTGCCGCCCGGCAGCACCTCGCTGTCCGGTCTGGGCATCCCCGTGAACCAGCAGCCGCAGTTCAGAATGCTCAATACACCCGCCAACCAGGACGGCTGCAAAGGCGCAACCCTCCAACTGGTTTACTCCGGATCAGGACAAGGTAACTGAGATGAATTCCATGGGATGGATGAGGGCCAGCCGCGACCGCGGTGTCAAAGTGGCAGTCCTGACGGGCGTGTTGTCTTTGGCAATCGGTGCGGGGACGGCGTATGCGTACTGGGCCACGGACGGCTCCGGCGGCGGCTCCGCTGGCGTCGGCACCATGCAGACCGTCACGGTGGACGCGCTGGTTCCCGGTGACACTCCGGCGTCAACCCTGATTCCCGGCGGGACTGCCGACGTCGTGCTGCGGGTATCGAATCCCAATCCCTATTCCGTCCAGGTGTACAGCGTCACCAACAACGGCACAGCCACTGCCGATAACGCACATTCTTCTTGCACCACCACGGGCGTCACCTTCGCCGGCTCCCCGGGTCCACTCAGCCCGGCGGTTTCCATCGCAGCGAATTCGAGCACTTTGGTTACACTTCCCGGGGCGGCGAGCATGGACGCGACATCGCAGTCAGCCTGCCAGGGCGCAACCTTCCACCTTCCAGTCACGTTGGCGGTCCGAAAATGAGCATTCGACTACGACACCAGATGCCCCGCGCCGGCTGGCTGAGGACTCGTGCCCCCTGGGTAATCATCGGAATCCTCCTGGTGTCCGGCATCGGTTCCGCCGCCTACGCGTTCTGGCAGTCCATCAGCAGCAGCAACTTCGCCGCCGCCGCTGGTGACGCGGTCATGCCCGGAATCAAGCCATCCGTCTCAGTCACGGGAGCCGATATCTCCGTGAACTGGGCAGCGGGTTCGACGACGGGCGGCCGCGCTGTTACCGGCTACACCGTGGCCCGCTACGACGCCGCCACGGGCGGATCCAAAATCCCAGCGACAGGGGCCTGCGGCGGCACGGTCACGGCCCTCACCTGCTCGGAACAAAACGTCCCCGGCGGAACGTGGTACTACACCGTCACCCCAACCATCGCACTCTGGAACGGTGCAGAAAGCCCACGCAGTGCCGGTGTCAGCACAGACACCACGCCGCCGGTGGCCTCCGTTGCCTCCATTTCTCCGACGCCCAACGCGTCCGGCTTCAACAACAGCAGCCCCGTCATCGTCAACCTCATAGCCCAGGACAATGCAGGCGGGTCCGGCGTCGCCTCGATCACCTACGCAGTTGATTCCGGAAGCCCGACGACGGTGAACGCCGCCAACGCAGCCGTCACCGTGAGCGGTGACGGTACCCACGTCGTGTCCTATTTCGCGACGGATAATGCGGGCAACGCAAGCGCCTCTCAGAATCTTGCGGTCAAAATCGACACGGTGGCGCCAGGAAGGCCTTCCATCATCGTGCCTACGTATGTGAACATCGCCAACGTGGCCGGTGTCCCCGTCAACGGCACAGCTGAGCCCGGTTCAACGCTGACCCTTACGGTTACCGATGCCGGGGCGGCCCACACGGTGTCACAGACAGTGACAGCCAGCGGCGCTGGAGCATGGACCGCAGCCGGCCTCAATCTGACCTCCCTGAGCCAAGGCACCGTCACGTACACCGCCAAAGCCACCGACGCTGCCGGCAACACTGGACCCAAGGTGACCGTCACCAGCATCAAGGACACACTCGCCCCCGGCGCCCCATCCATCTCTGCCCCGCTGTACGTCAACGGCGCCAACGTTGCCAACGTGCCGGTCAACGGCACGGCGGAGGCCGGTGCGGCAGTAACTCTGCTCGTCACCGACGCAGGGGCCACCCACACAGTGTCGCAAACTGCGACGGCCAGCGGCACCGGTACATGGTCCACAACCGGGCTCAATCTGACCGCACTCAACGACGGCGCGGTCGCTTACACAGCCACCGCTACCGACGCTGCCGGCAACACCGGGACTTCAGCGGCCGTCACCAAGACCAAAGACACGCTCGCCCCCGGACTGCCGACGGTCAGCGTTCCACCGTTCGTCAATACCGCCAATGTGGCCAACGTCCCAGTCAGCGGCACGGCCGAGCCAGGCGCAACGGTTGCCCTGACCGTCACAGACCCCGGGACAGCCCACACTGTGCCACAAACTGTGACGGCCAACGGTTCTGGCGCCTGGTCCGCTACGGCCCTTAACCTGACCACGCTGAACCAGGGCACGGTCACCTACAAAGTCACTGCCACCGACGCGGCCGGCAATGCGAGCGCCATCGCAACAACGACGAACACGAAGGACACGGTTTCCGCCACTCCTGGCGTCACCCCTCCTCCCTCTGTCAATGCCGCCAACGTCGGCAACGTCATCGTCAGCGGCACGTCCGACGCGGGGGCATCCGTCACTCTCACCATCACGGACGCCAATTCCGTCCACTCCATCAGCCCGACTGCGACTACTAATGGCTCGGGAGCTTGGTCCGTCGGCGGGCTCGACCTAGGCACCTTCAACTCCGGTGCCATCAGTTACTCGGCTACGGCAACAGATCCGGCCGGCAACGTCAGCGCCGCAGGTACGGCAACAAACACGAAGGATGTCGCACCGCCCACGGTAAATGCAGTTGCACTGACGAACGGAGGAACCGCGGGTACCGCCGATAGCGGAGACTCGGTTGCCATCACCTATTCGGAACGCATGGATGCCAGCAAGTTCTGTGCCACCTGGACCAACTCCGGCACCGGACTGCTGACACTCAACGCCAACGATGACGTGACCGTCACGCTGACGGACAACGGGCCCAACGACAAACTGACGGTCTCCAGTGTTGCATGTCCCTCTCTCAATATCGGGACAGTGAATTTGGGCGGAAACTACATCGCCTCGGGGACGGCAACGTTCAACGGGAACGGTAGCAGCAAGTCGTCAATTCAATGGAATCCGGTGGCCTCCCAGCTCACCATCGTCCTCGGAAACCTCAAAACCGGGACAGTTCTCTCGGGCGCTACGGTTGGAAACCCGTCCTACACGCCGCCGTCGGGCCTATCGGATGTGGCTGGGAACCCGCTCGCCACAACAACGTTCAACAACTCTGCAAGTACGTCAAGGTTCTGACACCCGGCAGCGCCGGACCTCTCGGCTTCCAATGAGGTGTACCTGCTGAGACCCCCGGACCTTGCTAAGGTCCAGGGGTCTCAACATGGATGGTCTTGGTTGCCAGGACCTGACTAGCCGCCGGATATGGCACCGCCGTTGTCTCCACAATGACATTGGCACGGCCCTGGCCTGTATATACTTCTGGTTATCGGTTTAGCAGCAGGCCGTTGGACAGTTCGTCGATCCAGCGACCGCCGGCACCTTCCGCCTCCACGGCAAGGTGTGCGGGGAGTTGTCGGCTCGTTTTGACCAGAGCGAATGGCACTAAGAACCGTGGCCAGCGAGTCAACAGCAAAAACACCTTCATCAATCACCGAGCACCTGCACGAGGAACTCCTCAACAGCACCGATGTTGAGGAGTTTCTGGACGAGCTCGCCCGCGTTTCGGCGCGAAATCTTTCCGATCCCGGCGACGAAGTGCTGTGCGGCATCACCCTCCTGCGCCAGCGCATGGCTGCCACGGTAGCCAGCAGCGGTGCCGCTGCCCGGGCCATCAGCCAGATTGAATATCGGTCCGAGCAAAGCCCAGGGATGGCTGCGTCGCTGGAGCAGGTGACGGTCCATGTTCCTGACGTGCACGACGAAGCGCGCTGGCCCGAATACTGCGAAGCCGTCCTGGAACAAGGCATCCGGTCAGTCCTGGCCATCCCGTTCCGACTGGAGGGGGAAACCAAAGCAACTCTCCTCCTCTACTCCCACCGGACCTCCCGCTTCGAAGGCCGCGTCCTGAAGGCTGCCGAGGACTTCGTCCGCCAGACCTCGCTTGCCCTGCGGCTTGCGGTGCGTTTCGCGCACTACAGCGAGACGGCGGCGCATCTGCGTGCCACCCTCGAATCACGCACAGTGATCGACATGGCGGTGGGCATCATCATGGCCCAGAACCGGTGCAGCCAGCAGGAGGCGTTCGAGCTCCTCAAAGCGGCGTCCAGCACCCGCAATTCCAAGCTGCATAACGTCGCCGCGGCCGTGGTGAATGCGCTGGGCCAGGGGCCGGCCCGGACGCACTACGACGACTGAACCCCGCAGCCGGCGGCCAGCGAAGTGACCGCTGAGACGACCGGCGGCCGGTTTGCGGAATACGTCACTATGACGGTTTACCACCCCTCCAGCCCGTACACTGGTGGCAAAGCTGGCTGAGGGGCTTTCATGGAAACAAAACGTATCTGTCTTGTCATCGAGGACAACGATGACATCCGCGGCCTGATCACGGTGGTCCTGACCCGCGCAGGCTTTTCCGTGCGTTCAGTTGCCAACGGCGCCGAAGGAATTGCCGCAGCCGCTGAACCATCGGTTTCGCTGATCACTCTGGACCTTGGCCTGCCGGACATGGACGGGCACGTCGTTGCCCGGGCAATCCGTGCCTTAAGCACCGCTCCCCTGCTTTTCCTCACGGCCAGGTCCGAGGAGGATGACATCCTGGCCGGAATGGCCTCCGGCGCTGCTGCCTACCTGACCAAGCCGTTCCACCCCAAGGAACTGCAGGAGCTCGCACTGCGGCTCTGCCCGGTGGACACCCCCACCCGCCAGAAGCCCACGCCACAACGGCAGCAGTAAGCCGCACCCCTTCGCCTGACGCGCTGGCTGTTGGGCGCCGCGCAACGAAACGGTGATCTGCGCCACCCGGTTGGCCGGCGGCCACCACCAGCGGCGACAGCACCGTCACCTACTACGTTGCCGACGTCGCGCTTGGCGATGTCACCGCCCTCCAGTCAGCCTTCGCCAACGACAGCTTCGGCGACATCACCAAACCATCAACGGCGAACTGACCATCACCGGCGGCACCGTGGCGGCGGCCGGGAGCGTGGGCATGGTGGTCACATCGGGCACCTCCTCGACGCAGTCCGGCGTGCAGGTGACGCTCGGATCGACCGTGACGGCCGGCGAGTACACCGCTGCACAGGGTCCGGGCGGCGGAGGCTTCGGCGCCCGCCCCTAGTTCCCCTCCCAAAACGCCCGTTACCGACGAAAAGGGTAACGGGCGTTTTGGGTCCTGTGAGCTTTCCGGATATCGGCGCATACTTGAATGCACGGGCGGCCACGGCCATGGGAGGACACCATGAAGTTTCTCGGAGCACTGATTGTCATCTGGCTGATCATCGGAGGAATCGCCGCCTGGCAGCGCGGCTACTTCGGCGGGGCTCCCGGGTCCTGCGCCCAAGCCGGAACGGTGGCCGTGACCATCGTCGCCGGGCCCTTGAACTATTTGGGCGTCAACCCGCAGATCGCGTGCGAGCTGCCCCAACCCTCCCAGTAGCGACATCCTTGGTGCCGCGGCGGGCGGTCCCTAGAGTAGGGAATGCCGGGCGTCGGCTTTGCTTGCGCCCGAAACTGATTCCGAAGCTTTCGAAAGGACCGCCGAGATGGCATTCGTCACCGTTGGAACCGAGAACAGCACCGATATCGAGCTCTACTACGAAGACCACGGGAACGGTCAGCCTGTTGTCCTGATCCACGGCTACCCCCTGGACGGATCGTCCTGGGAAAAGCAGACCACCGCCCTCCTGGACGCCGGCTACCGCGTCATCACCTACGACCGCCGCGGCTTTGGCAAGTCCACCAAAACCACCAGCGGCTACGACTACGACACCTTCGCCGCTGACCTCAATACCCTCCTGAACAGGCTGGAACTGAACAACGCCGTGCTGGTGGGCTTCTCCATGGGTACCGGTGAAGTTGCCCGTTACCTGAGCACGTATGGCTCTGCCAGGGTGGCCCGCGCAGCCTTCCTCGGATCCCTGGAACCCTTCCTCCTGCAAACCGAAGACAATCCGGACGGCGTTCCGCAGGAGGTCTTTGACGGGCTCACCGAAGCCGTCACCGCGGACCGGTTCGCGTTCTTCACGGAATTCTTCAAGAATTTCTACAACACGGACACGTTCCTGGGCACCCCGCGGCTCAGCCAGGAAGTCCTGGACGCCAGCTGGAACATCGCATCTGGAGCCGGCGCCACCGCATCAGTCGCCGCGCAGCCCACGTGGCTGACCGACTTCCGCGGGGACATCCCCCGGATCCATGTTCCCGCGCTGATCGTTCACGGCACGGCAGACAACATCCTCCCCATCGATGCCACCGGCCGCAGGTTCGCCAAGGCCCTGCCGTCGGCGGACTATGTGGAGATCGACGGCGCCCCGCACGGCCTGCTGTGGACGCACGCCGCGGAAGTCAACGAAGCCCTGCTCGCCTTCCTGAAGAAGCAGACCGGATAACAAAAAAGAGTGGATGGGCCAGGCGTTTCGCCTGGCCCATCCACTCTTATCAGGCTTAGTCAGCTCAAGCCCTGGCAGCCTTGCCCGGCAGCGCCAGCTTGAAAACCTTCGCCCAGGAAGATCCCACCTGCTTCAGCAGCGGACCTGTGGTGTACTTCAGGCCGTAACGCTGGCAGATCTCGCGTACCCGCGGAGCAACCTCGGCGTACCGGTTGGACGGCAGGTCCGGGAAGAGGTGGTGCTCGATCTGGTGCGACAGGTTGCCGGTCATCAGGTGCATGAACTTGGAGCCGGAGATGTTGGCAGAGCCGATCATCTGGCGGACGTACCAGTCACCGCGGGTTTCGCCTTCCACCATTTCCTCGGTGAAGGTGTCAGCGCCTTCCGGGAAGTGGCCGCAGAAGATCACGGCGTGCGCCCAGACGTTGCGGACGGCATTGGCGGTCAGAGTGCCGTAGAGCGCCTGCTTGCCGGAACCGGTGAGCATGGCGACGGCGGGAGTGGCGGCGTAGTCCTTGGTGAACTGGGTGACCACCTTGCGGCCCAGGGCCTTGAGGTCCTTGACCATCGCTTCCTTGGATTTCTTGCCTGCCTGGTACTCAGCAAGCTCAAGGTCGTAGATGGCGATGCCCCATTCGAAGAGCGGGGAAAGGATGGCGTTGTATACCGGGTTGCCCAGGTTGTGGGGCTTCCACGGCTGGTCCTCGTCCATACGCAGGAGGTTGTACCCGACGTCGTTGTCCTTGCCCACCACGTTGGTCCAGCGGTGGTGGAGGTCGTTGTGCGTGTGCTGCCAGGCGCGCGACGGGGTGACGAAGTCCCACTCCCAGGTGGTGGAGTGGATGTCAGGGTCCCGCATCCAGTCCCACTGCCCGTGCAGGATGTTGTGGCCGAGTTCCATGTTTTCCAGGATCTTGGCGAAGCTCAGCAGCGTGGTGCCGGTGACCCAGGCTGCCTTGTTCTTGCTGACCAGCAGTGCCGCGCGGCCGGAGATCTCCAGCCCGCGCTGGATCTTGATCATGCGGCGGATGTAGGCGGCGTCGGAGGCGCCGCGCTTGGCCAGGATTTCGTCGCGGATCGCGTCGAGTTCGCGGCCCAGCTCAGCTACCTGTTCGTCGGTAAGGTGCGCAGCGGCAGGAGGACGGACCAAGGGACTGCCGGACTCGGCCAGCGCTCCGGGGCGCCTCTTTGCCGCTCCGGTGGGGGCGGTGTTGCTTTCGGAGACTTTCTTGCTTTCTGAAACTACTGACATGCGGTATTGCTCCTCAGAGTTCGAGGTTGACGGGTCCGGCGGCTGCCGAGACACACGTTTGGATCAGTTGGCCGGGTTCGCCGTGGACCTCGTTGGTGCGAAGGTCACGGACCTGTCCGGCCAGGAGCGGAGTCAGGCAACTGTGGCAGATTCCCATCCGGCAGCCGCTGGGCATCAGCACCCCGGCGTCCTCGCCGAGGTCGAGCAGCGGGGTATCGCCGTCGGCGTCAACTTCCCGGTCCGACGCCTCAAAGGTGACCAGGCCGCCGTCGTGCCCCACACCCCCGGCGAAGGTGGTATTGAACCGTTCAATCATCAGGTTGCCGGGATCGCCGGCGAGAGCAACATCGGAACCGGGGGCCCCGGCGGTGAGGGACGCCTGCTTCCATAATGCCTCGGCGTCGTCCAGGAAACTGTCCGGGCCGCAGGCGTACGCAGCCCGTTCTTTCCAGTCCGGGCAGATCTCATCGAGTTCGGCCGTGTTGGTCAGGTCCATCCGGCCCTGTTCGCCTGTGTACCAGTGGGCCAGCCGGAAGTTGGGGAACTGGTCGGCCAGTTCGGCGAGTTCCTCGCGGAAGAGGCTGTCGCCGGGTGTGCGGGCGGAGTGCACAAGGACGACGTCGGCATCCGGGCGGCGGGGAACAAGGGTTCGGATCATGGACATCACCGGAGTGATGCCGCTGCCGGCGGTGACCATCAGGAGCGGCCTGGGGTGCTCGGGCAGGACGAAGTCGCCTTGCGGGGGTGCCAGGAAAAGGACGTCGCCCGGTTTGGTGGTCCGGACCAGGGTTCCGGAAACAGCGCCGACGTCGGTGACGGTGATGGCGGGGTCCTTGCCGGCGGGGGCGCTCAGCGAATAGGAGCGCCAGTGGCGGACGCCGTCCAGCTCAACGCCGATGCGCGCCCACTGGCCGGCCAGGTGCGAATGCCAGCCGCGGCCGGGACGGAAAAAGATGGTGGCCGACTGCGCCGTTTCCTGGACCACACGGGTCACCACTCCGCGCAGCTGGCGCGCGGAGAAGACAGGGTTGAAGAGCGCCAGAATATCTTCCGGTGCCAATGGCGTGGTCAGTACGGAAGCCGCCTGTGCCAGCTGACGTAGCCGGATCATGCAGTTAAACCTAAAGCGGCGCGAGCCATATTTCTCTCTCCTGACCGTTCCGCAGTCACGCAGTAATAAGCCGTCACGCAGTAATAATGGGGCGCTTAGCCCCCCAAAGCCCGCTACAAGCCTAACGGCTGTGGCTTGTGGATGGTTCCTTGAACAATATTAGTAAGGATGCTGACTAATTTCCACTGCAGATCACCGGAATGGGCCAGGCCGACGGCGGGGGACGGTATTCAGCGGTCGTCGCGTTCCTCGAATTCCTCATCCAGGTCGTGGTGCCGAAATTCGGTCTCGGGATTCGGTTCGCCCTCGGCCACGTACTCGTAGTCCAGTTGGCGCTGTACCTGACTGTCCAACACCTGCAGCTCCTTGTCCGGAACTGCGGAGAGATCATCCGGGAATTCGTCTTCCGGTGCGAGGTGTAGCTTCTCGGACATGCTGAGCCTCTCTAGGCCGTGAGGAATAACCGGGCCTCAATGGCCCGCACCCTCTCAGGATATTCCCTTCCGGGCGGATCACCCAGCGGAATCTGCGCCGGATCAGGAACGGGCCGGGGTCCAGCCGACGGCGGGCGCAATGTAGCGGGCGATGTTGCCCAGCATTTTGGCATTGAAGTCAACGCCCAACTGGTTGGGCACTGTCACCACCAGTGTGTCCGCGGCCTGGACCGCGGCGCCGGCCGCCAACTGTTCGGCCAGGACATCCGGGGCGCCGGCATAGGTCTTGCCAAGCGTGCTGCCACCGGAAGAGTTGGATTTGCTCCGCCTGCAGCTGGTCGAAGGGAACACCGGTGTCCTCGGTGAGCAGCGTAGAGCTCATCAGGTTCATGCCCTAGGCTGGCCGCCCACACGGCGGTGTTGCGCGGGTCCGACTCAGCCACTCCGGCGCCGCTGATGGCGTGCCGGAACTGGGCTGCGTGCCGGCGGGACATGTCTGCATCGGTCTCCCCTTCTGCCGGTTTGTGGCCGAAGGCGGCGGCTCCGTTCCGGGCAGGCCCGGGTGAACCACAGCTGATGCCCAGCTGCAGCCTGCCGCCGCTGATCAGATCCGTTGCCGCAGCTTCCTCGGCCATGTCCAGCGGATTTTCATGCGCATGTCCATGACGCCGGTGCCCATCTCTATCCGGCTGGCCCGGGCGGCGGTTCTGGTGCGGGAACCCTGGCCGGGGCCCCAGTGGCCGAACGAAAGGAATCCGGTGCGTTGCAGGCATGGCCCAACCTCCCCGCGGCTGGCCGCATTCCCGGCTGGCATGATGAGGCTGTGACTATTCCTGCCGAAACCGTGGCGATCGCCAAAACGACTGCGCTCTTCGTCCTGGCCGCTGCTGCCGAGATCGGCGGCGCGTGGCTCGTGTGGCAGTCAGTCCGCGAGGGCAAGGACTGGTGGTGGGCAGGGCTGGGTGTCATAGCCCTGGGCCTCTACGGCTTTGTGGCCACCCTCCAGCCGGACGCCCATTTCGGCCGGATCCTGGCCGCCTACGGCGGAGTGTTTGTGGCTGGGTCGCTTGCATGGGGAATCATCTTCGACGGTTTCCGTCCGGACCGGTGGGACATCGCGGGCTCCGTCATCTGCCTGGTCGGGGTGGCTGTGATCATGTTTGCCCCGCGAAACGCGGGCTGACCCGCCCTGGCCGCGACCGCCGTCGTACGCGCTGCTGATACAGCCACTGAACGTCAGAACATCGGCAGCAGGAAGCCTGCGATGAGCGCCACGGCACCGATCCCGGTAAGCACGCGGCCAAGCACGACGGCGGTCCGCCCCACCGTTTCGGGCGCTGCGGTCTGCCACTGCGTGGGGCGCTTGGGGTGGTAATAGATCGGCAGGGTGTCGCCCACGGCCAGGTCCTTGATGTCGTGGGGTGACATCGGGGCGTGGTGGACCTGGTACTTGCGGTCAAACCAGCGAAAGCCAGTCCCGGTAGCGTCCGCGTAGACCACCGCTTCTGCAACGGTCCACGGGTACACAAACCGCCGAAGGATGCCCGAGTAGAAAAGCAGGGCAAGCCCCGGCGGAAGGCAGAGCCAGGTCATCATTTCCAGGATGGGACCTGCCATTTCAAGCGCAGTGGGCATATCAATGATGCTACCGGGAGTTTGCGCCCCCCAAGCGTGCCCCGGGCTTGTCGGAATCAGCCGATGGGCTCGATGCTCATGTAGCCACCTCCTTCCTGCCCCGCCGTGCGAGGCCCCACCTGGTCCAGCCGGTCGAGGGTGGGCCGTCAACCCCGAAAAGTGGACGCGCAGGGACAGGAAATAAGGGAGCGCAGCGACCGCCTGCCCCTGCGCGTCCGCGCGGGTTGACGGGTCGGGCCCCCGGACGGCTACGATCAGGGCCCTTGTACGGAGAAGAACCCAGCCACATGTAAGGCAAAAACAACCAGGTCGGTCCGGCGGAGCTCTGCGACGTCCGCGCCCGGCCCAACAGGCGGGAGCGAACCGGACGGCCATTTCCCAGGTCGGAGCGTCAGCGCAGACCACGCAGGCGGGGCCGCTGCGGCCGGTCCGGCCTGATTGTCAGACCCTTCCCACACACTGAAACCGGCGTATGATCCGAACATAGATACGTACTTACGGAAATGCGTTGGTATATAAGTACTAACGGTGTGGTAGTGGACCGGGACCAGCTCAAGGGGCTTCAAGCGCGGTACGCCCGGCGTGCTCTGCCGATCGGGCTGACCGTGGAGGAACTGGACTTTGAGAACACCCCTTCCAGCACCGACGTGCACGGGATCCCCGTGCGGGCCTGGATCCGGTTTCAGGACTGCGCGGAACTCATCGATGGAGTGGTCTACTCCTGGACCGCGAAGGCGGTTCGAGTCTCCTGGGAGGACGGTCCGGTGCGGCGCCGGACGTGGGTGTGGGCCTCGGCCGTGACACGGAAATCAGATTTGAACAGGACTTTGGGAGAGAGAACGCAGCGTGACGGCACAACAGAGTGAGACCGCCCGGGCGGCCGCGGTGGACGTTCGATTCACCTTGGCCGGGGAGCCCTTGGCGATCCGGTATGACGGGCTCGTGTGGGCGGTGGCCTCGGATCCCGCGCGTTGGTTCGAGCGTGAGTCCTGGTGGGAGACCAGCTGAGGGTGCCGGTCGGCGCGGCCGCGACGGCGACCATGTCAGGACTTCCGTTCTCGTTCTGTGCGCCGTAAGTGTCGCCGTCGGGGTTGGTTGCCCACTGGGTGGTTTCGGTGTTGACGTACTGGGCGGTGAAAGCAGCTGGCTTCCCCAAGGCCGCCGACGCCGAATCCGTGATCAATGGCTTCCCCCGCGTGCTGATGAGCCTTGATCTGCGCTGAGGTCAAGGTGGCCTTACGCGGCCGACTCTCCGCCCCGACCTCATTGCCAGTGCATGCCTTCCCCGGGCGAAGAAGCTAACTGCCGGCAGCGCGGGTCATAAGCCTGGCCCGTAGCCGGTGCAGACAGGGCATGATTCCGTAAATTACGATCGGGACTGCGACCGTGACCAAGACAAAGGTGCGCACTACAGGGTGCAGGGTTCCGAGCCAGTCTCCGAAGGCAAGGTTGATAAGAGTCAGGGTAGGAAATACTGCTATCCAGATCATCAGTGCCAACTGATGCTTGTTTGGTGGCGAGATCTGCACGGCACGGGTGGCCGTAGGTTGCTTGGACATGGCTACTCCTTGAGTATTTGTAGAGTGTTCTGCGCTTGGAAGGGATCACTGGGTGAGGCAGGGTGGAGCGATCTCTCAGACCAGTGCCCCCGCACCACTGACCTCGGCCATGGCCGCGACCTCGGAGGCAGCCGAGCCCTCCGCCATAGCAGACGCCCTGTCCCGCGAAACTGTGCCCGTTCGAGCGATCGAAGGTGAAGCATGTAGCTTTGTGTGCCGCTGGGCGACGGCCTTCCGGTTCAGCTCGAGCAGTGCCGACTGGGTCCCGGTTCCTCTTTTGGGCAAGTACGTGAAGAGCCGGAGTGTCGGAAATTGCGGAACTGCCAAAACCATGGGGTCGAAGCTCATCCTGCCCAGGGCCGGGTGATCATAGACGACGTCGACATGGTACGAATCGCCCACCACCTGGCGTTGCCACAGTTCGCGGAAGGCCTCCGATACTTCGCACAGGCCGCGCGCCATGACCTCAAAGCGGGGATCGTCGAGATACCTTGCCGACTGTGCCCGGAACTGAGCCACCATGGAACGGGCCATCATCTCCTGGTGCACATGCGACCGGGCAAGCTCTTGATCTGTGAAAAACCGTTGCAGACAGCTGGCGCCCACACGGGTATCGAAGGTGCTGGCGGCAGCAGTGTTCATGACTACAACCGTCCAAAAGGGATCCGCGATGTAGCTGGGGTTGGTCATGGCATCCACCAGTTGCTGCAGAAGCGCGAGCCGCTCGCCGTCGGCTTCTGCGGGCGGGCCGGAAGGCAAAGTGGCAGACCTTTCGGGCGATCGGCGTCCGGAGGCCAGCCGACGGATATGCGTGCGGTCTTCGGGGCTGAGCCGGAGTGCGTCCGCGATAGCGTCAAGGATTTCCTCCGATGCGCCTATGGCCCGTCCCTGCTCGAGCCAGGTGTACCAAGACACGCCTACGTTCGCGAGAACTGCGACTTCTTCGCGGCGGAGTCCGGGCGTCCGCCGTCGTGAGCTGGCAGGTAACCCTATGTCCTCAGGACGGGTCTGTTCCCGGCGCGCGCGGAGGAAGTTGCCAAGGCGCACGTGGTTGGACAGGGGCTGATCTGTACGAATGGATACTCCATAATTGAAGCGCGTCCGGCCGGCCACTCTGTAGTGGTCGGCCGGACGAACCGGTGAGCAGTGTCTTGCTTCTGGATCCTGGGATTTCCGGCTATTGCAGGACGCGCTCCCGTTCGGAGCGGACGTCGAGCAGCGCGTATTCCTCGGAGGCCAGGCGAATGGCCTCTTCCGGGGCCATTCGCGGTTCAATGTTGAACAGGGAGACGATCTGCTCGAGTCGTTCCCCAACCGAACCGGAGACTACGTAAAACGGGATGCCGAGTTCGTCCATGGTCTGCTGCAGGATCGCATCGGACATGTTCCGGAACCGGTCGTTGACCGGGCGGTGCCCGTCCGCCGAAAGCGGCAGCTCGTTCTTCAGGTGAACGAAGGCATCGAAGGAGTTCTTTACGTGCCTCTTGAAGCTGTTGCCGAGGCTCGCCATCACCTCTTCGAAGAAAGCAAGTTCCGCCGTCTTTTCGACTGTTTCCCCGGCCTTCAGCTGTGCCGAGGCACTGGGGTTCAAGCCGAGAGAGACCCGCACGGACCCGTAGATCCATTCCTGCAGGGAGGAACCGTCTGAAACGAAGCCGTCAGACAACTTGTCCTCATACACCGCCCGTTCCACGTGACGCGTCACGATCATCTGGATGAGTTCCGCTGCGGTGCATTCCTCGAGCGACTTGCCCGGTGCGGCCTCAGGCAGGATTTCCCTCATGGTCCTGGCCCTGGTCCTAGGCAGCCCGGTGTAGTGGGACAAAGCCATGGAGGTGAACGTCTTGCCCGAGGAATAGGTGCCCGAAATGCCGATGCGCACTGCGTCCGCCTTAGTCGTTGACGAGCTGGAGGGTTCCAACGGCGCTGAGCTTGCCGGCGAAACCGAAGGCTGCGTCGGCGAGCTCGGCTTCGGCAACCTTGCGCGTGCCGTCCACGTCGCCGTTGAGGACAGTAGGGGCGAAACGGACATGGGTGGCGTCTTCAATGCCTACGAAGTTCAGCCAGTCAGCGAAGAAGGTGCTGCTGAAATCAGAACCGAAGGCGGCCGGCACGCCGGGGGCGTAAACCCCGCTGGTGTGGATGGCGAGGGCCTGCTTGCCCTCCATCAGGCCGCGGTAGCCCTTTTCCGGGTCGAAACCGAAGCTCCAGCCGGGCTGGGTAATGATGTCGATCCACTGCTTCAGGACGTAGGGGACACCGGCATTCCACATGGGGATGTTGAAGACGTAGGCATCGGCAGCTGCGAACTGGTCGAACACGGCGCGGGCTGATTCCCACGCGGTGATCTGCTCTGGCGTCTGGTCCTGGCCGGAGAATACAGCCATCTTGGCAGCCGCTGCGGTGCGGCCGAAAACGGGCAGCGCACCGTCGTTGAACAGGTCCAGGGTCTCCAGCTCAAAGCTCTCCGGGCCGGCAGCTTGGACGGAATCGATGAAATGCCGGGCCAACCGAAGGGAGTCGCTGTTGGCGTAGCGGGGAGAGGCGTTGATGTGGAGGATGGTAGGCATTGGCTTCCTTTCAAAAGCTTTACTAATGGGGCACTTTGTGCCTCGTTATCGATCCTGACCTAGACCTCTGCGTTGCGTAAGAACGCACTATTTTGTGCCTAGGGCACTCCAAGGTGCCTTCCCCGCAAAGGCTTCCAACCCGCGAACCTGACCCTAGGATTCTTCCTGTGGAAGAATCCGATACCCCCGCCCAGGCTGCCTACACCGACATTGATGGCACAGTCGTGGCCTACAACACCATCTTCGACTTCCTTCGCTTCGACGCCGCTGAAGGTCTCCGCCTCAGCGAGGCCGAGGATTTCCTGGGCGGCCTGCACGCTGCGGCCAGGGACGGCGTGCCCCGGTCCGAGACCAATGCCCGCTATTTCCGCTGGTGGCAGGGCCGTAGCGTGGTTGAGGTCGCCGAGCTTGGGGACCGTTGGGCAGATTTTCAAGCCGAATCACCAGGGGAATGGCGTTTTCTTGAACCTGTGGCATCCCTCCTGGACGGGCACACGAGAAACGAGCGACGGATAGTCGCCGTGACGGCCTCGTTCAAACCAGCACTGGTGCGCGTGCAACGGCGCTGGCCGCATCTTGAAGTGCTCTGCACGCTGCCCCGCACCAAAAACGGCCAGTACACAGGGAAAATTGAGGAGGCGCTGGCGGGCAACGCCAAAGCGCGGGCCGTAGCATCCCATGCGGCCGAACATGGAGTGGACCTGATGGCGAGCTTCGCCTACGGCGACCACCACTCGGACCTGCCGTTCATGGCGTTGGCTGGCGAATCGCTGCTGGTCAGCCCTACGGTGAAAGGCCTTCCGTCAACAGTCGCTTAGGATTGCGGCAAACTTTCCTTCCTTATCAAACCACCAAGTATGCTGGGCTCCACGAGTTAATCGGATGAGAAGAGTATTGGGGAAATGACTCTCACGGCTGAACAGAAACGTCGGACAGAACAGAAGCACTACAACGCTTTCTTGGAACTATGCCCGGCACGCCAACTGCTCGAGGCCATCAGCAGCAAATGGGTAACGCTGGTAATGCTCGCCTTGGTGGATGGGCAGCAGCGCCACAGTGACCTCCGCAGGAGGATTCCGGGGGCCAGCCAGAAGATGCTCACCTCCACGCTGCGCTCGTTGGAACGTGACGGACTGGTTTCGAGGCACGTCACGGTGTTGGTTCCCGTGCGGACAGATTACGAGCTCACCCCCCGCGGTCACTCGCTTCTCCGGATCGTCTTTGAAATGAAGGAATGGGCCGAGGAGAACATGGATGACGTGGCCACCTCCCGCATGGAGCACGACAGGCACAAGCTCGCCTTCAACTAGCGCTCCGGCCTCCGGCATGCATCTGTTTTGCCTGCATCACGCCGGCGGAACCACCGCGAGTTTCGCGGCTTGGCGCTTCTCCGGCGTCCACGTCACGAAACTGGGCTACCGGGGGAGAGAATTCGGATCTGTAGCTGAAGCCGCGGATGTCCTCGCCCAGCGAATGGCAGCGTCGCCGTCGCCGAGGCTTGCCCTTTACGGCCACAGCATGGGGGCAATCCTTGCGTTCGAGGTTGCCCTTAGGCTCCAGGACTCTGGCCGTATGGAGCACGTCTTCCTGGCCGCCGCTCGTCCGCCACTTGTAGCGCCCGACGGAGCTGCTGCCACCCCCTCGTTATCGGCCTCAACACATGCCGTAGCCGGCGCTTCCGCTTTATCCGATCTCTCCGGTGCCATGTCCGAGCGTGCCCGGGAGATCCTGCTCGAGGACCTTGCTCTGTTGGCGACGTATCCAGGCAGGCCTCCGGTGGGGCAGTTGAGGGTACCGGCCACCATCCTTTACAGCAGTGACGATCCCCTGGTGTCTGCCTTCGACTCCGTGCGCTGGACATCCTGGTGTTCGACAAAACCTCGGCTGGTGGAAGTTTCCGTCGGCGGTCACCTATTCCACCGCACCAATTCGCAGGTGCTGGAGGTCGTGGAAACGACGCTGTCCCCGGGGACGCAAGTTGATCCTGCGTTACCGGGGACAGCGTCTGCGTAAGCAGCGTGCGTGGCTAGGCCCCCAAAGTGACGAGTTCCCGATCTATAGCGGAGCGACCGGCGGCGAAGATGGCCGCCATGTCGGCGACTCTCCTGCCCAAGTGCTCTGCCGTAGCGATATCTGCAGGATGAACCCCTTCGATGCCGACGTCAGAGAACGTTTGGGCTGCGGCCCCGTTGAAGTAGCCAAAGCGATTGAGGTCATTTTCGGTGCCCTTGGTACTCTTCCAGCCTGGGAGCAGGCCCAGGTTGATCCAGTTCATTCCGTGCTGCGCAGCAAAGGTGGAGAAGTAATCCAGGGTGGAATTCTTGTCCCCAGCCTTGCAGGCCGCGTTAGTGAAGCCGGCTCCAAGCTTGTTGTGCCATTTCTGTACAGCCCAACGGCCTGCGGTCTTCTCGGCGAAGGCATGGAACGCCGACGGGGCTGTGCCCATGTAGGTGGGGGCGCCGAAGATGATCGCGTCAGCCTCGTCGATGAAATTCCAGGACTCTTCAGTCAGCTCGTCCACCCGCAGGAGCGCGGTGATGCCGCCGCCCGCGGCGGCAGCGTTAACCACTGCGTCCGCCAGAACTGCCGTATGGCCGGAGCCTGAATAATAAACAACTGCAATTGCCGGATTGGGCATGGGTATCCTCAGTTTGTGCTCGGTCGACGGTCGGGTCTTGTGAAGGGTTGCGGCTAGACGGCAGGCTGCAGGGCCAGTTTTTCCGTGAGCATGCTTGCTGCAGTGCGGGCATTGCCTGCATCTGCCAGCTCGAATTCGTCCACACGCACGCCGAACCTGTTGCTGAGGATCACAGCGGCCTCAACGAGGGACAGTGAATCGATGTCCAGGTCAACGAACGAGTCGTCCGGGCCCATATGACTGAGCTCGTCCATGGTGGAGCGGATCGCATCAACGACGTCCAGATCGGCAATTTCCATTGGTTTTTCCCCTATGTGCAGGTGGCCCCGGGATGGCCGGCGCCACAGTGGTCCTGCAGGCCAGCGGCCCGGCAGGATTCGGATGTTCGTCCCTAGTGCGGGTCGACAACCGAGATCGATGGCCATGTCATGGCAATGGCGCCCCAGGTGGTTCCTCCGCCAAAGGCAGTCAGGACCACCTTGTCGCCCGGGGTCCTGTGGCCCTTCGTTCCGGCGTTGGTCATGGCCAAAGGAATCGAAGCTGCCGAGGTGTTGCCTACTCTGTCTAGGTGGATTTCGGCCTTCGAGCTGGGGATGCCGGTAACGGAGGCAACGGTGTTCAGGATCCGGAGGTTCGCCTGGTGCGCGATCAGGGAATCCACCTCAGGCGCGGTCCAGCCAACACTGGCAAGCACGGTTCCTACGGAATCAGACATCGCGGAGACGGCATGCGTGAACACCTCCTTGCCTTGCATCTCGAAAAAGGCCCCGGCGCTGCGTGGCACCTGGATGAGCGTTTCGCCTGTGCCGTCCGAGTGGAGAGTGGAAGCCAGGATGGCGCCCGGCTCGTCGGCAGTTCCGGCAGAGAGGTAGGCAGCGCCGGCACCATCCCCGAAGATGACGGAAGTAGCCCGGTCCGTGGGATCGAGCAGGCGGGTGAACGTGTCCGCGCCAATGACGAGGGCCGAGCCCACGGATCCGGAGCTGATGGCCCAGGATGCCGTGGCCAGGGCGTACACGAACCCGGAGCAGACGGCGGAGATGTCGTAAGCGGCGATGCCGCGAAGTCCAAGGTTCGCTGCCACCTTCGGGGCCGTCGCTGGGCAGACTTTATCCGGCGTTGACGTCGCCACGATCAGCAGCCCCACGGAGACGACGCTGGCACTATCCAACGCGCGCTGTGCGGCGGTGGTGGCGAGAACGCTCGTGGTCTCGGTCTCATCCGAATGGCGGCGTTCCGCGATGCCGGTCCTGCGCCTGATCCATTCGTCCGAGGTGTCCATGAGGGTGGACAGGTGGTGGTTGGTGACCACCCGCTCAGGAAGTGCGCCGCCCAGGCCCCGGATGACTGCAGTTACCGCGCTCATTGATCGGCTCCTGTGGGTCGGGCGGCAGGGTGAGCAGGCAGGCGGTGAGCCACGCTGCACACAACTTCGCCGCCGTGGAACGTTCCCACAACATCGGCGCAGCGCCACGACCCGCCGTCTTTAAGAAGAATCCGGTTCTTGCTCAGCTGCACACCCAAACCAGTTCCTGGCCCGCCCGTTACCTGAGGGTTCGGACGGCTGAGGGTGATGCGGGTCTTACGCATCCACAGCGTGCTGCTGTCCGCGCGGTCCATGGCGTCGAGCCGGTAGAGCAGGACCTGACCCAGTTGGAGGGTTGCAACGAAGTAGTCGACGGCGGAGAGCTCGTGAGGATAGGCTGCCTCCAGCCCGCGCCGGTCGGCCTGGCAGCTCAGGTACGGCTGTTGGCGGAAAGAGAGCAGGGCGTGGGCGGTTCCGTCCTCAGGCTCAAGCTTGATGTCCTCGAGCAAAACCTGTCGTGCTGCCCAGAGGTCGCCGTAAAGGCGCGTGCCGGCGTCGCCAACCAAGGCCTCCTCGGACGGCGACTGAACCGACGCCAGTCCGAGTTCAACCGAAGCATGGGCCACTTCCAGTGTGGCGGTCATTGAGGCAACCGAGCATCGCAGGACTGACGAGGATTCGTGACTAGTACCCTGCAGCGTGGCCCGGCATTCAAGGTGGCCGAGCGCTCCCTCGACTGGTTCGCCGCCCCCGGAGATGGTCACTGATTTAAGGTGGGCCTTTGGCAAAATTTCTGGAGAATAGCGGCTTGCCAGCAGGGCCTCAGCCATTCTGCAGGCAAGGACAAGCACATCCGTGGTGCCTAAATGCGGGGCCTGCTCCGAGTTGCCTTTGACGGACCAGACACCCTGCACTCCCAAGCCGGCACGGGCCGTGAGCGTGGACTCAGAGCCAGTGTGGGTCACCTGGAGTTCATGCAGTTTGGGATTGGTGGACTTGTAGCCTTGGCTGAAAAAGCGGTTGCGTCCGTCGCCCAGTAGATGGTCGATGGAAGCGTGACTCTCAGTGGCAGAGCGCGTTGCAAGTGGCATGGGTATTCCTTGGATCGTCATCGGCGGTGATTCTAGAATCCCTATATGCGCAGCCGATAGCCAGTGTCCCCTGGTGGTGGTGCTGACAGCACCACCACCAGGGGACAAAACGACACACTCGCCTTCTTAAGCGTGGTAAGAAAGCGAGGAACACCAGCTGCGAGCGACCAGGCGCGTTCAGCTTCGCCAGGGGCTGCCGACGCATGGCCGGCGGGTCAGGCCACCAAGGCAATAGCCGCCGTCACACAGGCCCTTGAGGGGAACCCCACGGTCCATATCTTGAGCATGACCTGCACGCCACCGTCCCGAACGTACCGGCACCCAAGCTGGTCTGGGTCTGCGAGCTATCTCCATTACCAGGAAAGGTATTGTCCGCCTCCGCTCTCAAAAACGAAGGATTTCGAGATGGCGCCGAATCGAGAATCAAGCCAAGGTCGAAGTCCCCGAAATGTGCATCGCAGCAGTAAGTGGCGGCATTTTCGCAGCGCTAAATGGCACCCTTGCTGCCCCTGAGCCGATCCTCAACGGACGTCGAGGGCGGCCGCTGGCGGAGCCGTTCCGTCTAGGCCTTGTCCTTGGCCCACCACAGGAATTCGGATGCGGGCTGCTGGTGCCGGAAGCCCTCGCCGAGAAGTGCAAGTAGCAAGTCATTGCTCCACAGGATGAGGCGTCCAATAGTCCAGTCGACTCTCTCGGGGTCGGGCAGTTCGAGATCCCAGAGGGAGCGTGCAATCTCCCGCTTTCCGGCTTCTCCGGTGTATTTGAGGATCGTCAGGTACCTGTCGGGGTAGACGATGCACAGGACCTTCGTGAGGAGTGACTCCTTGAAGCCCTTCATCCCGAAGGACGTGGTGTCGGTGATGAGGGCAGTGAGGCGGTCCTCCAGGTCGACGGGCGCCTCACCGTCGAACGCAGCGCCGCCCATGCGGCGCTGGCCCCTGTGGAGAAAGACCAGTGGTGGGACAAGGCGCAGCCCCATGACATTGCTACGGCGCACGCCGTAGCTGAAGGCTGGAAAGACCACGACCCGACCGCACTCGCCGCCTCTGAAAAGATCCGTCAGGAAGTGCTCATCCGCTACGGCATCGACACTCACGCCGTCGGCACGGACGCCGCCTACCTGGAGTCGGGGATCCAGACCATCACCACGGAGAAGGTCCGGCAGGACGAGCTGACCCGCAGCCAGGAAGAGACGCGCAAGGCCGCCGACGAACACGAGAAGGCCATGGGCCTGCTCGCCGCAGCCCGCGCCGAAGAACTCCGCGCGCAGGCAGCGACGCTGGCCCCGGAAATGGAACGCCACAAGGTACCCGCCGAGTACCTGAGCAACCCGGAACTGGCCCAGGCATTGCAGACCTCACACCGTGCGAAGACGCCCGCAGCGGTGGCGGCTGCCGACGCCACCGTGCAGGAACGCATGTCCCTCATCGGCAAAGACGGCATTAACGGTCCCTTCCTGGACCAGCTGCGCAAAGAAACCAACGCGAACGTGAACGGCGCCGGCGACTCCCACTTCGAGGACCCCGCGTTCGTCAAAGCCGCCAAGGAGATGCACGAAGCCAAACTCCTGGCCGAGGGCGGGTTCACCGGCTCCGAGCGAACGCCGGTGGAGCAGCGGTACGATCGAGCCGAGAAGGAACTCTTCGCCCGCATGGAAAGCGTCGGCCGCGAGATCGAGAATCGCGTCACTGGCAACGACAGCAGCCGGCTCATAGACCACGGCCTCAAAGCAGAGAGCACCTCGGCCGCCGACTACGGCGCCGCCGAACACCACGAAAAGTTCGCCGAGTCCCTGGCAAACACCGGCGCGAATGAAACCCAAATACGCGGACGCCTCGCCGCGGCACGCAGCGAAGGCACACACCCGAGCGCGGCAGTCACCATGGGCAAGGGGGCAGCCAAAGCCATAAAGTCCCGCACCGGGACAGCAGTGGGCTCCGAGAGGACCAGTAATGGCGTGACCCGCTAAAACACTTACCCATACAAAAAACGGGGAGACTGCCATCGGGCGTCTCCCCGTTTTTTGTTTGAGGTGCTTCCTGACTATGTCCACCAAGTCTGGCCCGGCAGGCCCGGCGGCACACTGGCGCCGGTCCCACGGGCGGGGCCCGGCTGGTGACTGTGATGCGCCGGTGCGGCTACGATTCCGCCATCAGCAGTCCGCAACCATGTCGGCCCGGTCGGTGGACGCATCACTCCTTGACGTGACGGACAACATAGTTCTAATCTTTATTTAGTTCTAAACAAAGGAGTTTATATGTTGCGTCCGAGTGGAAGCGCTGACGTCAACCGCTCTGCGATTCTGGCCCATCTGGGCACCACCGGCGGCGCGTCCCGTGCGGACCTTGCACGGGCTCTTGGAGTCTCGCCGGCTCTCATGACTCAACTCGTTAGGGACCTTATCTCGGATGGCCTCATCCGGGAGTTGGCGATGTCGCCGTCCAGTGGTGGCCGTCCCGCTCAGTTGCTCGGACCGGTTGCTTCGGCCGGGCGGATGATCGGCATGAAACTCTCCAAGGACCATGTCGCGTTGGTCGAGACCGAGCTGAGCGGGGAAGTGATGCGGGCGGAGAGCTGGCCGTTTGATGCATCCTCGGTCACTTTTCTTTCCACGTTGGTCGAACTCGTGAAGGCGTTTCGGAAGTCAGGAAGCGGCGTACCCATTCTAGGAGTGGGTGTGGGAGTGCCGGGTTCCGTGGACTCACAGGGGAGCGGGGTAGTCGATTCGGGCCTTCTTGGATGGAGACAGGTTCCTCTGGGAGGGGTTCTGAGCCGCGAACTGGGTGTGCCAGTGCTCGTGGAGAACAACGTAAACGCCCTCGCCATCGCGGAGCGGCTTTACGGACCAGGGCGCGATCACCCCGACTTTCTGGTCGTGACGATTGGTGAGGGTGTCGGTGCCGGCTTTGTTACCGGCGGAGCCGTCGTGCGCGGCAGCCGCGGCGGCGCGGGAGAAATCGGTCACATCGCCGCGGTCGAGGATGGCCCGCGGTGTACATGTGGCAACAATGGTTGCATCGAGGCGGTGATCGGCGAAGAGGCGCTCGTCGTCTCCGCACGTCAGTCCGGGATTATTCCTCCGTATGCAAATATGGCGGAATTGCAGGCCCAAGCCGACGGCGGAAACGCGATGGCCCAGGACCTATTCCGCGGTGCCGGCCACCCGCTGGGGCGGATAGTCGCCGGATTGGTCCAGGTCCTCGATCCGGAAATCGTGATCGTCAGTGGCGAAGGCACCAGAGCCTGGAGCCATTGGAAGCCGGGATTCGAGCAGTCCTTCCGCAGCTCCCTGACCTCCGACCGGCAGGGAATTCCTGTGATTGTCGAGTCGTGGGACGACGAGAGTTGGGCACGGGGTGCAGCGGCGCTGGTGGCCTCAACGCCCTTCTACAGCGGTGAAAGCTCCGGTGAGCGGGGGCGACAGGTCCGTGCCCGACTGACCTCTCCGACCACGGAAGCAGCGGCATCATGACGGTTCTTGAAAGCTCCAACTCCACTGATCCCGGCGCAGCTACCGACCCCACCAGGACGTCATCCCCTCGTCGCCGGAAGGCGTCCTCGCGGTTGAGGTATTCGCTGACCGTTGCCCTCTTCCTCCTGCCGAGCGCCTTGCCACTGCTGTTTTTCACCATCGTTCCCATGATCGCCGCATTCTGGATCAGCCTGCATCAGTGGAACCTCGTCGGCCCGATGAAATGGATCGGTGCTGACAATTACGCCAGACTCATCACGGATCCAGGCACTCAGGGTGCATTTCTGCACACGGTGTATTACATCGTCGGCTACTTGCCGTTGGTCTACATCGGCGGCCTCGGCATTGCCCTGGCCCTGAACAGCCGGATCAAGGCACGCGGCCTGCTGCGCGGCCTCTACTTCCTTCCAGTGGTAACAAGCTGGATCGTTGTGGCACTGGTGTGGCGCTGGCTGCTGAACCCCAGCACCGGGATCGTCAACTGGCTCCTGAGCCTGGTCGGGATCGCCGGACCCGGCTGGTGGACCGACCCCGCATGGTCGATGCCCGCGATCATCCTGGCCTCGGCCTGGAAAGACGTCGGGTTTGTCATGGTGATCCTTCTGGCCGGGCTGCAGGCAGTTCCCGAAGAGCTGTATGAGGCAGCGAAAGTGGACGGGGCCGGACCGGTGAGGCGGCTATTCAGCATCACCTTGCCGATGCTCTCCCCGTCGACGTTCTTTGTCATCGTCTTGTCGCTGATCAACGGTTTCCAGGTCTTCGACCAGGTCTACGCGATGACCGGCGGCGGCCCCAACAATTCCTCCCAAGTCGTCGTCCAACAGATCTACGACCTCACCTTCCGCTACGGCCGGGCCGGGGAAGCATCAGCCCTGTCATGGCTGCTTTTCCTCTTCATTCTGGTCATCACACTGGTCCAGGTCCGCGGCCAGAAGAAATGGGTGAACTATGCGTAAGCCCCGTCATCTGACCACTTTGAATATCCTCGTCGCCCTCGGTGCCCTCGTAATGGTGTTCCCGTTCCTCTGGGCCTTCGTCACCTCCATCAGTCCCGGGGCCGGTTTGTCCGCCACCCCGCAGCTGATCCCGGAGAACCCGTCGCTGTCCGCCTATGCCCAGCTACTCGAACGGCTGCCGTTTGCGCATATTGTCCTGAACAGCCTGGTCCTGGCGGTCCTGACCACCGTGTTCCAGCTCGCAACAAGTTCCCTGGCCGCGTACGTGTTTTCTCGCATGCCCTTCAAGGGACGCAACGTTGTATTCGCGGCCTACCTGGCCACCATGATGGTGCCCCTTCAGGTCCTCGTTGTGCCGCTGTTCGTGGAAATGAAGACGCTTGGGCTCATCGACACGTACCTCGGGGTGCTCTTTCCAGGGGTTGCCAGCGCGTTCGGTGTCTTCCTGCTCCGGCAGGCCATGAACTCGATTCCCACGGACCTGGACCAGGCCGCAACGCTGGACGGGGCCGGCCACTTCCGGATTTTCGGACTCATCGTTCTTCCCCTGGTCCGGCCCGCTCTGGCAACGCTGACCGTCTTCGCCTTCCTGAACAGCTGGAACAGCTTCCTCTGGCCGCTGATCATCCTGCGCACGCCGGCGATGAAGACACTTCCGGTCGCGTTGGCAGGTCTCCAGGGGCAGTACACCACGCAGTGGGACATCGTCATGGCCGGATCCGTGGTCAGCGTCCTGCCAATGCTTGCCCTGTACATCTTTACCCAGAAATACATCATCCAGGGAGTGGCGGGAACCGGACTCAAATAGGCCGGAACGTCCCGTTTTCCCTTTTATCAACGGAGATACACATGAACAAAAAACCCGTGGCTGCGCTGGGTCTCGCCCTCGCCGCAATCCTGTCCACGACCGGTTGTGGTTCGGCAGCAAAGTCTGATGCGTCAAGCAATGAAAAAGTAACCATCAAGTATTCAAACTTCACTTCCAATGGAGGCAACGAGAAGAACCTGGACACAATCGTTCAGGCCTTCGAGAAGGCCAACCCCAACATCACCGTCCAGGTCACCACCCTGCCGTACAAGGACTACGCCACCGCCCTACAGACCGATCTCTCCGCCGGGACCCAGGCCGACACCTTCGACATCGAGTACGCCAACCTGGGCTCCTACGTCGCCAACGGAGCGGTTGCCCCGCTCGATGGAGTGGACGGATCCAAGTACAAGGAATCCTTGTTGAAGTCGTACCAGTCCGACGGCAAGCAGTACGCACTGCCCAGCTCCTTCTCGGACGTCGTCCTGTACTTCAACAAGGATCTGTTCGACAAAGCAGGCGTTAAGTACCCCACAGCCAGCTGGACGTGGGCAGATGAGACCGCCGCAGCCAAGAAAATCACGGACAGCGGAGCAGGCGTCTATGGGGATTTCCAGAACGTGAGCTTCTATGAGTTCTACAAGGCTCTGGAGCAGACCGGCGGCAAGTTCCTCAACGACGACGGCAAATCCGTCGCGTTTAACTCCCCGCAGGGCGTCAAAGCGGCCGAATGGCTAGCGGGCAAGAGCGGCACGACCATGCCCACCCCTGCCCAGGGTGCAGGCACCCCGGATTTTGACACCAAGCTATTCAAAGACGGCAAGCTCGGCATGCTCCACAGCGGTATTTGGGTAGCAAGCAGCTTCGCGGACACGCCGAAAAACTGGGACATTGTTGTAGAACCGGGAGACACCCAGAAAGCAAGTGCGCTGTTCTCCAACGCTGTCGCGGTATCTGCCAACACGAAGAACCAGGCGGCAGCCCAGAAATGGGCAGATTTCATGACCAGCTCCGAGGTTATGGCACAAACCCGCATCAGCTCCGGATGGGAGCTTCCACCCACCTCCGACGAATCAGTCCTGAAGCCCTATCTCACAAAGGACAAGCCCGCCAACCGCAAGGCCGTCTTTGATGCGCTCGAGCACGTCGCCCTTCCCCCGGTCATCGGGGACAACCAGCAGAAAATGGTCGACATCATCACCAACGCACTCGGCGAAGTGGAAGCGAAGCGCTCCAGTGCATCCGATGCCCTGAAGGGCGCGGCAGACCAGATCAACGCTTTGCTCAAATAGCCCCACCAAGCCCGTGAGGGCAGGAGAGCGGGTCGCGCTACGACCAGGAAGTGCCGGCCCCGCGACCCGCTCACCATTTGAAAGAGAAACACATGATCGAAAAATCCATGTCAGGGTCCACGGCGACGCAGACCGGCGACGCCCCCGTCCGCGAGCTTGTCCGGGCCAGCACCAGACTGATTCTGGAACAGCAGGCGCCCAGCGGCGCCTACCCGGCAAGCCCATCCTTTTCCGCCTACGCCGGCTACAGCTGGTTCCGCGACGGTTCCTACATCGCTGACGCGATGTCCGCTGCAGGCGAGATTGAATCCGCCGAACGGTTCTTCGATTGGTGCTCCGCCGTCCTGACCTCGCGTGCCGACCAAATCCGGCACATCGTCGAGGAAAGCCGGGCCGGAAGACCGCCCTCTGATGAGCACATGATGCCGACCCGGTTCCTGCTCGACGGCTCCGAAGGCAACGATGACTGGTGGGACTTCCAACTCGACGGGTACGGGACGTGGCTATGGGCCCTCGCCGAACACCACACCCGCCACGGCCGTTCACTGGATCGTTGGACCGACGCCATCGCCCTCACCGTTGACTACCTATCCTGTTCCTGGGAACGGCCATGCTACGACTGGTGGGAGGAATTTGCGGAACACGTCCACGTGTCCACCCTCGGATGCATCGCCGCCGGGCTGTCCGGCATCGCCGCCATGGAACACCTGGATCGCGAACGGAAATCAGCGGCCCTCACAGCCACGTCGAGCATCCGCCGCCGGGTCGAGACCGACGGAGTACGGGCCCGGCACCTGACCAAATGGCTCGGAACCGAAGCCGTCGATGCGAGCCTGCTGGCCCTCATTGCACCCATGAACTTCCTCGACCCGCTCAGCCCTATCGGTGGTGAAACCATCGCAGCCATTGAAGACCAGCTCACAGTCAACAATGGCGTCCACCGGTACCTGACCGACACATACTACGGCGGGGGCCAATGGCCGTTACTCAGCTGCTTCCTCGGCCTCGCCCAGGAATCCGCGGGAAACCGGTCACGGGCCCTCGAGCTTCTTGAGTGGGCAGCTTCCACGGCCGAAGACAATGGCGATCTTCCCGAGCAAGTCGAAGAACACCTGCTTGACGCGGCACACCTGCAGCCCTGGATTGACCGGTGGGGCCCGTCGGCGAGCCCGCTGCTGTGGAGCCACGCTATGTTCATCCGGCTTGCAGCCGCCCTCGGCATCACCAAACACCCCCACACGCCGCACTCCCGCCCCCAGACGAACGACAAAGGACTTTGAATTGATCCGCCACAAACCCTTCGGCTCAGGACATCCCTACGTAAACGACACAGATCAGCGCAGCCCTGCCCGCCCGCAGGCCGGCGAACCGGTCACTCTCGGCGTGCGCACCTCGCCCGACCGGACGAATGTGGTCTGTGAACTGGCCGAAACCGGCCACGACGGGACCACCACCCACACAACAATTCCGCTGACCCGGGTGCCCGCATCATCCCGCGGACAAGTTATCGACGGCGGACACCTTGCCTCTGCCCAGGCCAAACTCGCCCGCTCCGCCAGCGGCTGGCAGACCACCCTCGCGCCGGCAGATCCTCTGACGAGCTACAAATACCGATTCACGGCAGACAAGCCGGAGAGCGGGGAAGAGCAAACCCGCTGGTTCAGTTTCCAGGTCGCCGCCTGGACAGCAGCACCGCAAGCACTCCACATCATCGGAAACGACCGGGTAATCCGTGACTCGATCGAAGTTCTGCACGACGGTTCCCGGCCGCTCCGGATCCGATTTGCCCTGCCCCTGACCCCCGAAGAAAGGGTGACCGGTTTCGGGGAACGCTTCGATGCCCTCGACCACCGGGGAAGCACGCTGGACGCCGTCGTTTTTGAACAATACAAAAGCCAGGGGGCGAAACGAAAGACCTACCTGCCGATGCCTTTCGCGCACGTCGTCGGCGGGCACGGGTGGGGATTCCACCTGGATACCTCCCGACGCACCTGGTACGACATCGGCGCCACGGACGAGAGCCGTCTCATCATTGAGGTCGAAGTAGGCCCCGAAGCCGTGCACGGTGAGGCCCTCCTGAGCGTGAAGTTCTTCGAGGGAACACCCACCGAAGTCCTCCGTTCTTTCCTCTCCGACGTGGGCGGCCCAAAAGAGCTGCCTGACTGGGTCTTCAAACTCTGGGCCAGCGGTAACGAATGGAACACCCAGGCCGAAATCATGCGGCAAATGGATCTGCATCGGGACACCGGCATCCCCGTCGGATCCGTAGTCATCGAAGCGTGGAGTGACGAAGCGACCTTCACCGCCTTCCGGGACGCCGAATACCAGCCCAGCCCGGACGGCAGCCCGCTGCAGCTGAGCGATTTCACCTTCCCCGAACATGGCGCGTGGCCCGATCCGAAAGCCATGGTCGAGGAGTTGCACGACCGCGACATCCGGGTTGTGCTGTGGCAGATCCCCCTCATCAAGATGCGCCCCCACCCCCTGGGGCAGGCACGCAACGATGCCGAAGCCGCCGTGCGTGAAGGCCGACTCATTCGTGAGGAGGCACCGGACGGAAGCCTGCGCCCCTACCGGAACCGTGGATGGTGGTTCCCTCTGGGCCTGATGCCGGACCTGACCGACCCGGTAGCCGCACGCTGGTGGACAGAGAAGCGACGCTATCTGGTTGAAGAGCTCGGTATCGACGGGTTCAAAACCGACGGCGGCGAACACGCCTGGGGAGAGGACCTCCGCTACCTCAACGGGATGCGCGGGGACGAAGGGAACAACCTGTTTCCGGTCGCCTATGCCAAGGCATATGGTGACCTGCTCGAATCTGCCGGCAAAGCCCCGGTCACGTTCAGCCGGGCCGGGTTCACCGGATCCCAAGCCCGCGGCGCTTTTTGGGCCGGAGATGAGGACTCCACCTGGGATGCGTTCCGCTGGTCGATGTACGCGGGCCTTTCCGCTGCATCAAGCGGCATTCTTTACTGGGGCTGGGATTTCGCAGGCTTTTCCGGGGACGTACCGACTGCTGAACTTTACCTGCGCTCGGCAGCGGCGGCCGTCTTCGTCCCCATCATGCAATACCACTCCGAATTCAACCACCACCGCAAACCATCGCGTGACCGGACCCCGTGGAATATCCAGGAGCGCAGCGGCGATGACACCGTGGTCCCGGTATTCCGGGAACTGGTTGAACTCCGCGAACGGCTCATTCCGTATCTGCGAGAGCAGGCCCGCAAGACCATCGCCACCGGGGCGCCCCTCATGCGGCCCCTGTATTTCGACCACACCGATGACCAAGAGGTATGGAAGCACCCACTGCAGTGGATGCTCGGCGACCACCTTCTCATCTCTCCCGTCACCGAGGAAGGGGCACAGTCCTGGACGACGTACCTCCCCGCTGGCAGCTGGACCGACGCCTGGACCGGGGAAACCTATGCCGGACAACAAACGGTAGACGTTCCAGCTCCCATGAACCGGATCCCGGTGTTTGTCCACGCCGAGGTTTGGGACGAAATGAAGAGCATCTTCGCAGCACACAGCTGACCGAACGCAGCCAAAGGCACGCCCAATCCACCCTTGGGGCTCTCCTGCCATTAGGATCTCTGACTCTGTCCCAGATGCCGACCTGCATTCTCCGCGCTCCGTCCCCGACCGAAATCGGTGACGGAGCGCGGAGTCGTACGGCGGAGAGCGCGCAGTCTCATCAGGTCCCCGGGCCTCGTTTTCTAAGGAAAGATATTCTTGGAATACCGGAGACTCGGCCAAAGCGGCCTGTACGTGAGCGAGATCGCCTAGGGCAACTGGATGACACACGGATCCCAGGTAGAGCGGGAAGCGGCAGTCCAATGCGTCCGGGCCGCTCTCGAAGTTGGCATTACTAGCTTCGATACCGCGGATGCCTACGCGGAGACCCGTGCTGAAAGCGCCCTGGGCGGAACGCTGACCGGGGTGCGCCGTGAAAGCGTGGAGATTTTCACCAAGGTGTACTTTCCCACAGGGCCGGGGCGCAACGACCGCGGACTTTCGCGTAAACACATCCTGGAGGGCATCGACGGCAGCCTCCGCAGACTCAAAACAGATTACGTAGACCTTTACCAGGCCCACCGATTCGACTACCAACCTCCGCTTGGACAGCAACGAGTCGACCCTTGTCGGCCTGTCCGCTGGATGAGCCCCCTCCAGAAGAAAGCAGGACAATGATTTCCGTCTCCGTCCCACCAACGGTCACCCGCCGCACCGCCATCCTCGGCATCCTGGGCGCTGTGCCGATCATCCTGCTGCCGGCGGTCCTGCGCTCCGACCCGGCCCACGCCGACACCATCAGCGGCGTCTTTCACGGCCCGACCGGCTACGACGAGCTGTACAGCACAATGCCGACCGAACGCAGCCCGCGCGACCCCATGGCCAGCCAGACGGTCCAGATGCACTCGGCCACATGGCCGATCTCCCCGGGGCAGACGTGCTGGGTCTCCTGGTCCAAGAACGGGGTCGCCCAGACCGATGTGGGTTGTGCCTTCGAGTACAACAGCGGCAACAACAGCTACTGGAAGGTCAACCTTGGGTCCTTCGTCAAAGGCGACCAGATCACCTACACCGTCCACGCCGACGTCGACGGAACCGGCGCCCTCACCAGCGGCCCGTACAGCTTTGCGGTCACGGACTGGTCTGGCACCGGCAACGTCAGCGGTTACACCGACAACGGGACCTCCGTCGACGTTGCGGTGAGCGACACCTCTGGAAGCTTTTCCCCTAAGATTCGTTTCACTTTCCCGGCTGCCGACCGCTTCCACGTCCAGATCGCACCGCACGGCAGCGGCCTGAACGTCACCGGATCAAGTTCGTACTCGATTACCAATACCTCCAGCACCCTGCAGCTTTCGACCAGCGCGCTGCAGGTTCGAATCCAGAAGAACCCCTACCGGGTCTCGGTCTACAAGGCCGACGGGACAACACTGATCGCCCAGCAGTACGACCCGGCCGCGTTCCGGAACACGGGGTGGGCTAGTGACGGCGCCACCACCGTCAGCAAGATCGAGGACCACTGGCTGACCCCAGCCGGAGAACGGTTCGAAGGGTTCGGCGAACGGTACGACTACCTCGACCAGCGCGGCCGCGACGTCGACAACTACGTGTACAACCAGTACCAGGACCAAGGCCCCACCCACCGCACCTACATGGCGGTACCCTTCTTCACCAACTCCGCCGGCTACGGCGTGTACATCCCCAGCACCCGCTATTCCCTGTTCAACGTGTGCACCCACCTCGCCGACATGGTCGGATTCACCGTCGATACTGGCGGCGCACTCGACGCCACCGTCGACTACCACTTCCTCACCGGCACCCAGGCCAACATTCTGGACGCGTACACTTCAATCACCGGCCGCCCCTGGCTTCCCCCGAAGTGGGCCTTCGGCCTGTGGATGTCCGCCAACGAGTGGAACACCCAGACCGAGGTGACTACCGAGCTGGGCAACGTCATCAGCTACAACATCCCGCACAGTGTCCTGGTGCTGGAGCAGTGGAGCGACGAGGCCACCTTCTATGTCTGGCATGGCGCCACCTACACCGCCAAGCCCGGCAGCGACGCCCTGGGCTACAGCGACCTCACCTTCCCGTCCGGCGGCGAGTGGAGCGACCCCAAGACGATGGTCGCCGCCGCCCACGGCCAGAACATCAAGGTCGTCCTGTGGCAGATCCCGGTCCTGAAGCAGGACTTCGACACCAACCCATCCAGCCCGCCCCAGCAGCACCTGAATGACCAGAGCTACGCCACCACCCAGGGGTACCTGGTCGGTGACGGAGCCGGCGGGGTGTACCGGATCCCGACCGGTGAGTGGTTCGGTGACAGCACCATGCCGGACTTCACCAACACAGCCGCCACCTCGTGGTGGATGAGCAAGCGCGCCTACCTGTTCGACGACGTCGGCATCGACGGCATGAAGACCGACGGCGGCGAGATGATCTTCGGCCGCAACGCCACCTTCGCCGATGGCCGCAAGGGCGACGAGATGCACAACGGCTACACCAACGCCTACACCAGCGCGTATGGCAGCTACGTCCAGACCAAGAAGAGCGGCAACGGGGTCCTGTTCAGCCGGGGCGGCACGGCCGGCGCCCAGGCACACTCGATCTACTGGGCGGGCGACCAGGCCTCCACCTTCTCAGCCTTCCAGCAGGCCTTGCGCGCCGGCCTCAGCGGAGGGGAGTCCGGCATCGCGTTCTGGGCCTGGGACATGGCCGGCTTCACCGGAACCTTCCCAACCAGCGAACTGTACCTGCGCGCCGCCGCCCAGCAGACCTACTCCCCGATGATGCAGTACCACTCCGAGAAGTCCAACCCCAGCCTCTCGGAAGCCAGAACGCCCTGGAATGTCCAGGCCCGCACCGGCGACACCACGGTGATCCCCACCTTCCGCAAGTTCGCCAACACCCGGATGAACCTGATCCCGTACATCTATACCGAGGCCAAGAAGGCCTCCACAACCGGGCTGCCGCTCCTGCAGACCATGCGGCTCGCGTTCCCCGGCGACGGCTCGGCCGCCGCCCTTGACATGCAGTACATGTTCGGGCGGCAGCTTCTCGTCGCACCCATTACCACCCAAGGGGCCACCTCGGTCTCGCTCTACCTCCCGGGCGGAGAATGGCACGACGTCACCAACGGGGGCAAAGCGTCCGGGCCCGGCAACAAGACCTACAACGCCGACACCTCGACCATCCCCGTCTTCGCCCGTGACGGCGCTATCATCCCGCTCAACCTCAACGCCAACTACGAGTACGGCGGCAACATCGGCAACGACGTCTACAACTACACGAACCTCGTCTTCCGGATCTACCCCGCAGGATCCACCTCGGCCGACTACTTCGACGACGCCGCCGGTACCGTCAAGCAGGTCACCAGCACCGAGAACTGGAGCAGCCACCAGGTCACCGCCACCGTGCCACGGCTCGCTGCCGCCGCAACCCTCCAGGTCAACACCACCATCCCCAGCACCATCACAGTTGACGGAACCGCTATGACCGCCTACAGCACGCTCAGCGGCCTCACCGCCGCGGCAACCGGCTGGTACTGGGATCCCGTCCAGCAGTTCACCCTCATCAAACTCGCCTCCGGAACCACAACCCGCACCGTCATCATCTCCGGGGTCAACAAGAGCGCATACGAAGCGGAATTCGCCACCGCAACAGGAACCACCACCAACACCGACCACGCCGGATACACCGGCACTGGCTTCGTCGACGGCTTCGCCGCCGCCGGTTCCTCCCTCACCTTCGATATCAGCGCCAACGCCACCGGCACCCACCAACTCACCTTCCGCTACGCCAACGCCACAGGCGGGCCAGCCACCAGAACCATCTACGTCGACGGGACGGCCATCGGAACCCTGACGCTGCCCACCTTGGCCAACTGGGACACATGGGGCAACGCAACCATCAGCACCACCCTCACCTCAGGACGGCACTCGCTGAAGATCTCCTACGACACGGCCAACACAGCCGCCATCAACCTCGACACCCTCATGGTGGGCAGGCCATGATCGCCCCACGCCGAGACCGGCGCCGAAACCGCCTCAGCGGGATCCTCGTCGGAGTGCTCATGCTGCTCGCCTCCGCCGCCGGGTCCACTTTTGTGACCGCCGTCCCGGCCCATGCGGCAGGGATCCAGCGCGTGCAGTTCACCGGAGCCGGCGACTACCTGGTCGCGGAATTCCTCAGCGACGACCTGGTCCACTTCGAGATGGGCACAGGATCAGGGTCCGGCGCCGGAGTGGCCATCCCTACTACGGACCAAGTCGCCTCGACCAGCTACGCAGGCCCCACGGCCTTCACCCAGACCGCCTCGACCGTCAGCACCGCGCACATCCAGGTCAGTGTCAACACCACGACCATGTGCGCTGACGTCACGGACACGACCCGAACGCCGGCCCTGCCGCTGCACACCGTCTGCCCACGGAACTTGACGGCAGCGTGGAAGGGGCTGTCCTTCACCAAGTCCTCCATGCAGAACGCCTACGGCCTCGGCGAGGAATTCTTCACCGGCGGCAACTCCGACGGAGACAGGGTCGGAGTCGACCGCTCCTCCCCAGGCGCCTACGGCAACACCATGAACTACGACGTCGACAACGGCCCAGTCGGCAACACCCAGATCCCCGTCCTCTTCGCCGTCGGCGCCAACAACGCCAACTACGGGCTCTTCGTCGACCAGGTCTACAAACAGGACTGGAACCTCACCGCAGACCCCTGGACTATGGACACATACGGTGACCAGCTGCGCTGGTACGTCATCACCGGACCCACCCTGCCCGACCTGCGCAAGAGCTACATGGCCCTCACCGGCCACCCGCCGGTGCCCCCGCAGAAGGTATTCGGGCTCTGGAACTCCGAATACGGGTACGACAACTGGACTGAGATCGACAACAGCCTGGCCGGCCTCCGCGCCGACAAATTCCCCGTCGACGGCTTCATGCTCGACCTGCAATGGTTCGGCGGCGTCACAGCCGGCTCCGACAACACCAAGATGGGCACCCTCCAGTTCGACCCGACCAACTTCCCCAACGCCGCGTCCAAGATCGCCGACTATCGCGACACCCAGGGCATCGGCCTGATGACCATCGAAGAGTCATACATCGGCAAGGGACTCCCGGAGTACACCAACCTGGCCAACCAGGGCTACCTGGCCCGCGCCGGCTGCTCCACCTGCGCTCCCGTCTACCTCACCGCCAACGACTGGTGGGGCCGCGGAAGCATGATCGACAGGACCCAGCCGGCCGCCGGAGCCTACTGGGCTGCGACCAAGGAACAGCCCCTGGTCAACATGGGCATCCTCGGCCACTGGCTCGACCTCGGAGAGCCCGAGATGTACGACTCCACCGACTGGACCGCCGGCCTGCTGCCCGGCAAACACGCCCACGCCGACTACCACAACCTGTACGCCCTGGAATGGGCCAACAGCGTCGCCCAAGGGTACACCGCCGCTTCCTCAACCCAGCGGCCCTTCATCCTGAGCCGCTCCGGCGCCGCCGGGATCCAGCGCTACGGAGCAGCCATGTGGTCCGGTGACATCGCCACCCGCATGACCGCCATAGCAGACCAGGCCAATGTCCAGATGGAGATGTCGATGTCAGGCATCGACTACTTCGGATCCGACATCGGGGGCTTCCACCGCGACGAGGCCATCCCCGGGTCCGACATCAACGAGATCTATACTCAGTGGTTCGCGAATTCTGCATGGTTCGACGTTCCGATCCGCCCCCACACCGACAATCTCTGCAATTGCCAGCAGACAGCCCCCGACAAGATCGGCGACGTCCCCAGCAACCTGGCCAACCTCCGCCAGCGCTACGAGCTCACTCCCTACTACTACTCCGTGGCGCACAACGCCTACAGCACCGGAGACCCCCTCGCCCCGCCGCTGGTGTACTACTACCAGAACGACCCGAACGTCCGCACCATGGGCAGCGAGAAGATGATCGGCCCGAACATGCTGGTCGGAGTTGTCGCTGCATCGGGCGAACGGCAGAGGAACATGTACCTGCCCGCCGGCGCCTGGTACGACTACCACACCAACAAGAAGTACGTCAGCACCGGGCAGTGGGCGAACAACCTGCCCGAATGGACCAACGGAGTCTTCCAGCTCCCCGCGTTCGCCAAGGCCGGCGCTATCCTGCCCAAGATGTACGTCGACGACAAAACTATGAACGTCACCGGCGCCCGCACCGATGGGACGACCCGCAACGAACTCGTCGTCCAGGTCTACCCGGACACCAACTCCTCCAACTTCACCCTCACCGAAGACGACGGCACATCGATCAACTACCAGAACGGAGCGCAGCGTCTCACCGGCATCACCCAGCAGCTGTCAGGGTCCACCGAAACCGTGAACGTCGCCGCATCGTCCGGCACCTATACCGGGGCACCGGACAGCCGCCAGAACGTCGTACAGCTCGTCACCGACGAAACCCAGGCCTCCGCCGTGACACTGAACGGAACACCGCTGACCCATTACGCGAACAAGGCAGCTTTCGACGCCGCCAGTAGCGGCTGGTACAACGCCGGCGGGAACCTCGTCGTCGCCAAATCCGATAGCACCACGGTCGGTACCGCGAAGTCGTTCCAGTTCACCCTCGGCCAGACCCCGGTGTCAGCCAACTTCACCTGCTCAAACGGCACCACCACCATCGGGCAGTCTGTCTACGTCGTGGGTAACGTCCCCGAGTTGGGGAACTGGTCGCCGGCTGGCGCCGTCAAGCTCGACCCCACCTCCTACCCCACCTGGACCGGCACGATCAGCGACCTGCCGCCGAACACTGCCATCGAGTGGAAGTGCATTAAGCGCCAGGATTCCAACTACCCGGCCTCCGCAGATGCCTGGCAGACCGGCTCCAACTCGACCTTCACCACCCCTGCTTCCGATTCAGCGGGAGCGACTATGGGAGGTTTCTGATGCCCCGGGGAAGGAATGGGCCGTAGGCCCCGCCAGGGATCTGCGCGCGCGCACGACCACATGGCCATGAGCACGCACCAACAATAGAAGATGGACAAGGCCAGAGGGCCGCTCCTGTGATCGGAGCGGCCCTTCGGCCACTCAGGCAACCGGCGGCCCCGATGCTACTTGGCGTCCTTCGGTGCGTTAGGGCGCGGGCCGGTCGTCAGGTGCTTGATGCTGCTTGAATAGCGGCGCCAAAGACGTATTGGTCCGGGATGCGGCCCCAGCCCCGTACGGCAGGGGGAATGGCACCACGGTCGGGGGCACCCACGCGGCCTGGCCGCCATTCTCGGAAACTCAGGATTTCAAGAACATCTTGAATTGAGAATGGCGGCGCTTGCAGTAAAGGGCCGCAAAGCCACGCCGTTCTGCGGGAAACCGCCATTGTGATGAAAAGCCCCGCCATAGGCCCTGGTTCTCACAAATAGTTCTCGAAACTGTACAGTCGAGCTCGGAGGCTGAATCCAGTTTTGAGAATGGAGAACCGCCCACATGAGTGCTCATCGCATCGGATACGCCAGAGTCTCTACACGAGACCAGAACCTTGACCTTCAACGCGATGCGCTGCGGACCGCTGGTTGCGACCGCATTTACGAAGACACCATCAGCGGCATCCGTTCCAAGCGCCCAGGACTCGCCAAAGCACTTGACCAACTACGCGACGGGGACACCCTCGTGGTCTGGAAGCTTGACCGACTCGGCCGAAGCGTCAAGGACTTGCTGGACTTCGCCGGAGCCCTCAACGACCAAGGCATTGGCTTTGTCAGCCTGACCGACTCCACCGACACCACCGACACCACTACAGCGTCGGGGCGTTTCTTCTTCAACGTCATGGCCTCCCTGGCCCAGATGGAGCGTGAGCTCATGATCGAGCGCACCCAGGCCGGTCTCCAGGTAGCCAGGGAACAAGGCAGGATCGGTGGCCGCAAACGAATAATGACTGACGCCAAGATCCGCTCCGCGGAAACTGCGCAGCCAAGGGACTCCACCAACAGAAGTAGCCGCCAGCCTCGGCGTCTCAGTACCGACGCTGTACCGCTGGGTCCCAGCAACCACCACCGCGGCAGCCGCAGCGCCTTAGCGCGGGTTTGGTGCAGAGGACTCTTGAAAAAGTGCAGGACGGTGCACGGGACTTCTGACAACCCGATGTCAACAGTCCTCTGCACTCGCCCCGTGCTTCCGCGGGATCCAGTGCAGACGACTTCTGAAACTGACAGCGGCGCTGTTCGATAACCAGGCGGGCGGCATGGCTTCCAGCACACCACGGAGTTCCATCAACTCCGACATTTCGCGGCCGGTCACCGGCGGAACATAGGCTCCGCGCTGAGGAATCAGTTCCACCAGGCCGTCGGAGACGAGGAGCAGGAGCGCCTCCCGGACCGCAGTTCGCGAAACGCCGATCTCGGCGGCCAGTTCCTGCTCGTTCAGGAACTTCCCCTGCACCTCGGGTCAATCAGGATGTTTTCGCGCAAGTACGCGTATGCCTTCTCGCGGCCGGACGCCGCCGTCCCCGAACTTTTTCGCATACATTATGTATACAAAAGACTGGAGCAATTTCATGCGTTTAGCAGTGGCCCAAATCATCACAGGAGCCGATCTGGCCGCCAACCTCGAGCTGATTCGAGACTACGCCACGCGTGCCAAAGCCGCCGGAGCCGAGCTCGTGGTGTTCCCGGAAGCCGCGATGCGCGCGTTCGGCAACAGCCTGGCGGACATTGCCGAGCCGCTGGACGGGCCATGGGCCGCCGCCGTCCGCAGCATTGCCCAAGAGCTGGATATCACCGTCGTGGCGGGCATGTTCACGCCGGGCGACGGCGGCCGCGTGCGGAATACCCTGCTGGTCACCGGCCCTGGCATCGAGACCTCCTACGACAAGATCCACCTCTTTGATGCATTTGGTTTCGCCGAGTCCGATACCGTGGACGCCGGAACAGCCCCCGTGACCTTCGAAGTGAACGGCACCACCTTCGGCCTGGCCACCTGCTACGACGTACGGTTCCCGGCGCTGTTCACGGCCAATGCCAAAGCCGGCGCCCAAGTCAACATCGTCTGCGCCTCGTGGGGTGCCGGCGAGGGCAAGGCTGATCAGTGGGACCTCCTGGTCCGCGCCCGCGCCTTGGACAGCACCACCTTCGTGGTGGCCTGCGGACAGGGCGATCCGGCAAGCGCCGGCATCGCCTCCGCGGGCAACGCTCCCACCGGCGTCGGCCACAGCGCCGTCATCTCTCCCCTCGGTGCTGCACTGGTGGCCCTCGGCGGCGAACCGGAACTCGCCGTCGTCGACATTGACCAGGCCGTCATTGCCGAAGTCCGCAGCAGCCTGCCCGTCCTGGCCAACGCCCGGACCTTCTGACCCCGCTTGGCGGATCCTCCCGGGGAACCCCGCCAGGCGAGAGCTGGCCGCGCTCAGGAAAGCACAAATCCCCTGAGCGCAGCCAGCCACGGCCCAAAACAGTCCAGGTGCGCATCATGCGACGCCCCTGGGCAGATCCACCCGCGTCACGTTCCTGCCCGCCGGACAAACTCAGCCTTCGCCCCCTCATCAAACGGCTGAGGCACTCCCCCACGCTATGTCAATGCGGCAGCCCCACGGCGGTGAGCCGCCGTTCACTTTCCGGAAACGTTGCCCTTTTCAGCGTCCGACGGCGGCTTCTCACCACGTGCGCGCACCGGCGCCCGCCGTCGCGGGCATCAGGGTCGCAGGGCTTCCTGCCCCGACACCGTTCAACAGGTCCCGTTTACACGCCGGAAACATCACGGTCATGAGATCTTCACGAAAGCCGCCTGGCCGTAACCTGTCTGCAACGTAGCGAAGAGCAAACGGAAACACGCGGCGACAAATATTGATCGGGGGATTGCGCGGGCCACGTAGGAAAGTCCCCGTATTCAGGATCAATGGAAGGGACCCCTCGGTGGAGATCACTGCGCAACACGTCTGGATGATGATCGCGGCGGCAATGGTGCTGCTCATGACACCCGGACTCGGTCTCTTCTATGGCGGCATGACGCGCGCCAAGGCAGCGCTGAACATGATCATGATGAGCTTCATCTCCGCCGGCATCGTAGGCGTTGTGTGGGTTCTGTGGGGATACTCGATGACCACCGGCGAGGGAATCCTGGGCATTTTTGGCAACCCTTTCGCCAACTTCGGGCTGCAGAACCTCATGGGCTCCCCTGACCTCATCAAGGCAGGCTTCAGCGCCACCTTCGCCATCATCACCGTGGCCCTCATCAGCGGGGCCATCGCGGACCGCGCCAAGTTCAGCGCCTGGGCAGTGTTTGTGCCGCTGTGGGTCACACTTGTCTATTGCCCCCTCGCCTACATGATCTGGGGCGGCGGGCTCATGAGCGCCGGCGGAGCCATCACCGAGGCCTCCGGCCAGGTCATCGACTTCGCCGGCGGTGCAGTGGTGGAAATCAGCTCGGGTACGGCGGCCCTGGTCCTGGCCCTGGTGGTTGGCCAGCGCCAGGGCTTCGCCAAGGATCCCAGCCACCGCCCGCACAATGTTCCCTTCATCATGCTGGGTGCAGCCATCCTGTGGTTCGGCTGGTTCGGGTTCAATGGCGGCGCCGCCACCACCGCGGAGCAGGCCGGCCTGATCTGGATCAACACCCTGGTGACCCCGGCCGCGGCCATGCTGAGCTGGCTGCTGACGGAGAAGATCCGCCACGGCCATCCCACGTCCCTGGGCGCAGCCTCCGGTGTTGTCGCCGGCCTGGTGGCCATCACACCGTCCTGCGCCAACATCAGCCCAGTGGCCGCCATCGGCCTGGGCCTGGTAGCCGGGGCAGCCTGCTGCGTGTTTGTTGACCTGAAGTACCGTTTTGGCCTGGATGACTCCCTGGACGTGGTGGGAGTCCACCTCGGCGCCGGGCTCATCGGCACACTCGCCCTGGGCTTCATAGCCTTCCCCGTGGACGGCCTGGGCGGCGGCCTCTTCTACGGCGGCGGCCTCCAGCAGCTGGTGGCGCAGGCCGTAGCTGTGGTGGTCACCGTGCTGCTGTCCGGCCTCGTCACCCTGGTCATTGGCCGGGCCATCCACCGATTCATCGGCTTCCGCGTCAGCCACGAGGCCGAAACCGTGGGGGTGGACCTGTCCGAGCACGCCGAGACGGCCTACGCCTTCGGCGAGCGCGGCGCCGGCCATTTCAACCCGCTGGGCCACCGGCCACCGGCACCTGTGCTCGCAAAGTCGGATCCCGCCGTCGACATCGCCTCCCGTCCCGCCAAGGAAGACACTTTCGCCTAGCGGTTGCAGGCATGCCTATGACAGGCCGCGGGTGGCGGTGCATGATCCTTCCGGTCGACGGCGGCGGCCTCGTCGATGACCGCTTGAACCTGCCGACGTTAGCGCGAATATTTCACCAGAAATCTGGGTCGGTGACCATTGCGCGGCAACGTAACGCTAAGGATTGTTGTGGCGGTAACGGTGGGTGGCCTTGTTCGTTGAGCGGGTATGGCTGGTGAATGTTTGACGGCTGCCGAAGTGGCAGCTTACGGACGGTTCGCGACTGAAGCTCCGGAGAAGTTGGTGCTGGAGCGGTTTTTCTTCCTTGATGACTTTGACCTGGGTCTGGTGGCGGAGCGCCAGGGGTGAGCACAACCGGCGGGGGTTCGGGCTCCAGCTTGTGACTGTTCGTAACCTGGGTGCCTTCCTGGATGATCCCCTCGATGTGCGGGCCGCGGTGGTCGATTGTGTTGCAGCGCAGGTCGGTGTGGCTGATCCATCGTGCAGCGGGAAGGCCCAACCCGATCGAAGGACGTGTTTTCGTGGGTGAAGATGAGGGTTGGGAAGAATCTGGCCCCTTGGAGGCGTGCACGTGGCTCACTCGGGGACCAACCGTCGCTGCCGCTGGATGGCGTGGAAGGGTTCTGGCCCCTGTTCGCGCTTGGCTCGTGGAGTGAAATGCGCCAAGTCCCAGGTCTTCCCGGGCGGGCCTGCCCCCTTTGGCCCACCGCGCGCTGGCTGTCCGCACTATAGGGCGTTCATGAGTGCTTTCGGGGCCTTGGTCCTGGTCAGGGCTAGGAAAGTGATCAGAACGGAGGAGGCAAGGGCCGAGCCGACGAAGGTCCAGAAGACGGCCTGGGGCGGGGCGCCGGCGGTGAGGATGACGCCGCCGAGCCAAGGGGAGGCTATGGCGCCGAGGCGGCCGGTGCCGTTGGACCAGCCTAGCGCGGTGGCCCGCAGTTGGGAGGGGTAGGAGTCCGCGACTGAGGCGTTGATGAGGTTCAGGGTGGAGTGGGCACCCATTCCCATGACGGCGATGCAGGCCAGCAGCAGGATGGCGTTGGACGTTCCGATGGCCGTGCCAGCAATCGCGGCGGCGGTGATCAGGCTGGCTATGAGGGCAATCGGGCGGGAGCCGTACCGGTCGGCGAGCCAGGCGAGAAGAAAGGATCCGACGACGGCGCCGATGTTCAGGGTCAGGGAGAACTGCAGTGCCGATTCCAGGGGGTAGTTCAGTTTTTTCATCAGTTGGGTCAGCCAGGTGTTCAGCCCGTACCAGGTCAGGAGGTTGGTGAAGGCCGCCGCTGCGAAGAGCAGTGTGAGCTTGATGAAGCGCGGGGAGAACAGGTCCCGGAATTTGGCCGAGGCCCCGGAGACGCGGTTTGCCGCGTACTCAGCGGACTCGGGAAGCTTTAGAAAGGACACTGTCAAGATGAGCGCCGAGAGTGCGGCTCCGATCCAGAACATTGGCCGCCAGCCTGCGGAGGGGATGATGGCCAGGCCCAGGAGCGAAGCGGTCGTGCCGCCGAGTGGCACTCCTGCCATGAGGATCGTTACGACCAGGTTGATCTTTTTGGCAGGTGCGTTTTCCTTGGCGAGAGCCAGGACTGAGGGCATGACTCCGCCCATGCCCAGTCCGGCGAGCAGCCGGAACAGGCCCAGTTGTTCGGGCGCGGCAGCCAGGGCGCATCCGGCGGTGAAAATCATGAAGATGGTCATTGAGACCAGGACGAGGCGTCGACGGCCGAAGCGGTCACTGAGTCTTCCGCTGACCAGTGCGCCAACCAGCATGCCAACGTAGACGAGGCTGCCGATCGCGCCGATGCCGGATGGGTCCAGGTGCCAGCCGGGCTCGGCGAGCAGGGATGGGATGAGGGCTCCGAAAACGATCAGATCGTAGCCCTCGGCGACGATGACCAGTGAGCACAGGGCAACAACGCCCCATGACCCGGTCCGGGTAAGGCTTGTGGAGGAATCCATGAGACGTCCTTGTCCATAGTTTGCGGCAGTCCGCTTAGCGGCCTGCCGCCTGAGTGATGTTGTTTCGAAACCTGCGCTGGGCCCCGCAGCAGAACCCTTTTCTTGGGGCGCTGCTGCGGTCCCCGGCGCCGAGCGGATGATTCAGATCTGTTCGGCTGTGACTTTGTTGGTGATGGTGCCGACGCCCTCGATGTCCACGGTGACGACGTCACCGTCGCGCAGGAAGAGCTGAGGGTCGCTGCGGTAGCCGACTCCGGAGGGCGTTCCGGTGAGGATGACGTCGCCGGGACGGAGTTCGGTGAATTCCGAGACGGTGGCGATCAGTCTGGGGATGCTGAAGATGAGGTGGGACAGGTCTGATCTCTGAACCACTTCGCCGTTGAGGGTCGTGCTGATGGCGGCGGAGCTCAGGTCGACTTCGTCAGGGGCGACCAGGTAGGGGCCCAGGGGGGTCGAGTTGTCCCAGGCTTTGCCCTGCATCCACTGGTGCGTTTTGTACTGGTAATCGCGCATGGTCACGTCGTTGCAGACCGTGTACCCGAGGATGTGGTCCGCGGCGCCCTCTTCGTTGATACGACGGCCGGCCTTGCCGATGATGACGGCGAGTTCGCCTTCGTAGTCCACCTGGGAGGATTCGGGCGGGAGCACGATGTCCGCGTCGGGGCTGATGAGGCTGGAGGCGTATTTGGGGAACATGACCGGGTAGGTGGGCAGTTCGCGGTTGGATTCTTCGATGTGGGCCTTGTAGTTCAGGCCGATGCAGATGATTTTCCCGGCGGCGGGGGAGATCGCCCGTAGCCGGACATTGGCCAGACGCACGCGGTCGGTGTGCCGGCGTTCGGCGGAGGTCAGGACCTCTGTTGTGGTCTGAGGGCCGATTTCTGTCAGACCGGTGAGCGGGATCAGGTAGTCGCCCTCAATCTCACCGATGTGGTGGTGGCCGTTGAGTTCGTAGTTGGCGTACGCCATGGTGATCTCTCTTTCTGCTGAAGCGTGGGACGGGTTAGACGGTCTGGCTGACTTTGCGCCAGCGCGGGAGCTGTCCACCCCAGAGGTTCACGCTGCTCGGGGTGGGTTCCCAGCGGCGGGGGACATAGGTGACTCGGTCGTCGTAGAACTTCTCCATTTCGGCGGAGAGTTCGATGTGGTTGCCGGCCGGGTCGTCGAAAAAGACGAAGAGGTTGTTGCCCGGTCCGTGCCGGCCGGGACCCCACGCGACGGGCACGTCGAGTTCGGTCAGGCGGTCGCACCAGGACTTGAAGTCTTCCCATTCGGCGAGGTCGTAGGAGTAGTGGTCCAAGTCGCCTCCCTCGCCGACGTTGACCACGGCGAGGGTGTGGTGGTCCTTGTCTGAGCGCAGCCAGCAGAAGCGGCCGTCCTCCAGCTGATCGGAGATGCGGAAGCCGACGGTGTTGACGAAGAAATCGACCATGGGAACCACGTCGGCCGTGCCGACGGTGGTGTGCTGGAATTTGATCGGGCGGCGGCCGGGATCTGCGGCGTTTTCGCCCTGGCGGTGCACGGTGGTGTGGAAGTGCACATCGGTACCGTCCGGGTCGACGACGACGATGCCTTCCGGTGCACCGATCGCGGCGCTTATGTGGGAGGCATCCAGTGCCTCAACAGTGTGGCCTGCGTTTTGCAGCCGGGTGCGGATGCCGGCGATGCCGTTTTCGTCGCGGACCTCGAAGCCGTAGTAGGCAAGGCCCTTGGGGCCCTCGATCAGGTCCAGGACGTGGTGGCCGGTCCCCCAGCCCATGCGGACGGTGCCGCCGGGAAGGGTCTCGTGGACGGTCAGGCCAAGGACCCTGCTGTAGAAGGCCTCGGCCCTGGCGAGGTCGGGAACGTAGAAGCCGATGTGCGACACGGCGGTGTGGCGCAGGGTTCCGGCGGTGTCGTTTTCCTGCAGGACGAGGCGGGTAGGGCGGTCCATGATGGGTTTCCTTTCAGTGGATGGAGCAGAATGGTGGGCTGTCGGGGGATGAACGGGGCGGGGTTCTCAGCGGATCAGCTGTGGTTCGGGTGCTGGCCGGAGGTCGGCAGGGTTCGAGATCCGGGTCCGCCATGAGGTGACGGCAGAAATAATGGTCGGGGTGTCCTCGGGCCGCCAGACTGCGGCGATGAAACGGTCGGGCCTGAGCAGGACGAAGCAGCCGCGGAATGGCTCGAATTCGCGGTACAGGCCGCCGTCCAGGTCCAGGAGCACCCCGGCGTTATCAACCGGACGGGGCAGGGAATCGGAGAGGGTCACCTGCCACCGGGCGGCCTCTGTCAGCTCCGACAGGCGCCTGACCAGGTTCCAGCCGCCGGGTTCGACGTCCACGCCGAGAATGGCCCAGTCGGTTCCGAGCACATCGTCCAGGCGCCGCGGGCGTCGGCTGGCGGTGTCAAAGACCAAGGGCTGGCCCGGGGCGGTTCCGACCAGCTCAAGGGCACCACTGATCGCCGGATCCTCCGTTGCCGGGTTGTTGATTACGAGTCCGGTTCTGTACCGGGCAAGGGGGCGGTAGCGCATCTCCTCGAAGAAGGCGCGGCCGTCGGGGGTGTCAAGAGCGCAGCGGGCGGCGGCGTCGCGGTGGGCGGCGGCCCGCGCGGAGGTCGTCATGACCACACTGCCGAGCCGCACCGAGAGTCCGATGGTGGCTTGGGCGTGGGGCTTGCGTTCGGATTCGTAGGAGTCCAGGACGGCATCGGGCGCTTTCCCGTTGACGACCTCAGCGATCTTCCAGGCCAGGTTGCCCGCATCCCGGATGCCCGAGTTTAGGCCCTGGCCGGCGAACGGCGGCATCATGTGGGCAGCGTCCCCGAGGAGAAAGACCCGTCCGGCGCGCCAACGGTCAGCGTTTACGGCGTTGAACCTGTAGTTGACGGCACGTTCGACCTGCTCCGCGGTGATGCGGCGGTAGGGCGCCACGAGCCGTTGGATAAGCCCGAAATCGGGGGCGCCGCCGGCTTCACCCTCACCGGGGAAGAGCAGGAATTCATAGCGGCAGCGGCCGCTGAGTCCAGGAACGATCACGTGTGGGCGGATCGGGTCCCCGTGGTGCATGCCGTAGCGCTCGGTATGGGGATCCTCCAGTGTGTCCACCACCAGCCACACATCCCGGTAACTCCGGCCGGTCATGGCGATGCCCAGTAGCTCGCGGACCGCGGACCGGCCGCCGTCAGCGCCCAGCACAAAGCGAGCATCTACGGTCAGCGGACCGCCAGCGCCCACGGCGGTGACACGGGCGCTGTCAGCGTCCTGATCCACGGCGATGACCTCGAATCCGAAGCGCAGCGAGACCCTCTCGTTTCGGACCAGGCCGGCAGCGAGCACGCGCTCCAGGTCCGGTTGGGCGAACGGGTTCTTGAACGGGTAGCCCAAGCGGTAGGGGACGGCCGCCTTCGCCTGGAAGAGCGGCTCATTGTTCGAGTCGTAGTAGCGGGTGCCCGTGCCCGGGACGATGATGGCCAGGACGTCTTCGGCGATTCCCGCCTGCTGGTAAATACGCAGTGACTCATCATCAAGGCTGATTGCCTTCGGCTCGTTACTGGTGCCCATCCGCCGTTCCAGCACCACGACGCTCAAACCGCGCGCGGCCAGCAAGGCCGCAGCGCTCATGCCGGATGGGCCGGCGCCGACGACGACAACGTCGCAGCTGAGCTTTTCGGCCGAACTTTCCATGGGGAACTCCTTGAGATGGTTGTGATTCTGAACACCACAGTAAACCCTCTTTGTCCTGAATACAAGGTCATATATCCTGAAATATAGGACATGTTGTCTGTCCTTGGTCATAGTGGGCGGATAAGCTGGGCAGATGAGCGAACAAACGGCGATCAGCGGCTACCGTGACCGGAACAGCACGGCAGACAAGGCGCTGATAATCCTTGAGATGTTTGCCGATGACCGGCTGTCCGTGTCGGCCACCGACGTGGCCGCGGAACTGGCAGTGGCCCGCTCCACCGCATACCGATACCTCGAGTCGCTGGTGAGCCGCGGCTTTCTTGAGGAAGCGCCGCGCGGCGGATTCCGGCTGGGGCTGGGGATTCTGAAGCTGGCCGCCCTGGCCCGCCAGGGTTATGGTCTATCTGCTGTTGCATTGCCCCACATGAGGAACCTCTGCGATCGATTCCAGCAGACCGTGCTCCTTACCAGGCGCGCCGGCACGTCCGTGGTCTGCCTTGAACGGGAAATGTCCTCGGGACAGCTTCTCCGGCTGTCCTACGAGCGCGGCAGCCAACTGCCCCTGACGGCCGGAGCCTCCGCGCTGGTCCTGCTGGCCTGGATGCCCGAGGAGGAAATACGCAACCTGCTGTCCTCGGCCCCCCTGCCGCAATTCACCAAGAACACGCTCTCCAACGTCGAGGACCTGATCGAGCGCCTCCAGAAGATCAGGGCCGACGGCTACAGCATCACCCACGCCGAGGTGGACCCCGATGCACTCGGCATCGCCGCCCCAATCTTCAACCGGCGTGGCGACGTCGTGGCCGGACTGAGCATTGTCGCCTTGGAGCACAGAATCGACACGGAAGAGCGGGCCAGAATAATCGAAACGCTGTGTGAGTCAGCCTCAAAGATCAGTGAGATGCTGGAGCTCTCCGAAGGCTGATTGACCGATGAGCGACACCCTTGAGTACAGCGGCGCAAGGCACATTGGACGCGTGGCCTGGAACATCCACAGCCCGACCACGCTGACAGCTTGGTCACCACGGGAATCGATGACTTCGCGGTTGAGTCCATGAGGGCGGGCCTCCGTCTCGGTGACGAACTGCAGGTATCGCATTCTTTGAACCCCCGGCAGACCGACCTCTACGTCATCGTCAATGACTTGGGGATGGATTGTTCCCAGGATGTGTGTGAGCTGCGGCCCGCCGCCACCGCTGATGTCGATACATCTTCGCGGAGATCGACCAGACCGACACGAACTTCATCATGCGCCTCTGGGACTACGCCCCCAACGGCAAGCGCCAGCTCATCACCAGCGGTTACCTCAAGGCCTCGCACCGCGAGCTCGACGAGCGCACCACGGAGGGCAACCCGTTCTGTGCCGGTGGACCCCGGGAAGATCGAGGGGTACGTGCTGCGCCTCTACCCGTTCACGAATACGTTCACGCCGGGCCACAAGCTGATGGTGGAGCTCTCAAACAACGAGCCGCTGGCGGACGAGCACAACGCGCTGCTCCCGCCGGACGCGTTCCACCTGCCGGTGGGCCGGCCCGTCACCCACAAGATCTACCGCGACGCCGGATCCTGGTCAGTCGGCCAGGATCTGGTAGAGCGCGCGGCGGGTTTCGTCGAGCTTTTCCACCGCAGCATTGCGCTGTTCTTCCGTGGCGGCAGTGCGGAACTGATGAATAACCCCCATCAGCTTGCCCACACTCTGGTGGAATGCGGGCCCGGATCCTTCCGCATCACTGTTCCACGCGTTCTCCAGCTCCTCCGCATGCTCGGCCACGTAGGCCTTGCCGTCGTCGGTGAGGGTGAAGTCGGTCCGCCGCCCCTCGCTGAGGGGCGCAATGAGGTCCTCGTCCACCAACTGCTGGAGCGTCGGGTAGATCGACCCCGGACTGGGGCGCCATGCCCCCGACGTTTTCTCCGCGATGGTCTTGATCAGGCCATAACCGTTGGACGGGGCTTCGGCCAGCAGCGACAGGATGGCCCACCGGACGTCACCCCTGCTTGCCCGCCGGGAACCGGGCCCAAAGCCGGGACCAAACCCTCCTCCGGGTCCAAAACCGGGACCAAATCCGCCCCGCGGCCCAAAGCCCGGGCCGAATCCTCCCCCGCGGTGCCCGTGGGGTCCGCGGCGGCCCCTGCCGCGCTCATACCGCCCCCGTCCGAATTGCGGTTCCAAAAACTTGTCGTCGTGAATGCCTTTCATGGTGGTGTCGTCCCTTCCTGACTTGTTGAATGGTCATCGGTCAACTACTCACCGACACTTAACGATATATCGGTATGTATCGCGTGACAAGACCCGGAACAAGACTTTAAGAGACAAAAAATTTCGTCTTGGCATCAGTTGGTCCAGCATCTGGATGCAGCAGGTCAGGCGGCGTATCCTGTTCACACGTCGCGAGCTTGAGGGCTGAACAATGGCGCAGCAAAAGAAACGCAGGCACCGGTTGGCCTCCACCCTGGGAAGGGTCATCGGATTCTTTGCGGCGAGCGCCATGTGCGGGGTCCTGGCCGCAAGCCTGGTGGTCCCAGCTGTTGCGACGGTCGGCTACGGAGTCAGCACCTCCATCAGCTACTTTGAAAATCTGCCCTCGGAACTGATCGTGGCGCCGCCGTCGCAATCCACCAAAGTCCTCACCTCTGACGGCCAGCCCATCGCCACGTTCTATACCGAGAACCGGATCAAGATCCCCCTGGACCGGATATCCCCGTATGTCCGCGATGCCATCGTGGCCATCGAGGACAGCCGCTTTTATGAGCACCCGGGCGTTGACCCGCAAGGGATCGTCCGGGCCGCAATCTTCAACCTGACGAATGCGGGCAGGCAGGGTGCCTCCACGATTACCCAGCAGTACGTCACCAACGTGATCAACGAGTCCTTCGTGTCTGAGGACAAGACCGACGAGGTCGTCCTTAGCGGCCAGAAGAGCATCGGGGACAAGCTCCGGGAGATGAAGCTTGCCATCGCGCTGGAGAAGAAGTTCAGCAAGGACCAGATCCTCGAGGGCTACCTGAACATCGTGTTCTTTAACCGCGAGGCATACGGAATCGAGGCGGCGGCACACTACTTCTTCAGCACGACGGCGGCAGATCTCACACTGCCGCAGGCCGCCCTACTGGCCGGGCTGGTCAACAGCCCCAGCTACTACAACCCTGCGGTCAATCCGGAGCAGGCCACGAGCCGCCGGAACCAGGTTCTTGCCGCGATGCTGACCACAGGCAAGATCACCCAGGCAGACCACGACGCCGCCGCGGCCACGCCCATCGAGATCAAGCTCAGTCCAGGGAAGCAGGGCTGCGCCTACGCCCAGATGGCGCCGTACTTCTGCGACTACATTTCGCATCTGATCCTGAACAACCCGGTCTACGGCACCACCCTGATCGAGCGCGAGCGGAAGCTGTACCGCGGCGGACTCACCATCGTCACCACGCTGGACAGCCGACTCCAGGCGGCGGCCCAGGCGCAGGTGGACAGCACCGCCGGGGCCAATCCCGACCGCTGGGGCGCGTCCCTGGTATCGATCCAGCCGGGCACCGGGAAAATCCTGGCGATGGCGCAGAACACGGTGTTCCTGCCTGCCGAGGGCAAGTTCGATACGCAACTGAACTTCAACGTGGACTCCCGCGATCTGCAAGGCAATGACCTCAACGGGGCGGGCGGTTTCCAGCCAGGCTCAACCATGAAGCCCTTCACGTTCGCAGAGTGGCTGAACGAGGGCAAGCCACTCACCGGGATGGTGGACGCCTCACGCCGGGTGTATCCGCTGGGCTTCCCGTGGCGCTCCAGCTGCGGAAAGGTGCTGGGCGCCTACAGCACAGCGCAGAACAACCCTGAGCTGGGCGCCGCCGATGACCTGCAGAATGCCGACGAGGGCTACTACCGCCCCATGCCCGTGAACTACGGGCTGTACAACTCCATCAACACGGCCACCTTCGCTGCCGCCACCCAGCTCGATTTCTGCGGCATCCAGAAGATGGTGGATGCCGTGGGACTGCACAGCGGACTGGATGGCGCCCAGATCAACATGCATCAGCTGGGCAATCTTCTCGGCGCCATCGGCGTCGCCCCGGTCCACCTGGCCAATGGTTTCGCCACCTTCGCCAATGACGGCCGGTACTGCTCCCCTATCGCCGTGCTTGAGGTAACGGAAGTGTCGGGCGGGAAACTCCCGGGCCAGACCAGCGAGTGCCGCGACGCCGTCAAGCCCGAGGTTGCCCGGGGCGTCAACGCGGTGCTCCAGGACGTGCTGAAGGTCGGCTCCGGGGTCTGGATCAACCCCAAAATCCACACGCTGATGCCCGTTGCCGCCAAGACTGGCACGTCCAACAACAACGGCTCCACCTGGGTGGTGGGCTACACCTCAGGATTGGTCACGGCATCCTTCTTCGGCGACGCCCTGGAGGGCCAGAACCGCGCGGGCCAGAACGTGACCGTCAACGGCCAGTTCTACCCGCGACTTGACGGCTACATGATCGCCGGGCCGCAGTGGGTCAACTACATGCTTCAGGCTGCGCCGCTCTACCCGGCCAATCCCTTCCCGCCGCCACCGGCTTCCATGGTGGCCCCGCCGAAACCGTCTCCCGCGCCGGCCGCGCCAAGGCCTGCTCCCGCTCCCGCCCCGGCGCCGGCCCCCGCTCCTGCTCCTGCTCCTGCTCCTGCTCCTGCTCCTGCTCCTGAGCCAGCGCCGCCGGCGCCGGCCCAGCCGCCGGCGGTTCCGTCTGCGATCGGTCCCCCGGCAGGCAGACGCTGAGATCCGACGACGGCGGGCGCCGCCGTCGCCCGCTCCCCTAAGTGGTGCCGCGCCAGAGCCGCTGCCACCAAGAGCGCTGCCGTTCCGGCTCGGGCGGGGCGGCATGCGTGCGGGCGGCGCGGCGTTCGTGCCAGCGCTCCACTTCGGCGTCGACGTCACGCGTTTTGGTGATGACCGGCGGACCGCCCTGGAGCTGGCGGCGGGCGTCGATCACCCGGGCGTTGAAGTCAGCCAGGATGTCCCTGACCTGCTTTTCGGTGTTCTGGGCAGCGAGCCGGCCATCCAGTTCGGCGTCTTCGGTGCGGAGCAGAATGGCCTGGGGACCCAGGCCGGTGATGTTCTCGCGCTGGATCAGCCCCTTGATCCACCAGTCGGGATCGTAGGCCTCCCCCAGCCCGGGGACGGGCTTGCCGGCGTATTTGAGGTTGTCGAATTTGCCCTGCGCCATGGCGTCCCGGATCAGGTACTCCGCCCGCCGGGCATCGTCCACCTTTTTGCGATTGTCCCGTTCCTTGGCCTCGGCGGCCTCGAGTTCGGCCTCTTCCTCGGCGCTGATTCCCGCTCCGCGGTAGGAGCGCACTTCTGCAGCCCGTTCCAGCCGGCGCCTGAAGTACCCCGCCCCGCTCACTGCCTGCCACCGCCTCCGTGCCTGGATTGGATCAGGCTTCCAGTATTCATAAGGCCGGTCCGGGTTTCAACGGGGGCCACCCACGGCGGCGCACCGAAGCTCAAGGGAGCCCTATGGACGGCCACTTCGCGCCGGAGACAACGACGGCGCCGCTCGCCGTCGAATCCGGGTTCAGCATCCAACCCATCCGCTTGGCGTTGCTCAGTATCACGACACTCTCCACGAGCTCGATCTGCGGGATGCGTTGCTGGAGGGCCAATTCGGCGTTCATCACATCGGCCAGCGAATTCAGCCACATGAGGATCACAAAATTTGTGCCTCCGGTAATAGACGCGCTGAACCGGACAGTGCGGAGGCTGCGGAGGTCGGCGGCCGCGGCCTCGTGCTGGCCCGGCGGCACGTTGGCGAACCACTGGCAGCTCACCGGGTAGCCGGACAGCTTCTGGGCAATTTCACAACGGAAGGACAGTAGCCCGCTGGACATCACCCTGTTGAGCTGCCGCTGGACCGTCGCCGGGCTCCGGCCCAGGCTGCGCGCGATGTCCGCGGCGCTCGCACGCGCGTCCCGCGCCAGAAACGGGATGAGGTCCAGATGGCTCGGAGGCAGCGGGACTCCGAGCCTCAGTGCTGCCGGACCGGTGGCCGCGGGACCGGCAAGGGCCTGAAGCGCATGTTGCTTGGCCTTGTCCAAGGTATTGAGCCTCCACGCATGGCCAGCAGAGTGCAGACGTGTACCCAGCGAGGTCCGGTACTTCAACAATCCGCGGATCTCCTTGAACCGCGGAAGCACATGATCCGTAAACCGGGCCAAGGTGGGCGCGATGACCGTCAGCATGAGGTCCCTGTTGCTTGCAGCTTCCTCAACCGTGACCACTTCCGGGATGGCGGCGAGCGCCGCGGTCACCTCGGCCCGCAACCGCATTTCGCAATCCACGTTCACCAGTGCCAGGCACATCTGTTTGGGATCGCCTATCAGATGGGCCGTCGTCCAGGCCGCCCCCGACAATCTCAGCCTGTCCCAGCGCGCGGCCAGCGTTGTGGCATGCACTCCCAGCACATCGGCTGCATCCGACCAGCTGATCCGCGGCGCAATCTGCAGCACGTTGATCAGGGCAAGGTCTTCCTCGCTGAGTACCACTTCGCAGCCCTCTATGTCTCTTGTGAATAAATCCTGCCGCTTCAATCATAGTTTTGATTTTTTTCAGCTATTTCGCAGCTTGTGAACCACGTCACCACACAATGGAGAGCAGGCCGTCAATGGACGGTTTGTTGAGAGGGAGAGCAGATGTCGATCACCACCGATGCGAAGGGGCTGCAGGACGATATTGTCCGGCTGCGTCATGGGCTGCACCAGGAGCCGGAGGTCGGCCTTCAGCTGCCCCGCACCCAGGAAAAAGTCCTCAAGGCGCTTGACGGCCTGCCGTTCGATATCACTCTGGGCAAGAGCACGACGTCGGTCACCGCGGTCTTGCGCGGCAGCGCACCGCACAGATCGGCCAAGAAACCTGCGGTGCTCCTGCGTGCCGACATGGACGGCCTCCCCGTCCAGGAACGCACCGGCGTCCAGTTCACGTCCAAGATCGACGGCGCCATGCACGCCTGCGGCCACGACCTCCACACCGCCATGCTCGCCGGAGCAGCCACCCTACTGGCCGAGCGCCGGGACCAGTTGGCCGGTGACGTCGTGCTGATGTTCCAGCCGGGCGAAGAAGGGTGGGACGGCGCTGGCCACATGATCCGCGAGGGCGTGCTGGACGCGGCCGGGCGCCGGGTTGATGCCGCTTATGGGCTGCATGTATTTTCTGCGCTGGAGCCGCACGGCCGCTTCTGCACCAAACCAGGGGTGATGCTGAGCGCCTCCGATGCACTTACCGTCACCGTCCTGGGCGCCGGCGGCCATGGATCGGCCCCGCACACGGCAAAGGACCCCGTCACGGCGGCAGCAGAAATGGTGACGGCCCTGCAGGTCATGATCACCCGCCAGTTCAACATGTTCGATCCTGTGGTTCTGACGGTCGGGGTCCTCCAGGCAGGAACGAAGCGCAACATCATTCCGGAATCGGCGCGCATCGAAGCCACTATCCGCACCTTCTCGGACGAATCCAGGGAACGGATGATGTCCGCCGTTCCCACCCTATTGAGGGGCATCGCCGCTGCCCACGGCCTCGACGTGGACGTCGACTACCGTGACGAATACCCCCTCACAATCAACGACGACGACGAAACCCGCACCGCCGAGAAGACGATTCAAGGCCTCTTTGGAGACTCGCGCCTCACCCGCTGGACCACCCCGCTCAGTGGATCCGAGGATTTTTCGAGGGTGCTAGCGGAAGTCCCCGGCACGTTCATCGGCCTCAGCGCCGTCGCCCCCGGCGCGGATCACACCTCCGCCCCGTTCAACCATTCCCCCTATGCCGCCTTCGACGACGGCGTACTCTCCGACGGCGCAGCGCTCTACGCAGAGCTGGCCGTTTCTCGCATCACGGCCCTGGCCTCGGCCAACTGACTTTCCCATCAATCACTGGAGCACACCATGACCACAACTGCAGGCGTCCCAGCCGACGTCCAGGTTCACAAGTCCCATCTGCGGACACTCATCGGTACCGGCATCGGCAACGCTGTTGAATGGTACGACTGGGCCATCTATGCCACCTTCTCGCCGTTCATCGCGAGCGCACTGTTCAGCAAGGCGGATCCGACGTCGGCCTTCCTCGCCACCCTGGCGATCTTCGCCGTCGGCTTTGTCGCCCGTCCGTTCGGCGGCTTCGTGTTCGGCTGGATCGGAGACCGGATCGGCCGCAAGACGTCCATGACGTTCGCAGTGGGCCTCGCCGCCCTGGGCAGCCTGATCATCGGCGTCGCCCCTACCTTCGAAGCCGTCGGGGCCTTCGCCTCGGTCCTGCTGCTGGTGGCTCGGCTCATCCAGGGCCTTGCCCACGGCGGAGAGCTGCCGTCGTCGCAGACCTACCTCTCCGAGATGGCGCCCAAGGAAAAGCGCGGCTTCTGGGCAACGCTCATTTACACGTCCGGCACCGTGGGAATCCTGGCCGGGACCATACTGGGAGCCATTCTGTCCAACGTCCTGAGCAAGGCTGACATGAACGCCTGGGGCTGGCGGGTACCATTCCTGATCGGCGGCGTCATGGGCCTATATGCACTGTTCATGCGGGCCCGCATGAAGGAGACCGCAGTTTTCGAAGCAGAATCGCCCAAGGAAAAGCACGAGCCGATGTGGCCGCAGATCTGGCGGCACCGCAAGCAGGCCCTGCAGGTTATTGGCCTGACCGTCGGACTGACGGTGGCCTACTACATCTGGGGTGTCGTTACGCCAAGCTACGCCGCGTCCGTGCTGAAGATGGACCGTGGAGAGGCCCTCTGGGCAAGCGTGATCGCCAATGTTCTGTTCATCGCCGCTCTTCCTTTCTGGGGCAAGCTCTCCGACCGTATCGGCCGCAAACCGGTCATGATCATGAGCGCCGCCGGCGCCGCGCTGTTCCACTTCCCCATGACTTGGCTGCTGAAGGATTCACCGTGGCAGCTCACGGTCACTATGTCCGTCATGCTGTTCTTCATCGCCGGCGCCGCCGCGATCGTCCCAGCCGTTTACGCCGAGCTGTTCCCCACCAAGATCCGCACGGTGGGCGTGGGCGTCCCCTACTCCATCTGCGTCGCAGCCTTCGGGGGTACCGCGCCGTACCTGCAGGCCTGGCTCGGCTCCATCGGACAGGCCAACCTGTTCAACGTCTACGCGGTGGTCCTGCTGGTTATCAGCATCGCGTTCGTCTTCACCATCCCGGAGACCAAGGGCAAGGACTTGACGCACTAAGCAGTCCACATCGCCGCTGGGGAGATCCGGCAAAACGAAAGACGCCGACGGCGGGAGGTCCCGTCGTCGGCGTCTTTGTGTTCGCCGAAGCCCGGCGTGCTGCAGGATCAGCCCAGGTGGACCGGCTGGTTCTCATCGCAGCCGCTGAACGTCTTCCTGGTGATAGTGATGGGGAGCAGTGCGAGCGGCGCGATCAGGATGGCCACGCCGGCAGCCCACAGGAACACTGACGCGTAGCCCTGAACAGCATTCAGCCTGGAGCTCGAGGCTCCGCGGCACACGAGCTCGCCCTGCTGGCCTTGGGAAACGGCTTCTCCCAGGCGTTCATCGTCTATGCCGTCGCAGCAGCAGGTGACACTCAAACCCGCTGACGCCCGGCCTGACAAGCGGGCACTGCTTGCACAGGTAGTCCCAGGCTTAATAAACGAGCAGTACGCGCTCCCACAAGGTAAGTCTTGTGGGAGCGCGCACTATTAAGGACTCCGATGAACGTCATCCTCCCCGCATACCTTCAGGCCGGCGGGGCGCCCGTGGAGGCTCCTGGTCACCACAAAAGGACAGGGCACGACGGCGGGACCTCCCGCCGTCGTGCCCTGTCCTTTCGCTTTGGCTCCCCCGGGCGCCGTCAGGCGCGGGCGTGCTCGGCGAGGACGGCGTCGATCTGGCCTGCCGCCTCGCGCATGCCCTCTTCCATGCCCATCTGGACCATCTGTTCCATCTGTTCTTCGGACTCGAACGTGGACATAACGGTCATCCGGGTGCGGCCGCCCAGGTCCTCAAGGTCAACGGCGGCATGCGTGATTCCCATGGCCTCGTTCGGGGCGCCGGCTTCATCGGCGAAGCCGTCGTCGAACTCGAGCTTGTGCGGCGCTTCGATGGCGGTGAAGCGCCACCAACCGCCGGCTTTCTCCCCCTCGGGACCGGTCATGTAGTAGCCGGCCTTCCCGCCGGGCTGGAAATCGAACTCCTCGAACGTTGCCGGCCAGGTGGGCGGACCCCACCAGCGCTCCAGCTGGCGGGGGTCTTCCCATATCTGCCAGACACGGTCGACGCCGGCGTCGAACTCGGCCACGAGGGTGAAGCTGAGTGCTTCGAGATTCTTGGTGGAACTGATAACAGGCATTGCAGAACCTTCCTATCCTTCAGCCAGAATGTCTGCGATCCGCCCGGCACGCTGCCGCCAGATCGCCTCATACTCGTCAAGCAGCCGGCAGGCCTTCTGCAGTCCTTCATGGCTACCCCGCACGATCTGCTCCCTTCCGCGCTTCTCCTTCGTTACCAGGGAAGCCCGCTCCAACACCGCCACATGCTTCTGGACGGCGGCGAAACTCATGGCGTAGAGGGCGGCGAGGCCAGAGACGGAATACTCCCCCGCCGTCACCCGCCGGACAATGTCCCGGCGGGTAGCGTCCGCGAGCGCCTGGAACAGGCGGTCCACGTCCGCGTCTCTGAGCTGATCTACAACCATTTGGTTGTACGATACGCCCGGGGCGGCAGGGTGTCAAGGCTTGAATGTGGTCCGCGAGATGGCATTTCACAGCAGTGCCGCCGGTCACCATTGCCGCGAAATGCCATGTCCAAGGGACCGTGGCGGAGACCTCCGCCGCATCCCGGTTTGACGCGGGTACCCGCCATTGTCCACAGTGGGTCAGTGTCTGCCACTATCCCCACCCGAGCCCCAGATCCGGCAGTCCGGGACGGGCCATCGCCATGGCGGCAGATTGCCGCCCTGATCGGCTTCCTTACGCTGTCCTGGATCGTGTCGCTCTTGGGGTCCCTCCCGGTCCGAGCGGCTACGGGTGGCTGGTACGTCCTTGCGGACAAAGCTCCCTGGACGCCACCCGGGCTGATGTTCACGTTAGTCTGGCTGGTCCTATACGCGGTAATGGCCGTGGCGGCCTGGCTGGTATGGCGGCAGCGGCGCCTCCCGCGACGCCGCGCACTCAGGCTCTACGGGCTTCAGTTGGCCCTGAACCTGCTCTGGCCCATGACGTTCTTCGGCCTGTACCCCGCGCTGGGGACCGCGGCGCTCTGGCTGGCCCTTGCCGTCCTCGCCGCCCTCATCCTCACAGCGGTCCTGACAGTTCTGCGCTTCGGACCCATCAGCCCGGCGGCCGGCCTGCTGATGCTGCCGAACGTATCGTGGCTGGTGTTTTCGGCGTCCCTGAACCTTTACGCTGCCCTCAGTAATTAAGGCCAGGGCGAGCGTGTAATCGCTCACACTTTCGCCATTTCGGTTGCCAACGTCGGCGGCAGGCATGAACCATGAGATCGGGACCTCGTTCCCGCACTACCAAGATCAGCAATCCTCACCGACGAGGATGCGGCACCCTCAAGGACGACGCGGCGCCGTTAACTGCATGAGCGAAAGTACTGACAATGACGTTTGAAAACACTGACTCCATCACGCTGAAAATCTGGGACCGGTCTGCGATTGAGCACACCCTTGAGAGCATTGTGCACGACCTCTCGGTCAAGGCGAACACCACCAAATGCCGCATTGCGGTCCAGTGCAGCGGCCCCAACACTTTCACGGTCAGCGTCCGCGGCCAGGAACGCCAGCTCGCCACCGTCTGATCGATTCGGGGCCTAAAACAGAAGCGGACGACGGCGGGAGGTTTCCGGCGTCGTCCGCTTTCGTTTTGTGACCGAGCGAATAGCCTTACCCCCTGGCTTGGCGGCTCACCATCCCGTTGATCCAGATCGGCGCGAACGGCGAGGTGCAGTTCGGCGGCTTCATCTCCGCCTCGATGGTGTCCAGCAGTTCCGGGAGGTCGAGCCCCGCCGGCTTCTTCGCCCCACCTCGTGGTCTTCGCGGTCTACGGCATCGCCGTATTCTCTTGAGCCTGGCGGGCCCGTCCTAGTCTTCGCCGGTGTCCCGAGCTTCCAGGTGCTTCGCCATGGCTTCGCAGGCCTGGTTCCAGCGGGCAGTGAGGGCCTGCCGGTTCAACGGTTCGAACATGCTGTTGAGGACTTTCTCGACTGCGTCGTATGCGGCGTCCCGAACCCGTTCCTGCGCCGCTTGGCTGTAATAGTTCATGACAGGGATTCGCTACCGGGACGCCGAAAGATGGTGTGTCACGGCTACTATCGCTGTGCCAGGCACCTCAGGTGAGGAAGAACGACGGCGGGACCTCCCGCCGTCGTCCGTTTTCCCACGCGGTGATTTCCTACGAGGTGTGGAGCCGGCCGAGGCAGTAGTTCTTGACGCAGTGCCGGACCGGCCGCGGCAGCCGTGGATACACCAGAGCGGACCAGCGGGTGGTGCGGTCAAACAGGCGGCTGTGGCGGTCGCTCCACGGCAGCCCGAAGCCGGCGCGCAAGTGGTCCGGCAGCAGACCGGCGGTGATGAACCGGATCAGCGGCATGCTCATCCGCAGCCAGAGCGGCCCGGCCGGCGGGTACAGGAGGTCGCGGCCGACGCCGGTGGTGACGGCGTCCAGCTCCAATGTCCGAAGGGACGCGTCCCAGTACATCCTGAAGGCTGCGCGGTCGGCCGGCCACAGGTCCGCCGGCAGTTGCAGGACGGTGCCGATTCTTGCGTAGTCGCTGTACATGAGGTCGGCTGCCTCGTCGTCCAGCGGGCCGTAGATTTTCTCGTAGACGGTGATGGCGGTGTCGTACAGGGTGGCCACTACCCATAATTGAGCCTGGGCATCGAACGCGCTGTACCCGTGGGAGCCGGCGTCGGGCTTGCGGCGGACCGCCGAGTGGGCCCGGTTCACGCTACGGCGAACCGCCGCGACTTGGTCCTCGGTTCCGTAAACCACGGCGTAGACGTAGGTGACGGTGGCCCGGAAGCGGTCCAGTGGCCGGGCTACAAAATCGCTGTGCTCGGCGACGCCATGGCCAACCGCGGGGTTCGCGATCTGCAGCAGGATGGCGCGGCCCGCCCCGGCGAGCAATACACCTTCAGCTCCGATATCGGCCAGGTTCCGCACCATGGACCCACGATACCGGAGAAGAGCACCGCGCCCGGAGGCAGTACCCTCCAAGGTGTTCGCTCGCTTCCTTATCTAACGCAACATTTCGTGGTGGTTGACCAGGCGTCGGCCCTGATCCGGCGCAGGCTCGCCTGACCTGCGCCCCTGGATCAGAAAGAGCGGACGACGGCGGGACCTCCCGCCGTCGTCCGCTTTCCGTTGAGGCGTCACCCAAGCAGCGTCCCGGAAGTTGACACCCGCAGGTCCGTGCGGTTGACTTTTTGCATATGCTGAAATAACAGTTCCATGATGCGGAATAAAGTATCCGCATAGCCCTACACCGTGGATGCCAGCATCGAAACACGAGGACCTGTTTTATGCATCTTGAACAGTTCAACGCCGCCGGCGGCCCGGAGGCTGCCGATTTCCTGCGCCCCTGCCTGGACATCCACCGCTGGATCGACGAACTCGCCGACGCGCGGCCCTATTCCAGTCTCGACGCGCTTCTGGCGGCGGGCCGCGGCGCAGCCAACCCGTTCACCCCGGCGGAGATCGAAGCAGCTCTCGCCCACCATCCGCGGATCGGCGAGCGGGCCCAGGGGGACAGCGCGGAAGCCAGGCTGTCCCAGTCGGAACAGGCCGGACTGGGCGTGGCCGACGCGGCCGTCGCCGAGGCCCTGGCGGAAGGTAACCGGGCCTACGAGGAGAAGTTCGGGCAGGTGTTCCTGATCCGCGCTGCCGGCCGCAGCCGCGAGGAGATCCTGGCCGCCCTCAACGCCAGGCTCGCCCACACCCCCGAAGCAGAACAATCAATCATTGGCCAGCAGTTGCGGGAAATCGCAGTGCTCCGACTCGAAGGACTGATGGGCAGATGAGCACTTCCCACGTCACCACCCATGTACTCGATACCGGCTCGGGAAAACCGGCGGCCGAGGTCCCCGTAACCCTCCACGTGCTCGACGGCGAGCGTTGGGTCCAGATCGCCGAGGGTGCCACCGATGCCGACGGACGCATCAAACAGCTGGGACCGGATCGGCTGCCTTCGGGGACCTACCGCCTGGCCTTCGACACGGGCAAGTACTTCGCCGCCAGCGGCACCGAGACGTTCTTCCCGGAGGTGACCCTCACCTTTGGTGTGGTGGAGTCGGAGGCCCACTACCACGTGCCGCTCTTGCTGAGCCCGTTCGCCTATTCCACCTACCGGGGCAGCTGAGCACACCGGCACCTGCCGGAAACCTGCCACAACAGGAAGGGTCCGCGGCGACGCCGCGGGCCCTTCCTGTGCGCCCATCGCCCGCCCCCCGATATCTCCATGCCCGCCGCAACCACGCCGCCCGCCGGATCCCCACATCGGCAGCTGTCACAATCGGTGATTTGGCCCCGGCGGGCCACAACAGAACAAATTCCTTGACAGTGGCGCGGGTCACTTCTATTCTAAATTTTGGGATCCCAAAGCGGGATCCCAAAAGGTTGCGGATCCCGAGTCGCCGTTCATTGGCGGCTCGTCCGGATGGAACCCAGGACGCCCCACCAGCAGGCCTCCTGCCCCGCGAATACCCAGGTCTTTTCCCGTCTGCAATCTTCCTCTCTTCAAAGGAGAAGTTGTGTCTGTTCAAAATACTGAAACCGCAGTACCGCTCCCCGACGACAAAACCGGCAAGGACGGCGTGCAACGTCGCACCAACGTCCGCTGGAAAATGTTCCTGCTCCTGCTTGTCCTCGTGGCCGTCAACTACATCGACCGGGGGTCCATCTCGGTGGCCCTCCCGATCATCCAGAAAGAATTCAATCTCGCCCCGGAGCTCGTGGGCCTCCTGCTCTCAGCCTTCTTCTGGACCTACGCTCTGATGCAGGTCCCAGTAGGCCTGCTGATCGACAAGTTCGGTCCCCGCAAGGTCATGACGGCGTCCTGCGTCGGATGGGGCGCAGCCACGGCCGCCTCCGGCTTCGCGGGCGGTTTCCTCAGCATGTTCATTGCCCGGATGGGTATCGGCGTTACGGAAGCCGGCGTTATGCCCGCCGGTGGCAAGCTGAACGCGATCTGGATGCACAAATCCGAGCGTGGACGCGGTGCCACCATCCTCGACGCCGGCGCCCCCCTCGGTGCCGGCCTAGGCGGCATCCTCATTGCCGGCCTGATCGCCTCCACCGGCAGCTGGCGCCTCGCGTTCATCATCGCCGGCGCCGCCACGGTGCTGATGGGCCTGGCCGTCTGGTGGTATGTCCGCGATAACCCCCGCCAGCACCGGGGCGTCAACGACGCCGAGGCCGAGTACCTCGAGGCCTCCCATGCCGCGGAGGATGCTGAGGCTGAGCTGGGCGGCAGCAAGGGCAAGCGCGCGCTTCTCCCTTACCTGCGGTTCCGGTCTTTCTGGGCCATGTGCTTCGGCTGGCTGGGTTTCAACGGCGTTTTTTATGGCTTGCTGACGTGGGGGCCGCTGTACTTGGCCCAGGCCAAGGGTTTTGACCTCAAGACCATCGGCTGGTCCACCTTCGTGATCTTCGGCGCCGGATTTGTCGGGGAAATCCTGGGCGGCACCATCGCGGACAAATGGCGCAACTCCGGAGCTTCGGCCAACCTCGTTATGCGGACTCTCCTCGGCATCTCCAGCATCGTGGTGATCGGCGGCCTCATCGGAGTTACCATCGTTGCCGACTCGACGACCGCCGTTGTCCTCCTGTCCGTAGTCATGTTCTTCCTCCGCTGGGTGGGTCTGTTCTGGAGCATCCCCTCCATCCTGGGCGGCCGGACGAACGCCGGCGTCCTGGGCGGCGCCATGAACTTCAGCGGCAACATCGCCGGTTTCGTCACCCCGATAGCCGTGGGCCTGATCGTGGGCGCCACCGGCTCCTACACCTGGGCTCTGCTGTACTTCGTGGGATCCGCAATCATCATGGGCGCCTCGGTGCTGACCCTGAACTACAACAAGCGGCTACCTGTCTAAGCTGGCCACACACACCTGTTCCTGTAGCCGGGAACGCAATGCCAGATAAGAACCGAAAGTGGAGAAACATGCATAGCGCAGAAGAGACCCAGGACAAGGAACGCCCCCTTCGGGAGGCTGTCCGGGACACCCTCCGCAACAGGATCTTTGAAGGGCACTACGTTCCCGGCACCAGGCTGGTGGAACGCGACCTCGCTGCTGAATTCAACGTCTCACGGCTTCCCGTCCGCGAAGCGCTCCGCATGCTGCGCCAAGAAGGGCTCATCAGCGACCGCGGCGCCCGCGGAGTCGAGGTCAGCACCCTGAGCCCCAAGGACGTCGAGGATCTGTTCGACGTGAGGCAGTCACTCGAGGTGCTTGCCTGCCGCTTGGCCGCCACCCGCGCCACCCCCGAAGACCTCAGTGGCCTTATAGGTCTTCTGCACGAGGCAGACCGCTGCCTGGCCATGGGCGCCATAATGGATGCCCACCGGGCCAACAGCGAATTCCACGATGCCATCACCCGGATCGCGGACAACGGCTTCCTCAAGTCCGCACTGGAACCGCTCCAGGGCCGCATGCACTGGCTCTTCCGCCACGTCAGCGACCTGCCGGAGCTCATCGAAGAACACCGCGCCCTCTACGTCGCCATCGCCAGTGGCGACCCGGACCGGGCAGCCGCCCAATCGGCGTCGCACATCAGCAAATACCGCGATCAGTTTCCGGAGGATTTCAGCCGGACCGAACCCGCCCTTCGTCGGAAGAACCAATGAAACTTCTTGTCATCAACCCCAATATCAGCGACGACGTTACCGCCCTGATCGAGGCGGAGGCCCTCCGCTCCGCCGCCCCCGGGACCGAACTCGTGGTCCGGACCGCAGGGTACGGCGTCGAATACATCGAAACCCGCTTTGAGTCCCTGATCGCGGCGGGAGCCGTCGCCGAAATCATCGCCCAATACACCTGCGACGGCGCCAGCGTCGACGGCGTTGTCGTGGCCGCATTCGGCGACCCCGGGATGCCGGCGCTGAAGGAACTCGCCGACATCCCCGTTATCGGGATCACCGAGGCTGCACTCTGCGCCGCCGCCCTGCAGGGACACCGGTTCTCCATCATCGCCATCTCGGACCGGATCCGGCCCTGGTACCAGGACTGCGTGGAGCGCTTTGGCCTCGGCGGCCGGCTGGCGTCGATCCGCTCCATCAACGAGTCGCTCCACGGCATCGCCTCGGTGCAGCAGGACTTCAAGGCAACTCTGCTGGCACTCAGCCACCAGGCGGTCTCTGAGGACGGGGCCGACGTCGTGATCCTCGCCGGCGCGCCGCTCGCCGGCCTGGCCCGCGAACTCCGCGGGCAGATAGGGGTCCCCGTGGTGGACGGGATTTCCGCGGGCATCCGGATGGCGGAAGCCGTCATCGGCCTCGATTCCGGCCCGCACCGCGCCGGCGCCTTCGCAGCTCCCCCCGCCAAGGCCCGCCGCGGCCTCTCCGGAAACCTGGACGCCGCCCTCACCACCGCGCAGAACGCCGCCGCGGGCGCCACCCAGCCGGCTTCGCCCGCACCGGCCAACTAGCTACTTCTACTTAGGAGGACACCGATGTCCAACACCCCAGAACTCGTGATCGCCAACGGCACCGTGGTCAACAGCTTCGGCCGCCAACAGGCCCACGTTGTGGTCCGGGAGGGCCGCATCGACCGGCTGGTGGACGCCGCCGGGCCTGTCCCCGCCGGCACGCGCACCATCGATGCCGCCGGCCGGCTGGTCATTCCCGGTGGCGTCGACGGACACTGCCACGTGGCCCAGATAACCGGGCGGTTCCGCACCCTCGATGACTACCGGACCACGTCGACGGCCGCTTTGTGGGGCGGCACCACCACCATCATCGACTTCGGCATCCCCCGGGACGCCCGGGAAACCCCGCTGGACGCCGTGCTTTCCAAGAAAGTCCTGGCACGGGAGTCCCGGTGCGACGTCGCACTGCACGGCTCCGTGGTCAACTGGGACGAAACCGTGCCGTGGCAGCTGGAGCAGCTCGCCGCCGAGGGCGTCCGGTCCGTCAAGATGTACACCACCAACCGCGGCACCACGATGGCGGATGGGGACACCATCCTGAAGGTCATGCGCGAGATGGTCCGTCTGGACGGCCTCACCTACATCCATGCCGAGCACGACCCCATCATCGCGGACTGCACCCAGCAGCACGCGGACGACGGACGGATCAGCATCGAACACCTGCACCGCACGCGCCCTGAACTGGCCGAAGAGGTCTCGGTCAAGGAAACCCTGGCCATGGCCGAATACACCGGCGCCCCGGTCTACTTTGTGCACCAGTCCACTCCCGGCGCCGTGGATCTGGTCACCGGGGCCCGCAGCCGCGGCCAGGAGGCCTACTCCGAGACCTGTCCCCACTACCTGACCCTTGACGACAGTGTCTACGGATCGGTGATGCCGGAGTGGTACGCCTGCTGCCCGCCCATGCGCAGCGCCGAAACCGTGGCCGCGCTGAAGGACCGGCTGGCCGCGGGTGCCATCCACACCGTCGCCTCCGACCATTCCTGCTATGACCTCACGCAGAAGCGGGAGCGAACGGACGACATCCGCGAAATGCCGCACGGACTCCCGGGCGTCGAAACCCGGATGCCTGTCACGTTCACCGCCATGATGGATTCGGCCAGCGGAGGAGAGCGCCGGGTGGAGGACTTCGTCGAAGTCTTCGCCGCCGGCCCGGCCCGCATCAACGCCCTCCCCCGCAAAGGAACCATCGCTCCGGGGTTCGACGCCGACGTCGTCATCTTCGATCCCGCCGAGGAACGCACCGTCGACGGCGTCGCTCTCCACATGGGTACTGACTTCTCGCCGTTCGAAGGGCAGACGCTGACTGGTTGGCCCGCCGTCGTCGTCTCCGCCGGACGTGTGGTGCTGGACGACGCCGGTTTCCATGACCCCGGGGCTGTTGGCCGCTTTGTGGCCCGCAAGGGATTCACCGAACACCGCGACGCCCTGTCCTGGCCCCAGGAATCCCGCCCCGCCGTCTACGCCGCCAGTTAGGAAACCCCGGTGCCAAGCCAAACACGCAAAACCCGCATCGGCATGATCGTGCCGTCCTCCAACACCTGCCTCGAACCACAGAGCTACCGGATCCTGGGCGAGCGGGACGACGTCACCATTCATTTCACCCGGATCCCGGTCACCCGGATTGCCTTGGATAATTCCTCGGACAAGCAGTTCGATGCCGTGGTCATGCGTTCGGCCGCCGAACTCCTCGCCACCGCCGATGTGGACGTCTTCGCCTGGAACGGCACCTCCGGCTCCTGGCTCGGCGCCGACCATGACCGCCAGCTCGTGGAGGGAATCACGGACGCCACGGGCATCCCGGCCACCACGTCCACCCTGGCCTACATGGAGGCGTTCCGGAGCTTCGGCACCGAACGCATCGGGCTCTTCACCCCGTACACCGCCGATGTCAACGAGGCGATCATCCGGTCCTACGAACAGGACGGCATCAAAACAATCGACAACCGCTTCCTGGGCCTGAGTGACAACGAGTCCTTCGGCCGGGTCACGGTTGACGAAATGCGGCCGGGTTCGCTGGAGCTCGCCGCGTCCAAGCCGGATGCCTTGATCTACCTCTGCACCAACCTCTACGGCGCCAACATCGCGGCCGAGATCGAGGCCGGCACTGGGGTTCCGGTGTTGGATTCCGTGGCTGTCACCCTGTGGCACTGCCTCAAGATGGCGGGCGTACCGCTGCTGGACCCGCGCTGGGGCAGGCTCCTCGCGTCTGCCTGAGCGGGCTCGCTTCAGGCAGTCCCCGTCGGCGGCCGGGGGCGCAGAGCCCTTGGCCGCCGATTGTGACTGTCGGTTCGCCTTGACGCGTGGATCGCCGCTTGGATAATCTCGAGATGCAATAAAGTTTTCTCATAGAATGAAAACTTGAGCCAACTATTCAACGATGAAAAGAGGCTGGACGTGGCTGCAGGAGAAGATATCTCCCATATCCTCAGCGGGTTGACAAACCAGCTGCCTGATCGTGATCCGGAAGAGACCGCCGAATGGCTGGAGTCCCTGGATGCCCTGATTCAGGAACAGGGTACTGGGCGTGCCCAATACATCATGCGCAGCCTGCTGCAGCGCGCCGGCGCCCAGAGCGTGGGCGTTCCGATGGTGACCACCACGGACTACGTGAACACCATTCCCGTGGACCAGGAAACGGCGTTCCCGGGGGATGAGGACATCGAGCGGAAGTACCGGGCCTGGCTGCGCTGGAATGCGGCCATCATGGTGCACCGGGCGCAGCGGGCCGATATCGGCGTGGGCGGACACATCTCCACTTACGCCGGTGCCGCCACCCTGTACGAGGTCGGCTTCAACCACTTCTTCCGCGGCAAGGACCACCCCGGCGGCGGTGACCAGGTCTTCTTCCAGGGCCACGCCTCGCCCGGCATGTACGCCCGTGCGTTCATGGAAGGCCGGCTCGCCGAGGAGGACCTGGACGGATTCCGGCAGGAAAAGTCCAAGGAAGGCCACGCGCTCTCCTCCTACCCGCACCCGCGCCTCATGCCGG
>NZ_QMKP01000013.1 GCF_003287955.1 Arthrobacter sp. AQ5-06 | reverse complement strand
AGGACCCGATGGGCCGTGCGTTGGAAGCCCGCTTTGAACGCCTTCGCCATCACCTTCAGCGACCGATTCCCGGCAGCTGAAAACTACTAAAGGAAACCGCCGGATACACCGTTAATGAGATAGTCCCCAAGGGTCTGCCCCGGCAACGTGGGGGATGGGGCCTGTGCCGCGGTGGCGTAAAGGGTGTTGAGTTGGCGGTAGAGCGTTCGGGCGATGTACCGCTTAAGTGATCGGCGGATTTCGCGGTAGCTGCGGCCTTCTTCGGTGCGTTTAGTGACGTAGTCCCGTGTTCCGGGATCATGGACCATCCGGGTCATGGTGATGGTGTGCAACGCTCTGTTCAGGCGCCGATCACCGCCCCGGTTGAGCCTGTGACGGACAGTGTTACCGCTTGAAGCTGGCAAGGGACTCACCCCTGCCAGTGAGGCGAAGGCAGCTTCGCTTCGAACCCTTCCTGGATGCGACCAAGCTGTCAGGACGGTAGCGACTGTGACAGCCCCGGCGCCCACCATCTCCAACAGCGGTGCCGCGGGGCTTTGCTGGATCAGCTCTGCCATACGCTTCTGGTTCGCAGTCAGCTGAGTGGTCACTTCGAGAACGCGGCGCGCCAACCGGACTGCTTCCTCGCGCGCGATCGATAGCTCGAGCTGCTCCTGTCGTTCCCGCCATCTGGCGATCGTGGCGATCTGGGCGGGAACCAGGGGTTTACGAGCGTCGATTCCAAGATCGTATGCCCTGAGTAAGGCGATGAGTGCATTGACATTCATCGTTCGTTCCCGGGTCAACTGATCCCGGGATGCGCTCAAGACCCTGAGTCCGGCACGGGTTCCTTCATCCCGGCGCGGGGCTCGAAGCTGGGACTCCTCTAAGGCCAGGACTGCGGTTCCGATGGCGGCGGCGTCCAGCGGGTCGGACTTGCCGATCCCCCGGCGACCGCGGGCGTTCATCCGTGGAGCTTCGGCGACGTCATAGCCGGCGTCGGTTACTGCCCTGGCAAGACGTGCCCCATAAGAGCCGATACCCTCAACGGCCCATAGACAGGCCATATCGCCATCTGACCGCCGGCCTACCCACGCCAGTGCGCGGGAAATCCCTGCCGAGGTGGTCGGGAACTGCTCGCACGCGACCTGTCGCTTGGTACTGGCATCGATGATGGCGTAAGTGTGTGTGCGGGGCGTGGCAGTCCACACCGATTACAAATGGGCGGGTCTGCGCAACGATAGTCAACGCGGCCACCCTCCTTCCTTTCGAACGGGCAAGATAAGTCGCATCGCGACCGGCACTGGACCTGGGAGGAGTCACTTCGAGGCAATACTGTGATGAGCCACAACCGCGAGGGGCTGGGCAAGCTTCTAATCAAGCCACCGTCGTGGGACAGGTCAACGCCGGTCGCCCCCACCCAGCGCGGACAAGTCGGGGGAAACGCACCCTCAAGGGGCAATTGTTTTTTCGAGTCACGCGCCAGGCAGAACGACCGGCATCAACACTGCCAGCTAGTCCCAGACCAGCCACTGCAAGACTCACAGTTGTTTTTTGCCTCCTGGCGAAGCATCGCGTAGCTGTGCCTGACGGAGGCGGGGCGGCCTGAAGGGCAAGGTTGCACAGAAGGTGTGAGGAAACAGGCGCAGCGCCGATCGCCTTGTGTGCAACCGCAGCCGGCCGCAGGCCGGTTTCCCCGCCGGAGCGGGCACGTAGCATCCGAAGGAATCTCAAGATGTTGTCAACGGTCGTCGCGGCGGCGTTGCAATGTTCCATTCGGGTTGCGCCGGGTGGAATCTCGCCCGGGCTTCCTACCTGGACGGGCTCGCAGAGTCCCGGTCTTGGAGGCAACATCCGCACAGCTGAGCGGACGTATCCAAGGAAGCGGTCTTCAGGAACATCTTGACCGGAGCCGCGTCGCAGCCCGCGAACTCACCGCGTCGACGCCGGCATGGGTGCACCGGCTAGCCACAGACAACGGCAGTGTAAAGGACATAGCTCTGGAGCTAGTTTCGCTTACGGGATGGACCGTGTCGGGGCCAACTAGCTGGTGTCGCGCGTCTGAATCTCGTCGGCCGTCTTGGTCCAGGTGCTAGCTGTGGTTGCCGCTGAGCGCGTCGACGAACGTCGCGGACGTGACCACCTCGGCGATCATCGGGAGGATCTGCGTCATCGAGAACGCCTGCCACTCGTCCGACACACTCTCGCAGCAGTCCGAGAGGATGACTACCCGGTAGCCGCGGTCGGAGGCCTCGCGCGCCGTGCCTTCCACCGCGAAGTTCGTGATGCTGCCGGCCAATGCGACGGTCGAAACGTCCCGGACCCGCAGTAGTCGCTCGAGCTCGGTGCCTGCGAATGCGCTCACAGCACGCTTTCGCACCACTAGTTCCTCAGGATGTGGTGCGACCGGCTCGTAGAACTCAACCCCCCAGGTGCCCTCGGTTGAGCGCCCGGCCTCCTTGGCGGCGACCATCCACGGCGCGTGGGGATTGATATCGGGGTGGCCGTCTCGCCAGGCATTACCGACATGCACGATCGCGATCGGCGCCGCCCGCGCCGCCTTAAGAGCTTCCGCCGTGCGCGTAAGCGACGGCGCGAGCCGCTCGACAGCCTCGGGCCTTTGTGACATCCAATAGCCGTCGGGATGGACGGTGTAGTTCTGAAGGTCGAGCAGCACCAAGGCGGTGCGGTACACGTCGAGTTGGAGGGGCACGGGTTAATACTGCCATCCCCGCCCGACGCACCGCTAGCGTCGCGCGACTAAATCTCGTTTACGGGCGCCCCGGTCTGGCGGTTGGATTCGGGGCCGGGGCGTGCACAGGTCAGCTTTCGTCTATTTCAGCGGCGCCATGGCGAAGCGGCCGGGGGCGCGCGAGGGTGAAGGCGTCCCTGATGTGCGGATCTGTCGTGGTTCTCCAGTCGATCATGGGACGTCCGGGCTGGTTTTCCTGCTTGGAGAATTCGAACCAGACGGCGAGTTTGAGCTGCGGGAACCTGGCCTGCAGTCCGGGGCCGAAGAGCTGGTTCCACCAGGCTTCCTTGATCGCCAGGGCCGGTGCGCCGTCGCTGCGGGAGGTGTTATAGAAAGCTCCCGTTTCGGAGATCGCGAACGGTTTGTGGTGCCCGGCCGCGTAGGCGGCGTAGAAATCAGGCAGGGCGGCTCATCGCGGCAGCGGCTACTGCCCGTGCCGGATTACTCGCCTGGCTGAGTTCCGCGGCTCTGTAGCGGCACGTTCGAGTGAGGCGGGAGAGTCGGGGGTCTGTACTTAGCCTTGATCCATCGATGTGGATCAAAGCTAAGCGGCCGCGACGTCCTTGAGTTTCAGGCGGATGCCGTCAAAGTGGCGCTGCAGGCGTTCGAACGCAAGGGCCTTGTCCTTGTTGGCCACGGCCTCGAAGATGTCCCAGTGGTCCTGCGTCTGCTGCTCGAGGTTGACCGGGCCGCTACCGAGGGCCAGGTGGATCGTGCGGTAAACCTGCCAGAAGACATCCATGAGGTTGATCAGCAGATCGTTGCTAAGGGGCGCGTACAGCCGGCGGTGGAACTCGGCGTCGAGCTCATATAACGGCTCCCCCTTCTTGGCCGCGTTCTCCATGGCTTCCATGGTGGAGCGCAGATCAGCCAGGTGCTCGTCGGTTAGCAGGTCAATGGCCGATCCGATCAGTCCGGATTCGAGGGCCTGGCGCACATCGATGAGCTCCATGGCTTCTTCGCCCTTGTGGCGGAGGGACAGCCTGCCGCGGAAGGTCAGGCCGGACACCAGGGCGCCGAAGTTGTTGGGTGCCACGAACATGCCGAAGCCATGCCGGATCTCGATCACGCCCAGCGCCTGCAGCACTTTCAGGGATTCGCGGACGGTGTTCCGGCCCACGCCGAGTTCGGTGGAGAGCTCACTTTCGGTGGGCAGCGCGTCACCGACGTCCAGGCTGCGCTCCAGAATAAGGTCCATGATCCGCGTCTGCAGGGCATGCGAACGGAGCTGCGCGCTGAAACGTGCGGGCGATACTTCTTGCGATGCGATGGCCACGTGGGTCTCCTCCTTGCCGCGCTTAGGGGTCGCGACTCGTCCTATCCGTCAAGGGTACAGGAGATGGGACGTCCAATGTCTAGAATGGCGAACCCATTTCAGGAGTTCCTACCCGGAGAGACCGAACCTAACCCAGAAGGGACCGGACCAGCTCGCGGCACGCCCGGTAACCAGGCGTTTTGGGATCGATCAGCGCGTAATGGTCCCCGGGAACCCTGATCAGCCGGGTCTCCATGTGCGCGGTGGTTCCGGCGTTGACATAGGACTCGGACTGGCCCAGCGGAACGGTAGTGTCCTCGGATCCATGGACAGCAACAACCGGCACGGCCAACGGAAGGGCGGTCATGGGGTCAGCGTATCTGTAGCGGTGCGGATATTTCGACGACGACCCGCCCAGGAGGTTGCTCACGGCACCGTTGCTGAGGTTCAGCTTCTCCGCCTCGGCCAGGTTGAGCAGGCCGGACTGGCTGACCACGCCGGTGAGGTGCACCGCTGAGGCGTCTGATGTCCGAGGCACTTGGCGGTCGGCGTCCGGAACTCCCAGCTGGGCGAGCTTGCCCCTGCCAGCTGCCCAGGCAGCCAGGTGTCCGCCGGCTGAATGACCCAGCGCCACCACCGGACCAAGGTTCAGGGCATGGTCGGCCGCGAGGTCGCCGAGCTTGTCGATTCCGGCGAGCACGTCCGCGAAGGTATTTGGCCAGCCGCCGCCGTTCCCGGCCCGGCGGTATTCAAGGTTCCAAGCGGCCATGCCATGCGTGGCCAGGTCCCGGGCAATCGGCTCCCCCAGCTCTGCGCCGTACTGCGAGCGCCAGTAGCCGCCATGGATCACCACCACCACACCGCGGTGCTCGCCGCCGTCCGGCAGCTCCGGCAGGAAAAGCTCGCCCCATTGACTGGCGTCCTCGCCGTACTGGTACTTGTGCCGCTTCACTGCTTCCCCCTTGGCGCCGCCACCGGCGGTACCGTCCCGCTCGGCGCCGGGCGAACACGCGGTGCCGAGAGTTCCAACGGCCGCCGCGGCCGCCGCGCCAACCAGCGTGCGGAAGACAAACGTCCGACGCCGCAGATCAGCCATGTGCCGAGCCTACAGCGTGCCTAGCGGCCAAGGGTGCAGATACGTTCCCAGCTGGCCCGACCAACCCCGATGGCGCTGACCCGGCCTCCCAGTTAAGCCGGTGCCCGCCTTCACCACGGCCGTCCCCACGGCAAGGTTCAGGAAAGTCTTTGCCCCTGACGAAGCCGCCGAACTGATGCCGCATACGCTGCATCCTGGACAACACGGCCTACCGTCTGATGGCCGCACGGCTGGATCCACTGCTTTCCGCCGTAGCGAACACGCCCTGACTCCATTGCTGCGGGCGCTCCCAGCCCACCCACTAATACATCACCGGGACCACGCCCGGCCGTCCTGGAAGGGCGTAGTGTCGGTAGTAGGAGATTTGGGCTGGCCCCTGGGTCCGGGGTTGAATTTACGGACCGCGCGCGAATAGATCGCGCGGTCGCCAGTCTGGTTGTGTGACCCCGGCGACGCTTGGAATTGAGGCCGCATGGCCGAGAATGATGCCGTGCCGACGGCGGAGCAATTACAGGACCTGCTTCTTGAGAGTCCGGGTTTCACAGAATTCCCCTTGGGACAGACAGCGATTTCCGCGTCCTTGCTGGGCGGGGACACGCCCCTGCTGTGTGCCATCACGGTGGAACGGGAGTCCGGACCCGTGACGGTAGCCAGCAGCACGGAGACGGCCCGGAGCCTGGACGAACGCCAGTATGCCCCCATCCCCATCCCCATCCCCATCGATAATGGTTCCCGCTCCGCCTTCAACTGCTATTCAACCCAGCTCAATACTTTTGGCCCGGAAACGGTGGCCGACATTGAGGAGCACGCTGCATCGCTTTCCAGGATCCTGCGTCTGGCAATTTGTATGCACCCTTCGGACCCATACCCGGAGCACCTGAGGTCGGCGCTGCGATCCCGGGCCATTGTGGACTCAGCTGTGGCCCTGATCATGGTGCAGAACCGCTGCAGCCATGAAACCGCCGTCAAACTCCTGCACCTTGCCTCCCGCAGCAGCGACCGCCGCCTGCATAACATCGCCGAGGACATCCTGCACCACGCGTCAGACATCCCCGTCATCGCAGGAGGCGGGGAGAAATGATCGACGACGGCGGCTTGGGCACCCCCCCAACCTGTCTTCGAGGCGGACCAGCGCAAGTTTGCCGCCGTACAGTTCCAGAACGGGAACATCAGCCTGCCCGGCTTATGGACCTACTATTACGGGATCGGCGGAAACGTCGATCAGTTCGGGGTGGATGCCTATGTGCACGAGCTGACGGAATTGGCGCCGCTGCAGATGGATCTCATCCAGACCGCCATCAAGGAGATCACGGCGGACGGACCGTGAAGGAAGTGTACATGTCCCAGGACTTTGATATCCGAGAACCACAATTCGGGAGCGTTGGACGTGCCGGCGCTGGCCTGCCAGACTTTGTGCTGCACCTCCAGGACCTCGTCCTGGCAAGCTCCGACGTCCACGAATTCCTGACGGACACCGCCACGATTTTCGCTTTGCAACTTTCACAGCCCGGAAACCACCTGTCCTGCGGGATCACGGTGGTCCGTCAGAAGAGGCCCGTCGCCATGGCCGGCAGCGATACCCTCGCCCGGAACCTGGACGAACTGCAAAACAGCGACGGCGACGGACCCTGCCTGACAGCCCTTCGCACAGAAACCATGGTCCATGTCCCGGACCTGGACGCCGATCTCCGTTGGCCGAAATACAGCCAGGCTGCCCGCCAGACGAACATCGGCTCCATCCTTGCGGTTCCCATGCGCCTGCAAGCGTCCGCTCAGGCCGTGGTAAACCTCTACTCCCCCATCATGCACGGCTTCCCGCATCACGGAATTGATGCGTCTGTTGGACTTACCGGCATCGCGGCCAAGGCCTTGGACCTTGCCCTGAACATCGCACAGTTGCGCGAGGCGCGTGACGACCTCTCCGCCGCCCTGCAGTCCCGCACCGTCATTGACACAGCCATTGGGGCGATCATGGCGCAGAACAGGTGCAGCCGCGATGCGGCATTCCAGATATTGGTAAAGGCATCCAGTCACCGCAATATCAAGTTAAAGGAGGTGGCAGCCAAAATCATTTCCGGAATTGCCGGCGAACGGGAATTCCCCACCACTTACGATGAATAGCCAACCAGCCGGAATTCGTGCAGTCCGGGTCCGCAGCCCGCCAGGTCAGTTCCGGGTCCACCGTCGCGATAGTGAGACGCGCTGACGCCCTTCAGTATGGCCTGGGCCCAGAGCCCTGCCTCACCGCCTGGGCCACGCAACAAAGCGTACTCGTCCACGACGTCGCCAGAGACCCGCGATGGCCGGCTGGAGCGCTGCGGTCAGCGCCATGCCCATCCGATCACTGCTCAGTACCCCGCTGATAGCCGACGGGCAAGGCATCGGCGCCATGAAGGTTTTCGCAGCCTCCCCCGGCGCTTTTGAGGATGCCCCCACGGCCCTCATGGAGCTTTTTACTTCTCCCGCGGCAACCTTCTGTCCCATGTCCCCGGCTGGTGGCGTTGCCGCCCAGCCGTGCGGTTGACTTTGTCCGCCGCTGCCATGCAGATTCGCCGTAGTTGATGGCCCAGCTCCGGCGGGAGTCGTCTCTGAGGCGGAGCCGATGCATGATCCGGCGACGGCGATCAGGCCTAGCCCCAGCCGGAACCGGCGGGTTTCCGCATCCCGCTCCACGAGGTTTTCCTGTTCGAACGCAGCCAGGATCCGCGACTTGCGTCCATGCTCCACCTGGACAGCGGAAGACCGCTGCCCAGGGCGCTCTATTGACACCCTCCGTGGCGGCTGACATATTTTCGAGTACGCGCTATGTGCATCGCGTTGTGTAATACGCAATAACTCACGTCCTCGCACCCAGCCGGCCAGGAGCTGCGGCGTGAGAACCTTTGAACCCGACGGGTCGGCTGGATTGCCAGCGGTGCCGTCGCCCACGAGTCCCTGTACTCAGGAAAGGAACACCAGCTAATGGTTCACAGAGTCAAGGCGGTCATCGCCAAGGAAAAGAACGCTCCGGTCTCGGTGGAGACCATCCTGGTCCCGGATCCCGGTCCGGGCGAGGCGCTGGTGGACATCCTCACCTGCGGCGTCTGCCACACCGACCTGCACTACAAGCAGGGCGGAATCACCGACGATTTCCCCATCCTGCTGGGCCATGAGGCAACCGGCGTGGTCAGCGCCGTCGGCCCGGACGTCACGGAGGTGGCCCCCGGCGACCGCGTGATCCTGAACTGGCGTGCTGTGTGCGGCGAATGCCGCGCCTGCGCCAAGGGCCAGCCGCAGTACTGTTTCAACACCCACAACGCGACGCAGAAGATGACGCTCGAGGACGGCACGGAACTCTCCCCCGCGCTGGGCATCGGAGCCTTTGCGGAGAAGACCCTCGTTGCCGCCGGACAGTGCACCAAGGTTGACGACGACGCCGACCCCGCCGCCGTCGGCCTCCTCGGCTGCGGCGTCATGGCAGGCATCGGCGCGGCCATCAACACCGGTGAGGTCAAGCGGGGCGAATCCGTCGCCGTGATCGGCTGCGGCGGTGTGGGCATCGCCGCCATCGCCGGCGCCAAGCTGGCCGGCGCCACCACCATCATCGCCGTCGACATTGACGCCAACAAGGTGGACATGGCCAAGTCCCTCGGCGCCACGCACGGCGTGGACTCCAGCAAGGAAGACCCCATCGATGCCATCCGGGCCCTCACCGGCGGCCACGGTGCCGACGTCGTCATCGAGGCGGTGGGACGCCCGGAAACATACAAGCAGGCGTTCTATGCGCGCGACCTCGCCGGCCGTGTGGTGCTGGTTGGCGTTCCGACGCCGGGCATGTTGCTCGAGCTGCCGCTGCTGGACGTCTTCGGTCGGGGCGGATCCCTGAGGTCCTCCTGGTACGGCGACTGCCTGCCCTCCCGCGACTTCCCGATGCTGGTCCAGCAGTACAAGCTGGGCAACCTGGACCTGGACGCCTTTGTCACCGAGCGCATCACCATCGACCAGGTGGAGGAGGCATTCACCAGGATGCACGAGGGCAAGGTGCTGCGTTCCGTGGTGGAAATCCGCCCGGCCGCTGACGCCGGGTCAGGGGCGGAGACCGCATGAGCGTCACCATCGAGAACCTGGTCACCTCCGGGACGTTCGCGCTCGACGGCGGCACCTGGGACGTGGACAACAACGTCTGGATCGTGGGAAACGAGGACGAATGCGTGATCATCGATTCCCCGCATGATGCGGCGGCGATCATCGGCCAGGTCCGCGGCCGGAAGGTGAAAGCCATCCTGCTCACGCACGCGCATAACGACCACATCGGGGCCGCGCGTGCCGTGGCCGAGGCCGTGGACGCGCCCATCTACCTGCACCCCGGCGACCTGATGTTGTGGGAACACGTCTATCCCGGAGTCCAACCGGACCATGACCTCGCCGACGGCGATGAGTTCCAAGTGGGGGGCGCCACCCTGAAGGCCATCCACACGCCTGGCCACTCACCCGGCTCCACGTGCTTCCTGCTCGAGGACGAAGGAACGGTCTTCACGGGAGATACCCTGTTCAACGGCGGCCCGGGTGCCACCGGCAGGTCCTATAGCGACTACCCCACCATCATCGCCTCGATTCGGGAGCGGCTACTCACCTTTCCGCCGGAAACCGTGGTCCGCACCGGCCACGGCGAAAACACCACCATCGGCGCCGAGCGGGAAACCCTGGCCCAGGTAGCACTGTGAAGCAGGTGGCCCAGTGAAGGTTGGACCGGTGAAGTTCGGGAAGCAGCCGGCCCCGGTCGAGGACATCAACGAGGACGAACTCGACGTCCACAAACCGAAAAAGGAAGCGGCAGGCGTCAAGGCGGTGATGGTTGCGCTGGAGCGCGCCGTGGCCCAGGCCGGCGTGACCCGCACGGCACATTCGTTGTTGCGGGTGAACCAGCGCGGCGGCTTCGACTGCCCCGGCTGCGCGTGGCCGGAATCGGCCACAAAGCGCAAAGCGGCCGAGTTCTGCGAGAACGGGGCCAAGGCCGTGGCCGAGGAGAACACCCTGCGTACGGTGGGGGCGGAGTTCTGGGCCCGGCATTCCATCGCCGAACTCTCCGGGAAAACGGAGTACTGGCTGGGCAACCAGGGCCGGCTCAGCGAACCGGTTGTGATCCGCGAAGGGGAGAGTCACTATTCGCCGATCTCCTGGGCCGAAGCCTTCGAACTGATAGGTGAGCACATCCGGGCCAGCACGCCGGACCGGTGCGTCTTTTACACCTCCGGGCGCACGGCCAACGAGACGGCGTTTATGTACCAGCTGTTCGCGCGTGCCCTGGGCACAAACAACCTGCCGGACTGCTCGAATATGTGCCACGAGTCCTCGGGCTCTGCGCTGAATCCGACCATTGGCATCGGCAAGGGGACCGTTTCGCTGGAGGACATCCACGATTCGGAGCTCATCTTTGTTGTCGGGCAGAACCCAGGGACCAACCACCCCCGGATGCTCTCAGCCCTGAAGGAGTGCAAGGACAAGGGCGGCAAGGTAGTGGCGGTGAACCCGCTTCCGGAGGCCGGGCTCTTCAACTTCAAGGATCCGCAGACCATCTCCGGGGTGGTGGGCGGCGGCACGCCGCTGGCCGATGAGTACCTTCAGATCAAGGTCGGCGGTGACCTGGCACTATTCCAGGCACTGGGCCACCTGCTCCTGGCGGAGGAGGAGCGGAACCCGGGCACCGTCGTCGACCGTTCCTTCATCGAGGCGCAGACGGACGGGTTCGATGCCTACCGCGAGGCCCGCCGTGAGCTGGACTGGGAGGAGACCGAGAAGGCCACGGGCCTGGCCCGGAATCAGATCGAGGACGTGGCCGGCATGCTGATCCGGTCCAAGGCCACGATCTTCTGCTGGGCACTGGGCGTCACGCAGCAGCCGCACTCGGTGGACACCATCAAGGAAATGGTCAACGTCCTGCTCCTGCAGGGCAACTTCGGCAAGCCCGGCGCCGGTGCATGCCCGGTCCGAGGGCACTCCAACGTCCAGGGCGACCGGACCATGGGCATCTGGGAGAAACCCAAGGAATGGCTCCTCGACGCTTTGGACGCCGAGTTCGGCATCACCTCGCCCCGCCCCCACGGCTACGACGCCGTGGAAGCGATGGAGGCCTTCGAACGCAACGACGTGGACGTCTTTGTGTCCATGGGCGGCAACTTCTCCCTCGCCTGCTCGGACACGGAAACCCTGGAAGCAGGGATGCAGCGGATCGGCCTGACCGTGCACGTGTCCACCAAACCGAACCGTTCCCACGTGGTGCACGGCCGCACCTCGCTGATCCTGCCCACCCTGGGGCGGACGGACAAGGACGACAAACACCCCACCGGGGCACAGTTCCTGTCCGTGGAGGACTCCATGTCCGTGGTCCATTCGACCCAGGGCAGGCTCCAGCCGGTGTCCGAACACCTGCTTGCCGAGCCGGTCATCATCGCCCGGATGGCCGACGCCACCTTCGGGGAGGACCATCCGGTGGACTGGAAGGCCATGGCCGCGGACTATGACGTGGTCCGGGATCACGTCTCCCGCGTCATCCCGGGCTTCCAGGACTTCAACGCCCGGATCCGGACCAAGAACGGCTTTGTGCTGCCCAACCCGCCCCGGGACACCCGGTCCTTCAAGACGGACATCGGCCGCGGCCGCTTCACCGTCAGCCCGCTGGAATACCTGACCCCGCCGGAAGGCCACCTGGTGCTCCAGACCATCCGCAGCCACGACCAGTACAACACCACCTTCTACGGCCTGGACGACCGGTACCGCGGAATCTCGCAGGGCCGCCGCGTGATCCTGGTGCACCCTGAGGACCTGGCGGAACTCGGCTTCCAGGACCGGGACCTCGTGGACGTGGTCAGCACCTTCCGGGGCCACGACAGGCAGGCGGACAAGTTCCGGCTGGTGGCCTACCCCACGGCGAAGGGCTGCGCCGCGGCATACTTCCCCGAAGCCAACGCACTGGTCCACAAGGAAAACGTGGCACGGGAATCCAACACCCCCGGCTTCAAGGCCATGTTCGTCCGCTTCGTGCCACATATTGAGGTGGCCGTGCCGAAGTGACCCTCACCCAACCGCGCAGCCCGGACACAGCCAGCGTCAACACGCTTGACCCAGAGGAACCGGCAGCAAGTCACCCACCCACGGATCTCCGTGGGTGGGTGACTTTTTCCTGGCCCGGTTCGGTCGCGCTTAGTCGAGCCAGGAATCAACAACCTGCTGATTCGCGTCCACCCACTTCTTAGCGGCAGCCTCGGGCGCCATGCCGCCCTGAATGTCCGTGGCAACGGCATTCTGGTCCTCATTGGTCCACGTAAAGGCCTTGGCCAGCTTGGCTGCAGGTGAGCCGCCGTCCTCGAACTTCTTGGAAATGATCTTGTTCAGGGTGTAGGCCGGGTAGTCGCAGGCCACCTTCTCCGGGTCGGCGTCGCAGCCTTCGGTCCACGCCGGCAGATTGACCTTCTTGAGTGGAACCTCGGACAGGAACCACTGCGGCTCGTAGAAGTAGCCCAGCAACGGTGTCTTGTTCTGCTCCGCCGTCCGGAACGACTGGATCAGAGCCGCTTCCGAACCCGAGAAAACCACCTTGTAGTCAAGGTCGAGGTTTTTCACCAGCGCCTCATCGTTGGTTACGAAGGCCGGGTCGCCGTCCAGGAGTTGGCCTTTTCCGCCGGATTCTGACGTTGCGAACATAGAAGCGTATTTGTTCAGGTTCTTGCTGTCGGTGATGTCCGGGTACTTTTCTGCCATCCATGTCGGTACGTACCAGCCGATATGTCCTTCATTGCCGGTAGGGCCGGCGTCGACAGCCACTTTCTGCTCCGTGATGTATTGCTTGACCAGATCCTCATGCCCCCAGTTTTCGATCACCACGTCCACTTCGCCGGATGCAAAGCCCTGCCAGGCGATCTGCTCGTTAAGGTCCTTCTGGACCACAGTGCAGCCGAGCTTGTTCTCCGCCACGTAGCTGTACACAGCGGCATTGGCCGTATACCCCACCCAAGCGTTCATCGCGACATTAACACTTCCGCAGGGCGCCTCGGCCGCACCGGTGGCAGCAGCCACCTGGTTCACCGAGGCGCCGCCGCAGCCTGCCAGGAGCAGGGCGGCGGCCGCAGCTCCAGCCACCGCCGGGACGGTTCGTTTCAACAGCAGTCCAGCTTTTTTCATTTTGGTCTCCTTGTTGGGGGAATGCTTGGGAGGTCCTCTATGCCCTGCGCCAGGCGCAGGACGGTTACATGCGGTTAGGTTGACGGTGAGTTGGATGAGGGGATTTTCCGCACCGGGGTGGCTGCGGCAGCCTGGGTCATCCTGTCCAGCAGGATGCCGAGGAAGACGATGGCAATGCCTGCGGCGAGGCCCTTGCCGAAAAGCGAGCTTTGGACGAAGCCGGCGACGACGTCGTACCCGAGGCCGCCCGCCCCCACCAGTGCACCCACCACCACCATGGCCAGGACGTAGATCAGGCCCTGGTTGGCGGCAAGGGCGAGGGAGGGCCTGGCCATCGGAAGCTGGACCTTGGTAATGACTTGCCAGGGCGTTGAACCGCTGGCGACCGCGGCTTCGACTACGGTGGGGGAAATCGCTGCGATGCCATCGGCCGTGATCTTGATGGCTACGGGGGCGGCATAGATAATGCCGGCGACGATCGCGGTGAAGCGGGTGGCTCCGAAGAGGCCCAGGAACGGCACCAGGTACACAAAGGCGGGCATGGTCTGGCCCGCGTCCAGCAGGGGCCGCAGGATCTGGTCCATCCGCTCGGACCGGCCCATGGCGACGCCGAAGACCACGCCCAGGACCATGACCACGGCGGTGGCTACCAGCGTGCCGGCCAGGGTAACCATGGAGTCGCTCCACAGTCCGAGGTAGATGATCACGCCCAGGCATGCCGTGGTCAGGGCGGCGAGCTTCCAACCGCCCAGCGCGTAGGCCGCAACGGCAATGACGGCGACGAGGATATAGAAGGGCGTGTCCGTCAGCAGTGACTGGAACGGGTTAAGGATCCCGGTGGTGACGGCTTCCCGGAAGGACACCGTGAACAGGGACAGGTTGGTCTGCATCCACTGGCTGGCCGAGCCTACCGCCTGGACGATCGCCGTGCCGATGTTGAGGTCTTGCGGGAACACCGCAGCCCACAGCATGGTCCGGGAGAACTGCACCATGGCCAATGCCAGCACCAGGGTGACGCCAAGGAGGATGTACCTGGTCCTGCGGGAAACCCTGCGGTTCCGGGCAGCCCCCGGTTCCGCACGGCGGCTGGCGGCGGTGGTGACCCGGTCCAGCACGATGGCCAGCAGGACGATGGCGAGCCCGGCGTTTACGGCCGTGCCGACGTCGAGCGATTGCAGCGCGCGTACCACCACCTGGCCAAGCCCGGGCGCCGCGATCAGCGCCGCGATGGTGACCATGGACAGAGCCGCCATGGTGCTCTGGTTGATTCCCATGACGATGGTCCGCCGGGCCATGGGAAGCTGCAGGGTGACCAGCCGCTGCAGGCCCGTTGTGCCCAGCGAATCGGACGCTTCGCGGGTGTTCTCCGGGATACAGCGGATGCCGTGGGCCGTCAGGCGGATAACGGGCGGTGCTGCGTAGATCACAGTGGCGATGACGGCCGACGCCGGACCGATGAGGAATACCAGGGCAAGCGGGGCCAGGTACACGAATGTGGGCAGCGTCTGCATGAAGTCCAGCACCGGCGTGATCAACTTGGCAGCCCGGCCGTAGACACCGGCCAGGACACCGAGCGGGATCCCGACCAGAAGGGTCAGCAGCACCGCGGTGAGGACCAGGGCGAACGTGTAGGTGGCCTCGACGAACAGGCCCTGAAGGCCGAAGAAAGTAAAGACGGCGGCCGTCAGCAGTGCGACCCGCGCGTTGCCGATCGCAAAGGCGATCCAGCCCAGCAGGCCCACCGTTCCAAGCCAGCCGATCTCCGGCAGGCGCAGGCCCGTGGGAGTCGCAGCAAAGATGGTGATGAACAGGTTGGCCACGGCGTCGACGGCGGCACGCAAGGGCGTGAAGATGTACAGGAAGACGGGGTTGTCCGCGCGGTTCGCTGCTACCCAGGTGTTGAACTGGTTCAAGGACCGGTGCAGGTCCGTCAGCTCTGAGGCGGGCAGGGCCAGGGTTGCGGTTCCATGCAGGACAAGAAATCCCAGGATCCAGACGACGACGGCGGCTCCCAGCAGGATGGTGCGGCGGCTCGGCCTGCGGCGAGGTTCACGGACGGGGACGGGCGTGGGTTGCGCCGTTGCCCGATCTCGGACGAGGGTAGACATTAGGCCGCTGCTTCCGTGGGCTGCAGCACCGAAAGGATGCTGTCGCGGTCGATCTGCCCCGTAATCCTGCCGCCATCTTCCACCAGGACGGGGCAGGAGGAGTGCATGACCGCCGCTATGGCATCCCGGATGATCATCCGGGAGCTGAGGACCGGCGCGTCGCCCGGTGTACCGGCCGCCACGGGCCGGGTGATCCATTTCAGGGTCAGGACGTCCGCGCGAGGGACTTCGGACACGAAGTCCTCAATGTACTTATCCGCCGGGGACCCCACCAGGTCGTCTCCCGTGCCGCACTGGACCGTCTCGCCGTTGCGCATGATCAGGATGCGGTCTCCGAGCTTGAGCGCCTCGGAGAGATCGTGGGTCACGAACACCATGGTCTTGCCCATGTCCTTGTGCAGCCGGATGACTTCCGCTTGCATGTCCCGGCGGATGAGCGGATCCAGTGCGGAGAAGGGTTCATCGAAGAGGATGGTGTCCGGATCGCCGGCCAAAGCCCGGCCCAGGCCGACGCGCTGCTGCATTCCTCCGGACAGCTGGTCCGGGTAGTGCTGTTCATAGCCCTTCAGGCCCACCAGTTCGATGATTTCCCGGGCTCTGGCATAGCGTTCGTTCTTGCCCGACCCGCGGATCTGCAGGCCGTAGGAGACGTTGTCCAGCACGGTGCGGTGGGGAAGAAGCCCAAAGTGCTGGAAGACCATGGACATCTTCCGCCGACGAAGCTCGCGCAGCTCGGCAACGCCTGCCTGCAGGACGTCCTTGCCGTCCACCAGGACCTGCCCGGAGGTGGGTTCGATCAGCCGGGTCAGGCAGCGGATCAGGGTGGATTTGCCGGATCCGGAAAGTCCCATGACCACGAAGACCTCGCCCTTTGCGACGTCGAAACTCAGGTTGCGGACGGCGGCCACACAGCCGGTGCGTTCCAGCAGTTCGGCGGAGTTGAGGGCCGAGAGTTCAGGATTGTTGGGAATCTTGTCGCCCCCCGGTCCGAAGACCTTCCAGAGGTTGCGCACTGAGATGTCGGGACTGTTCATTGCTGTACTCCTGCCTGTGGAGGCTCAAACCAGTGACTGGGCTTGGGGTTGATGTTTTGCCAGATGTGTTTGGTTTCGCGGTATTCCGCGAGACCTTGAAGTCCCAGTTCGCGGCCGTTTCCGGACTTTCCGAATCCGCCCCATTCCGCCTGCGGGACGTACGGGTGGTAGTCGTTGATCCACACAGTGCCGTGCCGGAGGGCGCCCGCCACGCGCTGCGCGCGGGATCCGTCATTGGTCCACACGGCTCCGGCCAGTCCGTAGGCGGTGTCGTTGGCCAGCATGATGGCTTCCTCTTCCGTGCTGAAGGTCTCCACAGTCAGGACCGGTCCGAACGACTCATCCTGGACTGCGTTCATGGAGGTGTGGCAACCGTCAAGGATGGTGGGAGGGTAGTAGCTGCCGAGTGCCAGCGCACCGGCGTCGGGGATATAGCCGCCGCACAGAAGGGTGGCGCCTTCGTCGATGCCGGCTTGAACGTAGGCATGGACCTTGTCACGGTGCGCGGCCGAGATGAGCGGGCCGGTCTCCGCGAGCTCGTCGAAGGGGCCGCCAAGCCGGATGGCCTGTGCACGCCGCACCAGTTCCGCCACAAACCCGTCGTGGATCGATTCCTCGATGATGAGCCTGGTGCCGGCCGAGCACACCTGCCCCGAGTGCAGGAACACTGCGGTGAGGGCGTTGTCCAGTGCCGACTCGCGGTCGGCATCAGCGAAGACGATGTTCGGATTCTTCCCGCCCAGTTCCAGGGCAACCCGCTTCACCGTGTTGGCCGCGCTCTTCATGATGTTGATCCCGGTGGCCAGGCCACCGGTGAAAGAGACCAGATCAACGTCCGGGCTTTCGCTCAGGACTGCGCCGACGCCGGGACCGGGGCCGGTGACGAGGTTGGCTACTCCGGCCGGCAACCCGGCCTCGAGGAGCGTCTCCATCAGCAGGATGGAAGTGGAGGGAGTCAGTTCGCTGGGTTTGAGGACGAAGGTATTGCCGGCCAACAGGGCCGGTGCCACCTTCCAGGAAGCCTGCAGAAGGGGGTAGTTCCATGGCGTGATGAGCCCGCAGACACCCACCGGGGCGTGGACCACGCGGCTGATGGTTCCGGGAACCCCGGTATCGATAACGCGGCCGGCGTCCGTTCCGGCGATGCCGCCGTAGTACCGGAAGCAGGCGGCGATATCGTCGATGTCGTATTCCGCTTCGACGTAGCGCTTGCCTGTGTCGAGGGCTTCGGCCCGGGCGTAAAGCGCCTTGTCGCGTTCCAGCAGTTCGGCGGTGCGGAGCAGGACCTGTCCGCGTTCCTTTTCGCTGGTGCCGGGCCACGCTCCGCCGTCGAAAGCCCGGCGGGCGCTGGCGACCGCTGCCCCGGCGTCGGCGTCCGTGCATTCAGCAACCTCGGCCACTTGTTCGCCGTCGGCCGGGCATGTGATGATCCGCGTATTCCCGGCGGCCGATTCGCTCCACCGGCCGTCCACGAACAAGCCCCGCACCGGCGCCGCATCCTGGTCCACCACGGCTTGGCCGCCGCTTTCGGCAAGCTGGACGCCGCTCATGCGCGGCCCAGGCTTGGTGCGGCTTCGGGAGCCACGGCGGGTGCGTGCCGGTAGAAGGCCGCGTGCTCGGGTGCCAGCGGCGTACGTTCCAGGATCAGGTCGGCAGCCTTTTCCGCCAGCATCATGACCGGGGCGTAGATGTTGCCGTTGGTCACGTAGGGCATGGCAGCGGCATCTGCCACGCGGAGGCCCGAGGTGCCATGGACCTTCATGGTGAGCGGGTCAACCACCGCCATGGGGTCCGAGGCCGGTCCCATCTTGGCGGTGCAGGAGGGGTGCAGGGCCGTCTCGGCATCCTTCGCCACCCACTCCAGGATTTCCTCGTCCGTCTGCACGGAGGAGCCGGGCGAGAGTTCCCCGCCGCTGAAGGGAGCCAGTGCCGGTTGGGACAGGATGTCGCGGGTGACCCTGATGGCCTCCACCCATTCCCGCCGGTCCTGTTCCGTGGAGAGGTAATTGAACTGCATTGAGGGGTGGGCGGCCGGATCCGTGGAGGTGATCTTCAGGCTTCCGCGTGCGTCGGAGTACATGGGGCCCACGTGGACCTGGTACCCGTGCTTGGCGTCGGCTTTCTGGCCGTCGTAGCGCACTGCCACCGGCAGGAAGTGGAACATCAGGTTGGGGTAGGCGACGTCCTCGTTGGAGCGGACGAACCCGCCTCCTTCGAAGTGGTTGGTGGCTGCGGGTCCCTTCCGGCCGAGCAGCCACTGGAGACCGATCAGTGGGTAGCGCCACAGGCTGAGGTACGGCTGCATGGATACCGGCGGCTTGCAGGAATGCTGGACGTACACTTCCAGATGGTCCTGCAGGTTTTCGCCGACGCCCGGCAGGTCCACCACCGGCTTGATGCCCAGCGACTTCAGGAGCGCAGAATCCCCCACGCCGGAGAGCTGCAGTAACTGGGGCGTATTAATCGCGCCGCCGCAGAGCACCACTTCCTTGGCATCGACGGTGTGCAGCCGGCCGTTCCGGCGGTAGGTGACCCCCGTGGCCGTTGTGCCGTCGAAATTGACCTTGGCCGCAAGCGCACGGGTGCGGACCGTCAGGTTCTTCCGGCCCTTATTGGGGCGCAGGTAGGCGCGCGACGCAGAGAGCCGCTGGCCCTTGTGCACGTTCCGGTCGAACGGGCCGAAGCCCTCTTGCCGGTACCCGTTGACGTCATCCGTTCGCTTGTGGCCTGCCTCCTCCGAAGCCCGGAAGAAGGCCTGGAACAGGGGATTGCGGGCGGGGCCGCGCTCCAGGACCAGGGGTCCGTCGTGGCCGCGCAGCTCGTCGTTCGGAGCAGAGGCCAGCGCAGTTTCCATCCGCTTGAAGTAGGGCAGGCAGTGGGCGAAGTCCCAGGTTTCCATTCCGGCGTCGGCTCCCCAGCGCTCATAGTCCAGCGGGTTGCCGCGCTGGAAAATCATGCCGTTGATGGAGCTGGAGCCGCCCAGGACCTTGCCGCGGGCGTGGGCGATCCGCCGTCCGTGCATGTGGGGTTCGGGATCTGACTTGTATTGCCAGTCGTAGAACCTGTTCCCGCTGGGGAAGGTCAGCGCTGCCGGCATCTGGATGAAAAGGTCCCACGGGTAGTCGCTGCGTCCGGCTTCAAGGACCAGCACGGTGTGCGTCCCGTCCGCGCTCAGCCTGTCCGCCAGGACGGATCCGGCGCTTCCGCCGCCGACAATCACGTAGTCGTAGCTCTCGTTCGTCATCAGGTAAATCTCCTTGGGGCGTGGTCTGGGAGTCGTGTCAAAGGGCCTGGATGGGTCCGGGTTCAGCCGCGCAGGCGTTCCATGCCCGGGTCCACCAGCGGCTCGGCGCTAACCGTTGCGGCGATCCGGGTGCCGAAGTATTCGATTTCCACGGCATCGCCCTCGGAGGCGCTGGCCGGGAGCCAGGCATAGGCGATCGGCCGCTTCACCGTGTAGCCGTAGGCTGCGCTGGTCACGTAGCCGGCGGCTTCGCCCTTGAAATACACGGGTTCCTTGCCCAGCACCACCGAGGTGCCGTCGTCGACCGTCAGGCAGCGCAGCTGCATGGCAGCCGGTTGCGAGCGGCGTTCGGCGAGGGCTTCGGCGCCCACGAAGGAGTCCTTGTTCTTGGCGATCGAGAAGCCCAGGCCTGCCTGGTACGGTTCGTGTTCGGGCGTCAGGTCCGTCCCCCAGAGCCGGTATCCCTTTTCCAGCCGGAGGCTGTTGAAGGCGCCACGGCCGGCGGCGATGATGCCCTGTTCCTGGCCGGCCTCGAAGAGGAGGTCCCACAGCTTCAGTCCGTGTTCGGCGGTGGTGTACAGCTCCCAGCCCAGCTCGCCCACATAGGACAGCCGCATGGCAGTCACGGGGATGCCGCCGATCCGCACCTGCTTGGTACGGAAGTAACGAAGACCGTCATTGGTGAAATCATCGGTGCTGACCTTAGCAATAACTTCGCGTGCCAGCGGCCCCCAGAGCCCGATGCAGCACGTGGATCCCGTAATGTCGCGGATCTGGACCCACTGGCTGACGTCATCAGCCGTCTGCTTGCGGGCCTCCCGCGTGAAGTAGTCGAAGTCGATGTTGCCGTTGGCGCCAACCTGGAACGTGGTCTCCGTGAGCCGCGCGATCGTGATGTCGCTGCGGACGCCGCCGTCGTCGTTCAACAGAAGGCAGTAGGTGACCGCGCCTGGCTTCTTGTCGACCTGCCCGGCGCTGAGGCGCTGCAGCAAGGCGAGGGCGCCGGGACCCGAAACTTCCAGCCGCTTGAGTGCCGTCATGTCGTAAAGCGCGACGGCGGTTCGCGTCTTCCATGCCTCGGCGGCGGAGATGGGGGAGCTGAACATTGCGGCCCAGGGGCCGCGTTCGGGCGCCTGCCATTCAGCCGGCAGCGCGTCCAGGAGCGGGCGGTTGGCCTCGAACCAGTGCGGGCGCTCCCAGCCGACGGCCTCGAGGAAGAACGCTCCCAGTTCCTTCTGCCGGCAGTTGAACGGGCTGACGCGCAGCTCCCGGGGCGATTCGCGCGGCTGCAGGGGGTGCAGGACGTCGTAGATCTCCACGAAGTTCTGCTGAGACGTCTCGCTGACGTAGCTGTCCGCGGTCTGAACGGCCTCGAAACGTGAAACTTCGCACTCGTGAAGCGGGATGCGGGACTGGCCCTCAATCAGCAGTTCTGCTAGCGCACGTGCGACGCCCGCCGAATGGGTCACCCAGACCGCTTCCGCGACGTAGAAGCCCTCAAGCTCCGGGGCCTGCCCGATCAGCGGGCCGCCGTCCGGCGTGAAGGAGAAGATGCCGTTGAAGCCGTCGGCGATCTCCGCACCGCGGAGGGCGGGCAGCAGTTGCCGGCTGTCCTCCCAGCAGGGCAGGAAGTCTTCTTCCGTGAATTCGAGCCGGGAAGGCATACGGTGCTCGGTCATCTGCCCGGGGGCCACTTCAGGCAGCCGGTCCAGGTCCACGGGCATAGGCCGGTGGGCGTAGGAGCCGATTCCGATCCTGTCTCCGTGCTCACGGAAGTAGAGGTCCTTGTCCTGGTGCCGGAGGATGGGCATCCGCGCCCCGTTGGAGGGGTCCAGGGGATTGGCGCCCACGAGTTCCGGCACCGTGGTGGTCTTGACGTACTGGTGGGCCAGCGGCAGCAGCGGCACGGCCATGCCTGCCATCGCTCCGATCTTGGGGCCCCAGAAGCCGGCGCAGGAGACCACGATGTCCGCCGGGACCACGCCGTCGGGCGTCTGGACACCGGTGACCCTTCCGCCGGCCTGATCGATCCCGGTCACCGGCGTTGATCCGATGAACGTGACGCCGGCGGCCGTGGCCTTGCGGATCAGCAGCTGAACGGCGCGGGCTGCGGACGCGAGGCCGTCGGACGGGACGTGGAGGCCGCCGAGGACCATGTCCGGATTCAACAGGGGGTAGTGCTTGCTGCACTCGTCGGCGTCGATGATCCGGCCTTCGATGCCCCAGGACGTGGCGTAGCCGAGCTTCCGCTTGAGGTCCTCAAACCGTTCCGGGGTGGTGGCGATCTCCAGGCCGCCCACCTGGTTGAAGCAGGAGACACCCTCGTCGCTCAGGGAGAGGAGCTTGTCCACGGTGTAGGCGGCGAACTGCGTCATCGTCTTGGACGGGTTGGTCTGGAACACCAGTCCGGGCGCGTGCGACGTGGAGCCGCCAGCGAGGTTGAGTGGTCCCTGATCCAGTACGGTGACGCTGGTCCAGCCTCGGGTGGCCAACTCGTCTGCCAGATTCGCACCGACAATGCCGGCGCCGATGATGACGACGCGGGGTGTAGCGCTCATACGGAAGCTCCTGTTCGTGACTTGCTGCGTGTTGTGTGGAGGCGGCCCGTTCCCGGCCCGCGGTGTGGCTCTAGCGGAAGACGACGGTCCGGGAGCCGTTGAGGAGGACGCGGTGTTGGCAATGCCACTTCACCGCGCGGGAAAGGGCGATCGCTTCGGCGTCGCGGCCTGCCGTTACGAGGGAATCCGGATCCACGCCGTGGTCCACGCGGAAGACTTCCTGCTCGATGATGGGACCTTCGTCGAGGTCGCCAGTGACGTAGTGGGCAGTGGCCCCGACCACCTTCACGCCGCGTTCATAGGCCTGGTGGTAGGGCTTGGCCCCTTTGAATCCGGGCAGGAAAGAATGATGGATGTTGATGGCCCGGCCGTGGAGTTCCCGGCAGAGGCCGTCGGACAGCACCTGCATGTAGCGGGCCAGCACCACAAGGTCCGCGTCGTATTCGTCCACGAGTTCCAAGAGCCGGAACTCCGCCTGCGGTTTGGTGGACGCCGTTACGGGTACGTGGATGAAGGGAAGCCCTGCTGTTTCCGCCATCGGGCGCAGGTCCTCATGGTTGGAGACGACGGCGGCGATGTCCGCCCCGAGGCTCCCGGCGCGCCAGCGGAAAATAAGATCGTTGAGGCAGTGGCCGAACTTGGAGACCATCACCAGGATGCGCTGCGGCCTGTCGTCGTGGAAGCTGTAGGTCATTCCGAATTCGTCGGCGATTTCCGCGAAATCGGCGGACAGGGAATCAGCTGTGCTGTCCGCCCTGTCCGCACCGTCACCGTTGGCGCCAGCCGCGCCGGCCAGGGTGCCGGTGAAGGCGGTCCGCAGGAAGAGAGTGTTGCTGACGTGGTCGTCGAACTGCTGGTGCTCGGCGATGTCGAATCCGCGCATCGCCAGGAAGCTGGATACGGCGTGGACGATCCCACTGCGTTCGGGACAGGCAACGGTGAGGACGAACGGCGTCGCCTGCTGCCCGGATGCTGCCCGGGGCTGACCGGCGGAGGCCGCGGAACGGGTCCGTTCCTGCAGCTCGTTGCTCAGTTGTAGGGTCAAGAACTTCACCTCTTAGCTTGAAATGGAGTACTGCGTGGTGGTGCCTAGACGTGGCCGTTGATGGTCAGGCCCGGTGGAAGGTTGGGCGCCTCGCTGGATTCCTCGACCATGATCTGGCCGTCCACGACGGAGACCTTGTGGACCCGTACGGGTAGCTTGGCCGGCGGCGCGTCCACTTCGCCCGTGCGGAGATTGAACTTGGATGCGTGAAGGGGGCATTCCACCTCGCAGCCTTCCACCCACCCGTCCGCAAGAGATGCGTCCTGGTGGGTGCAGGTGTCGTCGAGGGCGAAGAGCTCACCGTCCTCCGTGTGGAAGACGGCGATCGGTGGGGACGTGTCGAGACGGACGGCGCCTCCGGGGGCCAAAGCGGTGAGTGGGCAGGCAATGTGCATCTGATAAACCTCTTTCCCAGTTGACGGGCTCAGCCCGGCCGGCGGGTTGTGCCATCGTCAACGCCGATCACAATACGCAACAGAGTGATCCATGCCACTCTGCCTTGTCAAGGGTTTCCCCTTAATAAGGCCGACCCTTGACACCCCCTCGTGGTCTGCGTCACGCTGTCTCGCATACAGAACGTTGTTGCGTCATGCGCAATTAGTTGCATTCGGATAACAGGAAGGCGGCCATGCAGACATTGGCAATAGTGGGGGCATCCTTGGCGGGAATTTCGGCCGCCCGTGCCGCCCGCGCCCAAGGCTTTGCCGGAAGGCTCATCCTCATCGGCGACGAGCCGCACCGGCCCTATGACAGGCCCCCCCTGTCCAAGGATTTCCTCGCGGGAAAAATCAGTCCGGAACACCTTCGCCTGGAGACACCAGACGAAGGTGAAGGCGGAGATCCGCTCCAGGCCCAATGGCTGCTGGGATCAGCGGCACGCAGCCTGGATACCGCGTCCCGGACGATAACACTCAACGACGGCACGGAAATAAAGGCCGACGGCGTGGTCATCGCCACCGGGGCATCCGCCCGGACCCTGCCGGAACTCGCCGGGCTGGCGAACGTCTATACCCTGCGGACAATGCAGGACGCGCAGGACCTCGCGCCCGAACTGGTGCCGGGGACCAGGCTCGTCATCGTGGGCGCCGGTTTCATCGGCGCCGAAGTAGCCTCCACCGCCCGCGCCCTCGGAGTTGAAGTCACCGTCGTTTGCTCGGGCGCCGTTCCGCTCAGCCGCCCTCTGGGTGCGGAGATGGCGGGCGCCCTGGCCGCATTACATGCAATTAACGGGGTGGAGCTGATTTGTGACGCGGCCATCGAGTCATATTACAGCGGCGAGGGAGTAGTCAGCGGGCTCCGCCTCGCGGACGGCCGCTACGTGCCTGCCGACGTCGTCCTGGTGGCCATCGGGGCCGTACCCAACACAGCGTGGCTTGCCGACTCTGGCCTTGAACTCGGCGACGGCGTCCTCTGCGATCCGATGGGCCGGACCAACGTGCCCGGCGTCGTGGCCGTCGGCGACTGTGCTGCCTGGCTCGACGAAGAGTCCGGAAAGCACCGGCGCGTGGAGCACTGGAGCGGTGCAGCGGAGCGCCCGGCCCTCGCCGTCACCGCGCTCCTGGACCCCGGGGCCGCGCACCAGCCGCTGAACCTGCCGTACTTCTGGTCCGACCAGTACAACGTCCGCATCCAGTTCGCCGGTCACGCCCGGGACGCTGACCGGGTGGACATCGAGGCCGGAGATCCCTCAACCCACAGCTTCCTGGCCGTCTACTACCGCGACGGCCGGCCCGTAGCCGTCCTTGGCGCCAACCAGCCCCGCCTCTTCACCAAGTGGCGCCGGCAGCTCAACGCCGCACGTGCAGCTGCAACCCAAGCCAGTCCAGCCCAGACCACCCCCGCCCCGCCTGTGCTGGCAGCATCCGCCAGTTTCGCCTGATCCCCCACAGACCTTCCAAACCCGACGTCAGTCACCGCAGAGGAGTAAAAGAATGACCACCGAAGTCTTCACGCCCAGCCTGATCCCCACCCTCCCAGGCCAGGCCTACGTCAGCGAAGAGATCTTCCGCGCCGAGCAGGAGCGGATCTTCGAGCAGATGTGGTTCTGTGCCATCCGCTCGGCCGACCTGGACAAGCCGGGCGCCTGGCGGACGGTCCAGATCGGGCGGGAGAGCGTGCTGATCAGCCGCACCCGCAAGGGCGGGATCCGCGCCTTCTACAACGTCTGCCGGCACCGGGGCGTCAAGCTGTGCATGGAAGAGCAGGGTGAAGCTGCGCGCTCCTTCCAGTGCCCGTACCACGCCTGGACCTACGACTTCGAGGGCAAGCTCATCGCGGCGCCCAACCTCACCAAGATGCCGGATATCGACCGTGACGAGTACGGTCTGGTGAAGGTCCACATCCGCGAATACCTGGGCTACGTGTGGGTGAGCCTGGCGGACGAGCCGCCGTCGTTCGAAGAGGACGTGATGGGTGCCATCGAGGAGCGGCTCGGCGACCTGAAGGCGATCGAGGGCTACGACGTGGCCAACCTCAGCCTCGGCCGCCGCATCCGCTACGACGTGAAGGCGAACTGGAAGCTCATCATCGAGAACTTCATGGAGTGCTACCACTGCGCCACCATCCACCCGGAACTGACGGAGGTCCTCCCGGAGTTCGCGGACGGCCTGGCCGCGCAGTACTTCGTGGGGCACGGCGCGGAGTTCGGTGAGGACATCAAGGGCTTCACCATTGACGGCTCCGAAGGGCTCGACCTGATTCCGGGAATCGAGGACGACCAGGACCGCCGTTACTACGCCATCACCATCAAGCCCACAGTGTTTGTGAACCTGGTCCCGGACCACGTGATCATCCACCGCATGTTCCCCATGGCCGCGGACCACACCATCGTGGAATGCGATTGGCTGTACGTGCCCAGCGTCGTGGAGAGCGGCAAGGACGTCAGCGCCTCCGTGGAGCTGTTTCACCGCGTCAACCAGCAGGACTTCGACGCCTGCGAGCGCTGCCAGCCGGCCATGGGTTCAAAGGTCTACGCCAAGGGCGGCGTGCTGGTGCCGAGCGAGCACCACATCGGCGCCTTCCACGACTGGGTGCAGCAGAAGGTGGGGGACGTCAAGCCTGTTGGTTGAGCTTCTCGAAACCAACCTTGGTGGTTGAGCCTGCCTCATCGGGCGGGCTCAACCCGTTTAACGCCGGGAGTAGCCCATCTTTGCGCTGAGCTGCAGGCCCGCCTGTTTCAGCGCCTCGAGGAGTCCCGGCGCCTTCTCCGGATCAAAACGGAAGGCCGGACCGGAGATGCTGATAGCGCCGATGACCGAGCCCATGTGGTTGTACACCGGCACAGCCATCGAGTTCAGCCCGATCTCGAACTCCTCCCGCACCACCCCGTAACCGTCACGGGCGACGTCGAGCAGCTGGGTTTCGAGCTCTTTCCTGTTGGTGATGGTCCGCGGAGTCCGGGCAGGGAGCCCGGTCTCTTTCAGGATCCGGTCCCGCTCATCCGCGGAGAGCGCCGCCAGCAGGACCTTCCCGCTGGAAGTTGCGTGCAACGGGGTCAGACTGCCCACCCAGTCGTAGGTGGCGAGCGTGGACGGCCCCATGGCCTGGTCCACGTTAACGGCGTAGTTCGAGCGCAGCACGGCGAGGTTCACCGTCTCCTTGAATTCTTCCGCCAGGCTTTCCAGCACCGGCCGGGCTTCGCGGACCAGGCTAAGCCGCCCGGGGATGGAACTTGCCAGCCGGAGGATGCCGAAGCCCAGCTGGTACTTCCCCCGCTCGCTGTTCTGGTGGACCATTTCCCGGCTGACCAACGAACCCAGCAGCCGGGAGACGGTGGATTTGTGGATGCCCATCTCTTCGGCGATGTCACTCACGCCGGCGTGGCCGTCCCGCGCCAGGATCTCCAGGACCGCCAGGGCCCGGTCCACGGACTGGACACCGCCGTGCTGGCCTGTGTCCGCATCAACGTCGGATTCGCGGTCATTGTTCGAAGCCATGATCCATACTCTCAAGTAGTGTGCGGCTTGCGTGCCCGCCACGAAGGCGCTCGGAGCGTCCTCTCGGTTAGTTCGACGCTTTCGATCCTATGCCGCCAGACGCATGGGAGCCGGCATTGCGTTACGGCGGCTGGTTCAGCGCAGACCGTTCCTGTGGGCCATCGCAACGGCTTCCGTTCGCGAGGAGGCACCCACCTTGCGGTAGATGTTGCGGAGATGGAACTTCACCGTGTTTTCGCTGATGTGCAGCTTGGCGGCGATTGCACGGTTCCGCTGGCCGGATGCGAGCAGCTGGAGGACCTCCAGTTCGCGCTCCCCGAGCTTCCAGTCGGCGACGTCGGCCAGCTGCCTCGCCGGCGGGTCGAGTGGGAGGGACACGGCGACGTCGGCACCCCAGCCGGGCATCACATCCAGCGACATGCTGCCGTCCAGGGCTTCGACGCGCTGGGCGAGGCGGGCCATCGCGGGCGCCGTCGCGGACAGTTCGCCGGGACCGTCGTCGCGGACGTTGACCAGGAGGTTCTCGCCGTCGCAATCCCACTGCGTGCGGATCCGGCGGACTCCGGCCTGGTCCACCATGGCCAGGACCAGCCCGCGGACAATAGCCCGGGCAGCGTGTGCCACTTCGCCGGGGAGGGCGCGGCCGTTGACGGGCGGTTCGATGAACTGGACGTCGATCCCGCTGAAGTTCATGAGCGGTTTAAGGTCCTCGCGGAGGCGCTGGAACGCCGTGGCGACCGGCTCCTCCACCAGTTCCGTGGTTCGGTCGCTGAGCGTGCGGAGTCCAACCAGGGCCCTGGTCGCGGCGTCGGTGGCGGACTTCCGTGCCGCACCGTCACTGAGCGCGGGCGATCTCAGCGCGGCGAGCAGGGTTTCGAGGGTGGTGGAGTGCTGGTCCACCAGTTCGGCGGTCACCCTGACCCGCTCGGCCGACGCCGCGCGGGATTCGATGAGGTACGACGGCGGCGCGTCGGCCACCTTTTCCCGGATCCGCTCGGCCGCCAGCGTCCAGAGGTAGCGGAGGATCCATTCTGCCTCGGCTCGGTCTGCGGCGTCCGTCAGGGCTTGCGGATCGGCAAGGACCAGCAGGGCTTTGCTCGGCGAAGACAGAGCGAGGACCGGGCGCGGCCCGCCGCCGAGCAATACCTCTCCGCTCCAGGCCTCGTTCTCCCGGCTTTCGCCGGCCGCTAAGGCCCGGATGTGGTCCAGTTCGACGATGGACACACGGCTGATGATGGCTTCATCGCCGGCCTTCTTCTGGGGCCGTCCCGTGCAGTCCTCGGTGAAGATGACCAGGGCGCTGCTGCCCAGATAGGGCAGGGTGGCCTCCCGCAGCCGCTGCGCGATGGTGGCAAGCGGGGCGGTGGACAGGGCTGCGATGGCCTCGAGCAGGTCTGAGTTGGGCGATTCCACCTGCCCAGTTTACGTGCGCGATGTTCATCTGCCTACCCGTTTAGGTAGTCACGACCGTCCGATTATGGCGTTGGATCCGCCCAACGGACGGGACAGGATGAAAGAGTCACAAACGAAGGAGACTGGCGCCAATGAGTGTCATCGCAGAAACCAGTCCGGCCGGCCTGGCGAGAACGTCCAAGGCCTTTGAGCGGAACCGGACCCTGGTTCAGGAGGAGATCAGCGCAGTATTCCAGCGCGTTGACCCGGCACAGGTCGGTGCCCTCGTAACCGAGCTCAGGCTGGCCGACAGGATCTTCGTGAGCGGCGCCGGACGCAGCGGCCTTGTCCTGAAGATGGCGGCCATGCGGCTCATGCATCTCGGGCTGACGGTGCACGTCGTGGGCGAAACTACGGCACCAGCCGTCCGCGCCGGCGACCTGCTGCTCGCAGCCTCCGGTTCCGGCACCACCGCCGGCGTCGTCAAGGCGGCGGAAACCGCGGCCGCCCACGGTGCCCGGGTGGCTGCCTACACCACCAGCTCCGGTTCCCCTCTCGCGGCCATTGCTGCCGCCGTCGTACTTATCCCCGCTGCCCACAAGACGGACCACACCTCGGCCGTGTCACAGCAGTATTCGGGCAGCCTCTTCGAGCAGGTGCTGTTCACCACCACCGAAGCGGTGTTCCAAAGCCTTTGGGACGAGGATGCGTCGGCTCCGGAGGACCTCTGGCAGCGCCACGCGAACCTCGAATAGGCGCCCGGGCCGCACTGACCAAACCCCATTACCACCGAAACCGCTCCACCAACCGAAAAGAGACCACACATGAAACTCCAAGTCGCCATGGACGTCCTGACCGTCGAAGCCGCCCTCGAACTCGCGGGCAAGGTCGCCGAATACGTTGACATCATCGAGCTCGGAACGCCGCTGGTGAAGAACGCCGGCCTGTCCGCCGTAACCGCCGTCAAGGCCGCCCACCCGGACAAGATCGTCTTCGCAGACCTGAAGACCATGGACGCAGGCGAGCTCGAAGCCGACATCGCCTTCAGCGCGGGTGCAGACCTGGTGTCCGTCCTCGGCGGCGCCGACGATTCCACCATCGCCGGCGCGGTCAAGGCAGCGAAGGCCCACAACAAGGGCATCGTTGTGGACCTGATCGGGGTGGCGGACAAAGTGACCCGTGCAAGGGAAGCCCGCGCCCTCGGAGCCAAGTTCATCGAGTTCCACGCCGGCCTGGACGAGCAGGCGAAGCCGGGCTACAACCTGAACGTCCTGCTCAGCGCCGGGGAGGAGGCGCGCGTGCCGTTCTCTGTGGCCGGCGGTGTGAACATCTCCACCATTGAAGCCGTGCAGCGCGCCGGTGCCGACGTCGCAGTTGTTGGCGGCTCCATCTACAGCGCGGACGATCCCGCCCTCGCCGCCAAGGAGCTGCGGGCCGCGATCATCTAGCTGGAATGGGCCGGCGCCGGCCAGGCGCCAGAAAACGTCCGACGGCGGTCCCCTCCTTGGTGGGGACCGCCGATTTGGTTGCGGCGCACCAGCATAGATTTTAGTGAAGCTCCGGCTCATATCTGTGGTGTTTAGACGAACTGGTAGATCAGTGCTGCCATGCCGGATCCGACCACGGAGAGCACGGTTTCCAGGACGGTCCAGGTCTTGAGCGTGTCCTTGACTGACATGTTGCAGTACTTGGCGATGATCCAGAAGCCGCCGTCGTTAACGTGGCTGGCGATGATGGATCCGGAGGAGATGGCGATCGCGATCAGCGCCAGCTGCCCGGTCCGACCTGGCGTAACGGGTAGCGATGGTCTTCGTGACAGCCCTGCGTTCACTCATCGAAAGCTCCGTGGCTCACAATGCCGAAGCGGCGGACATCGGCCCGGCGGACACGCCGCTACGCGGGCATTCTCAGATGATTCTTCGAATACAGCTACGCGGGCATCTTTGATGAGTCGACGCGGGTGGTTGACACGGAACTTCGCCCAGGACACCCAACCGGCCTGACGACGCGTGGATTCACGTGTCCTCACCCGTATTTGCGTCCCTGGGAAACTTGCGCGTCGCTAGCCCGCGTGCGCCGTCATCAGCCCGTCGGGCTTCCCTGGCTAGCACCCGAGGCTGTCCCCACAGGATGGCCGTTCCGGGCCCAGTATTCGATGCCGCCGATCATTTCCCGCACACGGTAGCCCAAGGCGGCGAACGCCAGGGCCGCGAACGTGCTGCCGTTGCAGCCCGGCCCCCAGGAATAGACCACCACGTCGGTGCCGGCGGGGATCAGGTCCGGGGCGCGGGACGGGATATCGGCGGTGGGCAGGTGCACGGCACCGGGGATATGGCCGTGGTCCCAGGACGCACGCCGCCTGGTATCGACGAGCACGAATCCTCCGGCAGGGAAGTTCTCGGTCACATCCATGACGTCGATCTCAAACCTCAGTTTGGCGCCGAAGTACGCCTCTGCGTCATCGTCTACGGCCCCGACGGCCGCGCCTGCAGTAGTCACTCGTGTCCTATCCGGCGGCGGTGCGCTGTTCGGCGTCGTAGTCTCGTTTCCAGCCCTCCACCCCGGGCCGCTGCTGCCACGGGTTGGGTCCCGACACCGGCCGGTATTCCACTCCCATGGCGTCCAGCCGCATCAGGTGGGCTCCGGTGAGCCGGGCCAGGAACCCATCGTAGTCACGGTGTTCGGGCCGGGACCAGAACACCTCGGCGACGGCGCTCAGACGCGGATACGCGGCGTAGTGGACGCGCCGCGGCGAGTCCAGGTGCTCGGTCCAGATGTTGGCCTGGGCGCCCAGAAGCCGGCCGGGGAACGCCGGATCCACGTTCTCCGGGAGCGGCTCGAAATCGTAGACGGCCTGCAGGGTGGTGACAAAACCGACCGGGACCGGCTCGGCGTCGCCGTCGGCCTGCCGGTGGTCGAGGTACAGCTTGTGCTCAGGGCACATCACGACGTCGTAGCCGTTCTTCAGGGCTTCGATCCCGCCCTCATAGCCGCGCCAGGACGCCACGAGTGCGCCGTCCGGCAGTCCGCCGTCGCCGATTTCGTCCCACACGGACGTGGCCCGTCCGTGCCTTTCAAGATGCATGGCCAGCTGCCGCACGAACCAGCTGTGCAGCCCGGCCACGTCGGGCAGCCCCAACTCGGCCGCCTTGGTCTTGGCCCGGTCGCTGGCCTGCCACTGGGTCAGCGGCACTTCGTCGCCGCCGAGGCTGATCCAGGGGGACGGGAAAATCTCCACGACTTCGTCCAGCACGTTGCGGTAGAACTCCAGCGAGGTGTCCGAAGTTTCCAGAACGGTTCCGCTAATACCCCAGCGGGTCCAGACCTCCACCGGCCCGGCGCCGGCGCCCAGTTCGGGGTAGGCGGCAATGGCAGCCTGGCTGTGGCCGGGCACATCGACTTCCGGGATGACGGTGATGTGCCGTTCGGCCGCGAAGGCCACCACTTCGCGGAGGTCCGCCTGCGTGTAGAAGCCGCCGTGCGGCAGCGAGTCGAAGACCCCTGCCCGCCAGGATCCGCGGGAGGATTCACGCCGCCACGCGCCCGTTTCGGTGAGCTTCGGGTAGCGGTTTATCTGGATCCGCCATCCCTGGTCGTCCGTGAGGTGCAGGTGCAGGACGTTGAGCTTGTGCATGGCCATCACTTCGATGAACCGCAGCAGGTTGTCCTTGGGCATGAAGTGCCGTGCCACGTCCAGCATGGCGCCCCGGTAGCCGAAGCGGGGGCGGTCCTGGATGGACGTCCGGGGAACCGGCCACGGGTCCGCGGACCGGCCGGCCGCAGCGGCGGGCGCCTGGCGCAGTGCCGCCGGGCCCATCAGCTGCAGCAGCGTCTGGGCGGCGTAGAACGCCCCGGCGGGCCCGCCCGCCTGGATCACGACGGCGGTGTCCACGTCCAGGCGGTACGCCTCGGCGTCTAGTTCCGGGTCCAGCCGGAGGCTGATGGTGGCAGAGGCCGCCGGGTCAGGCATCAGGTCCCAGCCGGTGGCCGCGCCCAGGGCACGGGACAGCCAGCGGCGTGCCGTGTTCAGTTCCCGATCGGCCCCCAAGGTGGTGGCACCGTCCAGTTCCAATACTCCGCAGCCGTCCTGCACTGACCACGGCGCCGGGACAAGGTGGTGCGCGGTCATCCTTTCACCGCCCCCGCCAGTCCGGATACAAGCTTGCGCTGTACGGCGATGAAGAAGATCAGCACGGGGATGGTCATGATCACGGAACCGGCCATAATGGCGCCCCAATCGTTCTGGTCGGGCTTGAAGAAGGTCAGCAGCGCCATGGGCAGGGTCTGGTTCTCCTGGGCCGAGATGATGAACGTCTTCGCGAACAGGAAGTCGTTCCACGTTGAGATGAAGGAGAACACCGAGCAGGCCACCACACCCGGCGCCACCAGCGGGAACAGGATGGATCTGACGAAACGGAAGCTGCTGGCACCATCCAGGCGGGCCGCCTCCTCAATTTCGACCGGCACCGCGGCCACAAAACCGCGGAGCATCCAGATGGCGAACGGGATACTGAAGCCCACGTGAACCAGCACTAAGGAACCCAGCTGGTTCAGCCCCACCAGTGGGATGGCTTCGCCGGCGTTGCGGAGCAGGAAGAACAGCGGGATGGTGAGTGCTTCCACGGGCACCATCTGGGACACGAGGATTATGATGAGCAGCTTGGTGCGCATCTTGAAGTTGTAGCGGGTCAGCGCTACCGCGGCCAAGAACGCCAGAATGGTGGAAATAACGACGACGGCCAGGGCTACGATCACGCTGTTCAGGAAGTACTGGCCGAAGTTGTTGACTGCCAGGACCCGGCCGAACGATTCGAGCGACGGTTCCAGAGTGAACGGCGCCGCATCGCCGGCATCCAGTGCAGTTTTGGGCTTCAGCGCCGAAAGCACCATCCAGAACAGCGGGAAAGCGACCACCACGGCGATGGCGAGCGCCGCGGCGTCGGCGCCGAACCGGCGTCGTCCGTTCCTGCGGAACTTCTGCGGCGCGTCCGCCGCGGAAGGCGCGTTGGTGCGGGGTGAAACGTTGATGGCGCTCACAGGGCTTCTCCCGTTCTCTTGAGGATGCGGAGGTAAACGAGGGTGATGGCCATGAGCAGGGCGGTCATGATGACGCCCAAGGCCGAACCGAGCCCGTAGAGGCTGGCCGCGAACGCCTGCTGGTAGCCGTAGACGTTGAGCACGAGGTTCTGCCCGGCGATGCCGCCGCCGTTGGTCATGATGTAGATCTGCGAGAAGATCTTGAAGTTCCAGATGATCGACTGGATGGTCACCACGATCACGATGGGCCGCAGCATGGGAAGCATGATGCTGCGCGCGATCCGGGGCATGGTGGCACCGTCGATCCGGGCCGCTTCGATGACCTCGGTGGAGATGGCCTGGATGCCGGCGTAGACGGTCACCAGGACGAACGGGAACGAGCACCAGACCACTTCGCTGGCGACGAGGCCGAAGCCTGACCATTTGTCGTAGGTCCAGGAATGGCCGGCGAACTGGGTCAGGCCGATTGACACGAGCGTCTTGTTGACCAAGCCGAGCGTGGGGTCGAAGAGGAACAGCCAGACGGCGCTGCCGGTGACGGCGGGAGTGGCCCACGCCCCCAGCGAGACGATGAACAGGGTGGAGCGGACCCACGGCCGTAGCCGGGTGGCCAGCACCGCGAGCGTGCTCCCCACCAGCAGGGTGAGGACAACGCAGGCGGCGGCGAACATCACCGTGTTGCCGAGCACCGTCCAGAACTGCGGGTCGGCGAAGAGCTTCTGGTAGTTCTCCAGCCCGGTGAACCGCAGCGGCGCCTTGCCGCTGACCTGGGCCTGCCGGTAGTCGTACAGCGAGACGTTGATCAGCTGGAAGATGGGGTAGCCCAGCAGGGCGATCAGGACGATGAAGGCCGGGGCGAGGTACAGCCACGGTTCCAGCCCGCGCTTGACCTTCGAACGCCGGACCGGCCTGCTGTCCGCCGTCGGGGTGCCGCTGGGCCGGGTGCTGTTGTTGCCGCGCGGCGATTCGGCCTGCAGCGGCGCCAGGGCCGTCATGCCGCGCCTCCCGGCGCGAAGGTGGATGAAGGAATGCGTGACATTACTTGGCTCCGAATGCCTTGTTCATGGCGTCGGCGGCTTCGCTGGTTGCCGTGTTGACGTCCGCCTTGCCGGTGACGATCTTCTGGTACATGCCGGTGAAGACGCCCTGAGCGTCGATGGTTGACCAGGACTCCGTGACGGGGACGAAGTTGGTGCCGGCGCCGAGGGTCTGGATGAAGGGCGCCACCTGGGCGTTGGAGGCGGCCACATCCTTCTGGACGTCCGAGAAGGTGGGCAGGTTGCCCATGGAGTCGAACATCTTCTGCTGGTACTTCTTGCTGGCCAGCAGCTTCACGAAGTCGGCAGCCAGTGTGCGGTGGGTGCTGCTGTTGAAGACTCCGAGGTTGTTGCCGCCTGCAAAGGCCGGGGCAACGGAACCCGCCGTTTTGCCCGGAACGGCGACCACGGCGAACTTGTCCTTGACGGCGCTGGCCGCCACGGCCTTGTAGTTGAAGTCGCCGCCGATGGTCATGGCCGACTTCCCGGCAATGAACTGCTGGACGCTGGCGTTGCCGCCGAATTCCGCGCAGGTCTGGGCGGGGCAGATATCGTCCTTTAGGAGGCGGGTGTAGGCGGCCACGCCCTCGCGGGATTCCGTGGAGTCCAAGCCGGAGACGAAGGTGTCTCCCTCTCTGGTGGCGATGCTGCCGCCGTTGGCCCAGAGGTACGGCATGGCCGAAAACTGGGCTGCACCGCCCACCGAGATGCCGAGCATCCCGGGGTTGGCCGTGCGGACGGCGCGGGCAACGGTTTCAACGTCGGCCAGGGTCTTGGGGACCTCCAGGCCGAGTTGCTGGAGCAGGTCGGTGCGGTAGTAGAGGGCACGGACGCCCACGAACCAGGGGACGCCGTAGTTCTTGCCGTCGATTTCGGTGGTGGCCAGGATCTTGCTGTCAAGGTCCCTGGCCTCGTCCCAGGCCTTGATGTCTTCAGTGACATTGGCCAGGCCGCCGGACGCCACGTAGCTCGCCAGGTCGGTGTTGCCGAATTCGGCGACGTCCGGGGCGCTGGAGGGATCGTTGAAGGCGGCCTTGAAGCGTTCGGCCCGGCTGTCAACGGGGATGTACTGGACGTCGATCTTGGCGCCGCTGTGGGCTGCCTCGAACTCGGCGACGGCCTCTTTGACCACGGCGGACTTTGGGTCCTGGTTGACTTCGGAGAACAGCCACACGCGGACGGTTCCGGTCTGCTCATCCGAGGACGAGACGGCGTTGTCCGAGGTGGGCGGGGCGCAGGATGTCAGTGCGAGGGCGGCCAGGGCGACTGCCGCGGCGGTGCGTGCGATTTTCAAAATTCCTCCATTGGAAAAGTGGGATAACCGGTTGTAATATGCGGGACGGCCTGGCATTCCGACAGCCAGGACGTTCCGGTGAGGGCTTCGTGAGGGGTTTTTATCTGCCGCGACAGCGCCGCGGCGCCCAGCGCGGCCAGCGGAATGTCCGACGGGAGCAGCTCAAAGCGACCTGGGAGCCCAAGGGACTCGAGAAACTGGGACTTCTCGGCACGGTGTTTGAGTTCGGACCGGATGCCATTCAGCAGGGACGGTCCCAAGGCGGCGAGGCCTCCGCCGATGATGATGCGGTCGGCGCCCGTTGACAGCACGAGGACCTGGATCGCCAGGGCGACGCCGCGACACAACACCGCAGCCGCTGAGCGGGCCTGTTCGTCGCCGGCGAGCGCTGCCGCGAAGGGATCCCGTCCGCCGCCCGGCGGCGGAGTCCACATCCGGGCGAGCGCAGACCCGGACGCGAGGGTTTCCAGGCAACCCACCTGGCCGCAGACGCAGGGGACGTCCCCACCTACCGGCAGGTGGCCGATTTCGCCCAGCATGCCGTCTGGTCCGCGCAGCACCCTGCCGTTCCGGACGACGCCGGCGGCCAGGCCGGTGCCGAGGTTCAGGTACGCGAGGGTCTCATTCCGACCGGAACCACCGGTCGCCGGTCGATGGGCAGTTCGGGCCGTTCGGGCCGTTCGGGCCGTGAGGGCGCCGAGGGCTCCGAGGGCTGCGGCCTTCACATCGTTCTCGACGGCGACAGGAGATCCGAGCAATTCCTCCAGCTCACCCGCCAGGTTGAGGGTTTCCACGCCCAGATTCACGGCGTGGCGGACCACGCCAGTGGACGGATCCACCAGACCGGGCATGCACGCCCCTATGGAGTCCAGCCGTCCGAGGCCGGCCTCGGCCATGGCGTCCCCGGCAAGGGCTGCGGCCACCCCGACCACTTGGTCCCCGCCGTAGCCTGAAGGTGCGGTGCGAAGGGCCGCCATCGAGCCGTCGTCGTGCAGTATCACGGCGGCTGTTTTGGTTCCGCCGATATCCAGTCCGAGCCTCATGACGCGGGTCCGGTCAGTATCGATCCCATCAGGCAACGCCCAACTGGTTCCAGAGCACCAGCACGGAGGTTCCCCGCAGGACGATGTCGGGGGCATCGTCCGCCAGCCGGACGGACACCGGCGCCGGGTCCTGCTTCAGCAGCCGTGAGAGCAAGGTCGCCTCGACAGACTCGAGCAGCTGCCCGTCCAGAAGGTGCGGCGGTCCGCTTAGGACCACCTCCGAGAGGTCGAGGGCGCCGACTACCGGTGCCAGTGCGACGGCGAGCCGTTCGCCCGCTTCACGGAACAAAGCGTCGGCTGCAGCTTCCGGTTCGGGGCTTGCGGCCGCTTCGGCCATCTTCCGCTCCAGGTTGGGGACGGACATCCAGGTTTCCAGGCAGCCGGTCTTTCCGCAGTTGCACATGGCCCCGCCGTCGGTGCCGACAGTGACGTGGCCAATCTCCCCTGCGCCGGAGTGCGCGCCCCGGACACGCCGGCCACCCACGATCAGCCCGGAGCCGACGCCGCGGCCGATCTTCACCAGGATCATGTCGTCACTGCCGTCCCCGAAGGTGTACTCCGCGTGGACAGCGGCGTCGGCGTCGTTGGACACCAGCACCGGCAGGCCAGTGTGCTGCTGCAGCAGGTCCCGGAGCCGCACGTTCTTCCAGCCCAGGTTGGAGGCCTCGACTACGACGCCATCAGGGTTGACGATGCCCGGGGTTCCGATGCCGATGCCCAGGAGCGGGGCGGTGGCCAGCTCCACGGCGTCGGCGGCGAGCCGGAGGACCTGGCTGACCACGGCGTCGCCAGTTTCCGGTCCGATGGAACGCTCGAGCCGGTCCACGATGTTGCCGTCAAGGTCCAGCACGGCGGCGCGCAGTACGCCGTTTTCCGCCAGGTCCATACCGATGATCTGCAGCCCGCGGCGGTTGAGGTCCACCAGGATGGCCGGTTTGCCCGGGCGGCCCTTCTCGGACTGGCCCAGCTCCACCACGTGGCCGCGTTCCATCAGATCGGCGACGAGGTCCGAAACGGTCACGCGGGTCAGGCCGAGAGCCCGTGAAAGATCCGCACGGCTCATGGGGCCGGAGGAGTGCAGGGTCTGGCGCACCAGTGAAAGGTTGCGTGCGCGGCCATCGGAGGGAAGGATGCCACTAGCCGAGCCGGCTGTGCGAACACCTGGAGATTCGTTCATGATTGTTAGTAAACTATACTAACAATCAATAAGCAATGATTTCTTTGGCCTCATACTCGGACTCGATGCTGACCGGGTGGGCCGCACCGACTGACCCCCCTTCCACAGGAGCTTTCCGTGAAACTTGAAATTGCCGTGGTCAGTGCCGAGGGTGCGGGGATTGCCGCCGCTGAGGGTGCAGACCGGATCGAGCTGTGCAGCAGCCTGGAGCTCGGCGGCATCACGCCGTCCCAGGGCCTGATGGAGGCGGCCGCGGAACAGGTTGACGGCAGGCTGGAGATTCATCCGCTCATCCGCTGCCGGCCCGGAGATTTCAGCTACTCCTCCGCTGAGCTGGACACCATGGAGCGCGAGATCCGCAGCCTGCTGATTCAGGGGGCACACGGGGTGGTGCTTGGGGCACTCAGGCCCGGCGGGGAACTGGATATTCCCGCCACGCGCCGCCTCGCTGAGTCCGCGCGGAACTCAGACCCGCTGGCGCAGCTTACGTTCCACCGCGCCATCGATCAGACCCCTGATGCAGTGGCAGCCGTGGACGTACTGGTGGACCTCGGCTTCACCCGGGTTCTGAGCTCCGGCCAGTCCGCGTCAGTGCACGAAGGTTTGGACACGCTCGCGCGGATGGCCCGGCGGTCTGCCGGACGCCTTCAGGTGATGGCCGGCGGAGGGCTCAGGATTGCCGACATTCCGGCCGTAAAGCGTTCCGGGACGGACGCCGTGCACCTGTCCGCTAAGCAAAAAGCGTCCCCCGCAGCACCCCGCGCTTTCTCACTGGGCGCCTGGAATGGAACCGATCCAATGGCGTACTACGTGACGGACGCGGCTGTGGTGCAGGCGGCCCGTGTGGCGTGCGGCTGAAGTCGAGCCGGCAAGTGCACCGGTCATCGCGATGGTGGATAGCCTTAGGGGCATGACGGCAAGCTACAGGTACGACGTGGAAGTCCTTCATCTGCTCGTGTCACCGGCGATCGTTGGCCAGAGGCATCGGCAAGACCGTCATATTGAGCTCCGCAGAAGAAATCGCAAGACGTGCTCCGCCTGCTGGTGTCAGCTGAGCGGTCCGAGGTGGACGGCCACTATGGTTCCTGCGCCGGGGACAGGGCCGATCTCGATCCTTCCGCCGGTTGCTGCAGCGATGCGTGAACAAGTTGCCAGACCCAGCCCGGATCCCGGAGGGTCGCCCTCACGGTGGAGGCGCACGAGGGGATCCAGGATGCGCTCACGGTCAGCTAAAGCGATGCCTTTACCGTTATCGATCACGCGTAGGACTGCGCCGTCCTCGCCGCGGTGACCGGTGATGTGAATGACCGGCGGGACGCCCGGGCGGCTGTAGGCCATGGCGTTGTGGATCAGGTTCTGGAGCAGTACCCGCGTCTGGACGGGGTCCGCGGTGAATGTCAGGTCGCCGCAGTCGACAGACGCGCCGGATTCATCCAGGGCGGCTGCCAAATCCTCCATCACGTCCTTGACCAGCTCCGCCAGGAAGACCTGCTTCGGGTGGAGGTCTCCGCCGATTGTTGCGAAGGCGAGGACGTCCTCGACCATGGACAGCATTCTTCGTCCCGTATTGCCGACAATCCTCAAGTACTCTGACGTCGGTCCGTCGAGGCCTGCTTCGATGTCCATTTCGCATAGTTCCGCGTACCCGATGATGGAGGTCAGCGGGTTGCGCAGGTCGTGGCTGATCCGCCCTGCGAACTCCGCGAGAAGGCGGTTGCTGCGCTGGGACTCGGCCAGAGCTTTTGCCAGTTGCCGGGAGCGGTGTTCGAGGTGCAGGACGTCAACGACTTGGGCTGCCAGGATTTCCAAACCCCGGAGCTGTTCGTCACTGAGCCGTCCCGTTTCATGGGCGCCAGCGCATAATGTGCCCAGGACAAATCCGTCCTCGGTGACAAGCGGTATGGAGGCGTAAAACCTGATGCTGCTCCTGCGGCCGTCAACATAGGGGTTGGTGTTGTACCGAGGGTCGAGCGAGGCATCTTCGAGAACCGTCGGGGCGCCGCTGAGGAAGCCGACGGCGCACATCGAGTCTTCGCGGGCGCACATATGCGGTTCCATGCCTGCGGTTGCCACCTGGTACTGCAGGCCCTCGGTGATGATGTTGATCGCCGTCACCGGCTGCCCACATACCGTGCGGGCCAGCTCGACCAGATTCTGTAGCCGTTCCGATGCAATCGGGGGAGCTAACTCCAGGTCCGGCCCAGGGATTGGAAGTCCGGTTTCTGCCAGAACTGCGTCCCGTACCAATTCATTTACCGTCATGACTGTGGACCTGTGAGCCCGGAAGCGGCCGCAATTTGGGTCTTGTCCTGTCGCTCTACAGAGTGATCACGCATGCCCCATCATGGCAGATCGGTGCATGACCCCAGCGTTTGTTCATTTTCGTTACGGCGGAGGCGTACCTTCGAGCCTGTCAGGCAGATGCAGACGGCCCGACGGAGCCGCTCAATTGGCGAAGCTCCGGTCAAATAGCGGTTGACCGAAGCTTCGGTCCACTATTCGTTCTTGAACCTTGGAATTGGCTGGGAATCGACAGCAGAATGGCGGCTCTGTCCGGGAGTCCCCGGAGCCCGAGATCCTACAGGGCCGATAGCCGGCGCCTTGTAAGGCCAGGGGCCTCTCCGCTCAACTCGACTAGGCGTAGAGCCTATCGCCGACCGACGTCCTCAATCCAACTAACGGCGTCCCTGCGGAAGATGCCCTAACCTTCGCACTCGATGCAGTACGAGTGGCCGTTGCTTTCGCGTGCGATTTGGGTCCGGTGCCGGACGAGGAAGCAGGAATAGCAGGTGAACTCGTCGGAGGCCTGGGGAATGACCTGAACGATGAGCTCTTCGGCGACGATCTCTCCCCCGGGGGTTAGGCCCTCATCGAGTGCGTCGGCTTCGTCCAGTTCGTTGACTACGCTGCGGGCATCCGGGGCGTTTGCAGACTGCAATGCCTCCAGGGAACGGTCCTGTGATTCCTTGACGTCGGTACGGACTTCGTCGTAATCGGTTGCCACTTTAGGTGATTCTCATTTCTGACGTTTTCTACGATGTTCTTTCTGACGAGACTGCAACGTACACCAATGCGCCATTGTTCCCATGTCAAAGGACCGGAGGACGTCAGGACCGCGCTACTACGCGGCCCGCGTCGGTGCATTCCCCGCGTCGCCCAATGCCGGAGCAAGCAATATGCCGCCGCCCAGATGGTGCAACTCCCCCACCCATTTTCAACTGGCATGAGCGGTTATCCATGAGCCGGGAGTAGTACCCCGAATGCTTCGTTGCCGCTGTCGAAGGGGTTGATGGTTCTTGAGGAAGAACCTAAAGTGCGTGATTGGGCCCCCGTTAGCAGTCCAGCGTCTATGCGATAGCTGGTTTGTTTTCTTGCGTCCAGTTTTCCCAGTAGCGTTTCCGCGTCATGCCGTCCAGGGATCCGTGGGGCCGTTCATGATTGTAGATAGCTTTCCATTCCTCGGCCAAATACTTCGCTTCGGCCATGGTGTCCATGATTTCTCCGGAGAGTTGTTCCCTTCTGGACTGGGCGTTGAATGATTCGATGAAGCCGTTCTGCCACGGTGATCCCGGGTCGATAAAGGCGGTGTCCACGCCGGCGGTGTTGCACCAGTCGACCAGCGCGGCCGCGGTGAATTCAGGCCCGTTGTCGCACCGGACGTTAGGTCGGGGCGGTGCCGGTTTCGGCGATGATGTTTCTCCAGCACTGCGACCACGTCCGAGGCTTTGAACGACCTGCGCGGGATGATGGCCAGGGCGGTCATCGAGACGAAAGAAGAAGCGGATGTGCCGGCCGCAGGAGGTCACGTCGGACTGGAAGTCGAAGCTGACCACGTGCATCGGGTACTGCGCCGTCAGTCGCTTCTGTTCCCCGGCTCCGGGCCCGGTCCGCCGCTTCTTCCTCGCCCTGGGCTTGCAGGTGAGTCCTTCCTCGCGCCAGAGCCGGCGCACCCGCTTCCTGTTCAGCGCCACGCCAGCCGACTCCGGCTGGGCGAGCAGGTGCCAGCGGGCTTTCCGCCAGCCCCACGCCGGGTGCGTCACCGCGACGGCGCGCAGGGCGGCACGGAGCCGTGCTTCCTCGAAGCCCATGTCGGGCTTTTTCTTACGGAACGCTGACCGGTTCTGGCCGATGACCTTGCAGGCGAAGCGTTCGGAAGCCCCGAACTTCTCCGCCGCCATGCGCACGGCACGGCGGCGGGGTTCGGGGCTCAGAATTTTCCCTGCGCGACCTCGTTGAGGATGTCGATGGCCAGTTCCTTCTCTGCAGGAGTCGCTTGAGCCGGGCGTTCTCCTTCTCCAGTTCCTTGGTTCGTTTGGACGCCTCGGCGTTCTTCTCGGACCCGTACTGGGTCAGCCACCGGTACCAGGTCGCCTCGGTGACCTGGAGCTCCTTGATGACCTCGACCATCGGGTGGCCGTCATTGAGCATTTTCTGGCTCTGCCGGACCTTAGCGATGACCTGCTCGGGGGTGTGTCTGCGTGCCATGATTCGTGAATTTCCTCCTGTGTCCATTCTCGGACTCGAAACTCACACAAACACTGGACTTCTACATGAGGACCCAACCAAGATCAATGAGTCCCGCCGACACCAGGTCAGTGCCTCCCGCGGCCGCCTTCCCGATCGACGTGCTGAGTCGCACGCCCTTCATTGCCCAGCGACGAGCTCTTCTGGAGGCGAATACCCAACATTGATACGCAGGGTGCCAGTAGAAGTGATCCTTTTGCAGATCTGCAGAATTGGACTCTGTGATACCGCGTCACCCGTCCGGGTACCTGGACCCTTGAAGTCCGCCCCGCTACAGAGATCTGGGCCTATTCGAGGACTCGCTGGGCCGAGGCCCGGATAGAAACGTCTACGAGTTTGGGGTGCCGTGTCGGCTGTTAATTCCGCGAATTTTCGAGGTTTCCTTGACATGGGTGCGGGCAGCGATCATCAGATTTCGAAAAGCTCGATCTCCGGGTCGCGGCTCAACCGACCGGGACGCTTTACAGCACCTTCCGGATGGTTTCTTCGAAGTTCGTGACGTGGTGCAAGGCCAGCTCGCCTGCCTTGTCGGCGTCCCCCGCGGCCACCGCTTTGAGCAAATCCACATGCTCGGTGATGTGGCCGCTGACCGAGGGCACCTTGTCCAGGACCAGGCACCAGATGCGCGTCGCGAGGTTGTCGTAGCGGATCAGCGTGTCTTCCAAATGGGGGTTGGCAGCCGCCTTGTAGATCAACCGGTGCACGGTCAGGTCGTAGCGCATGAGGTCCCGGGACTCCGCGGCGCTGGGATCCAGGGTCGCGATGGCGGCAGCGACGTCCAGGAGCTCCTGCCGCATCGCGCTGCTGGCCCTTTTGGCCGCCCGGCGCGCCGCCAGCGGCTCCAGCAGTTCCCGGATCTCCGAGACGTCGGCCAGCTCCGTAAGGTCCACATTGGTGGCAAAGGTCCCCCGGCGCGGATAAGACACCACCAGGTGGTCCACCTCCAGCCGCTTGATCGCCTCGCGCACCGGAGTGCGGCCGAACCCGAGTTCGACCGCCAGCTGCCCGTCATTAATGGGTTCACCGGGCCGGATCTCCAGCATGATCAGTTTGTCGCGCAGCTGCCGGTAGGCGGCCTCCGCTTGGGACGGCGCTTCAGCCTCGGCGGGAGACATTATAGGAAGTGCATTCAAGGCGCCGCTCCGTTCTTCGCTACTGAGTCTCCGACTTCAAGCGGAAGCTTCGTGCCACTTTGCTTCCGGCTATTGACTCTCGTGTGACCTCAATCATACCATTGACCTCACACTGATATATCAGTCATTGCAACAGTGGTATTTCAAAGGAGCATCCGTGGTTGAGCAGTTGAACGAGCGACTTTCCGCAGTCGATCCCGAGGTCCAGCAGGCCATTAAAAATGAGCTGGGCCGCCAGCAGTCAACTCTGGAGATGATTGCCTCGGAGAATTTCGCCCCGGCGGCAGTCATGGAGGCGCAGGGCTCGGTCCTGACGAACAAGTACGCCGAGGGCTACCCCGGCAAGCGCTACTACGGCGGCTGCGAACACGTCGACGTCGTCGAGCAACTCGCCATCGACCGGGTCAAGGCCCTGTTCGGCGCAGAATTCGCAAACGTCCAGCCGCACTCCGGCGCGCAGGCCAACGCCGCCGCCATGTTCGCCCTGCTGAACCCGGGCGACACCATCATGGGCCTGGACCTTGCACATGGAGGCCACCTCACCCACGGCATGCGCATCAACTTCTCCGGCAAGCTCTACAACGTCGTCCCCTACCACGTGAGCAAAGACGATCATCTGGTGGACATGGCAGAGGTGGAGGCCCTGGCTCTCGAGCACCGCCCGAAGCTGATCATCGCCGGCTGGTCCGCCTACTCCCGCCAGCTGGACTTCGCCGAGTTCCGCCGGATCGCCGACCTGGTGGACGCCTACCTCATGGTGGACATGGCCCACTTCGCCGGCCTCGTGGCCGCAGGGCTGCACCCCAACCCGGTGCCGTACGCCGACGTCGTCACCACCACCACGCACAAGACCCTCGGTGGCCCGCGCGGCGGAGTCATCCTCGCCAAGGAACAGTACGCGCGCAAGATCAACAGCGCCGTGTTCCCTGGCCAGCAGGGCGGCCCGCTGGAACACGTCATTGCCGCCAAGGCCGTGGCATTCAAGCTCGCGGGCAGCCCGGAATTCAAGGAACGCCAGGAGCGCGTCCTGGAGGGATCCAGACTGCTGGCCGAACGGCTCCTCCGGGACGACGTGGCCGCGGCGGGCATCTCGGTGGTCAACGGCGGCACCGACGTGCACCTGGTCCTCGTGGACCTGCGGAACTCGGAACTGGACGGGCAGCAGGCCGAAGATGCCCTGCACCGGATCGGCATCACGGTCAACCGGAACGCCGTGCCGTTCGACCCCCGCCCGCCGATGGTGTCCTCCGGTCTCCGGATCGGAACTCCCGCCCTCGCCACCCGCGGCTTCGGCGCCGTGGAATTCACCGAGGTAGCGGACATCATCGCGACGGCGCTCATCGCCGCGGCCGGTAACGGCACCAACACCGACACCGGCAGCAGTGCATCCCTCAGCGACGACGCCGCCGTCGAACTCCGCGCCCGGGTCACCGCCCTCGCCGACCAGTTCCCGCTTTACGCGCATCTTTCCCAGGACGACAGCGGCGCCGAGATCGCCGCATTCGAAACAGCAATGATCGGAGCAGACCAGTGAGCACGGACCAGCTTCCGGAACACCCGGATTTCCTCTGGCGGAACCCGGAGCCTAAGTCCTCTTACGACGCCGTGATTGTGGGCGGCGGCGGGCACGGCCTGGCCACCGCATACTTCCTGGCGAAGAACCACGGCATGACCAACATCGCCATCCTGGAAAAGGGCTGGCTGGCCGGCGGCAACATGGCCCGGAACACCACCATCATCCGTTCCAACTACCTCTGGGACGAGAGCGCGGCCATCTACGAGCACGCCCTCAAGCTCTGGGAGATCCTGCCGGAGGAGCTCGAGTACGACTTCCTCTTCAGCCAGCGCGGCGTCATGAACCTCGCCCACACCCTGGGCGACGTCCGCGAAAGCATCCGCCGCGTGGGCGCCAACAAGCTCAACGGCGTGGACGCTGAATGGCTGGACCCGGAGCAGGTCAAGGAACTCTGCCCCATCCTGAACATCAGCGACAACATCCGCTACCCCGTGATGGGCGCCACGTACCAGCCGCGCGCGGGCATCGCCAAGCACGACCACGTGGCCTGGGCCTTCGCCCGCAAGTGCGACGAGCTGGGCGTGGACATCATCCAGAACTGCGAAGTCACGGGCTTCCTCAAGGACGGCAACCGGGTGGTGGGCGTCAAGACCAACCGCGGCACCATCAACACCGAAAAGGTGGGCCTGTGCGCCGCCGGGCACAGCTCGGTCCTAGCGGAGATGGCCGGCTTCCGGCTTCCCATCCAGTCGCACCCGCTCCAGGCCCTGGTTTCCGAACTGCACGAACCCGTCCACCCCACGGTGGTGATGTCCAACCACGTGCACGTCTACGTCTCGCAGGCCCACAAGGGCGAGCTGGTCATGGGCGCCGGCGTGGACTCCTACAACGGCTACGGCCAGCGCGGTTCCTTCCACGTGATCGAGCACCAGATGGCCGCCGCCGTCGAACTCTTCCCCATCTTCGCCCGGGCGCACGTGCTGCGGACCTGGGGCGGGATCGTGGACACCACGCTGGATGCCTCGCCGATCGTGGGCCTCTCCCCGGTGGAGAACATGTTCGTGAACTGCGGCTGGGGCACCGGCGGCTTCAAAGGAACCCCCGCGGCGGGACTGACGTTCGCGCACACCATCGCCACCGGGACCCCGCACAAGCTGAACCAGCCGTTTGCGCTGGAACGCTTCGAAACCGGTGCCCTGATCGATGAACACGGCGCAGCCGCCGTCGCCCACTAGCCGCCGTCCCCTAGAAAGTAGACGCACATGCTGCTTATTTCCTGCCCCAACTGCGGCTCGCGCGACGAGACCGAGTTCCACTACGGCGGCCAGGCCCACGTGCCCTACCCGGAAAACCCCGCCGGGCTGAACGACCGCGAATGGGCCGAGTTCCTGTTCTACCGCGACAACACCAAGGGCGCCTTCGCCGAGCGCTGGCTGCACAGCACCGGCTGCCGCCAGTGGTTCAACATGCTCCGCGACACCGTCACGTACGACATCCAGGCCATTTATCCGATGGGTACGCCCCGGCCGGCAACGGCCGCTGCAACCAGCGTCATCGCCCCGGAAGGAGCAACCAAGTGACTTCCCAGAACGCCCGCCTCGCCGCCGGCGGCCGCATCGACCGCGCCATCTCCTGGCGCTTCACTGTGGACGGCGAGGAATTCACCGGACACCCCGGCGACACGCTCGCCTCCGCCCTGCTGGCCAATGGCAGGATCGCCGCCGGCAATTCGCTCTACGAGGACCGGCCCCGCGGCATCATGTCCGCCGGGGTGGAGGAAGCCAACGCACTGGTCAGGATCGAAGCACGGTTCCCGGGCCACGTGGCCGAGTCCATGCTCCCCGCCACCACCGTCACCCTGGTGGACGGCCTGAAAGCGGACCTGCTCAACGGCCTGGGCCGCCTGGACCCTGAGGAAGACCGCGCCGAATACGACAAGAAGTACGTGCACACCGACGTCCTGGTGATCGGCGGCGGCCCCGCCGGCCTGGCCGCCGCCCGCGAAGCCGTCCGCACCGGTGCCCGCGTGATGCTGATGGACGACCAGCCTGAACTGGGCGGATCGCTCCTGTCCGGATCCACTGCGCCCGGACGTGCCGAGTCCATCGAAGGCATGCCCGCTCTGGAGTGGGTGGCTGACGTGGAAGCCGAACTCATTTCCGGAGCCGAAAGCACCGTCCTGAACCGCACCACGGCCTTCGGCGCCTACGATGCCAACTACGTCATCGCGGTCCAGAACCGCACCGACCACCTGTCCAGCCCGGCCGCCCCCGGCGTTTCCCGGCAGCGGATTTGGCACGTGCGTGCTAATCAGGTGGTACTGGCTCCCGGCGCCCACGAACGGCCCTTGGTCTTCGAGAACAACGACCGCCCCGGCATCATGCTCGCCTCGGCCGTCCGCAGCTACCTCAACCGCTACGCCGTGGCCGCCGGGCAGCGCGTGGTCATCAGCACCACCAACGACAGCGCCTACGCCCTCGCCGCGGACCTGCGCGCCGCCGGCGTCAGGGTTCAGGCCGTGGTGGACGCCCGTCCAGCGCTGACTGCGGTGGCTGCTGCCGCCGTCGAAGCCGGCACCCGGGTGCTGATCGGCAGCGCCGTTGCCAACACTGCCGCCGGTGTCAGCGCCGATGGCCGGCTGGAGGGCGTCACCGTCCGCAGCGTCAACGACGACGGCGAACTCACCTCCGGCATCGAAGAGATCGCCTGCGACCTGCTGGCAGTCTCCGGCGGCTGGAGCCCGCTGGTGCACCTCCACTCGCAGCGGCAGGGCAAGCTGCGCTGGGACGAGGACCTGGCAGCGTTCGTGCCGAGCACCGTGGTCCCCAACCAGCAGGTGGTTGGCTCCGGCCGTGGCAGCTTTGAACTGGACGACTGCCTCGCCGATGGCATCTCCGCCGGAGCCGCGGCCGCCATCGCGGCGGGCTTCACGCCTGAAAATTCTGACGGAGTCGTCGTTCCTCTCGTCCTCAATGAGCCGAAGGCTTCAGCCCCGACCCGCCAGCTCTGGCTCGTCCCAGGCCAGACGGGCACGCCGGATGACTGGCACCACCACTTCGTGGACTTCCAGCGCGACCAGTCCGTGGCCGACGTCCTGCGTTCCACCGGCGCCGGGATGCGGTCCGTGGAGCACATCAAGCGCTACACCTCCATCAGCACCGCCAACGACCAAGGCAAGACCTCCGGGGTCAACGCGATCGGAGTCATCGCCGCCGCCCTCCGGCAGGCCGGCGAAGCGTCCCGGGGCATTGGTGACATCGGCACCACCACCTACCGGGCACCGTTCACGCCGGTGGCGTTCGCGGCCCTGGCCGGACGCCAGCGCGGCGAACTGTTCGACCCCGCCCGCGTGACCTCCATCCACCCGTGGCACGTCGCGGAGGGGGCGCTGTTCGAGGACGTGGGGCAGTGGAAACGGCCTTGGTACTACCCGCAGGCAGGGGAGGACATGGATGAAGCGGTGCTGCGTGAATGTGCCGCGGTCCGGGAGTCCGTGGGCTTTATGGACGCCACCACCCTCGGCAAGATCGAAATCCGGGGCAAGGACGCCGGCGAGTTCCTCAACCGGATCTACACCAACGCGTTCAAGAAACTGGCCCCCGGTTCCGCCCGCTACGGCGTGATGTGCATGGCGGACGGCATGATTTTCGACGACGGCGTGACCCTGCGCCTCGATGAGGACCGGTACTTCATGACCACCACCACCGGCGGCGCAGCGAAGGTGCTGGACTGGCTGGAGGAATGGCTGCAGACCGAATGGCCGGAACTGGACGTGCACTGCACCTCGGTGACCGAACAGTGGTCCACCATTGCCGTCGTCGGGCCCAAATCCCGGGCGGTGCTCGCCAAACTGGCGCCGGACCTGGCAGCGGGCGGCGGGCTGGAAGCAGAAGCCTTCCCGTTCATGACGTTCCGCGAAACCACCCTCGCCTCCGGCGTCCGGGCGCGGGTCTGCCGGATTTCCTTCTCCGGCGAACTGGCCTACGAGATCAACGTGCCCGCCTGGTACGGGCTGAACACCTGGGAAGCCGTGGCCGCGGCAGGGGCCGAATTCAACATCACCCCCTACGGCACCGAAACCATGCACGTCCTCCGCGCCGAGAAGGGCTACCCGATCGTTGGGCAGGACACCGACGGGACAGTTACCCCGCAGGACGCGGGGATGGAATGGGTGGTGTCAAAGGCCAAGGACTTCATCGGCAAGCGCTCCTACGCCCGGGCTGATGCCCAGCGCGCGGACCGCAAGCACCTGGTCAGCGTCCTGCCGGTAGACGGGACGTTCCGGTTGCCCGAAGGCACCCAGCTCGTGGAGAAGGGGATCACCACGAACCCCGCCTACGGCCCGGTGCCCATGCAGGGCTTCGTGACCTCGAGCTACCACAGCGCCGCGTTGGGCAGGTCCTTCGCACTGGCACTGATCAAGAATGGCCGCAACCGCATCGGGGAGACCCTGGTGGCCGCCGCCGGCGACCAGCTGGTTGACGTTGTTGTGGCAGAAACCGTACTTTTTGACCCCGAAGGGACCCGCAAAGATGGCTAACACAGCAGCAATCAATGGCATCAATGGACTCCGGGACATCCGCCGCAGCCCGGCCTCCCACCTGGCCGCTGCCCTGGAGGCCGGTTCCATCCAGGGGACGGTGGTCCTGAAAGAGGGCCCGTTCCAGACCATGGCGGGCGTCCGCGTGGACCCCCGCTCCGAGGAAGGCGCACGGATCGCTGCCGTTGCACGCAGCCTGCCGGCACGCTGCGGCGACGTGGGCGGCACGGACCGCGTCACCGTCCTCTGGCTGGGACCATCCGAGTTCCTGGTGGTGGCACCGGAAGAGGCCCACGATTCCCTGGGCGGTGACCTCATAGGTTCCCTCGTGGCCGCGCTGGGCGAGGCTCCGGGCCAGGTGGTGGACCTCTCCGCGAACCGCACCACGTTCGAGCTTTCCGGCCCGCGGGCCCGTGCGGCCCTGGAAAAGGGCTGCGCCCTGGACCTGCACCCGCGCAGCTTCACCGTGGGAACCGCCCTGTCCACGGAGATCGGCAACATCCCGGTGGTCCTGCAGAAAACCGGCGAGGAGAGCTTCCGGCTCTTCCCCCGGGCCTCGTTCGCGGACTTCCTGGGCCGGTGGCTCCTGGACGCTGTAAGGGAGTTCGCTTCCCCCGAGGTGCCCTGATGGCGCTCAGCGCCCTGGACCTGTTCTCGGTTGGCATCGGGCCGTCGTCGTCACACACGGTCGGCCCGATGCGGGCAGCGAAGCTGTTCGCTGACGGACTCAAAGGCGACGGGCTCCTGAGCTCAACCACCCGGGTCCAGGCCGAACTGTTCGGCTCGCTGGGTGCCACCGGCCGGGGCCACGGCTCCGACAAGGCGGTGGTGCTGGGCCTGCAGGGCCTGGACCCGGAAACCGTCGACACCTCCACTGCCGACGACCAGGTGGCCGCCGCCGCGCTCGACGCCGAACTCAGGATCTGCGGGAACCACCGGGTGGACTTCAACTGGGACGAGGACGTGGTGCTGCACCGCCGCAAGTCCCTGCCCGCCCACCCCAACGGTATGACCTTCCGGGCCCTCGACCACGCCGGCGCCGTCCTCAGCGAACGGAGTTACTACTCCATCGGCGGCGGCTTTGTGGTGGACGGGGATGCCGACGCCGGCGACCGGGTGGTGGCCGACGCCACCGTCCTCCCCTACCCCTTCACCACCGCCGACGAACTCCTGGCCATCTGCAGCCGCGAAGGCATGTCCATCTCCGACGTGATGCTCGCCAACGAACTCACCTGGCGCAGCGAAGCCGAACTCCGCGAAAAGCTGCTGGCACTCTGGGCCGTGATGCGCGAATGCGTGGACAACGGCTGCGCCGCGGAAGGGATCCTTCCCGGCGGCCTGAACGTCAGGCGGCGGGCGCCGTCGTTGTTCCAGACCCTGACCGCGGACACCGGCGTCACCGACCCGTTCCGGGCGATGGAATGGGTGAACCTGTTCGCCCTTGCCGTCAACGAGGAGAACGCCGCCGGCGGGCGAATCGTCACGGCACCCACCAACGGCGCGGCCGGCATCGTCCCGGCGGTGCTGCACTACTACATCAAGTTTGTTCCGGGAGCCAACGACGACGGGGTGGTCCGCTTCCTGCTGGCCGCGGCCGCCGTCGGAATTCTGTTCAAGATCAACGCCTCCATTTCCGGCGCCGAAGTTGGCTGCCAGGGCGAGGTGGGCTCCGCCTGTTCCATGGCGGCCGCGGGCTTGTGCGAGGTCCTCGGCGGCACGCCAGAGCAGGTGGAAAACGCCGCCGAAGTGGGCATCGAACACAACCTCGGCCTGACCTGCGATCCCGTGGGCGGGCTGGTGCAGATCCCCTGCATCGAACGGAACGCCATCGCCAGCGTCAAAGCCATCAATGCCGCCCGCCTTTCCCTCCACGGGGACGGCAGCCACAAGGTGTCGCTGGATAAGGCCATCAAAACCATGCGTGAGACAGGAGCGGACATGAAAACCAAATATAAGGAGACCTCCCGCGGAGGCCTCGCCGTCAACGTGATCGAGTGCTAGCCATGACTGCTATCCAGGATGAGGCGTCGCCGGCGCGGCCCGTCACCACCGTTGAACACGTGCTGACCCTCGACTGCCCGGAGCAGCCCGGCATTGTCCACGCGGTTTCCGGCTTCCTGCTGGAGCACGGCTGCGACATCGTGGACAGCAAGCAGTTCGGTGAGCGCTCGGAGGGGCACTTTTTCATGCGGGTGCATTCCGCGTCCGACGGCGACGCCTCCACTGCGGATACGCTGCGGGCCGCTTTCGGCCCGGTGGCGGACCGGTTCGGGATGCGCTGGCGGCTTGAGCCGCACGGCGCCAAGCGCCGCGTGCTGATTATGGTGTCCAAGTTCGGGCACTGCCTCAACGACCTGCTGTTCCGCGCCAGGAGCGGCGAACTGCCGGTGGACGTGGCGGCCGTGGTCTCCAACCACACGGACCATCAGGCGCTGGTGGAATGGCATGGCATCCCGTTCTTCCACGTGCCGGTCACCGCCGGCACCAAACCGGCGGCCGAGGCCCGGCTGCTGGAACTGGTGGACGGGTTCGACGTGGAACTGGTCGTGCTGGCCCGCTACATGCAGGTCCTCAGCGACGACCTCACCCGCAAGCTGGACGGGCGCGCCATCAACATCCACCACTCGTTCCTGCCCAGCTTCAAGGGCGCCAAGCCGTATCACCAGGCCTACGCGCGCGGCGTCAAGACTGTGGGCGCCACCGCGCACTACGTCAATGCAGAGCTCGACGAGGGGCCAATCATCTCCCAGCAGACAGTGGAGGTGGACCACACCTTTGGTCCGGAAGACCTGGTTGCGGCCGGACGGGATACCGAATGCAAGGCTCTCAGTAATGCCGTCCGATGGCACTGCGAAGGCCGGGTGATCCTGCAGGGAAACAGGACGGTCGTGCTGAAGTAGGAAGCTGGTACGCCCATTTCGTGGGTTCCCTGCGCACACGATGTTGCAAAGCGTCGAAAGCGCAGGGAACCCACGAAACGGGCGCTAACGGGCGGTACAAGAAACGCCGTTCCGTCAGTCCGTCACAGAGAGCGGACACCCGAAGCGAGCACGCGCTCCACGTCCGCCACCTCCGGATAGGCTGCCTGCGTTCCCTTGCGGGTGGTGGCCAGCGCGGCGGCAATCGAGGCGAAGGTGGCGGCGTCAGCCAGCGGCGCGCCGGCTGCCAGGCGGGCGGCCACCGCCCCCGTGAAGGCGTCGCCCGCGCCGGTGGTGTCCACGGCCTTGACCTTGACCGGCGCCACCCGGACCAGCTGCTGCCCGGAAGGAGCCAGCGAATCCAGCACCATGGACCCGTGCGCCCCCAGCGTGACGAGGGCCCGCTGGAGCCCCCGCTCGGCGAAGCGCACCCTGACCGCTTCCCAGTCGCTGGCATCCGCGTCGCGGCCGGGAATTGCGGCGGAGCCAAGGAACAGCGACGCCTCGTGGGCATTGACCAGCAGGACGTCGGTCAGGTCCGCCAGCTGCTGCGGGATCTCCGCGTAAGGCGAGAGGTTCAGCAGAACTGTGGCGCCGGCGTCGTGCCCTGCCCGGGCGGCGGCCTCAACCGTGTCAAGGCTGACCTCCAGGCAGAGACAGACCACCGCGGCGCCGTCGAACGTTTCCGCCGCGGCCGCGACGTCCGCCGGCGAGAGGGTGCCGTTGGCGCCGGCGGAGATGATGATGTTGTTCTCGCCGCTGGAATCCACGGCGATGACGGCGACGCCGGTGGCCTCAGTTGTTGCGGTCCGCACGCCGGACACGTCCACCCCGGCGCCGGCAGCCGAGGAAAGGAGCATGTCGCCGTTGGCGTCCCCGCCTACGGCACCTACAAGGCTGACGTCCCCGCCCAGCAGGCTGGCGGCGACGGCCTGGTTGGCGCTTTTACCACCCGGGTTCACGGCGAAGCCGTTGCCGTGCACCGTCTCACCGGGCAACGGCAGCCGCTCGCAATAAATGGTCAGGTCCGCGTTCAGGGATCCGACGACGACGATCCTGCCTTGGGAGCCGGCCGTTGCGGAGCTCATTCGGTCACCTCAGCCTCGATGGGCTTGGGGATGAGGAGCGACGCGGCGAACGCGGCCACCGTGATGACCAGGCCCGTCGCCACCACCGTGAGGTAGGACGCTTTGGCGTCCCCGAGTGCCGACGTGGCCACCAGCACGGCGGGCAGCGCCAGGAAACTCAGGCCGGCACCCAGGTTGAAGGCGCCCGCGTTCATGCCGGGCAGGAATCCCGGGTTTCCGTCGGGTGAGAGGACAACTCCGAGCCCGTTCAGCATGATGTTGACCGTACCGGCGTACATGATGCCCAGCAAGACCGTTCCGGCGATCATCATGGGCAGGCTGCTGAGGCCGAAGAATGCGATGATGGCCAGGGCGGCGATGCTGCCCAGCATGCCGATGCGCAGGACCTTGGTGTAGCCGAGCACCGGCGCGAGCCTGCCGCTGATGGGACCCACCAGCCAGCCGAGCAGGGCGTACGGGGTGAGGATGATCAGCGACATTTCGGTCGGGCCGATGCCGAATCCCGGGTCTGCCGCCTGCACATACGCCGGCACGATCCCGTTGATGACGGCGAAGATACCGGTCATGGTCAGCGTGGTGGTCAGCAGCGGCGCCCAGGTGGAGCGCTGGCGCAAGTGGACCGTTTCCACCATGGGCTGTTTGGCGCGCTTTTCCACAGTCCAGAAGCAGTAGAACGCGACGGCGGCAACCACCACCAGTCCGACGGCCAGCAGGAGGGTGCCGGGCGCGAAGCCGCCCACCAGCTTGGAGCCCTCGTTGAGGGCGGTGAGCAGCGCACCCACCGCAACCACAATGAAGAACACGCCCAGCCAGTCCATGGAGGTGCCGGCGGCCGGCTTGGTCTCGCCGGCGAAGAAGGCGATCAGGGCAGTGGCGACGAGCGCCAGGACCACCATGAGCCAGAAGATACTGCGGAACCCGAAGTGCTCGGCGAAGTAGCCGCCCACAAAGGAGTCCACGCCGGCCACACCGCCGTTGACCGCGGTGATGAGACCCATGAGCGTCCCGTATTTGCGCGGGTTGCTGACGGCGGAGCGCAGCATGATCAGGCACAACGGCACCGTAGGGCCGCTCACGCCCTGGATGATGCGGCCCACAAAGAGCCAGGTCACGTCCGGGGCCATGGCCGCGATGACGGAACCGACGGCCATCAGAAGCATCATGCCGATCAGGATCTTCTTGCGGCCGATGATGTCGCTCAGGCGGGGCAGGAAGAGGGAGAACAGGGCGGCCGCGGTGAAGAACCAGGTCTGGGAGAGGCCGATGACGGCCTGATCGGTGTTCAGTTCCTTGCCCATGGTGACCAGGGCGGGGCTGAGCATGGAGGCGTTGAGCTGGAAGGCGACGCACGCGGCCAGCAGGGCGACCATGAGGGCGGTGACGTTGCCCCGGCTGGTCTTTGCGTCAGTGAGGGTGGCACTCATTTACTTGGCTCCCCTGGCTGCTTCAAGGCCTGCTGCTTCAAGTACGGCCGGTTCGCCGATACGCACGAGGGCATCCGTGACGAGGTCCCAGAAACGGGCGTGGTCCAGGTCAACGGCCACGGAGGTGGTGCAGTCTTCCGGTGCGGGGGCGCGGAAGTCGGCCACGGTCATGCCGAGGGTCAGCGTGCCCTGGAGTTCGATGTCCACCGGAACCTTGCGGGTGGTGACGATGCTGGGATCGATCACGTAGGCCACGGCGCAGGGATCGTGCACGGGCGGGAAGTCAAAGCCCTGGGCGTCCTTGTAGGTCTGGGTGAAGAACTCCATCAGTTCCATCACGAACCTGGCGGGTCCGGTACCCACGGCGCTAATCTTCTCCACTACGTCCGGAGTGGCGAGGGCCTGGTGGGTGAGGTCCAGGCCCACCATCACCACGGGCCATTTTTCGTTGAAGACGATATGGGCGGCCTCGGGGTCGATGATGATGTTGAATTCGGCCACGGCGCTCCAATTGCCCACGTGGTAGCCGCCGCCCATGAGGACAACTTCCTTGACGCGTTCCACGATGCGCGGTTCCTTGCGGGCTGCCAGCGCGATGTTGGTGAGGCCGCCGGTGGGAACGAGGGTGACGGTGCCCGGTTCGTGGGCCATCACGGTGTCGATGATGACGTCGACGGCGTGGCGCGGGTCCAGTTCGATGGTGGACTCGGGCTGCGCTGGGCCGTCCATGCCCGTCTCGCCGTGGATGGACGGTGCGGTTTCGATGGTGCGGACCAGGGGCCGGCCGCAGCCAGCGGCAAAAGGCACCCCGGTGATCCCGGCGATGGTCCCGACGGCGAGCGCGTTCCGGGTGACCTTTTCGAGTGTCTGGTTGCCCACAACGGTGGTGACAGCCAGCAGTTCAATGTTCGGGTTGCCGTGAGCGAGCAGGATGGCCACGGCGTCATCATGCCCGGGGTCGCAGTCAAGAATGATCTTCTTGGCGGCGGGTTTCATCGGTTTGGATTCCACGTTAAATCTCCACGTCATTGGGGCCTGCCGAGGCAGTGTCCGAAAGTATTCAGTGCGATCATGGCACCTGCCCGGGCCGGGCGTCAAGCGCTTAACGTGCCCGATCAGACAGTCGTCCCCGATGACCACACCGCCCTGGTCCTGAAACTGGCACCCGGAATTGATGAATCCGTTCCCCGAGGGAGATGTTCTTCCCGAAGTCGGAGTAGAAGGGCGGGGAAACCGTCAGAGATTCGTCAACCGGCTTGCCGGTCAGCTGAGCTAACAGCTCCCGTGCCCGCACCGGTTCCTGATATCCGCCATTGAGTTCGCCGGTGATGCGCAGGGCATCCTGGCTGACCCGGTGCATGACCTCATGCAACGGCGAGTCCCCGGTGATGGTGTGTCCGGCATTCAGCGCCTCACGGAGCTCTCGGCGAGTTCCATGGTGTCCTCTCGGTCAAAGCTCGGACGCGTGTTTGCACACGTTAATTGTTGGGTTTTGCTGCTTCCGAAACCGCCGTGGCCGCCCAGCTGGTGAGGAGTTTGATGCGCTCTTCGTGGGTCGTCCCGGGTTCGGCGGTGTAGAAGCTGACGTCTCTGACGACACCCGGGGAGGTAGGCAACGCCAGGGATTGGTAGGTCAGCTCCAGGTCACCGACCACGGGGTGTCGCAACCGTTTGGTTCCCTCGTGGCGGAAACGGATGTCATGCGATGCCCAGAGCGTGCGGAACTCGGGGCTCAATGTGGATAGCTCGCCTACGAGTTCGCGCAGAGAGCGGTCGTTGGGCTCACGGCCGGCTTCGGCACGCAGCAAAGCGGCGGTGGCCGCGGCGCCGGCGTCCCAGTCGACGAAGAACTCCCGGGCGGCCGGGTCGAGGAAGTGAAAGCGTGCGAAGTTTGCTTGGCCGTCGGCAGTGGTGGTGTCGCTGGCAAACATAGGCGCATGGAGTGCCCGCCCCAGCGCATTAGAGGCCACGATGTCGAGACGGCCGTTGCGGACGAACGCGGCCGACATGGTGATGGAGTCAAGCAGCCAATGGACAGTGACCGCCAGCCCCACTTCCTTGCGGCGGGAATGCGTGCGGCTCCTGGGTTTGGCGGCCCTTGCCAGCTCGAAAAGGTACAGGCATTCCTCATCGTTCAGGTGCAGTGCCCGGGCGACGGCCTTGAGGACGTCTTCAGACACTCCGCTGATGTTGCCCTTCTCCAGCCGCGCGTACCACTCGGTGCTCACTCCGGCGAGGACTGCGACCTCCTCGCGGCGTAGTCCTGGAACGCGTCGGCGGCTTCCGGGAGGCAGGCCCACCTGCTCCGGGACGAGTTTGGCGCGACGGCTGGCCAGGAAGTCCCGGATGTCGGCGCGGTTATCGGGCTGATTGTCCATGAATCCACGATAGCCCCGGTTCATCAGGCTTAAGGGGGGAGAATTTGTCCCCCCATAAACGCAGCCTTCTTCGTCCGATGGAAATGGGGTGACATTGATGGAAAGGCACCCAAAACAGGAGAACTATGTTTACCGTCAATGCTTACGCCGCGCCCTCCGCTACCGGGGACCTGATCCCCACCACCATCGAACGCCGCGACGTCGGCCCGCACGACGTGCTGATCGAGATCAAATTCGCCGGCATCTGCCACTCGGATATCCACACCGTCCGCGGGGACTGGGGACCCCAGTCCTACCCGCTCGCCCCCGGCCACGAGATCGCCGGCATCGTCACCGAAATCGGTTCCGCCGTCACGAAGCACTCCGTCGGCGATCGTGTCGGCGTCGGCTGCATGGTCAACTCCTGCGGCGAATGCGTCAACTGCAAGAAGGGCGAGGAGCAGTACTGCCTCGCCGGGAACACCGGCACCTACGGCGCCGTGGACCGCGACGGCACCATCACCCAGGGCGGCTACTCCACCCACATCGTCGTAACCGAAGACTTCGTGGTCACCATCCCCGAAGGCATCGAACTCGACGTCGCCGCTCCCCTGCTGTGCGCAGGCGTCACCACCTACTCGCCCTTGCGGCACTGGGGCGCCGGTCCCGGGAAGAAAGTGGCCGTCGTCGGCCTCGGTGGACTAGGCCACATGGCCGTCAAACTCGCGCACGCCATGGGCGCGGAAGTCAGCGTGCTCTCCCAGTCGCTGAAAAAGCTGGAAGACGGCCTGAAGCTGGGCGCGGACCACTACTACGCCACCAGCGACGAGACCACGTTCACGGACCTGGCCGGCAGCTTCGACCTGATCATCAACACCGTCAGCGCATCGATCGACATCAGCTCCTACCTGCAGCTGCTGAGCCTCGACGGCGCTCTGGTGAACGTCGGCGCCCCCGCCGAACCGCTCCCGGTGAACGCTTTTGCACTCATCATGGGCCGCCGCTCCTTCGCAGGCTCCATGATCGGCGGGATCCGCGAAACCCAGGAAATGCTCGACTTCTGCGCCGAGCACCAGCTCGGCGCCGAGATCGAAGTCATCCCGGCGGACAAGATCAACGACGCCTACGAACGCGTCCTTGCCTCGGACGTGCGCTACCGGTTCGTCATCGACACGGCGACCTTGAGCTAGACCACCGGCGCGCGGCACGGGTCCTGCTTGCCTACTACGATCGAGGTATGGAATCGGCGGAGCAGGTGCAGCAACCCGTCCGCTCGCGACGGATCACCGCGGCCATGGTCGCAGCCCTCGCCGGCGTCTCGACCGCAACGGTATCCCTGGTGGCCAACGGCAAGACTGCCGGCCGCGTTTCTGAGGACAACATCGCCAGGGTGCGGGAAGCAATTTCCGAGCTCGGCTACGTCGTGGACAGCGTGGGCAGTTCACTGGCCAAGGGCGTCAGCTCCATCGTGATCCTCGTGGCCCCGGACATCTCCAACCCGTTTTTCGCCAAGGTGATCGCCGGGGTCCGGGAGTCACTTGGGGCTGATTACCAGCTGCTGCTGTCCGTCACCGACGCCGGGGAGTTCCCGCAGGCGGACGACGTCCGGAAGCTGCTGGCCCTTCGTCCGGCCGGGCTGTTGGTAGACGCTCCCCACGCCGGATTCCTTGAAGATCTCGATGCGGCCGGGCCACTGGTGCTGCTGGACGCCCCGGGGCTGGAGGCGTACGCGCCCTCGGTCAACCTGGATGTGGCCAACGGAGCGCGGCAGCTGGCGGGACACCTGGCAGATGCAGGACACCGCCGGGTGGCCTACGTGGACAGCGTGACAGGCACGGCCACATTCGCCATCCGCCGCGAAGCCTTCCTGGACGAGGCAGCGGCCCACGGAATATCGGTGGGGCCCGACCACATCATCAGTACCACCATCGACGTCGGTGCGTCCGCCGCCGCGTTCGCCGCCGCCTGGCCGGCCTGGCAGCGGTCCGGGGTGACCGCCGTCGTCTGTTGCACGGACACCCACGCCTATGGCGTGCTGCAGGAAGCACGGGTGGCAGGCGTGCAGATCCCAGGCCAGCTGGCCATAGCCGGCTTCGATGATTTGCCGTACTCCGCAACGAGCAACCCCAGCCTGACCAGCGTGCACCTGCCGGCAACCTCCCTGGGACTGAAGGCAGGCGGGCAGCTGCGCCGGCTCATGGAAGGCCGCCGGCTGGAGCAGCCGCAGCTGACGCTGGAAAGCTCCCTGGTGATCCGCAACTCCACATCGGCATAAGGCCCACCGGAACATGACAACTCTGTGTCACACCCCCGCCGTAAGCTGGGGGCATGCCGAGTAACTGGGACAGCCTGGACATCAGCCTGCGTGAATCCGTGCAGGAGAACGTGGAGATCTACGAGCGCGTCCGCCCTGCCCTGAAGCTGGTCACCAAAGACGTTCTCTACATCCTCCGGGACATGTTGAAGGACACCGAGGTCACGCCGCTGTTTGTCACCGGCCGCACCAAATCGGTGGAATCGTTCCGGGAGAAGATTTCCCGGATTGAGGACCCGCTGGAACCCGGCGGGCCACCGGCGCTGAAGTTCCCGGACCCGTTCCGTACCCTCAACGACATGGTGGGCGTGCGCGTCATCACCAAGCTGCCCACCGAGAATGCCCTGGTGGCCAACATCATCAAACGCCAGCGCCAGGTGTTCGACTGCCGCGGGGACCGCGAGAAGGACATCGGTTCCATTGAGTCCGGCACGTACGGCTATTCCAGCCGCCACCTGATCCTGCGCACCATCCAGAATGAAGCGGTCAGGGATTACCAGCAAGCCTTCAACCCGGATACTCCGGCCAATGGCAGCTACTTCTTCGAATGCCAGATCCGCACCGTCTTTGCCCACGCCTGGAGCGAGATCGAGCACGACATCCGCTTCAAGGCCGAGGACCCCCGCGCCTGGACGCCGCATTTCGACCGCCAGTTCACCGCCACCGCCGCCATGCTGGAAACAGTGGAGAGCGCCTTCGCGGACCTGCACGAACGCTATGAAGAAGTCCGCAGCTACTGGGACATGGAGGGCGAAGGCGCCGCGCAGCTCACGCCCAATCGGATCCGCGACGTCTGGCGCACACTCCTGCCGCACGTGGACCGCAAAGTCGATGACGACTGGGGCTGGGCCGCCGAGCTCATGGCCGCCCATGGCCTCAACCAGACCGTCCAGCTGGCCGGCCTGCTCAGCGCCCAGCGGATCACCGAGGTCCGCAAGGCGCTGGACCACCGCTACTCCCCCGGCCCGGACCGCCTGCTGGACGATCTCCTGCTCTGGCAGTACGGCACCAAACACATTGACCTCACCGCAGAGGCGCCCGACGCCGTCCCGCACCCGCGGCGCGACAGTCTCCTGCGGCGGCTGAAACAGATCGAGCGCTACCGCCAGACCAAGTCCGAGTAGACCAATCGCGGAGCCGCAGGATTATTGGGCACCACTGACATTCAACTACCCTTGACTCAAGGTGGAGGCTGTTGTAAGCGGACCTCCGATGCTCCCGGCTCCAGCCCAGCGGCAAGATCCGGCACCTGTTTTTGCCCCTCTCTGACAAGGATTCCGCCATTTCCACGGACGCATTCTTCGCCACGCTCACCCGGATCCGTAACGTCATCCTGCCTGCGGCCGCACGGTCCTGGCTGAACACGCCGCGTGGACTGCTCACGGGCTTCATTCTGGTGCACCTGGGGTTTCTGATCTTCGGTGCGATGCTTTCCCTTCGCGGGGAAGCGTTCAGCGACACCTTCATCTACCGTGACTGGGCTGCGGCCGGCTTCAACGAGGCAAATCTCAGCGGCGGACCCAGCCCCTGGGTGTACCCCATCCTCGCGCTGATCCCCATGGCGCTGGCCGGCCTGGCCGGGCCCGGACCTTTTTTCTTCCTGTGGGTGTTGATGACCACCATCCTCAACGGCTGGGGTTTGGCCAAGCTCACTGACCGGGGCCGCAACCAGGATGCGATTCCGGCGGGCTGGTGGTGGCTGATCTTCACGCTGCTGATGGGCTGGCTCGGCTTCGCCCGCGTGGACGGCCTCACCGCCCCGATCGTTTTGGTGGCGCTGGCCTACGGGGTGGGCCGGCCGTTCATCGCCTCGGTCCTGCTCAGCGCCGCCACCTGGGTGAAGGTGTGGCCGGCTGCCGTGATGCTGGCCCTGTTCGCCGTCGTCAAGAACCGCCTGCTGGTGGTGCTGGCAGGCGTGGCCACGTCAGCGGTGGTGGTGACACTTGCCGCCGCGGTTGGCAGTGTGTCCAAGCTGCTGAACTTCCTGACGCAGCAGGGCGATAGGGGCATGCAGCTCGAGGCAACGTTCACCACTCCGTGGCTGTGGCTGTCCGTGCTGAACATCGGCGACTCCCGGATGTACATGAACACCGATATCAACTCCATGCAGGTAGACGGCCCCGGCACCGCCGTGATGTCCGTGCTGATGCAGCCGCTCCTCATCCTTGCCGCGCTGCTCGTCGCCGGACTGACATTCTGGGCGCTGCACAACGGCAAGCTCAACGGCAACGGCAAGGTGGACGGCGGCGTTGACCGGACCGAGCTGCTGCTGGCCGGAGCGCTCACCTTGGCCACCGCCTTTGTGGTCTTCAACAAGGTGGGCTCGCCGCAGTTCATGGTGTGGCTGGCCCCGGCCGTTGCCGTGGGCCTGGCGCACAGCTGGCGTGAATGGCGGGTCCCCGCGGCCATGCTCATCGCCATCGCCGTGGCCACGTTCTTCATCTACCCGCTGTTCTACGATGCCCTCAGCCACAACAACCCCCTCATGGCCGGGGTGCTGACCATCCGTAACGTCCTCCTGGTGGTCCTGTTCCTGTGGTCCGTCCGGCGCCTGTACTCGCTGGGCAAAAAGACTCCAGCGTCCGTCCCCGCGCTCAAGGAGTCCTGAGATTTCCACGAAGTTCTTCGACCGGCTGGTCAGCGTCCGCAGCACCCTCCTGCCCGCCCGCGTGGTGGACTGGTTCGCCCGTCCGTCCAGCGTCTGGTGGGGCTTCGCCGTCATCCACCTGTACTTCCTGGCTTGGATGGCGTCTTTCTTCCTCAACGGCGATACGTTCAGCGACACGGAGCAGTACCGCCAGTGGGCCATGGACGGCTACAACCCGGACAGCCTGGACGGCAAGATCAGCCCCTGGGTATACCCGGTGCTGGCACAGATCCCCATCTTCCTCGCGAACATTGCCGGACCCAGCCTGTACCTCCTGTCCTGGTACCTGATCATCACAGCCCTCAACGCAGTCGGGCTTGCTTTCCTGACCCGCGGACCGCGGAAAGTGAAGGGCATCGCCCCGGCCTGGTGGTGGCTGTTTTTCACCGTCTTTATGGGTTACCTCAGCTTCGCCCGGGTGGAGGGCATCACGGCCCCCATCGTGCTGATTGCCCTGCTGTACGCGGCCGAACGCCCCGTGGTGGCGGGGATCCTGCTGAGCGTGGCCACCTGGCTCAAGGTGTGGCCGGCAGCGGTCCTGGTGCCGATCGTCATTGCCAGCCGCAAGCGGATCCAGGTGCTGGCGTCCGGCGTCGCAGTCACTGCCGTCGTGGGCCTGGGCACCTACCTTTCCGGCGGCCTGCCGCACATCATGGACTTCCTGACCAACCAGGGCGAGCGTGGCATGCAGCTTGAAGCCACGTTCTCCACGCCGTGGATATGGCTCAGCGTGTTCAACATCGCCGGGTCCAAGATGGCCGACAACACGGCCATCAACTCCACCGAGGTCTACGGCCCGGGCGCCAGCGTGGCCGCGTTCCTGATGCAGCCGCTGCTGCTCCTCGCCGCCGTGGTGGCCGCCGTCCTGCTGGTCAGGGCCCTGAACCGTGGTGCCGAGCGGGAGGAACTTTTCCTCGAGGGCGCGCTGATGATGACCACGGCGTTCATCGTCTTCAACAAGGTGGGTTCCCCTCAGTTCATCATCTGGCTGGCGCCGGTGATCATCGCGGGCCTCACGCACGACTGGGAGCGGTGGAAGGTACCGGCCGCGCTGCTGATGGGAATCGCGTTAACCACCTTTGTGATCTATCCGCTGTTCTACACGCCGCTCATCCACGCCCACCCGGTCATGGCTGCCATCCTGACCACGCGCAACGTGCTGCTGGTAGTGCTGCTGTGGTGGTCGGTGAAACGGACCGCGGAGCTCGGCCGCAAAACAGCGGCGGTCCCGCAGGCCGCCTGACCCGGGCCCCATCAGGGTAGTGCCATGACTACGGGGGAAGACAACACAAACAGGCCGGAGCTCCGCCGCTGGCGGCCGTTGCTGGCACCGCTCCTTGCCGCAGCGGCGTTGCCACCGGACTTTCTGCAGTCTTGGCACCCCGGCAGGCGGTCGGGTGGTTCGCCTACGCGCCCCTGTCTAACCAGACCTTCACGTCGGACCAGATAGTCCTGAAGGACAGTGGTGCACGGGCCGGGTACTTGCAGATTGCAGTGGGCCTGCTGACGTTGGCGTTCTGGCTCGGTTACCGCCTGGGTCTTCGGCAAAAGGCGGCGTCTTAGTTCATCTCGCTGACTGGCAGGCCTTATTGACGGAGATGGAGCGCGCCTCAGCGCGCGGTGCGGCGCTGGTCCAGGACCCAACGCCAACCACGCCGGGCCCAGTCCGAGGGTTTGCCCTCGATCAGCAGCTTCCGCGTGTGGATGTCCAGGACCAGCAGGTAGAACGTGAACAGCAGCGCCGTCACGAACGCCAATGACGACGCGTCCACGGTCAGCTCCACGAACGACCAGACCGAGAGCTGGTCCTGCGCGCCGAACACCACAAAGAACGTCACGCCCACGTAGAGGCACCGGATCTGCCAGTCGTTCCGGATGCCCGTGGCCGCCAGGAACGGCACAAACCAGAGGATGTACCAGGGCTGGATGATGGGTGAAAGCATCACGACGGCGGCGAACGCCAGGGCCAGCCGGCGCACCGCCCGCGAGTAGTCGCCGCGGAACATCAGCAGCAGCACCAGCCCGATAGCTGCCCACTTCATGCCCGTCCGCAGCAGGTCCGCGATGGTGCCGCCCGGCAGTCCCAGCACGTTGCCGAGGAACTCAACCTGCTGCCCCAGGAACCCTGACGGCGAATAGCCGGTGTAGCCCTGCGTCGGGTCCATGATGGCCCAGACCCAGCCCAACCCGAGGTTGTACGGGATACCGCTGACGGCCAGCACCGCGAAACTGATTCCCGCCGTCGCACCCCAAATGAGGAACTTCCGCGTCCACGAGGCGGCGTGCCCGGCCCACATAACCCCGATGAAAGGCAGGAGCAGCACGGTGATCGGCTTGATCCCGATGGACGCGGTGACCAGCAGGATTCCGGCCAGGTAGCGCTTCGTCGCGGCGAAGTAGACACCTGCGACGGCGAGGCCCACCATAAGCGCGTCGTTGTGGGCGCTGGCCACGAAACTGATGAGGAACAGCGGGTTGGCCACCGCAATCCAGAGCGCCCGCGCACCGTTGATGCCGTGCAGTTCGGCCAGCTTGGGCACGTAAATGACGCAGAGCAGAACCCCGACGCCGGCGATCAGGCGGAACAGCAGGACGGACACGTCGGGCTGTGCCCCTGTCAGCTCCACAACGCCGCGGGCGAGCCACAGGAAGTAGGGCCCGTAGGGGGTCCTGTTCTCGGCCCAGGCCGGGTCCGCGCCGAGGGCAAACCAGTTGTTGAGCGTGGAAATGCCCACGGTGTAGGGGTTCTGGCCTTCCATGACCAGACGGCCCTGGCCCGTGTAGGCGTAGACGTCGCGGGAGAAGATCGGGACGGCCAGCAGGAGCGGCAGGGACCAGGCGGAGATGGCTATGACCACCGACCGCAGCGAGTGTTCGCCCCAGTCGTCCAGCCGCTGGCCCAGCCGGAGCCAGGACCGCATCAGGAGCATCGCCCCCACCGTCAGGAGCACGGTGGACAGCGTCACGCCCCAGCCCTCGGTCCGCAGGGCGATGACCACCGGCTGGCGGATCATGGGTGAGCCGTTGGCAATCCAGCCCGTTCCGATGGAGCCCACAAACATCATCAGGGCGCCGAGGAACCCCTGCCAGGTGGCGATGTACACGCGGCGCTTGGTGGGGGCAGGCGCGGCGGGCGCGGCGGACTCCGGGAGCTCGGCGCCGGCCGCTGTCTTTTTCGACGGACCTGGGACGCTCTCCGAAGTGCTGATGTGTGAACCGCCTGCCGTCATGTTTTCTGTGGTCCCCTACTTACGTTACGGCGCTGGCTGGACCAGCTATAGGCCGGTCTACAACCCAGTCATTTTAGCAGTTGGCCCGCGGCGTGCCCCAGACCGGTACGGGCGGACGTGCCCCCTATTTCGCAATGAGGCGTCGCGCCGCCCCATCTCCGCCTATGAATGAAGCCACCAGTGCCGGCTTCACCAGCACGATTAGACCCAGCCATGGCCGTACGAAGCGTCCCCGATGCCCGGAGCCCATCGCCTTCTCCGTGATCGCAGACGTGGTTCCACGCCTCGGCCTGTTCGCCTCCTTCATCATGGCTGTCACTATCTCGTTTGTGGGCGGCCGGCGCGCCATGATTTCCGCCGCCACCGGCGCCGTCGCCCTGGTTCATCCCGCGTTCGGTGATGGTGGGCTTTGTGAACGCCCTGGCCATTGTGGCGCTCACCCTGTTTGCCGTCCTGGCCGGCGTGGACGTGCCCACCGTCCAGGACAAGGGGCATCTGCCCGAGAGCCTGCCGTCCCTGTTTATCCCCAACGTGCCGCTGACATGGGAGGCCTTCCAGGTCATGGCGCCCTTCTCGCTGTCCATGGCGTTGGTGGGGCTGCTCGAATCGCTGATGACCGCCAAGCTGGTGGACGACATCAAGGACACCCGGTCCAACAAGACCCGCGAGTCCCGGGGCCAGGGCGTCGCGAACATCGTCACCGGCTTCTTCGGCGGCTTGGGCGGCTGCGCCAGTCGTGTCGGCCACGCACAATTTGGCATCGGCGTCGGTGCCGGCGTGCTGGCAGCCACGGCCCTGTTCGCCCGGCGCGTGGTGCACTTCGTCACGGTGGAACGGACCGTCGTCGAACTTAACGGCGAGAACGTGGCCACGTGCACCGTGGACGGCGAGCTGTTCTTTGCCTCGTCCAACGACCTGTACACGCAGTTCGAGTACGCCCTGGACGCCGTGATCGAGAAGTACCGCCGGCACGGGCGGGAAGTGGAGCTGATCGGGCTTAATGCCGCCAGCGTCCTGATGCGGGAACGGCTGGCGGGAAAGCTGAACTGACGGGCTAGCCCTGCGGGTCGCTGAGGACGGTGCGGTTCCGGCCCAATGACTTGGCCGCATAAAGGGCCCGGTCAGCAGAGGCGAAGAGGTCCTCCAGGTCGGAGGTCCCGGCGTCGTACAGTGCCACGCCGTAACTGACGGTGGGCATCTGCAGTCCGCCGGAAGTGGGGACCTGGGCGAGGTGCCGGCTGATCTCCTCCGCGATTTCCTCCGCCAACCCGGCGGTGGCGCCCGGGATGAGGAGGACGAACTCTTCCCCGCCGTACCTGCCCACCAGATCCGTGGTCCGGACGGTGTCCCGGCAGGCGCCGGCGAAGGCCTGCAGCGCGAGGTCACCGGCGGCATGGCCGTGGGTGTCATTGACTTCCTTGAAGTGGTCCAGGTCAGCGAGGATGAGGGCGCCCGTTCCCTGGGCGAGCGCCCTGTCGTTCAACAGCTCCGACGCCAGGTCCAGGAAAGCTTTGCGGTTGAGCAGGCCCGTGAGATCGTCCAGGGTGGCCACCATGCGCAGGGCCCGGGTCTGCTGTTCGGTGCTCAAGGCAGCCATGCTGAAGGACACCACCACCAGCAGCACCATGGTCACCAACGTGGTCACTGCGGACCCGAAGAACGTGACGAACGTGGGTCCGTCCGGGCCCTCCAGGAGGAAGTACACCAGCCGGCCGAAATAGAACACGGACATCGCGGCCGCCGCGGCAGCCATCGGGACCCGCACGCGCGAATATCCCGGTTCCAGCCGCCAGAGTTCCCGGGACGCGAACCCGATCGACAGACACATCGCGGCGAGGAAGACCGCACCGCCGGCCCAGGTGTTGGTTCCGGGATGATCGACGGCGGAGGCCACCAGGGTGACCACCGGCAGCCCGGTGAACGGCCAGCGCCGCGGCCGCAGGTCCCGGAGCGAGCAGGCACCAGCCCAGACGGCTACGCCGCCGTGGACCAGCAGGCCGTTGCCCAGAGTGTTGGCCCACCACTGGTGCGGGGTTCCGTTGAGCAGGAAGGCGGCGGATCCGGAAAGGAAGAACACCAGCGCGAGGCACCACCAGCCGCTGTACGGCGAGCGCGTGGTGCGGTACGAGGAAAAATAGAACAGCAGCCCAAGGACCAAAGCCATTACGCCGAAGGCGACCCGCAGCGTAGCTGTATCCAGGACCATTTCCGAAGTCCCCCTGACCGCCGAGTGATGCAAATCTCAGTATTGCACCGCTGCCCGACATTTTCGCCGCAACCGGAACAGCCCCTCCCTTGGAGTTTTGTCCACATATTCCGGCTTAAGGCCACGGAAACCCCGATTATCTGCCCAAAAACTCGGGGGAGGTTACTGGCCCGGCGTGCGGATGATCCGTCGTTGCGTGGCCAGGGCGATGGCGGAGGTCCGGTTGTCCACTCCGAGCTTGCCGTAGATGTGCACCAGGTGGGTTTTGACGGTGGCTTCGGAAATGAAGAGCCGCCGGGCGATGGCGCGGTTGGTCAGGCCGGTGGCCAGCAGTTCAAGCAGCTGGACCTCGCGGGTTGTGAGGGCGGTTTCGGGGCTGCTGATCCGCGACATCAGCAGTGCCGCGACCTTGGGCGCCAGCGCCGTCTGGCCGGCCGCCGCCGACAGTACCGCCTGGCGGATCTGTTCCGGCGGGGCGTCCTTGAGCATGTAGCCGCTGGCGCCTGCCTCCACGGCGGCCAGGATGTCCGCCTCGGTGTCGTAGGTGGTCAGGATCAGGACCGGCGGCGGGGCGTCCAGCTGCCGGATCGCGGCGGTGGCGGTAACACCATCCATGCCAGCGCCCATCTGCAGATCCATCAGCACCACGTCCACGCGCTCCCCCAGGGTCCGAAGCCGCGCGAGTTCGCGCAGCGCCGCGTCCCCGTCCGCGGCCTCGGCAGCCACGCTGAAGTCCTCGAATTCGGTGAGCATGGCGCGCAGGCCCGCGCGGACCACGGGGTGGTCATCCACCAGGAGAATACGGAGCTCCCCCATCAGACCCGCTCCCCCGCCGGGCCGGCGGGCGGCTGCCCGGGCAGTTCCGGACCGGGCAGCGCCCCGCCAGACAGCGGCAGCCGGAGGGCGACGACGGTCCCCTCGCCGGGTGCCGTCTCCACGTCCAGGGAGCCGTTCAGCTCAGCGACCCGGGCAGCCAGCGAGCGCAGCCCGAACCCGCTGCCGTCCGCCCGGCCGGCCACCCCGGGAGCCGTTACTTCCGGCACAAAGCCCGTGCCGTCGTCGTACACGTCCAGGGAGACCTCGTCTCCGAGGAACGCGAGGGTGACGACGGCGGTGCTTGCCTTGGCGTGGAGCCTGACGTTGGCCAGGCTGGCCTGGGCGGCCCGGAGCAGGGTGACGCTGTACTGCGGCGGCAGCTCCGCAGGGTCGCCCACCAGCTCAAAACGGCAGCGGAGTCCGTCACCGCGCGCAGCGGCCAGGGTTTCGGTCTCGCCACAGAGCCGCTGCAGGCTTTCCGGGAGCGACGACTCCTGGAGCTGGGGTGAGGTGAGCCCGCGGACAAAGCTGCGGGCCTCCGCGAGGTTTTCCGACGCCGTCTGCCGCACCAGCGCAAACCGCTCGGCGGCGGCGGCAAGATCGCCGCCGGCCAGGGACTTCTCTGCCGCCCGCGCAACCAGGACGATGCTGGACAGGCCCTGTGCGAGCGTGTCGTGGATTTCGCGGGCGAGGCGCTCACGTTCAGCTGCGACGCCGGCCTCGTGCTGGGTTCTGGCAAGTTCGGCCCGGGTCCGCCGGAGTTCCGCCGCGGCCAGCCGCTGCGCCTCACTCTCTTGGTAGAGCCCCCGATAAGCCAGGCCGGTGACCACGGCGAACCCGGCACCCAGCATCGGCCCCAGGAACATGGGCAGGGTGGGCGACGGCAGGCCGCTGGCCACCCACTGCGAGGCCACGACGGCGGCTGTCATCTGCGATGGTGAGCAATGCAATCCGCCGCGGCAGAACATGCAGGTGAAGGAAGAAGAGGGGAAAGGCGACCCAGGAGAACTCGGCGCTGCCAGCAAGCAGGACCCCCCACAGCGCCGTCACAAGGCCCAGCCACGGGGCGGCGTAGGGGTGCGGGTTGAAGCTGGAGCGGCCGGCGGCGAAGCGCTTCTCCAGGACGGTGCCGGCGAGATAGGCCGCAGCCAGGGCAAGGGCGATTGCGGACCAGGCGAGACGCTGGCCGGCCGCTGTGCCTGCTGGCAATGCGGCGCCGGCCGCTCCGGTGGCGCCGTCCAGGCCACCGTCCGCCAAGTGGAGCCGCAGGATGGCGACCAGCAGCAGCACGGCAAACCCGACGTGAAGCGTCACCCGCAGGAACCGGAGGATGGCAGCCCCCGACGGGGTGGTCTGTGGGTCCGCGACAGGCATTTCATCAGCTTATGCGCCGGCGGGGGCGTGCGGATCAACCAAAAGGTTGACGGCCCCGTCAGCCCTTTGTCCCGCCCGGCTCAACCAAGTCCCCGATGTGGGCCGTGCCGCTGCGCCGGAGAGTGGATTCAGAAGGAATTCCACCCCCACTGAAGGAAGTACAACGTGTTTCTCGCTATTCGCGATATCCGGTTCGCCAAGGGCCGATTCGCCCTGATGGGTGGCGTGGTGGCCCTGGTAACGCTGCTCCTGGTGCTGCTCTCCGGGCTCACCGCCGGGCTGGGCGACCAGTCCACGTCAGCCATCGGGAAGCTCGGCGCTGACCAGCCGGTGGACAGCATCGTTTTTGGCGCACCCGGCACCAACCAGCCCACGGCGTCCTTCACCGAAAGCGAAGTGACGGCGGCGCAGGTGGACAGCTGGAAGCACGTCCCGGGGGTGGCCAGCGCCGAGGCCCTGGGCATCAGCCAGTCCCGGCTGCAGGGCGGCGACGGCGGCACCACCAACGTGGCGGTGTTCGGCGTGGCCGCCGACGGACTGCTCGCGCCGTCGCCGGTCCGGGCGGGGTCGGTGGTGATCGGCTCCACCGTCGCGGCAGACCTTTCGCTCGCCTTCGGAGACAAAGCCAGGGTAGGTGGCACTGAATTGACCGTCACCGCCGTCGTGGATGACCAGTGGTATTCCCACACCGGCGTGGTGTGGACGGCGCTGCCGACCTGGACCGAGGTGGCGCACCTGGCGCCGGCTGCCGGCAGCGCGCCGGGGAGCATGCCGGTGGCGACCGTCGTCGCGGTCACCTACCAGGACGGGGCCGTGGTGGACGAGGCATCGGCCGATGCGATGGCACGCACGGTCAGCACCAGCCGTACAGGTTCGTTCCAGGCGCTGGGTTCCTTCAAGAGCGAAAACGGGTCGCTGATGCTGATGCAGGCGTTCCTCTACGGGATTTCGGCGCTGGTGATCGTGGCATTCCTGACGGTCTGGACCGTACAGCGGACCCGGGATATCGCCGTCCTCAAGGCCATGGGAGCGTCCGGCGGCTACGTGCTGCGCGATGCCATGACCCAGGCCGCCATTGTGCTCTTGGCCGGTGCAGGCCTGGGCGGGGCAACCGGAATTGTGGGCGGGTTCGCCGCGGCCCAGGCCGCGCCTTTCCTTGTCACGCCGGCCACCACACTGCTGCCCGTGCTTGGAATCGTGGCCTTGGGCCTGGCGGGCGCCGCGCTGGCAGTCCGACGGGTGACCACCGTCGATCCCCTGATTGCCCTCGGCGGCAACTGAACTCCTTCTTCACCCTTCCGAAAGGTCCTTCCCATGTCTGTTACTACTGCTGCACTCCTCGCCACATCAACCGCCGGCTCCGCCCTCACGCACCCGCTGACCCTCACCAACGTCACCCTCGAATACCCGGACGGAGGCGGAACCATCAAGGCCCTGGACAGCGTCAGCCTTCAGGTCGCAGCCGGCCGGATGGTCTCGCTGGTGGGCCCGTCGGGCTCGGGCAAATCCAGCCTGTTGGCAGTCGCCGCCACCCTGGTCCCGCCCAGCAGCGGGGACGTGGTGATTGACGGGATCAACACCGCGGGGCTGAAGGACAGGGAGCTGACCGCGTTGCGCCGGGAGAAGGTGGGCATCATCTTCCAGCAGCCCAACCTCCTGGCGTCCCTGACCGCCGTAGAGCAGTTGATGATCGGCCACCACCTGCGTGGCAAGCCCCTGAAGGCCGCGCGTTCGCGGGCCGCGGGACTCCTGGATCTGGTGGGCTTGGCCGCGTCCGCGGACAAGCGTCCGCACCAGCTCTCGGGCGGGCAGCGGCAGCGGGTGAACATTGCCCGGGCCCTGATGGGCAACCCGAAAGTGCTGCTGGTGGACGAGCCGACGGCGGCGCTGGACCACGCGCGCAGCGCGTTGATCGTCGGGCTGCTGCGCCGGGTGACGGACGAGTTTCAGGTGGCCACGGTGATGGTCACGCACGACACGGAATTCGTCCCGCTGACCGACGCCGTGGCTGTGATGCGCGACGGCGGCCTGACCGCCCCGGTCTTACCCGGCGCCATACTTAGAGCAGCCGGCGCGTAGTAGGGTTCCTGCATGGACATCATCCTGGTACCCGGTTTCTGGTTGGACGCGTCGTCGTGGGAGAAGGTGACGCCGGCGCTGGTGGCGGCGGGGCACACGCCCCACCCGGTGACGCTGCCCGGCCTCGAGTCTGTGGGCGCACCGCGGGCCGGCATCAGCCTGCAGGACCATATTGGCGCCGTCGTGAATTTTGTAGATGGCCTCGATGGAAAAGTGGTGCTGGTGGGGCATTCGGGCGGGGGCGCGATCATCCACGGGGTGGCGGACGCGCGGCCTGACCGGGTGGCGCGGAACATCTACGTGGACAGCGGACCCCTCGGCGAGGGTGGCGCCATCAATGATGAACTGCCGGCCGATGGCGACGATGTTCCGCTGCCGCCGTGGGAAGGCTTCGAGGACGCCGATCTGGTGGACCTCACCGACGAGCTGCGCGTTTCCTTTCGGGCACGCGCCATTCCACAGCCCAAGGGCGTGGCTTACGGCCGGCAGCACCTGCACGACGTCCGCCGGTACGAGGTCCCCGCCACGGTGATCGCGTGCGAATTCCCGTCATCGCTCCTTACTGAATGGATCGACGCCGGCCACCCCTTCGTCGCCGAGCTGGCCCGCATCCGCGACATCGAGTACGTGGACCTCCCCACCGGGCATTGGCCCCAGTTCACCAAACCTGTGGAGTTGGGCCAGGCGATCCTGGCGGCGGTGGAGCGCGCGGGGTGACGCGGTACGTCGGATTACTTCGGCCCGGGAGCCTTGCGCTGCTTACTGACCAAGCCGAGACAAAGGACGGCCGCCGCCGCGGAAACGGCCGCAACGATCCCGAAGGGGACGGCGTCGTTGGCACCGCCGATTCCCACCAGGGGTGCAGCGAGGCCTCCGAAGGCGTACCGGGCCAGCCCCAGGAGCGAGGAGGCTGTGCCGGCGATGTCGGGATAGCCCTTGAGTGCAAGCGAGGTGGCCGGCGGGCTGGTGACGGCCACCCCGCTGACCATGGTGAACAGGGACAGGACAATGGCCATCAGCGGCAGGTGCAGGAGCGCCGTCGCCAGCAGCCCCAAGGCGCCGGACGCCGTCATGATGTGGCCCAGGGTGAGCGTTCCCCGTTCGGACCACCGTTCAGAGAATCGGCCAGCGACGAAACCGAAGACCATGAAGCCCAGTGAATTCAGGCCGAATGCTAACGAGTACCCCTGCGGGGAGAGCCCATACAAGCCCTGGAGTATGTATGTTGCCCCGCTCAAATAGGCGAATATCGCCGAGTACGTGAAGCCGGTGATCAGCACAGCTCCGACGAACACCCGGTCAGCGAGCAGCCGGCGGAAATCCTGGAGGGTGTGGGACAGGCCTCCGCTCACCCGCCGGTCTGCGGGCAGGGTCTCCTCGAACACCATGAACGACGCCAGCAGGACCGCGACGCCGACGGCTGCTAGGAACAGGAAAACTCCGCGCCAGTCGGTGACGGTTGCGAGTTGCCCGCCGATGACCGGGCCTATGATGGCGGCCAGTCCCCCAAGAACCGTGAGGCGGCCGTAGTAGCGAAGCAGCTTGGCGCCCGAGTAGACATCCCGCCCGGCAGCTTGCGCGATGACGATGCCGACAGCTCCGGCCAGGCCCTGGACGAACCTGGCGACGATGAGAGTCTCGACGGTTGGGCTCACCGCACAGAGGGCCGATGTGAGCGTGTAGGCGATGACTCCGATCAGCAGCGGCGTCCGCCGCCCAAGGCGGTCCGAGAGTGGCCCTGCCACTACTTGGCCTATGGCGAGGCCCAGCAGACAGGCGGTGATGGTCAACTGGGCGACCGAGTCGTGCTTTGAAGATCGGCGGTGAGGGCTGGAAGGACCGGCAGGTAGAGGTCCATGGAGATCGGACCGAAGATGGTCAGCAGGCCAAGCACGATCGCCAGGGGACGGCCCACCGCCTGCTCGCGTGCGGGAATCGGGGTTTCAACGGCGGTCACATTGGCTCCGTTCGGGATGTGATGGGGCGGGACGGGGTTCACGTTCAATACAACGCGGTCATGCCGTTCCTAGCGAGGGCTCTGCTTATCAGGGGTCTGCCAGTACCTCCCTCTGCTGCGGCGGGCTGGAGGCGCTGATCCCGCCCATAGTGTGCAACGCTGGTTGCATGGATCTGGAGGTGTCGCCTGCGCTTACGATTCCCGCGTCGGAACTCGGCTGGCGGTTCTCGCGTTCGTCAGGGCCCGGCGGTCAGCACGTCAACACGACGGACAGCCGCGCCGAACTCTCGTGGAACGTGGCCGGCTCCGCCGTACTTACGGAAGACCAACGGCAGATGCTGCTGACGCGTCTCGGACCACGCCTCGTCGCCGGGGTGATCACCGTGGCCGCCTCCGAGCAGCGCTCCCAGCTGCGCAACCGCGAGACCGCCCTGGCCAAACTCTCCGATCTTGTGGCTGAGGGCCTGGCACCCGCAGGCCCCCGCCGCCGGGCGACCAAACCCACCAGGGGTTCGAACCGCCGGCGCCTCGCCGCCAAGGAGCAGAGGTCGGCGACGAAACGGCAACGGCAGCGGCCGTCGGCCGAGTAGCGCGCCGTCGAGCCCTACCCGGGCGGGTTTCCGCGTGTTGTGGCTGCAGCGGCTTCGCCCGCGCGGCGCACCCAGGTATGCGCGGCCCAGATGAACAGCAGCAGCGCCACGAGGACCAGCCCGGCGTGGCCGAGGTCGAGTTCGGCAAGGAAGGTGGTTACCGGGTCGGTAAGTCCGAGCATTACGTGCAGTACCCCTGCGATGGTGATGACCGAGATGAACAGGGCAGAGGCTGCTGAGACACCTGTGATGACCATGTTGAAACCGATGCGGCGCCGGGGGTCCACAACGGCGCTCCCGTACATCTTCATCATCGCGACGGCGTTCACCGTATCGCACAGAGTCATAGCCGCCATGAAGCCGAAGGGTAGGGCCATCAGCACGGCCGGGGAGATGCTGGCGGGGGCCGCCGTCCCCGTGAGGAGCAGGAACGCGATGGTCGAGGCTGTGTCGAAGCCCAGACCGAAGAGGAACCCCAGGACAAAGATGTCGCGTGGACGATTGACGCGGGAGAGCGGTTTGTCGAGCAGGCGGGCCACGAGCCCGGTCGGTGCCAGCGCCTCGCGGGTGACGGTCGCACCGTCCTTGACCCGGCGGTACAACAGGGCGGTACGTCGGAACGCGGCGGCGTTGTACACACCGATCGTCAGCAGGAACAAGCCCGAGACGGATGCCCCGGCGACGCTCAAAACCATGTTCGCTGGCGATCCGTCATTGAGTGCGTCCTGAATGATGCCGGCACCACTGACCACGAGTACCCCGGCAAGCACGACCACCATGCTGTGGCCCATGCTGAAGGCGAAGCCTACGCTGACGGGGCTGCGGCCCTGGGCCGCGAAGCGGCGGGTGGAGTTATCGATCGCCGCAATGTGATCCCAGTCGTAGCTGTGCTTCACGCCGGCCAGGTAGGCGGTAATGAGCAAGCCGAGCACCACAGGGTTGTGGTTTGTGCGCAGCGAAACGGCCAGCAGCGCGAGCATGACCACGTGAAGGGCGGCGACAGCCGCGAACGTAACCGCCAACCGGCGGGCTGTCGGGAGGGCTTCCCGCTCGTGGTGGTTCAAGAGGGCTTTCATTTAGTACTTTCGAAGGTTGAGACGGGGCTGGCCGTACCAGCGAAACCGCAGAAAATCGATGCCGGCGCGGATGACGGCGTCCAGCGGCTCGGTCGCGTGGGACAAGGCACGGATCACCAGGCCGCCGTCGAGCAGTGACATGCCCAGGTTGCAGCCTTCGGCGAGCGGCAGCAGCTGCTCGTGCAGCTCGTTCAGCAGTGCGGCGTCCACGCGGGCATCCATGACGAGGAGGGAACCCATGTGGGTGTAGTCCTCGAGGAAGGCCATGCCGTTGATCGGCGCCGCTCCGGTCACTGGGCGGATCAGCAGGTTGTCGAGCACCACCAGGCGCCCGTCCACCGAGATCTCGTTCCGCAGGCGGATTTCGTCGTAGCCGAACAGGGCGCCGTTTGGGGACCAGCCCGGGGTGACGATCTCGGCCATCACCAGCGAGGCGCTGCCGTGCATCTCAACGACTGTGGCCTGCCGGTAGGTCGCCCCGCGGTAGGCGATCAGCGGGTCTGGCACAGATTCCAGGCTCGCGTTGGGGCCGAGCCGAATGTGCGTCCGCTGTTCGGCACGGGTCCCGGGAGTGCGGTAGACCTTCGTCGCTGACTGTGTGGTCAGCAGGAGCCGGGCCTCTGTTTCCACAGCGATGTCGATTTCATACTCGTCCCCGCCGACGTACCCGCCCCCGGGATTGACCACCACGTAGCAGACCTGGCTGGTGTCATCGAGGTAGTGCGGCCGAAGGATGCGCAGCGCGCCCTGGTGGTACTGGCTTGTGGCGATGCAGCGTTTGCCCCGCACACCCACCGTGAGGGCGAGCGTACCGGCGGGTTCGACGGCGGCGCGGCGCACCGGGAGTTCGGGCGCAGGCGCACCCGTCACTGGCGGAGGTCAAGCATGAGCACGTCGCGCCTGATCCAGTTGATGACGTGCTCCAGGCCTTCGTCGGTTTTGAGGTTCGTGAAGCAGTAGGGCTTGTTGCCACGAAACTCGAGAGTGTCCGCCTCCATCACGGAGAGGTCAGCACCCACATACGGGGCAAGGTCCTTTTTGTTGATGATGAAGAAGTCGGACTTGATCATTCCCTGGCCGGCCTTGCGCGGGATCTTCTCGCCCTGCGCCACGTCGATGATGTAGATCGAGAAGTCCACGAGCTCCGGGCTGAACGTGGCCGAGAGGTTATCTCCCCCACTTTCAATGAAGACGACTTCGAGGCCGGGGTGGCGCAGGCGCAGTTCCTCCACAGCAGCCGAATTCATCGACGTGTCCTCCCTGATCGCCGTGTGCGGGCAGCCGCCGGTTTCGATTCCGATGATGCGGTCGAGCGGAAGGATGCCGTTGGCCGCGAGGATCTTGGCGTCCTCGATGGTGTAGATGTCGTTGGTGATCGCGGCCATCGAGATCTCGCCGCTGAGGTGGCGGGTCAGGCGTTCCACGAGCTGGGTCTTGCCTGCGCCGACGGGACCGCCGACGCCGATTTTGATGAGTTCCATGGTGCTCCTCGCTACGTATTGGGTGCGGCGAACCGCGGACTGCTAAGACATAAACATGCGGACGCGCTGGCGTTCGTGGCGCATCTGGGCGATTTCGAGGCCCGGGGCCGTGATGCCGAAGTCGTCGGATTCGAGTGCCTGGATGCGGCGGACGGCATCCATGATCTTGGGATGCGTTCCCAGAAGTACACGCTGCCCGGCGTCCTGCCCGATGGGGATGGCACGGATGGCGTTTTGGGTCAGCGACGTGACCGCCGTGAAGAGGTAGCTCGCGAGCAATTCCTCCAGCGGGACGCCCAGCTGCCGGCCAGCAACGCCGAACGCGACAGCCGGATGCCCGGCGCAACGCCCCGATGCCACGTCAGCCGCGTAGCCCGAGAGTCGGGCACCTGGCGCCACCGTCCCGGCGATGGCCAGCATCCGTGCGCCCATCTTGGTCCCCGCCTCGCGGACCTCACGGGGCAGCGCCGCCGCGGATACCATCCGGTCGACCCTCGCAATTTCGTCCACCGAAAACGCCTCGAACGCCAGGCGCAGGGCGAACCCGTCGCTGTAGGTCAGTTGGATGCTCACAAACTGGCTCAACCAGCTGGCGAAGTTCGCTTCGCCGTCGATGAGTCCACGTTCCAGGAACGTCTCCATTCCGAAGGAATGGCTGAACCCGCCGGTAGGGAGCGCGGAGTCAGAGAGCTGCAACAGCGGCAGCAGGTACGACGGCGGCTCGTTCACGCGGTTAGTGGGTGTGCTCAGCGTGGCGGAACGGCACGGGCACCACGCGCTCCTGGCGCGAGTACGGTACGCCAACGTGGATCAGGTAGTCCTCGATCGTGTGGTCGTACTGCACCACCATCACCTCGGCCGCGTATTCGCTATCGGCGTCGAAAAACTGCGCCTGCATGTGCCGGTTGCCGAGGTTGTGCGCCACGACTCCCATTTCATGGGTACTGCGCGCAGCGATAACCAGAACATCAGTTGCCAGGGCAGTCACCACGATGACCGTCTTGTTGTCGCGGAACAGGATGTCGCCGTCGCGGAGGTCCCGCACCGGGCCCGAGGAAGCGCTGAGCCGGATACCCAGGTCACGGCCGTGGTCTGTGGTCACCCGCTGGACTTTCTTGACGAGTTCCGCGCTCGGCAGGAGCACCTGTTCCTCGTGAAGGCCAGCCAGCTCGTCGTCGGGGAGATCGTGCCGGTTGGCGATGATGTGGTCGATGATCATGTATGCCCCCTTGGGGATATGTGTCTAAAAGAGGAAGTAGCGCTGCGCCATGGGCAGCACCGTAGAGGGCTCCGCTGTGATTTGCTCGCCGTCGACCGTCACCGAGTAGGTTTCCGGGTCGACGCCGATATCCGGCGTCTCGCCGTTGTGTTTCATATCTGCTTTGGTGAGGGTACGGATCCCGCTCACCGGCCGGATCACGCGGCGAAGGCCCAGCTGTTCCGGAACTCCGGCAGCGATGGCGGCCTGGGAAAGGAAGGTGATCGACGAGGCGTGTACCGCGGTGCCGAGCGCCCCGAAGTTGCCTCGCAGGAGGCGTGGCTGCGGGGTTGGGATCGAGGCGTTGGGATCTCCCATAACGCTCATGACGGCCTGCCCGCCTTTGAGCACGAGTTCGGGCTTGACGCCGAAGAACATCGGGTCCCAGAGCACGAGGTCGGCGAATTTGCCTTCCTCGATGCTTCCGATCGAGTCCGCGATGCCGTGGGCGATCGCCGGGTTGATCGTGTATTTGGCCACGTAGCGTTTGAGCCGGAAGTTGTCTCCCACCTCGGGATCGCCGTCGAGCTTTCCGCGTTGGCGCTTCATGGCGTCCGCTACCTGCCAGGTTCGCAGGACCACCTCGCCGACCCGGCCCATGGCCTGGGAATCGGAGCTGGTGATGGAGAAGATGCCCATGTCATGCAGCACGTCCTCCGCTGCGATGGTCTCCTTGCGGATCCGCGAATCGGCGAAGGCCACATCTTCAGGGATGTCCGGGCTCAGGTGGTGGCAGACCATCAGCATGTCGAGGTGTTCATCGATGGTGTTGACCGTGTACGGCAGGGTGGGATTGGTCGACGCCGGCAGGACGTTGGGCAGCGCCGCTATTTTGATGATGTCCGGAGCGTGCCCGCCGCCGGCGCCTTCGGTATGGAACGTGTGGATGACGCGGCCGCCGATGGCCCGGATGGTGTCTTCGACGAAGCCGCACTCGTTTAATGTGTCGGAGTGGATGGCCACCTGCACGTCATACTCGTCAGCAACGCGCAAGGACATGTCGATCGAGGACGTGGTGGCGCCCCAGTCCTCGTGCACCTTCAGCCCGATGGCGCCGGCACGGATCTGTTCCGCGAGCGGCTCGATTGCGCTGGCGTGGCCTTTGCCGAGCAAGCCAACGTTGATGGGCAGGTTCTCCACCGCCTGAAGCATGCGCGAAATGTGCCAGGCGCCCGGCGTAACGGTGGTGGCCTTAGTCGCGTCGCTCGGTCCGGTCCCGCCACCGATCAAGGTGGTGATCCCCGAGGCCAGGGCCACCGGCACCTGATCGGGACTCACGAAGTGCACGTGCGTATCTATGCCGCCCGCAGTGAGGATCTTGCCCTCGCCCGCGATGATGTCGGTGGCGACGCCGATGGTGATGGTCACGCCCCGGGAAATCTGGGGGTTTCCGGCCTTGCCGATTTTGAAGATGTGCCCGTCCCGTAAGGCCACATCGGCTTTGTAGATGCCGGTGTAGTCAAGCACGATCACGTTCGTGATCACAGTGTCGGGAATGTCGTCGTCCCGGACCAGCTGCCCGTTCTGGCCCATGCCGTCACGGATGACCTTGCCGCCGCCAAACACCACCTCTTCACCGTAGTTGGTGTGGTCGTGCTCAATCTCGAGGAACAGATCCGTGTCGGCCAGGCGAACGGCGTCGCCCGTGGTGGGGCCGTAGAGGTCCGAGTACTGTTTGCGGCTCAGCTCGAAACTCATTTGGTGTCGTCCTGCAGGTAGATCAGGCCGCGGCTCGGCTCGAGCGGGCCGTTGATGCGGTTCCGGAACCCGTAGACCGCACGGTCGCCCGAGAAGGCGAGCAGGTTGACCGTCTTGGCATCACCGGGCTCGAAGCGCACCGCGGTGCCTGCCGGGATGTCCAGCCGGAAGCCGTGGGCCGCGTCCCGGTCGAAGTCGAGGGCATCGTTCACCTCGAAGAAATGATAGTGCGACCCCACCTGAATGGGGCGGTCACCGCGGTTGATCACGGCGAGGGCGCGGGGAATAAGGCCTGCATTGCACGTGACGGGCTCCGGACGGAGGATGTATTCGCCGGGTTTCATGGGGTTCTCCTTCGCCTAGCGAATGGGGTTGTGCACGGTGACGAGCTTGGTGCCGTCCGGGAACGTCGCTTCTACCTGGACGTCGTGGATCATGTCGGCGACACCTTCCATGACATCTTCCCTGGTCAGGATGGTGGTGCCATAGCTCATGAGGTCCGCGACCCGGCGTCCGTCGCGGGCACCCTCGACCAGCTCATACGTAAGAATCGCGACGGATTCCGGATGGTTGAGCTTAAGTCCGCGTTTCTGCCGCCGTCGTGCAAGATCGGCAGCAACCACGATCATCAGTTTTTCGTTTTCGCGTGGCGTCAGATGCATAAAAGCCTCCCAATCATTCGCGATAAATCGCGAGCTCCCACTCGTTATCTACAACCGGCCAAAGAGGCGACCGGGAGGCCCGTGGATGACTGAAGACTATCAGAGTCCGACCACGCGATACCCCCAATCAACGCCGTCGAATCGTATTCTCCGCATACCCCAAGATGAGGCGGATCCAGGCTGCGCCGCGGGCGTTAGTACGGCGAGAGTGTGTTTCATCTGGGGCACTTGCACATAGTGATCGATCACGTAGTCCGCGATGGACATGGAAGAGGTGGCGGCCGGCGACTGCGCATTCCGCAGCAGTGTCACCGGCCCGACCCGCGACGGCGAAGTCGTCGAGCAGCGAACCGTCACGGCCCCACGCCTGCGCCCGGACGCCGCCGGCCGACTTGGCCGCCAAATCCGACATGGTGAGCTCGGGGATGAAGCGCTTCGCCTTGCGGTAAGTAGATGGACTTCACCAGCGATGCGCTGATCTCGTCAATGCCCATCCGCCAATGCTTCCTGGCCAGCGGAAGGGATCCGGGCCAGGTCGAGGACTCCCAGGTGTCCTCGAGCGAGACCGTGCGCCAGTCGTAGCCCTCCCTGGCCAGCGCCGGGACGGCGTTCGGGCCGACGTGGACGTCGTCGTATAGAACGGGTCTCAGAGCGTGAAGTGTCAGCCGATCAGCGCCAGCACGGCCCCGGTGTTCACAACGCCGCCGGCTTCTGCGCGGATCCCGGTCAGCGTACCGGCGCGGTGGGCGGCCACCTGGGTCTCCATCTTCATCGCCTCAAGAACGACGACGGCGTCTCCCGCGGACACTTCGGCGCCCGGCTCCACGAGCCACTTCACCACAGTCCCGGCCATGTCGGCCCGCAACTCGCCGGGATCAGCGGTGCCTGCCGCAGCACCGCCGTTGGCCGCGCCATCCAAACCAGCCCCGACCAGGGAAAGCCCCGCGGGAACGCCCGCACCGGAGCGCGCCCAGCCATCCAGCAGGTCAGCGGGAAGGCCGACGGCGAGGCGCCGGCCGTCGACGTCGACAGTAATGGTGCGCCGCTCACCGTCCGGGACGGACGTGCCGAACTCCGGATCCGCCGCGATGGATTCCGCGAAGTCCGTCTCGATCCAGCGGGTGTGGATGCCGAGCGCGGTCTCGGACGTGAAGTCCGGCGCCTGGACCACGGCCCGGTGGAACGGCAGGACGGTGGCCACGCCGGTGATTTCCATTTCCGCGAGGGCGCGGCGGGCACGGCGGAGCGCCTGCTGCCGGTCGGCGCCCGTGACGATCAGCTTGGCCAGCAGGGAATCGAACTGCGGCGCCACAACGGAGCCGGAGCGGACCCCGGAGTCGAGCCGGATGCCCGGACCCGTCGGGCCGCTGAACGTGGCAATGGTTCCGGGCGACGGCAGGAATCCCCGGCCCACGTCTTCGGCGTTGAGCCGGAACTCGAAGGAGTGGCCGCGCGGCGTGGGATCGGCGGTGAAGTGCAGCGGCTCTCCGGCGGCAATGCGCAGTTGCTCCTGGACGAGGTCGACGCCGGTGGTCTCCTCGGTGATGGGGTGCTCCACCTGCAGGCGCGTGTTCACCTCGAGGAACGCGACGGTGCCGTCGGCGGCCACCAGGAACTCCACCGTCCCGGCCCCGGAATAGGAGGCTTCGCGGCACACTGCCTTGGCGGCGTCGTAAATCTGTTGGGTCTGCTGTTCAGTCAGGAATGGGGCGGGGGCCTCTTCCACCAGTTTCTGGTGCCGGCGCTGCAGCGAGCAGTCGCGCGTCCCCACCACCACGACGTTGCCGTGCTGGTCCGCCAGGACCTGGGCCTCTACATGCCGGGGCCGGTCCAGGTACCGCTCCACAAAGCATTCGCCGCGGCCGAAGGCCACCACCGCTTCACGCACCGCAGAATCGAAGGATTCCTCGATCTGGTCCATCTCGCGGACCACTTTCAGCCCGCGCCCGCCGCCACCGAAGGCCGCCTTGATGGCGATCGGCAGGCCGTGCTCCTCGGCGAACTCGCGGACCTCCGCAGCCGAACCCACCAGACCGTCGCTGCCGGCCACCAAAGGGGCGCCGGCGCGGACGGCGATCTCGCGCGCCGTGATCTTGTTGCCCAGCTGACGGATGGCCTCCGGCGTGGGCCCGATCCAGGTCAGGCCGGCATCCAGGACCGCCTGGGCAAACCCGGCGTTCTCGGACAGGAAGCCGTATCCCGGGTGCACCGCGTCCGCCCCGGACTCCGCGGCCACGCGCAGCAGGTTGGGGATATCGAGGTAGGTTTCCGACGGCGCGTTGCCGCCCAGGCTGTACGCCTCGGTGGCGGCGCCCACGTGCATGGCGTCGGCATCGACGTCCGCATACACCGCCACGGACTCCAGTCCGGCGTCCTCGCAGGCGCGGGCGATGCGGACGGCGATTTCTCCGCGGTTGGCGATCAGGACCTTGCGCATCAGTTGCTCACTTTGTCTGGGAAATCTCGGGGGAAGAATCGGTAAGGCTGGTGGGCAGCCCGTAGCCGGGAGCCCAGCGGAACCGGATGAACCCGCCGATGGGAATCTGGGCGGCCAGGTCCAGCTGGTGGTCCACCACCACGGCGACCACGGGGTAGCCGCCGGTGATGGGGTGGTCGGCCAGGAAGAGCACGGGCTGCCCTTCCGGCGGGATCTGCAGTGCGCCGGCCATGGTTCCCTCGCTGGGCAGCTCCCCGTCCCGGCTCCGCCGCAGCGGCTCGCCGTCCAGGCGCATGCCCACGCGGTTGGAGCGGGGCGTCACCGCCCACTCCTGGGCGCAGAGCGATTCCAGCGCGGCGGCGTCGAACCAGTCATCGCGGGGTCCAGGAACGATGTCCAGCACCGTGACGCCGGTATCCGGAAACTCGGGCTGCAGTTCGGGGTTACCCACCACGTTGGAGGACGTGGCGGCGCCGGCGCCCAGCAGCTGCCCGGCAGCCAGCGGTGCAGGCCCGATCCCGGACATGGTGTCCGTGGACCGGCTCCCCAGCACCGCATCCGCCGCCGCCCCGCCGCGGATGGCCAGGTAGCTGCGGAAGCCGAGTTCGGGCGCTCCGATGGTCAAGATCTCCCCGTCGAGCAGGGCAAACGCCGTGGCCATGGGCACCTCGCGCACCCGCTCTGACTGGTCACCTTCGACGTCCGGAGCGTCTGAGTCGGGAACGTCCGACGGCGTCACTACAGTCAGTGCCGACGGCGCGCCGGCCACAGCCAGCACCTGGTCCCCCACGGCCTGCACGCGCAGCCCGCCGGCAACGGATTCGACGACGGCGGCCGACGGGTCGTTGCCCACGATCCGGTTGGCGCGGCGCAGGGAGGAGCGGTCCAGTGCCCCGGCTGATGACACCCCGAGCCCGGCGTGACCGGGGCGGCCGAGGTCCTGGATCAGGCTCTGGAGTCCAGGCGACAGGATCCGCAGGCCGGACCGGACGTCCGGTTCCTGGGCTGCGGATGCTTCTGAAGCCGCCGCCCCGGCCTGCGGCTGTGCGACTTCAATGAGCTCGCGCACTGCACGGAACTGCACGCGGTCACCTGGCGCGGCCAGGGCAGGCTGCTCCCGGCCGAGGTCCCACATGGGGGCCGCGGTGCGGCCGATCAGCTGCCAGCCACCCGGGGACTTCCGCGGGTACACGGCCGAATAATTTCCGGCCAGGGCCACGGAACCTGCGGGGACGGCCGTCCGGGGCGAACTTCGGCGCGGAACTTCCAGCACCTGGTTCGCCCCCACCATGTAGCTGAACCCCGGCGCGAAGCCACCGAACGCAACCGTCCAGACCTGCCCGGTGTGGGCCGCGATGACTCCGTCAACGCCCAGCCCGGTGAGCCGGCCCACTTCGGCGAGGTCGTCGCCGTCGTACACGGTCTCGATAAGCACCAGCTTGCCTTCGGCGTGGGACCGGACCGTCAGGTCCATCTCCAGCAGCCGGGCCGCCATCCTGCGCGCCGCAGCGGGCGAATCCGCCTTGACCATCACGGTTTCGGCGGCGGCCAGGACGTCCACTTGGCCGGGCAGCGGCTGCTCCAGCAGGAGGGCCTGCAGGGCCAGGACGTCGTGGAGCCCGGAGAGTTCGGCGAGCACCGCCGTCGTACCTACCGGCCTGACGGCGAGCACCCGGGCCGCGGCAGCGGGCTTGCTGACTGTTTCCATGGGGATCAGGCCGCGCCGCTCAGGCGTGGCTCTCCTGGGGGCCGTCGTTGTGCAGCAGGCGGAGGTCCTCTTCCGGCTGCGGGTTCCGGCCGATGGCCAGGCCCACGATGGTGACGATGGACGCCAGCAGCAGGTAACCGGCGATCAGGTACCAGGTGCCGGAGGCCGCGTAGAGGGCGGTGAAGATCAGGGGCGCCACGGCACCACCGATCACACCCGCCAGGGTGTAGGCCAGGGAGCTGCCGGCGTAGCGCAGGCGGGCCGGGAACTGCTCGGTGATGTAGGCGGCCTGCGGTCCGTACATAAAGGCGTGCAGGGCCAGGCCCACCACAACGCCGATGATCAGCATGACCTCGGACCGGGCCTGGATGATCAGGAAGAATACCGGGATCCAGGCTGCCGTCGCAGCGGCCGCAATGCCGTACACCATGCGGCGGTTGAACCGGTCGGTCAGGGCTCCGGCGGCCGGGATCAGGAAGAGCTGGAACGCGGAGCCGATCAGGATGGCGGCCAGCACATTGCCGGTTGTCATGCCCAGTTCCTTGGTGGCGTAGACGGCCACAAAAACTGTGAAGAGCGCGTAAAGGACGTCCGGGCAGACGCGGGACAGTGCGGCGGAGATCAGCGCGCGGGGCTGCGTGGTAAAGACTTCCTTGATGGGTGCCTTCGGCTGGTCGCCGTGGGCCGCGATGGCCTTGAACACCGGGGTTTCCTCAAGCTTGAGGCGGATGATCAGGCCGAAGACCACGAGCAGAGCCGAGGCCAGGAACGCCACGCGCCAGCCCCACGAGAGGAATGCTTCAGTGCTGAGGGAGGCGGCGAGGATCGCCAGGACGCCGTTGGCCATGAGGTTGCCGGCGGGCGGGCCGATCTGGGCCGCCGAAGACCAGAAACCGCGCTTCTTGGGATCGCCGAACTCGCTGGACAGCAGCACAGCGCCGCCCCATTCGCCGCCGACGCCGATGCCCTGGCCCAGGCGCAGGAGCACCAGGATGATGGGGGCCCAGATCCCGATCACGGAGTAGTCAGGCAGCGCACCGATGAGGACGGTGGCGACGCCGATCAGCACCAGGGTGAAGACGAGAACGTACTTGCGGCCGACCTTGTCGCCGAGGCGGCCGAAGATTATGCCGCCGATCGGGCGGGCGAGGTAGCCCACGGCGAACGCGGAGAAGGACAGGAGGAGCCCCACGAATTCATCGTTCGAGGGGAAGAAGATCTTGGGGAAGACGAGGGCTGACGCCACCGAGTAGATAGCGAAGTCGTAGTACTCCAGCGAGGTGCCGGTGAGGCTGGCGACGTACGCCTTGAGCGCACCGGGCGGCGGCTTCCTTGCCGCGGCCTTTGCTGCCTTATTTGTGCTGGTCATGGTTTCCTCCGGGGGGATGAGGGATGGTGCGGGAGCCCTGTGGGCCGCCATGGGATGGGGCTAGAGGAACGAGCCGATGCTGACACCGGCGTCGCCGAGAGCGGACTTCACGGCAGTTGCCAGTGCGACAGCCGCCGGTGAGTCACCATGCACGCAGATGCTTTCTGCGCGGATTTTGAGGATGGAACCGTCGATTGCGCGGACCGCTGATTCAGTGGCCATCCGAAGGACATGTTCCGCCACCAGTTCGGGATTCTCAAGGACTGCGCCGGGTTGGGAGCGCGAGACGAGCGTGCCGTCCGGGTTGTACGCCCGGTCCGCGAACGCTTCGGAAACTGTCCGAAGACCGGCTTTTTCTGCAAGCCGCAGGACTTCCGAACCCGGGAGGCCGAGGATCGGAAGGTCGGGGTCAACCGATTTCACGGCGTCGACGACGGCCTGGGCCTGCGCGGTGTGCGTCACGATGGCGTTGTAGAGCCCGCCGTGCGGCTTCACGAACCGGACCCGGGCTCCCTCAGCCGCGGCCAGAGCCTGCAGGGCACCAATCTGGTACACCACGTCGTCGGCCAATTCTGTGGGGCTGATGTCCAGGAAGCGGCGACCGAAACCGGCAAGGTCCCGGTAGCCGACGTGGGCACCGATGACCACGCCGGCAGCAACCGCGTCGCGGCAGGTTTTGCGGATGACGCTGGGATCGCCGGCGTGGAATCCGCAGGCCACGTTCGCGCTCGAAACCGAGCCGAACATCGCCAGGTCATCGCCGAGGCTCCAGCGTCCGAAGGACTCGCCGACGTCGCTGTTCAGGTCAATCGTTGCCATTTGTGATCCCCGTCTCATTGAGTGGTCCTACTAGGATGCACTAAATCCACAGATTGTTCAACAATCCTTCGATTCAACAATGTGACGATCGTGTAAATTCTCGTGTATGGCCTCTTCAGACCCGCATGTCTCTTCTCCCCGCACCTTGACGAATGACTTGTCGGATCGGGGGACCAGGACCGCCGCAGGCCGCCTTCGGGTGGCCGTTCCGTCAGTGGCGGAGCGGGTGGCTGATGAACTTCGCCTCCAGTTGGCAGAGGGTGCCCTGCTCCCCGGAGCGCGGCTCACCGAATCCACCATTGCGGAGAACCTGGGAGTCTCCCGCAACACGGTGCGTGAGGCCTTCGCCGAACTCGCCAGCGAACGGCTGGTGGTCCGCCATCCCAACCGCGGCGTCTTCGTGGCAAGCCTGGAGGCAGGGGACGTCCACGACGTATATACCGTCCGCCGCGCCATCGAGGTCAGCGCCATGCGCGCCGGAGGCAGCCCGGAGGATGTGGCCGCCGTCCGGGCCGCCGTCGAGGAAGGGAAGCGCGCCGCGGCAGCCGGTGACCACGAAGCCCTGGGCACCGCCAACCAGCATTTTCACGGCGCCATTGTGGCCATGGCCGGAAGCCCGCGGCTGAACGCCATCATGGGCCAGGTCCTGGCCGAGATGCGCCTGTTCTTCCACAAGGCCACCGTGGACGCGCAGTTCTACCAGCACTACCTGCCCGAGAACGAGGCGATCTGCCTGGCCCTGGAATCCGGGAAACCGGACCGGGCGGCTGACCTTCTACTCGCGTATCTGGACCGCTCAGAGGACAACCTGAGCGAAGTACACGGGGACGCGGCCGACGCTGAATGAGCGTGGGCCGCGGCCGCCGTGAGCTACTTCGCGGCAAGCACCGGAGCGGGAACATCGCCCGTGGGCCGGCCCGCGTCAGCGGCGGCACCGTGGTTCGGTTTGACCTTGAGGCGCTTGCCGATGGCCGCTCCACCGCCCTTGCCGCTGCGGTTTTTGTTGAAGATATCGAAGCCGACGGCGAGAAGCAGCACCAAGCCCTTGATGAGCTGCTGGTAGTCCGTGCCGAGGCCCAGAATGGACATGCCATTGTTCAGCACACCCATGATCAGGCCGCCGATCATGGCTCCGGCCACCGTGCCGACGCCGCCCTGGACTGCAGCACCGCCGATGAACGCCGCCGCGATCGAGTCGAGTTCGAAGCCGGTGCCGCCGGCCGGCTGCGCGGAGTTGAGCCTGGCGGTGAACACCAGGCCTGCCAGTGCGGCGAGGACGCCCATGTTCACGAAGAGGCGAAACGTGACCGCCTTGGTCTTGATGCCGGACAGTTCCGCGGCGTGGAGGTTGCCGCCGATCGCATAGGTGTGCCGGCCAAAGACGCTGTTGTTCATCAGGGCCGTGTAGACGATCACCAGGACCGCGAGCACAATCAGGACGATCGGGGTGCCGCGGTAGCTTGCCAGGAGGAACGTGATGATCAGCATGAGCAGGGCAATGAACGCAGTCTTGATGACGAACCAGGTCATCGGTTCATTCTCAAGATCGAACTTCTTCCGGATCCGGCGTTCCTTGACCGCCTGGATGACCAGCGCCAGGGTGGCGCCCACGCCCAGGATGACCGTCAGCCATTCCAGCACCGAGGTGCCGCCGGCGATGTCCGGCAGGAAGCCGCCGCCCAGGGCCCGCAGCTCGGCCGGGAAGGGCGTGATCTGCTGGTTCTTGAGGGTGATCAGGGTCAGGCCGCGGAAGATGAGCATTCCGGCGAGGGTGACGATGAAGGCGGGAATCCCGACGTACGCAATCCAGTAACCCTGCCAGGCTCCCACCAGCGCGCCGACCAGCAGGCAGGCGGGGATGGCGATCCACCAGGCCCAACCCCAGTGGACGATCATCACACCCGCGACGGCTCCGATGAAGCCGGCGATCGATCCGACGGACAGGTCGATGTGGCCGGCGATGATCACCATCACCATGCCGATGGCCAGGATGAGGATGTAGCTGTTTTGGACCACCAGGTTGGTGACGTTCTGCGGCTGCAGCAGGATCCCGTCGGTCAGGACCTGGAACAGCAGCACGATCAGGATCAGGGCGACAAAGATGCCGACCTGGCGTAGGCGGCTTGTCAGGAAGCCCAGGGATTCTCGGAGGGCGGACATGTTCGCTATTCCTTCTCTTTGGTCATGAAGTGCATGAGGGTTTCCTGCGATGCTTCGGCGATGGGGACCTCGCCGGTGATGTGCCCGGCGGACAGTGTGTAGATCCTGTCGCAGATGCCCAACAGTTCGGGCAGTTCGGAGGAGATCACAATGACTGCCTTTCCTTCGGCGGCAAGCTTCGCGATGATCGTGTAGATCTCAAACTTCGCGCCGACGTCGATCCCGCGGGTGGGTTCGTCGAGGATCAGCACATCCGGGTCAGAGAACATCCACTTGCTCAGCACCACTTTCTGCTGGTTGCCGCCGGACAGCTTGCCCGTGATGGCCGCAACTGACGGCGCCTTGATGTTCATGCTTTTCCGGTAGTCGTTGGCGACCACGGTTTCCTGGTTCTTGTCCACCCAACCGCCCTTGACCAGCTTGCCGAGGGCGGCCATGGACACGTTCCGCTTGATGTCCTCAATGAGGTTCAGGCCGTAGCGCTTGCGGTCCTCGGTGGCGTATGCGATTCCGTGTTTGATGGCGGCAGAAACGGTCCCGGTGTTGATTTCGACGCCGTGCTTGAAGACCTTGCCGGAGGTTGCGGTGCCGTAGCTGCGGCCGAACACGCTCATGGCCAGCTCGGTCCTGCCAGCACCCATCAGCCCGGCCAGGCCCACCACTTCGCCCCTGCGGACGTTGAGGCTGGCGTTGTTGACCACCATCCGGCTGTGGTCCTGCGGATGACGGACGGACCAGTCCTCGATCCGCAGGACTTCCTCGCCGATCCGGGGAGTCCGGTCCGGGTAGAGGCTTTCCAGGTCCCGGCCCACCATGCCGCGGATGATGCGTTCCTGCGTGATTCCGCCCTCGCCCAGGCGGAGGGTCTCGATGGTCTTGCCGTCCCGGATGATGGTGACGGCGTCCGCGACCTTGCGGATCTCGTTGAGCTTGTGGCTGATGATGATGGACGTGACGCCCTGGCCTTTGAGGTGCAGGATCAGGTCCAGCAGGTGGCCCGAGTCCTCGTCGTTGAGTGCCGCCGTCGGTTCGTCAAGGATGAGGAGCTTGACTTCCTTCGAGAGCGCCTTGGCGATTTCCACGAGCTGCTGCTTGCCCACGCTGATCTGCTGCACGGGAGTGACCGGGTTTTCGCTCAGGCCCACCCGGGCCAGGAGTTTCGCGGCCTCCAGGTTGGTTTTCCGCCAGTCCACCCAGCCGCGATTGGCCTGTTCGTTACCAAGGTAGATGTTCTCGGCGATCGAAAGGTAGGGGCTCAGCGCCAGTTCCTGGTGGATGATCACGATTCCGCGTTTCTCGCTGTCGCTGATGCTGGAGAAGTTGCAGGGCTCGTTTTCGAACAGGATGTCGCCGTCGAAGGAGCTGTGCGGGTAGACGCCGGACAGCACCTTCATCAGGGTGGATTTTCCGGCACCGTTTTCGCCGCAGATGGCATGGACCTCGCCGCGGTTCACCTGCAGAGTGACATCCTGGAGTGCCTTCACGCCTGGGAAGGTCTTGGTGATTCCTCGCATTTGAAGAATGGGTGTGTTCATCGCCAATTCTCACTGACTGGTAGTACCTGGGACGGCCTGCGGCTGCAGGGGTCTACGGGAAGGGAGGCGGCCAGGACCCGACGGCGGGCCGCCTCCCTTCTACGTGGCTACTTGACGTCGGCCTCGGTGTAGTAGCCGGAGTCGATGAGTTCCTTTTTGTAGTTCCCATCCGTGATGATCACGGACTTGAGCAGGTAGGCCGGAACCACCTTGACCTTGTTGTTGTAGGTCTTGGTGTCGTTGACCTCGGGCTCCTGGCCCTTAAGGAGGGCGTCCACCATCTTCACGGCCTGCGTACCCAACTGGCGGGTGTCCTTGAAGACCGTGGAGTACTGCTCGCCGGCGGTGATGGACTTGACCGAACCCTTTTCGGCGTCCTGGCCGGTGACGATCGGCAGACTTCCCTTGGCGTAGCCGCCGGTGCTGGTCAGGGCCGAGATGATGCCGATGGAGAGGCCGTCATACGGTGAGAGAACGCCGTCGAGCTTGGTGCCGGAGCTGTAGGCGGCGGTGAGGATGTCTTCCATGCGCTTCTGGGCCACGGGGGCCTGCCAGCGCAGGATGGCTGCCTGCTCGAACTTGGTCTGTCCGCTGGGTACCTTCAGGGTGCCGGCGTCCAGGTACGGCTGGAGGGTGTCAATGGCTCCGGTCCAGAAGAAGTTGGCATTGTTGTCATCCGGACTGCCGGCGAAGAGCTCTACGTTGAAGGGGCCTTTGCCGTCCACCTTCTTGCCGGCGGCATCAACCAGGCCCAGGCCGGTCAGCAGCGACATGGCCTGCTGCACGCCCACGGTGTAGTTGTCGAAGGTGGTGTAGAAGTCGACGTTCGGAGTGCCGTTGATGAGCCGGTCGTAGGCGATGACCTTGACGTTCTGTTCCTTTGCTTTGGCGAGGACGTCGGTCAGCGTTGTGCCGTCAATGGCCGCAACGATCAGGGCCTTGGCGCCCTTGGTGAGCATGTTCTCGATCTGCGCCACCTGAGTGGGGATGTCATCGTTGGCGTACTGCAGGTCGGCCTTGTAGCCGAGCTTCGAAACGGAGTCGGAGACGTTCTTGCCGTCGGCGATCCACCGCTCCGAGGTCTGCGTCGGCATCGAAATCCCCACCAGGGAGCCGGCCGCGTCGGCAGCGGAGGGCTCGGCAGCCGAGCCGCCCCGGCTGCCACAGCCGGTGGCCCCGACGGTCACAGCGAGGACAACGGCAACGGTGCCTAGGAGTTTCCTGATCTTCACAATTTTTCTCCTTCCGCGGACTCCGTGGTCCGCGAAGTTGCTGATCGCAGCCCTGCACGTCGTTGTGCCCCCTGCGGGGCGGGTAACAGCGGGAGGATTGCGTAGGTCTGAATGGAACGGGGCGTCAGCCGGTGACGGGTTCTCCGGCAAATTGTTATCGCTAACAACTTGGTACAACATAGCTTCTCAAGACATGTGAGTCAACGCACATTCGGTGTTAACTCTCGGACCTGCCGGCCGCCGGCCCTCTGGGGGCAAGGACGCGTCAGGGTGGCAAAGATGCGCCAAGCAGCGTGGTGCGAGGCTCCGGGTTCGAGCCGCACGAGGTCCGTGCCGGTGTTGAAGTCGTCCGGCGGGCAGGTCATCGGTTCGACGGCGAGCCCCAGCCGGTTGGGCAGCGGCGGTTCCGTGTCCCCGGTGTAGAGCTGCACCCAGCCGCTGCTGCGGTCCCAGGTCATGCCGACTCCGGTCCCGCCCGGGTCCCGGACGACGACGCTTGCCCGCCCGCCGCGCTCGAACGCAATGTCCGTAAAGGCGTTGTCGATCGCCGTGGAGCCGATGACGCGGGCGGTACGGAAGTCGTATGGGTGTCCTGCAACGGGCCGGGCGGCAAGCGGCAGCAGCCGGTCCGGCGTCACCTCAAGGAACCTCCCGGCGGGGACCTCCAGGCTCCATTCGTCCAGCGGCGCAGGTCCTGCCCGCAGGTAGGGGTGCGGACAGACCCCGTAGGGAGCGGTTCGCTCCCCCACATTGGCTGCCGTCACGGCCGTATGCAGGCCGGCACCATCCAGCCGGTAGCAGGCGGTGATCGACAACGCGAAGGGGTACCCCGGCGTCGGCTCGATCCTGCAGGACAGACCCAGGGTGTTTTCTGTCCGGGCCTCCAGCGTCCAGTCGAGCTCCGGGGTGAAGCCGTGCAGGGCGCACTCCCGGTCCGGTTCATTCACCGGAACCCGGTAGTCCACGCCGTTAAAGGTGTACTTCCCGTCCGGAATCCGGTTCGGCCAGGGCGCAACAACAACGCCGCGGAAGTGCGGGTTGGGCCCGCCGGCCGGGAACGGGACCACGAGGTCCCGCCCCCGATGCTGCAACACGCGCACCGCCGCTCCCCGCGCGGTAATCAGCGCGGTGTACGGCCCGTGCCGAAGCCCGTATTCGGCTCCGTTCACAGCCCGCCGGCCAGCTTGTAGTAGGCGGCGTTCCAGGCGAGTTCCTTCTTGAAGCCGCGGATGGTGGTGCCGTCGTCAATGGTCAGCAGCTCCGTCTGGGCGATCTCGGCGAAGTCCTCGAACACGTCCATGCCGACGGCGGTGGTCAGGACGGTATGGTGCGCGGCGCCGGCGGTGAGCCAGGCGGCGGCCGACGTGGCAAAGTCGGGTTTCGGCGACCAGAGCGCCCGGGCCACCGGCAGGTTGGGCAGCGGCTCGTCCAGGTCCACGACGTCGACGGCGTTCGCCACGAGCCGGAAACGGTCGCGCATGTCGGACAGCGCAACCACGACGCCTGGGCCGGCGTCGGTGTCGAACACCATCCGGACCGGGTCTTCCTTGCCGCCGATACCCAGCGGGTGGATTTCGACGCGCGGCTTGGTGGCGGTCAGGGAGGGGCAGACCTCGAGCATGTGGGCGCCCAGGATCTTCTCGGCGCCAGGCTCCAGGTGGTAGGTGTAGTCCTCCATCAGGGAGGCGCCGCCGGGCAGGCCCGCGCCCATCACCTTGGCGGCGCGGACCAGGATGGCGGTCTTCCAGTCGCCCTCGGCGCCGAAACCGAAGCCATCGGCCATGAGCCGCTGGACCGCCATCCCCGGCAGCTGGCGCAACGCGCCCAGGTCCTCAAACGAGGTGGTGAAGGCCGCGGAGCCGTTCGCCTCCAGGAAGCTGCGCAGGCCCAGCTCAATCCTGGCGCTGTAGCGCAGTGACTCGTGGCGGGCACCACCGGCGCGAAGCTCGGGAACCACCTCGTAAAGGCGCTCATACTCCGCAACCAGGGCGTCGACGTCGGACTCGGCGGCACCGTGCACCGCATCGGCGAGTTCGTTGACGGGCCAGGTGTTGACGGAGACGCCGAAGCGCAGCTCGGCTTCGGTCTTGTCACCTTCGGTGACGGCGACGTTGCGCATGTTGTCGCCGAACCGTGTGAGCTTCAGGGTCCGGACGGCCGCCCAGCCGGCCGAGGCGCGCTGCCAGGATCCCACTTGGCGGGACACTTCGGGGTTGGACACGTGCCCCACCACGGTCTTGCGCGGAATGCCGAGGCGCGACTGGATGTAGCCGAACTCCCGGTCGCCGTGCGCGGCCTGGTTCAGGTTCATGAAGTCGAAGTCGATGTCCGCCCACGGCAGTTCCACGTTCGCCTGCGTGTGCAGGTGCAGGAGCGGCTTGCGCAGCAGGTCCAGGCCCTGGATCCACATCTTGGCCGGGGAGAAGGTATGCATCCAGGCGGTCACACCGATTACGGCGTCGTCCGAGTTCGCTTCCAGGGCGGTGCGGCGGATGGCGTCCGAATCGGTGAGCACGGGCTTCCAGACGAGCTTGACCGGAACATCCGAGGATTCGTTGAGAGCGGCGGCAATCTCCTGGGACTGCGCAGCCACCTGTTTGAGGACATCCTCGCCGTAGAGGTGCTGGCTGCCGGTGAGGAACCAGACCTCGTACTGCTCCAGGGATGTGTTGTTGGCGTTGGTCATTTTTCCTCCTGCGGAAAGTGGTGGGCGACGGCGGTGTGTGGCCTAGCGGCCATAGACGTTCTGGTAGCGGTCGTAGAGGGAGTCGATCTGGGCCGGGTCGATCGGCACGGGCTCGCCGAGCTGGCGGGAAATATGGACCGTTCGGGCCACTTCCTCGCACAAGACTGCGGCTTTCACCGCCGCTCGGGCGTCCTTGCCGATGGTGAACGGCCCGTGGTTCTGCATCAGGACGGCCGGCGAGGAGGAGTTGGCGAGGGTCTCCACAATGCCGCGGCCGATCGAATCGTCCCCGATCAGCGCGAAGGGACCCACCGGGATGGGGCCCCCGAACTCGTCGCCCATCATGGTGAGGACGCACGGGATCTCCTCGCCGCGGGCGGCCCAGGCGGTGGCGTAGGTGGAATGTGTATGGACCACGCCGCCGACGTCGGGCATGTTGCGGTAGACGTACGCGTGCGCGGCGGTGTCCGACGACGGCGACAGCGGCGGGTTGCCCCAGTGGACAGTGCCGCCACTGCCGATGTTGGCACCGCTGACAGGGGTGCCGTAGAGATCCGTGACCACCAAGAGCTCGGGGACCAGGTCGGCGTAGGAAACCCCCGACGGTTTGATGACCATCAGGTCGTGGCCGGGTACCCGTGCGGAAACGTTGCCTGCGGTCCAGATCACCAGCTCGTAGCGGGTCAGTTCGGCATGCAGGGTGCACACCTCGGCCCGGAGTTGGGCGATGGATTCCAGCAGCGCGCTCATGCGGAAACCCCGGCGGCGACGAGGGGGCGGGCGGACCTGCGCTGGATGGCCTTGAGCCGGTGCATCACGTCGTTGGCACCCCTGCCGAAGTAGTCATGGAGCGTCCGGTATTCCTGGAACAGCTCCTCGTAAGCGGCCACATTCTCCGGGATGGGCGTGAAAACGGCACCAGGTTCGGACCCCATGGCGGCGGCGGCCGCCCGGATGTCCTGGTACCGGCCGGCCGCCACGGCCGCGTGTATGGCCGAGCCGAGGGCCGGGCCCTGGCCGGAGCCGACGGTGGAGAGCTGCAGGCCCGTGACGTCTGCGTAGATCTGCATCAGGAGCTTGTTCTTCAGGAGCCCGCCGGCCACGATGAACTCCTTGACCGGCACGCCGGAATCGCGGAAGGCGTCCACGATGGTGCGGGTTCCAAAGGCAGTTGCCTCAAGCAGCGCCCGATAGGTGTCTTCAGGCTTCGTGGCGAGGGTCTGGCCCACCACCACGCCGGAGAGTTCGTGGTCCACCAGCACCGATCGGTTGCCGGAGTGCCAGTCGAGGGCGATGAGGCCGTGCCCGCCGATGGTCTGGTTTGCGGCGAGTTGGGTGAGGTATTCGTGGATGCCGAGCCCGCGGGCGGCGGCGGCCTGGTGGTATTCCGGTGGGACGCCGTTCTTGGTGAACCAGCCGAAGATATCGCCGACGCCGGACTGTCCGGCTTCGTACCCCCACAGGCCGTCCACGATGCCGCCGTCCACCACACCGCACATGCCCGGAACTTCGTGCAGTTCGGTGCCGTTTATAACGTGGCAGGTGGAGGTGCCCATGATCGCCACCAGCTGTCCCGGCTCCACGGCCCGGGCCGCCGGGGCGGTGACGTGGGCGTCCACGTTGCCCACCGCCACAGCGATCCCCTCGGGCAGGCCGGTCCAGGCGGCGGCTTCGGCCGTGAGGTAGCCCGCGGCGTCGCCCAGCCGGCCGATGGTGTGCTCCAGTTTGGTGCTGACGAAGTCCTTGAACTGCGGGTTCAGCGCGGCCAAGAAGTCCTCGGAGGGGTAGCGGCCGTCCTGGTAGATGCCCTTGTAGCCGGCGGTGCAGGCGTTACGGACGTAGTTGCCGCAGAGCTGCCAGACGATCCAGTCGGCGGCCTCCACCCAGTGGTCCATCGCGGCGTAGGCTTCCGGGTCATCCTCCAGGAGCTGCAGTCCCTTGGCGAATTCCCATTCGGACGAGATGAGTCCGCCGTAGCGCGGGAGCCAGCTTTCGCCCCTTTCAGCCGCCAGGACGTTGATCCGGTCCGCCTGCGGCTGCGCGGCGTGGTGGCGCCACAGTTTCACGTAGGCGTGCGGCCGGTTGGCAAAGCCGGCCACCTCATTCAGCGGCTTCCCGTCGGCCTTGACCGGCACCATGGTGCAGGCGGTGAAGTCGGTGGCAATGCCGACGACGGCGCCCGGGTCGATCCCGGCGTCGGCGATCGCCGCGGGGACGGCGTGGCGGAGGACGTCTCGGTAGTCGTTGGGCACCTGGAGGGCCCATTCCCCGGGAAGGCGGGCGGCTGGCCCATCGGCAATGGCCGTTGCATCCGCAACATCCGCCGGCAGGACATCCGTTACCACGGCATGCGGGTAGTCGAAGACCCCGCTGCCCAGTTCCTGGCCGTCACGGACCCGGACCACCACGGCCCGCCCGGAGAGCGTGCCGTAGTCCACGCCAATGACAAAGTTTTCGGTTCCGTCCACTGAGACGTCCATCAAATCCTCCAATGTGTTCCGCAGCATTGCGAAGTCCTACAATTGTTAGCGCTAACAAAGACCCTGTCAAGGAATTGATGCAGACGCGTTACGCGAGTGGGGCTCCGGTCCTCAGGTAAGCCGCGGCCGGGCGGCGGTGCTGTCGCGCACCACGAGCTCGGGGCCAACCACCACGGTGCCACCGGCGGCGCCGTCCTCGACCTGGGCGCGCATCAGGTCCATGCAGCGTTTGCCGAGTTCTTCGAAGTCCTGGCGGACAGTGGTCAGCGGGGGCATAAAGTAGGCGGATTCGGGCTGGTCGTCGAAGCCGATCACGGACACATCCTCGGGTACGCGGACGCCCTTCTCGCCGAACGCCCGTAAAAGCCCCAAGGCCATCTGGTCGTTGCTGACGAACACCGCCGTGGCGTTGCGATGCTCTGCCAGCCGCTGCCCGATCCGGTACCCACTGCCGGCGCTCCAGTCGCCCTCAACCAGGAGGTCGTCGCTCAGCCCGGCTTCCGCCAGTTCCTCGCGCCAGCCGTCAACACGGGCCTGGCCATCGATCCAGTCCAGCGGTCCCGAGACATGGCCGATCCGCTGATGGCCAAGGCTGATCAGGTGGGCAACCGCCAGGCGCGCTCCGAGCTTCTGGTCCAACATCACCCCGCACAATTGCCCATGGCCGGCTTCACCCACCACGATCACCGGCACATTCAGGTTCAAACCTTCCAGCACCTCAAGCGTCCCGTCGTGCGGCACGATGACAATCAAGCCATCCGCACCCTGGTCCGTCAGGTGGCCCACCGCATCGGAAATTGCCTCAGCCCCGGCCCCCTTGATCGCGGCAATGCTCACGAAGTAGCCCGCCTCCCGGGCGGCCTGCTGGACGCCCAGCAGCGTATTTGCCGGCCCATACTGTCCCAGTTCGGAGGCAAGGACGCCGATGGTCTGGGTGCGCCGGGTCACCAGGCTCCGCGCGGCCGTGTTGCGCCGGTAGCCCAGCTCGGCAATCGCCGCCTCGACACGCCCCCGCGTCGACGCGCTGACATTCGGATGGTTGTTGATCACCCGCGAGACCGTCTGGTGGGAAACATTGGCCCGCGCTGCCACGTCTTCGAGCCGGGGCAGCCGCCGGTCGTTGTTGTTCCCCATTCGAGTTGCCTTTCCTCCGTTTGCGGCACGTCCGCGTGACATCAAGTTACAGCAGGGTGGTGCCTTTCACAGGGCCGCCGGCGGACCGTGACCCCAGCGGTCGGCTACGCTGAATTGATGAAACGCCGCCTTGCAGCCCTGTCCGCCGTCCCTCTGATGCTCCTGCTTTCCGCCTGCGGTTCGGTCCAGGAAGTCGCTGAAAACGCCGCGAACGACGCCGCCTCCAAGGTGGCAACCGCAGCCTCGGACGAGGTCAAGAAGCAGGTCTGCACCGTGGTGGAGGACGGCCTGGTCAGCGTTCAGGACAAGGCATTGCTGGGCGGGCTGGTGTCCACCGCGGATACTGCCGGTGTGCCCGCGGAAATTACGACGCCGCTGGGCCAGATCGCCGAGGCCGGAGACCAGGTGCCGGCTGAGTCAGTCGCAGCACTGACGGAAGCCTGCTCGGCTTAGTTCGGACTGTTGCCGGCCTCCGGCAATGCCACCAGCTTCGGCAACACAGCCGGCACCGCTGGAAAATTTGCTAGCGCTTGCCCTTTTTGCGTGAGCCCTTGCCGCGGCCCTTGTCCGGATTCGGGGCGTACCGCTGAGCCACCTTCGGCTTCTTGACGGCTGGTCCGCGCCGGTCCGGCTTCGGTTCCTTCTTGGGCTTCTCCTGCTGGGCCGAGGGCTGCCGGGAGCTCGCCGCGGTGCGGCCGCGGACAATCCCGATGAACTCCTCGATGATGTCGTCTGTGGAATCGCTGGGCCAGGCCAGCGCGATCTCCGTGCCCGGGGCACCCGTCAGCCGTCGGGCCACGGTGTCCTTGACGTTGAAATGCCGGGCCACTGACATCGGCAGGATCACCAGGCCCGCGCCGGACGCCACCACCTGCATGGCCGCTTCCGGGCCACCCATTTCGGCGACGTCCAGGAAAGTCTCTGCCGACAGGTCGGCCAGTGCCACTTCCTCAAACACCGAAATCTCGTGCCCCTTGGGCGCCACCACCACGGGCTGCTCCTCATACAGGGGAATCACGTTTAGGCCGCCGCGCTCCACCGGAAGCCGGACAAAGCTGAGGTCCGCGGAACCGTCACTTAATACGGACAGCTGGGCGCCGTCGTCGGACATAAACGACTCCAGCGGGATGTCGAGCACACGCTCCTCCCACCGGCGGATCCACTTGGCCGGGGTCACGCCGGCCACGTAGGCGAAGCGGAGCACTCGGGGCGCCTCCTGCTCCGGCGATTCGGCGGGGCTGGCGTTCTGCGGGGATTCATTGTCTGCGGGCACGTCTTCACAGTACCGCCCGCGCGGCCCCGCAATGCCGGAACTGGTGCGGGGTTGGTGCGGAGCTGGTGCCTTTCAGGCGGGCAGCCGGATACCCTTGAACCATGACCTCTGCAAACTCCCAGTCCATGAAGCCGGCCACCGTTGCCAAGAAGCTTGGCATCTACCTGCCGGCAACACCGCAGGAGTTCCAGGATTCAACCATCAGCCGCGCCGATTTCGCCGAACTCCAGTCCAACCCGCCGGAGTGGCTCGCGGAGCTCCGCCGCAACGGCCCGCACCCCCGCCCGGTGGTGGCCCAGAAGCTGAACGTCTCCATCAGCGGCCTGGCCCGCGGCGGTGTTGAGGAAGCCCTGACGACGGCGGAAATCACCGCACTGCTGCAGGCTCCCCCGGCATGGCTGGTCACCGAGCGCTCCACCCACGCCGCCGTCCGCACCGAAGCCCAGCGCGTCAAGGACGAGGCCGCCAAGAAGGACGCCAAGAAGGCCCGCGCCGAGGCCGAGTAGCCTCCGCTTTCTGAGTCCCCTGCGCTTTTCCTAGGCTTGTTCGCGGATCCGAACCTTGAAGATTCGGATCCGCGGACAAGCCTTTGTTGTTTCTGGAGGAAAGTCAGCCCTGGGAACTCTCAGTCCTGGTGCAGCTGCACGAAGTTGCCGCAGCCGTCGTCGAAGACTGCACTGATCCCGGACGGATCCTCTGACGGTTCGCCCTGGAACGTCACGCCGGCAGCCACCAGCCGGTTGTACTCGGCCTGCACGTCCGGAACTCCGAAGGTGATGGCGGCGATCCCGGCGTCGTGCAGTGCCTTCATGTAGTTCGCGCCGATCGGGTTGTCGCTGGGCTCCAGCAGCAGCCCCACCGACCCGGCATCGGCGCCCGGATCCTTGACGATGAAGAGGTTGTACTCGGGCATCGCCATCAGGGTCTCGAACCCGAGGGTCCCGGTGTAGAACGTATGGGCGGCGGCCGGATCCTGGACGTGGATGCTGCACATTTTCAGTCTCATGGTCCCAAGCTACCCGGCCCGCGGCAGGCGCGGGAACCTCCTGCGCGGAACCCCGCCGGCTCAGACCGTCCTGCCATTGACCCCGGTGGCTGGAGGGGTTGCAATGGAAGGAGCAACCCGGAATCCTGGGCCGGGCCTGACGCGGGGAGGTGCCGCAGTGCCGGCATTTGCAGAATCCGTCCTGTTTGGAGCGTTGCAGCTGAGTTTCTGGGGTGCGGTGCTGGTGTGCGCGGTGGCTGCCACCGTCTTGGCTGTGCGTCAGCATTCGACGCCGGACCCTCCCGTCCGCGCCCCGGACCCCGTGTTCTGGGACCTGTTTACGGGCTCTGCCGTGGCCATTCCGGCGATCCTGATTCCCACGCTGGCGTCACCCTGGTCCGGCGCGGTCCTCGCCGCACTGGGCGCAGGTGCGGGGGTGGCCGCTTACCGTGGCAGTCCGCGGATCATGGCCTGGCAGGCACGCCGCCGCCAGCTAAGGCAGGACCAGCCCCTGCACGCCGCTGCGCAGGCTGAACATGACACGCTGCTCGCCCGGTGGAGCCGCTACGAACTGGACCCTGCATGCTGCATCGACTACCCGGCGATGACGGACGTCCGGCTGCCCGAGACGTCCGCTCTGATCCGGGCAATGCGGGAGGCAGAACAGCTGCGGGCCGTGCCTCACCAGGGGTACGCTCCCGCCGTCGTCCGCTTTGGCGTTGCCCTCGCCGCAGCGGAAAGGTCTGCCGGAATCCCGGCCGGCGGACATTAACTGCTGAGTCGCCGCCGCTGGAGTCCGGCGGCGGGGCGCCGTAGCATCCGAGGATGGAACCCACAGAAGCGGAACTCCGTGACCAGTTCGGCAGGCGCCTGGAGGATAAGGGGGCTTGGCGGCAGGCCATCACCCTTGAAGCGGCCGGGGAACTGACGGCGCGCTGGCTGGAGGGCAAGAGCGAGTACCAGGCAGCCACCTTCACGGCCCGCTACGACGACGAAACAGAACCCATCGCGGCGGAGCTGTCCGCCCTGAACCGGAACGGGCTGTTCACCAAGGAGTCCCAGCCCGGCCTGCGTGTTGCCGGCAGCGTCCAGCGGCAGTACGTGACCGGCTTCTGCGGTGCAGAGGTGGCCGTGGAACTCCTGGCCCTCTCCACCCGCACTGAGCTGGTGACGGTGGCCCATGCCCCGGGCGAGGCCAGCAGCGCCGCCATCCCGGTAACGCTCGACGGCGACGAGGTAGTTACCGTCCTCGGCTCCAGCGAGACTCCGCTGGAGGAGGAGCAGATCCAGGACTGGGCGGAGGAAACCAATGAAACGCTGGCCCTGCTGCTCGCCGACTCCTGGTACGTGGAAGTCCTGGATCCGGTCTGGGGCCGGAATGATGTGCTGTTGCCGGCCGTCCTCGCCGCGCTGACTGCCCTGCAGTAGCCCAAGCTAAATAGAAGGGCTCATTTGTGGGCGGCGTTGTCTCCGGAATCCTGATCGTCTCCGTCGTCATTGCCGTGGGCTATTTCGCCGCCCGGCTGCGGATCCTGGGGCCTGGAGTCCAAGGTGCGCTGACCCGCACCCCCTACAACGTCACCAACCCGGCGCTGCTGTTCACGGTGGTTCCATCGCCGACGGCGGTTCAAGGCTTCGGTTCGCCCGCCCGCCCGCCTAGGCTCCTCGCGGCCACGGCTCAGCATGCCGAGGCCGAGGCAGGAGGAGCTAGGGCTGGAGCTTGGGCAGGAAATGCAGGAACGCTCAGTTCCCGCGGGCCAGCACCTGCCCCTTGAAGAACTCGGGCCGCAGCCGGGACATCACCAGCATGATCACCACGCCCAGCAGGATCACGCCCATGCCCAGGATGAACACCATCCCCAGCCCGCCCACCGATGATCCGGAGCCGTACTCGGGGTCCATGGAATCGACGGCGGTCTTGAAGAACATCACCAGCAGGATGACTCCGCCCAGAAGCGGCGCCAGGAACTTGAAGAAGAAGGCGCGGCCATTGCTGAACGCCTGCGCCCGGAAGAACCAGACGCATGCCAGGGCTGTGATGCCGTAGTAGAAGCAGATCATCATGCCCAGCGCTGTGATGGTGTCCCACAGCGCGTTCTCAGAGGTGGTCCGGGTAATGACGTAGAAGGCTGCAGCGGCAACGCCCGCGGCAATCGTGGCGTAGTTCGGGGATTTGAAGCGTGGGCTGACCTTGCCGAAACGGGCCGGGAGTGCCTTGTAGTGACCCATCGCCAGCATGGTCCGCGCCGGCGACACAAACGTGGACTGCAGCGAGGCGGCCGAACTGCTCAGAATGGCGAGGGACATCAGGATGGCGAACGGCCCCATCACCGGCCCGGACAGGACAGCAAAGATACTCGACTGGTTGTCCGGATTCCCGGCGCCCAGGCCGGTTTCGCCCACGCCTGCAAAGGACAGCGTTGCCAGCGCAACGGTCATGTAGATCACCACAATCACCACCACGGTGACGGTTGCCGCCCGCCCCGGAGTCTTCTCCGGATTTTTGGTTTCCTCGTTCATGGTCAGAGTGACGTCCCAACCCCAGTAAATGAAGATGGAGAGGGAAACCCCGGCAGCAAAGGCTGAGAAGGATCCAACCGCGAACGGGTTAAACCAGTCCGGTGAAATGGCAGTCGCATCAAAAGCCGAGCCGTTGGCCACGTGGCTGAAGGCAGCAACGGCAAACCAGCCCAGCACCAGCAGCTGGAACGCCACCAATACGTACTGAACGCCCTTGGTGGCTTCCATGCCCCGATAGGAAATCCAGCAGGCCAGGGCGATGAAGACCAAGGTGGTGGCGATGTTCAGCGGCAGGTTCTTGCTCAGCTCGCCCAGTTCCGGGTTCCCGAACAGCTGGGCCAGCATGAGGTAGAAGAAGTCGACGGCGACGGCCGCCAGGTTGGACAGCACAATGATGGTGGCCGCAATCAGCCCCCAGCCACCCATCCAGCCGATCCACGGACCAAAGGCGCGCGATGCCCACGTGAACGAGGTGCCGGCGTCGGGCATGGCACTGTTCAGTTCGCGGTAGCCGAACGCCACCAGAATCATGGGGATAAAGCCCACCAGGAAGATCGCGGGCAGCTGAACCCCCACTTCCGATACCGTTGGCCCCAGCGCCGCGGTCAGCGTGTACGCAGGCGCGATGCAGGAAACACCGATCACGACGGCTCCGACCAGGCCCACCGCACCGGCCTTCAGGCCCTTCCCGCTCAAGCCCTTTTCAGTTAGGCCCTTGTCCAGGGCGCCGTTCAAGGTGCTGGGTGGCTGTGCTCGCACTTCTTTGGGACTCATGGCATTGGCTCTCGCATGATCATTCGACGCTGAATGGGTTGGGGCTGGTGCGGTCAGCCGACGGCGGCCGCGGCCATATTTGCCGCACCGGAAGCCTCCGCCGCGGCCACGATGCGCGCCGCCGTGCGCTGACCCATGCGGACGGCTCCGTCCACATGCTGATAGCCTTCGGCTGCGAGGTCGGAGGAGCACCAGTAGATGGGGCCTACGGGGGCGTGCTGGTCCTTGCCATAACGGTGCAGGCCGCCCAGATCGTAGCTGGAGGCGTACGCGCCCCGGGTCCATTCCTCGGAGCCCCAGTCGGATTCGTAGTAGACCTCGGCGTCCAGCGCCTTGTCCCCCAGGAACCCTGCGATCGATTCCAGGACGGCGCGGCGGCGGTCCTCGGCACCCAGCTCAAAGACGGCGTCGGCCTTTTCATCCGAGATGAAGCCCACCAGCGTTCCCCGTGGATCGCCGTGATTGGTGTTGTCGTAGACCTCCTGGACCAGCGAACCGGCACCGAAGCCCGTGCCGGACAGTCCGTCTTCACGCCAGAACGGCGTGCTGTAGACGGCGTGGACCTTGATCACAAGGCCCAGCGACTGGTGCTGGTGCATCTGGTGCTGCCGACGCGGAAGCGGCGGGTCAAAGGAGACGCGCGAGTAAAGGTTCGGCGGCACGGCCATGATCACAAAGTGCGCGTTCACTGTGGCACGCTCCGAAACAGCGGTCACGCGGTGGCGGCCGCTGTTTCCGTCGTCGGGATCCTCGCTCCAGTGGATGGTGCGCACCGGACTGTTAAGTACGACGTCGGCACCCAGTTCCGCTGCCTGCAGCAGGGACACCTGTTGCATCCCGCCGATGACCCGCTTGTCCAGGATGAAGTCCTCATCGGTGAGGTGGCTGAAGGACCCGGCGGAGGCGGCCATCAGCACCGCCTGCAGGGCCGAGAAGGCGTGCGCGGGCTTGGTGAGCATGCCGCCGGCGATGAACAGGCCGATGTTGTTGCAGGCCTCCTCATCGTTGGAGTTCCGGCGCAGCCAATGGTGGAAGGAGATGGTATCCAGTTCACGGGCTTTGGGGTGTGCCCAGGGCTCGGTGGCGCCGATTTCCGCGGCGAGGCCGTCCAGAATGCCGATGAGCTTGTCCATTTCCACGCCCGTGGTTTCACTCACCGGGAAGGAATCACCGGTGTAGCGGGTCTTCTTGCCGTCCGCGCCGACATATACGGAGTCACCCTCACGGTAGCGGGAGTATGTCTTCAGGCCGAGCTCGTCCAAGAGTTCCAGCAGTGCAGTCTGGTCCGGGGAGACCCACTGGCCCCCGATTTCCAGCATGGCCCCGTCAACGTTGTCGGTCCAGGTTCGGCCGCCCACGCGGTCCCGTGCTTCCAGTACTGCCACGCTGAGGCCGGCTTTCTTCAGCTCGCGGGCAGCGGTGAGCCCGGAAGGTCCGGCGCCAACGATCACAACGTCGCGGTCAAGATTCAGCATGATGTCCTCTCTGTGGCCGTCCGAGTGACATGAACCACTAAATGAATGCCATTCATTTATTAGAACTATAGCTGCTACGCGGCACGCAAGGAAGAGCCGGGTGGAATAATGCTCGGGATACTGCCCGCAGAAAGGCCAGCAATGCCGGCATCACCAGCCGATTCACGAAGTACCACTGAGCGCGAAACCATACCGAAAACTGGTGCGGTACGGCGCCGCGCGGGGCGGCCCGCCGCAGCCGTCCTGGACCAGGCGGGCATCACGGCAGCAGCCCTGCGGCTCATCGGCAAGAACGGCTACGACGGACTCACCATGGCCGCACTGGCCCGCTCACTGAACGTGGCGCCGTCGGCCCTCTATAACCATGTGGAATCCAAGCGGGACGTGCTCCTGCTCGTGGAAGACCACTTGACTGCCCTCGTGGATGTGACCGCATTCGCGGCGGAACCCTGGGAGTCCGCGGTGCGGAAATGGGCCTGGAGTTACCGGGACGTCTTCGCGGAACACACGCCCTTGATTCCCGTCATCGCAGTACTTCCCGTGACGGACGCACCGCAGACCCTCGCCATGTATGAGACCGTCAGCGCCGGATTCGGCCGGGCCGGATTCCCGGAGGAGCGGATCGTGTCCGCCATCGTGGCCCTGGAATCATTCATCTTCGGATCCGCCTACGACGTCACGGCCCCCGCCGACATTTTCGATTCCGGCAACATGGCGGAGTCGACGCCGAGCTTCACGGGTGCCGTCCGGAGCCTGGCCGCGCAGGGGCACGAGAAACCTGCGGACGTGGCGTTCAGCCTGGGGCTCGAAGCGCTGATTGCGGGCTTCGGGGCGTTACGGGTGTAGGCGCAGGGCTTTTGGCCAGCTTTCACAAATCGCCCCAGTGTTTGACGGCCCCAGTGTTAAAAGAAAGGAACCCCGGTCCGAAGACCGGGGTTCCTTTGATTGCGTGCGCGAGGGGGGATTTGAACCCCCACGCCCTTTCGGACACTGGCACCTGAAGCCAGCGCGTCTGCCGTTCCGCCACTCGCGCGCAACTTCTTTTCCATGAATAACGGCCGGTTTCCCGGATCCGCAACCTTGTAAAAGCAGCGAGATCAAGCATAACGGACATCGGCGGCAAAACACCAATTGAGCCCCGGGCACGGTCAAATTCCCCGCCGGAAGGGGCCCGGCGGGGAGCGCGCAGCGAACTTTTCCGGAGGCCCGGCCGTTGCGGATTAAGGTCATTCACAGGCCTGCCCAGTAGTATCTGATGTAGTAGTGCCTGCTACTGCCAGGCAGGCCGCCGGGTTCTGAACTGCGTTGTTGGTTGAGTTCCGGAACGAAAACTGCCCCGCAGCCGGGGGGAAAGGAGAAGGACCATGGGATTGCTGGACAAGGTCGAGCGCGGCATCGAAAAAGCCGTCCGCGGTGTCTTCTCCACCGGTTCGCGCGCCCAGGTGGAACCTGTGGAAATCGCCAGCCGGCTCCGCCGCGAGGTGGACAACAAAGCCCTCACCATTGCCGCCGGCCGCACGCTGGCCCCCAACGTCTTCGACGTCCAGCTCAGTGACGACGACTTCAGGAGGGCACAGGACTGGGGCACGCCGCTCGCCGAAGAACTCTGTGACGTCGTCATCAACCATGTCCGCAGCCAGGGCTACACCCTGCAAGGCTCGGTGCGGATCTCCTTTCGTCGTTCCGAGGAGCTGCGCGCTGGCGACTTCGAGATCGTCTCCTCCACTGAGAAGTCCAAGGCCGGACCCGGAGTCGCGTCGGCCAGGCCCAACCTGCCGGCAGCCCCCAGCCGCCCGCCCGTCCGGCTGCAGCCCGTCCTGGACATTAACGGCCAGCGTTACTCCCTCAATGCCCCGTCCGTCATCCTGGGCCGGTCTTCCGAGGCCGACATCCTGGTTGACGACACCGGCGTATCTCGCCGCCACCTCGAGATCCGCACCGCCAGCGGGGTAACCAGCGCGGTGGACCTCGGCTCCACCAACGGCAGTTACGTCAACGGCCATAAAGTGGCAGGCAGCACCGAACTGACCGACGGCTCCACCATCACGATGGGACGGACAAAGATCATCTTCCGCCTGCTTCCCGCCAACCCTGGTGGCCGCCCATGAGCGACCTGACCATCACTGCACTGCGGTTTGGCTTCCTGCTCCTGCTCTGGGTCCTCATCTTCAGCATCGTTTCGGCCATGCGCCGGGACCTGATGGTGGGCCGCAAAGCCGCCGCCGGCACCCCGACCGCCCGGCAGGTCCGCAAAAACCCGGACCTGGCCGAGGCTCCGCCGCAGCCCCTCAAGCAGCAGGCCCACCAACTGGTGGTCACCGAGGGCCCGCTCAAGGGAACCACCATCCCCCTGGCCGCCAGCCCCATCCTGCTGGGCCGCGCGCAGGAAGCCTCGCTGGTACTCGAGGACGACTACGCCTCAGGCCGCCACGCGCGGCTGTTCCCGCAAGGCAGCCGATGGTTCATCGAGGACCTTGGCTCCACCAACGGCACCTACCTGGCCGACCAGCAACTTACCCGGGCACTGCCCGTTGAGCTTGGCGTACCCGTGAGAATCGGCAAGACGGTCATCGAATTGAGGCCATAGCCATGGCCGCTGACCTTCCCGCCGACGGGGCCACACCCGTCCAGCGGCCCCTCATCATGCACTATGCGGCGCGCTCGGACGTGGGACGCATCCGGGCCAAAAATGACGACTCGGCGTACGTCGGCCGCCATTTGGCAGTGGTCGCAGACGGAATGGGCGGCCACGCTGGCGGCGATGTTGCCTCCGCCGCCACCGTGCTGGACATGCTGCACCTGGACCACGGCGACTACGACGGCGACGCCGGCACCGTCCTGGCCGACGAAATCCAGACAGCCAACTCACTGCTCTCCGAGCTGGTGCACATCAACCCCAAGCTCGCCGGCATGGGCACCACCGTCACATCCCTGCTGCTCGCCGAGGGCAAGCTGCACTTCGCGCACATCGGCGACTCCCGGGCCTACCGCCTGCGCGACGGCGAATTTGAACAGATCAGCATTGACCACACGTTCGTCCAGCGGCTGATCGATGAGGGCCGGCTCCGTCCCGAAGAGGCCGAAACCCACCCGCACAAGAACGTCCTCATGCGCGTCCTGGGCGACGTTGACGCCAGCCCCGAGCTGGATCTGGACACCCTGGACGTCAAGCCCGGAGAGCGCTGGCTCCTGTGCTCGGACGGGCTCAACTATGTGGCCGGACACGTGGTGGAGCGGACAGTCCGCGAGACAAAAGACCTGCGCGAGTGCGTCGAAACCCTGGTTAACCTCACGCTTGAAGCCGGGTCACCGGACAACGTAACCGTTGTGATGGTGGAAATTACCGAGGAAACGCCCGACGACGTCAGTACCGCCGCCGTCGACATCATCCCTTCGCAGCTGCTCACCGAAGCCCCCGCCGCGGACATCGACTCGCCTGGTGCCGCACCTGGCCCCGAGGCGGCCGACGACAAGAAGCCCGCCGCCGACGAAGTCCCGGAAAAGCCAGCTGCCGAGGAACCGCCACCCTCCACCGACCCCCATCTCGGCGAGCACCTTTCGGCCGAAGTCCTGCGGCAGGAACTCGCATCGCGCCCGCACGAACTGGTCGGTGCTGCGGCCACCGCGGCCGAGTCGGGCTCCATTCCCACCATCGCCGGCCGTACCGTGGCCCGCCGGGCCGCCACCGTCCTGACTCACAAGGCCGACGCGCCCGTTGCGGAGGCGGATGACGTCCTGGGGCGGCCCAAACCCCGCCGCTGGGTCACCATGTCCATCGCCGCGTCCGTGCTGGTGGTGCTGACCGTGGGCCTCTGGCTTGGCTATGCGTGGACCCAGACCCGCTACTACATCGGGGAATACGATTCCCGCGTGGCCATCTACAACGGTGTCTCCCAGCGGCTAGGCCCCATCCAGCTTTCCACCCTCGAAGCCGTAACAGAGATCCGGATGGATTCCTTGCCCCAGTTCTCCCAGCAGCGCGTACGGCAGACAGTTCCCGCGCGCGACCTCTACGACGCCCAGCGGATCGTGAAGAATCTCGAAGGCACCGGCACCATTGCTCCGGCGGATGAGTGCCTGACCCCGTCGCCCTCTCCGGCCTCAACAACTCCGCCGGCGGCGACACCCGCCACGCCTGCCCCAGCACCAGACCCGTCGGCTCCTGTGGCGGCCCCGGCCCCGTCCGCCTCACCCAGCCCCACTGCCACCTGCGAGGCGGGCCAATGAGCCAGCTCAGCACCATACCCAAACCCCGGCGCAACGTGGAGTTATTGCTGCTGGTCCTCGCCTTGTCTGTGGGCATCGGCGCCAACATGCTGGTGGGCGTCGACCAGGAGAAGGCGTTCGACTCCGATTTCTGGTTCCAGTCCAGCCTGCTCGCGGTGGCAGCACTGGTATTCCACGTGGTCCTGCGGATCCGGGCCAAATATGCCGATCCGGTAATACTTCCCTTGGTGGTTGCACTCAACGGCTTGGGTCTTGCCATGATCCACCGCCTCGACGCCCCCGGGGAGGACACCGGCAATAACCAGCTGCGCTGGACCCTGATCGCAATGGCCGTTGCCATCGCCGTGATCTGGTTCCTCAAGGACCATCGGGTACTGCGCCGCTTCACATACATCTCGCTGGCTGTGAGCTCGCTCCTGCTGATTCTTCCGCTGGTGCCCGGCATCTCGGCCGGCGAAATTTTGGGCGCCCGGGTCTGGGTCCGGGTGGGACCCATGACCTTTCAGCCGGGTGAGATCGCCAAGATCACCCTGGCTATATTCTTCGCTGGTTATCTTTCCTCGAACCGCGACCTCATTCTGCTGGCCGGCCGCAAGATCGGCCCGCTGCAGTTCCCCCGGTTCAAGGACATGGGGCCCATGATCACCGCCTGGCTGGTGAGCATCGGCGTGTTGATCTTCCAGCGCGACCTCGGGTCGTCTGTGCTGTTCTTTGGCCTGTTCATCGTGATGATCTACGTGGCCACCAGCCGTGTCAGCTGGGTGGTGATCGGTGTGGCCCTGATCTTGGGTGGCGGCTTCGTGGCAGCCCAGGTGTTTTCCCATGTTGAAGTCCGCATCTACGGCTGGCTGAACGCCTTCAGCCCAGACGTGTACGAGACCGGCAGCCGGCAAGTCATCGAGGGACTCTTCGGCATGGCTAACGGCGGCCTGGTGGGTACCGGCCTGGGCCAGGGCCGGCCGGACCTGGTCCCCTTCGCCAACAGCGATATGATCATCGCCTCCATCGGCGAGGAGCTGGGCCTGATCGGACTGTTCGCCGTGGTGCTGATGTACGTGCTGCTGTTCACACGAGGGTTCCGGGCGGCCCTCGGCACCCGGGATGCCTTTGGGAAACTGTTGGCCTGCGGACTTTCCTTCGCCATCGCCCTTCAGTGCTTCGTGGTGATCGGTGGAGTCACACGACTGATCCCGCTGACCGGTTTGACCACGCCGTTCCTCGCCGCCGGCGGTTCATCACTGCTGGCCAACTGGATCATCGTGGGCCTGCTCCTGCTGATCTCCCATACGGCGCGGGGACCGGTGGACACCACCCCACTTCCACCCGGTGGCGCTGCGGAACCTGCAGGAATTGATACTCCCACCGAGGCGGTGAAACAAGCGTGAACCAAGCAATCCGTAGTTCCTGGGTGGCAGCGATCGCCATGTTCGCCTTAATCTTCGGCGCCATCAGCTTCGTCCAGGTGGTGGGTGCCGATGACCTCAAAGACAACCCCCTGAACCAGCGCGCAATTCTGCAGAATTACTGCAACGACCGCGGCGCCATCATCGTGGGCGGTGACCCCGTGGCCGAATCGGTGGAAGGCACCTCCGAGGTCTGCCAGTTCCAGCGGACGTACGCACAGCCAGCACTCTATGCAGGCATCACGGGCTACTTCTCGAAGAACTACGGTGCCACCGGCCTGGAAGTTTCGATGAACGATCAGCTGGCCGGCAGCTCAGACCAGCAATTCTTCGACCGGATCGGCCAGCTCTTCCTGGGCAACCAGCCGAAGGGCGCCTCGGTGGAACTCACCATCGATCCCGCCGTCCAGAAGCTCGCCTACGACCTCATCCCGGACGGCCAGCGGGGATCCATTGTGGTCACCAACCCCAAATCCGGCGCCATCCTGGCCATGGCGTCCAAACCGTCCTATGACCCCAACTTGGTCGCCACCCAGGACCCCGCCGCAGAAACCACCAACATCAATGAGCTGGTCAAGGTCCCCGGCATCAACCTGAACCAGAATGTCAGCGGCCCCACGGGAGGGCTGCTCGCTCCGGGATCGGTGTTCAAGCTGGTGGATACCGCTGCCGCCCTCAGCTCCGGGAAGTACAACAAGGACAGTGTGCTCCCCAATCCGGCCCAGATGCCCTTCCCGGGGATCCAGTACACGCTGCCGAACTATGCCGGGGGCAACTGCTATACCCAGGACACGGCCAGCTTCGCCTTCGCCCTGCAGCAATCCTGCAACACGCCGTTCGCCAGCATTGCCATCGACCTCGGACGTGATGCGATCGCCGAGCAGGCGGCAAAGTTCGGCTTTGGGGAGGAGCTGGGCGACCGGCTGAAGCTCGCCTACGCCAGAGGCAGCGGCTTCCCCGATGACCTGGACGGACCGGGCCTGGCCCAGTCTGCGATCGGCCAGAAGGACGTGCGCGCCACTCCGCTGCAAATCGCCCTGATGACCGCGGCCATCGCCAACAACGGCGTCCAGATGAGCCCCAGCCTCATCAAGACCGTGCGGTCCCCGGACCTTCGGGTTATTGACGAGCCCCAGCCTAAAGCGCTCCGGACGTCCACCACCCCGGAAATTGCCCGGCAGATCACCGAATGGATGACCAGTGCGGTGAGCCAGGGCATCGCCCGCGGCGCGGCGGTCCCCGGTGTGCAGGTGGCCGGCAAGACCGGAACAGCTGAACTGGGCAACGGCCTGAACAACTCCTGGTTCACCGGGTTTGCCCCGGCGAACAACCCGGAGGTGAGTGTCACCATCGTCATGGAGGGTGTAGACATCACCACCGGCGCAAAGCTAACCAGTCCGAACGCGAAGAAGATTTTTGAGGCGGTGTTGAATAAGTGAGGCCTACAACGGGAATCACCCTCGGCGGCAGATTCCAGCTGACCACGCGGATTGCGATCGGCGGGATGGGAGAGGTCTGGAAGGCCAAGGACCAGGTCCTGGGACGCATCGTCGCCATCAAGGTCCTCAAGGAGGAGTACACCGGGGACCCCGGTTTCCTCCAGAGGTTCCGGGCCGAAGCGCGCCACACCGCCCTGTTGAACCACGTGGGCATCGCCAATGTCTTTGACTACGGCGAAGAGGAGGGTTCCGCCTACCTGGTCATGGAGCTCGTTCCGGGCCAGCCGCTGAGCAGCATCATCGAGCACGAACAGGTGCTGTCCCCGGACCGGACGCTGTCCATGATCGCGCAAACCGCCCGCGCGCTTTCGGCGGCCCATGCCCAGGGGCTGGTCCACCGCGACATCAAGCCGGGCAACCTGCTGATCACCCCCGACGGCCGGGTCAAGGTCACCGACTTCGGTATCGCCCGCCTGGCCGACCAGGTCCCCTTGACCCAGACAGGGCAGGTGATGGGGACCGCCCAGTACCTCGCCCCCGAACAGGCCACTGGCCAGACCGCCACTGGCGCCTCGGACATCTACGCACTCGGCGTGATCGGCTACGAGTGCCTCACCGGGCACCGGCCGTTCTCCGGAGAATCCCAGATCGCCATTGCCCTGGCCCAGGTCAACGACGCCCCGCCGCCGCTTCCGGAGACCCTGCCCAAACCGGTCCGGGCGCTCCTGATGTCCATGCTGGCCAAGGACCCCAAGAACCGCCCGGAAAACGCCATCAAGCTGTCCGAAGCCGCGGAAGCCATCCGCAACGGCGATGTGAACGCCGCGCACGCCGCCGTTCCCGGCATGCTGCTCTTCGAGGCAACCACCGGCCCCATCACCGCACCGGTGGACCTTGCCACGGCGCCCACCGGCGTCATCGCCCAGAAGGACAGCAACACGACGTCGACGTCGGCCCTGCCCGTGCTGGGTGCCGCTGCCGGCGGCGCTGCCGTCGGCGCCGCGGCCGCGGGCGCAGCCACTGGAGCCGGGAGCACGCTTTCGCGTGCGGACGCCCTGGCTGCGGAGCGCAGCTGGGTGCAGGAGGAAGAGAAGTACGACGACGAGCCGGCCGACGAGCCCGACCGTCGCGGCCGCAGCCCCTGGACGTGGCCTCTGGTCGCCCTGATCGTGCTGGTCCTGTTCGCCCTGGTGGGGTTCTTCCTGACACAGCAGGGGATTTTTAACCCGGCCAACACCGTCACCAACCCGGCGTCCAGCAATCCGCCATCCACCAGCGCCAGCCCGACAAAGACTTCCGAATCCGCTACGCCTACGCCCAGCCGGACCACCGATGCGCCCACTCCAACGCCCACGCCCAGCACGGTGGACATTATTTCGGCGGCCTACCTCGGGAAGGACTACCGTCAGGTCCAGGGGACGCTCGAGACTATGGGTCTGTCCGTCCGGGTCATCCCGCAGCAGAGTACTGCCGCTGCCGGAACGGTGTTGCAGGTCAACCCCACGGGCACCGTGCCCAAGGGGGCGGAAGTGACCGTGACTTACGCCGTACCCGTCCCGGCCACCACGCCGTCCGCTCCGCCGTCCTCGGCGCCGGCCTCCGCTGAACCAACGTCCGCCCTGCCCAAGTGCAACCCCGGCCAACTGCCGGGACTGCCCGCAACCTGCGCACCGTAGCTGCCAGGTTTGACAGTGAATGAGTCGCCGCGTACGCCGCTCCACCGGGAGGACAGCCTCCCGGTGGATAACCAGCGTGTCCTGAGTGGCCGCTATGAACTCGGTGGAATCATCGGCCGTGGGGGGATGGCCGATGTCCACCGCGGAGTGGATACCCGGCTTGGCCGGACCGTTGCCGTCAAGCTGCTTCGCCCGGATATGGCCCGCGATCCGCAGTTCCAGGCGCGTTTCAAACGGGAAGCGCAGTCCGTAGCGGCGCTGAACCACCCGTCCATCGTCGCCATCTACGACACCGGCGAACACACGGTTCCGGATGGCTCGGAGGACAGTGTCCGGGTGCCCTACATCGTGATGGAGTTTGTCGAGGGAAGGACCATCCGTGACCTGATCCGGGCCAAGGAAGTCAGCATTGACCGGGCCATCGACTTCTGCCTGGGCGTGCTGTCCGCCCTTGAGTACAGCCACAAGGCGGGCATCGTCCACCGGGACATCAAACCCGCCAACGTGATGTATTGCGAGGGCGCCAATTCCGTGAAGGTCATGGACTTCGGGATTGCCCGGGCCATCGCCGATTCATCCGCCACCATGACCCAGACGCAGGCTGTGGTGGGAACCGCCCAGTACCTCTCACCCGAGCAGGCCCGGGGCGAAACTGTGGACGCACGCAGTGATCTCTACTCCGCTGCCTGCCTGCTGTACGAAATGCTCACCGGCCGCCCGCCCTTCGTCGGTGACAGCCCCGTCTCCGTGGCGTACCAGCACGTCCGGGAAATCCCGGAGCCAGCGAGCAGCGTTAACCCGGAGGTCTCGGCTGCCCTGGACAGTGTCCTGGCCAAGGCCCTGCAGAAGAACCGGGCGGACCGTTTCCAGGACGCGGCCGCCTTCCGGCGTGCCCTGCGCGCTGCCCGGGCAGGGGTACCGGTTCCGGCGCTTGCCGCAACCGAGGCCCCCACCGATCCCAACGACCACGTCCCGACGCCGGAACGCACGCCCGCAACAGAAGCGTTCGCGCTCACCGGTGCCAGCTTCCTGGACGATGCCCCCATCGGCCGGCAGCGCAACGCGGACGACACCCGCACTGACGGGAGCATACCCGTTATGGCGGCCGCCGCCCGCGAACCGTCGGATGTCGACGAACTGCCCCTGGGCCTCCCGCCGGAACGTGAGCGGACCGCGCGGCAGAAGTCCCGTCGTCGTACGTGGATAGCTACCCTGGTGATCTTCACCCTGCTGGTTCTGGCCGGCGGCGGCCTGTGGCTGTTCCAGATGATGAACCAGCCTCCCCCCGCGCCCCCCAAGGTAAAGGTGCCCGTGGTCGCGGCTCTGACGGAGTCCGCGGCCCTGCAGGAACTTTATGGCGCCAAACTCAGCCCAAAGATCCAACGCTCCAAGCACGAGACGGTGCCAAAGGGAACCGCCATCGGAACGGATCCGGCGGGCGGAATGTCGCTGGATCCCAACGCGGAGGTGATCCTGAACATCTCAGAAGGCCCAAGCGCCGTCAAGATTCCGGAGACCCTTCCGGGCCAGACCGAGGCCGCCGCCCGGGACGTCCTGCGCCAGGCCGGACTCGTGGGAGCCCCCTCCACCACCACCGCCAACAGCGCCACTGTTCCTGTCGGCAGGGTCATCACCACCAGCCCGGCACCGGGGCAGAAGGTGGGTGTGGGCACCACCGTGGAGATCGTCATTTCCACCGGGAAGGTGTCCATGCCTGAACTGCGCGGCCGGACGCGCGCCGAGGCGGAAACGGCGCTGAAGGAAATGGGCCTGGTCCCGAACGTCCAGGAAGTGGAGAACTCCCAGGTGGAAGCGGGCCGGGTCACCGATCAAAGTGACCCTGTGAATGCAATCGTCGATCAGGGCAAGACAATCAATATTGTGGTGGCCAAGGAACCGGCCCCGCCGCCGACTCCATCGCCAACGGCCACGCCCTCAGCCACCAAAAAGGGCTGACCCCGCGTTCCCCCAGAAACGCGGGGTCACTTCGCGCCCATGTTCCCCTTCGGGATGGGCGCGAAGTGACCCCTCGTTGTTTGTGTGTTCCGGTCAGTGCTGGATGAGCGGGCTCAGTGTGGCGGCGCGGGCGGCCGCTCCTGCCATTCCCAGGGACTCGAGCCAGTTGCCCAGCATCTGGTAGCCGCCTTCGGTCAGGACCGACTCCGGGTGGAACTGCACGCCGCACAGTGGCGCAGTGCGGTGCTGCAGGCCCATCACGACGCCGGTCGCTGTTTCGGCGGTGATCTCCAGGACGTCGGGGATGGTGTCCCTTACGGCTGCCAGCGAATGGTAGCGCGTCGCTGTCACGGGGGAGGGGAGTCCGGCGAACACGCTGGTGCCGTTGTGCTCCACCAGCGACGTCTTGCCATGCATCAGTTCCGGCGCGTGGGTCACTGTGCCGCCGTAGGCTTCAGCCAGTGCCTGGTGGCCCAAACAGACACCGAACATCGGCTTGGTGTTCGCGCCGCACCACTTGATCAGTTCGATGCACACGCCAGCTTCGGCAGGATTGCCGGGACCGGGTGAGATGAGGACGCCGTCGCGCGTTTGGGCCATTTCGATGGCTTCTGCGAGGGTCACGTCGTCGTTGCGGACAACGGCGGTCTCGGCGCCGAGCTCCTGGAGGTAGCCCACCAGGGTGTAAACGAAGCTGTCGTAGTTGTCTACGACCAGGATTTTGGTTGTGGTCATGGCTGGCTTGCAGAACCAATCGTTGAGTCGGTGAATGCGGTGAACCCGGACATCCAGGGGAACAGGAACTGAACCATCAGGATCAGTGCGCCGGCGATGAGCACAAGCGAGGTGAATATCCGCAGCCAGAGGGGGCCGGGCAGGTGGCGGAAAATCCAACCGTACATGCTCAGCTTCCTCCAACCGCTGCGGCCACCTGGGCGGCGATCTCGGCCGGCGGCCCCGCCGAGGCAGGCCGCCAGCTGTCCAGCAGCGCGTAGGCGATGATGCGTTCCTCGGCGCCGAAGCGCGGATTGCAACTGGTCATGGTGAGGAAGCTTTCGGTGGGAGTGATGCCGGGACGGGTGGGGACCGGTTCCAGGACATCGGTCCGGGACGGCATCACAATCTGGTTGTTGCGGAAGACATAGATGTAATAGCCATCCTTGGTCTGGACGTAGATTTTGTCCCCCGGAACAAGGGTGTGGATATTGTCCAGGACGGCACCATGGGTTTGCCGGTGACCGGCCACGGCGAAGTTCCCGACGGCGCCGGGCATGGCCGTGTTAACGTAATGGCCAAGCCCCAGCGTATCCAGGACATCTCCGGTGGTTCCCTGCACGATGGGCCGGGTGTAGTTGGTGCCAAACCGCGGGATGTACATGATGCCGATGGTGCCGGCATGGCCTGGTGCCGCGGAAACGACCGGGGCACCGTAATCCACGGGCGCTGCCGCTGGACCCGGTTCCGGGACTGCGGGCACCGTACCGCGCAGCCCCTGGGCGAATTCCTTGATGACTGCACTCTGCTTGGCGTCGGATTCCACGTTGGTCCACCAAAGCTGCCAGCCCACAAAGAGCAAGAGAATAATGCCGGCCGTGATGAGCAGTTCGCCGAGCACCTGCACGGTCCCACGCAGAATAGTGGCGCCAGCGCCCGGAACAACGGCGGGCCTCGCCTTCTCCTGCAATACCACGCGTTCTCCTCCGGGGTGGCCGCGATGGGCGTTTGAGTGCCCTGAACTACGGCTAGAATTGACTGCTAGTAAGAATCCAGATTGACCAAGATCGCGCAGACCGCTGGCAACTTCCTTCTTGCAGGATATCAAGCCCGAGACGCCGAGCTTGCTCCAGTCCGCCAAGGAGAGCACGTGCCCGAGTCAAAGCCACGCAAGAAGACTTCCAGCGCCGCGCAGACGGCTGCCGGGGCTCAGACGTATAAGCCCAACGCTGTCTGGTTCAAGCCGGTGATGTTCGGCCTGATGATCATCGGGCTCTTCTGGATCATCACGTTCTACATCAGCGAGGGCCGGTTCCCTGTCCAGGCCTGGGAGTCGTGGAACATCGTGGCCGGCTTCGGCATTGCCATCATCGGCTTCCTGATGACCACGCGCTGGCGTTCCTGACCCTGGCTGCCGGACCCGTATGACTCCCGCGGCCGCCCCCCAGCCCCGAAACGAGGGTGTGGACGGAACCGTCCTGGGCGACGACGGCCTCGCCCGTCCGCCGTGGGCCGCCGTGGATCCGCTGTTGCGCGAGTACTACGACGCCGAATGGGGCCTGCCTGTTCGGGACGAACAGGGCCTCTATGAACGCATCTGCCTTGAGGGGTTCCAGGCAGGTCTGTCCTGGGCCACCATCCTCCGGAAGCGCCCTGCCTTCCGTCAGGCTTTCCTCGACTTCCAGCCGGACGCTGTTGCCGCTTTTACGGAGGCGGATGTTGGGCGGCTGCTCCTGGATCCCGGCATCGTCCGCAACCGCCTCAAGATCCGCGCCGCCATCACTAATGCCCAGGCCACCATCGCGCTTCGCGAGCGGGAAGGCCTGGTTGACTTCGTCTGGCAGTTCCAGCCCCGAACCACTCCCCAGCCGGTCACGCACGCGGAGATCCCCACGCAATCACCGGAATCGGTGGCGCTGTCCAAGGCTCTGCGGAAGCAAGGGTTCTCGTTCGTTGGCCCCACCACCATGTTCGCGCTGATGGAAGCCATCGGCATGGTGGATACCCATCTTCTGGACAGCCACCGGCGCGGTTCCTCAGGCGTCTGGACCGGCCTGACCGGGCGTCCCGCGGGGTAAGTTTTCCCCAGCTGTTGGAAAAGTTATCCACACTGTGCATAACTTTCGCCCAAGCCAGCGTATTGGCACCAGTTGCAGGCCCTGACGCACGGGACGCGAGCCAGAGTGCTCCAGCGCACAGTTATTAACAGTGTGGATTAGCTGTGGATAATTCACACCGCCCCCAAACTCGGCGTCCTTGGTGTCCCTCGCTCGGGGCGCTCTCGGCTAGAGCCTGGCCCGCTCAGCGGTCGCGGCGGACCGGATGGTGGCTGGTGATGGACACCCGGTTAAAAGCGTTCATGGTGATCACCAGCCAGCTAACCACCGAGAATTCATCGGCACTGAGGTACTGACGGGCATATCCTTCCTCAACCTCGCGGGCCCGGTGGTCTGGCAGCTCGGTGATGCATTCGGCCAGGGCCAGGGCCGCCCGCTCCTTGTCCGTGAACAGGACCGTCTCCCGCCATGCCTGCAGGACGGCGAGCCGCTGGTGGCTCTCCCCGCCCTCCACGGCGTCCCGCATATGCATGTCGAGGCAATAGGCGCAGCCGTTGATCTGGGAGGTCCGCACGTTGAGCAGCTCAATGGTCTTGCGGTCAATCCCGGCTGCGTCGGCGGCTTCGCGCACTTTCAGCCCCAGACCGTTGAGGGCACGCCATACCGCGGGGTGCTGCTTGTCGAGGTAGATGTGCTGGGTTGTGGCGGTGGCGCTCAAGGCGGTCCTCCTGGCTGGAAGGTTGTGGGTCGGATGCTGCGTACGAACACCCTCGCACAGACAGGTGTTTTCCACTTACTAACACTGCACTACCCACAACTTATCCACAGGTGTGGACAACAGTCCATGGGGAGGGCCGAGGGGACCCCCTCAGGTGCCCCAGTCCGGGAAACACTGAAGGTTAACTACACGTCTGTAAGTTATTAACACTGTGAACAACCCTGTTGATACGGGCAGCCCGGATCCCCTCCCATGGGCCCGCAACGCGGAAAATGGCCAAGATATCCACAGACCCGGCTCAAATGGCGTGTTTTTCCACTTAACCACAGGCGCATCCCCAGGTGTTTTCCACAATTGTGGACAACAGGAGGATCAAATCCGGGAAAAGGGCGGACATCCGGGAGCAGGGGAACATCGCAATCCTGAACTACACCCGTGTAAGTTACCAACAGTGTGGATAAGCCCTGTGGGTAACTTAAGTGGGTCTCAAGGGCCGGCCGCTGACCTCGCGCTGCTCGCCCGCCGAGAAGGCCAGGAAAGTATGCGGCAGCGCTGTGCGGAGGCCTCACAGGGAACAGCAAATACCCCGGCGTCCGCTGGGACACCGGGGTCTTGAAATGGTCTGTAGGAGGTGGGTCCGAGGACCCGGGCGGTCAGCCGGCCGTGACTCGGAGCCAGCTCGCCAAGGCCAGAAGGAGAACCACTCCTACCAGTCCGGCCGCGTGCAGCATGCCCTGCCGCGGGCCCCGGGGCAGGTACGCAATCACGGCAGCGCAAAGGCCGCCGGTGACGAGCCCGCCCAGGTGCGCCTGCCAGGCGATCTGGGGGACCACAAATCCGATCACGCCGTTGATGGCGATCAGGATCCACAGCTGCCGCGTATCCCCGCCGCGGTGACGCTGCACCAGGAGCATCGCCCCGAAGAGTCCAAAGATGGCACCCGAGGCGCCCACCACTCCGGCAAGAGGAACACCGGGCACGTAGCCGGGGGTCAGGAGAAGGTAGCCGACGGAGCCACCGATGGCAGAGATGAGATACAGAGCCAGGAAACGGACCCGGCCCAGGAGCGGTTCGAGTGCCTGGCCGAAAATCCACAGCATGTACATGTTCAGCACAATGTGGAGGATAAATCCCTGTGAGTGCAGGAAAGCCGCCGTCAGCATCCGCCAGGGTTCGAACTCACCAAATTCGGGAGTGGCAAACACATTTGCGAACGCCAGGTTCTGGTAGATCCACTCGCCGGGAACCACCCATTGCAGAACGTACATCACCGCACACAGGGCGATAATTCCAAACGTCACCACGGGTTTGCCCGTTGCCACGGCGCCGCCGTAGACAGTCTTGACTGCCGGCGTCGTCCGCTTGGTTTCGTTGACGCAGTCAACACACTGGAATCCGACGGCGGCCGCCCGCTGGCAGTCCGGGCACGCTGGGCGCCCGCAGCGCTGGCAGCGCACATAGGAAGGCCTGTCCGGGTGCCTGGGGCACACCGGAACCTGCGCTGACGGCTCAGCCGCCGGAATTCCGTAGCTCATGTGATGGGTTAGAGCTGCTCGATGTCGATGCTGTTGATGGTGACGTCCTCGACCGGGCGGTCACCCATGCCGGTGCGGACGCCCTCGATGGCGTCGACGACCTTCTTGGAGTCCTCGTCAACAACCTCGCCGAAGATGCTGTGCTTGCCCTGCAGCCAGTCGGTGGGGATGGTGGTGATGAAGAACTGTGAACCGTTGGTGCCCTTGCCCGCCTGGATGCCGGCGTTGGCCATGGCCAGCTTGTAAGGGGCGTTGAAGCTGAGTTCGGGGTGGATCTCGTCGTCGAACTTGTAGCCCGGTCCGCCCACGCCGCGGCCCAGCGGATCGCCGGCCTGGATCATGAAGTCCTTGATGATGCGGTGGAAGATGGTGCCGTCGTACAGCGGCGTGCCCGTCTTGTCCTCGCCGGTCTCGGGGTGGGTCCAGGCCTGCTCACCGGTGGCCAGGCCAACGAAGTTCTTGACCGTCTTCGGGGCGTGGTTGCCGAAGAGATTAACGACGATGTCGCCGAGGCTGGTGTGGATGGTTGCTTTTGCAGTTGCGATTGCAGTCATACGGCCCATTCTTCCACGGCAGGTCAACGCGGACGGGGCTGGACCGGCAGTTCCGCGCTGGGTGAAATCAGCCGTAAATCCGCCGGAAGAATAGCCCGTGCAGGTCAAGGCACGTAGGCTAACAACAGAACCGTCACATTAATCGGGAGGTAGTTGTGAAGAAATCGGATCGTATTGCCCGTGACCTTGAACAGTCAGTCAACAGCGCAGTTGAGAACGCCAAGGACTGGGCATCCCCCCGCGTGGAAGCAGCAGTGGATTGGGCCGTTCCCCGCCTGCAGCATGGCCTGGACACCGCATCTCCCAGGATTCAGGAAGGGCTCAAGACCGCGGCCCACAACCTTGCCGACGGCGTCGCAACAGTGACACCGCGCATCCAGGAGGGCCTCGCCCAGCTCGCCCCGAAAATCCACGACGCCGTTGAGGTCGCCACCCCGCGCCTGTACGAAGCCCTGGACAAGGCCACTCCCGTCATCCAGAACGCCAGGGACCGCGTGGTGGTTGAATACCTGCCGCGCCTTTCGGACCAGATCGGCCACGCGTCCGACGCCGTCCACCGCACCTTGGAAAACGCGCCGTCCCACGTGGACGCCGTCGCCCAGCGGCTTGCCGATTCCGGCGTAGTGCATTCCCTCCAGGAACAGGCACTGACGGCCGGCACCCAGATCAAGGCCGCCGCGCACGAAGCCGGTAAGGCTGTAGGAGTCCAGATCGCCCAGCCCCAGAAGCCCAAGAAGCGCGGCTGGCTGGTGTTCGGCATCATCGCCGCGGCCGTCGCCGCCGGAGTCGCCGCCTGGAAGGCCTCCAAACCCGTGGAAGACCCTTGGAAGACCCCGTCTCCTGTCACGCCAACCCCGGCGCCGGTTCCTGCCACCACCGTGAACGACGCCAAGGACACGGCCGAGGACGCGGCCAGCAAGGCTGCAGCCGCCACGGCTTCGGCCGCTGACGCCGTGGCCGACCCGGCAGACGATGTTGCCGCAGACGCGAAGGACACCGTGGAGGACGCGGCCGAGAAGGCCAAGCACGTCGCCGATGAATCGGCAGACGCGGCAGCCAAGGCGGCCACCGATGCCAAGACCGCCATAAAGAACATCGCGGCCAACATGAACGGTTCCGCGGACAAGAGCAGCAACTAGCACTTCCGGCGCCGTCGCGCCGTCCATTGAAGTGAGGTGTGTCAAGGATGTGAGACAGTCGGGTAGTTTCGGTTGGGTCAGGCTGCCGCGGGTAGCGGCTGCTGGTTTGTGGTGAAGTTGGCCATCGCGGTCGCCGGCGGCAGGCCGTCATTGTTGGTG
>NZ_QMKP01000012.1 GCF_003287955.1 Arthrobacter sp. AQ5-06 | reverse complement strand
AGGACCCGATGGGCCGTGCGTTGGAAGCCCGCTTTGAACGCCTTCGCCATCACCTTCAGCGACCGATTCCCGGCAGCTGAAAACTACTAAAGGAAACCGCCGGATACACCGTTAATGAGATAGTCCCCCTTGATCCACCGACGGACTGATGGAGCATCCCGGGATGAGGTTTGGCTGGGTTGATCGCGTTTGGGCGTGCCGGAGACTCCGGCCCCGCTGCCGGCGATGTTCCACGATGGGTCCTTGATCGTTGTGGCCAGGGGCTGCCGGGTCAGGTCTTCGCCGGCCGGGGAAAGACGCGTGTGAACGGAGCCGTCCAGGCTGTCTCCGAGGGCCAGTCCGCAGGGAAGTGAAGGCGAAGCTTCCGTGCGGAGGATGCGATTCTGGCCGGGACGCTGATCAGTTTGCGCCGGATCGTTCCGGTCCGGGCTTTCGCCAGCCCGTTCCTGCCGCTGTTGCGGCGGCGCGGGTGAGTTTGAACGCCATGGCTGCCAGGACCAGCCAGGCCGCATTGGCCGTGAAACACCTGACGGTAAATGAGCCAGGGCGCTGTCCTTCAGGTCCGCGTTGACCTACTCGAAGATGGCATGCCCGCGGTGGGCCTTATCGGCGGCCACGGCGTCCAGGGTGCCGGGGGTGAAAAACGCGTGGACCGGTAGGTGTCGAAGGTCGTCGGCTGTCCGGCCCCCGGCGTGCGGATTCAGGTCCGGGATTCTTCGGACGACCAGGCGCCCGGTGACGGGTTCGCCCTGTTTCCGGGAACTGAACGCGGTGTATCCGGTTTCGGCGACTTCGGCGGAGGAGATCCACCGGTCCGCGGTCTCGTCGAAGAGCGCATGCGTGTACTGGATCGGTTTCCACGCGGCCTCCCCGATTCCCGCGATGGCCTTCCTGATGGCCGGGTCCATGCGCGCAGTGACGGAAACCGCCGCGCCGGCTTTGGCTGCGGCGTTGACGGTGGCGTACCCGTGGAACGCCGAGTCCGCGCGGACCAGCACCGGGCCCGTGGCCTTGTCGCCGGGCAGCCGTTTCACCGTGACCAGAGCGTCGGCGACCAGCCGCGCCGCCCCGCGGGGCGAACCCTCGCAATGCTGGCCACACTGGCCGTGCTCTCAGGCTTTGGGCTCCACAGGTAGTCCCGGCACGCGTCCCCGCACCCTTGGTCCCACCGCTCCTAATCAGGATTCCGCCAGAGTTGAACTCATCGAATAGGACTCCGAGCGATGAGAGCAGTTCCCGCTTGCTAATCACGAGGTTATTCCGGGCATGATGATGGCGCGGGAGACGGTTCCGTCCGGCGCGGCAGCAATCCCGTGCGGGTGATCCTTCGCGCCCACGGCGATGGTGTGGGAGGGGCTCGGCGAACCGGCGGGCACCACGGTGACAGTGCCCTCGTACTCGTTGGTGGCGTACGCCGTCCCGTCCTTCGCCCCAAGGCCACCTCCACCGGGTAAGGCCCCGCCTGGATAGTGCGCTCGGTCCATACACCGCCCGGCGGCACCACCGACAAGCTCCCTTCAGATGGGTTGGCCACGTACAGCGATCCGTCCGGTCCCGCCGTCAGCCAGTGGGCGCCCGGGGTCACCCCGATCGCAAAGCCCGCTTCGCCGGCACCGGGGGCTACTACGCCGATTTGTGCCTGCCCGGACTCTGTCGACTGGAGCACATACAGGGTCCCGTCCAGCGTCACCGGCTCTTCGCGGTTCGTGGTGAATACCGGCCCGCTGAGATGAATTCATGCCACCCTCCGGGCGGCACTTCTCAATACGATACGTGCTTGGTAGTTGATGGGGTTGCGGAAACCGCGGGCGGTGCGTTTGATGTTCTTGATCATGGTGTTCGCGGCCTCGACTTTTGGCCGTTGTGACCCTGGTGGCGAGCAGGGTTTGTATCTCAGGCCGTCACTTGGTCACGGTGGCCATCAGTCGGTCGGTTTCCTTCATCCCCGCGGCTGTGACCTGGCGCTCGAAGAAGGCCCGGCGGTCCTGAACGCTGGCCGGGTTGGTGCTTGATAGGAGCAGCCGCAGGGCTTCCTTGACGCCCCAGGCGGCGACGAGTTCCTGGGTCGGGTCATCGGTGGCGAAGACGTCGTCCAGGCGCTGTTTTCCGGCTTCGGAGAGCGTATCGTAGCCGCGGAGCAGCATTTGTCGGTGGGCCCAGGCCTTGTCCGTTTTCAGGCCTCGTCGCCCGTTCTGCTCCCGGGAAACCCTTTGGCGGACCGTGGTGAGCATGTCGTTGGCGAGTTGGACCATATGGAAATGATCAACGCTGACTGCCGCGTCGGGCAGGTGCTCGCGCAGTGCCTTGCGGAACGCCACCGATGGGTCGATCCCGACCGTCTGGATGCCGGCCAGCCAGGTGGCGGGGCGGGCCTTGAGCCAGGCCCCCACGCCGCGGCTGTCGCGGCCGTCCACGATGCCCAGGATCTGGCCTGTATCGACATCGACGATGGTCGACATCCATGGTTCGAACCGTGACCATTTGCCGGTCTTCTCGTTCTTGAACCAGCGCACGGACCGGTAGCGGTGTTCATCTATTCCCAGCCGCGTGGCCGAAACCAGGTCCACGCACGGCAGAGCCGCAGCGGCGGAGAGGACGACCGTGTTGACCAGCCACCAGGGCTCACACCCCGAACGCGGCAGCGACCTCGCTGGCTGCCCTCCCCGAAGCGATAACGGCGTCCTTGAGGCTGCCCTTAAGCCGGGTGGTGGAGCGGGCGAACCGTGGGACCTGCGGGGTCGCCTCGGAAAAGGTCTTCCGGGCGCAGGCTGTCTCGTCGCAGAAGAACCTGCGCTTGGCCCACCACACGTTCACCGGCCCGGCAACGAGGATGTCCCGGACCGCTGACGGCGCCGGGAGTGAACACGGGAAGCGATCACGGCACACTCCGGACAGCCCGGCGGAAACTCCGAGACGACCGTGACAACGCGGGCGCCGGCGCTGTCATCGATGGCGGAGAGGACCCGGTAATCGGGCAGATTGAAGATTATCGTGGCCGCATCCGGGCGCGACTGGGTAGGCTGATTCAAGGCTCGTGGTTCCTGACCTGGGAAGAATGCTAGACACATCCATCCCAGCAGGGCCACGGGCCCCGACTTTGCTACGACACGAACCCCGGTTTCACCACCAACCGCGAAGAGCCGCGTCACCGTCAGCGACGAGGGAAAACGTCCCGCCTTGATGGTGCGGGAGGCGCGCGTTTCGCCGGGCTGGAAGACGCTGATGCCGCCCGCCCAGTGGTAATCGCTGACATATAGGGTGCCGTCCTGCGCGGCCGCCACGCCCAAAGGCTGGATGCCGGCGTCGATCACGGTTGAGTCGGTCACCGCCGGGTCAGTCGCGTTCGCGTCCTCGGCAGACGCCGGAACAGCCACGACGGCGGGGCCCAGCAGGAGCCCGGCCGCAGCCAGCAGCGCCACCCCTGCGCGCAGAAAAGTTGGCGTCTTCGTGCCCGGATCGACCGGATCGCCGGCGGCGCGGTGCATCAGAAAGTTCTTCATAAGTTCCCCAAAACCTTGGCCGCCCAGCGGCAATCCTCCGATCCTACCTGCCGCCGTTAGCCCTGCTGGGTTCTTCTGGTTGTCGTCGCGTTCGGCCGCCCGGCCCTTACAGCACCTTGGAGAGGAACGCCTTGGTCCGGTCCTGCTGGGGATTTCCCAGCAGCTCACGGGGTGGGCCCGATTCGACCACCACGCCGCCGTCCATGAAGGCGATGGAGTCCGCCACCTCGCGGGCAAAGCCCATCTCGTGGGTCACCACGATCATGGTCATGCCGCTCGTGGCCAGTTCCTTCATAACGTCCAGGACCTCACCCACCAGCTCCGGGTCCAGGGCACTGGTCGGTTCGTCGAAGAGCATCAGCTTGGGATCCATGGCCAGCGCCCGGGCGATGGCCACGCGCTGCTGCTGACCGCCGGACAGATGCGCCGGGTAGTGATCCGCTTTGTCTCCCAGCCCGACGCGTTCCATCAGCTCCATGGCGCGCAGGGTGGCCTTGGACTTCGGAATGCGTTTGACCCGCATCGGCGCCTGGATGATGTTTTCCAGGGCGGTCATGTGCGGAAACAGGTTGAACCGCTGGAACACCATGCCGATGTCACGGCGCTGGAGCGCTGCTTCCTTGGGCTTGAGTTCATGAAGTTTGTCGCCCTTTTCCCGGTATCCCACCAGCTGCCCCTCCACGAAGAGGCGGCCTGCGTCGATCTTTTCAAGGTGGTTGATACAGCGCAGGAACGTGGACTTGCCGGAGCCGCTGGGCCCCACGATGCACAGCACCTCGCCGGCCTGGGCTTCCAGGCTGATGCTGCGCAGCACGTTGTTGGAACCGAAGCTCTTGGAGATTCGGTCTGCGGTCACCATCGGAGTAGCGCTCATCCCTTGCCTCCCAAGTCGTTGCCCAGCGGCGCCGCAGTCACTGCCGCCACCGCAGGATCCGTTTCCGACGCCGGTCCCGCCTGCCGCCGTCCCGTTCCGCGGGAGAAGCGCTTCTCGATGAAGTGCTGCCCCACCATAAGGACAGACGTGAACAGGAGGTACCAGATCGATGCCACGATGAGCAGCGGAACGGGGGTGAAGGTCACCGCGGAGATGCCGCGGGACACCCCGTAGAGGTCGATACTGAGGGGAATGGCGGCCACGAGTGAGGTGGTTTTGAGCATGGAGATCACTTCGTTGCCGGTAGGCGGAATGATGATCTTCATGGCTTGCGGAACCACCACGTAACGCATTGTCTGGCCCCACGACATGGCGAGCGCCGTCGACGCCTCCTCCTGGCCTTCATCAACGGACAGCAGCCCCGCGCGGACAATCTCGGACATGTAGGCAGCCTCATTCAGCGCCAGTCCGATCACCGCGGTGATGTAGAGGTTGGTGAACACATCGTTGGGAATGGTGATCCACGGCGTCATGAACGGTATCCCGATGGTGAACACGGGGTAGATGAGCGCCACGATGCCCCAAAATACCAGCTGGACGTAGACCGGGGTCCCGCGGAAGATCCACAGATACAGCCAGGCGATGCTCTTGACCACCGGGTTGGGTGAGAGCCGCATGATGGCCAGGAGCAGCCCCAGGATGATGGCTCCAACCATGGCATAGATGGTGAGCGTCAGGGTTACCCAGGCCGCCTGGCTGATCCGGCGGTCGAAGAGGTACTTGCCCACCTCCGCCCAGCCGTAGTCGGGCCGCTGCGACGCATCCACGATGAACAGCGCCAGCAGGAACACCAGCACAACGGCAATCGAGATCCGCCAGGGATGGCGCAGGGGAACCGCCACAATGGCGTCCCCCTGCGCTTCAGTTTCGCCCGTTGCGGGGTTTTGCCGCGCCACGGCAGCATGTTTGGGAAGAGTCACGGCTGGTTACTTGTTCGACGACGCCACGTTGAGCGCCGCCGTCTTCACGCCGCCGCTTTCCACGCCCCACTTGGAAAGGATCCTGTTGTAGGTGCCGTCGTCAATCAGGGCCTGCAGTGCCTTCTGCAGCACCGGGGTGAACGCGCTCCCCTTGTCCACCGGAATTCCGTACGGCGCCACTTCGAAGGCATCCCCGGCGGTCTGCAGTTTCTCCTTCGTCTGGGAGATCGCGTAGAGGGTCACCGGCGAATCCGCACTCATGGCGTCCACCTGGCCCACCACCAGGGCGTTGGTGGCCTGGTCCTGCGCGTCGTACTTGAAGATCTCGATGGCGGGTTTTCCCGCATCCGTGCACGCCTTGGACTTGGCTGGTACCTCGTGGGTGTCCTCATAGGTGGTGGCCTGGACGGCAACCTTGAGTCCGCAGGCGTTGTCCGGGTCCACGGTCTTGCCCTTCGGCGCCGCCCACTGGATGCCCGCCGAGTAATAGTTCACGAAATCCACCTGCTTTTCGCGTTCCAGCGTGTCGGTGAACGACGACATGCCCATGTCATCCTTTCCCGCCTTGACGGACGGAAGAATGTTATCGAACGTGCCGATATCAAAATTGACCTTCAGCCCGAGCGAGGCGCCCAAAGCATTAGTGAGATCCACTGACCAACCTGCAGGGGCGCCGTTGCCGTCCTTGAATTCGTTGGGCGGGTAATTGTTGGCCATTCCCACATTCAGGACGCCCGCGGATTTCATTTTCTCCGGAAGCAGGGCCGCAAGTTCCTCATTCTTTTGGACTGCGGTGTCTGCGGAGGAAGACGCTTTATCCGCCGCCGCCGGGGCGCTGTTGTCCACGCAACCCGAAAGCATGAGTGCTGTTGCAGCGGTCAGGGCAGGAATTAAATAGCGGTTGCGCATTGGATCCTTAGGTGGTTGAAGGTGAAGGTCCGGCACCGCGAAACCTGTGCGATTCCCCTGGATTGCAAAATCAGTCAGGAATTCAGTGGGGGCGACATGGCACCCGTCAGTCGGACCGCATTCCGTAGTCACGGATAACTTCCGGGCCTCTGGCCTTCAACTCGGAGATAGTGGATGCGTCTACCAGCGTCATGGTAGGCGCAATTCGTTGGAGAAAAGGTAAAAGACACGACTGACCCCGGAATGCACTGGCATGAGCTACCGCCTGACAGCCCCGCCCAGCACCACGTTCACCGGCTCCTGTCCAGACTGCAGCAACCCGATCTGATTCCGGATCAGCCGCGCCATCCGCGGCAGCATGGCGGTGCTCGCCCCGCCCACGTGCGGGGTGATCAGGACGCCGGGCACGGTCCACAGGGGATGGTCACGCGGTAGCGGTTCCGGGTCCGTCACGTCCAGGGCGGCCCGGAGCCTGCCGGACGAGGCCTCGCGCAGCAGGGCCTCGGTGTCGGCCACCGGCCCGCGCGCAACGTTCACCACCAGCGCACCGTCCGGCATCGCCGCCAGGAACCGGGCATCAACCAGGTGCCGGGTCTGCTCGCCCAGGGGAACGCTGACCACCACAATGTCGTGCATCGGCAGCTGTTCGTAGAGGGAATCAGTCCCGTAAATCCTGCCGCGCTCATCGTCGCGGCCGCTGCTGGCCAGCCGCGTGACCTCGGTCTCGAACGGCAGCAGCCTGGCCTCAACCGCCTCCCCCACTCCCCCGTAACCCACCAGGAGCACGCGCCTGTCGGCAAGGCTGGGGCGCTGGGAGTTGTCCCAGGTTCCCGTCGCCGCGTTCTGCACAAAGTCCGGGATCCCCCGCTGGCTGGCGATGATCATGCCCAACGCAAGTTCCGCCGTCGACGTCTCATGCACTCCGGCCGCGTTCGCAAAACGGCACCCCGCGGGCAGAACCGCCGCGACGCCGTCGTACCCGATCGACTGGCTCTGCACCAGCCTCACGTCCACGGAGTCCAGCGCCGTCAGCGCCCCCGCCGCGCCCATGTAGGGCGGCACCACAATGTCGAACTGCTCCGCCGGCGCCGGGCCGGTCAGGTCCCACAGGAAAAGTTCGACGTCGGCGGACGGTTCAAGTGCCGCCATCAGGTTCTGGCTGGGCAGACTCACCCGTAGTTTCGGTGATGCGGGCAAACCGGACATGGGTGCTCCTTCTCTCGACTCACCTGACAGTTAACCAGCCATGGCGGCGGAGGAGGTGGTGGAGGAGAGCAGCACACGCGAACGCCGGCGCTAACGGTCGGTCTTGACCACCGTGAACAGCACCGCCGAGTCCTCTTCCGCTTCCAGGCTGTGCAGCCCGTCCGGCACGATCAGGAGATCCCCGGCCTTGCCCTGCCACGACTCCCCACCCGCCCTCAGCCAGACCGACCCCTTCAGCACATAGACCGTGGCCTCGCCCGGGTTCTGGTGCTCGCTCAACTGTGTGCCGGCACGGAACGCCATGACGGTCTGGCGCAGTTTCTTCTCATGCCCGCCGAACGCTGTGTCGGCTGCCCGCCCGCTGGGTGCCGCAACAGCGGCAGCGATCTGCTGACGGGCCAAAGCATCAATCGAAATCTTTTGCATGACGCTACCGTACCTACGATTGCCTGCGTTGCCGAGGGACATATAGCCGCCGTGAATCATTTTCCAACGGGAGCCGGGCTCGCCAGGAGCATCCCGGGAAGGACATCGCAGAGCCATGCCATGATCTGGTCGTGGCTCCAGCCGCGCTCCGCGGCGAGAAGGTTGTAGGTGCTGTCGCCATAAACGGTCATGAACGCGTCGGTCAGCTCGTCGAATGACCGGTCAGCCCGGAGCGGCCCCTTAGCCGCCAGTATCGCCAGGACCTGACCGAACCCATCCCGGCGGAGGGCCTCGTGGTACCGGTGGGTCCGGCGCACTTCGTCGTCGGTGAGGGCGGCAGCGCGGAGTACTTCGGCGATGGCCGCGGCGCGCGCAAAAACCTCGCCGGCGCCACGAATGAAGATCCGCAGGGCCTCCGCCGCGCTGGGCTCCGCCGTCATGGACGCCCACCACGGCTGGGCCTGCGGCGGGCGGGGATCCTCTTCACCCTGGACCGCGGCGTCAATGACGGCACCGATCAGTTCGGGCTTTGTATGGAACACGAAGTACACGGTCTGCGAGGCCACGCCCGCACGGGCAGCGATGCCTGCCATGGTGGCCCCGTGGAATCCCCGGGCAATGAATTCCTTGTGCGCCGCCTGGATGATCTTGCGCCTGGTGGCCTCCGCCTTCTTCCTGCGGATGCTGTTGACGAGTGGTGTCTCCGGGTCCATATTTAGAGTATCTCACTAGAGCGTTACTCCAGTGAAATTCATAGGCAAGGAACGTGTCATGAAAACCCAGTACCAGCACCCCATCCTCACCATCCGCGCTGCGGGCCTAGTCTGCTTTTGGACCGCGGTGCTCGGTGCAGCCTCGGGTGTCTTTTTAGCCTTCGTTCAGCCCGCCGTACCTGAAAATCAATGGAGCTACCCCCTAAACGTCACAGCCTTTTCCGCCATTCAGGTGTGGTTCGCCCTGCAGCATGTAGGCCTCCTGCTCGGTCTGCTTGCCCTGAGTTGGACCGGAGCTTTGGGCCAAAGCACTCTTGCACGCATCGGACATCCCGTTGCCGTCGCCTCCATGCTCGGGTTCGCAGCGACGGAACTCGCGGCCATTACGGCCGCCCACGACAGCCAGGACTCGCCACTCGTAGGTTTGCTTGGCGCAGCATATGGCGTCTTCAGCCTTCTGATCGGTGCCGCCCTGGTGGTGGAGGGCATCGCGGTTCTGAAGGCCAAAGTCTGGCAGGGCTGGCAGCGCTGGATTCCGCTCGCACTGGGCGTGTGGGTCTTCGTACCCATGCTCCCGGCCCTGGCACTGTCGTTCGTTGGCGCCAGGTTCGCGATAGCTGGCTGGATGCTGCTCTTCGCGGCTTTGGGCTGGGCACTGACGAGGCACTCCGAGGGCACAATGAACCCCGTTGCCGGCACGCCGGACCGGGGCGAGCACCCGTTGCCCAAGCCGACTCCTGAGCCAGGACGAACGCCGTGAACACCTCCTCCTTCGCCGCTCGTAATGCCGCGTTAATTGCAGTCGGCACAACCTGCGGGATTGCCTGGGCCGCGGGTTTCCGTGGCTACATGGTGGAGCTCGCCGGCCCGGCATCCACCTTCGGCTGGTGGGGGACGTTCGGCGCGCTCCTCCTGCCCGGAGCCATTGCGGGCGGACTGCTGGGCTGGGCGGAAGCACTCCGGCGCACCGGCGGCCGGCCTGGATGGCGCTGGCTCGCCCTTGCGCCACTCGCATTTGCCGTCGCCCCGATGCTGATGCCCGGCGCGGTTGCCGCACTCCTCACCCAAGGTCTCGGCGGAGGTGCGATCGCCGTCGCTCTGATGGCGCTCGGCGGTGGCTTCGCCCTCTCCCGCCGTGGTCCGCTCTGGGGCAGGCTGGTCTCCGGCCTCGTCAGCGCAACACTCCTCGCAGCACTCGCGCTCGCCGGACCCGGAATCGCGGGCCCCGCGCTTGCCCTCACCGAACCGCGCGGCGCCTGGGTTGCCGTATTGGCCACGTCCTTCGTCGTTCTGCTTGCCCTCGCCTCGTCGATCCCGCACCGGCCCATCGTTACAGTCACGGCCCGGGCACCTTCAGACCGGACCGTCCAACCGGAATCCGGCGCGGTCCGGTAGTCCGCCCGCCGTCGCGCTGCTACCCGTGCGTGACTGCAGCACCCAAAAGCCCGAACAGCGTTCCGGCCGCCAAGGCAATGAGGGCGCGCCTCCCCGTCGGATACAGCCAGGGCACTGCGAACACAGCCACGGCGAGGATGAATCCGTTCACAACGGTCATGGTGACCGCCAGCCATTCAGTCCCGGTGGACACCCCGAAACCTCCGCCGCTGCAGCCGCTGATCCCGCACCAGGCAAAACCCGCCACGAACCACTGCGGAAGGCTCAGCAAAACTGCCAGAGGTACCGTCCACCGAAGATGCCGGACATACCGAGTGACCCCGTGAATGCTCACTCCCAGATCCTGAGGCAAAGCGCCAGGCGTACCGACGGCCGGCACCGGCTTCCGGATGCGCAGGATCGTCCACCGGAACAGCGCTGCGTTGACCACCGCAAGGGCGAGGAAACCCAGATAGAAGAGAACCGCCGTCGGGCTTAACACACCCGGTGATGGCGGACCCGAGGAATCAAGGAGGACGACCACGGCGAAATACGCTGCCGAAACGGGCAGCGTCAGAACGATCACCGCCAGCCTCAGCCCATCCCGGAACGCGGCATTTAGACCCATATCCAAGGAGTTGGTAAGGAGCGAAGCTCCAACAGCGGCAACTGTCACCGACAGATAAACGGCGACGGCGATCCTCGCCCACCGCGGCAAGGTCCGTTTCTCCGGCCGAGACCCTGTCCGCATGATCACGACCCGCCCCGCGCCGGACGGACCATCCGGACTTCGGGCAGTTCTTCCCACTCGGGTGGCAGCTGGCCACGCGTGCCGTCAGGGCGAAAGCCGTGTTTGAGGTAGAAGGCGAGCGCCCGGGGATTGTTCTCCAGCACCCAGAGATACGCCGGGCTCTCACCGATGGCCGCGCTCAGCAACGCGGCCCCCAGCCCGCTGCCGTGTGTCCGCCGGAGTGTGTACAGCGAATACAGTTCCAGCGCCTCGGGCCCGTCCTCATCCCGTCCGGGACCCGAGTCGGCGAGACCCACCACTTCATAGTTGGCGTCAACGGCAATGATCCGCGGGTCGCTCCCGGCCAGGGATGGCCGACGGCGTTCCACCCGTTCGGGAATGCTGGCCCTCCGTGCGCGGAAAAAGTCCGCTGACAGCCGGTCCGCATACGTCTCCTCGTGGGCCAGGGTGTGCATGCGCACCACCGCTTCAGCGTCCTCGGGAGTGGCCTGCCGGATGAGAAAGTCCATGGCCCCAGCCTAGCTACTTCACCCAGCCCGTCTTCTGCAGCCAGCCGGCCAGGATGGGCAGCGCCACCGAGCTGTGCATCGCGCCCATGTGATCCAGGCCCGGCAGGACGCGGACGTCCCACCCGGCCTTGGTCAGGGCCGCTTGATGCCTCGCCAGGGGCTCCCCGATGGACACGCGCACGCCGCCCCAAACCGGTTTGTAGTCGATCTGGTCCTCGGCGACGGCGAATGCCTCAGTCGGTCCGTGCGAAGTGCCAGTTGGCGGCCGCTCAGCGCCAGCCAGGAGTAGCCGTAGTAGGCAAAGAACGGCCTGAGCTGCATCCATGCGATTCTCCCCTACTCGGCGTTCAACCCTTTCGCATAAGCGGCCTGGCCCACGTGCTGGAGACAGTCGGCAATGGTACTGACCAGCCGCACGCCGAGGGTAACGGGCGGGTCCCAACGCTTGTCAACGATGCGGTCCAAGTCCTCATCGGTGAGAGTCTCCAGGAACCCTGCGGTCTGCCGGTGGACGGCGTCGTAGTACTCAAGCAGAAGTTCCGGCCGGGCCCGCACTACGTCGACCTGGTGGGTTGAGTGACCGTAACCGGTGTCACGGTCTGTCAGCGGCAGGCCGAAACGGCCGGCAAAGTCCTGTGACGTCCATACCTGGTCCAGGCCGGCGGCGGAGGCCACCTGGGCGTCCTCCACCCTGCCGAGGTGCCAGATCAACCACGCAATCGAGTTCCCGGTACCCGCCGGCCGCCGGGCCAGCGACCCGTCGTCGAGCCCAACAAGTGTGGCCTCCACCGTCTCCCTGATCCGGCGGAACGCGTCCAGCACCAGTTCGTTGGATTTCATCAGGTCCCCTTCTTGGTGGTCCTTGCCCCTACTTCTGGATCTCCGCACGACGCAGGCGAACGATGTCCTCATGCCGGCGCGCGCGGGCCGCACCTGCCTTGGCGGCAAGTGCGGCCCGCTGCTGCGCCAATCAGCCTTGCGGCTGGCTACTTGCGCTGGGCGATGTTGAGAATGTTCCCTTCGCTGTCCAGGAACCAGGCGGACTTCCCCCAGTCATTATCGGCAACACCGTTCTCCGTCTTCAGGCCGGGGAAATCGTAGTCTTCAAAGACGACGCCGCGGCCCCGCAGTTCCTCCATCTCGCCTTCGAGATTGTCCGTTTCCCAGCCCATCTGGGTGTTCTTGGCCGTCCCGGCATTCTCTGTCTGATAAATCAGGAAACCCGTTCCGTTGCCGCCGCTGTAAAACAGGCTGTCGTCCTCCATGGAATCGGACGGTTCCAGGCCCAACTTGTCCCGGTAGAAATCCTTCGCCCTGTTGATGTCCTTCGCAGCGAGGACAGCCATGATGGTTCGATCCTTGAGCATGATGATTTCCTTTGTGCCTTGCTTTCGCGTTGGTGGCGATGCTCTCCCCCTGTGGCGGCTCCGGAACCTCGTTGGCCGGTGCCGCGTGGCCGCCCGTTGCGCCAAGTGCCTGAGCGGCCACCTGGGACTCCTGCGCCGCACCAGCCATCGTCGGCGCGAGGGTCCCCGAAGCTTATGTGGCCATTATGGAACTGAAAGGGCACCTGCGGATAGAGGGGATTTCAACCGCGTCAGGCGGCCCTCCTGGATGCCCCCATAGACGCCGGGAACAAGTGTGGCGTCCGGGACTGCTTTTGTCGGCGACACTTAGCTAGTGCGTACTTTTGGTGTTGAAGAAGAATTCCTGATCGTTGATCCCTCCAACGGCAGTCCCCTGCCTCTGGCCGCAGACCTGCTGCGCCTCCAGGACCCGGGCGAGACGGCGGACCCTTCCACGCACTCGATGCTCGCCGTCGAGCTTCACCAGGAACAGCTCGAAGTGATCACCCACCCGCACAGCACCCTGAGCGGACTCGCCGCCGAAATCCTGTCCGGCCGCGCCTACGCGGACTCGCTCGCCCGAAAAGCGGGCGCCAGGATCGCCGCCCTCGCCACGTCACCGCTGGCGGTGACACCGCATTCCACCAGCAACACCCGCTATGACGCGTTGCTGGAAAAGTTCGCCCTGACGGCCCGTGAGCAGCTGACCTGCGGATGCCACATCCATGTCTCCGTTGACTCCGATGAGGAAGGCGTCGCGGTCCTGGACCGGATCAGGTCCTGGCTGCCGCCACTGATGGCGTTGAGCTCGAATTCCCCGTTCTGGAACGGCGCTGACAGCGGCTACGCCAGCTTCCGTACCCAAGCGTGGAACCGGTGGTCCTCTGCCGGGCCGACAGAATTCTTCGGCTCGGCGCAGGCCTACCACCAGCGGGTGGCGGACCTGGCCGGCACGGGGGTAGTCAACAACCCTGATTTTGACGCCCGCCTCTCCGCCCGCCACCCCACCGTGGAGATCCGGGTGTCCGATGTTTGCCTCGATCCCCGCGACACCGTCCTGATCGCCGCCCTGGTGCGGGGCTTGGTGGAGACCGCTGCCCGGGAATGGAAATCCGGGCAGACGCCGGACATGGTTCCGGCCATCATCCTGCGCCAGGGGGCCTGGCTGGCCAGCCGGTGGGGAATCCAGGGCGAGCTGCTCCACCCAGTGACCCATAAGCCGGAGTCCGCAAGAAAAGTCATCGCCGCGCTCCATGACCATGTCCGCGACGCCTTGGATGAGGCGGGCGACGCAGCCTACGTCGAGGAATCCCTGCACCGGATCTTCAGCAACGGAACCGGCGCCAGGCTGCAGCGGCAGGCCTACGCGCGCCACGGCAGGTTGGCAGACGTGGTGAGCGACGCCGTGGTGGTTACCCACCAGGAGCCGGTCCTGTATGAACCGATCACCCCGGTTGACCTATCACTTTTGGTTGCCAAAACGGTGGTTTAGCGACCAAACGTGATAGAGCAAACCCGCAAGCGGCCGCCGAATGATTGAGCAGAATACGCGGACTCGAGCACCGTATTGAGCTTCGCCAGCTGCGCCACTCGGCCTATAGTTCGGGCGATCGCGGGTGGGCCGGGAACCGCGTGATAATGGAAGCATGAGCAATCAGAACCCGGACCCCTGGGCGGAATTCGACAAGGTCAAGCCCGCCGCCCCGGACCGCGTGGCCGGCTACCCCGGCGGCGAGCCGGTGGGCTTTGGCTTCCGGACGGGTGTGCGCAGCGCCAAAGTGGCCCTCGGCTTCGCCGTGTACGCGCTGGCGCTCGGCACCACGCTGGTCCTCACCGGCGCCGTGGTCTTCATCGCCCAGGGGCAGTGGCTGCTGCTCGGGCTGATGGTGCTGATCGAGGCCGTCTTTGTCTATGCGTTCATCCGTCTGGCGCGCCAGGCGCGCAACCGCCGCACGTCCCGTTAGACGGGCTTCTGGCCGGGCAGCATGGCTAGGACCGCGCGGCGCGGATGGCCCGGCCCGCAGCGGCGCCGGCCGCCAGGATCACCGGGACCAGGCACATCAGCGTGACCACGGTGTTTGGACGGAACGCCGCGCGGCCGCCGACGCTCCGGTACACACCCAGCGGCAGCACCATCCCGCCCCCACCGCCGCCGGAGGCGCCGTCGCCAGCTTCGCCGCCGCCGCCGAACCCGAAGGACACCAGGGCAACCGGGACGATTTCTTCCCCGCCCACCTGGACGGCGGGCCCGTAGGCCTTGGTGACGCCAATGTTTTTGAAGGTGTCCACAAAGGACGAAAAGGAATCAGACATAACTTCACCATAGGCGCGCGGCGCCGCGATCACCATGGTGCGCGGCCGGCGTCGGGCGTTCCCGCAGGGCGAGCCGCGCATTGCAGCGGGGCCCGGCCTTTGCCATACTTTGTGGATGTCTGCTCCCTCAGCCGCGTTTGCCGAGAACGCCATCCATCAGCCCGCGCGCGTCCAGTTCGAGGCCTTCATTGATGACCACCGGAACATGCTCAATGCCTGCCTGGACGGCCTCACCGAGGAGCAGGCGCGCCGCTCGCTGGTCGCTTCCCGCACAACACTGCTGGGCCTGGTGAAGCACGCGATCATGGTGGAGAAGGTCTGGTTCGACGAGGCCATCACGTGCCGGTCACGCACCGAGATCGGCATTCCGGCCACGCCGGACGAGTCGTTCATCCTCACGGACCAGGACACCATCGCCAGCATCCAGCAGGCTCACCGGGAGGCTTGCGAGGCATCGCGCCTGGCGACGTCGTCGTTAGATCTCGACGACGTGCTCCGCGGCAACCGCCGCGGCCCACTCCCCCTGCACTGGGTATACCTGCACGTGCTGCGTGAGCTCGCCCAGCACCGCGGGCACGCAGACATTCTGCGGGAACAGATCCTCAACGGCTGAGGCCCGGCAGTCGCTGGGGCTCCGTCGCAGGGTCAGGCTTTGTTTGCCGTCACAGCGGCCGAGAGCGCGGCCAGCCCGCGCTCGAAATCGGCGCCGATTAACTTGTCCATGTTCATGAACAGGGCGAAAACCTTCGCGAGCCCCTTGTTCTCGCCGGTCATCCGCCACGTGACCTGCGTGCCGCCGTCGGCCGGGGTGAACGTGAACGAGGTGGGGTTCACGGCCTTGAAAGGCTTGGTGAATTCCAGGCGCACTTTGATGCTCTGGGGAAAGTCGGACTCGACAATTTCCATGTTTCCGCTGCCTGCTTTGCGGTTGCCGCTCCACGCGTACTTGGCCCCCACACCGGCGTCGTTTCCTGAATACGAGCGGTTCAATTCCGGGTCCACATTCTCCCAGGGCGACCATTTGGTCCACTCCAGGAAGCTGTTGACCAGCGGAAAGACGTCTTCTGCTGGGGCAGGAATAAGGGCGCTGCGGGTGACTTCGTAAGATGACATGCCGCCATCATAGGCGGATTTGGCCGGTAATCAGCCAGTCCCGCATGTGGCGTTCACCGAGTGTTCCGGAACCCGAAACTTGGCTCGCCTACTGTCACAGGATCGACGGCCGGCAGTACGGCCGCACCAGTGAAAGAGGCAACCATGACCACCGGACTCCATCAGCACAACCTCAGCCGGAGGGCCGCGCTGGCTGCCGCCGGAACGCTTGGCGCGCTGGGACTCACAGTGGCGGCGGCCGCCGGAAGCAGCGCGGCACCGGGTCCGAAGGCACCCAAGCCCACCCTCGCCTTCCGGACCGACGGCCGCTTCAAGGTGGTCCAGTTCAATGACACCCAGGACGACGAGCAGACGGACCGCCGCACCATCGAGCTGATGGACAAGACCCTGGACGCGGAGAAGCCGGACTTCGTGGTGATCAACGGTGACGTGATCAACGGCGGCTGCGATTCCGAGCTGGAGGTCAAGCAGGCGCTCAACCACGTGGTCCAGCCCATGGAACGCCGGCAGATCCCATGGGCCGTCACGTTCGGCAACCACGACGAGGATTCAGTAAGCCGGACCGGCATGACCGAGGCCAAAATGCTGCAGTTCCTGCTGACCTACGAGTTCAATATGAACAGCGACTCCACGCCGGGCCTCACCGGGACATCGAACTCGCTGCTCCTGGTGCAGTCCGCCAAGTCCAAGGCACCGGCGTTCGGACTCTGGCTCATCGACACCGGACGGTATGCCCCGGATGCCATCAACGGGCAGGACTTCGAGGGCTACCCCCACTGGGACTGGGTACGCATGGACCAGGTCACCTGGTACCGCAACCTCTCTATCGCCACCGAGCAAAAATACGGCAAGAAGGTCCCCTCCCTCATGTGGGGCCACATCGCGCTCCACGAGCACCGCAACATGTGGTTCGCCAGCCTCGACTCGCGGACGGACGCGGACCACGCCCGTGCCCTCACGAAACACAACATCGCTGGCGAACGGAACGAGGACGAGTGCCCGGGCCCCATCAACTCCGGCCTGTTCAACGCCTTCCTGGAGCGCGGGGATGTGCTCGGCTACTTTGTGGGCCACGACCACGTCAACACGTACGCGGGCAACTACTACGGCGTGCAGCTTGGCTATGCGCCCGGAACCGGGTTCGGCGCCTATGGGCTTTCCGGCGCCGAACGGAATCGCCTGCGCGGCGCGCGTGTCTTTGAGCTGGACGAGAACCACCCGGGCATCTACAAGGACACCCGGCTGGTTTTCGCCAAGGACATGGGCATCGACCTGACGGCCAACGACCAGCCGATCGTTCCGCAGCCGCTGGACCCGCTGCAGCGCTAGTGCGGACTTTACTTACGCCTGGCGGAGGCGGTGCCCCCACTCACGGTTGAGGCGCCGCCTCTTTAGTGAATCACTCGGCACCGGTGCCCGGCGCCAAGTGACCCGGCGCCGGCGCACCAAACCCGGCAGGGCTCAACTGAGGTATCCGTTCGGGTTGAGGACGTACTTGGTGGCCGCACCGGCGTCGAACTCGGCATAGCCCTTGGGCGCATCCTCGAGGCTGATCGCCTTGGCGTTGACGTTCTTGGCGATGCTCACCTTGTCGTGCAGGATCGCCATCATCAGCTGACGGTTGTACTTCATCACTGGGCACTGCCCCGTAGTGAAGCTCAGCGACTTCGCCCAGCCGGTGCCAAGGCTCAGGCTCAGCGCACCCTTCTTGGCCGCCTCGTCCACACCACCGGGATCGCCTGTGACATAGAGCCCGGGAATGCCCAGCGCACCACCGGCCGCGGTGATTTCCATCAGCGAATTCAGCACCGTGGCGGGCGCCTCCTTGGCGTCGTGGCCGTGGCCGTGGCCCCGGGCCTCGAAGCCAACCGCGTCAACGCCGCAGTCCACCTCCGGAACACCCAGGATCTGCTCGATCTGCTCCGCCGGTCCGCCTTTGCTCAGGTCAATGGTTTCGCACCCGAAACTGCGCGCCTGCTTCAGCCGGTCCTCGTTCAGATCCCCCACAATCACGACGGCGGCACCCAGCAAGTGAGCACTCGTGGCCGCTGCGAGGCCAACAGGTCCGGCCCCCGCCACGTACACCGTGGAACCCACGCCCACCCCGGCCGACACCGCGCCGTGGAAGCCTGTGGGGAAGATGTCCGAGAGCATGGCGAGGTCCATGATTTTTGCCATGGCCTGGTCCTTGTCCGGGAACTTCAGCAGGTTCCAGTCCGCGTACGGGACCAGCACATAGTTGGCCTGGCCGCCCACCCAGCCGCCCATGTCCACATAGCCGTAGGCGCTGCCGGGGCGGTCCGGATTAACGTTCAGGCAGATCCCGGTTTTGCGCTCCTTGCAGTTCCGGCACCGTCCGCAGGCGATGTTGAAGGGCACCGAACAGATGTCCCCCACTTTGATGAACTCGACGCCGGGACCCACCTCCACCACTTCGCCGGTGATCTCATGCCCGAGCACCAGGTTGGAGGGGGCGGTGGTGCGTCCGCGGACCATGTGCTGGTCCGAACCGCAGATGTTGGTGGCCACGGTTTTGATGATGGCTCCGTGGGGTACCGTGCGCCCCACGTTCGCCGGGTTGACGCCCGGTCCGTCTTTGAGTTCGAAGGTGGGGTAATCGATATCGATCAGTTCCACCTTGCCGGGTTCCTTGTAAGCAACGGCTTTGTTCCCTGACATCCTGCTCTCCTCTCCTCGGCACGGCATACCTTCGTGAGGGAGCCGTGAGTTGTGAAGTGCTGCAATGGATCCCTCACCTGCAGGGCCTGCCCATTGCTTGAGCAGCTGGATGTTTTCCTGGAGCTGGGGGGTCAGGCCAGTGTAGGCACGGCTGCTCCGAGGCGTCTAGGGTCAAGTGCCCTACTGTTTCTGCTCCCGCCCGGGCAGGGTCAGGCCCGGGCAGCCAAAGCGGCGTTCAGGAACTCCAGGCCGATCCCGTGCCGGTCGGCCGCTTCACCCACCACCTGGACAGCGTCCGCCAGTGCCGGTGCGGCATCGCAGGCCCCACCGGTCCTGACCTCAACCATGCCCGGGGTCCGCACCTCCGGGTGCAGGTCCAGCTCAGCACGCGGATCCCGCCCACGAACCAGGTCCTGCTGTCTACGCATGGCGGACAGCGGCCAGACCGGCGGCAGCGGCCCACGCCTGCGGCGAGCCGGCGTGGTGGTACTGGACCGGCACCGGGAAGTCCGCGCGGGCGAATCCGCCGAACAACTCCGGGAGGGTGTTGCCGAAGTGGGCGGCGGCGTCGCGCATTCCCACGGCGACGGTCCCGGCTTCGGCCGAGAACCCGTAGGCCGCCATCCCTTCAGCGGCCAGCATGGTGTCGTGCGGCCAGACGGAACCGTTGTGGTAGGACATCGGGTGGTAGTAATGCTGGCCCTCGGCGAGGGTCCGGATGCCCCAGCCGGTGAAGAAGTCGTCTTTCAGCAGCCGGGAGGTGACCGCACGGGCGTCGTCGGCATCCAGGATGCCTGCCCACAGCAAATGGCCGGCATTGGACGCGAGCGCGTCAACCTGCCGCCCGTCACCGTCCACGGCCAGGGCGGGGAAGTTCTGGCCGTCCATCCAGAAGGCCGCCCGGAAACGGAGCTTCAGGTCGTCGGCAAGCCCGTACAGGGTGTCTGCCCAGGCCTGGTCGCCCCAATACTCCGCGGCGAGCCGGGCGCATTCCCGCAGGCCGCGCCAGGCATAGCCCTGGACTTCGGCGAGGGCGATCGCGCCGGAAGGCTCGCGGCCGTCAGCTCCGGCCACCGCGTCGAAGGAATCCTTCCAGCCCTGGTGGAGCAGCCCGGCGGGATCGGGCGTGTAGCGGACAAACCCGGTCTCCGTCAGGCCGCCGTCGCCGAGGATCCACTCGACGGCGGCGCGGGCCGGCTGCTCAAGCTCGCCGATCAGCGCGGCGTCACCCGCGTGCCCCAGTGCCATCAGGAACAGCGGCGTGGAATCCACGGCGCCGTAGTAGCGGCCGTAGGGAACGGCGCCCAGTTGGGCCAGTTCACTGACCCGCACCTCGTGCACAATCTTCCCGGGCTGCTCCACCCGGGCCGGATCATGCACGGTTCCCTGGGTTGCGGCCAGGGCGCGGAGGACATCGCCCAGCAGCTGCGGGGACTCCTTCCGGGTCAGCATGCAGGCCAGCAGCGAATCCCGGCCGAACAGCGTCAGGAACCACGGCAGCCCGGCGGCGGGAATGGTCAGTTCCGGCTTGACGGGGCACGGCATCAGCAACGACTCGAGGTCTGTCAGGCTCTGGCGCGCCAGGCCGGTCAGGCCCTCGGCGGAACTCCCGACGGCGGCGGGCACCTTTCGCGGTGCCTCACCACGGGTGGACACGGCAGAGATGGTCAGCGACTGCGTCTCGCCCGCTGCCACCGGCAGCTCCCACGTCAACTCCGCGCCAACGAAACGGCCCTCAGCCGGCTCGCTGCGGACCGCCGACGGGACGCTCGCGGTCAGCCGGACACCGGCTTCAAACGTCCGTCCCCGGAACGTGTGGCTGTAACCGAAAGCCAGCGAGCCGTCGTCGAGCACGTCCATGCTGCTGGCGGCGGCGCTGAGGTCAAAGACCTGGCCGTCGGTGCGGACGGTGAACTGGTCCGCGAAGTCGGTGCCGGCCCGCAGGACCAACCGCGCGGTGATTGGCTCCCGGCCGAGGTTGCGGATGCGGAGGGTTTCGGTGAGGCCTCCGGCGTCCAGCTCCTGGGTCCGGCGGACGAAGAGAGCGTGCGTCTGGTTCCGCCGTGCCGCCGGACTGAGGGCGGTCTCGCGGCGGCCCCGTTCGCGGACGCTGCCCACCTCCCAGAAAGTGGCGTCATTAATCTCCAGGATCCAGCGGGACAGCAGGCGCGTATCGGCAACATAGAAGCCTTCCGTTCCCTGCGCCGGTGCGTCTGCCCGGCCCACGCTTCCGTCGGCAGCGCCGCGCATCATGGCGCCGTGGGCCACGAGGACCGAGGCTGCGGACGGGGGTGCGATGGCGGTCATGGGGTGCTCCGGGGGTAGGTGGTTTCAAGGGCCAGCGCCGCGGTCCAGCTGAAGCTGCGGGTGCCGTGCGCGGCTCCGGTCCAGGGGTCCACGTATTCGGGGAAATCATGCTCCGCCGCGAGCCTGCCGATGTTGCCCCGGAGGAAGGCCGCCTGGTCCGTATGTCCAAGCCCTTCCAGCGCCTCGGCCACCATCCAGGACATGTTGAACCAGGCCGGGCCGCGCCAGTAGAGGGCCGGATTATGGTCCTCTGCCGTGGCGTCGTAACTGGGCACCATCAGGGCGCGTCCGTCCATGAAGCGCGGACCGTTCAGTGTCTCCAGCAGGGCTTCGGCGTGGACCTTTCCGGGCAGCAGGAGCGGGATCAGTCCGTTGATGGTCGCCTTGGAGACCACCGTTCCATCGGTGACGTCGCGGGCGGAATAACATCCCAGTTCCGGCACGTACAGGGCCTCCAGCGCCTCGGTGATCCGTTCCGCCCGCTCCCGGTGCGCTTCGCCGGGCAAGCCCAGCTCGGCGGCAATGTCCGCCAGGGCCAGCTCCGACACCGCCAGCAGGGTGTTGAACAGCGGATCCTCCATCAGGAAGGGGTAGTCGGCATCGGCGTCGTCGCAGCCGTGGTCCCGGTAGCGTTCGGCCATCCAGAAATACTTGCCGTACTCCTTCTGGCTGGGCCGCTCCCCGGCGTCGGCGTGCTGCAGGTCCGGGCGGTTCAGTTCGGTTTTGCAGTCCGCCGGGATCCGCAGCATCACCGTGTCCCACAAGGGCGAATTGTCCGTCCCGGACTCCCAGGGGTGCACGATGCACGCCAAACCGGACCCGCCGCGGCTGCGGCGGCCGGACAGGTACTCGTGCCAGTGCACCAGCTTCGAATAGTTCCGCTCCAGGAAGGACCGGCGGCGGGATTCGGCGGGGTCGGCCTGGTGGATTTTCCAGGCAGCCCACGCATGGTTGGGCGGCTGGACCAGCCCCGCAGTCTCCACCTGCTTCGGGGAGCCGGGAATCTGCCCGGACTGCCAAAACGATGCGCCGGGGGCGTAGTCCTCGTCCCGGTGGGGATCGAAGATGATCTGTGGCAGCCGGCCGTCATCCCACTGGCCGGCGAAGAGTGCATCCATCTCCTGGCCCGCGCGGCGGGGTGAGATCCGGCTGAGGCCCACGGCAATGAAGGACGAATCCCAGCTCCACTGGTGGGGATAGAGGCCGGCGGCCGGAACGGTGTGGGTCTTTCGCCAGTTGGCCTCCAGGACGGCCGTGGAACGGGCGGCGATCAGCTCGGCGGTCACTGGAGACCCGCCGTCGTCGGTATCCGAAACGGCCGTCACAGGTATCGCCCCAGCAGGGACGGCACCCGGGGAAGGACTTCCTCCGCCGGTCCGGACAGCCGGGATTCCAGGGCGACGGTTCCCTGATATCCGATGGATTTCAGCGTCGCACCAAACAGGGCCCAGTCGATGTGCCCGGCACCGGGTTCGAGGCGGTTGGAATCGCTGGCCTGGATGTGGCCGATGTATCCGGCGGCGTCCTGGAGGGCCGCAGCAAGGTCACTTTCCTCAATGTTCATGTGATACGTGTCCGGAGCCAGGCGCACCGCGCCCAGGCCCACAAGCGTCAGCAGCCGCACGCCGTCGGCGAGGGTATTGATCATGTGGTCCTCATAGCGGTTCAGGGGTTCAAGATAGATCTCCACCCCTTCGGCGGCCGCGTGTTCGCCAAGCTCGGTAAATGATTCCACCAGCACGGCGGTGTCCGCTTCCTCGGTGCGTGGCGGGATGAACGGGGGCAGGCGTTTGGAGAACATGCCGTACGAGGCGGGCGTCATGACGCCCCGGCCGCCGATCTCCGCCATTACGCTCAGCTGGGATTTGAGTTGGACGACGGCGTCCTTCCGCAGTTCGTCGTCGAAGGCACCAACAAAGTGGGGCATCTCCACGCAGGCGGTAGGCATCACAACGCCGGCATTCCGGGCCCGCCGCAGTTCGCGCAGGCGCGCCTGGAACTGCAGCTCGCCGGCGGACCGCAGTTCAATGCCGCCGAAGCCCCACGCAAGGGCATGGTCGAATTTCTCTTCAAGGCTCGCGCCGGGCAGGTGCTGCTCCTGGACGGTGATGAGGGTCATGAGAACTCCAATACAACCTGGAGGGCGGACTCCGGGTCTGTGTCCAGGAGTTCATAGGCTTTGGCGGAATCCGTTAGGGAATAGGTGTGGGTTACCAGCGCCGGCGCGTTGACCCGGCCGTCGGCGAGGTGGTCGACGACGGTCTGCTGCAGCCGGGGCACCGTCCAGCGGGAGCGGAGCCGGTTGGGAACGGGGCCGATCTGGGAGGCGAGGAGCTGAACCCGGTTATGGTGGAACTCCTCGCCGAACCGGACACCGGCGGCTTCGCCCTGATAGAAGCCGGCGGCGATGACGGTGCCGTCGGCACCTACTGCCCGGGTGGCTTCGTGCAGCGCACGGTAGTTTCCGCTGAGCTCGATGGCAACGTCCACGCCGGCACCGCTGGTGATCCGCCGGATGTCCCCTGCCAGTTCCGGGGCCGGGCCGAGGGCATGCAGGGCACCCCATTCGAGGGCACGCCGGCGGCGGGCCTGGATTCCGTCCACGGCGATCACCTTTGCCCCGTTAAGCACTGCGAAGCGAGTGGCAAGCAGTCCGATGACGCCCTGGCCAAAGATGGCCACGGTGGAGCCGGGGCCCAGGTCCGCGGCCAGCACGGCACTCAGGGCGATTGCACCAACCCGCACGAAGGCACCCGCGAGGGGATCCATTCCGGCCGGCAACACATGGCCCCGGAGCGACTCTGCCACCAGGATGCCCTCGTAGCGGTTCCCCCAGATGCCCCAGACCTTGTCGCCCACCTGCACGGGAGCATCGGCGCCGGCGGCTCCGGCGGCCTGCCCTTCCGGCGGTGCCAGCTCCACCACTTCACCCACTTCGGAATATCCCCAGCCATCCAGCGGATACCCAGGGGCCTCCAGCCCGGGCTCGAACAGCCGCGGCGCAGGATCCCAGATGGACGTCACGTAAGGGTTGGTGCCGCGGTAGGCAGTGAGCTCGGTGCCCGCCGAAATGCCGGAATAGATGGTCCGCACGCGCGCCTGACCCGCTTCGAGCGGGACGGAAGGCTGGTCAATTACGGCGACGCTGCGGGGCGCGGCCATGCGGAGGAAGCGGGACACTTCGGATCGATCCTTAGGTAGGTGAGGTGGCTAGGACTGTGATGCAAACGACATTAGCATAACAACTAGCCTACTTGTGTATAGACGTTAGGCAGAATGTGCAGCATCTTCATCACATGGTTTCCGACGCCTCCACGAGGCAATCCCCTGCCCGCTATCCGCCCGTGAAAGTCGGGCTGGTGGGCGCCGGCCAATGGGCCGCAACCCTGCACGCACCCCTGCACAGCGCTGGCGCCGAGACCGAACTGGTAGGCGTCTGGTCCGTGAGCGGGAGCACCGCCCGCTGGGCGCCTCCTTGCAGCAGGCAGTAGCCGTGGCGGACGCCGTGCGCCGCAACACGGTGGCAAACGCCGTCGTCCTTACCAAGCGCTACCACCAGCGGACCCGCAGCTTCCTCACGGCAGCGACGGAACTGCGCAACGAAGCGGCTGTCCTCGGCGTCACAGGCACGTACCTCCACGGCGGATTCCTGGACGGAGGATTCCTCAGCACCGGATTCCCGGTGACCGAGATCCTGCCGAACGCGTAATGGTGCGCGGTCTGCAAGTCAGGGCCGGCGCCGTAGCGCATGCGGCACCATGCCGTTGTCCAGATGCCCGGCCAGGACGGCGTCCAACTCGTGCACCGGACGTGGCAGCGTCAGGCTCGGCGCCCGCTTCGCCCGCCATCAGCCTTTCTCCCCGCCGGCGGTGAGACCCTCGGTGAGGAGCCGCTCCGCAGCGAAGAAGATGATAATGATGGGCAGCGTGAGGATCACCGAGCCTGCCATCAGCACGGTGGTGGGCACTTCAATGCTGCCGGCCAGCTGGGACAGGCCCAGCGAGACGGTCCAGTTGGGCCGGGTATTCACCAGGAACAGCAAGGCGAAGAGGAATTCGTTCCACGCGATCATGAAAACGAACAGGCCGTTGGAAATAATGGCGGGCATTGCCAGCGGCAGGCTGATCCGGCGCAGCACGCCGAGCCTGCTGCAGCCGTCCAGGGCCGCGGCCTCCTCCAGGCTGGTGGGAATGGTATCGAAGTAATTGCGCAGCATGTAGATGGTGACCGGGATGACCTGGGCCACGTACACGATGAGCAATGCCACCAGCTGGCCCCGCAGGCCAAGTCTGGTGAAGATGGTGAACAGCGGGATGGCCAGCAGGATGCTGGGGAACAGGTACACCGCGAGGAACAGCGCACTGATCTGGCGGCGGCCGAAGAAGTTCAGCCGGCTGATGGCGTAGGAGCCGGGAATGGCCACCAGCAGCGAAATCAGCACCGTCCCCAGCGCCACCATGGCACTGTTGCCCATGAACCTCAGGAAGCCCTGGCCGCCGTCTTCCTGCGGCGTCATGATGCTCTGGTAGGCACCCCAGTTCAGTTCGCCGAACGGAATGACCAGTGAGCCGGGATCGCGCAGCAGCGAATCCAGGGGGCGGATCGAGAGGATGAACATGTAGTAGAACGGGAACAGGGTCACCAGCACCAGGCCGACGATCACTACCCAGCGGAGAACACCGAAAACCTTGGTTTCGATAACGTCACGTGTCCATCGGTAACCCTCCGGGGGCCGGGATGGGGAGGCCGGGCGTCTAGTTACGACGGGAACAGCCATCAGGAGACCTCCTCCTTCTTGCCGAAGAACTTGATGTAGATTCCCACCATCACGCCGAGGATGACGGCCAGCACCAGCGCCTGGGCAGACGCGGCACCAATATCGCCACGCGCGGTCAGGAAGTTGAACACGGTCACGGCCACCACTTCGGTGCCGCCGCCACCGCCGGTGAGCAGGTAGATGTCATCAAAGCTGTTGAACGTCCAGATGAACCGCAGGACGGACAGCATGGCGATGGTGGGCAGCAGTTGCGGAAGGATGATGTGGAAAAAGCGCTGGATGGGGGTTGCCCCGTCCACCCTGGCGGCTTCCTCCAGGCTGTCCGGAATAGCGTTGATCCGGGCCGTGAGGAACAGGAAAGCGAAGGGAAAGGACCGCCACATTTCAAAAACGATGACGGTGATCAGCGCGGTGGGGATTTCGAAGTTCAGGCCGAGAAATGACACTTCCCTGGCCCGCTCGCTGAGAAACGGGATGGATTCTTCCCAGCCGAGCAGCCGCTTTCCCCAATAGTTGATGAGGCCGAACTGCGGATCCAGCATGGTGGTCCAGGTGAACGTCACGGCCACGATGGGTGACACGTAAGGGATCAGCATGGACGCTCGGATCAGGGTCCTTCCCTTGAAAGGCTTCCGGAGGGCCAGTGCCGCGATGAGCCCCAGGATGATCGCCCCGGCGGTCCCGAAAATGGAGTAGGCCAGCGTGGTGCCGAGCGACGTGAAGAAGCTGCTCGAGAACACGCTGTCGAAGTTGGCCACCGTATACGGCCCGAAGATGCCGGCGGTACGGATATTCAGGATCCGCACGCGCTGGAATGCAAGCACCAGGGTCCAGAGGATCGGCAGAACCACCATGACCAGGACCAGAACCAGCGTGGGCGAAAGCAGGGTGAGTCCGGCCCGCTGCTCCTCCCTGGCCATGGGTGAAAGCTTGCGGCGCCCCCGCGGGCCGGCGGCTGATGCCGCCGGCCCGGCAGGAACGTCCTTTTTGACCGAACTCACTTCAGCGAACCCTGAATGGAGCGCAGGGATTCCGCGGCCTGCTTGGCCGCGGTTGCAGGATCGACTCCGCCGGAGGTGACGTCGCTGACGGCTTTGGCGATGGGCAACTCGCCCAAGGCTGCGCCCACCAGGTCGCCCTGGCCCTGGGTGATACCCCAGCGCTTCAGGTCATCCGGACCCTGTTCAAGGATGGAGAGGACGTCCTCGGAGTAGAACTTGCCCAGAGGCTCTTTCCTGTCCACACCGGCGGGCATGGTCTTCCACTTGTCCGAGTATTCAGTCGGATTGTCCGCCGTTCCCGCACGGACCGGAAGCCTGCCTTCGGGGGCGATGGACAGCCAGTCAACATAGCCTTCGGTCATGAAGTACTCCACGAACTTCTTCGCGGAATCCGAGGCAGAGTCCTTCATGACCGTCCAGGACACAATCTCGCCGAACTGGGCAGGCTGCTCGCCGTCGGGTCCCTGGATACCTGTCACGACGCCCGTGTTCTTGGCGAGGAAGGCAGGATCGGCAACGCATTCCGGACACGTGGGCTTGGCGTTGTCACGCAGGCCGGCCATCTCGTCCAGGATGAAGGTGGACCAAATGGCCATGGCTGCCTGGCCGGCGAAGTAGGAAGCGCGGACCGTGTCCACGTCCTGCGCGCCCGGAACCGAGTACTGGGTCAGCATGTCGCGGTAGAACTCAAGGGCGCCCACACACTCGGGGCTGTCAAAAGTGATGTCCCCCTGGTCATTGACCATTTCACAGCCGTTGCCCTGCGCAATATGCTCGAAGGTTTGCTGAGTAAACGCCTCGCCAGGCTTATTGGCTGCCGCAAGGCCTGCGAGCTGCGGGGTGTCCAGCTTCTGCGCCGCTGCCTTGATGTCATCGTAGGACTTCGGTGCCGTAATGCCGGCCTTGTCGAAGAGGTCCTTCCGATAGTAGAGGAGCTGCTGCCAGGAGGAGTCGGGGACCGACAGCTGCTGGTCGCCGTCCCGCGTCAGTTCGAGGGCCCGCTTGGAGAATGTGCTTTCGTCCAGGGTCTCGATGACCGCCTTGTTGCTTGCGGCGTCCACCAGGTCGTTAGCGGCGAGCGTTCGGACCTGCGCAAGTGAAATGGAGCCGATGACATCCGGGAGGTCCCCGGCTGCAGCGGATGAGGTCAGGACCTGGTTGAACTGGTCCTCCGGCACGCCCACCAGATCAACTTGAACGCCGGTGGCGGCGGTGAACTTGGCGATGATCTCCTCCGTTTTGGCGACGCGGTCCGGCAGGGTGTCCGCTGTCCAGACGGTGATCGCCTGGGCACCGCCAGTGGTTTTCCCGTCATTCGAACCTTCGTTGGGTGTGCAGCCTGCCAGCATTGCCATAGTCAGCGACGCTGCCGCAATCACGGCCACTTGTAAGCGGCCTCTGATTCTCATCACTTCGATGCTCCTGTCTTCGGCGGCCCCGGAACCGGTGCCGCGGCTTCGCGCGCTCGGCCCCCGTTTCCGTCCGGCCCGGACCGCTGCGGCCGGACCAGCAAAACGGGTGCTAAAAAACCTCCCGACTGTGAGCGCAGTCACAAAGCCGGAACTTGTGCCTAAAGGCTATCCAAATGTTGTCTAGCTGTCTAGCATTAGCTGCAGGGTCAATCGACACGAGCCCATGCAGGTTGTGCCTCCTCGACTGCCGGAGCACCTAGGATGGCAAAAGTGCCTTTCAACCGTAGGAGCCGAAGATGTACGTGGGACCAGGGGACGTCCTTCACCTGATCCGGTCGGGTAAGGCCCGGACGCGCGGGGACATCCAGGAAGAAACAGGCATGTCCCGCATGACGGTGGCACAGCGCGTGGATGCGCTCCTGAAGGCAGAACTGATCCGCGAAGCCGGCACCGCCAGGCCCTCCGGCGGTCGCCGCCCCACTGACCTGGCCTTCAACCTCCAGCATTCGTGCACTATTTCGGCATCCATTGAAACAACGTCCACGCGCGTCGCCCTCACGGACCTCAGCGGGGCCATTGTGGCCGATGAGCCTTTGGATATTGCGGTCGACGACGGACCGGAGAAAGTCCTGCACGGCATCATCGAAGCAGGACACAGACTGCTTAAGCAGTCCAAAACGCCGGCGTCGAAGGTCTCGGGGGTGGGCGTCTCCATCCCCGGCCCGGTGGATCCGCACACGCTCCGGCCCAGTCAGCCGCCCATCATGCCCGGCTGGGACGCCTACCCGATAGTGGAGTTCATCCAGGACGCGTTCCCGGTTCCGGTCCTGGTGGAAAACGACGCGGACGCGATGGCTGTGGGCGAATACAGTGCCGGGTTCGCCGGTACCACTTCGCTGTGCCTGGTCAAGGTTTCCACAGGGATCGGCACCGGGCTGGTCATCGACGGGCAGATCTACCAAGGCGTCGACGGCGGCGCGGGCGACATCGGCCATGTCCGCCACCCCGCTTTCGCTGAGCTGCAGTGCCAATGCGGCTCCTTCGGCTGCCTCGCCGCAGGAGCCAGTGGAGGCGCAATCGCCCGCGAGCTCGCAGGCCTCGGTATCGCGGCTTCCTCAGGGCGGGATGTGCGCCAGCAGCTGCTGGCGGGAAACGTCGACACCATGCGGCTGACACACGAGGCGGGCCGGCGGCTCGGCGAAGTGATGGCCACCGTGGTGTGCCTGCTTAATCCGGCAGTCCTGCTCATCGCGGGAGACCTTGCATCGTCTTCGCTCATCGGCGGCATTCGCGAAACGCTGTATCCCATGTCCCTCCCCCGGGCCACGCGTCACCTTGACGTCCGGCTCGCAGCCCTGGGCGAGGACGCCGGAATCCGCGGGATGTCCTCCCTGTTGGTGAACCAAGTATTCTCTGCTTCCGCGGTCAACGCCCGGCTCGGCTGAGCGCGGCCGGGAGCTGACAGCTAGGCCCGGGCGGACAAGGCGGCGTTCAGGAATTCCAGGTGCGCCGACCTGACGGCCACCGTGGCGGCGGCATACTCCGGGTGCTTACCGAGGTACTTCTTGACGAACGGGCAGACCGGAACGATGGCGCGGACCTCGTCAACCGTTTCAGTCAGCGCCACCTTGGCGAGCTTGCCCGCAAGTCCCTGACCGCCGTATTCCTCGTTGATCACCGTGTGGTAGAAAATCCGCTGCGGCGAGCCGCCGCCGTCGTACTCCTTGTACGCGGCTTTCCCGATCAGGTTTCCAGCCACAAGCACTTCAAAGCGCTGCCGCTCCGGGTTGTGGCGGATGGTGACATCGTGCACGGGGTCTCCTCGCTTCGGCTTCCGGTACAGCCTAACCCCGGCACCCCGCCCTATTTTGCACCCGTCTAACAGGCCAGATCGAGCGCTGCCACAGCTACTTCGGACATATCGAGCGACTGCGAGTCATCGAAACCAACCGGGTCAGGGACGGGTGCACGGGAAACTGCCATGGCCACCTGCCGGGAACCGTCGGCGCTGATCAAAGCCAGCGCCGCGTATCCGCGCACCACCCCGACATGGCCGAAGTAGTCATTGTTGGAGCACGAGTCGTACCGCCGGACGAGGCCAAGGCCGAACGTTTCGTATTTTGGGTGATGCATCTCCTGCACGCTTTGGAGCGTCAGCAGGGTCCCTTTGTGCAGGGCGGCGAAATAGGTGTTGAGTTCGGGGACCGTGGAAATCATCCCCGTATCGGGGGAACCGGCGTGGAACGGAGCCAGCGCGTTGTCAAACAGCTCGCCATCTTCCCTGGTGTAGCCGTGGACCATCCGCTGCCGGCCTGGGTCGCCACCGGACATGAGCGTGTCCTGCAACCCCAACGGCTCCACATTGTCGGTGTGAATGACCGCTCCTATGTCCATGCCCCGCAACTTCTCCATGAGGAGGGCCAAGGCCGAATAATTCGTATTGGAGTAGCTGTAAAGGCTGCCTGATCCTCCGGTCCACGGGATGGCCGCCGCGAAGCCCAGGCGTTCCTCATGCGTAAAGCGCCTGTTCCCAATGTCGATCGGCGATACCCAGTAGTCGGGCATCCCGGACCGGTGGCTGAGCAGGCTGCGGATGGTGATGGGTCCGGGCGGCTTGATGATGTTCTCGAAGTCCGGCAGGTACTTCTGGATGGGGTCATCCAGCTGGACTTTTCCCTCCTCCACCAGCTTCATGACCGACACCGCCACCATGGTGGTGGTGATGTCACCGATATGGGTCTGGTCCGTCAGCTGCACGGGTTCCTGGGTTTCAAGGCTTCGGACGCCCGCGGCCGAGGACCAATCGCCCAGCCTTGACTTCAACTGGATGATGACAGCCGTCGCTCCCCCAGCGCGCATCTGCTCGCTGTACTTTTCCAGCACGGCAACGAAAGCCCGCGCCGCCGGGGCCGTCGCCGTCGCCGTCGCCGTGGCGGATTGAGCGGTCCGGGACTGCTGATCAGGCGGACCGGGGGCGCTGGTGCAGCCTGCGAGCGAGGCCACCAGCGCGGCCGCTGCCACGGCAACCGCCAGGCCGGAGGAGCTGAAACCATGAACGGCTGCCTGCATCCCACGTCCCTTCAAGGAGCCGGCCAGCAACTGGACTCCCAAGAGACCGCCAGCTGCACCGGCACCTTCGATATTCCTCACGGCAAAACGGAGTGTCAAGGACGCTGCGGCAGGCCGGTGACGCAGCCGCCCAAGCCTTGTAGTGTCGTGGGCAATGGGCAAGGACTCCCCCTGCCGCCCACTAGCAGCGAACCCGGAACCTAGGAGCGAACATGGCTGTTGACGAGAACGAAGCGCAGGTCCTGGACCAGTGGACCCACCGGCTGGCCCAGGCACTGCAGATCCTGGACCTGGAGGTGGATCAGGAACTCCTCCTTGACCTGGCCAGGAAGTCTGCTGGCTCGGTCATACATGCCGCCGCACCGGTGACCACGTTCCTTGTGGGTTACGCCGCAGGGCTCGCCGGCAACGGCAGCGCCCGGTCCACGGCCGAGTCGACGGCGGCAGTCACCCAGGCGGCCGACGTCGCCTTCCGGCTGTGCGCGGACGGGCACGACGGCGGCCCGGCGGCTGAGGGCTGGGCGGACACCGGTCAGTAGGGAGCCCCGGCCAGGTTTCGACAGGCTCAACCACCGGCTACGGGCTCCAGCCGGACGATCACTGCCTTCGACGCCGGCGTATGGCTGCCCTCAGCCACGCTGTCCAGCGGCACCAGCACGTTGGCCTCAGGGTAGTAGGCTGCCGCGCAACCGGCCGCGGTGGGGTACGAGACCAGGCGGAAGTTCCGCAGCACCCGCTCCACGTTGTCCTGGTACACGCCGTGGATGTCCACGTGCTGACCGTCGGCGAGCCCCAGTTCGGCGAGGTCCTCGGGGCTGACAAAGACCACTTCGCGTCCCTTTTTGATGCCCCGGTAGCGGTCGTTGTTGCCGTAAATAGTGGTGTTGAATTGGTCGTGCGAGCGCATGCTCTGCAGGATCAGCGTACCGGCCGGCCGCTCCACATGTTCGAGCTCGTTGACCGTGAGCATGGCCTTGCCCGTCGGCGTGGTGAACGTCCGCGAATCCCGCGGCCCGTTCGGCAGCACAAAGCCGCCGTCCTGCCGGATCTTCCGGTTGTAGTCCTCGCAGCCGCTGACCACGTGCGAGATGTGGTCCCGGATGAGGTCGTAGTTCTTCTCGAACCCGGTCCAGTCCGCCTGCACAGAATCACCCACCACCTTCCGGGCCAGCCTGCTGACGATGGCCACCTCGGACAGCAGGTCAGGGGCCACCGGCCTCACTGTTCCGTGCGAGGCGTGGACTGCGCAGACTGTGTCCTCTACGGATACAAACTGCGGACCGGATTCCTGCATGTCAATCTCCGTGCGGCCCATCGTGGGCAGGATCAGTGCTTCTGCCCCGGTGACGGTGTGCGAGCGGTTGAGCTTGGTGGAAATCTGGACCGACAGCTCCGTGTTCTCCATCGCCGCGAACGCGGCGTGGGTGTCCGAAATCGCTCCCACGAAGTTACCGCCCATTGCCACGAAAACCTTGACGCCGCCGTCGCGCATTTGCCTGATGGTTTCCACGGCGTCGATGCCGTGTTCGCGCGGCGGTTCAAAACTGAATTCCTTGCCCAGTGCATCCATGAAGGCCGGCGGCATCTGCTCCCAGATGCCCATGGTTCGGTCGCCCTGGACGTTGCTATGACCGCGGATGGGAGACGCACCCGCGCCCGGCTTGCCGATGTTGCCGCGGAGCAGCAGGAGGTTAATGATCTCCTTGATGGTGGCCACACCCTTCTTGTGCTGGGTGATGCCCATGGCCCACGTGATGATCACCTTCTCCGCCCTGAGGTAGCGGTCGGCCAGTTCGTCGATCTCATCTGTGCGCAATCCCGTGGCCGTCAGCACGGCAGCCTCGTCCAGCTGGGAAAGGTGCTCGCGGAGCTCCTCCAGGCCCTGGCAGTGTTCCGCAAGGAAGGCGTGGTCCAGCACGGTCCCCGGATTCGCGGCCTCAGCGTCGAGTACGCGCTTGGAAACTGCCTGGAGCAGGGCCATATCCCCGCCGATGCGTACCTGCAGGAACTGGTCGGCGATCTCCGTGCCGCGGCCAATGATTCCCTTGACCTTCTGCGGGTTCTTGTAGCGCACCAGGCCCGCTTCCGGCAGCGGATTCACGGCCACAATGCTGGCGCCGGCCTCCTTGGCCTCCTCCAGGGCGGTCAGCATCCGCGGGTGGTTGGTGCCCGGGTTCTGGCCCATCACGATGATCAGGTCCGCCTTGGCGAAGTCATCGTAGGAGATGGTGGCCTTGCCGATCCCGATGGTCTGGCCCATCGCCCAGCCCGAGGATTCGTGGCACATGTTGGAGCAGTCCGGCAGGTTGTTGGTCCCGTAGGCACGGACAAACAACTGGTAGAGGAACGCGGCCTCGTTGGAGGTCCGGCCGCTGGTATAGAAAGCGGCCTGGTCCGGACTCGGCAGCCCCTTCAGCTTGTCCGCGACGATGGTGAAGGCCTGCTCCCAGCTGACGGGCCGGTAGTGGTCCTCCCCCGCCGGCTTGTGGACTGGCTCGGTGAGGCGCCCCTGCATCCCCAGCCAGTACTCGGACCGCTGCCGCAGCTCACTGACCGGGTTCTCAGCCCAGAATTCGGAGCCGATCACCACCGGAGTGGCCTCCCAGGTGACCGCCTTGGCGCCGTTTTCGCAGAACTCAAACGTCTTGCGGTGCCCGGGGTCCGGCCACGCACAGCTCATGCAGTCGAAGCCGTCCTTCTGGTTCAGTGCCAGCAGGGTTTTCCCGGCCCTGACCACGCCCATGTGCTGCAGGGCCGGCTCCAGGGAATGGTAGACGCCCGGAACACCGGCTGCCCACGTCTTCGGGTGGCCGCTGACTTCAATGTCAGCCTCGTTGGCCTCTTCCACGCGCGGGTTCTTGCGTGCCACGTTGCACTCTCCTTGGTTCAAGCCCTCACCGTCAACGCACCGGTCTTCAGCGGTTTAACGGTCCCAGTCCACCCTTGTTCAGGGGGTCATCCAAGTCAAGCAGGACTAACGGCAAACGCCTAGGTAGGGTGGACAGATGGACGTCCCTCCCTATGTTTGGACCCTGACCATCGCGGGAATCGTGGGCCTGTTGGCTTTCGATTTCTTCTTCCATGTCCGGAAGGCCCACACCCCCGCACTCAAGGAATCGGCCATCTGGTCCTCCATCTATGTGGGGATCGCCCTCTTATTTGGCCTGGGCGTGCTGTTGTTCGGCGGCACCACCATGGGCACCGAATACTTCGCCGGGTATGTCACCGAAGAGGCTTTGTCGGTGGACAACCTCTTTGTGTTCCTGATCATCATGGCCGGCTTCAAAGTTCCCCGCGCGGACCAGCAGAAGGTGCTGCTGTTCGGCATCGTTGTCTCGCTCATCGCACGCACCGGGTTCATCTTCCTGGGCGCCGCACTGATCAACAGTTTCGCCTGGGTGTTCTACATTTTTGGACTCATCCTGCTGGTCACCGCAGGGAACCTGCTCAGGCCGGATAATCACGACGACGACGCGGAAGGTTTCGTGGTCAGGCTCGCCAAAAAGTACCTCCCGACGTCGGCCCATTACGACGGCGACAAACTCTTCACCCAGGAGAACGGCAAACGCGTCCTCACCCCGATGCTCCTGGTGATGGTGGCCATCGGCGGCACCGACCTCCTGTTTGCGCTGGACTCCATCCCCGCCATCTTTGGCCTCACCCAGAACGTCTTCATCGTCTTCACGGCCACGGCGTTCTCGCTCATGGGCCTGCGCCAACTCTTCTTCCTGATCGACGGGCTGCTGGACCGGCTGATCTTCCTCGCCTACGGCCTCGCTGCCATCCTCGGCTTCATCGGCGTCAAGCTCATCCTGCATGCCCTGCACGAGAACACCCTGCCGTTCATCAACGACGGCGAGCACGTCAACGTGGTGGAAGTCAGCACGGGTGTTTCCCTGACCGTGATCCTGGGCGTCCTGGCGGTCACCGTCCTGGCCTCGATCTTCAGCCCGAAGGGCAAGGCCAAGAATGCGGTGTCCGGCGCCAAACGACATGCCACCGAATACCTGGACCTCAATTACGAAACGGACATGGCGGAGCGGGACAAGCTCTTTGCCCGGATGGTCCGGGAGGAAGGCCAGCTCCGCAGCCTGCCGGAGAAGTACAAGCGGCTCATCCGCAACGAAACCGAATTTATGGACCTGCTCCGCAAAGCACACACGGAGCACGACGAGGCCCAGATGAGGGCAGCACAGGAGTAGCCGGGGCTTTATTGTCAGCCCTCCTTGCTAGATTCAAATCAGCGTCAGGGGAAGTGTCCTCCGGCGAGGCACGTCAATGGGGAGGCCCCGTGTTTCTGCTCGATCCAGCCAGCGTTGATCCCGGTGCCGTTGATCCCGGCCCCGGGGTGCCGAAGGACCTGGTGTTTTCCGCCAGCGATCTTGTGGCGGCCAGCGAATGTGAATACCGCACGCTCCGCATCCTGGACGAGAAACTGGGTCGGTCCCCCAAGGCGCAGTTTCCCGACGACGAGATGCAGCGCCGTGCCGGGGCTCTCGGTGACCAGCACGAGGCCAAGGTCCTGGCCGGCCTGATCGCGCAGTACGGTGCCTGGGACGCCGGCCGCGGCGCCGGGGTGTACTCCATTGAGCGCGGGGACAATACAGGCGGCGATCTGCTGGCCAAGCAGGCCGAAACGGAACTCGCGCTCCGTGCCGGGGCCGACGTCGTTTTCCAGGCAACCTTCTTCGACGGCGAGTTCCTGGGCTATGCCGACTTCATCGTCAACGAGGCCGCAGGCACCGGCAACCCGGGACGCTACGAGGTGTGGGACACCAAGCTCGCCCGGCACGCCAAGGTGGGCGCGCTCCTGCAGCTTGCCGCCTACGGCGACCAGCTCATCGGCATGGGCCTGGAACCATCGCCCCGGGTCACGCTGGTGCTGGGCGCCGTGGTGGACGGCGATTACGTCCGCAGCCACCACTCCCTGCCCGACCTGCTGCCGGTCTTCCGCGAGCGCCGCGACCGCTTCCGTGCCCTGACCGCCGCCCACCGGGAGGCCGGTTCGGCGGTGCAGTGGCAACAGCCCGGCGTCGCGTACTGCGGACGGTGCAACTACTGCGCCGAGCAGGTCCAGTCCCACCGCGACCTCCTGATGGTGGGCGGCATGACCACCCTCCGGCGGAAGAAACTCATCGCCGCCGGCACCACCACCATCGACGCATTGGCCGATCTTCCGCCCGACAAGGCCAGCGGCTCAGTGATCCGGCTCCGCGACCAGGCCAGGATGCAGCTGGGCCGAGACGTTCCGGACGGTTCACGCACCTTCGCCCAGAACGGCGAGGAGCACACCGTCACGTTTAAGGTGCTGCCGGTGAATGCCCTGGCAGAGATTCCACGGCCCAGTCCCGGCGACATCTTCTTCGACTTCGAGGGCGATCCCCTCTGGCAGGACCCCGCCACCAGCAAATGGGGGCTGGAGTACCTGTTCGGCGTGATCGAGGCGTCGGCTGCTGACGCGCTCACAGCCGGCAAGCCCGCGTTCCGGCCCTTCTGGGCGCATTCGCGCAACGAGGAGCGGCAAGCCTTCCTGGACTTCCTCGCCTACGTGGAAGGGCGCCGCGCCAGATACCCGGACATGCACGTCTACCACTACGCCGCCTACGAGAAATCGGCGCTCCGGAACCTGTCCGTCACCCACCTCGCCGGCGAGGACATCGTGGACAACTGGCTCCGCGAAGGCGTGCTCGTGGACCTCTACGCCACCGCCCGGCATTCGCTCCGGATCTCCGAGCCGTCCTACTCCATCAAGAAGCTTGAGCCCCTGTACATGGGCGACAACCTCCGCTCCGGGGACGTGAAGGACGCCGGCGCCTCCGTGGTGGCTTATGCCGGTTACTGCGCTGCCCGGGACGACGGCGACGCCGCCACGGCCGCACACATCCTGGCCTCCATCTCCGACTATAACGAGTACGACTGCCTCTCCACCCTCCGCCTCCGCGACTGGCTGCTCCAGCTCCGCGGCCCGGACGCCTCAAGCGCGGCGCCAGCCGGAACGTCCGACGGCGGCGAGCAGCTGCCGCCGCAGCCTGCTGTTCCGGCCGTGGGGGCCGGGGCCCCCGAACCAGAGCCAACACCGGAGGAGCGCCGCCTGCTGGATTACCTGGCCGGCCTCCCGGACAACCGGCCCTGGTCCAGCGACGAACGGGCCATCGCCATGGTGGCCGCGGCCACGGGGTACCACCGCCGCGAGCGCAAGCAGTTCTGGTGGGAGCACTTCGACCGCACCGAGTCCGAGATCGACCACTGGTCTGAGCACCGCAACGTGTTTGTGGTGGATACCGCGGAAGTGCTGACGGACTGGGTGCTGGCAAAGCCCACGGCCAGGATGCGCACCCGCACCCTGAGGCTGACGGGAGTCATGAGCGAGGGGTCGGAGTTCAAGCCCGGGAGCACCTGGTGCAGGCTCTACGATTCGCCGGTCCCTGATGGCCTGGAGGATCCCACGGGAACCACCACGGGCCGCGGATTCACCTTCGGCACCCTGGTGACTGCGGTGGAGGACCACCCGCGGGTTGCCGGCCAGTCCATGATCACCATCGAGGAGCGGGAAACCGGCAAGATCCCCGCGTACCCGCACATTCCGGTTGCGCTCACCGAGGACCAGCCGATCCGCACCGCCAGCATCGAAGCCGCCCTGGCCGAGCTCGCCCAGAATGTCGGTGCCTCGGTGCCAATGCTTCCGGAACATCCCGGCGTCGACATCCTGCGCAAGGTACCGCCCCGCTTCCATTCGATGCCGGGTCCCGTCGCGGTCGGAAAGGACGGCTCCGGCGCGGCGGACTACGTCACTGCTATCACCGCCTCGCTGCTGGACCTGGACCGGTCCTATCTTGCCGTTCAGGGCCCTCCCGGGACGGGCAAGACGTACGTCGGCTCACACGTCATTGCCAGGCTGGTGGAGCAGGGCTGGAAGATCGGTGTCGTTGGGCAGTCCCACGCGGTGGTGGAGAACATGCTGTGCACCGCGATCGAAACCGCGGGAGTGGATCCGGCGCGGGTGGCGAAGAAGCTGGCCGCCCCGCATCCCGTGCTGTGGCACCGCACGTCCGACGACGACGTCGCGGCCCTGTTGGGCTCCCCCGGCGGCTGCCTGGTGGGCGGCACCGCCTGGACCATGACCGGCAAGTCCGTCCCCGCAGGGTCCCTGGACCTGTTGGTCATTGACGAGGCCGGCCAGTTCTCGCTGGCCAACACCCTGGCCGTGGCCCGCGCCGCCAAGCGCCTCCTGCTCCTCGGTGACCCACAGCAGCTGCCGCAGGTCACGCAGGGCTCGCACCCGGAACCCGTGGACGAGTCGGCCCTGTGTTGGCTCGCTGCCGGGCACGCCACCCTTCCCAGCGAACTGGGCTATTTCCTGGCGGACAGCTGGCGGATGCACCCGGATCTGTGCCGGGCCGTGTCCGTCCTCAGCTACGACGGAAAGCTCGAAGCGGCGCCGGCGGCATCCCTCCGCAGCCTCGCGGACCTGCCGGCCGGAGTGGAAACAGTCTTTGTGGACCATAGCGGGAACACCAAGTCCTCCGCTGAAGAAGCTGCCGAAGTGGTCCGACAGGCCCAGCGGCACATCGGACTGAAATGGCTTCCCGGCGGCGACAAGCCGGCCAGGACCCTGAACACGGAAGACATCCTGGTGGTGGCCGCCTACAACGCCCAGGTCCAGCTGATCCGGCAGGCCCTGCACGACGCCGGCCTGCCGGATGTCCGGGTGGGCACGGTGGACAAGTTCCAGGGCCAGGAGGCGCCGGTTGTCCTGGTGTCCATGGCCTGCTCGGCTGTTGCCGAAGCTCCGCGCGGGGCCGAATTCCTGCTGAACCGGAACCGGATCAACGTGGCTGTGTCACGGGGCCAGTGGCGTGCCGTGATCATCCGTTCCCCCGAGCTGACGAACTATATGCCGACGAAGCCGGCCGTGCTGGAGGAACTTGGTGCCTTCATCGGCCTCAGCGCGGGTAGTCACGGCCCGCGCAACACACTGAGAAACCGTATTCTCACCACCAAAGCAGGGTAAATTCAGGGGGTGACATCCCAGAGCAACAGGTTGCCTGTCGGCGCCTTGATCGTCCTTGCCGCCATCGGCTTCACCGCCATCACCACCGAACTCCTTCCCTCCGGCCTGCTGCCCCAGATCAGCGCCGACTTCAGGGTCTCCGAGGCAACCGCCGGGTACCTGACGGCGGGCTACGCGGCCATCATCGTGGTCACAGTGATCCCCTTGTCCATGCTGCTGTCGCGGATCCCGCGGCACTACCTGCTCATCGCGCTGATCCTGTTCTTCGCTGCCAGCAACGCGCTGCTGGCCATCGTCTCCGATTTCGGTGCCGCGATGGGATCACGGCTGGTGGGCGGCATCGCCCATGGCCTGCTGTGGTCCGCCATGGCCCCCTTTGTGGCTCGGATTGTCCCCGCCCACAAAGTAGGCAAGGCGCTGGCCATCGTGTTCAGCGGCAACAGCCTGGGCCTAGCCATCGGCGCCCCGGTGGGGACTGCCTTGGGAAACCTCGTCGGCTGGCGCGCGGCGTTCCTGGTGCTGGCCGCCTCCGGCGTGCTGCTGGCAATCCTGGCCTTCTGGCTGCTTCCTCCGGTGCGGCGCATCCCCGACGCTCCGCACCCGTCCCTTCGCAAAGCGATCGGCCAGCCGGGAGTGAAGACTGTCGCCATTGGCTGGCCCTTGCTACTTATGGCCCATTTCGCCCTGTTCACCTACATTGCACCGTTCCTGCGCGAGGTGCGGCTGCCTGACTTCAGCATCCCGCTGTCCATCAGTGTCTTAGGCGTTGCCGGGCTGGTGGGCATCTGGATCGCCGGCGTCACCGTCGATTCCCGGCCGCGGCGCTGGCTCCTGATCACCGTCGCCGGCGTTGTGGTGTCCTTGGCGTTGCTTCCGCTGGTGGGAAGCGTCCTGCCGGCCTTGGCGCTGCCCGTCGCGTTGGTTCTGATATTGGTCTGGGGCACAGGCATCGGAGCCATGGGGATTTACAACCAGTCCGCCATCCTCCGGGCCGGCGGCGAGTACAGAGACGCCGCCAACGGACTGACGGTACTGACCATCCAGGTCGGGATCATGATCGGTGCCATGTTCGGCGCCGCCGCCCTCACTTTCGCGGGGCCGCTCCTGATCCCGGTCGCGGCCGCCATTCCCGCCGTCGTCGCGTTTGTGCTGATCCTGGCGGGACGCCGGCACGCCTACCCACTGGGGCCGAAGGAAGGCCAGGCCACGTCGGCCGAAGCAACGTCCGCCTAGCCTCCAGCGCGGAGCTGGCCAGGAGCCGGTCAGCGGGCCCTGAAATCCCGGAACGATCCGTCCGCAGCGGAGATGGACTCCTCCACCCGTTCCACCCGGCCGGGGGCGTTCTCCGACCTCAGCCAGTCCAGGAGCTTTTGGACCTGCTGCTCCGGCCCTTCGGCCACGATGGACACCGAGCCGTCGTCGATGTTCCTCACCACGCCCTTGAGCGCCAGTTCGTCGGCCTTGCCCATCGTCCAGAAACGGAATCCGACCCCCTGCACCACGCCAAAGACGCGGACAGAGAGCCGGATATCGCCGATACCCCGGCCGGAGTCATCCAGGCGCCCGGAAAGACTCATGGCAGTCAGGACTGCTTAACCAGCGCAGCTTCGACGTTGATCTTCACCTTGTCGCTCACCAGCAGGCCGCCGGCTTCCAGGGCAGCATTCCAGGTCAGGCCGAACTCCTTGCGGCTGATGTCGCACTCCGCGGAGAATCCTGCGCGGGTGGCACCAAACGGGTCCACGGCCACGCCGGTGAATTCGACCTCCAGCTCCACCGGCTTGGTGATTCCGCGGATGGTGAGATCGCCCGTGAGCGTGTAATCCTCGCCGTCGCCCTCCACCGACGTGGCGCGGAACGTCATCTCGGGGTATTCCTCCACATCGAAGAAGTCCGCCCCCTTCACATGTCCGTCGCGGTTGGCGTCGCCGGAATCGAAGCTGGCAGTTTTGACCGTGGCGTGAAGCGAAGAGTCGGCAAGGGATGCGCCAACGCGGGCTTCGGCCGAGGCGTCCGTGAAACGTCCGCGGACCTTGCTGATGCCCGCGTGCCGGACAGTGAAGCCGACCTCACTGTGCGACATGTCCAGTGTCCAGACGCCTGATGTAAGGCCTGAAGGTAGGGTCACTTTTGCATCTCCTTTGTGGGAAACAGTGGTGTGGAAACCGGTCAGGACGACCGGTTTCCACACTGCTTCACTCCGGAGTTTTTGTCCAGATACTGATCCCAAAACCGCACCCATCGGCCGTTATCTGGACGAAAACTCCGCGGGTTAGGCGGGGCGGTGGGGCCTGGAACGCAGCTGGGAACGGAACTAGTGGGACGGGCCCGGTCAGTTGATGGTGATGTCCCGCGTACGGTGGTCATACCGGATGGTGACTGTGCCACCGACGTGGTGCAGTTCGTGGTTGGGGCCATCGAACGTGCCGAACGCGCCGTAGTTCTCGTCCCACGAGCGGTTCAGGGCGATCTTGAAGGTGTAAGAGCCGGCAGGCAGGTCGGCGCTGATCTTCCACAGCTGGTCCAGGGCATCGAGCGTCAGCTGGGCCTCGTCGTACTGCGGGGCCCAGTTCTCCGGCGCGCCCAGGATGGTGTTGAAGTCCCCGGCCACCGCCACGGCCTCAGGCTGCGGGAAAGTCTCCACAGCAGGCGCTTCTGACTTTGCCTTAGGCGCCGCTTTTGGCGCTGCCTTGCGCGAGCGGACGGCCTTGACCACGGGCTCCACGGCGTCTTCGATGGCCTTGGCTGCCTTCCCGACGGCGTCGGCGGCCTTCTTAACTGGAGTCCGCTTCGCCGGCGCTTTCTTGGCGGGAGCCGTCTTGACTGCCGGTGTCGGTGCCGCTGCCGGTGCCGGCGGAATGGCAACGTCGGCAGGAACCGGAGTGCCGGCGTCGAGGGCTGTGGCGAAGGAATCCGCATCGGGGAAGGCCACCGTGGCGCGCATGCCGTCCTCGGTGATGGTCCAGCCGGAACGGCCCTTGACCAGCCAGCCGGCCTTGACCAGCTTCGCCGTGGCGGACGTGAGCGTCTTGTGCCCCCGTGGAATGCCGCCGCTGAGCAGCGCCGCCTCGTGATCACTGAACGGCACGCGCGCGGTGGCTTCCGCCAAAACCTCGCCGGCGTTGAGTGAATCGCCCGACCATACGCCTTCGGTCAGGACGTGCAGCACGGTCTTCAGTCGGAGGTCGGTGTTATCTGCGATGGACTTGGCCATGATTCCCCTTGCATAATGCGATCTGTCACTAGGCATCCTGCCAACCGCGTGTTAATCGCGCGACTTGAAATGGTTAACTCTGCGTGTCATGACCGACTATGACGCGGATTACAGCCGAAGTGAGGCAGGAGTCTCGGCTAGGGGGCTGTTTACTCAACCCCGTAGCGCAAATCCCGGGTATCGCCGGACTCTTCCCGGCCGCGCTCGGGCACCAGTGTAGCGAGCAGGAACGCGCGGAGCTACACGCCGTTCAGCTCATCCAGGAGTTCGGCTTTGCGCTCCTCGGAGGCGAACGACGAATGGATGGAATTGGCCGCGAGCCGTGCCCTGTCGAAGTCTGAAAGGTCAAAAACGGCCTTCAGCTGGGAAAAGTTGTCGTCCACGTACCCACCGAAGTAGGCCGGATCATCCGAGTTCACGGAGACGTTAAGCCCGGCGGCGAGCATGGCCGGCAACGGATGGTCCGCCAGGGTATCCACGGCCCGCAGCCGGACATTCGAGAGCGGGCAGACAGTCAGCGGAATCCGGTCCGCCACCAGCCGCTCCACGAGCTCCGAGTCCTCCATGCAGCGGATGCCGTGGTCAATCCGCTCCACTCCGAGGATGTCCAGTGCTTCGATAATGTACGACGCCGGCCCTTCCTCGCCTGCGTGCGCGGTCAGCCGCAGGCCCGCTTCGCGGGCTTTGGCGAACAACCGCTCAAACTTGGCCGGCGGGTTGCCCACCTCGGCCGAATCCAGGCCGATAGCCGCAATGGGAGCGTTCATGGCCAGGAGCCCGTCCAGGACCTTCAGCGCGGATTCCTCGGACAGGTCCCGCAGGAACGCGGCGATCAGCAGGGTGGAAATGCCGAAGTCCTCTTGGGAGGTGGCCAGGGCCGACGCCACCCCGTTGACGCAGGTTTCCAGGCTCACACCGCGGGACAGGTGGGCCTGCGGGTCCATCATGATCTCCGCGTGCCGGACACCCGCCGTGGCGGCCCGGGACAAGTACGCGCGGGTCATGTCGGCGAAGTCCTGCTCGGTCTGCAGCACCGCCATATTGGCGTAGTAGAGGTCCAGGAAGGACTGCAGGTCCGTGAACTCGTAAAGTCCCCGGAGCTCCTCCAGGCCAGAGTAAGGAAGAGTGATGCCGTTGCGTTCGGCCAGTTCGAGGATCAGCTCCGGCTGCAGCGTGCCCTCAATGTGCAGGTGCAGTTCCGCGACGGGCAGGGGCTGCGCCGCTTCGGTCTCGGGCAGATCCATCTCCGAAGGTTCCGTCCCTGGAAGTCCCGTCCCTGGAAGTTCCGTCTCGGGCACTTCCGTACCTGATAGTTCCGTCTGTGGCAGCGGATCGGCGGCAGTGTCCCGGTTGTTGTCCATCGGGTCAGGATATCGCCCGCAGGCCGGTTCGCGGCTAGAGTCGGCTCAATGCGCAACCCTAAGCAGGCTGACGATCTTTCTTTTCCCACTCCCGGCCATCTGGCGGACGGCTTTGTCCGCGTCCGGGCGCGCGGGAGAACAACCTGCGGAACGTGGACGTGGATGTGCCCCACGTCTCCATCGTGGCGTTTATAGGGGTCTCCGGCTCGGGAAAGTCGTCACTGGCTTTCGGTATCATCTACGCCGAAGCCCAGCACCGTTACTTCGAATCCGTGGCCCCGTACGCACGCCGTCTCGTCCAGCAGGGCCATAATCTCTCCGGGTTGCCTCCCGCCGTCGCCCTTAGCACCGCCGCGGCGCACCCAGCAGCCGCTCCACCGTGGGCACGGTGACCAGCTCTCCAATTCGCTCCGCATGCTGTTTCCCGGGCTGGCATCTACCCGCCCGGCGCCGAGCAACTGGACTCCGACGCGTTTTCGCCGAACGCGGCGGCCGGCGTCTGCCCTGAATGCCATGGGCTGGGGGTCGCGCACACCGTAGCAGACGACCAGAAATCATCTCGGTTTGATAACGGACCGGCGATGTCCTAGCGTGAAACGTAAGCCCGCCAAGCGGGTGAATGAATGCCCGGTGCTGCCTCCACCAGAACTGCCCGGCCGGCAGACACCGAAAATTGACCTCTAATCGTCAGGGGCGGGCAGTGGCGCGATAACCTCCGGGGACGGACCGAGCGCTGGTGGCCTTCAGGAGCATCACACATGAAAAACACCACTATCCGTACTGCCGCACGCCGTGGAGTAGCCGTCGCCGCCATCTCTGCGGCCGGCCTTGCACTCTCCGTCACCGCAGCAAACGCGGCCACCGACGGCTCAACCTGGGATTCACTGGCGCAGTGTGAAAGCGGCGGAAACTGGGCCACAAATACCGGCAACGGCTACTCGGGCGGCCTGCAGTTCAGCGCCAGCACCTGGGCCGCTTACGGCGGCACCGGTTCCGCGGCCGACGCCAGCCGCGAGCAGCAGATCGCCGTGGCCGAACAGATCCAGGCGTCGCAGGGCTGGGGAGCCTGGCCGTCCTGCGCCGCGGAGCTTGGCCTGAGCGGTGGAGGGGGCACGACGGCGGTGACTCCCCAGAGCGCGCCAGTCCAGAGTGCGCCCGTCCAGGCGCCGGTGGAGAGCGCGCCCGTCCAGGAGCAGGCACCAGCCGCGCCGGCCGCGACTGATGCCGTGACGGCTCCGCAGCACGCCGCGCCCGTGGAGTTGAGTGGCGAGACCTACACGCTTGAGCACGGCGATACCCTGAGCACGGTCGCCGACAAGCTTGGCGTTGAGGGCGGCTGGCAGAGCCTGGCGGACGCCAACCTGGACACCGTTGCGAACGCGGACCTCGTGTTTTCCGGGCAGGTCCTCCAGCTTCCCGCCTAAGCTTCAACACTTTCCGCGGGAACCGCCCCTTTCCCCAAGAACGACGGCCCGCGGAAACAACAAAACCCGGAAGCAACAACCCCGGGAAACAACGACGCCGGAGCGCCCCTCACTGGGGAGTTCCGGCGTCGTCCGTTGTTGTGTTCTGGATGACTGGCAGGCGCCTGATCTTCCTGGCTTCCAGTCCGCGATCCTGCTGGCCTAGGCTGCTGCCTTGGCCACGGCCGGAATCTCGCGGATGATGCGAACCTTCCACGCGGCGTCGTCGGTGGTGTCCAGCAGGGCCACCGTGCCATGGGCGAGGTTCAGTGCCACCCGCTTGGCCGCCAGCAGTTCAAGGTAGAAGTGCTCGTTCATGCGGCTGGGGGTGTCGATCATGAACTTCACGGCGTCACGGACCTTGCGGTAGTTGGCGCTCCGTTCGCGGTGCAGGTGAAGTTCCAGCATCTGGCGCTGGCGCACTTTGGGCTCGTGCTTGTTCAGCCAGGAGACGGCAAGGTGCACACCTATCACCAACGCGAGGGAAACGGCGTAGATCCACCAGCCGCTGGACATCAGGAACAGGGGCAGGTTGCCGATGGCCACGAGCGCGATCACGATCCGCAGCGCGACGATCCGGCGAAGGGTCAGTGCCACTGAGGCCACGGCCGCACGAAAACCGTGCTGCTCGGTCCGCGCCGCGGCCGGGTCAAGGGTAAATTCATCAAGGACCAGGATGCCCTTGGCCTCCGGATCAAGCATCTGCCCGAACTTGGGCACAAAGAGCTGCGTTGAACCGGTGGTCACTTCAGGTGAAATTGTCATAAGGGGGCTTTCAGGACGGTGGGGCGTTTCGGTGATCTTAGTGGTTAGCGGCACCAGCTGTATGTATCGGTCCACTATGTGAACTATTTCGCGGCGACGCCACGCCTAAGGGGCGCTGCCACCGGATCCCGCGCGTGTGGCGCCGGGCACTGCAATTGGCACATCCGCCGCATGCCGTCAGACTGAAGGGATGCAAACCTTCCTTCCGTATCCCGATTTCCGGCAGAGCGCCGCAGCACTGGACACCGCCAGGCTTGGCAAGCAGCGTGTCGAGGCGCTGCAGACCCTCCGGGCTCTGGTGATTCCCGAGTACGGCTGGCTGGACCACCCCGCAGTCCGCATGTGGATGGGCCACGTTCCGGCGCTCACCATGTACGGCCTGGCGATGGTGGACGAATGGACCACCCGCGGCCATGCAGACAACACGCGAGCCAACATCACCGAGTTTGCGCCTCAGGCAGCACACCCGGATTACGCGGCCAAGATCCCGCTGCCGGAGTGGCTCGGAAACCCTGATTTCCACCTGAGCCACCGCGCGAAGCTGCTCCGCAAGGAACCAAAGTTCTACAAGACAGTGTTCCCGGACGCCGACTTGGACCTGGACTTCATTTGGCCTGAGCCCAAGCACGAGTTCTATCCGGCAGAACCCGAGGGCGATATCCTCTGGATCCTCCGCGACCCGCACGCCGAAATCGATCCGCAGACGCTGGATACCGTGGCGCTGCCGCCGATCCGCCGCGGCGGTGCTGTTGCACCCGGCGCTCCTGAAGACGGCTACTCCCCCGTTTACGTCGACGACGGCTCCCGCCGCCCGTCCAAGCAGCCGCGCAAGCTGCCGCCCAAGCAGCTCGTGAAGAAGCCCACCCGGAAGCGCCAGGCGCAGGAGGAAGCATTCGCCACCCTCCCCGGCAAGACCACCGTCGCGGTTTCGTTTGAGGACGGCAACAAGTTCGCTGTCGGGCACGTCCTGGGCCGTCCCATCACGCTCGACGACGGCCGGTTCGGCCGCACCTTCAGCGTCACCGAGGTGATCGACCGGTCCGCGTTCGATTACCCGGCCCTCCTGCAGGACCCCCGGGTGTTCTTCCCGGTTCCCGCTCCCTGAGTCCGTGACCATCCTCCTGGCCGGCTGCGGCGATCTTGGCACCGAAGCGGGCCTGCGCTTCGCCGCGGCAGCGCATCGGGTGGTGGGCTGGCGCCGTTCACCCGAGAAACTGCCCTCTGCGATTGAAGGTGTGGCGGCGGACCTGGGCTCCACGGACCTGCCCGCCGTCCCTGCGGACACCACCGCCGTCGTCGTGGCCGTTGCGGCTGACTCACCCACAGAAGCGGCCTACCATGCCGCCTATGTGGACGGGCTGACGCACGTCCTGGACGCCCTGGAGCGCGACGGCGTGACGCCGCGGCGGGTGCTTTTTGTGTCCTCCACCGCTGTCTACGGGGACGCCGGCGGTGGCTGGGTTGATGAGAGTACGACGGCGGCACCTGGCGGTTTCTCGGGACGTATCCTCCTCGAGGCGGAGGAACTCCTGGTTTCGCGGTTGCGCGGCACTGGTACTTCGCCTGTTGTGCTGCGGCTGGGCGGGATCTACGGTCCGGGCCGAACCAGGCTGATCGACCAGGTCCGCAGCGGGACCGCGGTGCTTCCCGATGAGCCACGCTTTACCAACCGGATCCACCGGGACGACGCCGCTGCGGCGATCGTCCACCTGGCCACCATGGAAGCTATGCCTGCGCCGGTATATGTCTGTGCGGACAACTCTCCCGCTGATCTTGGGGACGTACTGCGGTTCCTGGCCGCCGACATGGGCTATCCCGAACCACCGGTCGGTCCGGCCGGCGAGGCCCGCGGCGGAAACAAACGCTGCAGCAATGCGCTACTCCGCGGGACCGGGCTCGAGTTAACCTACCCGACGTTCCGGGAAGGTTACCGGGCAGTTCTGGCACGCACCGGAGTCCGCCACCCGTAGTCTCCGGGCGCGAACGGCACTTGGGGTCCTGCCCCTTTGGCGCCTCGGACGATGCCCTTGCTGTTCAAACCGGTGCACGACCATGAGCGCCTGAATTGTCAGTGCCTCCTGCGATGCTCGGACTATGGAAAGCAGAGCAGCTACGCCGGGCACCGCCTTAAATGTCGGTGCCCCCTGCGATGCTTTGAGCATGGAAAGCAGAGCGGCTTGGGGTACGGAGTGCAGGGACGCCTTCGAGGCTGTCGCTGCGTCCGTGTCCGTGCTCGGCCGGGTTGGCCAAGGGGCGAACTCTGACGCCTGCGGTCCTGATCCGCTGCGCCGGAGAGCCGATGCGTGCCTGGACGGCCTGGCTGCGGTGGCCCGCGCGGAGGCGAGGATGGCTGCCATGAAAGTCCATCTCGCGGCCGAATACGCCGATGCTGCCAAGGACATGGCGGCCCCGGCCATGGCACCGCAGGAGAGCAGCGCCCAGGAAATGGGCCTCGTCGCTGAAGTCGCCTGTGTCCTGAGGGTCAGTGAACGGACTGCCGGGGCACTGCTAGCCGAGGCCCACACCCTCACCACCAGCCTGCCGCTGACCCTGTCCGCGTTGCAGGCCGGGACGATCTCGTGGCAGCACGCTCGGATCCTCGTGGATGAAACCAGCAATCTCGACCCCGACGGCGCCAAGGCACTGGAGGCACACTTCCTGGACCCCGATGACCCCAACCCAGCCCGCGGCTGCCCTGCCGGGGAGCTCGTCCCTGGCCGGCTCCGACACAAGGCCCGGACCTGGCGGGAACGCCACCACCCGATCAGCATCGAAAAGCGCCACACCAGGTGCGTCCAAGACCGGCGGCTCGAGTACGCCCCGGACCGCGACGGCATGGCCTGGCTCTCCGCCTACCTCCCCGCCGATCAGGCCGCCGGGATCTGGGAACGCACCACCAGCGCGGCAAGAGCGCTCCAAGGCCCGGACGAAGACCGGACTCTCAGCCAGCTCCGCGCCGACACCGCCGCCACCTGGCTCCTCGGTGGAACCGGTGAGCCGGCAGATGAATTAGGTGAAGGTATCCCGTCCCCGAGAGCGCAGGTCCTGATCACCGTCCCCGTCCTGTCGCTCCTGGGAGTCACCGACGAGCCAGCCACTCTCGACGGATACGGGCCGATCCCGCCATCCATGGCCCGGCAACTGATCGCGAACGGCGCGGAGTCCTTCCACCGCGTCCTGACAGACCCACGTGACGGAGCTCCCCTGGAAATCGGGCGGACCAGCTACCGGCTCACGAAAGCCCAACGCCAATGGCTCAGGCTTCGCGACGGGAAGTGCCCGTTCCCCGGCTGCAGCAACCACTCCCTGGACAACGAAGCAGACCACCTCCTCGCCTGGGCCCACGGGGGCACCACCGGCATCAGCAACCTCGGCCAGCCCTGCCCCAAACACCACAGACTCCGCCACACCACAGTCTGGACACCCACCACCGCCACCAAGAATGAACCACCCGGCTGGATATCACCCACAGGACGGCACTACGCCAGCGAACAACCCGACTGGGAACCACCCCACTGGCCAGACCACCTTCCAGCAATGGCCGAACATATGGCCAAGAATCTGGCCGAACACCCGGAGCCAGCGATGCCCGGACCGAGTCCTGTCCGAACACCTTGAGCTGGATCGTGACCTCGCAATGCCCGAAGATCCGCTGTTGCACTGCCGCTGTCTGACGACGATCTCCCAGACAGGCCGCGCCAGAAGTCGCGTTCCGGCACTGGGCACTACTTCTGGGTTCGGAGGCCAAGGCGGCCGTCTGACTGGAGGAGTTCCTCCACGCGGCCTCCGCTGAGCACGTAGCTACTTGCCGAGGCCAGCCCTACGCAGCGCCTCGGCCATAGCGGTGTTTGCAGGCGCCGGATTCGGCGCCTGCGCCTGCCGGCTGGAAGACTTCGGATCAGGCTTCGAAGACGATACGTTCTTGTTCCCCTGGCTCGGCGCCCCGGATCCGCGCTGCCCGTCCGAGTCGCGCCCACTGGAGTCTCGCCGCGGATTTGCCGGGCGACCCCCAGTTGGACGACCGCTTTCAGGGCGGACCCCTTCCGGTGGCCCAGTCTCCGAACGTGTGCCCTCCGAACGCCCGTTTTGGGTCCGCCCACCGGAAGGCGACGGCTCGTCGTCGAGCCTTAGCGTGAGCGAAATCCGCTTCCGCTCCGGATCGGCCTCCAGCACTTTCACGCGGACAACCTGCCCGGACTTCACCACCTCGCGGGGATCGGAGACAAAGCGGTTGGCCAGCGCAGACACGTGAACCAGCCCGTCCTGGTGAACTCCAACGTCCACAAATGCGCCAAACGCGGCCACATTGGTGACCGTCCCCTCGAGCACCATGCCGGGCTTGAGGTCGGAGATCTTCTCGATGCCTTCGGAGAACGTCGCCGCGGCAAAGGCGGGTCGTGGGTCGCGGCCGGGTTTGTCCAGCTCCGCCAGGATGTCCTGGACCGTGGGCAGGCCAAAGGTTCCGTCAACGAATGCGCGGGGATCAAGGGACGACGCCGGTGCCGAGCCCGCGGCCACCAGGATCTTCCGGGCAATCGGATACGCCTCGGGGTGCACGCTCGATGCGTCCAGCGGTTCTGCTCCCCCGGTGATCCGCAGGAAGCCAGCGCACTGCTCAAACGCCTTCGCACCAAGGCGGGGCACCTTCTTCAGTTCGCTGCGCTTGGCAAACGGCCCGTGCTCGTTCCTGTACGCCACAATGTTCTCGCTCAGCAATGGTCCGACGCCGGCCACGCGGCTCAGCAGCGCGGGCGACGCTGTGTTCACGTCAACGCCCACAGCATTCACGCAGTCCTCGACCACCGCGTCCAGGCTGCGGTCCAGCTTCGACGCCGTGACGTCGTGCTGGTACTGCCCCACGCCGATGGACTTGGGATCGATCTTCACCAGTTCCGCGAGCGGGTCCTGCAGCCGCCGCGCGATGGAGACGGCTCCGCGAAGGGAAACATCCATGCCCGGCAGCTCGGCCGAGGCCAGCGCCGAAGCGGAGTACACCGACGCCCCGGCCTCGGAAACCACGAGTTTCTGCGGTTTCGCCTCCGCGGCCGGCAGTAGTTTGATCAGTTCCGCGGCGAGCTTGTCCGTCTCCCGGGACGCTGTTCCGTTGCCGATTGCCACGAGTTCCACGTTGTGTTTCCGGGCGAGCCGAACCAAAATGGCGAGCGCCTCGTCCCACTTCCGGGCAGGAGCGTGCGGGTAGACGGTGTCGGTGGCCACCACCTTGCCCGTTCCGTCCACGACGGCCACCTTCACGCCGGTCCGCAGTCCCGGGTCCAGCCCGAGAGTGGCGCGGTTTCCGGCGGGTGCGGCCAGGAGGACGTCGCGGAGGTTGGCCGCGAACACTCGAACAGCCTCATCCTCAGCGGCGGTAAACAACCGTCCCCGGAGGTCGGCGGTCAGTCGGGCCAGCACCCGCGAGCGCCAGGCAAGCTGCGCGGTCTGGATCAGCCACGCGTCGGCAGGCCGGCCGCGGTCGGTGACCCCGAGGCACCTGGCCACGGCGGATTCGTAGCGGGAACGCGCGGCAGCCAGGGCGTCGTCGTCGTTCGGATCCGCCTCGGCGAGATCCAGCTCAAGGACGCCGTCCTTCTCACCGCGCAACAGCGCAAGCACCCGGTGCGAGGGCATCCCGGTGGGCGCCTGGGCGAACTCAAAGTAATCGGCGAACTTCTGCCCGTCGGCCTCCTTGCCCTTCTTGACCCGCGACACCATCCGCCCCTGCGTCCACAGGCGCTCGCGCAGGGTTGCGGCGAGGTCCGGATCCTGCGCAACCCGCTCGACCAGGATGGAACGGGCACCGGCGAGCGCGGCGGCCACGTCATCAATGGATTGTTCGGCGTTCAGGTACTTGGCAGCCTCGCGTTCCGGATCCAGGTCGGGCCGCTTCAGCAGCGCGTCGGCGAGCGGCTCCAGCCCGGCTTCACGGGCAATCTGGGCCTTGGTGCGGCGCTTGGACTTGAACGGAAGGTAGATGTCCTCCAACCGGGACTTCGTATCCGCGGCAAGGATCGCTGCCTGCAGCTCGGGGGTCAGCTGCCCCTGCGCAGCAATAGCTTCGAGGACGGTACGACGGCGGTCCTCGAGTTCGCGGAGGTAGCGCAGGCGCTCGTCGAGCTCACGCAGCTGCGTGTCATCCAGCGTCCCGGTGGCTTCCTTGCGGTAACGGGCGATGAACGGAACGGTTGACCCGCCGTCGAGCAGGTCCACTGCAGCCTTGACCTGCCAGGTCTTCACGCCAAGTTCGGCGGCGATCTGGGCGTGGATGGCGCTGTCCGGAGTTGGGGCAGACGTGGGGGCGGACGGGACGTGCGGGAGTTGGGTCACGTGAACATTTTGCCCTACGGGCCTGATGGTCTCCAGCAACGCCCGGCCGGGCAGCCGGACGGGGTATTCCGCTCCGGGCCGTGAGGTGCTGTAGTTGATATGCCGTCACAGGCAATCATTTCGAGGAAGAGGCCACCATGCGTGAACTGCTCATCGTCTTTCAGGAAGGATTCGACGAGGCCAACATCACCGTGATGGTCAACGGCAAGGAGGTCCGCCGCGATATGGGCGTGTCCACCAACCCGCTGCTGGGAGAAGCCTACGAAACGTCCGTGGAGCTGCCCGCGAAAGGGGCGCAGGTAGGAGTGGAAGTCACCAACCGCGGCCTGAAAGCCATTGCCAAAGTCAGCGGAAAGCCCAAAAGCCTGCTCGTCTCCATTCAGGACGACAAGCTGGTAATGCGCGAAGGAACGGGCCGGGAAGCATACCTTTAGTTACTTCCCTAGCAATAGTCCATTCACTGGAGTATTCTGGTGTTTACCGCTCAGCGCTTGTGAACCTGGGCGGGCCAACGTTGAAGGATGAGCCAAAACAGCCGTCGGATGGCTAATTGGCGCGCGCTGCCGGGACAGCACACCGAGCAGCCAACGACGGCGGCACCCAAGCCGGGTGCCGCCGTCGTCGTTAATCTCTGGCCGAGGCCAGCATTGACCGCTACGCCGAATATGCGGGGTAGTCCGTGTAGCCTATGGAGCCGTCTGCATAAAAGGTGGACGGGTCCGGTTCGTTGAGGGGAAGGCTTTCCTTCCAGCGCCGCGCGAGGTCCGGGTTGGCAATGGCGGGGCGTCCCACCACCACCGCGTCTGCATGGCCGTCGGCCACCAACGCGGCTGCTTCCTCCCGCGTGGTGATGGTGCCGAAGCCGGAGTTCACCAGGAACGTGCCATTGAAGCGCGCCCGGAGATCCTGGACCAGCTCACCGGTGGGCTCGTGGTGCAGGATGCTGACGTAGGCAAGGTTGAGCGGTGCAATGCTGTCCACCAGCACCTCGTAGGTGGCGCGGACATCGGCCGCATCCACTTCGGCGACGCCCTGGACGCTGTGCTCCGGCGAAATGCGAATGCCCACGCGGCTCGAACCAACCGCGGCCACCACGGCGTTGACCGTTTCGATCACAAAGCGGGCCCGGTTTTCCGGCGAACCACCGTAGCTATCGTTGCGAACATTGGAGTTCGGGGCCAGGAATTCGTGGAGAAGGTAGCCGTTGGCCGAGTGCAGCTCGACGCCGTCGAATCCCGCTTCGATGGCATTGAGCGAGGCGTTGACGATTTCCTGCATCACTACGGGCAGCTCGCCGACGGTCAGTGCGTGCGGGACGGGGTAGGGCTGCTTGCCGGACGGGGTGCGGACCTCACCCTCGATGGCGACGGCACTCGGACCCACGATGGTATGGCCGCCGGTGATGTCCGCATGGGAAACCCGTCCGCCGTGCATTATCTGGGCGAATATCCGGCCGCCTTCAGCGTGCACCGCGTCGGTGACCTTCTTCCAGGCTGCGATCTGTTCCGCAGTGACGAGACCGGGCTGACCCGGGTAGGAGCGGCCGGCGGGGCTCGGATAGGTGCCTTCGCTGACGATGAGTCCCAGGGATGCGCGCTGCCTATAGTGCTCCACGACCACGGGCCCGGGAACGCCGTTCTCGCCTGAGCGGAGACGGGTCAGTGGCGCCATCACCAGGCGGTTGGGCAGTTCAAGCTCGCCAAGAGTTAAGGGGGAAAACAGCATGCGCAGTTCCTTTCGAGGTGAATTGGTACTGCTGTGCCCAACTGAGCGGCGCGTGCAAGTATTCCGATGGAGGTGTGGATCACCCCTTGCGGGGTGGCTTGGCTGGTTTCCGGGCGCGGTTGCCGGCCGTCTCATACGCGTCGTCGGATGCTTGCTATCGGGGCGATGCGACCCCCGGGCACCCTTGCCCCTGAGGGTTCTGGTTGCAGTCGTCGGCGTAGTTCCGGGTGATGGACCTCCAGACGCTGATGGACTGAGGTAGAGCGCTGAACTGGCCTTGGCCGGGTATGGGCAAGGGCGGCCCGTTGTTCACGGAATACGTGCCTTGAAAGGTCGTAGTGAGGACCACTCGGAAGTCGCCGGTGTCCGCATAGACGTGGCTCGTTCGGGTCTTCTCACCCCACCGGTCCTGCGGCAGCGGCCCACCCATTGAGGGCTGTGGGCCAAAGACGGTTCCGTCGCCATAGTTCCAGGTGTATTGAACCGGCGTGGCGACCACGTGCACCTTCTGCCCCAGCATCGTCACGTCAAACTGCTGCTCGGACGCGTCGGCGTAGAAGTTCGTTTCGGCACCGCGGAGCGTGTTGGGACTGGGCTGCGCGACGACGGCTCCCGCGTTGATCGGAAGACTCTCGAACTGCTGCTGGATCTGGGCGGCTATTCGCGGAAGGAGGTCCTCGGGCCGAGCATCGTAGAGACAAGTGGGTCCGGAGTGGTGGGACCATACAGGATTCGCGATGCCTCTGGGTGCGCTCAGCCAGACAACGGGAATGCCTTCCTCGTTGCCTTCCGGCCCGTTCCGGCATTCAATCTGGTCTCGTAAACACACTGAATCGAAGTCTCCACCACCGAGGTGGCATTGGAGTTCGTATTTGTATTGGTTGGGATCCAAAATTGGGGCCCCGGGTGCTTGCTGAACAAAGTCGTTGGCCTCGGCGTCCCACACATAACCTCCGACTCCGGCTGAGTCCGGTGTCCAAGCGCCATTAAATTCTGGATCGTCACTACCGGCACCATGAGCCGGTGATACAAAGAGCGTTACGAGCAGCCCCGCGGCAAGTAACATTCCGCGATATCCAAGCGGTCGACGGGTAGACACAGTTATCCAACAATGCTTCCGACTTCGTCCAGCCGCCACGAATCGGAGCTGTACGAAACGATCAGCAAGTTGCCTTGATCCGCACCTTGTGGGTCGGTATGCGCAACTGTCCCATCTGCGCGGACATATGACAGTGGAATCTGATGCACTTGGACGGAGACCTTGTATTTCCCAGATTCATCCCGTGAGAACGTCGAATCTACCGCGGGGGTGCTGATCTGCCCTCCGACCAGCCACCTGCCTTCGGAATGCCAAGCTCTTATCGCCTCCGCGGACTTTTGGCATGGCGCGCATGTTTGAGGTGTCAGGCTTTCATGAAGTGAAAGCTCCCCTGTCTCATAGGAATAGCTAAGTACCTCGAACCAGTAGCGGGCGAACGCCTCAAGCCCCTCCTTCGTCTCCGTCTTCGCGACCTCCGGAAGCACCGGAACCGGCACGTTCTGCGCGCGGCCGGTAGCCGAAGCAGGCACATAAGCAGGAGTCGCCGTCGGTGTCGGCGTAGTGCTTGGACTAGCGGTTTGTGACGGCGACTCGGACAATGTGCCACCGCTGTTGGGGTCGCCACCCGCGTTGCAACCGGTCAAAAGCAAAGCAGACGCGGCAACAGCAGCAACAAGGTGCATGCGCGAACGCCGCGATGTGGAAGTGATGTGCGATGTCATGGGCAGCTAATCCCCCGATAGTTTCAAGACGCTTCGCTCCGAACAATGACCTTAAGGGTAGCCCAGGACACATTTGAGCGATGAAAGTTATCCACAGCCACCCGCCATCGGTTCTACCACCGCCGGGGACCAATAAAAAGTCACACGAACAATCGCCTCTTTCATCCCCTGGGCAGGGAATTCCCACCCACACCCCTAGAATTCTTCTACCGGTTGTAGAAGGATGGGCTTCATGATGTTTACCCACACAGATGGCAACCCCGTTCTCGAGCTCGACGACGAGCAGTCCTGGAAACTCCTAGACGCCACAAGGCACGGCCGGCTGGTGGTCTCTGTGGCCGGCGAACCGGACATTTTTCCCGTCAACTACCTCTCCTCGGACCGGAAGATCTACCTCCGCACCGCGCCCGGCAACAAGCTGGCCCAGCTCACCATCAACTCCAGGGTGCTGCTTGAAACGGACGGCATCCTCTCAGATGAGGCCTGGTCGGTAGTGCTCCGGGGAACGGCGCGCGTCCTGACCAACTCAACGGAGCTCGCCGCCGTCGAAGAGCTGGGCCTGAAATCCTGGGTGCCGACGCTGAAGGATTTCTACGTGGAGATCGTGCCCACGGCCGTCAGCGGCCGCCATTTCGAGCTGGGCGACCAGCCGGAGCGCGAAATCTAGGAGCTCCTGGACTGGAATCATGGCGGACAGGCTCACTCCCGAGCAACGCAGCTGGAACATGTCCCGCATCAGGGGCAAGAACACCAAGCCGGAACTGCTGGTGCGCCGCCTCCTCCACGCCAAGGGCTACCGCTACCGTCTGCACGGCAGGGCAGGTAACAGCCGCCTGCCAGGCCGCCCGGACATGGTATTCGCAGGCCGGCGGAAGGTCATCTTCATCAACGGCTGCTTCTGGCACTTCCACGACTGCCGGGTAGGCCAGCACGCCCCCAAAGCGAACGCCGCCTTCTGGGAGGCCAAGCGCACCCGCACCAAAAACCGCGACGCCGACCAGCGCCAACAGTTGATGGACGCCGGCTGGGAGGTACTCACCGTGTGGGAGTGCGAGTTGAAGGACGGCTCCGCCCTCGAAGCCCACCTGGTGGAGTTCCTCGGCGCCCGGCAAGCAGACGCCCGGTAACAGGCGGCAAACAGGCGCCCGGTAACACACGGCAGGAAACGCCAGCCAGAACTTGAGCCAATCTTGAGCCTTTGCCCCCTCCCGAATTGATCGGCGCCCGCAAAGATGAACTCCTATGAAAAACCCGCAGTCTCCTCAGGAATCCCGCAGTCCTTGTCCCGAACGGCTGCATCTCAAGGGAACAGATTTACGCTGAAAGTGGACAGAAACCCAAGTCACCGCAACCTATCGGGGCGGGAGACGCGAGCGGAACGGACGGAAATGGCTCCAACCGATGACGCAGGGCGCCCCTTGGTAGATCCTTCCGTCCTTGACCGGCTGCGGGTAGAACTCGACGAGGACGAGGGCTACTGCAGCGTTTTCGTGGGAAATTTCATCGACTGCCTGCCGTCGCGGATCGGCAAGCTGCGGCTCGCCCTGACCACCGGAGACCTGGACGGGGCCGTGGATGCGATCCTGAGCCTCAAGACGTCGAGCCAGATGGTGGGCGCCGAACGGCTGGCGGGGCTGGCCATGGACCTTGAACGTTCCATCCGGGAAGAGTCACCGCGTGCAGAGCCGTCCGTGGCACTGCCGCGGCTGGCCGTCAACTACCTCCGGCCGATCAACCAGTGCAGCCGCCAGACCCTGCACAGGCTCCAGGCTCAGCGCCCGCCAGGCGCCAACCGGTAACCTACACCTCGGACCGTCTGCAGCCAGCGGGGTTGCTGCGGTGAATCACCAAGTTTCTTCCGGAGGTTGCCCATGTGCACCTCCACTGACCGTTCATCCGCTTCGCTGATGTAACTTCCGACGTCGTAATCCTCGTCCCGGAGCCGACGCACCAAATCCGATTTGGTCCGGACAGTCCGTCCCGCCTCGAGCAGGGCATACAGGAGTTCGAACTCGGTCCGGGTCAGGTTCAGCTCCTGGCCGTCCACACTGACCGACCGTGAGGCGTAACTCAGATCCAATCCATTGTGGCTGTAATGACCTTTTCCACTGCCAGTAGCAGCGTCCGCCGGGCGATCAGAAACGGGAGCGCTCTCCCCCGCGTCCGGAAGCGACCGGGGACGGCGCATCATCGCCGCGATCCGCGCGCGGAGTTCGCGGGGGCGGAAGGGCTTGGTGAGGTAGTCGTCAGCACCGGACTCGAGACCGATCAAAGTATCAAGTTCTTCAGCCCGAGCGGTGAGCATCACGATGTAGGCATCCGAGAACTCGCGGATCTGGCGGGAGACCTCGAACCCGTCGATATCCGGCAGCCCTAAATCAAGCGTTATGACGTCAGGATTCAAGGTTCTGGCAGCCTTAACCCCTTCGGAGCCGCTGCCCGCCACGGTGACGTCAAAACCCGCCTGCGTCAGGACCGTGCGTACCAACTCCCGGATATCCTGATCATCCTCGATGACAAGACCCACTCGTGCTTCACTCATACCAGCCCCTCAGCCCCCTCAGCCAGCTTGACAACGTGAGAAGTATAGCCCGCTGCCGATATCCTGCTGGTATGCATTCCCCTATCCTCCCACTTCACGCCGACGTTCATGAGTGAACCCGTAAAGTGGGCCACGGGTCGCCTCAGGTTTTTCCGGCGGCAATTCCATGAATACCGGCTGACGGACAGGGTTGTCCTCAGCCAGACGCCGTTGTTCGTCACTACCCTCCTTACGGCGTTCCTCATGTGGGCGTTCTTCCCGGGGACCATGGACAACCCGCTTTTTGTGGCCTTCCTCGTTTCCCAGCTGGCCATCATGGCCCTGTGCTACCTGGTGCCGTGGGACCGCCTGCCCTACACCAGCTTCCTGTTCATCCCACTCTTAGACTTTGTCTCCATCGCCGTGGGCAGGGAGGGCGGACAGGAAAGCCTGGCCGGGATCAGCCTGTTGGCGGTCTTCCCCGTCATCTGGCTGTGTGCCTCAGGCTATTACCCCCGGGCCGCGCTTTGGGTATCCTTCTTCGGGCCATTGGCCATCATCTGGGTTCCGCTCCTAATTCGGGGCGACGTGTCCGGCCCCGGCCTGGCCAAGCCCCTCCTCGTCCCCGTCATGATGCTGGGAATCGGTGTATCAGTCAGTGTGCTGACCCTGAGCATGACGCGGCAGCAGCGGATCCTGGAAGAGAAGGACGGGCAGCTCCAAGCCAGCCTGCGCAGCACCAGGCGGCAGGAAGCCTTGCTCAACTCCGTTCTTGACACCGTGCACTTGGGCGTCCTCGCCGTCGACGCAGACGGCCACGACATCCTGATGAACCGGAAACAACGCGCCAACCACGAATTGGCCAGCCCGAAGGACATCGACGATCCCAACGAGTCCCAGCTGCTGGTCTTCGCCGCAGACCATACCACCCCTGTCCCGGTGGAGGACCGCCCCGTGCGCAGGGCTGTCCTGGGCGAGACGTTCACGGATTACCTCGTCTGGCTGGGCGCAGGCAAGGAACAGCGGGCCATCACCACAAGTGCCCGGGCCATGACGGACCCGGACGGGAAATTCGCCGGCTCGGTGATCGTTTTCAGTGATGTGACCGACCTGGTGGACGCCCTGGCCGCCAAAGATGAATTCGTCTCCAGCGTGTCCCATGAATTCAGGACTCCCCTGACCTCCATCCTGGGCTACGTGGAACTTCTCCTGGAGGACGACCCCGGCAACGACCAACTGGAACCGCTGAACATCATCAGGCGCAATTCAGAACGCCTTCTCACCTTGGTGTCTGACCTCCTCGCCAGCAGGAACGGGCAACTGATCGTGACGCCGCACGCCGTCGACGTCGCCGAACTGGTCCGCGCCAGCGTGTCCGCCGCGATGCCCCGGGCTGATGCCTCCCGCGTGGCGTTGAAAGCCGAAACACCAGCCAAGCTAGAGGCCCACGTGGACGGCCCCCGCATCTCCCAGGTGCTGGACAACCTGGTCTCCAACGCGATCAAATACTCGCCCGACGGCGGCAACGTGGTGGTGTCGTTGGAGCACGACGGCGGCCACCTCGCCTGCCGAGTCAGCGATACGGGCATGGGCATGAGCGCCAACGACCAGGCCCACGTGTTCGCCAAGTTTTTCCGGACCAGCAACGTCCGCCGGACAGCCATTCCCGGCGTGGGCCTGGGCCTGCCCATCAGCAAGGCCATCGTGGAGGCCCACGGCGGAACCATCCAAGTGGAAAGCCAGCTGGGCCAGGGCACCACGTTTACGTTCCGGGTGCCGGTCTAGGTTCGTCCGCTGGTTGTCCCGCGCGGGCAGCCCGGACCACTTCACCCCAGGACTGCCGCGCCAGGTCCGCCACCGCTGCCAGGATGTCCGACGGCGGCAGCGACAGATCCAGCGGGAACTCAACAACGTCGATGTCAGTGTTCAGGATCCGCCGCAGTTTCATCTCGCCCGCCCCCGCATAGATCAGCCACGCGGTGGGCACACCCAGTGCGGTGCAGTGGGCGAGCATCTCGTAGTGGTCGGCAGTCAGGGATGCGCCCAGGTCAGTGGCGGCCTTGTACTTTGCGTTGTAGACCCCCACGGGGCGTCCGCCCAGCAAGTGCACGGCGTCCGGGCGCACGGAGAGCCGGTCGGCATCATGGACAGCTTCGCTGAGGAGCGCGTTGTACTGCAGCCGAATCTCCCCCGGATACGCCGCCAAGGCCTCGCGGAGCGCCGTGCCCACAAAATCCTCAAACACCTGGCCCATGTCCACCACAAACGATGCCGTCTGCTGCTTCCCCTCCCCAGCCTCGGCCGAGGCATTCCGCAGGATCAGCTCAGCGAGGCGCAGCACCGACTGGTAGCGGACGTTCATCCGGCTCGGGGTCCACGGCGGCAGGGGCGCGCCGGCCCTAAGGCGGGTGACGGCGTCGAGCTTTCCCTTCAGCTGCCGCAGGCGGCTCAGCACTTCGGGGCGGACCCGCGGCACCTGGCCCATCCGCTCCAGCGCGGCGCGCAGGATCCGGTTTTCGGCGATGTCCTCGGTGAACTCGTCATAGGACACTTCCAGCGGCACCAGCATGCCGGGGCGCCGGGAGATCTGGTCGGAAATCCGGATGCGGCCCTTGACCGTGCGGAGAGACTCATCAACGGTCAGGTAGCCCTGCAACACCCCTCGTCCCAAAGCACGCTCTGCCAGTTGGGCGAGGGATTCGGCCAACGCGCTCCAGAGTTCGCGGTCCTCGGAGGCGGCCACGGAATCCGGCCGGAAGCCCTGGTTGCCGGCGTAGCCGAGGAGGAAGAGCAGCCGGCTCAGTCCCAGCCGGTCCTTGGGGCGCACATCCAGCTGCAGGGTGGCCGTGCGCACCGACCCCACCTTGCCCGCGGGCTCAATCCGATACAAACCCATGCCCATCGGGGAGGCCTTGGCCAGCCCGCTGGCGTTCACGAAGGCCGCGCTGGCCGCATCAAGGCGTTCCACGGTGCCTTTGGACAGCTCGTCGAGGACCAGGTGGCGCGCTGTCGGGCCGCGGCCGCGCTGCGCTGCTCCGCCGTGCACCGCGCCACTCAACGCGGCGCCACCCAACGCGGCACCGCCGTGCACAGGGCCGCCGTGCGCGGGAGTGTGGGTTGGCTTAGCTGGTAACAAGGCGTCCCAGCAGCTGCTCAAGCCCGAACCGCTCCTCCAGCTGCGCCCGGGTCAGCTGGCCGTGGTAGTGCTCTTCCAGCAGCGGCATCAGTTCGTATTTCCAGATCCGGCGCAGCCCAGTCGGCGTCTGGGCTGCCGTCTTCATGAAGTACGACGGGCCGATCATCAGGTCCCGGTCCCACTCGTCGATTGCGGCGTTGAGCGCATCAAGCAGCAGCGCCGGCGTTGTGTCCAGGCCCCGCGCCTGCAGGAACCGCAGCAGCGACCCCTTCACCGGCTCCGTCTGCGGATGCAGCTCGATGAACGCGAACCGGCGCCGGATGGCGGCATCCATCATCGCGATGGACCGGTCCGCGGTATTCATGGTGCCGATGATGTACAGGTTGTCCGGCAGCGTAAACGGCTCGTTCGGGCTGTACTGCAAGTAGATCCGGTCATCGCGGTACTCCAGCAGGAAGTAGAGCTCGCCGAACACCTTGGCCAGGTTGGCGCGGTTCATCTCGTCAATGATCAGGAAATACGGCTTCTTCTCGTTCCCGGGCTTGGCGGCTTCCTCGGCCAGCCGGCGCAGCGGCCCCGCCACGAGCTTGAAGGCCACCTGGCCCTCGTCCGTCTTGTCCGGCCGGTAGCCCTCGAAAAAGTCCTCATACGCGTACGACGGGTGGAACTGCACCAGCTTCACCCGCTCGTCCGTGCTGTCCTGGGCCAGTTCCGCCGCGAGGTGCTTGGCCAGGTACGTCTTGCCCGTTCCGGGCGGCCCGTACAGGACCAGCTGGCGGTTCTCCTCCAGCAGTTCCGCGATCTCCTGCAGCGGCTCCAGGTCCATGTGCAGCGAATCCGCGAAGTCGCGGCTCAGCGGGCGGAAGCCCTCCTGCACAGGGGGTACGACGGCGGCAGGTGCGGCGGCGTCGTCGTCCTCCGGTTCCGCCTCGGCCGGCACGAGCGCCTGGAGCGCCTGCACCACTTTGGTGACGTCAACAACGATCCCCGAGGTGGCCAGCTGTCGCTGGACGTGACGGGGCAGGTCTGCGGTGGCGCGGCCGTCGTCGTCCAGCCAGCGCACCTTGCGCCGCATACGGCGGTTGTCGTCGTTGTGCTCGGGCTCGCCCAGCACCACGCCCAGCCGCACGGTGCCGGCGTGCTGGTACAGGACCAGGTCGCCGGGCTTCATGACGGTGAGGAAGGCGAACACCGCCGTTTTGGTGTCCTCCCGCTCTACGTAGCCCAGGTGCTTGTAATCCTCGTCCACCGCGTGCTGCACCAGCCCAGCGGTCACGCCGGGGTCCAGGTGGCGGAGATGTTCGACGTCGAGCGTCACCTTCTCCTCGTCCTGCCACGCGGTGAGCAGTTCAGCGTTGTCGCTGTGGGTACGCAGCAGCCACGCGCGGCGTCCGGGGTCCCCGACTTTGCGCCACTGGCTGACCAACTGGCGGGCGTACCAGTCGATGCGCTGGCCGGCCTGTTCATCCAGGTGCAGGCGGATGCGGTGGATGTCCGCGGTGATGTCTTCGTCGCTGTCGCCCTTGGCCCCGCCCACCAGGGAGGCGAAGGCGTCCCGGATTTCCTGCCGCTCCACGTCCGCCACGACGGGCTCGAAGTAGCTGGGCCACGCCAGGTACTCGATGCTGCGGCGGATGGCGGGCTGGTCCCCCGCCGTGCCCGCGGCGAGCTCGTGGAAATTGAGCGGGTCCTTCAGGGCCTTGGTGATGGCTGCCGGAATCTGCTGGTCCACATGCTGCACAAACCGGCAGAGCCACTTGAGATGGTCCCAAATGGTCCAGTTGAATTCGGCGGTTCGGTCCCTGATCACACCGTGGTCCGTCATGCCCTTGTAGAGCTCCTCGGGCAGCTCCAGCCGCGGCTCCAGCGGTGTCTCCAGCCAAGACGCGGCCTCCGCCACGCGGGCACGCTTGACCTTGAGCGACTTGACCTCGTGCGCCAGGGGCAGCGACTGCAGGAAGAGCAGCTCCACGGCCAGCTGTTTGGCCTCCCGGGAGGCGTCCTCGAGGTTCTGCCGGAGGTTGGTCATCATGGGCGCCTTGGCGTCCGCGGCTCCTCGGTCCAGGCGTTCCAGCAGCTCGGCCGCAGCCTCGGCTGTCCACGTCAGGGTGTTCCCGTCCAGGGCCGACGGCTTGCCCTGCAAGCCCGGTCCCAGCACAAACCAGGCCGCGTCCTCGATCTCCTTTGAGACACCGAGGGCGCGGTGCATGGCAGTCTTGGGGTTTGGGGTCATGGGTTCAAATTTACAGGCTCAAACTGGATGCCTGCTCCGAAGTCCCTGATTGGGTGCAGTTCAGCTGGGGTGCTATCTGACTGCTCCGGCCCCGGCTCCGGGCCGCTTGCGCCCAAGAATGAAGTAGCCCATCGGCCCGATGAAATTGATCAGGGCAGCCACGCGCCAGGCCGCCTTTGGCCCGTTAATTTGGTCAGCCGGACGCTTGGAGATGTCGCGCTGGGCGGCCAACATCAGCGCCACCTGCCCTATCCCGATAGCCACGAATCCCGCCCGTGCCGCCGGTGACATCTCTTTCCAGGTCTTTTTGTTTTTCTTGGCCATGGTCAACACTCCTTAGTGGATATTCAAAGTTTCCGGTGTTCGCCGTGCCTACGCAACGGGTGCGCAGGCACGAACGTCCACGGTTCAAATTGAGTACTGCTCAAAAAGTGAACGGCGTGAGGCGCTCCTTTTGCTCAGGCGTCAGGCGCAGGACGCGGCCGGAGGCTTCGTCCACAAACGCCAGGTGGCTGCTGGCCCGGACGCAGTCCTCCCGGGTGACCGGGTCCTGCACCACGTAGTGGATGTCGAAACTGGCCCCCTTCACCGCGCCGATCCACACCTGGACCACTGCCGGGACGTTGCGGTATTCCAACGTCCTGACGTAGCGGATCTTGTGCTCCACCACCAGCGCCAGGGTCCCCTCCGGAATGTCGTTGAAGAGCGAAACTTCCGGCTCGACGCCGGGCAGGCCGGTGCCCCGGGGAGGCCCGAACGCTGTAATCCGCGCCTCCTCGAGCATCCGGACAATCTGGACGTTGTTGATGTGCCCGTAGGCGTCCATGTCACCCCAGCGCATCGGGACCAGGACCTCGATGCGCCGGGGATCCGGGATGCTTTGACCGCGGGGGGACGGGCCCTCTGCCGGGGTGCCAGCGCTCCCGGCTCCGGTTCCGGTTCCGGTTCCCAGCGCGCTCAGCTGTGGACCGCCGTCGAATCGTCCACAACGGATTCTTCAACGTCGGCACCCGCGAACTGAGACATGTACAGCCGGTAGTAAGCACGCTCGGCCGCCAGCAGCGTCCTGTGGTTGCCCTGCTCCACGATCTTGCCGTTCTCCATCACCAGGATGGTGTCGGCGTCGCGGATCGTGGAGAGCCGGTGGGCGATCACAAAGCTGGTGCGATCCGTTCGCAGCGCCGCCATGGCCTTCTGGACCAGCAGCTCGGTGCGTGTGTCCACCGAACTGGTTGCCTCGTCCAGGATGAGCAGCGACGGGTTGGCCACAAATGCCCGGGCGATGGTGATCAGCTGCTTCTCACCGGCGCTGACGTTGTTGCCTTCCTCATCGATCACGGTGTCGTAGCCATCCGGCAGGGCGCGCACAAAGCGGTCCACGAAGGTGGCCTTGGCGGCTGCCATGACCTGCTCTTCGGTGGCGTCCAGGTTGCCGTACCGGATGTTGTCGTAAATTGTCCCGCCAAACAGCCACGCATCCTGGAGCACCATGCCCACCTTGGACCGCAACTCGGACCGGCTCAGGTGCGTGACATCCACGCCGTCCAGGGTGATGGACCCTGAGTTCAGCTCGTAGAAGCGCATGACCAGGTTCACCAGGGTGGTTTTACCGGCCCCCGTGGGACCAACAATCGCCACGGTGTGCCCGGGTTCTGCCGTGAAGGACAGGTTTTCGATCAGCCGCTTGTCCTCGGTGTAGCTGAACGTGACGTCCTTGAACTCCACATGCCCGTCGGTTTTGGCCGGCAGGTGCTCGGTGGCGGTCTCAGCGTCCTGCTCATCGGCGTCGAGGAATTCAAAGACCCGTTCAGAGGACGCCACACCGGACTGCAGCATGTTGGCCATGCCGGCCATCTGGCCCAGCGGCTGGGTGAACTCGCGCGAGTACTGGATGAACGCCGTGGCGTCGCCCAGGGACATCGAGCCCGAGGCCACCCGGAGGCCACCCACGACGGCGATGCCCACATAGCTGAGGTAAGAAACGAACTGCATGACCGGGAAGATCATGCCGGAGACGAACTGGGCTCCGAAGCTCGCCTTGTACAGGGCCTCGTTCCGCTCTTCGAAGCGTTCCAGCATGTCAGCGTCACGGCCGAAGACCCGCACAAGGTCGTGCCCGGAGAAGGATTCCTCGATCTGGCCGTTCAGCTCGCCCGTGTTCTTCCATTGGGCGGCAAAGAGCTTCTGGCTGCGCGATCCGATCAGGCCGGCAGCCACGCCGGACAGCGGCAGCGCCACGAGGGCGATGAGAGCAAGCTGCCAGGAGACGATGAACATCATGATGACGATGCCGATAACGGTCAGCAGCGAGCTGATCAGCTGCGCGAAGGCCTGCTGCAGCGCCTGCTGGACGTTGTCGACGTCATTCGTCACCCGGGAGAGGACGTCGCCGCGCTGGCGGGTGTCGAAGTAGTTCAGCGGGAGCCGGTTCAGCTTCTTTTCTGTGTCGTCCCGAAGCCTGCGGATCACCTTCATGACGATGCGGTTCAGCACGTAGCCCTGCAGCCAGAGGAAGATGTTGGCCACAAAGTACATCAGCAGCACGATGGCGATCAGGACTGAGAGTTTCTGGAAGTTGATCCCGGTGCCCGGAACCAGCTCCATCCGGGACACCATGTCCGCGAAGTTGTCCTGCCCCTGCTGGCGCAGGCCTTCCACGAACTCGTCCTTGCTGGCGCCCGCGGGCAGTTGTTTGCCAACCACGCCGCCGAAGATGACGTCCATGGCCTGGCCCAGGATCTTGGGCGCGATGACATTCAGGACCACGGAGACCACCACCAGGCCCACCACGGCGTAGATGCCCACAGCTTCAGGCTTCAGGAGCCCCAGCAGGCGCTTCGCCGAGGGCCAGAAGTGCTCGGCCTTCTTGGCGGGCATGCCGCCGAACATGTCGCCGTCGGCCTCGGAGGGTTTGTATTCCTCCTCGAAGAACTCGTCGTCCTCCAGGAGGTCTTCGGGGGTTGCGGTGCCGGTACCTGTTTCCTTGACCTCAGCCGGTGTCGAGTGCTTCTTGGCGGCGCTCATGCCATTTCCTCCACGCTCAGCTGGGATTCAACAATTTCCTGGTAGGTGGGTGAGGTTTCCAGGAGTTCCTCATGCGTTCCGCGGTCCACGATCCGGCCGTTATCCAGCACCAGGATCTGGTCTGCGTCGGTGATGGTGGAGATCCGCTGGGCCACGATAATCACGGTGGCGTCGGCGGTGGTCTGTTTCAGCGCGGCGCGGAGCCTGGCGTCGGTTGCTACGTCCAGCGCCGAGAACGAATCGTCAAAGAGGTAGACCTTGGGTTTGGTGATCAAGGCGCGGGCGATGCAGAGCCGCTGCCGCTGGCCGCCGGAGACGTTGGTGCCGCCCTGCGCGATGCGGGCGTTCAGTCCGTTCTTCTTCTCACGGACAAAGCCCTCGCCCTGGGCGATCTGCAGCGCGTCCCAGAGTTCCTGGTCCGTGGCTTCGGTCTTGCCGAAGCGCAGGTTGTGCTCGATGGTGCCGGAGAAGAGGTACGGCCGCTGCGGTACCAGGGCCACGCGCTTGGTGATCTCGGCCCGGTCCAGGTTGCTGACCGAGACGCCGTCCAGGAGGACTTCCCCCTCGGCGATGTCGTAGAGACGCGGCAGCAACGACAGCAACGAGCTCTTGCCTGCACCCGTGGAACCGATGATGGCAACGGTCTCGCCCGGTTTGGCGGTGAAGCTGATGTTGCTCAGCACCGGCGACTCGGCACCGGGGTAGGCAAAGGTGACGTTCCGGTACTCCACCACCCCGGCCAGCGCGGCGGGAGTTACGGGCCGTTCGGGATCGTGGATGGAGGGTTCGACGTCGAGTACTTCACCGATGCGGTCCGCGCAGACGGAGGCGCGCGGGATCATCATGGCCATAAACGTGCCCATCATGACGGCGATCAGGATCTGGAGCAGGTACTGCAGGAAGGCGGTCAGTGCGCCCACCTGCATGTCGCCTGAATCCACGCGCTGGCCGCCGAACCACAGCACCGCAGCCGTGGAAAGGTGCAGAATCATGCCGATGGCCGGGAACATCAGGACAAACAACGCACCGATCTTCAACGAAACGTCGGTCAGGTCCTTGTTGGCCACGCCAAACCGGGCGGTTTCATAGGGTTCGCGGACAAAGGCCCGGACCACCCGGATGCCGATGATCTGCTCGCGCAGGACAGCGTTGATGCGGTCGATCTTCTTCTGCATGGAACGGAACAGGGGCATCAGCCGGACCACCAGGTAGCCCACCACAACGATCAGCACGGGCACGGAGACCCAGACCAGCCACGACAGGCTGATGTCCTCGCGCAGCGCCATGATGATGCCGCCGATACACATGATGGGGGTGGCCACCATGAAGTTCAGGCCCATCAGCACCAGCATCTGGACCTGCTGGACGTCGTTGGTGCCGCGGGTGATGAGGGTGGGGGCGCCGAACGTGTTCACGTCCTTCGCGGAGAAACTGGTGACCTTGCGGAATACCCCGCGGCGCAGATCGCGGCCCACGGCCATGGCCGTTTTGGAGCCGTAGTAGACGCCGGCAATGGCGGTGCCCACCTGGACAATGGCCACCAGCAGCATCACGGACCCGGTGCGCCAGATGAAATCAGTGTCCCCTCGGGAAACGCCTTCATCGATGATCTGCGCATTGAGGCTGGGAAGGTACAGCGCCGCGATGGTGGACGCCAGCTGGAACACGACGACGGCCACGATATACGGCGTATACGGTTTGGAGTAGCGCCGTATGAGGGTGAGGAGCATGCCCGAGAATCCTTAGGAAGAGAGCGCGAAATGATGAGGATAAGTAGTAACAGGCGGGGCTGACATTTCTCAGCCTACCTACTCTACGAAATCCGTTGCCCGGGCGAAACATCTACGGCAAATATCCTCCGATCGGCGTACTCCCCCACACGTTTCCCGACCACCCACCTGCGCGAACAGACACTTGAGGCCCCGGATTCCAGGGGCCTCAAGTGTCGGTTCGCGCGTCGGTCAGCCGCTCGCGCTCAGGTCAGCCGCTCGTGCTTAGGTCAGCGGTTCGCGGAGGCGAGTTCCGGCGTCGTGCTTTCAGCGTCGTGGTTTGCCTCGGCGTCGGCCGCCGGCTGGATGTCGACGGTGCGCCGCAGTGGGCGTTCCTTGATGAACAGAACCGAGACCAGGGCCACCACCACAACGCCGGCGGAGATCAGGAAGACCTCGGCGGTGGCATCACCGTAGGCGGCGCGCATGATCTCGCGCACTGGTGCGGGCATATCAACGAGGTCCATGCTGGCTCCGGCCGACCCCCCTGCCACCGGGATGCCGGCCGCAGCCAGGCCCTGGGTGGCGAGTTCGCTGACCCGGCTGCTGAGGATGGCGCCGAGCACGGACACACCGATCGCGCCGCCCACCGAGCGGAAGAATGCCACTGACGCGCTGGCCGAACCGATGTCGGATGCCCGGACCGTGTTCTGCACCGCCAGGACCAGGTTCTGCATCAGCATGCCGAGGCCCACGCCCAGGATTGCCGTGAAGATCCCGGCCTGCCACAGTTCGGTGGTGTGGTCCATGCTGCCAGCCAGACCGAGGCCGCCGATCAGCAGGATGGACCCACCGATCAGGTAGCCCTTCCATTTGCCGGTGCGGCTGATCAGCAGACCGGAAACGACGGAGCCCGTCAGGTTGCCGGCGATCATCGGTAGCGTCAGGAGCCCGGCTTCGGTGGGAGTCGCTCCACGGGCTACCTGGAAGTACTGGCCAAGGAAGGTGGTGGAGCCGAACATCGCGATGCCCACGGCAACTGAAGCGATGATGGCCAGGGCTGTGGTGCGTTCGGAGATGATCTTCAGCGGGATGATGGGCTGCTCCACTTTGGATTCCACCAGCACCAGCAGGGCCAGCAGCACCACGCCGCCGCCCACCATGGCGGCCGACTGCCAGGAGACCCAGTCGTAATAGGCGGGGTTGCCGGCGAAGGAAACCCAGATCAGGAGCAGGCTGACACCGGAGGTCAGCAGGATGGAGCCAAGCCAGTCAATCTTGACGTGGCGCTTGATGTGCTCGATTTTCAGCGTGATCTGCAGCAGGATAAGCGCGACGACGGCGAGCGGCACGCAGACGAAGAAGGTCCAGCGCCAGCCCAGCGGGCTGTCCACGATGAATCCGCCGAGCAGCGGGCCGCCGGCAGTGCCTACCGCCATCACGGCGCCCATGTAGCCGGAGTATTTACCGCGGTCCCGGGGCGGGATCATCGTGCCGATGATGGACTGCGCCAACGCGGTGAGCCCACCCATGGCCACGCCCTGGATAACGCGTGCGGTGAGCAGCAGCGGGATGGTCTCGGAGAGCCCGGCCATGACGGAGCCGGCCACGAAGATGACGATGCTCAGCTGGACCAGCAGCTTCTTGTTGAAGAGGTCGGACAGCTTGCCCCAGATGGGGGTGGTGACGGCGTTGGCCAGCAGGGCGGCCGTGATCACCCAGGCGAAGTCGGTCTGGGTGCCGTGCAGATCGGACATGATGGTGGGCAACGCGTTGGCCACGATGGTGCTGCTGAGGATGGCGGTGAAGAAGGCCGCGAGGAGCCCGGTCAGGGCTTCCATAATCTGGCGGTGGGTCATCGCCAAGGGCGGTGCGGCGGGTTGGCTCGACATATCAGTGCTCCTGGAGGTTTTGGGTTGCGGCGGCTGTCACCGCGGTTGAAAGTGCCGGGACTGCATGTGCCCGGGCTGAATGTTTGAGGGACTCGGAGAGTTTCGTCAGGATCCGTGCCGTTTCTTCGGCATCGTCCTGGCTCCAATCGCTGAGGTACTCCTGCAGCGTGGCCGTGCGGTGCTCCTCGATCTTCCGGAGCTTGTCCACGCCCGCCGGCGACAGGGCAACCAACTGGGCGCGGCCGTCGTCGGGATCCGGCCGCCGGCTGACGTAGCCCTGCTCCTCAAGCTCCGCGATGTGGCGGCTGAGGACGGGGGCGCTGACGCCGAGCCGCTCCGCCAGATGGGTGGCGCGGGACTCCCCCTCCCCCACGAACCTGAGCACACCCTGCAGCGCAACCCCGGTGTCCTGCCCGCGGAAGCTCGCCGCGGCGACACATCGGACCACCCTTTGGAGGTCGAAGATGCGGTAGACAAGGTCCGCTGCGGTGTCCGGGGCGACTGCCATGATTGAGCTCTCCTCTTTTGCTTGCCTAAGGCAACCATATCGTTAAATGGTTGCTTTGGGAAACTAAGGAAGAGATGGCAGGGCTCAAGGGCCCTTAAACGACAAGCGCGAACTGGCAGCTAACGCCCTCAAATTTGCTTGAGGAGGGTATCAGCTGCCAGTTCGCGCGTGGTTGGTGCTTGGGTGTTCAGCCGTCCAGGTGGGTGGGGCCGAACATCTTGAGCAGGGTTTCGACGACGACGACGTTCGGTCCGTCCGCCGCGAAGCCCGCCTTGAGCGCGTCCCCGACGTCCCCGGGGGCCACTCGCGTGGCCGGCACACCGAACGCCTCGGCGAGCTTGACGAAGTCGGGGCGCGCGAGCTCGGTGGCCGTGGCCTTGCCGAACGCGCCCACCATGTATTCGCGCAGGATGCCGTAGCCGCCGTCGTCCACGATCAGCCAGGTGACCGGGATGTTGTGCTGCTTGGCGGTGGCGAGTTCGGAAATGGAGTACATGGATGAACCGTCACCGGACACGGCAAGCACCCGGCCGGGGTTGCCCAGTGTTTCCAGCCCGACGGCGCCGCCGATGGCCGCCGGGAAGCCATAGCCCAGGCCGCCTGCACCCTGGGCGGAGTGGAACTGGCCCTGCCGTGCATCCCAGCAGCTCCAGCCCCAGTACGCGGAGATGGTCATGTCCCAGAAGGTCTGCATGTCCGCGGGGACTGCTTCGCGGATGTCGGCCATGAACTTCAGCTCTTTGCCCAGGTCCTGGGATTCCAGCCTTGCCTTGACCTTGGCGAGCGAGTCCTTCACCAGGTCCTCCGGGGCGGTCCCGTGCCAGCTGCGGGTGGTGGCGACGGGCGCGACCAGGGCCTCGTCGAGGGCGGTGAGCGCCTGGCCGGCGTCGGCGCGGATGCCCAGTCCGGGGCTGTTCGATTCGAGGACGCGCGGTTCGGCGTCGATCTGGATGATACGGCCACGAGGCGCGAACGTGAAGTAGTTGGACGTGACTTCGCCGAGGGACGAGCCGATGACAATCAGGACGTCGGCATCTTCCAGGAGGTCCGTCATGTGGCGGTCCTCGATCCAGGACTGCAGCGAAAGCTCATGGGTCCACGGGAAGGCGCCGTTGCCGCCAGGCGTGCAGATGACCGGGGCCCGCAGCTTTTCGGCAATCGAGAGCAGCGATTTTTCGGCCCGGCCCCGCCGCGTACCGCCGCCGGCGATGATGGCGGGACGTTCCGCCGTCGACAGCCATTTCACCGCTTCCCGGACCAGCTCCACGCGGGGCGGGTTGTCCGCTGCTTCGGCGAGCGCGTCCTCCACCGGGGGCACCATGATGGGATCCAGCAGCACGTTCTGCGGGATTTCCAGCCAGACCGGGCCCTGCGGCGAGGAGATGGCTTCGGTCCAGGCATCCTGGATGGCCGACGGAATGCCGGAGGCGTGCTGGATCAGGCGCTGGCTCTTGGTGACGTTCGCAGCCGAAGCCTTCTGGTCATCGAGCTGGTGCAGCATGCCCTTGCGGCGGGCGCCCAGTCCCTCGAGCGGGATCTGGCTGGCCACCACCACCATGGGCACACCCGTGGCGTAGGCCTCCTGCAGGCCGGCGAGGGACGTCAGCGCACCGGGTCCGGTGGACAGGAACAGCACGCCCACTTCTCCGGTGGCGCGGGAGTACCCGTCCGCGGCGAAGGCGCTGTTGTTCTCCACCCGCGAGGACACGAAGTGCAGGTTGCCGCGGCCCATGGCGTCAAACAGGCCGAGTGCGTGCTGGCCCGGGATGCCGAAGACGGTCTTGGCGCCGAGCGCTTCAAGGGTTTCGACGACGAGGTCCCCGCCGTTGCGCTGGCTGGTCCGTCTGCTGTCCCCTGCGGGCGCAGCTGCTGTGCCCGGATCGAAATCAATCATGGTGGCTACTCCTTGATTCCGGCGGCGAAACCGGCAGGTTGGCGGGCTTCTTGGCCGAGAGCTTGCGCGGCGTAGCCGTTGGCCGTCCCGAACCGGTCACCTTCAACAGCGGTGTCCGCCATCAGGGTGATCAGTTCATAGGCCACGTGGCTGGCTGCCACGCCGGTGATTTCGGCGTGGTCGTAGGCGGGGGCCACTTCGACGACGTCGGCGCCCACCAGGTTCAGGCCGCGGAAGCCCCGGATGATCTCCAGGAGCTCCCGGCTGGTGATGCCGCCGGCCTCCGGAGTTCCGGTACCGGGCGCATGTGCGGGGTCCAGGACGTCGATGTCCACGGAAATGTAGAGCGGGCGGTTGCCGATCCGGTCGCGGACCTTGGCCACTGTCTCCAGGACGCCCTGGTAGTAGACGTCAGCGGAGGTGACGATGCCGAACCCGAAGCGATGGTCGTCGTCGAGATCCTTTTTGCCGTAGAGCGGGCCGCGGGTGCCGATGTGGCTGATGGCTTCGGTGTCCAGGATGCCTTCTTCAACGGCCCGGCGGAACGGGGTGCCGTGGGTGTATTCCGCGCCGAAGTAGGTGTCCCACGTGTCGAGGTGGGCGTCAAAGTGCAGCATGGCAATGGGTCCGCCTGCCCTCTCGGCAGCCGCGCGGAGCAATGGCAGGGCGATGGTGTGGTCGCCGCCGAGCGTCACCAGCTTGCTGCCGGCCGCGGTGAGGTCCAGCGCGTTCTGCTGGATGGTTTCGATGGCTTCGTTGATGTTGAACGGGTTAACTGCCATGTCGCCGGCGTCAGCCACCTGAACGTTTTCGAACGGGCTGACGTCCCAGGCCGGGTTGTACGGGCGGAGCAGCCGGCTGGCCTCGCGGACATGGTTGGCGCCGAACCTTGCGCCGGGACGGTATGAAACCCCCGAGTCGAAGGGCACGCCCACCACCGTCACGTCAGCCTTCGCCACCTGGTCCAGGCGCGGCAGGCGGGCGTAGGTTGCAGCGCCGGCATAGCGCGGGATACGGGATGAATCGATGGGGCCAATGTTGCCGTTGGCTTCGATGCGCAGCTCTTCCATAGGGAAGCTCTCCTTCGAGGATTTGATCGGCTGGTGTGACACCCATCATAGCCGCAAGTTTCCTAATGCGCATCAAGTGTTTACAAAAACTCTTCTAGCCGGGGTCTCGCTGATCGCTCCCGCCCAGTTGCCTCCGGGGCCGCCCTTGCGCCGGCCGCCAGCTGCCGCGGAATCATGGGGATCTGCGTGGCCGGCGGTCGAACCTAGGCCGAGAAACCGGGCAGGACCGTACAGCACAGGCGGCGCACGTTACCCACATACGGCTACTTTCGCCTTCCAGATCCAGTCCCGGCCGCCTGGAATGGCCTGATGGACATCTACGAACACCTCAACCGGACGGGCGGAGTCGCCCGCACCGCCCAGCTGCTCAGCGCCGGATACTCCAGAAGGGACATCGCGCACTTGACGGAACGCGGGGTCACCCAACCCCGGCGGGGAATTTTTCTCGCCCCGGACTGCGACCAGGATCTCGCGGCCGCAGTCCGGCACAACGCCCGGCTCACCTGCGCCAGCGCGGCAGGGCACTACGGGCTGTGGCTGCGGAACCCGCCCGCCCGGCTGCACCTTGCCTGCAATCACGGTCACGGCAGCGGCTTCATCCGGCACCGGACAGTCCGCTTCGGCGGCCATCCAGCCCTCCCGCTGGTCGCCGTGGAGGACGTGGCATTGCACGCACTGGGATGCCTCGCGCCGCCGTTGTCCACGGCTTTGGCGACGTCGGCAATCCGGCTGCACGGGGTGCCGCTCGAGCTACTCCGGGACCAACTGCGCGGGGACCGGTCCGCGCCGGTTCGCCGCGCACTGCAGGAACTTGATCTCCGGGCCGAATCCATCGTGGAAGTCGATGCGCAGCACCTGTTCCGGAGCAATGCCATCGGATTCGAAGCCCAGGTATTCCTGCCGGGCATCGGACGCGTGGACTTTCTCCTTGCCGGCTTCCTGATTGTGGAGATCGACGGATTCGCCTTCCACTCAAAGCGCGCGGACATGCTCCGGGACCGGCACCGGAACAACACCTCAACAGTGAATGGCTTCGCCGTACTCCGCTACATGCCGGAGCACATTTGGTTCAACCCGGAGCAGGTACTGGCGGAAATCCGGGCAGTCCTCGTCTCCAGGAAGGGATCGGCGCCGTAACGGCGCGCGCTCCCGCCCAGTTGCTTCAGGGCGGAGCTGCCCGGAGCGGGCCACAGCCAGCCCACAGCCCGCGGAAGTCCGGGCCAGTGCGGAGGTTGCAGGCACGGGGCCGGACGGACCCCGGGCCACAAACCGGGCAGGAGCGCACGCACGCGCCGCCCGAAAAAGACCTACCGGCTGGCGGCGGGGACCAGGACCCAAAGAACCTCGACGGCCTCGTCGGTGGGATTGACCCACGTATGCGGCTCGCGGCCCGGGAAAGTAACGGTGTCGCCGGTGCTGAGCTCGTATTCCTCGTTGGTCAGGATCAGCCGGATGCGTCCCTTGATCACATGGAGCACATCTACGTCGCAGTCCACGGCGTAGAGCTCAGCCTCGCCGCGGCCATGCGGCTCGATGACGGCCTGGATGATCTGGATGCGCCGTTCGGACCGGGCCGTCAGCAGCCGCTCCACGATACCTTCGCCGCCGAGGGAGATCCGGGGCCCGTCGTTCCGCTTGGTCAGGTGTGTTTCCGGGGCCACAAATAAATCGCCGATGGAGATGGACAGGACCTGGCACAGGGTCACCAGGGACGCGACCGACGGCGATGTAAGGTCACGTTCCACGCGGCTGAGGAAGCCCTTGGTCAGGCCGGTGGCGTCGGCAACCTGCTCGATGGTCAGCCGCTGGGACTGCCGTGCGGCACGGATTCGGGAACCGATGGCAACGGGAACGTTGCTCGGCTCAACTGGCAGTGCCTTCATGTGCGGACCTTTCATGGCCGGCGGTGCGGCCCCATCTCTGGAGCAATCCTAATGGCCTGCAGCGGACGTGACACGGCGAGCGCCGCGGCGAACAACAGATAGTGGGGCCGGACCTTGACTGTTGCGTCGGTCACAGCATACGCTGCCGAGCAACAAGTGTTGCCCCTAAGGCAAATATTGTAGGAACTCTTCCTCCCAATTCCACGAGGGCAGCGGAATACCGGCTTCCCCAGCAGCGCCGCCGGGAGTCCAGGCACGCTGCAGATCAGCTCCAAGGAGCCCCAAATGGACGCAAACTTCGTCAACATCGCCATCGTGGTGGTGTACCTCATCGCCATGCTGGCCTTCGGCTGGTGGGGCAAGTCCCGCACTAAGAACAACAGTGACTTCCTGGTGGCCGGCCGCCGCCTCGGCCCGTTGCTCTACACCGGCACCATGGCCGCCGTCGTCCTGGGCGGCGCCTCCACCGTCGGCGGCGTCGGCCTGGGCTACAAGTTCGGCATCTCCGGCATGTGGCTGGTGGTTGCCATCGGCGCGGGCGTGCTCCTCCTGAGCCTGCTCTTCGCCGGCACCATCCAGCGGCTGAAGATCTACACGGTCTCCCAGATGCTCAGCCTGCGCTACGGCCAGCGCGCCACCCAGACCTCCGGCATCGTTATGCTGGCCTACACCCTGATGCTCTGCGCCACTTCCACGGGCGCCTACGCCACCATCTTCGTGGTCCTGTTCGACTGGGAGCGCTGGCTCGCCATCGCCGTCGGCGGCGCCATCGTTCTGGTCTATTCCACCATCGGCGGCATGTGGTCCATCACACTGGCCGACCAAGTGCAGTTCATCATCAAGACGGTCGGTATCTTCTTCCTTATGCTCCCGTTCGTCCTCAACGCCGCCGGCGGCTTCGACGGGATCCGTGCCCGCGTTGACGCCAGCTTCTTCCAACTCGATGGCATCGGGCTGCAGACCATCATCACGTACTTCGTGGTCTACACCCTCGGCTTGCTCATCGGCCAGGACATCTGGCAGCGCGTCTTCACCGCCAAGACCCCCACCGTGGCCCGCTGGGGCGGCGCCACCGCCGGCGTCTACTGCATCCTGTACGGCGTCGCCGGTGCCCTGATCGGCCTTGCCGCCCGCGTGGCCCTGCCCGACATCGACGTCGCCAACCTCGGCAAGGATGTTGTATACGCCGAGGTCGCCACCCAGATCCTGCCGATCGGCATTGGCGGCCTGGTCATGGCCGCCGCAGTCGCCGCCATGATGTCCACCGCTTCCGGCGCCCTGATCGCAGCCGCCACGGTGGCCCGTGCCGACGTGGTGCCGTTCGTGGCCAGCTGGTTCGGCAAGACGATCAACACCGACGACACCGAAAACCCCGAGCACGACGTCAAGGCCAACCGTTACTGGGTCCTGGGCCTGGGCATCGTGGCTGTGCTGATCTCCATGGCCGCCCAGGACGTCGTGGTGGCCCTGACCATCGCCTACGACATCCTGGTGGGCGGCCTCCTAATGGCCATCCTCGGCGGTTTGGTCTGGAAGCGCGGCACCGGCATCGCTGCCGCCTGGTCCATGGCCGTCGGCTCGGTGCTGACCCTGGCACTGCTGATCATGTACGCCGTCGGAGCCATCCCCAGCGAAGACGGCGTCTACGCCAACGAACCCATCTACTGGGGCCTCGGCGCCTCGCTGGTTTCCTACATCGTGATCTCGCTTCTCACGCCTCCCACGGACCCCGAGGTCCGAGAGGCCTGGGAGAAGCGGGTCGCGGGAGCGGTCACCGAAGAACTGCCCATGGATGCCCACCCGGTCGCCAGCCACATGGACCGCTGAACCGGCAGCCGCTGAGCCATACGGCAGCTTCACTGAGTTGAGTACGACGGCGGCACTCCCGTTCGCTTCCCGGCGAACCGGAGTGCCGCCGTCGTCCGTTCTATTCGGTTCCGCGGAACTCGTCGTCATCCAGTGGAACCACGCGCTCCTCGGCGTCGACTTCGATCGCGGGCGTGGGAACCACCACTTCTTCGGCGTCCAGGAATTCGTCCTCGGCGTCCCAGTCCTCGCTGACCGGTACGTCCTCCGCGTAGTCGTAAGCGGGATCCGATTCAACAGAATCCAGGTGCGGCATGTCCGGGTGCTGTCCGGTGGTGCTCATGATTCGACCTCCGTTTGTTCGCCACTGACGTGCTCTGTCGATGGCGCGGGCGGACGCCACTCTTTCATCACAGCACCACCGGTGAGCCCGGTCAAGAGCCGCCGCAGCCCGTCCGGGCTCCCCCTGCGGACCGCCATATATTGAGGGAAACCTAAACTCCGCAGTGAGGGAAACCAGTCGAAAATCCGCGGAATTCCGCGGTAAGCTGGGCCGTGCAATGGGGCCGAACCATGCCCATCCAGCACAGGAGCCTTCCGTGTCTCAGCACCCCAATCCCCGCCAAGCCCCGCCCGCGGAGTCCAACCCGTCCGCGCCGCAGCCCACCCCGGGCGACCTCCGCCGGTGGCGCCAGTATCTGGCGGACGAACGGGCCGAGGCCGCTGTCTACCGCGACCTCGCCCAGAACCGCGACGGCGAAGAGCGCGCCATCCTGCTGGCCCTCGCCGAAGCCGAAGGACGGCACGAGGCCCACTGGCTGCGGCTCCTCGGCGACCACGCCCAAAAGTCCCGGCCGGCATCCCTCCGCAGCCAGTTCCTGGGCTTCCTGGCCCGCCACTTCGGCTCCGTCTTCGTCCTGGCCCTCGCCCAGCGCGCTGAAGGCCGCTCCCCCTACGCCATGGATCCCAATGCCACGGACGCCATGGCGGCGGATGAACAGATCCATGAGGAAGTGGTCCGCGGCCTGGCAACCCGTGGCCGCAACCGGCTTGCCGGGACCTTCCGTGCCGCCGTATTTGGTGCCAACGATGGCCTGGTCAGCAACCTCTCGCTCGTGGTGGGCATGGCCGCTTCCGGTGTGGCAAGCGGCGTGGTGCTGCTCAGCGGCGTGGCAGGGCTCCTCGCCGGCGCCATGTCCATGGCCGCGGGCGAGTTTGTCTCCGTGCGGTCCCAGCGCGAGCTCCTGGCCGCCACCCGTCCCACCCAGATCACCCTCGCCGCCGCCCCGAAACTGGACATCGAACACAACGAACTAATGCTCGTCTACCTGGCTCGCGGGATGTCCCACGAAGCGGCCGAACACCGGGTGGCCGAACGCATGGGCCTGCTGAACTGCGACTGCGATCCCAGCCTGTCGCTCCAGCCCGAGCTGCCGGAGGCCGAAGAGCAGCATGAGGCCGTGGGCACCGCGTGGGGGGCGGCGCTCTCCAGCTTCTGCTTTTTCGCGTCCGGCGCCGTGGTCCCCATCCTCCCGTTCCTCTTTGGCCTGACCGGGGCGGCCGCCCTGGTGGTGGCCGCTGTGCTGGTGGGGCTGGCGCTGCTGGCGACCGGCGGAATCGTGGGGCTGCTGTCCGGGACGTCGCCGCTGACGCGCGGGCTGCGCCAGCTGGGCATTGGCCTGGGCGCCGCCGCCGTGACCTACGTGCTGGGGCTCGCCTTCGGCACCGTGGTGGGCTAGCCGCCCAGAACCGCTAGCGCCTCGTCCACACTGTCCACCAGGAAAATCCGGCCCTCCATGGCACGTCCGGCAGCCAAACGCTGGAGCATCGGCCACGCGGGATACTCGTGCTCCCAGTGGCGCCGACCCACCAGCACCATCGGCGTCACGGCTTCGCGGGCGCTGTAGTAGTTCTCGCAGGCGTCCTGGAAAATTTCCTGCACGGTACCGGCCGCTCCCGGCAGGAAGATGATGCCGCCGTCGCACAGTTCCAGCAGGATCGCCTCCCGGATGGCGTTGGCGAAGTACTTGGCGATGTGGGTGGCGAAGTAGTTGGGCGGCTCATGACCGTAGAACCAGGTGGGGATTCCCAGCGACGGCGTTCCGCCCGGATAGCGTTCGACGACGGCGGCAGCCTCGCGTGCCCACGCCGACACCGACGGACGGAAGCCAGGGACGGATCCAAGCCCGGCCAGGGCGGCCGTGAATTCAGCGTGCGGAACGTGGCTGAGATACGCGCCAAGGTTCGCCGCTTCCATGGCACCCGGGCCGCCGCCGGTTGCCACCAGCCGCCCGGTCTGCGCCAGGCGCCTGCCCAGCTCGGCTGCCTGGACGAACTCCTGGGTGCCCCGCTGGGCGGCATGTCCACCCATCACGCCCACGGTGGTGCGGCCGGCGTAGAGGTCCGAGTGCGTGAACTCGTCCAGGGCGTCGCCGACGGCGTGGTCATGCAGCGCCGAGGCCAGGGTGGCGTCCAGCCGGTTGCGCTGCCCCGGGCTGATGCTCCACTGATACACCAGTGCGTCAGGCAGTTCCTCATAGGGCGCGTCGTCCAGGCCTGCGTACAGTTCCTGCGGCGTATAGAGCCGCGCCCGGTAGGGATCGAACGGCACACCCTGCAACCTGGGGAAGATCAGTGCGCCACGGCGGCGAAGCCCTTCTTCGACGCCCTGGTCGAAGGTACACCCCAAGAAAATGGCCCCTTCCACGTCCAGGGCCTCCAACGCTGCCTTCCGGCCGCGCAGGTCCAGGGACTGGGCGTGCCAGCCGTGCATGGCCACCGCGCCGGCAGCGACCAGCCGGTCGAAGGCATCCAGGCTCTCAACCTCAAGGGTCCGTGGGCTGGGGACAAGGCCGCCGGAGGGGTTCACGCCGCGGACCTAGCCTGCCGCTCCGGCCGTGCCGGTCACGTGCTCTTCCAGCCGGGCCAGCGTCTTTTCGATGCTGACAGGGTGGCGGCGCAGATAACCTGCCAGCCGGAGAAGGACCTTGCCACGGACCGCTCTGGCGTCCCATTGTTCGGTGACGCGCGTGCCGGAACTACCGTCGACGCCGGTGGCCGGTTCCAGGATGTAGCGCCAGACATGGCCGTAGAAATGGCGCCAGGCGATGCGCCGGCCTTCCTCGAACTCGGAGACCGTGTTCAGGATCTTGTAGTCCACGGCCATGTTCATTTCCATGCCGAACCGGGCTCCGAGGCTCAGCCGTTCCGGGCCGCGAGGCTGGGCGCCCTTCACCGTCCCGGAACCGTCGATCGCGCTGTGCAGCGCCGGAGTGGCCAGCACTTCAAAGATCACTTCGGGCGGAGCGGGGATGAAGCGTTCGCGGGACACGAGGTATCGGTTGTTCATCCCCCCAGCCTAGGACGTCCGTCTGCGGTGTGCGTCGACCCGGCCCCCAGAGTGGGCGAGGCCAATGAACTGTTCGATTACATCGTTGCCCTGGTGCGCGACGGCGGCGGCGAGCCGGTGCTGCTGGCACCTGAACTGCTGGTGCCCCCGTAACCCGGCGAGCCTCACGACGTGATCGGAAGCGGCCTGCTGGCCGATGCACTCGAGGCGCTCGACGGCGTCGTGCTTCCCGGTGGCGGGGATCTGGATCCCCGGCTCTACGGGCAGGAGCCGAGTTAAGTCTGCTAAGACGTCAACGTGGCGCAGGACGTGCTGGACATCGCCGTTGCACGCCAGAGATCGACGCCGGGCTTCCGCTCCTGGAACGCTGGGTGGCTTCGGTCCATAGGCACCCGGAGGCTGTTGACCTCTCCGGCGCCGAGAGGTTGGCACCCTTCAAAGCATTTGTGGAGGTTTGCCGGACCCGCGTTGCTTTAGTTTGGACGACGCACCCTGACCGGCACGCCCGTTTCCAGCGACTCCTGGGCGGCATCGGCCACCCGGGAAGCGGCGACGGCGTCTTCCGGAGTGCAGGGATTTTCCCGCTGGCCCAGGATGAGTTCCACAAATGCGGCCATCTCCGAGCGGTAGGCCTGATCGAATCGTTCGGCAAAAGTCTTGTGCGGTTCACCCGCAGGGAAGGTGATGCCGGCCTCGGCCGAGGCCATCGCCGTCTTCTCATCCAGCCCCACCATTACGGAGGACTCCGAGCCCTGGATTTCAAGCCGGACATCATGCCCGGCCCCGTTGTAACGGGTGGCGGAAACAGTGCCCACCGTGCCGTCGTCGAACGTCACCAGTGCCAGGGCGGTGTCCACGTCGCCCACATCACCGATGGCCGGATCCCCGTTGTTGGAGCCCTTGGCGTAAACCTCCACGATCTCGCGGCCGGTCAGCCAGCGCAGGATGTCGAAGTCGTGGACGGAGCAGTCCCGGAACAGCCCGCCGGACGTTGCCAGGAACTCCACCGGCGGGGGCGTCATGTCACACGTGACGGCGCGCAACGAATGGATCCAGCCCAGTTCGCCGGCATCAAAGGATCGTTTGGCCTCAAGGTATCCGGCGTCGAAGCGGCGCTGGTGGCCGATCTGCACCGTTCCGCCGTTGTCCCGGATGTAGTCCAGCACCGGCGTGGAGTCCGCAACATCCATGGCCACCGGCTTTTCGCAGAATACCGGAATCCCGGCGTCCACGCCGGCCCTGATGAGATCCGGATGAGTGCCAGTGCCGGTGGCTATGACCAGCCCGCTCACGCCGGACGCAATCAGCTCCTCCACTGATGGCAGGAACTCGGCGCCGATCCCGGCCGCCACCCTGCGTGCATGGTCCGCAGCAACGTCAGTCAGCTTGAGCCGGACATTAATCCCCTGAGGGTTCAGCACATTGTTCAGTGCGGAAATGTTGTTGGCGTGCATAACGCCAATGCGCCCCACCCCGATCAGACCGAGAGTTACATCCTTCATAGTGTTCCTTTGTAAAAAACGGGCCCGGACCCCGGGCAATGAACTGGGAAGCTGACAATGTTGGAACGCTCCAACAACTGCTTGCTAGAGTATGGGAGGTCACCGTTCCGCGTCAAGACTTTGTATTAACAAACCACACCCAAGCTGGAGGATGCCGTGCCAGATCCCGTGCGCAAGCGCGCCGCCACCATACTCGACGTGGCTGCCGCAGCCGGCGTGTCCAAGTCGGTCGTTTCGCTGGTGCTGCGCGGCACGGGTTACGTCAGTGAAGCCAAGAGGGCAGCGGTGGCGCGGGCGGTGATTCAGCTCGGCTACCGGCCAAACGCCGCCGCCCGTGCACTCAGTGAATCACGGAGCCGGACCGTGGGGGTGGTGCTTAATGACATGCGGAATCCCTGGTTCGTCAGCGCCGTGGAGGGACTCAACGGCCGGCTCAACGAACACGGCCTGCAGATGATCATGGGGGACTTCCGGCTGGACAGCCGCAGCGGCGAGTCCTTGCTGAAGAAACTGCTCGAAATGAACATCGAGGGATTGGTTCTGGTGGGGACCATGCCGGAGAGCCCGGGCCTTACCGCTGCCGCCGCACAGGTGCCAACCGTGGTCTTGGGCGCGCCGTCAGGCCCCGGCCCGAACGTGACCGTCGTGACCAACGACGACGACGCCGGCGCCCGCCTCGCGGTGGCACACCTGGTGTCTCTGGGGCACCGGAAAATCTCGCATGTGGGGGCACCCGCCACCGCAGTCGGGGCCGCCCGGCAGCGCGGCTATGCAGCGGAAATGGCGGCCGCCGGCCTTACGGATTTCATCCGGACAATGCCCGGGGATCTCACGGAAGAAGCCGGTTACAGCGCCGGCTTGGAATTGCTGAGCGGGGAGGACAGGCCAACGGCGGTCTTCGCGGTCAATGATATGGCGGCCCTGGGAGTCATGTCAGCGGCGGAGGAACGCGGACTCTCGGTGCCCGCTGATCTCTCCGTTGCCGGTTACGACAACACCCCGCTGGCCAGGCTTCGCAGGATCAGCCTGACGTCCGTGGACACGGCAAGCTTCGCTGCCGGCCAGCGCGCAGCGGAACTCCTGATGGTGAGGCTGGAACCTGGCGCCGCAATTCCTCAGGACGAACTACTGCCGCCCGTAGTGGCGGTCCGGGGCAGCACAGCCGCCCCGGACAGGTGATCCGGCGGCGTCAGCCCCCAGGCAGGAATTCAGCGGGCGCGAACGCCTCACGGAAGGCGGCCAAGGCGTCGTCGCTGTCGTTGCTTGCCCACGCTTCCATGCCCACCGTCCCGTCATAGCCCGCGTCGGCAAGTGCGCCGGCGATGGCTCCATAGTTGATCTCCCCCGTGCCGGGCTCACAGCGGCCGGGCACATCTGCCACCTGGATTTCACCGATGTGTGGCAGGGCCGATTGGACCAGCCCGATCAGATTCCCCTCGCCCAGCTGTGCATGGTAGAGATCCAGCATCAGCTTCACGTTCGGGTGCCGGGCGGCCTCCACCAGGGCCAGGGTATCCTTTGCCCGCGCCAGCGGAATCCCGGGATGATCAAGAATGGTGTTGAGATTCTCGAGGCAGAAAGTCACCCCATGCTTCTCGCCCAGCTCCCCCAGCCGTTGCAGGGTGCGCACTCCGGTGGTCCACATCCTGCCCGTTGAGCGGAAGACAGGGCGGGCGGCTGCGCCATCCACCAGTTCCGCGGAATGCACCACCATCCGGCTGATGCCCAGTTCCAGGGCCGTGGGGATGAGCTCCGCTGCTGTCCGGACCACGTCATCGGCCGTTTCCGGGTCAACTACGCTGCCGGCGCTGTAGCCGGTCATCGAGGAGAACACCGCCCCGGTTGCCTTAAGAGCCGCCAGGTCCTTGTTGCGCGAGTCCCAGAGTTCGACGTCGAATCCGGCGTTGTGGATGCGCCGGACCCGTTCGATGAACGGCAGCTCCGTGAACACCATTTCGGCGCAGACCGCGAGCCGCATCAGTTGCCGGCCTTCGCGGCCGCCGCCAGAAGAGCTCCGGGCAGAGCCACAGGCGCGCCAAGTTTGACCGACTCGATGCAGGCCAGCGCCATCGCCAAAGCCCGGCGGGCGTCGGCGGCGCCCGGGGTCAGCGTGAACCCAGTCGACGGCGCCGTCCCGCCGTCGCGCCTTGCCCGGACGGTGTCGGCAAAGTCGGCCAGTTCATCAGTGTAGGCCTGGCGGAATAGTTCAACGTTGAGCCGAGGAGTGTCGGCGGAAACACCGTCAGCCGTGTAGCGACGGGCCGATGTCTCAGTGCTCTGTCCTGCCTGGACCATTCCCCGGGAGCCAAAGACCTCGCCTCGGACGTCGTAGCCGTAGAGCGCACTGAAGTTCGCCTCCGCGACTGCCAGCGCACCGTTGCTGTAGCGGATGGTCACAACGGCGGTATCCAGGAGTCCGTGTTCCTTGAAGTCCGGCTCCACGAGGGCGTCGGCCACGGCGTAGACTTCCACCGGCTCGGCGCCCTCGTTGAACCAGTTCAGGGTGTCGAAATCATGGATCAGCGTTTCCAGGAAGATGGTCCACGCAGGGATCCGGGCAGCGTGGCCGATACTGCCGGTGCCGGGATCCCGGGTCAGGGAGCGCAGGAGCTGCGGCTGCCCGGCAACACCGGCGGCAAGGTCGCGCTTCGCGGCAGCAAAATCGTGCGCGTAACGGCGGTTGAAGCCGATCTGGAAGTGCACCCCGGCTTTGTCCACCTCTGCCAGGGCAGCATCAAGCTCCTCCAGAGTCAGTCCTGCTGGCTTTTCACAGAAGATGTGCTTGCCGGCGCGGGCCGCCTGGGTGATCAGCGCGGAGTGGAATCGGGCCGGGCTGGCGATGATGACGCCGTCGATCTCCGGATCGGCCAGCAGATCCGCCGCATCGGCTGTCACTTTTGCCACGCCGAACCGGCCGGCCAGCTCGGCGGCGGCGGTGAGATCCGGGTCGGCGACAGCATCAAGGACGGTTCCGGGAACGCGCCGGACAATGCTCTCACCGTGGAATGCTCCCATCCAGCCGGCGCCGATCAGTCCAAGCCGCACAGGGATCGGCTGGGCAGCTGGTTTTTCTTCGATGTAGGTCATGGGTCAGCCTTTCAAATTAAGGTCGGGGTACTGCCGGGCGCGCAGGACCCCCCGGCTGAATCGCGCTCGGGCGGGGGGCTCCAGCATGCACTAGCCGGGGAGGTGGCTGCCTGTGCCGGCCACTTCCGCCTGGACTTCCTTCACGACGTCGCCGTGGCCGCCGAGCTCTTCGAGCTCGTGGGCGAGCTCTGCCAGTTCGGCGCCGCCGGCCATCTGCGCCGTCAGCTCCTCGAGCGTGATGTCCTTCTTCTCGTAGTAGCCGATCGATTTGCCACGCTTGAGCAGCAGGAACCGGTCACCGACGGGGAAGGCATGGTGCGGGTTGTGCGTGATAAAGACGACGCCGAGCCCGCGGTCGCGGGCCTGCAGGATGTACCGGAGCACCACGCCGGACTGCTTGACGCCCAGGGCCGCCGTCGGCTCGTCCAGAATAAGGACCTTGGCACCGAAGTACACCGCACGCGCGATCGCAACGCACTGCCGCTCACCGCCCGAGAGCTGGCCGATGGGCTGTTCCACATCACGCAGATCGATGCCCATCTCCGCAAGTTCCTTCAGGGTGATGTCCTTCATCCGCTGGACGTCCATGCGCTTGAGCGGGCCCCACCCGGTGGTGAGCTCCGAGCCAAGGAAGAAGTTGCGCCAGATCGGCATCAGGGGGACAACTGCAAGGTCCTGATACACCGTGGCAATGCCGGAATCCAGCGCCTCGCGGGGGCTGTTGAGTTTCCGCTCCTCGCCCAGAATCTTGAACGTCCCCTCGTCATGCTGGTGAAGGCCGGCGATGATCTTGATCAGCGTGGACTTGCCGGCACCGTTGTCGCCCAAGACGCAGGTCACCCGGCCATTGTCCACCGCCAGGGTCGCATCGCTCAGCGCGATGATGTTGCCGTAATGCTTGCCCACCTGATCCAGGGACAGCAGGTGAACGGGGGTGTGGGTCAGCGGGTCTTTTTCATCCTTGAGCAGCGTTTGCTGGTCTATCTGTTTGGCGTTCATGAATACGGCCCCTTACTTGAGTTCTGCTCGACGCTTGACGATCAGGTTCACTATGGTGGCCAGCAGCAGCATCAGGCCCAGGAAGAACTTGAACCAGTCCGGGTTCCACTGGGCGTACACAATGCCCTTGTTGGCCATACCGAAGATGAAGGCGCCGATCGCACCGCCGACTGCAGAACCATAGCCGCCGGTGAGAAGGCAGCCACCGATGACGGCGGCGATGATGTAGAGGAATTCATTGCCCACACCTTCGCCTGACTGCACGGCGTCAAACGCGAACAGGTTGTGCATGCCCAGGATCCAGCCGCAGAAACCAACGGCCATGAACAGGCCGATCTTGGTCTTGGCTACCGGAACGCCCACGGCGCGGGCTGCGTTGGCATCGCCGCCCACCGCGAAGATCCAGTTGCCCACCTTGGTGCGCAGCAGGACCCATGACGCCACGGCCACAAGGACGATCCAGATAAAGACGGTGTTCTTGACCTCGACGCCGGCGATGTTCACCGAGGAGGCAAAAATGGCCTGGGCAGACTTGAAACCATCCATGGTGGAGATGGACGGGGAAGACACCGAGCCGCCGATAAGACGCGTCAGGCCCAGATTCAGGCCGGTCAGCATCAGGAAGCTGGCCAGGGTCACGATGAAGCTGGGCAGCTTGGTCTTGATCAGGATCCAGCCATTGATGAAGCCAATGGACAGAGACACCACCAGCGCCAGCGCAACCCCGACCCAGACATTGGTGGTGAAGTACCAACTGAAGAGGGACGCTGTCAGGGCCGAGCTGATCACTGCCACGCCCGTGGAAAGATCGAACTCGCCGCCGATCATCAGCAGCGAAACGCCAACGGCCATAATGCCGATGGTTGAGCTGCCGTAAAGAACGGTGGCAAAGGCATTCGGCTGGGTGAAGGTCTGCGAGACAATTGCGAAAAAGATAAACAGGACTATGGCACCTACGAGCGCACCAACCTCCGGACGGCCAAGCAGCTTTTGGAGCGGGTTGCGCTTTCCAACGCGTTCATCGGCAGCCAAATGCTTTGTCAGTGTTTGGGTCATGGTCATTCTCCTTTGCGCCTGGCCCGGGGTGTGCCCGGGCCAGGCTGTAAAGACTGCTTAGCGGATGCCCTGCTGGGCAAACTTGAGAGCATCCGTCGCAGCGGCCTTGTCCACGATGGTGGGTCCGGTCAGCACGGGCTGTCCGCCGCCGATCTTGAAGCCGCCACGCTTGGTCTGCCAGATGGCATCGATGGCGCTGTATCCCTGAAGCCACGGCTGCTGGTCGACGGTGAAGATGACCTCGCCGTCCGCGATTTTCTGCGCCAGTTCCGGGTTCATGTCGAAGGAGGCTACCTTCGCCTTGCTATTGGCGGAGGTGACGGCCTTGAGGATGGTCAGCGTGAAGGGGGCACCCAGGCCGATGATGGCATCGGCCTCGGCTGTCGCCTGCAGTTTGGCCGTCACGGTGGAAGAAACCTGGGTCATGTCGGTTCCGGTCACATAAAGGATTTCCGTGGCGGGCACCTTTTCCTTCACGCCGGCGCACCGGGCTTCCAGACCCACGTGGCCCTGTTCCTGGATCACGCAGATGGGATGCTTGAGGCCCAGTGAGGCGAGCTTCTCGCCCACAGCTGCGCCGGCAAGTTTTTCATTGGATCCGAAGTGCGTGAACGCCCCAAGCTGTGCGGACAAGGACTCACCGGCGTTGAGGCTGACGACAGGAATTCCTGCGTCTGTTGCCTTCTTCAGTGCGTCCTTGAGCGCGTCCGGCTTTGCCAGCGTGACGGCAATGCCGTCAACCTTCTGATCCACTGCCTGCTGGATCAGCTGGGCCTGGCGCCCACCTTCCGGGTCCGAGGTGTACAGGAGTTCAACATTGTCCTTGGCCGCTGCCTCTTCGGCCCCCTTGCGGACGATGTCCCAGAAGGTATCCCCGGCGGCCGCGTGCGTAATCAGGGCCACTTTGATACGTGGGGTGGTGACTGCCTGGCCACCGCCACCGTTATTTCCGGTGTCAGCCGGCTTGCCGCCGCTGCTGGAGCAGGCGCTCAGCGCCATCATGGGCACAACCGCTGCTATCAGTGCGGCCTTTCGCCAAGCGAACTTCGTCACGATAATCTCCTTTGATTCCGGGCTACGACCGATGCCACATTGCTGCAGTCCGTATGCCTCCTATAGAGATCATGGTGACTCCACTCACACTTTGTCAATAGTTTGTCCTGACATTAGGATGTTTTGACGTAATTCGATTCATTGGAGAACCGCTGCCGCCAGGCTCCGAGTGCACGCATCCGCCGCAACAGCCACTTTTGATCAACCTTGTCATCGCCCCTGCTATCGATAAATAGGGTAATATGTCCTATCAAGCGAACATGCAGCCGACATACGCGGATATCCTGGACGCAGGGCAGCTCCGCAGCACAAAGGGAGAGCTCAATGGCGAATCAACTAAATCTCAGTATCGATCGCTCTTCCCCCGTGCCCCTGTACCACCAGGTGGTGCAGGGCATCGAGGCCGCCATCAACACCGGGATCCTGACTCCCGGCAGCCGGCTGGACAACGAAATTGACCTCGCCGCCCAGCTCAACCTTTCCCGGCCCACCATGCGCAAAGCCATGGACGAGCTAGTCCGCTCGGGACTCCTGGTCCGCAAACGCGGAGTGGGCACACAGGTGGTTTCCAGTCAGGTCCGCCGCCCTCTGGAGCTCTCGAGCCTCTTTGACGACCTCAGCAACAGTGGCAGCAAACCCACCACCGAGGTGCTGAGCTTTTCCCATATCGAGGCCGACGCCGCCACCCTGGAGGCCCTGCACCTGCCTGCAGGCGCCAGGGTCTATCACTTCACCAGGCTCCGGAAAGTAGCCGGAAAGCCGTTGGCGCTGATGGAGAACTGGGTCCGTGATGACATCACCACCATTGACGAAGCCCTGCTGCGATCCCAGGGCCTTTACGGAATCCTGCGCAATGGAGGGGTCAACTTCCGGCTGGCCTCCCAGCGGATTGGCGCCGTGGTGGCCAACGACTACCAGGCGCCCCTGCTGGAAACGGAGCCCGGCTCGGCGCTGGTGACCATGGAGCGCACTGCGGTGGATGACACCGGACGGATGGTGGAGACCGGACACCACGTCTACCGTGCGGATTCCTACAGTTTTGAAATGACATTGGTCCAGCGCTGAGCGCCGGACGTACCGACCGAAAGAGTGAATCCATGGCCGACTGGGTATATCCGCTGGGAACTGCAGCCGAAGGCTGCTGGGACGTTTCGCTGGGGACAGCCGACTCCACCCTCGAGGTGGATGGGTGGGCCCACACCGGGCTAAAGGTCGCCACTCTCGCCCCCGGTGCCGCCGTCGAACTTCCCGCCGCTGGTGAGGAACGGATCGTGATCCCGCTCAGCGGAGCCTTCACGGTGGCCGTGGAAGGCCAGGAGTTCCAGCTCGCCGGCCGGGCCAGCGCCTTCAGCGGCCCTACTGATGTGATGTATTCCGGTACAGGAAAGTCCTTGATAGTCAGCTCGTCCGACGGCGGGCGGGTGGCTGTTGCTACTGCCCCGGCGAAGACCGCGTACCCCACCCGGCTGGTCACCGCCGCGGAAACCCCGGTGGAACTGCGCGGTGCAGGAAACTGCTCGCGTCAGGTCCATAACTTCGGCACACCGGCCGCCCTTGAAGCCGACCGCTTCATCGTCTGCGAAGTCATCACCCCGGCCGGCAACTGGTCCTCCTACCCTCCGCACAAGCACGACGAGGAAAAAGACGGCGAAACCCGTCTCGAGGAGATCTACTACTTCGAAACCCGCGTGGCCGCCGTCGCCGGATCCGCCGGTCCCGGACCGGACGCCGATGCGATCGGCTACCAGCGGGTCTACGCATCCGACGAACGGCCGATCGACGTTTCCGCCGAAGTGCGCACCGGCGACGTAGTCCTGGTCCCCTATGGCTGGCACGGACCGGCAATGGCCGCACCCGGCTACGACATGTACTACCTCAATGTCATGGCCGGGCCCGGCCGTGTCCGTGACTGGCTCATCAGCGACGACCCCCACCACGGCTGGGTCCGGCAGAGCTGGGAAGGCCAGGACTTAGACCCCCGCTTGCCGTTCGGCTGAGACCCCTGCCGTTCTGCGGTGCCCGCGGCCATGGTGCCGTCGTCGGACACCTGGAAGACGCCAAAGCCGAGCTGCGGCATCTGGGTGGAGTGTTGCGGCTAAAAGCCGCAGTCTCGACGGCGGCCGGCTGGTTTTCGGAGCCATAGCACGCAACTCCATTTTCGAGTTTTTGGACAGATAATGCCCCTTTCACGGCCTGAAAGGGGCATTATCTGTCCAAAAACTCGAGGGCGGGCGCTTGGGTCAGATGGCGGAGACGCCCGTGTTGGTGGGCACGCCGGCAGCTTCCTTGAAATGGTGTTCCAGCTCTTCCAGGCTCTTGCCCCTGGTTTCAGGCACCACCCGCTTGACCCAGACGATCGCGCAGGCCTGCAGAACAACGAAGATCAGGAACGTTGCGGAGATTCCGATCCACGACACCATCTGCGGGAAGAAGAACCCGATCAGGAAGTTGATCATCCACAACACAAAGACGCAGATTCCCATGGCCACGCCGCGCACGTGCAGCGGGAAGATTTCAGACATGGTCAGCCACGTCACTGTCCCGATGCAGGCCTGCATGGACGCCAGAAACGTCACCATGAAGAGCAGGACCAGATAGGCCCGGAGCAGCCCCTCGGGGACAGCGGAGGAAATGATGGCGATGGCCAGCAGCGAAGTGGCGGTGCCGCACAGGCCGAAGATGAGCATGGATTTGCGGTCAATTCTGGTCATCAGGTACATGCCCACAATCACGGCCACTACGGAGGTGATGCCATTGCCTACATTCGCCAGGAGCGCACCCTGATCGCCGAATCCGGACGAGGACAGAATCGTGGTGCCGTAGTACATGATGGCGTTGACGCCGCTGATCTGATTGATCACTGCCATGCCCAGCCCCACCACAAAGATCCGGCGGATCCATGGGACTGTCAGATCTTTAACTGTGCCCAGTTTCGACTTGTAGTCCTCACGGGCAGCCTGCCGCACTTCGTCGAACTCTGTCGGGATGTCACCCGCTGCGCGAGTGCTGCGCAGAACAGCCATGACTTCGCCGAACCGGCCTGCCGCGGCCAGCCAGCGCGGGCTCTCCGGCAGTACCAACATGCCGAACCATAGGATAACGGCGGGTAGTGTGGCGATGACCAGCATCCAGCGCCACACGTGCATCGACTCCGGGAACGCATTTCCCAGCACTGCGTTGAAGGTAAAAGCCAGGAACTGGCCCGTGACAATCATGAGCTCGTTCTGCGTGACGATCCGCCCGCGTTGGGCAGCCGGTGACATTTCGGCCAGATAGACCGGGACAATGACGGACGCCCCGCCCACCGCCAGGCCAAGCAAGGTACGGGCTGCAATGAGCCACTCCGTGCTTGGCGCGAATGAACAGGCAATGGTGGCCACGGCAAAGATCAGAGCGAGGCCCATGATGGTCTTGCGGCGGCCGAACCGGTCAGACAGCCGGCCGGAACCGATGGCGCCGAAAGCCGCCCCGAACAGGAGAGTCGATGTGACCAGCCCTTCAGTGAGCGGCGTCAGGCCAAGATCGCGCTGCATGAACGGCAAAGCACCGTTGATGACGCCGGTGTCGTAGCCGAACAGCAGACCACCAAAGGTAGAGAAGAGCGCCACGCGGCGCATGAATTTCTTGGGGTTTGCCGCGGTTTTTGGGGATGGAGCCGCGGTCTCCAGTAAAAGTGAATTCGTCATGGTTCCTTAGGTGGTTGAAGAGCTCAGCCGCTATTGGACGCTTGAGACGTATTCCTTGATGGTGTTCAGCTGGTACCGGGATACGTCCCGGGCGTTGTCGTCCTCGGCAAAGACGCTGGAGACCATGACCGAGTCGTCCCGGTCAAGGAACCCGTTTTCCGACAGGCCGCCGAAGAACTCGTCCCAGTCCACGTCGCCGTCGCCGAGCCTCAAGTGCTGGTGTACGCGCACGGCGTTGCCGGGCGGATTGGTGATGTAGCGGAGGCCATGGGAGGCATGGTGGTTCATGGTGTCCGATACGTGGACCACACGAAGCCGGTCTCCGGCCGCCTGCATGATCGCCTCCGGGTCATCCTGCATGTGGAACGTGTGCGAGGCCACGTAGACCATGCCGACGTTCGGCGAGTTGACGCCGCGTATCACGCGCAGGGCGGCCACGCCCTGCTCTACAAAGTCGTCCGGGTGCGGGTCGATGGCCACGTGCAGACCCTCGCGCTCGATGATCGGCAGCAGCTCCTCAATGGACCGGTAAAAGGCCCGTTCGGATTCCTCCGCCCTCTCGGGGCGGCCGTTGAACTCGGTGTTAATCTGCCGGACCCCGAGGTCCACGGTGATCTGGATGGCTCGCTTCCAGTAGCGGACCGCGGCTTCGCGGGCGTCCTCGTCCGGGCCGGACCAGCGCAGCACCGGTAACACGGAGGCGATCTCAATGCCCGCATCAGCGCACGCATTTTTCAGCTGGCGGACGAGGGCGTCGTCGGCCTTGGGATGGTTGAAGAACGGGATGAAGTCCGGATGCGGCGTCAGCTGCATGTACTTGTACCCGAGATCGGCCACCAGCTGGGGGAACTCCAGCAGGCTGTGGCTGTGGTGGAACGGCGTGGGGTCGAGCGCAATTTTCACGGTGGTCACTCCATTGTGGGTCAGGCGGGCAATCGCGGGAGGGACGGAACCGCTTCCGCCCCTCCCGATGGTCCTTAGCGGTACAGGGCCGGCTTGGCGTTCAGGACGACTGCAACCTTCTGGCCGTTCTTCTGCGCCTCAACACCGGCCTCGCAACAGGCTGCCGTGGCGTAGCCATCCCAGGTGGTGGGACCGCCGATTTCGCCACGCAGGGCAGCATCGACCCACGACTGGATCTCGACGTCGTAGGCTTCTGCGAAACGTTCTTCGAAGCCGGGGGTGACGTTGCCGCCCCAGCGTCCGGCGCTACGGGTGTACGGCCCCTTGTCGCCGCCGATGCTCACGATGCCGTCCTCGAAGGAAGCCTGGGTGGCCACTTCGTACCCGAATTTCGCATTGACGTAGATCTCGACGTCGGCCAGCACGCCGGACTCCGTCTCGATCAGGACATGCTGCGGGTCGTGCTGGCCGGCGGGTGCATTCCTGGTGGCCTTGCCCAGGCGCACCTGTACGCTGGTGATTTCCTCGCCGGTGAAGAAGCGGATGGCGTCGAATTCATGCACCACAGAGTCGTTGATGAGCATTTCGTTGGTGAAGCCGGCGGGCGTGGTCGGGTTGCGGTGCTGGTGGTGCAGCATCAGCAGTTCGCCGAGCTCGCGGTCGCGGATCACACTGCCCAGAGCCGCGTATTCGGCATCGAACCGGCGCATGAAACCGACCTGGATGCGCTTGCGTCCCAGCTTTTCCTCGGCCTGGACGATCTTCCAAGCCGTTTCTGCATCCGGAGTAAGCGGCTTCTCGCACAGGATCGGGATGTCTCTGGCGATTGACTTGAGCAGGATGTCTTCGTGCAGGAAGCCCGGAGTGGCGATCAGTACAGCATTGACGTCGCCATTGTTGAGCGCTTCCTCAGCATCGGCCAGGGCGACTGCGCCCGGGATGCCTTCGATGGCCGCCTGGGCGCGGGACAGGTCAACGTCGACGACGGCGGCGACTTCAGCGCCGTGGATGCGCCTGTTGAGGCGCTGGATGTGGTCGGCGCCCATGCGGCCTGCACCGATGACGGCGACGCGGAGGGATTCAGTCATTGTTCTGTCCTTCGATGTTTGGAGATTCTGCGGTGTCTGATCAGCGGACCGAGGTGCGGGACCCGCAAGAGAGCAGGTAGTTACGGGTGCGCTTGGCGATCGGCATGGGGACGTCGAACGCCACCGGGTACATGTCCTGCTCAACAATGCCGAAGATCGGCCGGTTCAGGCCTTCCACCGCATCGATGACGGCCCGCAGATCCGGCAACCCGTTCGGCGGTTCGGTCATGACCCCGGCCAGGTTTGCCGCAGCCCAGGTCATGTTTTCCTCGTTCACCCTGGCGAGGATCTCGGGGTTGATCTGCTTCAGGTGCAGGTAGCCGATGCGTTCCGGGTACTTGCGGATCAGGTCCAGGCTGGAAGCGCCGCAGTACTCGGCATGTCCCGTGTCCAGGCACAGATTCAGCAGTTCAGGATCCGTCTCCGCCAGCAGGTGCTCAATGTCAGCCTGCGCGCCGACATGGGAGTCTGCGTGGGAGTGGAACTGCTGTTTGAGGCCGAAATCCTCCAGCAGCACCCTGCCCATCCTGTTGTGGCCGGCGAACAGATCGCCCCATTGCGCGGAGCTCAGCTCGCCGCTCTCCATAGCTTCACCGGTGACGTCATCACGCCACATGGCCGGGATGACCACAATGTGTTCGCCACCCATGGCCGCGGTGAGCTCGGCGACCTGGCGAGCCGGCTCCCAAGCGATCTCGTACTGTTCGGCGCCGCGGTGGAAGGCGGTGAAGACCGTGCCGGCCGTGACCTGCAGGTCGCGCTGCTTGAGTTCTTCAGCCAGTCGGGCGGGGTCGTTGGGCAGGTAGCCGTACGGGCCCAGTTCGATCCATTTGTAGCCGGACTCGGCAACCTCGTCGAGGAACCGCTCCCACGGAGTCTGCTTGGGGTCCTCGGCGAACCAGACACCCCAGGAATCCGGCGCCGTGCCGATGATCAGCTTGTTTTCGATGTCGGTCTTTGCTGCGTCTGTCATGACAGCGCCTACTTTCTCGGTGTGGGTGTCAGCGGTGAGGCTCAGTTGGACGGGAAGTTGTAGGAGGCTCCCGAGGCGTGGGTCGGTTCAGGCCAGCGGGAGGTGACAACCTTGCCGCGGGTGTAGAAGGAAACCCCTTCGGGGCCGTAGATGTGCTTGTCGCCGAACATCGAGGCCTTCCAGCCGCCGAAGGAGTGGTAGGCCACCGGCACGGGCAGCGGCACGTTGATGCCGACCATGCCCACGGTCACGGAGCGCTGGAATTTGCGGGCGTTGGCGCCGGAGGAGGTGAAGATGGCGGTGCCGTTGCCGTACGGGTTGGAGTTGATCAGCTTGATCCCCTCATCCAGGTCTTCAACACGGACCACCACGAGCACCGGTCCAAAGATCTCCTCGGTGTAGGCGGTCATCTCGGCCTTGACGTGGTCAATAACCGTCGGCCCAACCCAGAAGCCCTCCTCATGGCCCGGGACCACCAGGTCGCGGCCGTCCACCACCATCGCGGCTCCGGCCTGCTCGGCCTCGGTGACAATCCGGATGATGCGGTCCCTGGAAGCCGGAGTGATGACCGGTCCCATTTCCGCGTCGGGCTCGGTACCGTTGTTGACCTTGACGGCCAGTGCACGCTCCTCGACCTTCTTGACCAGCAGGTCAGCAGCGTCGCCGACGGCGACAGCAACGGAAATGGCCATGCAGCGTTCTCCTGCGGAACCGAAAGCGGCGGCCGCGAGGTGGTCGGCAGCGTTGTCCAGATCGGCGTCGGGCATGATGATCGCGTGGTTCTTCGCGCCGCCCAGAGCCTGGACGCGCTTGCCGTGCGCCGTGGCTGTTTCATGGACGTACTGTGCAATCGGGGTGGATCCAACGAATGAGATGCCGTCAACGTCCGGGTGCGTCAGCAGGCCGTCCACGGTCTCCTTGCCGCCGTGCAGAACCTGGAAAACGCCGTCGGGCAAGCCGGCCTGCTTCCACAGCTTTGCCAGCAGCATGGACGCGGAGGGGTCCCGTTCAGAGGGCTTGAGGATGAAAGCGTTGCCGGTGGCGATCGCCATCGGAGCCATCCACAGCGGCACCATGACCGGGAAGTTGAACGGCGTGATGCCGGCAACCACGCCCAGCGGTTCGCGGAACGAGAAGACGTCAATCCCGGTGGACACCTGGTCCGAGTAGTCACCCTTGAGCAGCTGCGGAATGCCGCAGGCGAACTCGATGACCTCCAGGCCACGGCCGATCTCGCCCTTGGCATCGGAGAGGACCTTGCCGTGCTCGGCGGTGATCAGGGCGGCGAGCTCGTCAATATGTGCTGCGACGAGTTCACGGAACTTGAAGAGCACGCCTGTGCGCTTGGCCAGGGAGAAATCGCCCCAGCTGACCGCAGCTGCCTTGGCGGCCGCGACCGCGGCGTCCAGGTCTGCCCGGTTGGCCAGCCGCAGCTCTGCGGAGACGGCGCCGGTGGCGGGGTTGTAGACGGGCTGGGTGCGGTCGCCCTCGCCGGCAGTCTCAGCGCCGTTGATGAAATGCTTGATGGTGATAGTCATGTTGGCTTCCTTGGTCAGCCCAGCAGCGTGCGCTGGCGGTTCTTGTTTGTCGTGTAGCTCTTGAAGGCCTGCTGGGTGGATTCGAGTTCCGAGATCTGCGACACCGGAACATCCCACCAGGACTCGGAGCTGGGAGCATCCAGCAGCGGATCGGATTCGACGTGGATGACGATCGGGCCGCCCTTTTCAGGCGCTGCCTTGGCATCTCGGATGGCCTGCTCCAGCTCGGCGATGACCTTCTCCCCCGGTTCAATCCGGATCACTTTCACACCGAGGCTTTCGGCGTTCAGTGCGAGATCAACAGGCAACCTCTCGCCGTCGTCGAAGCTGTGGTTGTCCTCGTCCAAGGCACGGTACTGGGTGCCAAAGCGCTGGGACCCCAGCGATTCGGAGAGGGAGCCGATCGAGGCGTAGCCGTGGTTCTGGATCAGCACCACGATCAGTTTGATCCGCTCGGCGACGGCGGTGACCAGTTCGGTGTGCATCATCAGGTAGGAACCGTCCCCCACCATCACCACGACGTCGCGCTGTGCGCCGCCCGCTGCTGCCTCCGCCAGCGCTGCGCGCTTGACGCCGAGGCCGCCGGGAATTTCGTAGCCCATGCAGGAGTAGGCGTACTCCACGTGATAGCCGAAGGCATCGCGGACGCGCCACATCTTATGCAGGTCACCCGGGAGGGAGCCCGCCGCGCAGATAACAACGTCCTGGGCGTCCATGGCGCGGTTGGTGGCGCCGATGATCTCGTTCTGCGCCGGCAGCGGCGTGAAACGGGTATCGAAGGCTGCGTCCACTGTCGCGTTCCAACGGGACTTTTCGGAAGCGATGGCCTGTTCGAGGTCCGCACCCACGCGGTAACCGCCCAGTGCCTGGTTCAGCTTGATCAGGGCCTTGCGCGCGTCGGCGACGATCGGCAGCGACGTGCCGTGCTTGTAGGCATCAATCGGCGCAACGTTGATGTTGATGAACTTCACGTCAGAGTTCTGGAAGGCGGTCCGCGAGGCAGTGGTGAAGTCCTCATAGCGGGTGCCAATCCCGATGATCAGGTCCGCTTCGGCGGCGATGGCATTGGCCGCCGTCGTGCCTGTGGAACCGATGGCGCCGAGCGAGAACCGGTGGTCCCACGGCAAGACGCCGACGCCGGCCTGGGTGTTGCCCACCGGGATGCCGGTCAGCTCCACGAACCTGGCCAGTTCATCGTTGGCATAGGCGTACAGCACGCCACCGCCGGCGATGATCAGGGGGCGTTTAGCGGCACGGATTGCTTCGGCCGCGCGGCGGATGTCGTCGTCGTCCGCGTCGGGGCGGCGGATGCGCCATTCGCGTTCCGCGAGGAATTCCTCGGGAACATCGAAGGCCTCGGCCTGGACATCCTGCGGGAGCGAGATCGTGACCGCGCCGGTCTCGGCCGGGTCCGTCAGGACGCGGAGTCCGTGGTGGAACGCCGAGAACAGCTGCTCCGGCCGGGACACCCGGTCGAAGAAGCGGGAGAGCGGACGGAAGGCATCGTTGACGGTGACGTCATAGGCATCCGGGCGTTCCAGCTGCTGGAGCACCGGGTCCGCGGCGCGTGTGGCAAAGGTATCGCTGGGCAGCAGCAGCACGGGCAGCCGGTTGGTGGTTGCAAGGGCCGCACCCGTGAGCAGGTTGGTGGAACCCGGGCCGATCGAGGTGCTGATGGCGAACGTCTGCCGGCGGCGGGTGTGCCGTGCGTAGCCCACTGCCTGGTGCACCTGGGCCTGCTCGTTGCGCCCCTGGTAGTACGGCATGATGGCCGGGTCCAGCGTCTGGTACTGCTTCAGGGCCTGGCCCACACCGGCCACATTGCCGTGGCCGAAGATGCCGAAGGTGCCCGGGATCAGCCGCTCGCGGTAGTCCTGATCGCCGACCCGGTCAACCGTGTACTGCTTGGACAGATACTCCACCACGGCCTGCGCGACCGTCATTCTGCGGGTAGCCATGGGTTACTCCGATACTTCTGCGTGGACTCGGTTGAGGGGATTGGAATGCTGCAGCAGCGAGGCGGCGGTTGCGACGGCGCCGGCAACATCGCCGTCGTGGGGGTAGAGCAAGGTGCGCCCCACCGTAAGTCCCTGCACGTTCGGTAGGGCCAGTGCGGCCTGCCAGCTGGCGAAGACCTCGTCCTGGGTGCCGACAGGGTCCCCGCCGAGCAAAACGGTGGGCATGGTGGTGGAGGCCATAACGCGGTCCATTTCGGCCACAACGGGAAGCTTCATCCAGGTGTAGGCGCTCGTGGAACCCAGGCCCTGGGCGATGGCCACGGATTTGATCACGGCGTCGGTGGAGAGATCGTTGCGGACCCGGCCGTTTTCGCGGACAGACAGGAACGGTTCCACCATGGCGATCAGTTTGCGCTCGGCCAACGAATCGATGGCCTTCGCCGTGGCTTCCAGGATTGAAACGGTGTCCGGATCGCCGAGGCAGATGCGGGTGAGCATCTTGCCGCCGTCGGCTCCGAGTTCCTGCAGGGCCGCTGCGGTGTGCCCGGTGAAACGGTCATCGAACTCATTGATCAGGCCGGCGAGCCCGCCGCGGTTCATGGAGCCGAAGACGAGCTTTCCGTCCAGGGCACCCAGGAGGAGCAGATCGTCCATGATGTCCGGCGAGGCGAGGATGCCGTCCACGGCCGGGTTGGCCAGGGCGATCTGCAGCCGGTCAAGGAGCTGGCGGCGGTCCGCCATTGCCACGGGGTCGTTGCCGACACTCAGGGCGCCGCGGGCCGGGTGGTCGGCGGCAACAATGAAGTTCTGCTTGCCGTACTTCAGTCCGGGGTGGCGTTTGCGGGACTTGGCGGCCCGTGCTACAGCCTCCGGGTCTTCCAGCCTGATGGTGCTCAGGTGCTCGTAGCGACGCGGGTCGTCGTTGAATATTCCTGCACTTGGGCTCACGGGGTAGCTCCTTCAGTAGCCAAACCTGCAGAGCTAAAGCCTGCGGGGACCAGCCGGCCGCGTTCCGCGAGGAGCGCGGTGACTTCCTCCGGCGTCGGCATGGCGTCGGCGCAGGACAGACGCGAGGCCACGATAGCCCCCGCTGCATTGGCGTAATCGAGCACCTGGGCCAGCGGCCAGCCGGAGAGCAGGCCGTGGCAGAAAGCGCCACCGAAGGAGTCGCCGGCGCCAAGGCCGTTGACGGTCTCAACCGGCACCGGCGCTGAAACAACGCGCTCGGTGCGGGTCTTGGCCATGACCCCTTCGGGGCCAAGCTTGACGACGGCGATTTCCACGCCGGCGTCGAGCAGACGGTCGGCCTGTTCGTCCGGAGTGCCTTCCCCCACTGCTACAGCGCACTCCTTGTCATTGCCGATCGCCACGGTCACGTGCGGCAGGATCTTGGCCACCTCCGCGCGGGCTTGTTCCTCACTGTCCCAGAACATTGGGCGGTAGTCGAGGTCCAGGATGGTGTACTGGCCGTCCTTGAGCTCGGTGCGGGGCCGGGCTTCGTGGGCGGCCAGGTGTGCTGCGCGGCTTGGCTCCTGGCACAGGCCAGTCACTGTTGACCAGAAGATGGTGGCATCCTTGATGGCTGCGAGGTCCAGTTCAGCACCATTGATCTGCAGGTCAGGTGCCGTGGGAAAGCGGTAGAAGTACAGCGGGAAGTCTCCCGGCGGCTTGATGGCGCAGAAGGTGACCGGCGTGGGCCATCCCTGGACGGGACTGACAAAGGAGTCGTCCACGTTGAATTTGCGCAGTTCCCGGTGCAGATATTTGCCGAACGGATCATCGCCGGTACGGGTGATGACGGCGGTACGGCGTCCGTGGCGGGCGGCGGCAACGGCCACATTGGACGGGGAGCCACCGAGGTACTTCCCGAAGGACGTCACGTCCTCCAGGTCCACCCCGATTTCGTTCGGGTAGATATCAACACTGATGCGCCCGATCGTGAGCAGTTCGTGGGTCACGGTAATCGCAGACCTTTCTTGTGGGAACTCTGTACCTCTAAACAGCGAAAAAGGCTGAAAAGCCAAGGCTGCGGTGCGCTGCAGTCCCAGTGAGCGGGACCACATCCACTACTTTGCCCTACAATTCATGTCCTGTCAAAGGTTTGTACTGACATATTTACAACTTGCCACGGAAGCGCAAAATTGTTCAGCGGCCGGCCGCCAGGCGGGTAGCCGGCCGCCCTGACATTCCCGCTATTTTCCGGGGACAGCCAACTCGCCGGTGACATATTGCGCACGCCCGAACCCGAACGACCAGTCCCCCGCGGCATTTTCCACGTAGCCGATGAAAACATCTTCGCCGGCCACCCCCGCCTCACCGAGCTTCGCAGCCACGGCCGCAAACAATGACTGCTTTGCCTCCTGACTGCGGCCGCCCTGGGTGAAGATCTGGATCATCACCACGTCCGGGGTGCGCTCAAACCCCAAGCCGGCATCCTGGGCGAAGATCTGGCCCTTGGGATGCTCCGTGACGATGTGGAAATAGTCTCGCTCCGGAATGCCGTATTCGGCGAGGATGGCGCCGTGTATGCCCCGACTGAGGCTGTGCAGTACTTCCGGACTGCGACCTTCATTGACATCAATTCGAACGAGAGGCATCCAAGATCCTTTAGTAGTTTGTCCTGACATACTAACAAAGTTCTTCCTGACTTCGCAAGAAGTTTTTCCGAGAGCCGTTGCCTTGCGACGGTGAAGTGGCTATTCTGTTATCAACCATATGGTTGATAAAGATATTGATTGATTAAGGCAAAGGCTAAATAGATGCTGGACTACGACGACGACAACCTCCTCGACTCGGCCTTCACGGCCCTGGCCGATCCGGTCCGCCGCCGCATCGTCGCCCGGCTCAGCCGGGGGCAGGCCACAGTCAATGAATTGGCGGAACCCTTCGCGATCACCAAACAGGCGGTCTCGAAGCACATCCAGGTCCTCGAGCAGGCAGGGCTGGTCACCCGCACGCGGGAAGCCCAGCGTCGGCCCGTCCACCTGAATCCCGCACGGCTGGAGGCACTCACAGCGTGGATCGACCAGTACCGGCTGGTCCGCGAAGAGCAGTTCCGCAGCCTGGACGCCGTGCTCCGATCCAGTACCGCCAACGGCGGCGACCACCCTAAGGAATCATCATGAGCAATCCACTGCATCTCACCGTTCCTGAAGGACTCCCCTTCATCGACTTCGAACGCGAATTCGACTTCCCGGTTGCGGATGTCTTCCGCGCCCACAAGGACCCCGCCTTGATCACCCGGTGGCTTGGCCCGCGTGGCATGAAGATGGAAATCAACCACTTCGATTTCCGCACCGGCGGCAGCTACAGCTACCTGCACACGGGTCCCGACGGCGTGCCTTACGAATTCAGCGGCGTCTACCACACCGTCCGCGAGAACGAATTCGCCATCCAGACCTTCGAATTCGGCGGCTACCCCGACGTTGTCAGCATCGAGTTCCTCACCTTCGAAGACCTCGGCAACGGCCGGTCCCGCGTCCGTGGCCACTCCGTCTACCCCACCCTCGAGGCCCGCGACGGCATGGCCCAGTCCGGCATGGAAGGCGGCATGACCGAAGGCTACGAGCGGCTCGACGAACTGCTCAGCAGCGCCAAAGTCTAGGACAGGGCTCAAACAAGTACGACGACGGACGGTTACCTTCCCGGGGAAGGTAACCGTCCGTCGTCGTACTTAAACATCGTCGTACTTAACAAGCAACGCGGGGTCATTTACGGCCCATCCCACCCTGTGGAATGGGCTGCAAATGACCCCGCGTTGCTTTGTGGAACTAGAGCGTTGCGAAAACTTCGCGCAGCAGCTTGGCGGTCTCGGACGGCGTCTTGCCAACCTTCACGCCTGCAGCCTCGAGGGCTTCCTTCTTGGCCTGAGCAGTTCCAGCGGAACCGGAGACGATGGCGCCGGCGTGGCCCATGGTCTTGCCTTCGGGAGCGGTGAAGCCGGCAACGTAGCCAACAACCGGCTTGGTGACGTGTGCCTTGATGTAGTCGGCAGCACGCTCTTCAGCGTCGCCACCGATTTCGCCGATCATCACGATCGCCTTCGTCTCGGGGTCAGCCTCGAACGCGGCCAGGGCGTCGATGTGCGTGGTGCCGATGACGGGGTCGCCGCCGATGCCGATGGCGGTGGAGAAGCCCAGGTCGCGCAGTTCGTACATCATCTGGTAGGTCAGGGTTCCGGACTTCGAAACCAGGCCGATGGGGCCCTTGCCCGTGATGTTGGCCGGCGTGATGCCCACCAGCGCTTCGCCCGGAGTGATGATGCCGGGGCAGTTCGGGCCGATGATGCGGGTGACCTGCTTGCCGTCGGCGTCAACCGTGGACTGGGCCAGTGCCCAGAACTCGGCGGAATCCTGGACCGGCACGCCTTCGGTGATGACTACGACCAGGCCGATGCCTGCCTCGATGGCCTCAACCACTGCGTTCTTGGTGAATGCCGGCGGGACGAAGACGATGGAGACGTCGGCGCCGGTTTCGGCCATGGCTTCCTTGACGGTGCCAAAAACGGTGATCTCGGTGTCGCCGTGCAGGACCGTGGTGCCGGCCTTGCGGGCGTTGACGCCACCAACAATGTTGGTGCCGGCCTTCAGCATCAGGGCGGTGTGCTTGGTGCCTTCGCCGCCGGTGATGCCTTGGACGATGACCTTGGAGTCCTTGTTCAGATAAATAGACATGGTGCGTCCCTTTACTTAGCTGCGTTGGCGAGCTCGGCGGCCTTGTCGGCGCCCTCGTCCATGGTGGCGGCCAGGGTAACCAGCGGGTGGTTGGCCTCGGCCAGGATGCGGCGGCCTTCTTCAACGTTGTTACCGTCGAGACGGACTACCAGCGGCTTGTTCGCGGAGTGGCCCAGCTCGGCCAGCGCACCAACGATGCCCTTGGCAACGGCGTCACAAGCGGTGATGCCACCGAAGACGTTCACGAACACGGACTTGACCTGCGGGTCGCCCAGGATGACGTCGAGGCCGGCAGCCATGACCTCGGCGGAAGCTCCACCGCCGATGTCCAGGAAGTTGGCGGGCTTGACGTTGCCGTGGTTTTCACCGGCGTAGGCAACTACGTCCAGGGTGGACATAACCAGGCCTGCACCGTTGCCGATGATGCCCACGGAGCCGTCCAGCTTGACGTAGTTCAGGTCCTGCGCCTTGGCCTTGGCCTCGAGCGGATCTGCAGCGTCCTTGTCTTCAAGGAGGGCGTGCTTGGCGTGGCGGAAGTCGGCGTTCTCGTCGAGGGAGACCTTGCCGTCCAGTGCCACGATGTCGCCGGCGCCGGTCTTGACCAGCGGGTTGACCTCAACGAGGGTGGCGTCTTCCTTCTTGAAAACGTCCCAGAGCTTGAGGATTACGGCGGCGACCTTGCCGCGCAGTTCCTCATCGAAGCCTGCAGCTGCGACGATTTCGTCAGCCTTGGCCTGGTCGATGCCCACAGCGGGATCGATGGCGATCTTGGCGAGCGCCTCAGGGCGTTCGACGGCGAGCTGTTCGATTTCCATGCCACCTTCTACCGAGCACATGGCCAGGTAGTTGCGGTTGGCCCGGTCCAGCAGGACGGAGAAGTAGTACTCCTCGGCAATGTCGGCACCCTGGGCAATCATCACCTTGTTGACGGTGTGGCCCTTGATGTCCATGCCCAGGATGTTGGTGGAGTGCTCAAACGCCTCATCGGCGGTCTTGGCAACCTTGACGCCGCCAGCCTTACCGCGGCCACCAGCCTTAACCTGGGCCTTAACGACAGTTACGCCGCCGATTTTCTCGGCAGCTGCCTTTGCTTCTTCTGGGGTGTACGCCACGATGCCGGCAAGCACGGGTACACCGTGCGCCTCGAACATATCGCGCGCCTGGTATTCAAACAGGTCCACGGTTTAGTGTCCTTCTACGTCGAAGTAGTTTCTGTACAGTCGGGCATCGCCGAAGACGATGACCGGGCTGCGGATTGCCTGCACCTGCGACCAGTCCGGAAACGGGCCCCACAGCGCAATGCTCCATTCGGAACTCTAGCCCTCTCAGAGGTCCGGCCCGTTCCACACTACCGCTTATGTGAGTAACGACACTATTCTATGGAGCGTAGAAAAACGCCTAGATTACGGGGTTTTTGAGGCCTCCGCGGGTGCCGGGGAAGCCATTGTCGCTTCTTTGGAAATAAGTTCGTAGCGGTCCCGGGCAACAAAGAATCCGACGCCGGCCGAGACGTTTCCGCATGCCACGCCACCGTTGTAGGCCGAACAGCGCAGCCCGTTCCGCTCCAGGTTCTGGCCCTCGGCGAGGACCCGTAGTTCCGTCAACGGACCGCTCTTGGTCCCATTCGGACCGTAGGCTGCCTCCATTTGTGTGACGCCGGAACGGCATTCCCCGTACGTTGCCTTGTCCGGGCTGAGCAGCGCCGCTCCGCCCAGATAGCCCAGGCCGGTGCCGGCACAATCGTCCTTGATGTCGCCCGCGGCAGGCTTGGGGTAACCGGCAAGCTCGCAATGCGCCACCGGGACGGTGGCGTGCTTGTTGTTGGCCGCATCACTGAAGCTGTTCGACTCATACGGGAGGTTAAGGTGTTCCCCACGGGCCGACGTCAGGGAACACACAATGTTCCGGTCCTCCGTGATGAAGGACAGGACGTCCCCGCTGGCCCTGAACGCGGCGGGGTCGGCCAGGGCCGCCTGTTCGAGTTGTTCCATGGCCGGCAGCGGCGGCGGCGCCACGTAGCCCGGGTCCTCGGTGGTGATGCTGCAGGCAGTGCCTGCCAGCAGGGTGAAGGCGGCCAGGATCCCCAATACAGTCCGTCGCATGGCCTCCATTATGCCCGTCAATCCATAGTCGGGATCATTCGTCCAGAATTCGGTGGCACGACCCGCACCGCTTTGGTGCGACGCGCTGTTGCCTGGTTCCGGTACAAGAACAGGGCAGTGTAGATTCGGCTTGAACGGGGAAGTTTCGCGCGGTGGGCAGGCGGCAGGCAGAACAGAAACGGGCAAAACCTTGAGCCAACATTTTCACTTTTTAGAATCAATGGACCCTATAAGGGCAACATGGGAATCGCCTGACGAAGTCGTTGCCGAGACTTACTCTCACGTGTTCGTCGAGACCTTGATGAGCTTGGCGTTTGGTCGCAATATCGTAGTTCAGCAGTCTGCTGCGTTGGATTCCTACGCCTTTCAACAAGTGTTGCTTGACTTCAAGCGGGCACATGATGACGTGGTCCTCTCCAAGCCGCGACTTGGAGGTAAACGGCCAGCTCCTGTGATGCTTCACCTCTTCAATGCCGACTCCTTCGCTGAGTCCGTTGCCAAGAGCTTAGGCAGCATGGCACCGGTCGCCGCCCACAATGCGACGGCTTCCGGTCAGGCGCTCCCATTTGAAAGTTCGATGTACTCCGATCTTCGCGGCAACATGCGGCTGCATTCGATAGCCGACGAAATCCGTTCCGGATCGATCAACGGTTTTATGCATCTGATTGGATCTGAGCGAGCCAGCCTCTTCGAAGGAGTTTGGGAGTGGTTCGGCGCCGCCCGCAGGAATAGCCCTGACAGGCTGGAAAAGGTCATTCAAGCGTCACCTGCTCCTCACATCGGAGTGCCTGCTATGCTCGCACCGATCCTCGATCCTTCGTCGGACTTTTCCCGACGCCTGGAGGGTAACGACTACAACTCCAGTCCCACGGTTCAGTCTCTCGTAACGGCTCTACGCGAACTCGATCAGAGATCCGCGGCGAACGATGCATTCGCCAATCGAAGTAGGCTCTACGGCCCGTGGCCGTGGGATGAGGCCAGCAATTCCGCGGAGGACACGGTGGGCTTGGAATCTCTGACGCTCGTCCGAGAGGTCATCAACACGATGTACAACAGAGTCATTGTTGACTCCATTGGTATAGCTTCAGCGTCCTATTCAACCGCTATGGGCGACCCTAACAGCGTGGGCCACGAATTTGCAGCCCAGCAACTCGCACTTGAGTCCTACGACTTCGCCGTCCGCAGCCGCGACTGCCGCCACGGAACCCTTCGGGAAGGCGACCAGACTCTTAGCGGGAGCCACGTCCGAATCAGTGGCGCGCAGGAAGGACCCAGGTCTTCGGTGATGAAGCTCTTCGAAGGCAACAGGGCCACCGAGGCGTTCAGGGCCGTTCTTGAAATCCGTGAGGATCAACGCTGGAAATCGGGCATTAAGCGGATCGACCAGGCGCGGCACCTTAAGGACCAGACCGCTATCGACGATGCCGTCGACGCCCATATCGATGTGGTCGCCCGCGCGCTCTCCGGAAAGTGCGTATTCGACAAAACCAGCGGCGGCGGAATTCGCCTGGCGATTCACGGCATGGGAGCAGCCGCGGCCTCCGAGGCCGCGCAGGTCCTGACCGGGACGTTCAATATCTGGCTTCCCGTCGCCGCTGCTGCGTTGGCTGCAGCCGCCCCGCGAATTCAGGAGGGGTTCTCCCAGCATGGAACATACAGAAAAACACGCGCGGCGCTCGGTGAGATGGTCGGTACGCCAAGGTCCGAGCGATGAGCCACAAAATCACGCAGGTTGCAGAGCGGCTCGTCTATGAAAACGGCTTCATAAAGCTGTACGACGACGATGTCCGATTTCCAGACGGTACGGGTCGGTATCTCCGACTGGACGCGACTTTTCCAGGCAATGCCGTTGTCTTGGTGCCTACGTATGAGGATCTCATCGGACTGGTACGCACTTTCAGGTACCCTATCGGAAAGCTGGCGTGGGAGCTTCCCCGCGGTTTCTCACACGGGGAAATTGTCGAAGACACGGCGAGGAACGAGCTTCAAGAAGAGTTAGGCATCGACGGGGCCGAGTTTGAGGTTCTCGGATTTCTTACGCCTGATTCTGGACTCCAGAGTGCCCGAGTGGCGGTGGTTGCGGCTAAGGTCGGCGACAAAGGACACGGCCCCGACGACTCGGTGGAAGTCGATCTGGTCAAGTGGGTCGATGTCACAGAACTGGAGCGGATGATTCGGGAAGGCGTAATAGAGGACAGTCTTACAATCGCGGCTTATGCTCTTTCCCGCCTACTCGCGTCAGTGCCTGGGCAGGCGAATTCCGACCTCACCGGCTATGACGGACGGTAACGTCAAAATCTGCAAGCCATTCTTACCGCTCAGGCGTCGAGCTTCGTGAGCGGCGCGTAGCGGAGCAGGAGACGCTTCTCGCCGACGTCGAACTTCACCTTGGCCACTGTCTTGTCCCCCGCGCCTTCCAGGGCCAGCACCGTGCCGTTGCCGAAGCTGGTGTGGTTGACCTTGTCGCCCACACTGACGGCCACAATCTCCTTCTGCGGCTGGACCCGGTTCTTGGCGATGGCTGCGGGAACGTCCGCGTTGAAGCCCGCCGACGAATCGGCGGCCGCGCCGCGGGACGTGCCGGCGCCCCAGAAGGATCCGCCGTAACGGCTGGACCCGATCGTCGCGCCGCTCCCCCACCCGCCGGGCTGCCGGCTGGTGCCTTCGCGTTTCCACTCCAGCAGCTCGGCGGGAATTTCCTCTAGGAACTGGCTGGCCGGGTTGTACTGGCTTTGACCCCACATGCTGCGTACTTCGGACCGGGTGACATAGAGGCGCTTGCGCGCGCGGGTCAGGCCTACGTAGGCCAGCCGGCGTTCTTCGGCGAGTTCCTTGGGGTCCGTGGCTGAGCGCTGGTGCGGGAACAGCCCGTGTTCCATGCCGGTCAGGAACACCACCGGGAATTCGAGCCCCTTGGCAGTGTGGAGGGTCATCAGCGTGACTACCCCCAGGCGTTTGGCTTCCGCCACGGCGGCGTCGATGTCCGCGCCCGGCGCGTCCGGGATCTGGTCGGCATCAGCCACCAAGGACACCTGTTCCAGGAACGCGCCCAGGGACCCCTCCGGGTTCTCCTGTTCGTATTCACGTACGACGGCGACGAGTTCCGCCAGGTTCTCCACGCGGGACTCGTCCTGTGGATCAGTGCTGGAACGCAGCCCGGCAAGGTAGCCGGTCTGTTCCAGGACGGCCTCCAGCGCTGCGGCGGCGCCGGAACCGGAGGCAACCTCTGCGAGGTCGTCCAGCAGTTTCACAAACCCGAGGACGGAGTTGACGGAACGGGTGGCCATTCCGGGCGCTTCTTCAGCCCGCCGGGCGGCGGCCATGAACGACATCCGTTCGCGCTGGGCCAGCGCGGCCACGGCACCTTCGGCGCGGTCACCAATGCCGCGCTTGGGTTCATTGAGCACCCGGCGCAGGTTGACGTCGTCGTCCGGGTTCACCAAAACCCGGAGGTACGCGAGGGCGTCCTTGATTTCCTTGCGGTCGTAGAAGCGCGTGCCGCCCACCACCTTGTACGGCAGGCCTACCCGGACCAGCACATCCTCAATGGAACGGGACTGGGCGTTCGTGCGGTAGAAAATAGCAACGTCACCGGGGCGAAGGTTGTCCTCGTCCTGTAGCCGGTCAATCTCCTTGGCAATGAACTGGGCCTCGGCGTGCTCGTTCTCGCCAACGTAGCCGATGATCTTGTGCCCGTCGCCCTCGGCGGTCCACAGCCGCTTCTCGGGGCGGTTGGGGTTGCGCGAAATCACGGAGTTGGCCGCGCTGAGGATGTTCTGCGTGGAGCGGTAGTTCTGCTCCAGTTTGATGGTGCGGGCGTCCGGGTAGTCCTTCTCGAATTCGACGATGTTGCGGATGTCGGCGCCGCGGAAGGCGTAAATGGACTGGTCGGAGTCGCCGACGACGGTGAGCTCGGACGCTCCGGGGCCCTCACCCACAATCTCTCGGACCAGCGCGTACTGGGCGTGGTTGGTGTCCTGGTACTCGTCCACGAGGACGTGCCGGAACCGTCGCCGGTAGGAATCGGCGAGCGCCGGGAAGGCCCGGAACATGTAGACGGTTTCGGCGATGAGGTCATCGAAGTCCATGGCGTTGGCTTGGCGCAGCCGCTGGGTGTAGCCCTTGAAGACCTCGGCCACGGCCTGCTCGAACGGATCGTTGTAGTTCGCGGACGACGAGTAGGAATCGGCGTCGATGAGCTCGTTCTTGAGCGCGGAGATCTTGTGCTGGATGGCCTTTGGCGCGAACCGCTTGGGGTCCAGGTCCAGGCTCTTAGAGACCTGGATGACCAGCCGCAGCGAGTCCGCGGAGTCGTAGATGGAGAAGTTCGACTTCCGGCCAACGTTGGCGGCCTCCTGGCGCAGGATACGCACGCAGGACGAGTGGAACGTGGAGATCCACATGATCTTGGCCCGTCCACCTACCAGCGCCGCGATGCGCTCCCGCATCTCGGCGGCGGCCTTGTTGGTGAACGTGATGGCCAGGATCTCACCATGATGCGCGCGGCGGGTGGCAATAAGGTACGCGATCCGGTTACTGAGGACGCGGGTCTTTCCCGAGCCGGCGCCGGCCACAATGAGCAGGGCGCCGCCGGAGTGCTTGACGGCCTCTTCCTGCTGCGGGTTAAGCCCCTGCAGGAGTTCCTCGGCATTCGGCCGGTGGTGGGCCGGCTCGCCGTTGCCGTCATGAGCTGGCTGCTGGTTGGCCCAGCCGCCCTGACCACCAACGGACCCGCCGCCACCGAATTCGGCGGCCGCGGCAAGGCCTTCCGGGCGCGACTTGGTGCGGGCGGAGGCTGGCACGGCGGCCTTGAACGGTCCGTCAGAGTACGGGTCAAACAACATATCCATGGTGCCTACAAGTCTAGGCGGTGGGGCTGACAGTCAGGTCCAGCCTGTGGATAACACCGCCGCCCGTGGATCATAACCCCCGCTCCGATGAGTTTTTGTCCAGATAATGCGACTTTGAGCGGCTCGAAGTCGCATTATCTGGACAAAAACTCCAACGGTCCGGACTCAGGCCACCGAGCCCGACGCGAGGGCCGCACGCAACTCCCGCACCGCCGTCGTGCCTCCCGCCATAAACCATTCCAGGCCGTTGATCCAGACAGTGTCTGTGGCGCCGCCGGCGGCCCGGACGATTGCCTTCCCAGGCAGCCAGTCCCATTCCGGGCAGCTGTGCTGGAACCAGCACCCCAGCTCGCCATCGGCCACCCTGCCCAGGTCGCAGGACCCGGAGCCGAACATCCGCAGCGCCGCGGCGGAGGTGGCCGCAGCGTGCCACGGCATGGCGCAGAGCGGATCCATCAGCCAGGTGGGGTGGATGTACGTGGCTGCGCCGACTTCGGCGAGCGCGGTTGCGTTGCGCGCCCCGCCGTCCTGGACAGCGCCCGCGTCCCGGTAGGCGGTCAGCACTTCGCCATTCAGCGTGGCGGCATGGGCCGTGCCGCCGAGCCAGAGTTTGTCCTCCTCGGGCTGGAAAATCGCGCCGAGCAGCACATCGGACGAGTCCTTCAGCGCGAGGGCCGAGCACCAGTACGTGGATCCGTGCAGGAAGTTGTAGGTGCCGTCCACGGGATCGATCACCCAGGTGCGGCCGCTGGTGCCGGCCACTGCGGCGCCCTCTTCGCCCACGATGCCATCCTCCGGCCGGCAGCGCTGCAACTGCCCCAGCACGTATGCTTCCGCAGCGTGGTCCGCGGCGGTCACCACGTCGGAGACGGAGGTTTTCTGCTGGGACTGCAGTCCGGCCATGCGCATCAGGAGCGCCAGTTGCCCGGCTTCCCGCACCAGCGCGGATGCCAGCTGATAGTCGTCCAGGGCGGGGTCAAGTTCAAGTGCGCTGTGCCGGCCAGTGGTCATGGACCCAGTTTAGGTGGCGGGATAATGGTTCCATGGCCAAAACTCCAGCGCAGCGGATCAAGAAGCACGGCTCCAAGGCGGCTGTTCCGCAGCACAGTCTCCCGCCGGTCATTAACCCCACCTCCAGCCGTTCGCCGCAGAAGGCCCAGAACAACACCAATCTGATTCTCATCGCGGGCGTGGTGGCCAGCCTGTTCCTGTTCTGGTACGTCCACTTGCTCACGCTGCAGCAGCTCACCCAGCTCTCCGGCGGCCTGGCCATGCCGGACTCCCTGGTGGGCGGCTTTGACGCCGGCTACGTTGGCCAGTTGAACGCCGCCATGGACAACGACGCCCGCGGCCAGCTCAACTACGTCCACAAGACAGCAGGCACCCTGTTTCCGCTGATCTTTGGCTTCACCTGGCTGCTGCTGATCGGGACCAACGTCGCCAGGAAGACCCTTCGCTGGGCCCTCTGGGCTGTGCCGCTGCTTTTCGTGGTGGTCCGGCTGTGGGGCAATGTCGCCATCGATGCCGCGCTGGGATCGGAAACGGCCGACGCCGGCCAGGTCGCGTTGGCGTCCGGCCTCACCGTTGCGGGGTGGGTGCTGTTCGTCCTGAGCCTGCTGGCCGGGGCAGCGGCAGTGTTCCTGCGGAAAAGCCCGCAAAAACCGGCTAGGCCGGCGCCGCCCCAGTAGCCCCCGCGGCCCCAGTAGCGCGCCCCTCCTTGCGATGCCGGTGCACACGTTGGGCGATCACCAGGCCCGCAGCCGCCACGCCTACGGTGATCGGGTAGCCCATCAGACGTTCCAGGGTGCCCGGCTCCGGAACGTCCATCCCCGTGAGACCACCGGTCACCAGTGCGGCGAGCGACACCAGCCCGCACACCAGGACGAACCACCCCAGGGGCGTCTGCCGCAGCCACAACGCGCCCAGCAGCAGCAGGGCAAGCGCGCCGGCCATGAAGTACATCAGGGCGCCGGTGAAATGCCAGCCGGAGCCGACGTCCTCCGGCACCATGCCCACGATCAGGGTCCCGGCACCGGCGGTGCCGGTCAGGATCCGCACCCAGATCGCGGCCAGCCAGGGCTTCCGGCGCTCCGGCTGAACCCGGGCCCCGGCCCGGGCAGCGACACACAGCAGCCCTGAACCCAGCAGCAGCGCACCGAGCAGCATCCCCAGCCCCTGGACCACAAACGAGGCGTTCATCAGCCAATGCAGCGGCGAACACACGTCCCGTCCGTCGTAGATCCCGCAGTTAAGCGCGCCGAGGTCGCTGATGTATCCGGTCCGGCGGTCGTAGGGCTGTGGCCCGCCCCAGGCGCCGATCACGGCCGTTTCCGCCACAAAATACTGCAGGACGCTCAGGACGGACCAGGCTCCGATGGACTGGCGGGTGGAGGCGGTGTCCGGGAGGTAGGCCACGGCGGGGGCGGACGGCGGGGCTGATCTCATGCCAAGAGCGTAGTACGGCCTCCCACCTTGTATGCTTGTATCCGTGTCCGGACGGACCGGCCCTGCCGGAACAGCGGACACGCGCCCTCGTAGCTCAGTGGATAGAGCACGGCTCTCCTAAAGCCGGTGTCGTTGGTTCGATTCCAATCGAGGGCACTTGAATCTTCCTTCCCCGGAGTTCGACCTCCGCGCCTACCTGCTCGGCTCATCGCCTGCCGGGAACCTGCCTGCTCAGGGGACCTGGGCCGTCGAACGGCAGCTGGCGGACCGGGCGGCCGGCACCCACGGAACCTTTTCCGGCGTCGTACGTTTTTCCCCCGCGGACGACGGCGGCCTGGCGTTCCGCGAAGAAGGCACCATGCGCTGGCCCACCTTTACCGGCCCTGCCTCCCGCGAATACCTCCTGCAACCCGCCGACCGGCCCGACGCCCTGGACGTGCTTTTCGCCGACGGGAGGCCGTTCCACCGGATGAGTTTCACGCCGGAAGCCAACCTGGACCAGCACTGGTGCGATCCTGATACGTACCGCGTGGCCTACAACTACGAAGGCACGGACAAGTTCAGTTACACGTGGGATGTGACCGGCCCGCGCAAAGACCTGCTGCTGGCGTCCGCACTGAAACGGCAGGGCTGAACAGGCTAGGCTCGGAACCGTGAAAGCACGCATTGTTGTCTCCGCCGTCTGTGTCTTCGACGACGCCGGCCGGCTCCTGACCGTCCGCAAACGCGGCACCAGCATGTTTATGCACCCGGGAGGCAAGCCCGAAGCCGGTGAAACCGCAGTCCACGCCGCGGCGCGGGAACTTCAGGAGGAAGTGGGGATCGTGGTGGATCCACGCGAGCTGGAGCTGATGGGCGTCTGGATTGCCGACGCCGCCAACGAGGCCGCCACGGACATTGAGGCCACGGTGTTTACGGCACCCGGAACCTGGACGGCGCACCCCTCAGCTGAGATCGCCGAGATCCGCTGGCTGGACCTGGCTGCACTGGATCGGGGCGCACCGATGCCCGCGGACCTCGCCCCGCTGCTCACGGGCCACATCCTGCCCGAACTGGCCGCGCTGCGCCGCTAGAAGTGGGTTAGTACTCCGGAACGGCTTCCGCTGCCACGGCTGTGGCCTCGGCGAACTGCGTCTGGTAGAGCTCGGCGTACCGACCGTCGGCCGCGAGCAGATCCGTGTGGTTTCCGCGCTCCACGATCTGCCCGTCCTCCACCACCAGGATGACGTCGGCGGCTCGGATGGTGGACAGCCGGTGGGCAATCACGACGGCGGTGCGCCCCTCGAGCGCGGCGCCCAGGGCCGCCTGCACGGCGGCTTCGTTCGTGGAATCCAGTGCGGCGGTGGCCTCGTCGAGGATGACCACCCGGGGCTGGGAGATCAGCAGCCGTGCGATGGTCAGGCGCTGGCGTTCGCCGCCGGAGAGCCGGTAGCCGCGCTCCCCCACCACGGTGTCCAGCCCGTCGGGCAGGGACCGGACCATGGTTTCCAGGCGGGCCTGCCGGATGGCGTCCCACATGTCCTCGTCGGTGGCGTCCGGCCGGGCGAGCCGGAGGTTGGAAGCGATCGACTCGTGGAACAGGTGCCCGTCCTGGGTGACCATGCCCAGCGTGTCCCGCAGGGAATCGAACGTGGCGTCCCGGACGTCCAGCCCCGAGCCGGGAAGTGTGCCGCCCAACCGCACGGCGCCGGAATCGACGTCGTACAGCCGCGAAAGCAGCTGCGCAATGGTGGACTTTCCGGCACCCGAGGAACCCACCAGGGCGACGGTCTGCCCCGGTTCCACGCGGAAACTGATGCCATGCAGCACCTCTTCACCGCCGCGGGTGTCCAGCGTGGACACCTCTTCGAGCGAGGCGAGCGAGACCTTGTCCGCGGAGGGGTAGGCGAAGCGGACGTCGTCGAACTCCACCGACACGTGTCCCGGCGGGATGGCCACGGCGTCGGGCTTCTGTTGGATCAGCGGCTTGAGGTCCAGGATTTCGAAGACCCGCTCGAAGCTGACCAGCGCGCTCATGATTTCCACGCGGGCGTTGGACAGCGCGGTGAGCGGAGCGTAGAGGCGGGTGAGCAGCAGCGCCAGCACGACGACGTCGCCCGCGGCGAGCTGTCCGCCGATGGCCAGCCAGCCGCCCAAGCCGTAGACCAGCGCCAAGGCGAGCGCGGATACCAGCGTCAGCGCGGTGACGAAAGTGAACTGCAGCATGGCCGTGCGGACGCCGATGTCCCGGACCCGTCCCGCGCGGACTGCGAACTCGCGGGATTCCTCGTCTGGCCGGCCGAAGAGCTTCACCAGCGTGGCGCCCGGGGCGGAGAACCGCTCCGTCATCTGGGTGCCCATGGCTGCGTTGTGGTCTGCGGCCTCACGGCGCAGGTCAGCGAGCCGGGAGCCCATCCGGCGGGCGGGGATGAGGAAGATCGGCAGCAGGACCATCGCCAGCACGGTGACCTGCCAGGACGTCCCGAGCATCACGATCAGCGTCAGGACCAGTGCCACCACGTTGCTGACCACGCCGGACAGGGTTCCGGCGAAGGCGGACTGGGCGCCGATGACGTCGTTGTTCAGCCGGCTGACCAGGGCCCCGGTGCGCGTACGGGTGAAGAACGCGATGGGCATCTTCTGCACATGGTCAAAGACCCGGGTGCGCAGGTCCACGATCACGCCTTCGCCGATGTTGGAGGACAGCCAGCGGCTGACGAGTCCCAGGCCGGCTTCGGCCACGGCCACCGCGGCGATCAGCATCGCCAGCCGGATCACTTCGTCCGTACCTGCCTTGGCCACGATGGCGTCAACCACCTGGCCGGCCAGCACGGGCGTGGCTACAGCCAGGAACGCCATCACAATGGACAGCGCCACAAACGCGATCAGTTTTGTCCGGTGCGGGCGCGCGAAACCCAGGACCCGTTTCAGGGTGGCCTTGGAGAAGGGCCGGGAGCCGTTCTTGGCCCGGGAGATGTTGTACAGGGAGTGCCAGGCGACGCCGTCCATGCTCATCGCTGTTGCTCCGTTGCGTCTGCCATCAGTTCAGTTACCGTTCCGTTGTCCACATTCCACCGTACATCCAGCCGCACGTTCTCCAGCAGCCTCCGGTCGTGGGTCACCAGCAGCAGCGCGCCCTCGTAGCTTTCCAGGGCTTCCTCCAGCTGCTCGATGGCGGGCAGGTCCAGGTGGTTGGTGGGTTCGTCCAGGACCAGCAGGTTCACCCCGCGCGCCTGCAACAGCGCCAATGCAGCGCGGGTGCGTTCCCCCGGCGACAGGGAATCCACGGGGCGTGTGGTGTGGTCCGCCTTCAGCCCGAACTTGGCCAGCAGGGTGCGGACCTCCGCCGGCGTCAGGTCCGTCAGCACGGCTTCGACGGCGTCGGCAAGGTTGAGATGGCCGGCCAGCAGTCCGCGGGCCTGGTCAATTTCGCCGATGGCCACCGAGGCACCCATGGCCGCGTTGCCGGCGTCAGGCGCCTGCACGCCCAGGAGCAAGCGCAACAGCGTCGACTTGCCGGCTCCGTTGGGGCCGGTGATGCCGATCCGCTCCCCCGCGTTGAGCTGCAGGTTCACCGGGCCCAGCGTGAAGCCTCCCTGCTGAACGACGGCGTCACGGAGGGTTGCCACCACCGCACTGGAGCGGGGTGCTTGGCCAATGGTGAACTGCAGCTGCCATTCCTTCCGCGGCTCCTCCACCACGTCCAGCCGGGCAATCCTGGATTCCATCTGCCGGACCTTCTGGGCCTGCTTTTCCGACGACTCGGTGCTGGCGGCCCGGCGGATCTTGTCATTGTCCGGGCTCTTCTTCATGGCGTTCCGCACGCCTTGGGAGCTCCACTCGCGCTGGGTCCGGGCACGGGAGACCAGATCTGCCTTGGTGGACGCGAACTCCTCGAACTTTTCCCTCGCGTGGCGCCGCGCCACGGCGCGCTCCTCCAGGAAGGCCTCGTAGCCGCCGTCGTACACAGCCACTGAATTCTGCGCCAGATCCAGTTCCACAATGGTGGTAACGCAGCGGGCCAGGAACTCGCGGTCATGGGACACCAGCACCACACCGCCGCGCAGGCCCTGGACAAAAGCTTCCAGTTTGGCCAGGCCGGCCAAGTCAAGATCGTTGGTGGGCTCGTCCAGCAGCACAACATCGAACCGGCTGAGCAGCAGCGCCGCAAGGGCAACGCGGGCGGCCTGGCCGCCGGAGAGCCCGGTCATGGGAGCGTCCGCTCCGGTGTCCAGACCGAGGTCGGCCAGGACGGGCGGGATGCGTTCGTCGAGGTCAGCCGCACCTGATGCCATCCAGCGGTCAAAGGCCAGGGAGTAAGCGTCATCGGCTCCCGGTGCGCCCGAACCCAAAGCCTCTGCGGTGGACTCCATCTCCACGGTCGCCTGGGCGCAGCCGGTCCGGCGGGCGATGTAGCCGGCCACGGTCTCGCCTGCGACGCGCTCGTGTTCCTGGGGCAACCAGCCCACAAAGGCATCGGCGGGGGCGAGACTGACGCTTCCGCCCTGGGGCTGGTCCACGCCGGCCAGTAGGCGCAGCAGGGTGGATTTGCCGGCGCCGTTGGCGCCCACCACACCCACCACGTCGCCGGGGGCCACCGTGAGGGAGAGTTTAGCGAAAAGTGTCCGGTGGTCGTGGCCGCCGGAAAGATCTTTGGCAACAAGGGTTGCAGTCATAGGTAGGTCCATCCTCTCGCCGCCGCCCGGCCGGAGGAGCCCGCCTGAATCGGCCCGAAACTGCGGTGAATCCGCAATGTGCCGCCCCGAAAAGTGCCGGGGCACTAAACAGCCCGCCGGTCCGGACTTGGGGGGTGTACGGACCAACGGGCTCGACCATCAAGCATAGTCGACTCAGCACGCCGCACCAAACCGCCTGCAGGAGATCAGGCTAAAATTAGAAGCGACCATCCGTTCTGCAGAGAGCCGTTATGCCCATTCCTGCCAAGGCGTTCCAGCGCTGGCTGCATGGCATCGCCCCCCACACGAGCACGTCTGACATCTGCCGCGTGTCCGGCATCAAGCGGACCACCCTGGCCCAGCAGCTTGTCCGTGGCAAGGTGGCAGAGGCAACAGTGGTGAGCATCAGCCGGGCGTACCACGTCAACCCGGTCTCGGCGCTGGCGGCGTTCGACGCTTACAGCCAGCTCGCGGACGCGCACCCGCCCACCAGGTCCGAACTCGTCAGCCAGATCTCCACCCCGGACCTCCTGCGGGCAGTTTTGGCCCGTTCCGCCGCGGACCCGGGCGGCGTGCCGGCGGCTGCCGCGCCGGCCGGTTCGTCTACGTTGGACCCGGCCCCGCACGCTACTTCGGTCAAGAACTGGGTGGAGGCAATCGACGACGGCGAACTTCGGCACCGGGTCTCCGCCGCCACCGGAATCGCTCCGCAGAACTATTCGGCACAGCTGACAGCTAACCGGCTGGCTCCGGAACTGGCAGTTGCCACCTCCCTTGCCGCCGGCGTCGGCCCGGCCAGCGGCCTGGTGGCCACCGGGCTGGTCACGGAGGCGGAAGCCGGCTGGCCGCCCGGCGCCCGGCAGTCCGCGCTCGACAGCCTGTCCGAAGGCGAGCTGACCACCTTGGCCGGCGACCGGCTGCAGACACTCGGCAGGGCCCTCCGCCGGCAGGAACATGACCATGAAAAAACCGAAAAGATCTGGGAGAACCTGGGATGATCGAAATCCTGCAGTGGTCCACGCTGACTGTCTGCGGCCTGGTAGCCACCGCCCGCGTTCCCAGTGCCCTGAAGGGGATGAACAGGACACTCTTCTACATCTTCGCGCTGATGACGTTCGCCATCCTCCTCAGCATCCAGGCGCCGTATTTTGCCATCGACCAGGCGCTCGGCGGTGTTAATGCGGCCAACCTCCTGCTCCGCTTTGTCATCTTCGCCGCTATTTTCTTCGTGGGCCTCCGCGTCACCCGGGGCTTTGGGGCCGACGACGCGTACCGGCTGCTCACCGGACAGGTCGGGATGGCCGTCCTGGGCCTGATCTCCCTCGCCGTGATCGTGCTGTTTCTGTTGATGGATACGGCGGGGTCCTCCGCGGGCATGGGCTCGGTGGCAATCAAGGACGCCCGGAACGGACTGCTGGTTGAGTACTACGGTGCCGCAGGCCGCGCCTACCCTGCCTACGTTTCACTGGTCCTGCTGCCAGCCATGGTCCGGGCCTGCCGGAGCAATATTCCGCTCTTGGTCCGGGTGGCGGCATTCCTGCTGGCGCTCGGAGCGATTGCCATTGGCTCGAGCCTGTCGTTCCCGGTGCTCCCACCGGCGTTGGGCTCAGTGGAGTTCGTCATCAACTACACAGCCGTCCTATGTTTTGTGATCGGGCTGGCGCTGATCTGGGTAGCCAAGCTGTGGTCCGAGCGGAGCGGGCCGCGGCAAAAGACTTCTACTGCAAAGTAACCATCACACTTTCACAAAATCATTAGATATGGCACAATCATGAATGTGTGAAGCTGGGCACCGGTGTTTGCGAACGGGGATAGATTCTTGGACGCCGGGCCTGTTGACTCTTTGCATTCTTTGGGGGGATGAGTGGTGGCGGGCCGTTGGGGACCGCCCCCACTCAGCCGTTTAACGGCCGGGCCCGCTTCCGGCCCACCCACTTCCAGCCGGGTTAACCGAGTTCCTGTTGGACCAGCGGCAATACTTCAGTGCCCAGCAGTTCGATCACTTCCAGCACCAGCTTCTGCGGAACCCAGGAGAAGTCGAGCTGGAAAATCTGCCGATCATGCTGCACGTGGCTGTGCATCCGGATGATCACAGTTTCGCCCTCCGTCCGGGCGAGAGACCTATGACTTTCTGTCGATTGGCCTCGGTGACTTCGACCGTCGGCTGATCGGTCAAAAAGATCCCGTCCAGGAACTCATTGGGACGCGCGCACGGATCCTGTCGCGTTGAGCATGCGTTGCGAGATGCCATCGATCGCACGCTGAAGGTCCCGGAAACGACCTGTGTCGAAGACGAGCTCGACGATGACGAGGACGAACCACCCTGTTCGACGGCATCAATGATTGCCTGGTCGCCCGCGATGTTCTGTGTCCCCGGCCTTCCACGCCTCCTCTTCCATATTATGCCAGCCGCTTAGTTCCTGTTCTCGCTTGTAAACCACCTGTGAGCGTGCGGATATCAGCTGGATCCAATCACAGACCTGGTGCCGCTCTGCGCCAACTGCCACGCGATGGCGCACCAGGGCGTGAGCACACCGCGCACTGTGGCGGAACTGCGGCGGATCATTGCCGGTGCCGGGTTCCTGAACGGAGAAACGATGAAGCCCGTGGAGCTGGAGGCCCAGCACGACGCAAAACGGATCCCGGGACAGGAGTAGCATCGCCTGCCTATGTCGAGCTCAGCCGGGTGGCCGTGCTCGGTGTATGGGAATGAGCGTGTGGGGCGGCTCGGCTGCGGCCAGGAAATTGAGGATGAGGCCGGCGAGGACATCCGGTTGTTCCAAGGGGAGCGCGTGGGATGTACCGGGTACTACGGCGAGCTGGCCTTCGGGCAGAGCTTCGTACAGCGAGACGGTGTGGGGGAATGTGACCACGTCGTCGTCACCAACCACGACGAGCACCGGTCGGGTGAATTGCGCGATGTCCGCTGTCGTGAGCGTCGGCTCCGAACCGAACATCGCGAAAGTCTTGCTGAAGGCGACTTCCAGGTGCTCGGCTCCGTCGGGCGATCGTTCGATGTAGGCGTTGCTCAATTCCTGTACAAGCGGCGACTGCGGATCCATCTCAAAGGGCACGACACCGTCGTAGTGGTAGTTCGTACCAATGACAACAAGCTTGTGCACCAGATCGGGCCGCTTGAGCGCGACGAGGAGCGCAACGATCCCACCGTCACTCCACCCCACGAGATGGGCCGGGCCGCCGACTACCTCCTCGAGCACCCGAATGGTCTCGGTCGCCATGTCCGCATAGTGGAACCCGGCATCGGTGTCCGCGGTGTAGCCATGGCCACGGCGATCGAATGCGACAACGCGGAAACGCTCCGCGAGACCTGGCCCGATGCTATTGAGCAGCTCGTCGCTGCTGCTCAGGCCGCCGTGCAACAGGAGGAGCGGTACGCCGGGACCGCCCCGGTCATCGACCCACGTTGGGTGCCCGTCAATATCCACATGGCTGGCCATGGTCCACTCCGTCCTGGCGGATCCTGACTTCATCGAAGCGAAGAGGTATGCGCTCCGGATCGCGCCGTTGTCTGATTCACGCTGCGATTGAGAGGTTGATCGTCGGCGGCGGGTCCGCCGCTGCCGCTATTGTCCTCCCGCGCCCTCTGCAGTACAACGGCTCGACGAGACTCGTCTGAAATGCCATGACTTGAATCAAACCCCCCGATCAATCGCTGGCCGCTCCCCTGTTAACCCAAGCTTCGTGACGAACCGCATCAGCGCCTGGAGCGCGAGCAGCGCAACGATCATCAGGGTGAAGCCCGTGATGGACCCCACCAAGGCGGGCCCGCCCGATGGATCCCATGAGCTTGAACGCCACGGCGTAGACGATGGCGGCCGCCGGCTCATAGAGGATGAAAGCGATGGTCGAGCCAACTGCCTTCTGAAACCATTGCCTCGCCATCTCCGTGTTGGTGAAGGCAGCCGTTGTCGGGAGGATTCCCGCCAGGATCACCAGCATGGAAGACGCGCACCGGTTCCTCGGTGCTGAGGACGGTGACAGCACTGCCCACCTTGATGTGTTTGGTCTGCGCGGCGACGGCGGCCAGCAGTGTGGACGGCGACGTCACCGAATAGTCCGCCCGGTGGTGCTCGCATACGCCGACGTGGTGGAGGCCCACCTGATCGGCGAGTCGGGCCCGCTCCGGGAGGTCCTGGATGTTCTGTTCCGAGGACACCACGGTGCCATTGACCGGATCCCGGCGGATGTCGCCGAAGGTAAAGATTCCCAGTTCCATGTCCTATGGAACTTACTGTGCGAACCTCAGGGTCACCAGCTGGAACGCACGCAGCGAGAGATCCACCGATCCGTGCGCTGAAGCGGGTTTGACGCCCGGGGCGTCGGTGGCCCGCTCCAGCAGATCGGTGGCCTGGACGTCCTTGACCGGGAAATTGGCCGTCAGTACGCCTGCGGACCGTTGCCCCCAGGACTCGTAGAGGCGGACCACAAGATCACCCGAACCGTCCTCGGCAAGCTTGACCGCCTCGATGACGAGGGCAGGGTTGTCCACGGAGAACAACGGCTCGACGCCGCGGGCGCCCTTCACCAGGCGGGGTGCAAGGTTGGTGCGGTACCCCTCTTCCACAGCTTCGGCGATTCCGGCGCCGGGACGGATGGTCACGGTCAGTTCCTGGTGGCCGCGGTCCGCCGTCGGGTCCGGGAACTTCGGTGCGCGCAACAGGGAGAGACGCACCGAAGTGGTGGTCCCGCCGTCGGAATCCCGCACGCTCCTGGTGACGTCGTGTCCGTAGGTGGCCGCATTGGAAATCGCGACGCCGTAGCCGGGCTCGGCCACGTGGATCCAGCGGTGCGCGCAGATCTCGAACTTGGCAGCCTCCCACGACGTGTTGACGTGGGTGGGACGGAAGACATGGCCGAACTGGGTCTCTGAGGCTGAGCGGTCCGCCCTGACATCCAGCGGGAAGCCCAGCTTGAGCAGCTTCTCGCTCTCCTGCCACTCAACGGTGGTGGTGATGGTGAGGGAGCCGCTGCCGGCATCCAGCGTGATCCGCTGGGCGAGCGGTGACGAGCCGGCAACCCGGTCCACCACCACAACGGCACTGGTTCCGGCATGCTCCAGCCGGATGGCCTGCGCCCCAGTGAGGGCCGTGACGTTGCGTCGGTAAAACTCGTCGATGTCCCAGGCGTCCCACTCGTTGGGCGTGTCCCGGTGCAGTTCCAGCAGGTTGCCTCGCTCTCCAGGAGCAATAACTTCCCGTCCCGTGGCGTAGTCGGTGAGGGAGGCAAGCAGGCCATCGGCATCCAGGACGGCCCGGACGATGCCGTTGTCCAGCACATAACCGCCATCCACAGCAGTTGCCTGAACCGGTTGGCTGGCCAGCGAAAGCTCTGCGGCAGCCAGGGCCGGAACGCCGTTGCGCGCGTGCGGTGCGGCGTTGAGCAGGAAGGTCCGTGACCCCTCGCCGAGGAGCACAGCCGCCGCCTGCCCAATGAGGGTTTCGAGGCTGGCGCTGATGGCGGCGTAGTTACGTTCCGCGTCCTGGTGGACCCAGGCGATGGAGCTGCCGGGCAGGATGTCGTGGAACTGCTGCAGGAGCACCAGCCGCCAGAGCCGCTTCAGCTCGGCCGCCGGGTACTCGAAGGTTCCGGCGCCGCGGACGGCAGCGGTGGCACACCAGAGTTCGGCTTCGCGGAGCAGGTGTTCGCTGCGCCGGTTGCCGCGTTTGGTCTGGGCCTGGCTGGTGTACGTGCCGCGGTGGAGTTCCAGGTACATCTCCCCCACCCAGACGGGCAGGGATGAATACTCTTCCTCCGCCTGGGTGAAGAAACTCGCGGCGGAGCCCACGCGGACTTTGGGCGAACCTTCGAGGTCTGCGGTGCGGCTGGCGGCAGCCAGCATTTCGCGCGTCGGCCCGCCGCCGCCGTCGCCGTAGCCGAACGGGACGAGCGAGGTGTTGCCACGCCCGTGGTCTCGGAAGTTCCGCTCGGCGTGCGCCAGTTCGCGTCCGCTGAGCTCGGCGTTGTAGGTGTCAACGGGCGGGAAGTGCGTGAACAGCCGGGTGCCGTCGATGCCTTCCCAGTTGAAGGTGTGGTGCGGCATGCGGTTGACCTGGTTCCACGAGATTTTCTGCGTGAGGAACCAGCGGCTGCCGGCCGACTTGACGATCTGCGGCAGGGCGGCGGAGTAGCCGAAGGAATCCGGGAGCCAGGCTTCGCGGCATTCGACGCCGAACTCGTCAAGGAAGAAGTTCTTGCCCTCAATGAACTGCCGGGCCATGGCCTCGCCGCCGGGCATGTTGGTGTCCGACTCGACCCACATGCCGCCCACCGGGACGAACTGCCCGGCCTTCACCTTTTCCCGGATCCGGCCGAAAAGTTCGGGGTAGAACTCTTTCATCCAGGCGAGCTGCTGGGCTGAGGAACAGGAGAACACAAAGTCCGGATCCTCATCCATCAGCGCCACCACGTTGGAGAACGTCCGGGCACACTTGCGGATGGTTTCGCGCACCGGCCAGAGCCAGGCGGAGTCGATGTGGGCGTGGCCGGTAGCCACCAGCTGATGGGCGGAAGCGTAGGCGGGCCTGGACAGGACCTCGGCCAGGGCTGCCCGCCCGGCTGCTGCGGTGCCGGGGACGTCGTCGGGATCCATCTGGTCCATCATGCGCTCCAGCGCACGCAGGATCTCATGGCGCCGCGGCTGCTCCGGGGGGAGTTCGTGCATCAGCCCGGCGAGGGTCCAGATGTCCTGTTGGAGTTCCCAGACCGTCTGGTTGAGTTCGGCGATGGCGATCCTGCCCAGCCGGTATTGCGGTGCGGTGCCGGCCGTTGCCTTATCCCCGTAGGGTGTGGCGGCGAAGGTCCAGCCCTGCGCCATGTCCGGGTTGGCGGCCGCTTCGACGTAGAAGTCAACGGACATGCCGCTGCCCAGCAGCTTCAGGGGAATGTACTGGTTCCGGGGCGAAATGGCCTTGATGATGGTGCCGTCAGGGCGCCAGGCGATTCCCTCGCACTGGAAGCCGGGGGCTTCGTGGATGAAGCCAAGGTCCACCACGATTTCCACGGCGGTGTCCGGGCCGGTGCCCCAGGCCTCCGGGACGTCGCCCTGCAGGCGCAGCCACTTGGTGCCCCACGGCTTGCCCCAGGTAGCACCGTGTTCCTGAGGCTCGAAGTGATTCCGCAGTGCATCCATCACGGACACCGGTTCGCCGGGCGCATCCCAGCTGCTCAGGTTCAGCGGAACGGTGCGGGCGTAAACGGCGGGAATGATCCGCTCGCGGACAAACCGGTCCAGGCGGACTTCGGTGATCCGGCGGTCGTCATGCAATGTAAACCCTCTTAGGTGCTTGAACTGGAGTACTCGAATCCGGACCAAACGCGTCCAATCGATGGATAAAATCTACCGGCTGGTAGCTCAATAGCCAAGCATCACCGGAAATCTTCACCGAAGGCGCTGACGCTGTTTTTTATCCGGGCGCGTTCGCGCGGACCCCTGCCGGGTCCTCCCCGGGAACCTGCGCGGGAACCTGTGCGGCGGGCAGCGTAATCCTGCCCTGTCCGGCGTAGATATTCAGGCTGGTGCCCCTGCTGAATCCTGCCAGGGTCATGCCGCTGGCCTCCGCCAGCTCCACAGCAAGGCTCGACGGGGCGCTTACCGCCGCCAGTACGGGTATGCCTGCCAACGCTGCTTTCTGGACGAGTTCAAACGACGCGCGGCCCGATACCTGCAGGACCAGCCCGGTCAGCGGAAGCAACCGCTCCCGCAGGGCCCAGCCCACCACCTTGTCCACGGCGTTGTGGCGTCCCACATCCTCGCGGAGGCACAAGAGCTGCACGCCGCCGTCGTCCGTTATGCGGAAGAGGCCCGCGGCGTGCACTCCGCCGGTGATGTCAAAAACGTCCTGGGCTTCGCGGAGCCGCCCGGGCAGGGAAGCCAGAACGTCAGCGGGCACGGTCAAAGGATCCGCCGCCGGGCTGAAATGGGAGGACTTGCGCACTGCCTCGATCGAGTCCGTGCCGCAGATACCGCAGGAACTTGAGGTGAAGACGTTTCGCCCCTTCGCCGGGAGTTCGACGTCCGGCCGCAGCTGGGCTTCCACCACGTTGAAGGTCTGGACGCCGTTTTCGTCTTCGCCGGCGCAGAACCGCAGCGACACCAGCTGCTCGGGAGCCCAGATGATCCCCTCGGACACCAGGAAGCCGGCCACCAGGTCAAAGTCGTCCCCGGGCGTCCGCATGGTCACCGAAAACGACAGCGAACCGATCCGGATTTCCAGCGGCTCTTCGACGGCGAGGACGTCCTCCCGGTGGCGGACCGGGAACTCAAGGGCCTTCGGCGAGCCATCCAAAACGTACTTGTGCACCTTGCGGCGCTGTGTCACGCGCCCCATCAGCGAACCGCCAGACTGTCTCGAAGGGCCCCGTGGACGTTCCGGACTTGCCGGCTGGCGCTGTTCATAGGTCCATCATTGCACCACGGGCGGGGCTGTGGCGTATGTGATCCCGCAGCACGGCGCCTACCCCAGCAGGGCACTCCAGTCCACCGGGCCGGCAGGCTTCGCGTCCTTGCCTGCCGCCCGGGTGGCTGCCTTGGCGGCGGGCCGGCCCTTGGGCTTGGTACCCTGCTGCTCGGGCGCGGGCACCGGTGGCCCCCACGGCAAAGCGAACGCCGGGACAGGTTCGCCCAGCTGCACGCCATGCGGCGGAACAACCATCACCCCGTGCGCCGACGCCAGCCCGCGCATCATCCCGGGACCTGTGTGCTTGGCCGGTGAGGCCATCCCGTACAGCAGGCGGAAGGGCATCAGCCTGGTCCGGCCCGGCTCCGGTTCGATGGTGGTTCCGCACGGGACCTCCTGCACCGGCGGCATGATGCCGTGGCCCAGCGCCGCCAGCAGCGGTTCGCCCACCGTGGACAGTGCCATCATGGCAGCCAGCGGATTTCCAGGGAGCCCCAGGACAAAGCGCCCGTCGGGGAGCTCGGCCAGGACAGCCGGATGGCCGGGGCGCATGGCGATGCCGTCGATGACCAGCCGTCCGCCCAGTTCCGCCACGGCCCGGCGGAGATGGTCGGTGTCCGAGCGGCCGGTGCCGCCGGTGGTGATAACGACGTCGGCCGGCAACGCGGAGGGGTCCGGCACTTCGGGTGGGAGATCCGCCAGGCCTCCCAGCCACTCAGCATAGGAGTCGCCGATCCGTTCCTGGCCGCCGTTGATGGCGCCAAGCATTTCCACGACGGCCGCGAGCTGCGGGCCGAAGGTGTCCCGGACCTGTCCGGGGACCGGCAGCCCCTGGGCCACAACTTCGGAGCCGGTCAGCAGGAGTTTGACGACGGGCTTGCCCTGGACCAGCAGGTCATCGTGCCCTGCAAGGGCCGCGACCGCCAGATGGGCTGGATTCAGTGTTACGCCGCCCTTGACCAGCACCTCCCCCGCCGCCGCTTCCTCGCCGGCATTCCGGATGTGCTGGCCGTTCCTGGGCTCGCCGGGACGGGCGGTGCCGCCGGTCATAAGCAGCGGCAGGCCGTCGTCGTCCGTTCCAAGCACGGCACTTTCGCTGCGCAGGACCGCTTTGGCGCCAGGTGGGATCAGTCCGCCCGTGACAATGGGGCTGGCCTGGTGGGGTGCCAGCCGATGGCCGGCCTCCGCCACGATCCACGGGCCGCTGCCGTTGACGGCCCAGCCGTCCATCGCAGACGACGCATAGTGCGGCATCTCGTGCAACGCGGTGATGTCGCTGGCCAGGACCCTGCCCAGGGCCTGGCTCAGGGAAACCCGGCCCGGCGGAATCGGCGTTGCGATGTCAAAGGCGACTTTGCGCGCCTCGTCCCAGGTGTGGGCAAGGTGCTTTGCCGGGGCTGTCTGCTGCTCGGGGCTTTCGGATACGTCGCCGGGGGCGGCGGTCACTGAACGGGAGTCATTCGACGGGGGTCCCGGCGGATTCGGCGTCATAGTCTGCAGCCAGGGTCCGGGCACGGTCCATCGCAGCGGTCATGGCGGCGGCGTTCGTGGCCTGTCCCGATCCCGCAGCCAGGCCGGCGGCGAAACCGGCAATAAAGGTGGTGAGCGGGGCGGCCGGGCGGACCACAGAGTGGGCTGCCACGCCGGCCAGCGACAGGATGGTGTTGACGTCAATCTGGACGTCATCCAGTTCATATGCCTGGAGCAAGGCCCTGCACCACTCTTCCAGCGTCTCGTCCTGGCTTTTCACGCTCTGCCTCCCAAATCATCTGCGGCGGTGTTGCCCCGGAGCCCGCTCAGGGGATCCGGGCCGTCCACTCCAAGTGCGGCGGCATCGTCCCAGGTGTCCACGTCGGCCGTGGAGCCGGCCGGAACGGCGACAAGCTGCACGTCCAGACTAGCAAGGAGTGCACGCACCGAACCGTTGATTAGGCGTCCTGTGCTTTCCAGTTCCGCCACGGATCGTTGTAGCGCGGCTGTGCTATAAAAACCGACCAGAGGCTGGCGGCGGCCATCCTCCGAGACCGCCACCATGCCGTCCGATTCCAAGCCCGCGGGCTGTCCCGCGGAGTGTCCCACGGCGAGTTCTCCGGCGGCAGGTCTTGCGGCGGCGGGTCCTCCTGAACCCATCGCAGCCTTCAGCGCCGCCACCGCCTGCCCTACGTTGGGCATGTCACAGGCCAGCACCAGTGTCAGCCGGGGACGGTTGCTGTCCGCAGCGGCCAGGGCTGAGAGCCCGGCTGCGATAGCGGCCGCGGGACCGCCAAACGGCGGTTCTTCGCGGCAGCGTAGTAACCCGGCCGGGACATCCCCGGCGTCCGGACCAACCACGACGGCGGCCCGGGCTCCCCCTGCAGCGGCGGCGGAGCGGCGCAACAGGGAGTCGCCGTCGTACGTCAGACTCTGCTTTGGCACGCCACCGAGCCGCGACGAGCGGCCGCCGGCGAGGATGACGGCATCGAAGTCGAGGGGGTCAGCGTCCACCCTCCCAGCTTAACCGTGCAGGCTGGAATTACCGTGTGGACTGGAATTCAGATGGCCTGTTCAGGCGGCCCGTTCCGGCAGCAGGAACGGGTCCCAGGCCGGCGTGGGCTTCTCAAGTTCCCTAATCTGCCAGATAGTGCCGTGCGGCGGTTCCGGAACAAACCTCAGCTTCCAGCCCATTTCAGCGGGGGTGTGGTCGCCCTTGGTGTTGTTGCAGCGGAGGCATGCGGCCACCAGATTCTCCCAAGAGTCGGCGCCGCCACGTGATTTGGGCTGCACATGGTCGATGGTGTGGGCACCTTTGCCGCAATACGCGCACCGGTGACCGTCCCGCCGCAGGACTCCGCGGCGGCTGGCTGCGGTGCTCTGGTTATATCTGGGGCGGATGTAGCGATTCAGGAGAATCACGGACGGGCGGCCCAGGATCTCCTGCGGTCCCACCACCGGGTCATCGCCCTCGGCAATAACACTGGCCTTGCCCGTGAGCACAAGCACCAGCGCCCGGCGGAAGGTGACTACCGCCAGCGGTTCATATCCAGCATTCAGAACGAGAGTGCGCATGCACGTACCTCTTCGTGGCCGCACCCGTCAGGGGCACGAGGGCCGGCTGCCCCCGGCATATCCGGGCTATGGATCGACACCACAAGAGTAAACAAAGAATCCCGGGATCAACTAATCCCAGCCGTGGCCGCAGTCACGTGTCGGGCCTGGGAACCCGTCCGGACCAGTGCACTTGCCCGGAGACCGCAAAGGACCCCCGCCGTGAGGCGGGGGTCCTTTGAAGACTGGATCAGCTGCTAGGACACGCGGATGTAGACCGGTCCTGAACCAACGTTGGCGCTGAACACAACGGTCTGGTTGCCGTTGTAGCCGCCGTGCACTGCCTGGCCGTTGCCGGCGTAGACGGCAATGTGGGCAACGCCTGCGCCGCCGTCGGCGTAGTAGAGCAGGTCGCCGGGCTGGGCCTCGGCAGCACTCACAGTGCGGCCCAGGGAGAGGTAGCCTGCGGGCCAGTCGTGGAAGTTGATGCCCACAGCGGCCAGGGCGTTGGTCACCAGCATGGTGCAGTCCTGGTTGACGCCCAGCTGGGCGTACGCAGCGGAGAGGATGGCAGCACCCTTGCCGCTGGCAGCGACCGGAGCCGAAGGAGCAGCCGGAGTTGCTGACGCTACCTTGACGGTGGCCACGGGCTCGGCTGCCGGGGCGGCCGGAGCCTCAACAACGGGCGCGGGAGCCTCAACCGGAGCCGGTGTGGTGGTCACGGCAGGCTTCTCGTAGGAGATTGCAATGGTGGAAGCAGCCGAAATGATGGCCGGGGCGGAAACCCCAACCTCAAGGTTCGAAGCGGAAGCAGCTTCACGCTGGACTCCGGTGTCTGCCGCGTTCGCAGCGAGACCACTGGTCAGGACAAGGCCGGAAGCAGCAGCGATAACCGCAGCCTGACGGCCCATGCCGCCGGCGTTGTCGCCGACAGCCTTGGCAATGACAGCCAGCGAGTTGGTCTTGGCGACCTCGGCGCGGTGCCGTGCAACAGTTGCACGTGTAGTCATTAATTTCTCTCTTTCGTATTCCTCAGGACCGCGTGGGCAGCCCAAGGGCTTTGGACGCGCCGGCATCTTGGGGGTACGCCGGCACGCCCCGAACGGGGATTTAGCGAAGAGTTTCTCTCGAAGAAACGTGTTCCGGCTGCATTGGGCTGCAGGAACGACTGGACTGCAGGTACAGGATCTACGGGGCCATCGTGAAGAACGCGGAGGAGCCCGTGGATGCCACGGAGTGAAGCAGCGTGCCCTGTGACGGGTTCAGCGCACTGATCATCATGCCGTTGCCGACGTAAATGCCGACGTGGGCGCCGCCATTCTGCATGACCAGGTCACCGGGAGCCGGGGTTGCGGTGGGCCGCATGGCGGTCCAGGCATTGGTGCGGGGAATGCTGATGCCTGCCTGGGCGTAGACCCACTGCGTGAAGCCGGAGCAGTCCCAGCCGTTGGGGGTGGTGCCGCCCCAGAGGTACGGGTGGCCGATGCCGGTGTAGGCAATTGCTGCCAGACCGGAAGCGGCTGCGGAGGAGACAGTGTCAGCGAGCTTGGAGGCCGCGGCATCGGTTGCGGCAGCACCCTGAGCCCCGGTTTCGGAGGCCGTGGACTGCGCACGGACCGTCTCAACCTTCGGTGCCGGCGTGGTCTTGACCACGGGGCGCTCGAAGGAAACGGTAGCCGTGGGCGCCGCGGTTACGGCAAGTGCCGTCTGTGCGGAACTCGACTCGGTGGAGGCGGATACGCCGGCGGTGGTGTCTGCGGCGTTGGCCGGAAGCCCCATGCTCAGGATCAGACCTGATGCAGCTGCGATAACAGCAGCCTGGCGACCTACGGTCCCGGCATTGGCACTGACTGCCTTGGACACGGAGCCCAAGGGATTGGTGCGAACCGGTTGTGCGCGGTGACGCGCAGAATTATGGCGTGAAGACACGAAGGTAGCCTCTCCCAATGCCTGCGAGGTGAGCTGTCGGATTCGGATGGGAGTCACCCGGCCGCGCTGCTTCACAGTGGAAGCTTTGCGACTTAACCCCAAGGCCTTCAGAATCGAAGACCAAAATTGGTTCCCCCGCCCCTGCCAGACGATGTCATGCGAACGGACCTTGAGCGGTGGCAGAGCTAGGCAATCCACTCAAGAACGTCAACTTCGGAAAAGTTGACGCGCCTTAGACGTTACAGGAGTTCCGAGCCAATGTCACATTCAGGTCACGGCACGTCGCTGCGATTCGAGAGTTGGCGCTCATTTGGGTCAGAGCCAGCCGCTGGGGTCAACGACTTCGCCGTTGACCTGGACCTCGAAGTGGAGGTGGCAGCCAGTGGATGCACCCGTGGTGCCGCTCAGGGCAATCACGTCGCCGCGGCTGACCGTCTGGCCTAACTTGACGCTGGCGGAGGAGAGGTGGTTGTAGGTGGTTTCAAGGCCATTGCCGTGGTCCACCACCACGCGGTTGCCGCCGCCGTACTGGTGCCAGCCAACGAAGGTCACGGTGCCGCTGGCGGCAGCCATGACAGAGGTTCCGCACTGTGCCGCGAAGTCCTGGCCACGGTGGAAGTCGCCGGTGCCGCCGGTAATGGGGCTGACGCGGAATCCGAAGGGTGAGACAGTAGCCAGTTGGGCCAACGGCGAGCCGAGGCTTCCGGCAGAGGCGGCGCGGGTAATGGATCCCGCGGACTGGGAGCTCAGCAGCTGCTTCAGCTTGCCGTCGGGGTCACCCTGGGTAACCACGGACGAGCGGCTGAAGTCAATTCGAGCGGCGGCCTCGGCTGTAACTTCGGGCTGCGGAGCGGCGGAGACAGCCGACGCGGCCTGGCCGGACCCCGGAGTGGCCATCACGGGGCCGGTCACAGGTACCGTCACGGTGAGCGCCAGGCCTGTGGCAGCCAGGGCGATGCCGGCCTTCTGGCCGAGGCCACTGGCAGCGGCGAAATCTGTGATCTGCCGGAAGGGTCCCCGGCGGCGGCGTGCTTCCCGCTGCGGGTCCCGGGGCCTCTCCGCGGTGAAATCCTCGGCCGCTCTGGGCGCCGAAGCCGGGCCCACCGCGCGACGGCGGCCCTTGGAATGCTGCATGGTCAAGAATGTTCCTCTCTGGATAGCCTGCGAAGTTAGCTGTCGGATTCGGGTCAGAGAGTTCAAAGACCCGGTCCGCCGTGACAAGCACTTGGCGCAGAGATATCCCGTGAGGATCCTTCGCTGGAAGAGGCTTGCTGCTGACGGACTTCACCCCAAGGCAGTCCTGCGACTGCCGGTTGTGGTTCCCCCGCCTCTGCCAGTTGGTGACTCGTGCACCTGATCCGCTGGCAGAGCTCGGCTCCGGATCAGGTAACGCTTTTGTATCGACGCTGAGTTTTAACTATAGGTGATTAAGTTGGACAGTAACAATTCCGTTATCTTTGCAGAATCACGTGTCACTGCGCTATGGCGCGGCCCCACGCGGGGGACCGCCGTCCCGTCAGCGGACCGAAACGAAGACGTGGGATGCCACTTCGGGGGGCAGTTCGAGCGCCCCCTCGATCCCCGGGACCCGCACGGAAATGTACTCCCCCACGCGCTCCAGAGACACCGAGGCGCCGGGCCTGATTCCGCCTTCGTCCAGCTGGACCAGCAGTTCGGGTTCCACCTGGATGGGCTCAGCCAGCCGGCTGACTGTCACGTTCGACGCCGGCCCGTAGCCCTGCATCGCGTCAAGGAGATTAATCACAGCGGCGTCAGGCAGCGCGGGCGCCGGCCCGCCCAGAGCCGCCAGCCCGGGGATGGGGTTGCCGTAGGGAGACTCGGTGGGATGGTCGAGCAATTCGTAGATGCGCTGCTCAACGCGTTCACTCATCACGTGCTCCCAGCGGCACGCTTCATCGTGGACGTAGGCCCAGTCCAGGCCAATCACATCCGCCAGGAGCCGTTCCGCCAGCCTGTGCTTGCGCATCACTTCCGTGGCGCGTTTCCGCCCGGCTTCGGTCAGCTCCAAGTGGCGGTCTCCGGAGACCACCACCAGTCCGTCGCGTTCCATCCGGCCGATGGTTTGGGACACCGTGGGGCCGGAATGCCGCAGCCGTTCGGCGATGCGTGCGCGAAGAGCAACGATGTTCTCTTCTTCAAGCTCCAAAATGGTCCGAAGATACATCTCCGTAGTATCGATCAGATCCGTCATCCAGCTCAGCTCCTCGAGCGCAGTACCTTGCGTTATCCCACCGTATCGAGTCCAGCAGCGGCGAGGTCCGGTAAAAAGCTTAGCCTATTTTGAATTTGTCCGGATAATCCCCGGACGGGACAACCGGTCTCATAGGCCGGACTATGACGGCCCCGGTTCCCGCCCAATCGACGGTTCAGGCAGAATGAAGGAGGTCCTTATGCAGTAACTGCCGACTACCGGCCACCCCACCGTCCGGACGTGAGACACGTCCATGCCGAAATTGGAGCCCCCGTGAGCGAAAACAGCATCACTATTCCTGCCGACCTTCTGCCAAAGGATGGACGGTTCGGCGCGGGACCGTCCAAGGTCAGGCCGGAGCAGCTCGAAGCGCTCTCAGCGGCGTCCACGACTATCCTGGGCACGTCTCACCGCCAGGCTCCCGTCAAGAACCTCGTGGGTTCCGTCCGCGAAGGACTCAGCCAGTTCTTCCGCGCCCCCGAAGGCTACGAAGTGGTCCTCGGCGTCGGCGGCTCCACCGCTTTCTGGGACGTCGCCAGCTTCGGCCTGGTGGAGAAGAAGGCCCAGCACCTGTCCTTCGGCGAGTTCGGCTCCAAGTTCGCCTCAGCCACCAACAAGGCCCCGTTCCTGGACGCCTCCTCCATCATCAAGTCCGAGCCCGGCACCCGCCCGGTATCAGCCGCCGAGGCCGGCGTTGATGTCTACGCCTGGCCGCAGAACGAAACCTCCACCGGTGTCGCGGCTCCGGTCAAGCGCGTGACGGGGGCCGACGCCGGTTCCCTGGTCCTGGTGGACGCCACCTCCGCGGCCGGCGGTCTGGACGTGGACGTCTCCGAGGCTGATGTCTATTACTTCGCCCCGCAGAAGAACTTCGCGTCCGACGGCGGCCTGTGGCTGGGCCTCTTCTCCCCCGCAGCGCTGGATCGCGCCGCCCGGATCAAGGCCAGCGGCCGCTGGATCCCGGACTTCCTGGACCTCCAGACCGCCATCGACAACTCCAAGCTGAACCAGACGTACAACACGCCGTCGCTCTCCACTTTGGTGACCCTCGACGCGCAAGTGCAGTGGCTGAACGCCAACGGCGGCCTGGACTTCGCGTCCGCCCGCACCGCTGATTCCGCCGGCCGGATCTACTCTTGGGCCGAGGCCTCCGAGTACGCGACTCCGTTTGTGGCCAAGGCGGAGGACCGTTCCAACGTCATCGCCACCATCGATTTCGTCGACTCGATCGACGCCGCCGCGATCGCCAAGGTGCTGCGCGCCAACGGGATCGTGGACACCGAGCCGTACCGCAAGCTGGGCCGCAACCAGCTCCGGATCGCCACGTTTGTGGCCATCGAGCCGGCTGACGTCTCCGCGCTGCTGGCAAGCATCGACTACGTGGTGGGCGAACTGCGCAAGTAGCGCTCCCGCAGCGCACGGCGGCCGCTACCGCGACTGCCGCTGTGGCACGGGCGGGTATCGCGACGGCGTCAGCGTCCGACGGCGTCGTCCGGGTTTTCGTCCCGGGCGGCGCCGTTTGCGTTGTCCCCCGGTTGTTGGACGCCCAGGTGGGAGACGACGCCGAAGTACCGCAGGCCGCGGGCGCGCCGGTTGAAGGTGAGCCGGAGCTGCTGGGCGCGGATGATCCAGATCATTCCGATCATGGCGGCGATGACCCCGGACGTGGCCGCAACGGCAAGCGACCACCGGGGGCCGGCGACGTTGGCCACCCATCCCACGAGTGGAGCGCCGATGGGTGTGCCGCCCATAAAGATGGCCATGTACAGGGCCATGACCCTGCCCCGCATGACGGGATCGGTGGTGGTCTGGACGTAACCGTTGGCACTGGTCATCATGGTGATCGCGAACAGGCCCACCGGCACCAGCGCGACGCCGAACCAGAAGTAGTCCGGGGCAAGCGCGGCCAGTCCCGAGGTCACCCCAAAGGCAGCCGCCGCGCCAAAGATTATCCTCAAGCGGGGCTTCCCGCGGCCGGCGGAGAGCAGCGCGCCCGCCACGGAACCGATGGCCATGATGGAATTCATGAGCCCGAAGGCGCTGGCGTCCAGCCCGAATTCCGTGCCCACCATGGCGGCGATGAACAGCACGAAGTTAAGGCCGAGCGTTCCCACGATGAACACGGCCACGAGGACCACCACAATATCCGGCCGGAACCGCACATAGCGCAGGCCCTCCCGGATCCGGCCCTTGCCGGGAGCCGCCCGGGGAAGCTGGCGCAGTGACGCGGACGGGATCTTCCACAGGCTCAGGAGCATGGCCAGGAAGGTGCAGGTGTTGATCAGGAACACCCAACCGGGACCTACGGCCACGGTGAGGACGCCGGCCACGGCGGGCCCGATCATCCGGGCGACATTGAAGGAGGCGCTGTTCAGGGCCACGGCATTGGGCAGGTAGTCGTCCCGCACGAGTTCAGAAACAAAGGTCTGCCGCACCGGGGCATCGAGGGCGGAGACCATGCCCAGCAGCAGGGCGAAGCCGTAGACGTGCCACAGCTGGCCGGCTCCGAGAACCACCAGGATGCCCAGGCCGGTGCTCAGGAGTGCCATCAGCGACTGCGTGATGACCAGCAGCTGCCGGCGGCTGAAGCGGTCCGCCACGAGGCCGGCAACGGGCGCCAGGAAAAGCTGTGGCCCCAGCTGCAGTGCCATGGTGATGCCCATGGCTCCGGCGTCGTGATCGGTGAGGTGGTCAAACACCAGCCAGTCCTGAGCCGTGCGCTGCATCCAGGTTCCGATGTTGGAAACCAGCGCGCCGATGAACCAGATCCGGTAATTGAGGATGTGCAGGGATTTGAAGGTGGACATCAGTGCCGGCCTTCTTGATTCTCAACCCTGCCCACTGTCAACTGCTTAGTCAGCCTCGCCGGCAGTGTCGTCGTCTTCGGATCCTTCGTCCTGGCCTTCGGACCCGGGAGTGTCAGCCTCGGCCTGCGAAGCATCCGGTCCCGAAGCGAAAGCCTCCGCAGCGGGTGACTCCTCTTCCTCTGCCGCCCTGGCGTCCTCGGGGCGGACGCGCTCGGCCCACGGCACCCACTCCGGGGAGAGGATGGAGTCCTCCGACGGCAGGAGGCCAAGCTCGCTGACCGTGACCACCTTGGAGCGGGAGTTCCTGGTCAGGACCGCATACCACTGCCAGCCGTGGTAACCGGCCATTTTTGATTCGAAGACGTGTGTGACCAGACGGTCGCCCTCACTTTTGGCAGCCAGGTGTGCACCGATGTCCGACGCCGCCGTGATGCCTTCGATGGCCGTTCGCGCCTCGCCAACGGCAGCAGCGAGGAAGGCATCCGGCTTACCGGTACGCCACACGGGCACACCGGTACGGCGCTTGGCCTCGGCTTTGGCGCCCACGTTCTCCGCTGCCGTGGTGTCCGGCTGTTCAGCTTCCGCGTTCATGGCCAAGACCTAGACGTCCAGCTCGTCGGCAACCTTACGCAGGGCAGCCGCGATGGCCTTGCCCTTGTTGCCTTCCGGGTACTTGCCCACGGACAGGGTTCCGGAGAGGTTGTCCAGCACGCTGACCAGATCTTGGACGAGCGGCGCGAGGTCCCGGGCGCTGGGCCGCTTGGCCTTGGCGATGGACGGCGTCTTGTCCAGGACGCGCAGGCCCAGGGCCTGTGCACCCTTGCGGCCGTCGGCAACGCCGAACTCAACCCGCGTGCCGGCCTTCAGCTCCGTGATGCCTTCGGGCAGCGATGATTTGGGCAGAAAGACTTCCTGGCCGTCCTCGCCTGCGAGGAATCCAAAACCCTTTTCCTTGTCATACCACTTGACCTTGCCGGTAGGCACGTAATCAACCTTCTTCGTTCTGACGTCTTCTGACACGGCCGGCAGTCACCGCATCCGCACTGATGTGCGGGTTCAGGGTATGACAGCGACGGACCGTGTTGGTCTGTTCCCCAAGGTTATCCTGCCAGGGCCCGGAATCATGCTTTCACGTACCCTTCGTCCTGCCGCCTGGCGCGGGGAGTGCGCCCGCCGCTCACGGCCGCCTGTGGCGCCACCACCGGCCGCCCGGCTGTTAGCGTTACCTGCATGACACCCTCGCGATACCGGCGCCCACTGATGATCTGCGCAGCGGTTGTTGCCGTGCTTTCCCTCGTGGCGGTAGGAGCAGTCATGGCACTGGCCTTCGCAGGCTCCGCTGCTCCGGCCTGGGTCACCGCCACTGCCCTGTACGGGTTGCCTGTTGCGTTCCTGCTGATGCTTTTCCTGGTCCTGGACAGCGTGGCCGGCCGGCGCCGGGCAGGAAAGTCCAGCGGGCGGTAACGTTGGACTGATGTCCCTTATCCGCGCGCTCAGCAAAGAACTGGAAGCACGCAGCGATGACTCGTTGCGGGCGCTCTTTGCAGCGCGGCCGGACCTTATGTCCCCCGCAGTTCCTGACTTTTCCGCCCTGGCCGCCCGGGCAAGCGCGCGGGTCAGCGTCCAGCGCGCTCTCGAGCGGCTTAACAGGCCACAGATGCAGGTGCTGGAGACCCTGCATCTGTGCACCAACACGGACACCGAACACAGCGCATCGGCGGCAGGCGTCCGGAAACTCATTGCAGGGTCCACGGTGGCGGCGCTGGAACGCATCCTGGCCTCGCTCCAGGAACTGGCTTTGGTGCACCGGGCAGAGCCGCCGCATGGAACCGCGGTTTCGGGCCACCGGCAGCGCTACTACCTGCCTGTGGGAAGCCTCAAGGACGTGGTGGGAATCTATCCTGCGGGGCTGGGGCGCAGCTACACCGAATTGGTCAGACTTCAGCCCGCGTTTGCCCAGCGGGTAGTGCAGCTCGTTGCCGAGCTGCACCGCAGCGGCGTCTCCATCCAGAACGCCACCACACCCATGGAGGCAGCCCTTGCGCTGCAGCATTGGACGTCCTCGCCCGAGGCACTCAGCGAGGCTTTGGCCGGAGCCCCGGAACGCACGACGGCGCTGCTCGCCAAATTCCGCAACTGGGCCATGGGTGCCGTCCCCCAGGCGCAACGGAAAGCGTCGGTCGCGAACCAGGGCGCCGACGTCGGGCCCGTTGACTGGCTCCTGGCCCGCGGCCTGCTGGTCCCCCTGGACGCCGCGCACGTGGAACTTCCGCACAGCGTGGGGCTGTCGCTTCGTGGCGGCGCCATCATCAATGACTTCTCCCTTTCCCCGCCGGTTCCGGAGCTGGGCAGCACCACCGCTGCGCTTCGCCGGAACGCGGCGCTGGGCGCCATCGCTGAAACCCTACGGTTGGTGTGTGATCTCCTCCATGCCATCCGCGAACAGCCGCTGGCCACGCTGCGCAGCGGCGGCGTAGGTGTCCGGGAAATGAAACGGCTGGCCGAGACACTGCGCATCGACCAGCACCGGGCGGGCCTGCTGCTGGAGCTCAGCGCCCTCTCCGGCCTGTTGCGCCTTGATGTGGACTCGTCCTCCTGGGTGCAGCCCCCTCAGCTGGAGTGGCTGGCCCTCCCCCGCCAGGAGCAGTGGCTATGGCTGGTCAACGCCTGGCTCGCGAGTGAGCGTGTGCCCTCGCTGGTGGGTCAGCCCGTTAGCGGCCCCGGCAGCGTCCCCGCCGTGCACCGTGCCCTGGCCGGGAACACCGTCAATGCCCTTTCAGCCGAGGCGCAGCGTCCGGACGCCCCGGTGGTCCGGAAGCGGATCCTGGAAATTCTGGACGAGCTTACCCAGGAGGCTGCCGCTGCGGACGGCACGGCACCGGTCCTGGATGCCGCGGCAGTGCTCCAGCGGGCTGAATGGTCGCAGCCGCGGATGGCCCGCCGGTTCAGTTCCCTGATCAGGGGTGTGCTGGCGGAAGCGGAGCTGCTGGGACTGATCGGGTCCGGTGCGTTGAGCCAACTGGGTAGCGCCATTGCCGAAGACAACCCGGACGAAGCCTTGGGCGTCCTGGGCGAGCATCTGCCTGCGGCACTGAACCACGTCCTGCTGCAGGCGGACCTGACGGCAGTTGCCCCGGGCTACCTGGCTCCGGACCTGGCCGAAAAGCTTCTGGTGATGGCCGACGCCGAGGGGCAGGGGCCCGCCACTATCTACCGGTTCACCGCCAACTCGGTCCGGCGGGCGCTGGACGCCGGGCATGACGCGTCGAGCCTGTTGGACTTCCTGCGTGAGCATTCGGCCACGGCCGTGCCCCAACCCTTGCAATACCTGGTCGAGGACACCGCGTCCCGGCACGGCCGGCTCCGCGTGGGAACGGCCGCCAGCTTTATCCAAAGCGATGATGAGGCAACGGTGCTGGAGCTGGCGGCGGAGTCCCAGGCGGCCGGGCTGGGGCTGGCCCGGATTGCGCCCACGGTGCTGATCTCCACTGCTCCGCCGCGTGAAACAGCGCAGGTCCTGCGCGGACTGGGCCTCTCGCCGTCTGTGGATCAGGCCGAGCCCGGAGTGGTCCGGCTCCGCCGCACCACAAGTGTTCCGGGCAGCGCCCGCCCCGTCTATACAGCGCCGCGGACCGCGCCCGCCGAGGACGACGTCGCTGCGCAGCTGGCCGTCCTGCGGAACAGGCGGGCTGAAGCCAACGGAAACCACGCAAGAGCCGTGCCTGGCTCCGGCGAAGCTGCAACTCAGCTTGGGCTGGAGACTCTGCAGCGGGCTATCCGGCTCAGGCAGCGTGTGAGCATGAACGTGGTGGACAGCCAAGGGAATTCCTGCCTTGAGACAGTTGTTCCCCTCTCCGTAAACGGCGGACGCGTCAGGGTCTTCGATCCTGCCAAGGAAACCGAGCGGGTGCTCTCCATCCACCGCATTATCGACATTGAGGCCGCAGAAGAACTGCGCCAGTGAAGGACTCCCCCGCGTGAACGACGGCCCGCTGATCGTCCAAAGTGACAAAACCATCCTGCTCGAAGTGGACCACGAACTGGCCACCGAGGCGCGCCACGCCATCGCCCCCTTCGCCGAACTGGAGCGCGCTCCGGAGCACATGCACAGCTACCGCCTGACGCCCCTGGGCCTGTGGAACGCACGCGCCGCCGGCCTGGACGCGGAAAAGGTCCTGGACACCCTGCTCAAATACTCGCGGTTCCCGGTGCCGCATTCGCTGCTGATCGACGTCGAAGAGACCATGTCCCGGTACGGGCGGCTGCGGCTGGAGAAGGACCCCCAGCACGGCCTGGTGATGCGCACGGACGACTACCCGGTGTTGGAGGAGGTCATCCGGGCCAAAAAAATCCAGCCCTTGCTGGGGCCCCGGATCGACGGCGAAACCATCGTGGTCCACTCCTCACAGCGCGGCCAGCTCAAGCAGCTGCTGCTGAAAATCGGCTGGCCGGCGGAGGACCTGGCCGGCTACGTCGACGGTAAACCCCACCTGATCGCCCTGAACGAGGACGGCTGGAAGCTCCGCCCGTACCAGCAGCTCGCCACCGAGAATTTCTGGGCCGGCGGCAGCGGCGTGGTGGTGCTGCCCTGCGGGGCGGGGAAGACCCTGGTGGGTGCCGCAGCCATGGCCACGAGCTCCACCACCACCCTCATCCTGGTGACCAACACGGTGGCCGCCCGGCAGTGGAAGGACGAGCTGCTCAAGCGGACGTCCCTGACGGAGGATGAAATCGGCGAGTACTCGGGCGCGGTCAAGGAGGTCCGCCCGGTCACCATCGCCACGTACCAGGTCCTCACCACCAAACGCGGCGGCCTGTACGCGCACTTGGAGCTACTGGATGGCCACGACTGGGGCCTGATCATCTATGACGAAGTCCACCTCTTGCCGGCTCCGATCTTCCGGATGACCGCGGACCTGCAGGCCCGGCGCCGGCTGGGCCTCACCGCCACCCTTGTGCGCGAAGACGGCCGCGAAGGCGAGGTCTTCAGCCTGATCGGGCCCAAACGGTACGACGCGCCCTGGAAGGACATCGAGGCGCAGGGCTACATCGCCCCCGCTGACTGTGTGGAGGTCCGGATCGACCTGCCCAGGGACGAACGCGTGGCCTATGCCATGGCCGAGGACGCGGACAAATACCGGCTGTGCGCCACGTCGGAGTCCAAGACCCTGATCGTTGAACAGTTGGTGGCCCGCCACCAGGGCGAGCAGCTGCTGGTTATCGGTCAATACATTGATCAGCTGGACGAGATCGGCGAGCGCCTGCAGGCTCCCGTCATCAAGGGCGACACGTCGGTCAAGGAACGGCAGAAGCTCTTCGATGCATTCCGCGCCGGCGATGTGCACACGCTGGTGGTGTCCAAGGTGGCCAACTTCTCCATCGACCTGCCGGAGGCCTCGGTGGCCATCCAGGTCTCCGGTTCCTTCGGGTCGCGGCAGGAGGAAGCCCAGCGGCTGGGCCGTCTGCTGCGCCCCAAGAAGGACGGCCGGGCGGCCCGCTTCTACTCGTTGGTGGCCCGGGACACCCTGGACCAGGATTTCGCGGCCAAACGGCAGCGCTTCCTGGCAGAGCAGGGGTATGCCTACCGGATCATGGATGCCAAGGATGTCGGCGCCGCCTAAAAGGTCACCCGATGTTCCTGTCCAGCGATCTGGACGGTCACCACCACGAGCGGGCTCCCCATGGAACACCCACCATCCATCCAGAAAACTCACAGTTTCTGGGAGCATGATGGGAGCATGAAGAAGACCGGCCCAGAAGCCAAGCTGCTAGTTGTTGATGACGAGCCCAACATCCGCGAGCTGCTGTCCACCTCGCTCCGGTTCGCAGGCTTCGAGGTGGTCTCTGCCGCCAACGGCCGTGATGCGCTGGCCGCCGCTGAGCTCCACGCGCCCGATCTGGCGGTGCTGGACGTGATGCTGCCGGACATGGACGGCTTCACCGTCACCCGCAAGCTGCGGGCTTCCGGCAAGCACTTCCCGGTCCTGTTCCTCACGGCGAAGGACGACACCGAGGACAAGGTCACCGGCCTCACCGTGGGCGGGGATGACTACGTCACCAAGCCGTTCAGCCTGGACGAAGTAGTGGCCCGCATCCGCGCCGTCCTGCGCCGCACCCAGCCCATGCTCGACGACGACGCCGTTATCCGGGTGGACGACCTGGAGCTCGACGACGACGCCCACGAGGTGCGCCGCGGCGGCACCGTCATTGAACTCTCCCCCACTGAGTTCAAGCTCCTCCGGTACCTCATGCTGAACCCCAACCGGGTGCTGTCGAAATCCCAGATCCTGGACCACGTCTGGGAGTACAACTTCAACGGGGACGCTTCGATTGTGGAGTCCTACATCTCCTACCTCCGGCGCAAAGTGGACATTGATCCGGACGCACCCGCCCTGATCCAGACCAAACGCGGAGTCGGCTACGTGCTCCGGACGGCAGAGAAGCGCTGACCTTGCTGCAGCGGTGGAAATCGGCCTCGTTGAGGTCCCAGCTGGTGGCCATGATCATGGCACTGCTGATTGTTGCGCTGACCTCAACCGGCGCCGGCACCCTCACCCTTCTGCACAGCTACCTTCAGGGTCAGGTGGATGACAAGCTGTACGCCGCCGTTGACCTCGCCAGCAAGCAGCGCTCGTTCACCCAGCTGCAGGCACCAAACCCGATGGTCCCTACTGACTATTCGCTGATCCTCTACACCCCCGGCGAGGACCCCCAGCTCTTCGGGGGCGATCCGGAGGACCATCCGGACATCACCGCCATCTCCGTCGAGGACGCCCAGGACCGGGGAACCCGCCCGTATCAGGTCAGGGGCACCGACGGCCAGAACTGGCGGGTGGTCGCGGTGACCGTACTCAATGGCGGGCGTCCTGCCGTGGTTGTTATCGGCTTACCGCTGCAAAGCGTGGACGATGTCCTCAAGCACGCCACCCTGGTGGTCTCCGGCGTCGGCCTGCTCACCCTGCTGCTGGCCTCCCTGATCGCCAGCTGGACCGTGTCCCGGTCATTCCGGCCACTGGCCAAGGTGGAAAAGACCGCAGCTGCCATCGCCGCCGGCGACCTTTCCAGGCGTGTGGACGTCGAAAATCCCGGCACGGAAGTGGGGCGGCTCGGCAGCTCACTGAACGCCATGCTGGCGCATATCGAGACGGCCTTCGCCGCCCGGACCGCATCCGAAGGCAGAATGCGCCGGTTCGCGGCCGACGCCTCCCACGAGCTGCGTACCCCGCTGGTGACCATCAGGGGTTTTTCCGAGCTCTACCGCCATGGCGCGCTGGCCACCGACGAAGACGTGGCCACGGCAATGGGGCGGATCGAAAGCGAAGCCAAACGCATGGGTTCGATGGTGGAGGACCTCCTGCTGCTGGCTCGCCTGGACGAACAGCGCCCGCTCCAGCAAAAGCCAGTTGACCTCCAGCTGCTCGCCCACGATGCGGTGGTGGACACGCAGGCAAGCGACCGCACGCGCCCCATCTCACTGGTCGGCCTTGGTGACGGTCCGGCCGCACCCGCGCCGGTGCTCGGTGACCAAGCAAAACTACGCCAGGTGGTGGGGAACCTGGTGGGCAATGCCCTGCGCTACACCCCGGAAGGCAGCCCGATCGAACTCGCCGTTGGCATCCGGACCTCCGACGGCGGGCAGCCGCTTGCCGTGATCGAGGTCCGGGACCACGGCCCTGGCATCTCAGAAGACGATGCGTCCAAGGTGTTCGAGCGTTTCTACCGCGCGGACACGTCCCGGACGCGTGAAACCGGCGGCAGCGGCCTGGGGCTCGCGATTGTGGCTGCCATCGTGGGATCGCACGGCGGGTCCGTCAGGGTGGAAAAGACCGACGGCGGCGGGGCCACCCTGGTGGTCAGCCTGCCTGTCCGGGACGACGCCACCGACGAGGCTCACTCCGACGGTGACCACTCAGGCGAGGCCCACTCGGGCGGATCGGCCGCGCAAGATGGAAATCCTCTGGACGGAGGCCACGGAGACGGCAAGGTTATCCACATATAGCCATGGAGCCTAGCGTGCGGGCAGTGCCCGTCCGTAGGCTCGCTGTAGTGGCCCGGAGCAGCCGGGCGGGCAGCAGATGCTGTCCCACAACTTCGAGAGGCAGCAAGCCATGAGCATCATTTCCGTCGACACCGAACTCCTTCAGCTCAAGTCGGCCAACGTCAAAGCAACCGTGGACCGGATCAGCTCCGACGTCCAGACCATGAAGCGCGGCCTGGACGAGCTGCAGTCCACCTGGCGCGGCTCGGCTGCCAACAACTTCCAGGCCCTGGTGACCGAGTGGACACTCACCCAGGGCAAGGTTGAGGCGTCGCTTGCGTCAATCAACATGGCCCTTGCATCGGCAGCGTCCACCTACGCCCAGGCGGAACAGGGCAACACCCAGCGCTTCAGCTGAGTCCGCAGCCGAAGTGGCCTCTAGGCCTCCCGCGTCCCCTGGCGGAATCGGAGCCGCCATCTGTTGCCGTCCAGGACCCACAGTGAGCTATGGAGAGCCGTGCCCGAGCGCGAGTAGCTTCGGCACGTCAGCAGGATCGCGCTGGTGCCGATGCGGTCCGCACCCAGGATCTCCAGTTCCGTGTGCTGGCCCGGTTCCTCTTCCAGCGCCATCATCGTGGCGTCACGGGTCCATACTCTGCCCGAGGTTCCGATCTCCATAAAATCAGGGTGCAGGAGGACACCGGTGCGGCCGATGTCACCACGGACGTCGGGGCCTGACAATTCGCGCTCAAGTGCCTCGACGATCGATTCGGGGCTGGTCTCAGCACCGGCGGACTCCGACGGGACGAAGGAGCCGCTCTCCAGCTCGCTGAAGAGGTCCGGCTCGTCGTAGGGGCCTTGGCTGAAGGGGTCCTGACCGTACGAGCTCTGACCGTAGGAGCCAGCACCGCCGACGGTGGTGGCGGCCTGCAGGCCGGCCGTTGTGGCGGCTTCGTTGCTTGCCACTGCAGTGCCGGCCCCAGGGCTGACCTCAACCGGGTCGCCTGCTGCCCGGCTGTCGGCTGCCGGGGCTCCCGCGAAGCCTGGGCCTGAACGTGCTGCCACACCCTGCTGGTACGCGGTGGCGGCGGCACGCGCGCGGACATCGGCTGCCTCATTGAGGTCGTGTCCTGCGTGGCCCTTGACCCATTCGAAGGTGTATTTCCGGCCGGCGATTTCCCGGTCAAGTTCCTTGAGCAGCTCCACATTCAGGACGGGTTTTCCGTCGGCCTTGCGCCAGCCCTTGCGTTTCCATCCCGGCATCCATTTGGTGATGGAGTTGATCACGTACTGGCTGTCGCACAGGACGTTCAGGTCCTCCTCCGGGACGTGCGCCGTGGCGCGGAACAGGTCAAGGACGGCCATCAGCTCGCCCTGGTTGTTGGTGCCGTGCGGCCATCCCCCGGCCCGCCAGCAGTCGTCGTTCACATACCAGGCCCAACCGGCCGGGCCGGGATTTCCTAAAGCCGAACCGTCGGCCGCTGCAGTAATTGTCACGGAACCATCCTGCCAGACGGCGCTGACAACTGCTCAGCCAGCTTGCGGGAAACCGCTTACCGAAAAGTCTTGACGCCGAAGTCGAAGCGCGGCCGAAGGAATGCTGGCCACGGCCCGCAAGTAGCGCGGCCCGGCGCCGGCACGCGAGGCAACGAGGCGCCGGCCACGGGTCATCAACCAGGCAAAACAATGCGGCCCCCTCCAGTGGAGGGGGCCGCATTGTGGTTTGCGCGGAACGTAGTCCGGGCGCCGGGGGCTAGAAGCCGCCCATGCCGCCCATGTCGTCGCCGCCACCCATGGCCGGAGCGTTCTTCTCCGGCTTGTCGGCCACAACGGCCTCGGTGGTGAGGAACAGACCGGCAATGGAAGCCGCGTTCTGCAGGGCAGAACGGGTTACCTTGACGGGGTCGTTGATGCCGGCAGCCAGCAGGTCGACGTATTCGCCGGTTGCTGCGTTCAGGCCGTGGCCTGCAGGCAGGCCACGGACCTTGTCGACAACAACACCAGGCTCGAGGCCGGCGTTGAAGGCAATCTGCTTCAACGGCGCGTCGATGGCAACGCGGACGATGTTCGCACCGGTTGCTTCGTCACCTGTCAGGTTCAGGTTCGCGAACGCCTTGGCGCCGGCCTGGATCAGTGCAACGCCGCCACCGGCGACGATGCCTTCTTCAACGGCAGCCTTCGCGTTGCGGACAGCGTCCTCAATGCGGTGCTTGCGTTCCTTGAGCTCAACCTCGGTTGCGGCACCGGCCTTGATGACTGCAACACCGCCGGCCAGCTTGGCCAGGCGTTCCTGCAGCTTCTCGCGGTCGTAATCCGAATCGGAGTTTTCGATCTCGGCACGGATCTGGGAAACGCGGCCAGCGATCTGGTCGGCGTCGCCGGCACCTTCAACGATGGTGGTCTCGTCCTTGGTGACAACAACCTTGCGGGCGCGTCCCAGGAGTTCCAGCCCGGCGGTCTCCAGCTTGAGTCCGACTTCCTCGGCGATGACCTGGCCACCGGTGAGTACAGCGATGTCGGCCAGCTGGGCCTTGCGGCGGTCGCCGAAGCCCGGAGCCTTGACGGCAACGGACTTGAAGGTGCCACGGATCTTGTTGACGATCAGGGTGGCCAGGGCCTCGCCCTCGATGTCCTCGGCAATGATCAGCAGCGGCTTGTTGGACTGCATGACCTTTTCCAGGACAGCAACCAGTTCCTTGACGTTGGAGATCTTGGAGTTGACGATCAGGATGTACGGGTCCTCAAGGACCGTTTCCTGGCGCTCAGTATCGGTAACGAAGTAAGCGGAGATGTAACCCTTGTCGAAGCGCATGCCTTCGGTGAGCTCGAGCTCCAGGCCGAAGGTGTTGGACTCCTCGACGGTGATGACGCCTTCTTTGCCCACCTTGTCCAGGGCTTCAGCGATCAGGGCGCCGATTTCGTCGTCACCGGCGGAGATGGAGGCAGTAGCCGCAATCTCTTCCTTGGTTTCGATTTCCTTGGCAGAGGCCAGCAGTTCAATCGTGACGGCCGCTACAGCCTTCTCGATACCGCGCTTGAGGGACAGCGGGTCAGCGCCGGCCGCGACGTTGCGCAGGCCTTCCTTGACCAGGGCCTGCGCCAGCACGGTAGCCGTGGTGGTGCCGTCGCCAGCGACGTCGTCCGTCTTCTTGGCAACTTCCTTGACCAGCTCGGCGCCGATCTTTTCGTAAGGGTCGTCCAGCTCGATCTCCTTGGCGATGGAAACACCATCGTTGGTGATCGTGGGGGCGCCCCACTTCTTTTCGAGGACGACGTTGCGTCCACGCGGGCCGAGGGTGACCTTGACGGCGTCGGCGAGGATATTCAGGCCCCGCTCAAGACCGCGGCGTGCCTCTTCATCAAATGCAATGATCTTGGCCATAACGGCAGTAGTCCTTTCGGGACAGTCGTTAAGAATGAACCTCACTGCAGTGCCCGCGACGGACGATCCTTCACCCGCGGCCTCTGTATGCCGCGGCTGGGGGATCTCACTCCAGTTAGGTATTTCTCTCGCTCCACGACCGCCGCCAAGCTCCGCTGCCGGACAAACCGGACGTTGCTTTAGCAGTCGGTACGTAGGAGTGCTAACTCAATAATTAGCACTCCCTAGGTGAGAGTGCAAGCGAAAGGTCCCGCAGATCGCCCTGTCAGGGCGACCCGTTCGCCACTGGCGATCAGCCTGCCGCCCGGCCTGCTGCCTCACGGCCGCTGAGCACTGCCCTGTTGTCTGCGCCGTAGGTGAACACCATGTAATTGGCAGTGGTGATGTCACCGTTGGAATCGAAGGCAACCGGCCCTGATTCGCCGTCGTAATTAATGTCCGCCCCGGTCTTCAGGACCGCGAGGCAGTCGGTGTAGGACAGGCACGGCTTGGTGGCTGGGCCGGAGCCCTGCGTGGCGGGCTGACCGCCAGCTGCCCCGCCGGACACGGCGATCAGGTTGGCGGCGATGGAGCGGCCGGCATCGTCGTCGGCCTTCGCTGCCGCCAGGACCGCGAGGTTCACGGCGTCGTAGGTCTCTGCGGCAAACGAAAGGTCTTTCAATGCACGGTTGACCGACACAAGACGGGCTTGGAAGTCCGCAGACGGCAACAAGCCCGGCACCACTGCACGGGCGCCGTCGAGGGCCTTGGACCCCAGCCCCGAACCGTACTGGGCGAAGGCGCCGTCGCTCAGGATGATGCTCTTGCCCGAAAGCCCCGCGTTATTGAGCTCGGCAGTGGCGCCCTGGGCATCGTCCCTGGCGATGAGCACTACGGCGTCAGGCTTAGCGGCCTTGGCAGCGGCTGCCGCGTTCCCGACGTCGCCGGGCTTGAATGCGGTGGTGGAGACAGTCTCCAGGCCGGCGTTCTTGGCGGCGCCGGCCACCGCGGCCGAAACGTCCTTGCCGTAGGCACTGTCCTGGTAGACCACGGCAACGCTCTTGGCGCCGCCGTCCTTGGCCAGTTTCACCAGCACCGAGGCCTGCGCAACGTCCGCCGCCGCCGTCCTGAAGTAATAGCCGCCGCTCTTGTAGCGGGACAGGCCGGCAGCAGAGTTTGCCGGCGAGACGAGCGGGACCCGCGCGGCCGAGAGGACGTCGATGGCGGCGGCGGCGTGACTCGAATCCGTGGGGCCGATCACCGCATCAACCTTGGCTGAGGCCAGATTCCTCGCCTGGGAGTCGGCGCCATCACCGGCGCCTACCACCAGGTCAACAGGCCTGCCCTTGTGACCGCCGGCCGCATTGATTTCCTTGATGGCAAGCTGGGCCGCGGCGAGCTGAGAGTCGTTGAGGAAGGCCTGCTCCCCTGTGCTGTCCTGGATCAGGCCGATCCGCAGCGTGCCGTCTCCGGATGCTTCGGCGGATTCAACGCGGGCGTTGCCGCCTGCTCCGGCGCAGCCGGCCAGGGCCAACAGGAGTGCCGCCCCTGTAGTTGTGCGGACGATTGTTGAACGCAAGCTGCGGGAGATCACTGCGCGGGCCGGACGCTTTCTGCCTGCGGGCCTTTCTCGCCTTCGCCGACTTCAAGCTCGACGCGCTGTCCCTCGTCCAGGGCGCGGTAACCTTCGCCCTCAATGGCCGACCAGTGCACAAAGACATCGTCCCCGGAGCCGTCCACCGTAATAAAGCCGTAGCCCTTTTCGGCGTTGAACCACTTAACCGTTCCCAATGCCATGATGTCCACTCTTTTCCGTCGTGCCGTCGGTCCCCGTCGGAAGTGTGCCGCTTGTTACGGACCGAAGCCTGAAATCACTCTAGCGACAAGCCGTCCGGCGGGCCGAACCACACGGCCGCTCCGGTGCCCAAAAGTTATTCAGGCGTGACCGCGAGGCGTTACTGGTAGCCCGGCCCCAGGACAACAACCAACGGCACCTGGAATTCCTGGCTCTCCACCAGGGTAGGGATGTTCAGGAGTTCCGAGACTGCTTCGGCGTTGGCTTTCTGCGCCGGGCCCGAATAGAAGATTGCGGATGTCTGCTGCGGTGCGCCGCCCCAGTTCCCCACCTGGCCCAGCGTCCAGCCATCGGCTTGGACCTTCGAGCTGATGCGTCCGGCGAGCCCGGCCGTGCCGGCCGCGTTGTAGATGGCAACGCCCTGGGTCTTGTCCAGTTCAGCCGTAGAGGGAACATTACTGGGCGAAGCGCTGGGCTCGGCGTCCGGGCTCTCAGAGGGCTCCGGGTTCGCGGAAGATTCAGCGGTGACCGACGGTGCCGCGCTTGCCTCAGGTGCCGCGGTTGATTCCAGGCTGGTGGAGGCTTCACTGCCGGCCTGCGTGAACCCCAACTTGGGAAGGATCAGGAAGGACACCACTCCGATGGCCAATGCCAGAATCCCCACCGCAAGGATGGGCCACAGCTTGCGGCGGACAGGCGCTGAAGCCGCACGGTGGACGCCTTGCCGAGAGGCGGACTCCGGAACCCTATCGAATTCATCCCGAGCGTATTTGGTCATGGTGGGGAGACGTCCTTGTTGATTGCTGCTGATGGCTCAGCACGAGCGTGGTCAGGCGTCGGAACCCAGGCGTCGTGCAGTGCGTGCCCGGTGACGCGACGTACGTAGTCTACGCAATCTCTTGACCAGCATGGGGTCGTGGGCCAGTGCAGCCTCGGTGTCAATGAGGGCGTTGAGTAGCTGGTAGTAGTGGGTCGCCGACAGATCGAACAGCTCCCTGATGGCCTGTTCCTTGGCCCCCGCGTACTTCCACCACTGCCGCTCCAGTGCCAGCATCTGCTGGTCGCGCCCGCTCAATGGGGAGTCACGGAGCGTAAAATCCGCCAGCAAAGAGCCGCGCTCCTCCGGCTCCGGCACGTGTTCCCGAGCAGGTTCCGCCACGGCACACCCCTTCGCTGGTTCGGTAGAAAGTCTCCTGCCCATGCTACGGCGCGAATAACACGGATGTCATTTCCACCCCTCGGAGTTGCCTGCGAGAATGGGAGCGTGTTTGACTCTGACGCACTGTTCGAGCTGGCGGCGGACGCCGCGGAAGCCATTGGCTTCGCGGAGATGGCTGCGCTGCCGCTCAGTGAGCTGATGGCTGCTGACTGGGCGGAGGCGCTGCGCCCCGTTGAAGGTGAGCTCCGCGGCGTTCTCACCTCCCTGGCCGCGGAAGTCGCCGCGGGGCACCAAGTGTTGCCGTCGCCGTCGAACGTTCTGCGCGCCTTCCGGCAGCCGCTGGCCGGGGTGAAGGTCCTGGTGGTTGGCCAGGACCCCTACCCGACGCCGGGCCACGCCGTGGGCCTGTCCTTCGCCGTTGACGCGCGGACCCGCCCCATCCCGCGGAGCCTGGCGAATATCTACCGCGAACTGAAGGCCGATCTCGGCATTCCCGCCCGCGTCCACGGCGACCTGTCCGCTTGGTCCAGCCAAGGCGTCCTGCTGCTGAACCGGGTCATGAGCGTCCGCGCCGGCGCTGCCGGCTCCCACCGGGGCAAAGGCTGGGAGGCCATCACGACGGCGGCAGTCACCGCGGTTGCCAACCGGCGCATTCCCGACGGCGGCAGCGCGCCGCTGGTGGCGGTGCTGTGGGGACGGGACGCAGAAAGTGTCCGCCCGCTCCTGTCCGGAGCGGCGGTAGTTTCCAGTGCGCACCCGAGTCCGCTGTCGGCGTCGCGCGGGTTCTTCGGCTCCCGGCCCTTCAGCACCATCAACGCGCTGCTGCGGGACCAGGGCTGTACGGGCGTAACCTGGGAACTCCCCCCGGTCCCGTAGCTTAGGGTTGCCTTATGAGCACAGTTCCCGCCGCCACCAGCTCCACAAAAAACACGCGTCCCCAGATCGACCTCACGGTCGTCCGGCGGGAAGAACTCTCGCCCCACATGGTCAGGATCGTGGCAGGCGGCGAGGGCTTTTCCGCCTACATCAACAACAGTTTCGTGGACCGCTACGTCAAAATTGTGTTCCCCCAGCCCGGCGTTGACTACGCGCAGCCCCTGGACCTGTGGACCATCCGCGAAACCATGCCCCGGGAGCAGTGGCCGTTCACGCGCACGTACACCGTGCGCTGGGTGGACACCGCGGCCGGAGAACTCGCCATCGACTTTGTGATCCACGGCGACGAGGGACTGGCAGGCCCGTGGGCGGCTGCCGCGAAGCCCGGCGATACCTTCACCTTCACCGGCCCCGGCGGGGCCTATAACCCGGCGCCCGACGCCGACTGGTACCTCTTCGCCGGGGACGAGGCCGCGCTGCCCGCCATCGCCGCCGCAATCGAATCGTTGCCCGTGGAAGCGCGTGGCCTGGCGTTCATCGAGGTGGACAGCGACGCCGATCTCCAGCCCATCGCGTCCCCGTCCGGCCTGGACGTGACGTGGCTCCGCCGGAACGGCGCTCCGGCGGGCTCCGGGGACCTCCTCGTCTCCGCGGTCGCGGACGCCGAATGGCCGGCCGGACGGGTTGACGTTTTTGCCCACGGCGAGCGCGGCTACATGAAGGGCCTCCGGGACGTGTTTTTCGTCCAGCGGGGCCTTGAACGGAGCCAGGTGTCGCTGTCCGGCTACTGGGCCAGAGGCCGGGTAGAGGACGACTTCCAGGCCGAGAAGAAGCTCCCCGTCGGGAAGATCTGAGAAGGCAGGCCTGGCCGGCCCCGTACCCCGCACCCCCTAACCCGTCCCGCACTCTTTAACCCCTGACCCCCTAATCCATCTCCTAATTGATGGTCCGGAACCTTGCACGGCACGGCACAGAGGCCTACGCTCACCTTAAATGGCAGGCTGGCAGCTGCTGATCAGGCTGGTCGGTTACGCCGTTCGAGCGCCCCGGAAAGCCGTCATGAATTCAGCGACCAAACGATTCCTCAGCCAGGTTCTTGCCTTCTGCCTTGCAGTGGCCGGAACTGCAGTGTTCACTTCAACAGCGGCCCAGGCCGCGACCACCTACGGCACTCAAAGCATCAGCTACTCCGGTGTAGCCAACCCGCCCACTTCCGGCAAGCCGCAGAGCAAACTCTGGTGGAACGACGGTTCGTGGTGGGCGGACATGTGGACCACAGGCAGCGGGTGGCACATTTACCGGCTGGACCGCAGCGCCCAGAAGTGGGTGGATACCGGTTTGCGGAACGATACGCGCAGCAACACGCTGGCCGACACGTTGTGGGACGGATCCCACCTCTACATCGCCTCCCACGTCGTAACGATCACCGGCGATGGGCAGCCGAACCCCTCCGTTTCCGGACAGCCGGCCAGCCTGTACCGCTACAGCTATTCCGCCGGCCAGTACACCCTGGATGCCGGCTTCCCCACCACCATCACCAATAACAGCAGCGAATCACTGACGATCGACAAGGACACCACCGGGGCGATCTGGGCCACCTGGACCCAGGTGGCCGGCAATTCGTCGTCGGGCTACACCAATACGGTCTACGTGAACGTTTCCGCTCCCGGAGGTACCAGCTGGTCAACACCCTTCGTGCTGCCGGTGACCAATCCGCGTCCCGCCCCTGATGACATCTCGGCGCTGGTGTCCTACGGGGCGAACAAGATCGGCGTGATGTGGAGTGACCATCTAACAGGCACAGTCTGGTGGGCCACCCGCACCGACGGCACGTCCCCAACGGCCACCTCATCCTGGAACGTCCAGCCGGCGGTCCAGGGCAAAGGGCAGTCCGATGATCACCTGAACCTCAAAACGCTGCTGGCGGACACGACCGGGAGGGTTTTCGCCGCGGTGAAGACCAGCCTGAATGACACCTCCTCGAACCCCAACGTGCCGCTGTTGCTGCTGCTCGTTTTCCGGCCCGGCACCGGCGCGTTCACCCAGTCCACGATCGCCACCGCCGGTGACTGCGCGACCCGCCCGCAGATCATCCTGGACACGCAGAACAACCAGGTTCATGCCTTCCACACCGCGCCGTCCACCTCTGTCAGCGGCTGCGCTTTCTCGGGCGTTCCGGGCAGCATCTATGAGAAGACAGCGTCGATGGACAACCCGGTCTTTGGCGCCGGCCGCGGGACACCGGTGATCCAGGACGGCTCGTCGGCCAACATCAATGACGTCACCACCACCAAGCAGGCCGTCAACAGCTCCACCGGCATCGTGGTCATGGCATCCAACCACGTCACCAAGCGCTACTGGTACTCCGACCGGCCGCTCGGTACCGCCCCCGTACCGACCGCCCCGGTAGCCGCCTTCACAGCGTCACCCACATCGGGACCGGCTCCCCTGCCGGTGAGCTTCACCGATACGTCCACCGGTTCGCCGACGTCGTGGTCGTGGACCTTCGGTGACGGCGGAACGTCCACGTCCCGGTCGCCGTCGCACCAGTACTCCGCCGCTGGCACCTACACGGCAACTTTGACGGCTTCGAACAGTGCAGGGTCGACGTCGGCGAGCGCGACGATCACCGTCACTGCGGGAGGAGGCGGCTTCGGGGCCGTGACCGCCGTCGGGACCTCCACGGACTCCTCGACCACCGCCACACCATCCGTGACGCTTACACGGCCGACGGCGGCGGCCGACGGCGACGTCCTGGTCGCGTCCATCACGACGGACCTGAATCCGGCCGTCACCGCTCCGGCGGGCTGGACAGCCATGGTGAACGGCCTGTCCGTCAACGGCTCCGCCACCTCCGGCGCCCGGATCTTCGCCTATTACCACGTCGTGGGTGCGTCGGATCCTGCCTCGTACACCTGGAGCCTTGGCACGGCCGCCAAATGGGGTGGAGGCATCACCGCCTACCGCGGCGTCAACCAGGCCACGCCGCTGGACAGCCCGGTAGTGACCGCCGTCGACGCCAGCTATTCGGCCACCAGCATCACCCTTCCAAGCATCACGACGGCGAGCAACGGCGCCATGCTCATCGGCGGCATCGGCTACGACAGCGGCACGCCCGGAACCACCCCGCCCAGCGGCTGGACCGAACGTTGGGAAGCCACCGGCGGGCAGATAGCCCAAGCGGCAGACCTGCCCCAGGCCACAGCGGGCGCCACGGGCGCCGCAACCTGGACTTTCAGCACGGTAAAGGCGAGTGGTGCCTGGCGCGCCGCGCTGAAGCCTGCCGGCTGACATGGCTGCCCGGAACCATTCCGCCCCGGCAGCATCCGCGGCCGTGCGCTCCTGGGTGTTCAGGTCCTGGGCCATCATGTCTTGGGCCGTCCTGCTCTGCCTGGCCGTCTCAGGATGCCAACCGGCGTCGGAAGGCCCGCCAGCCTCCCCGGAACAGCCAGCATCCCCGGAACAGCCGGCCTCCGATACGAGGTCAGTTCACTTCACCGCAGCCGGGGACATCGGCATGGGCGGAGGCGCCAGGGCAGTGCTCGATGTGATCGCCGGGCTGAAGCCGGATCTCAATATCGTGCTTGGCGACCTTTCCTATCAGGCCGGCGCTGAGCAAGCCTTCTGCGACATGGTCACGCAGAAACTTGGCAAGGATTTTCCGTACGAGCTGATCACGGGCAACCACGAAAGCGACGGGCACGACGGCGATATCGGCACGTTCGCCGAATGCCTGCCCAACAGGCTGCCCGGGCTGCAAGGCACTTACGGTACGCAGTGGTACGTCGACGTCCCCCAGGACCGACCCCTGGTGAGGTTCATCCTTATTTCTCCCGGCATGGATTTCCCCGGAGGACAGCCCTTGGATTATTCACCAGGTAGTGACCGCTGGGGCTGGACCGCGTCCGCCATTGACGGCGCCCGTGCCGCCAACATCCCCTGGACTGTGGTGGGCCTGCACACCCCGTGCTTCAGCTTGGGACACTACGGCTGCCAGCCCGGGGAGCAACTGACGAACATGTTGGTCAGCAAGAACGTGGACCTTGTGCTCACCGGCCACGAACATGTCTATCAGCGGACCCGTCAACTCGGTCTGACTGCACGCTGCCCCGTTCTGGTGCCCGGAGAGGCCCGGGACGATTGCGTAGCCGACGCCGACAACAGCCTGGCCCAAGGGCAGGGCACGGTCTTTGTCACGGTCGGTGTGGGCGGCGCCGGGCATCACGACGTCCAGGCGGACGATCCTGAAGCCGGGCTGTTTGCTGTCTGGTCGGGAAAAAACCGCGATCGGGCCCTGGGAACGTTGGACGTGATGGTGACGGGATCACGCCTGGACGCACGTTTTGTGCCGGCCGCGGGGTTCAGCTTCACCGACGCCTTCGCCATTGAGCGCTAGCGGCGGCGGGCGCGGCGGCGCTCGTTGCTGGCCAGGCTGCGTGTCAGCGGCCGGGCCAGGGTGTCGCCGAGGACAATGCCGCCTGCGGTGCCCAGAACGATCGCGCCCGCATTGAGCATGCCCCCAGCGCCGAGGAGGACTTCGGATTCCTCGATGGTCAGCACATACATGGACCGGAAAATGGTCAGCCCGGGCAGCAGGATCAGGGCCGCCGGGACGGCCACCACCAGCTGAGGCGCGCCCATCTTCAGCGCCACCACCCGCGCCAGCAGACCAATTACGACCGCGGCGAGCGCCGGGGAGAACCGGTCACCGACGCCGAGGGACGCGGCACCCAGCAGCACAAAGTAGCCCACCACGCCCACGCCTGCGGTGGGCAGCAGCAGTTCCCACGAGGTCTGCTCCGTCACGCCGATGGCCATCACTGCGACGGCGATAAAGATCACCAGGACCCAGAGGTCGTAGGCAGGCGGGAATGTCTGCGTGACACTAATAGGCTGCATTCCGGTCATCGAGCCCATCACAAAGGCCACCGCGATCCCGGCCACAATCGCGCCGAAAGTCAGCAAGGTGGACAGGAACCGGCCCGCTGCGGTCACTGGAAAACCGTTGATGGCGTCCTGGACCGAGGAGACGAGGCGTCCGGTGGGCAGGAGCAGGAGGATGCCGCCCACCACCACAATCGCCGGTGCATTGGTGAGGTCAAAGCGCCACAACAGCAACGCGGTGAGCGTAACGCCGAAGGAGCATGCCGCCGTGGTGAAGAAGTCCGGAACCCGCCAACGGCCCAGCTGGCGGGCGAGCAGGCTGACGCCGATGTTGGCAACGAAGGCAATGCCCGAGGACACTGGGCCTCCGCCGAGCACGCCCACAAAGACTGCGGCGAACACTCCGAACGCTATGGTGACCATCCAGCGCGGGAACGGTTTGGGGCTGGTGATGGCCTCGTCCAGCCGGCGGATGGCCTCATCGCGGCCTACTCCCCCGGCCACGATGTCCGTCACCAGCCGGTGTACCTTGGCCAGCCCGGCATAGTTGTTGGTCCAGGACCGCACCACGCGAAGCAGCGAGATGGGCGTCTGGTCCTTCGGGGCGTAGTTGATGGCCACCGACTGGTTAGTGATGTCCACCTCGATGTTTTTCAGCCCCAGCGCCGCGGTGACGGCAATAATGCTCGTCTCCACCTCCAAGGCGCCCGCCCCGTACCGGAACATGGTCTCGGCCAGGTGCAGCGCAAAGTCCAGGGTTTTGCGCGCGGAGGTGTCCACACCGCCCACCTGGATCATCGGGTTGGCGTAGGGGCTTCCGGCGAGCCTGTCAACAATGCTCAGTGGCGCCGTCGGCGGGTTCTCCCCCCGCACCAGGCGCCGCAGCATCCTCTTGGCCGCGGCATCTTGGCGGAGCTGGGAGGGCGTCAGCGGCTCTGTTTTGGGCAGGCCGTCGGTTTGCGGCCTGCCACGGGGATCTTCAGGTCCATTGGTCACCTTGGTCCTCCTCCCTGTTCTGGCGCTTCGTGGTTTTGGTGTTACGCCTGGCGTTTCAGTGGCAGTTTGCCCAGCAGCGTGCGGGCCGCGGCGATGGCCGCGCGGACCAGGCGGTTGGCCTGGAAGGCTATCGGCCGGACCGGCATCACGAAGTCACCCAGCAGCTGGACCACGTCGCCGCCGAAGCCCTTCTTGAACTCGTAGCCGCCGTGGCCTTCGTCGTCCTGTCCCTGGATGCCGAAGGTGCCGTAGAAGTTGTAGCGCGAGTAGCCCTTACCCAGCGCGTGCAGCAGCATCCCCCAGTACAGCGAGGTGGCGCCGTTGAAGTAGATGTAGTCCTGCTTGGTGCCGCCGATGACGCAGACCACCTCGTCACCGAAGCAGACAAAGTGGATGGCGGCCACTGTTGCCACGCCCACCGAGTCTGGGAACCGCTCGATGTCCTTGAGGCTGCGTTCGTAGCTGTCCACGAGGTCCTGGACTACTTTGAGGCGGTTGGCTTTCTTTTTACTGCCGGTCTCTTCGACCTCACGGCGAAGTTCGGCTGCGGACGCGGATTCCGCTTCCAGGCGTTCGGTGATGGACTTCCGGTACGCGGGGATGTCGATCTTGGCCATCATGAGTTTGGTGAACTCGGCGGAGGTGGTCCGCAGGAGCTGTTCGTAGTATCCGCGCTCCCGGTAGACGAAGCCCTTCTCGTCCCCCGCGGTGCTCAGCGCGTCGTAGAACTCGTCGAGGGTTTCAAGGGTGGCCTGCTCCAGGAACACGCCGTTCTTTTCAGCCTTCCGGATGGCCTTCCGTGTCCGGTAGCTGGTGCCCATGATGAGCTCCTCGGCGTCCGAGATGCCGTCGAGCTGCTTGATGAACATCCAGTTCACGTTGGCGAAGTTCATGTCCGAGCCCTGGTGTTCAAGTCCCAGGCCCGCCAGCTCCGCCACAAGCGGCCTGTTGTCCGCGATCTCGGGGTGTTCGGCGCCGTCGGCATCGCGGGCGATGTACGTCAGGTTCGGGGAAATCCGCAGTTCGGCAGCCTTGCGTTCCGCGGCACGCTCCTTGAGGAGTCCGACGACGTCACCCACCAGTGCGGCGTCCGTGTAGTCCAGGAGGGGGCCCTTGGCGCACTCGCACACCTTGTAGCCCCAGCGGTTGGTGGTGTAGTTCAGCTTGCCGGCCGCGACCAGATCGCCGTCGCGCCTGACACCGAACAGCTCCACTGCCTGACCGCGGGCGCGCTGGAAGCGGGTGAAGTCAGCGGACTGGATGAAGTTGTTTTGCTGATGCTTGAGGGAGAAGGACTCAAACTCGGCATCGCTGAGGACGCTGAGCTCGAGTCCGGCTCGGGCCTTGGTTGGATTCACAGAAGTAACCTCATCTATGGCTGCGCTGCCGCCTGGGGCATGCGCTGGCCTTCGTGGTGTGGATGGTGAGCGTGGCTGGTGGGCTGTCAGTAGAACTGCTGGCCGGTGCGTGCGGTTTCGAGCCGACGGAAGACCCGTTCCGCGCCCTTGACCCACAGGGCGTGCCTGACGGGCGACAGCACGTAGTCGTAGCAGCCGACGAAGTCCGTAACCGTCTTGGTGAAGCTTGTCTTGAACATGCCCATGCCGTAGAGGTGGTGGGACTTGTCCTTGATCAGTCCGGACGGCGGCGTACCGCAGAAGTCGTACTCGGTGCAGCCGAGTTCCTGCATTCTCAGGATGGCCGACCACTGGACCAGGTGCGAATCGCCGTATTGCTTCCTGTTCTGGGTGGAGCCGCCGTCCTTGTAGGTTGCCTTGGATCCGTAGTTGATCACAAAGGCGCCCACACTGGGTTTGCCGTCCTCATAAACAAAGAAGAAGCTGCCTTGGCCGCGCGTGCAGAATTCGTCCCAGAACCGGGTGTAGTACTCCAGGCTGCGCAACGGCATGGAGCCCTTGGCGTTGACGGTGTCCGCCATCAGGTCATACAGGGCCCGGTACGTTTCCGGGCCTGGCTCCTGCTGGACCACTGCGCAGCCTTCGCGTTCTGCCCGGCGGACCGCGTTTCGGGCGCGGGAGGAGATGGACCGGAACACTTGGTTCTCCGGTGCCGCGATGTCCAGCAGCGCGGTGGAGTCATTGGATTGGATGTTCGGGGCCTTCACCAGGCCGGCGGCGAGCTGTGCCCGGGCTTCCGGGGTGGACACGATGTCAGGTTCAATCTTGATGGTGAAGACGTTGAGCTTTCGGCTCCGGGCAAACGCAGCGCACGCCTCCAGTGCCGGTTTCAGGTCCTCGGCGGCGCCGAGATCAGGGCCTTTGATCAGGTACCACAGGCGGCCCAGTACCGGGAACTTCCTCTCCAGCACCAGGTTGTAGCTGGCGGTCCCGGCAGACTCCAGCACCAGGAAACGGGCACTCCAGCCGTTGCCGTTCTTCACCGACGCGTAGGCCGCCGACGCCAGCATGTTGCCGCCGTTCGGGTTGGCCGTGACGTGTTTGTCCCAGTTCTCAATTTCCTCGGCTGTGGCAAAGCGGGCGGTAAATTCTCGCAAGGGGGCCGTGTCCAATCTCAGGGTTTGTGCGCGGTTCTGTACTCGTGGCTGCGTGCGGACATGTAGCCACAAGTCTAAAGCCTCCGGTTAGGGCGGTAGGTCCCCGGCGTCCTCTGCATGCTGCCGGATGCCGCGGACCTACCGAGGGGCCAGCTGGCCGGGGTTTTCGAAAGCGTGCGTCAGAGCGACGAAGGAGCAGCACACGTGAAACCACGGTGGCCGCGAGTCGCCGCGCAGGGAGTTGCCTGACAGAGAAATGAACGTAGTCCAGAAGCACCGTGGGCACGTCCGGCGCCGGCAGATCCAGGCTCACCCGCACGAAGCCTGCGTTGTAGCCCAATGCACCGCGTGTCCCTGTCATCCATCAAACCATCGAGGCACGAGGCACGAGGCACCCCAACCCGGGTCAGTCCCGGACCTGGCCGGGCGGTGACGAGGTGATCGAGCCTGCCGGCCCTTAGTCTTCGAACTCGGAAAGCGGCGGGCAGGAGCAGATCAGGTTGCGGTCCCCGGCTGCGCCGTCGATGCGGCCGACGGGCGGGAAGTACTTGTCCTGCTTGAGGTGGTGGACCGGGAAGGCGGCCTGCTCACGCGGGTACTGGCGGG
>NZ_QMKP01000011.1 GCF_003287955.1 Arthrobacter sp. AQ5-06 | reverse complement strand
AGCGGGCGGCCATTCCCAGTGAGCCGTCCAAGCGGCAGGGAGATCTGGGCCATACCCACCACCCGAGGGTGATCGAAACACTACGACAGCTCCGAAGTCACCCACAACAAAATCGTAAGGAAGGGGACCTCATCACCGGGAAAGCCGGGAAATCAGCCATAGGAACGCTCGTTGAGCGGTCCAGCGGCACGATTCGCCTGCTGCGAATAGGGAACCACAAGCCCCGCGCCCATATCGTCCGTCACGAACTCATCCGCGTCTTTACCCAGATGCCGGGCCACCTCACCAGGTCACTTACCTGGGACCAGGGCGTCGAGATGCACAGGCACCAGGAAACGACTGCTGCAACGGGGATGCCGATCTACTTCTGTGAGCCCCGTTCGCCCTGGCAGCGCGGGTCCAACGAGAACGCGAACAAACTACTGCGTCGATACTTTCCCAAGGGAACCAGCCTTGCCGGCTACACCCAAGCCCACCTCGACAAGGTAGCCCAAGCCCTCAACGACAGGCTCCGGAAACGCTACGACTACGCCACCCCGAATGAGAGACTAAAGACCCTCACTGTTGCGATGACCGCTTGAACCTGCCGTCGGATATTTCACTTTTTCTCAAGCCACCCTAGTTCGACGGCGGAACCACCAGGAGGCGTTCTGCGACGTCGGCCCGGGCGGCTGCCAGTGCGGCGTCGTCCGGGCAGGCCACGGAAATGTAGACCGATGATGCGGCGGTGCCGAACACCCGGGCCATAACGGCCGTGGACCTGGCGCCCGGTCGGGCGGGTTTCTCCAGCACCAGCACTTCGGCCGACGGCCCCGGCTTGCCGGCCTCACCGCCCCACCGCAGCGTCGCGGTCTTCAGATAACCGGGCAGGATGCTCGGGTCCAGGTAAGTGAAGAGGCCAACGGTTGACTCCTTGTCGTCCTGGAGCGCCAGCGGGGCCTGGTTGGCGCGGATCTTGGCCGCCACCAGGCAGCCATCGGCCTTCAGGTACTGGCTCTCGCCGGCCACGTTCTCCTTAACCTGCTGCCAGCCGGGTGCTTCCTTAAGTCCGTCAGAGATCCCCACGGGGACCCCGGCGGCGAGGGAACCGCCAGCGGAGAACGGCATATCCTTTGCGGCCACCGCTTCTGCGTCGTGGCCGGGGGTGATAGTGGGGGTGGCCAGTGCGGCGACGGTTGGCTCCACTTTCGGGGCGGCCGGATCCGGCATGCCAACACTGCAGCCTCCCAGTGCTGTCACGCCAAGCAGCGCCCCCGCCACGAGTACAGCCGCCTGCGCCTTCACGTCCACCCCAATATGTTCGCCCGGACGGCCAGCCTGCCGTCATCCTCAAAGAGTCTAGACGCCGGCCGCGGGAACCACTGAGGCTTGCGCAGACGTTGGGTGTGCAGGCCGTAAACTGGGGCCCACCGGGCTGCCTGCCGTGGACTGGCCAGACGAAGAAAAAGGATGAGTGTTTGACCGAGAGCAGCAGCTCCTACTACGAGGTGCTCCGTGTCGCCGTTACAGCCACCGACAAGGAGATCAAGGTGGCCTACCGCCGGGCCGCGCGAAAGGCCCATCCTGACCATGGCGGGGACGCCGCCGCTTTCCGGCAGGTGACGGCAGCATACGAAACCCTGATAGACCCGACGCGCCGGAAGGCCTACGACCGCTCGTATGCCGCAGGGACTGCCCGGAACACCGACGATTCCGCCGCTGGGCCGCACTTTGATGCGCCGGCGGCGGGCAGCCGCGCCTCGGCTACCGTGCACAGGACCACCACGCCCCGGAACACCGCGGGCGACCCGCCCCTTTACGTCCCGCCCTACGATGCTGCGGCCTTCGAGTCGTCCGGAACGGTACCGCTCATCCCCTTCGCCCAGGCCAGCCAGCAGGTCCACGGGATGCCGCGCAAACGCGGCATCTTTGGCGCCGAGGCCCGGATCCAGCGAGAACTCCGCACCGTGCAGCTCATCACCCGCCAGGTCCTGCCCGCGATTCCTGCGGCCCGGCTGGTCAATGGCCTGCAGTCCCCGGCCGACAACAGCCACATCGACCACGCGCTCCTGTCCGGCTACCGGCTGGCGCTGATCGGGTCCATGCTGCTGCCAAAGGGCGCCTACGCCTGGGACGGGCAATCCCTGAGGCACGGCGGACGTTCCATCGCGCCGCCTCAACTGGCCCACGTTGTCCGGGCCATGCAGGACATCTTCCCGGAACTGAACGTCACCGGCTGGACAGTCATCCACAGCGCCGACGGCAACCTCCACGAACCCGTCATCGACCGCCACCGGCGAACAGCCGGCACGTCCGAAACCATCCAGGTGGTGAACGCGGCAGGCCTGGTCCGCGACCTCAGACACTTCCTCTCCTCAGGTCCCGCGCCGAACACTGTCAATGTGCCCGTCCTGGCCAGGCTGCTGCGCGGCATGCACTGAGCTGCTGGGTGCACTGGGCTGCGCGCACTGAGTTGGATGCACTGAGTTGGATGCACTGAACCGTTGGCCGGGATTGGTTGACTAGGATTGGACGGTGTTCCGAATCCTCTTCTACGCCCCCGAAATCCCCGGCAACACCGGCAATGCGATAAGGCTGGCAGCCATTACCGGCGCCGAACTGCACCTGGTGGAACCCCTCGGCTTTGATTTCTCCGACGCCAAGCTCCGGCGCGCCGGCCTCGATTACCATGACCTCGCCGTCGTCACCGTCCACAAAAGCATCGAGGAGGCCTGGCGCGAACTGCAGCCAGAGCGTGTGTACGCCTTCACCTCGGACGGCGCCGCCAGCTACGCCGACATCGCCTACCGCCCCGGGGATGTGCTGATGTTCGGCCAGGAATCAGTAGGCCTGCCTGAACACCTCAAGAGCGATCCGCATGTCACGGCCACCGTGCGGCTCCCCATGCTGCCGTCCCTGCGTTCCCTGAACCTGGCCAATGCGGCGTCCATTGCTGTCTACGAGGCCTGGCGCCAGCACGGATTTTCCGGCGCCCAGATTTGAGCGCCCCCGGCCCATCCGCAGGGCCGCCGGCACCGAATCACTCCTGACAGCAATTCCGGGGCGAGGAAGGAGCGGTAGGTGACACTGTTAGCTACGAGGCGGGCGGCGCCGTCGACTTTCCCCTTTCCCAGGGGCAGCACCGGCCGCGATGCTCAGGTTTCGCCGCCGGGCGACCTATGCTGGGTAGTGATGGAAACTCCCAACGCGCCAAACTCCGAGGCCCCGGCCGCAGTCACAGACTCACCGGCGGATCTCAGCAAGCGCTTGGCCGGACTGCTCGCCCGCATCGCCGGCGGCGACCAGGCCGCGTTTGCCGAGTTCTACCAATTGACATCGCGCCGGGTGTTCGGCATGGCGCGGCGGGTGCTCATCGATCCCGAACTCAGCGAAGACACCACGCAGGAGGTTTTCCTCCAGGTATGGCAGAACGCCGCGAAGTTCAACCCGGAAGCAGGCAGTCCGCTCTCGTGGCTGATGACCATTTCGCACCGCCGGGCCGTGGACAAGGTCCGTTCCTCGCAGTCGGCCACCGACCGTGAGGCCAAGTACGGCGCCAGCAGCCAGGACGTGGATCACGATTCCGTCTCCGCCGAGGTGGACAGCAGGCTCGAGGCCGAGGCAGTGGTCCGGTGCCTGGAAACGCTGACCGATACACAACAGGAATCCGTGCGGCTGGCCTACTACGGCGGCCTCACGTACCGCGAAGTCGCGGAAAAGCTAAACGCAGCAGTACCCACCATCAAGTCCCGCATCCGCGACGGACTGATCCGCTTGAAGACCTGTCTGGGGGTGAGTTGAGATGACAGAAATGAATAGTCAGGGAGGCACCCGCCGTCCCGGCTCGTTCGGAACTGAGATCGCAGCCGACCTGGATTCCGGGCGGGCCGTGGATCTCGCCGAGCTCTATGCCCTGGACGCGATCAGCGATGCCGAACGCGCCGCCATTGACCGCTACATCTCCGCCGCGCCCGACGCCGAGCGCACGTCCTTCCTTGAGCGTGTCCGCCAGGCCAGGGAGACCCTCGCGGCGTCCTTTACGGCTGAGGCGGGGCCTCCCGCGGATCTTTTCGCACGTATCGTCTCGCAGTTGCCGTCCCTCGCGCAGCTGCCTGCCGATGGGCCCACCGCAGTCACTGCTGCCCCTGCCGCGCCGGCCGCACAGCCGCCGGCAGAAGCCCTGGATGAGCTCGCCGCGGCCAGGGTCCGCAGGGACGAACGACGCCGCCCTACCGGCGCCCGCCGCTGGCTCACCGCAGTGGCGGCCGCCGCCGTGATTGCCCTCGGTGGCGTGGGCGTGGGCGCCTACATCACGGACCAGAACGATCCCCTCAACCAGGTGGTCCGGGCCGCCGACGTCCGTGAGGCCTCCGTACCCGTCTCCGCTGGCGGCACCGCCACAGTGCTGATTTCGTCGTCGAAGGATGCCGTGGTGGTCAAGATGAACGGTGTACCCGCGCCGCCGGCCGGCAAGGTCTACCAGATGTGGCTGATCCCGAAGGACGGCTCGGCACCGGTTTCCCAGGGCCTGATGGACGAAGCAGCCCTGTCCAAGCCTGCCGTGGTGAAGGGCATTGCGTCCGCTGCGGCGCTCGGCATCACCGTGGAGCCGGTGGGCGGTTCGGCCACCCCAACGTTCCCCACCGTGGCCGCCGCACCTCTGGGCGCCTGACAGCCCCACTTTTGTCCCGCACCCCCGAGTTTTTGTCCAGATAATGTGGTTCCAACGGCGTTTAGGGCACGTTATCTGGACAAAAACTTACGGGGGAAATCCGCGGCGGCAGCCGTCCTAGAAGCCGGCGATGGTCCCCGGGCCGTTGACGGCGACCACGTGGAAGGATTCGGCGCTACGGCCCTCGGTATAGCCCGCCCGCCGTGCGTTCGCGTACATGCCGTTCCGCACCGCTGCCTCCATGGCCGCGACGTCAGGATGCTGGCTCACGTGCACGTGGATCGCGTCGAGCTTGGCGTCCACGTGGTCGGTGACATCCACAAAGTGGTTCTCCCGCTCTTCCGGCCCGGCATAGAGCCACAGCCACGGCAGCTTGTACGCCGCGAGTCCTGCCTCAGCCAGCTCCGGATAGGCGAACGGGTTTTCGACTGCAGGGTAGACAGCCCGGGTCACGGCCTCCCCCACGGCAAGGTGGTCCGGATGGCTCTTCTGGATCCGGCTCCAGTTCCGCTCGGGATGCATGGCAAGCACGACGTCGGGACGGATTTCCCGGATCAGCTTCACCACACCTTTCATCACCTCGTGCGTCGGTTCCAGGTAGCCGTCGCGCTCATGGAGGTAGTGGATGTCAGTCACACCCAGGAGTTGGGCGGCCCGGCGCTGCTCGGCCGCCCTGAGGGCGATGATCTCCGCCCGGTGCGCCGGGTCGAAGCCGCCGGCGTCGCCGTCCGTCATGATGCAGTAGCTGACCTGGATTCCGGCGGCCGTCCAGGCGGCGATGGTGCCGGCCGCACCGAAGTCGATATCGTCCGGGTGGGCGGCGAAACAGAGCACCCGCCCAATCCGGTGTGTTTCCGGGTTGAACGGGCTCTGTGCTGAGGCAGCGGAGTGGGCCAAGGTCAGCCTTTTCGCTTCTTGATTTCTTCGGTGGCCTGCGGAAGGACGTCGAAGAGGTCCCCGATGATGCCAAAATCGGCGATTTCGAAGATCGGCGACTCGGCGTCCTTGTTCACGGCCACGATGACCTTGGCTGTCTGCATCCCGGCTTTCTGCTGGATGGCACCGGAAATGCCGGCAGAGATGTAGAGCTGGGGCGACACGGTCTTGCCGGTCTGGCCGACCTGGGCGTCGTGGCTGATCCAGCCGGCGTCCGTGGCCGCACGGGAGGCACCGACGGCAGCACCGAGGGCGTCCGCAAGCTGCTCCACGGGGCCGAAGTCGCCGTCCACTCCGCGTCCGCCGGCCACCACGATGCGGGCGTCCGCCAGATCCGGGCGGCCGCTGGCCACCTTCTGCTCGCGGGCGGTGATGCGGGCCGCCGTGGCCATGCCGTCCGCCGGCACTTCGACGGTGGACGTCTCCGGAGCCGAAGCCACGGATGCCGGCTCCGGCGTTACGTTGTTGGCCTTCACCGTCAGCACGGAAACCGCCGTGGTGGTCCTGGCAGCGGTGGTGTAGGAACCCGCGAGGACCGACTTGTGCGCTGTACCATCGGCGTCGACCGCCACAACGTCAGTGATGACGCCGGCATTGAGTCGGATGCCGAGCCGTGCCGCGATCTCTTTGCCTTCGGGCGAGTTGTCCAGGAGGACCGTACCTGCACCGGCGGCACCCGCGGCGGCCGCGAGATAGGCTGCCTTCGCCGAGACGAGGTAGTCATCCAGGTCCTGGGCGGAGGGCCGGAATACGGCGCTGACACCGTATTCGGCGAGTGTGGCCGAAACATCCTGATGCATGTCACCGTTCAGGGCAACAGCGGTCTCTCCGAGGGAACGTCCCAGGGTGAGCAGTTCGAGGCTGCTCTTCTTCAGGGCATCGCCGGGGTTGTCAATGAATACGAGTACGTTTGCCATGTCTGTGATCCCTCTTAGAGCAGCTTCTGGGCGGCCAGGAAGTCGACGAGTTTGATGCCTGCGTCGCCTTCGTCGGTGATGATGGTTCCGGCGGTGCGCGGCGGGCGTTCCTCGGCAGCGGTCACCGTGGTCCAGGATCCGGTGTGGCCCACGTGCGCGGGATCAACTCCGATGTCTGCGAGCGACAGAGTGGTGATGCTCTTGCGTTTGGCCGCGATGATGCCCTTGAAGTTGGGGTAGCGCGGCTCGTTGATCTGGTCCGTCACGGATACCACCGCGGGCAGCGATGCTTCGACGGTCTCCGAGTACGTGTCGGCGTCGCGGCGCGCGGTGAGGCGTCCTCCGTCGACCGTCAGAGAGGACGCGAAGGTGATCTGCGGCAGGCCCAGGCGCTCGGCGAGCTGGGCAGGGACCAGGGACGTTTCGCCGTCGGTGGAGGCCATGCCGGTGAGGACAAGGTCCACCGGGGCGCCGGTGCCGATGTGGCGGATGGCGGCCGCGAGCGCGAGCGAGGTGGCGGCGGCGTCTGAGCCGGCCAGCGCACTGTCCGTGAGGTGCACACCTTCGGTGGCGCCCATCTGGAGTGACTTCTTCACCGCGTTCACCGCACCGGACGGGCCCATACTCAGCGCAATGACTTGGTTGCCCGCCTTGGCGCCACCGCGGGCCTCAGCCAGCTGCAAAGCGGCCTCAAGGGCGTATTCGTCCAGCTCGGAAAGGATGCTTTCGTCGCGGTCCGTGGTGTAGCCCTCGCCGTTGAGGTGGCGGTCGAACTGCGCGTCCGGTACGTGCTTGACCAGGACGATGATCTTCAATGTCTCTTCCACTGTATTTACAGCAGCCTTCCATGCTTGTGGACAGCCAGCCGGATGGGGTCATGGCCTCGGAACGCCCGGGGTACGGGTAGATCCTAGCTAACCATATAGCCGTCCCCCGTTGCCGTCCCGTTAACGCCTGTGTCACGGCCCTGGCCGCGCGCACGGGAACACGTACGACGACGGCGGCATAGGACGGTGGCAACACAGGACGACGGCGGCGATCACCTTTGGTGAGCCCCGCCGTCGTCCGCGTTTATGGTGTTCCGTACGTTCTGCCGATCAGTCCCTACTGGTCCGCTGCGGTGCCGAGAGTTACGTCGAACGTCTGTTCCTGGCCGTTGCGCAGCACCGTGAGCTTGACGGTGGAGCCGCCGGCCTGCTCGCGGACAGCCGCGGTCAGTTGGTTGGGCTCGCTGATGACAAGGTCATTGAACTTGGTCACCACATCGCCCACCTTGATGCCGGCTTTGCCTGCTGCTGAATTTGGCTCGACTGTGGCCACGTCCGCGCCGACGGAGAATCCTGACGTCGTCCCGCTGGAGGACTTGTCCCGGACGCTGACACCCAGCTGGCCGTGGGAGGCCTTGCCGGTGTCGATGATCTCCTGCCCCACCCGCTTGGCGTGGTTGATGGGGATGCTGAAGCCCACGCCGATGTTGCCGGCCGTGGACGAGGAATCGGAGCCGGCGGACGCGATGGCCACGTTGACGCCGATGATCTCGCCCTTGCTGTTGACTAGGGCACCACCGGAGTTGCCGGGGTTGATGGCGGCATCCGTCTGGATCACGTTGATGGAGATGGAACCCTGGTTCGCGGTGCTTTGGCCCTGGCCACCGTTTGGCGGCGCGAACTGGAAGCCCTGATCTCCATCCTGGGAACTGTCGCCTTCCTTGGGTGCTGCCGAAGACGCAACGCTGATGGTCCGGTTCAGCGTTGAGACGATGCCGTCCGTGACGGTGCCCGTGAGGCCCAATGGGGAGCCGATGGCGATGGCCGTGTCACCCACATTGAGCTTGCCGGAATCGCCGAGAGTCGCAGGAGTGAGCCCTGATGCGTCGTCCACCTTGATGACGGCGAGGTCAGAAAGGGGGTCGGTGCCTACGAGCGTGGCTTTGAGGACCTTGCCTGCGCTGGTGCGGACCTCCAAAGCTGCGTTGGCGCTCTGGCCATCCAGCGTTACCACGTGGGTGTTGGTAAGGATGTGCCCGTCGTCGTCCAGGACGATGCCGGAGCCGGTGCCGCCGGAGCTGCCGCTGGAGGCGCTGATGGTCACCACACTGGGGGACGCCTTCAGCGCTGCCGCCGTGATGGCGTTGACGTCGTCCTTGTTGTTCACGATGACGGTTTCAGGCTGGCTGCTGCTGCTCGCCGCCGACGGGGAGCCGTTGTTAAAGAGGTTCCCCGAGCCGACTGTCGCTACGCCGCCACCCACGAGGCCGGCGGCAAGGATGCTGGCCACCAGGGTCCCGACGCCGAACGAGGCTTTCCGGCGGGGTGCGTCGGCCGGGTTCGGGGGGGCGTTGTACTGGCCAGGAGCGTACTGGCCCGTGCCGTACTGACCTGCAGAGCCGCCGGGCGCCGCCGAATGCGCTCCGTGCTGGGCGTACTGATGTCCGGGAGCCTGCTGGCCCGGCGAGTGCTGGCCAGGTGTCTGCTGGCCGTAGCCAGATGTCTGCTGGCCGTAGAAGGGCTCGCCGGGAGGATAAACCGGACGGGGCGCACCCGGCAGAGGCTGGGTGGGGTTCCCAGGTGCCCCGGAGCGGTCCAGCTGCTCCGTCGGATTAGCCTGACCGACAGCGTCACTGCGGGCCTCCGCAGGGTTCTGGTCCGCATTCCGGTTCTCATCCGGATTGCGGTTCTCCGGCGCTGCACCCTGGGTTGGGTTCTCAGTCATTGGACTTCCTTTCATCCTCGTCTGCATTAACTATGTACTGTCTGGCTGGAACTGGGGCGAACGTTGGCTGGGAGGTTGCTGGGAGACTGATTTCCGCTGCCAACAGGCCCTTCCGGGGGTTTCGCTGGTGGCATATTCGCGGCTGTGGACGCACCAAGAGGTGCACCATAGAATCAAAAGGAAATGCCACAGCGACCTGCGGCTTTACACCACGCGTGGGGGCGCTGCTGCATTCTGAGACGCTCATTCGTCCCGAATCGGTGTCAGTCGTGCTGAAGGGTTGCACATGCGGTCAAAGTTCAAACGTATCCTCGCCGTGATCGGCCTGACCGGGCTGCTCGCGGTTCCTGCCGGCGCGGCCTGGGCTGAAGACCCGGTGACTCTGGATCCAGCATCAAAGGTAGTGGACAAGGCCGGAGTACTCGGTGGCCGGCAGTCCGAGGTCGAAGACGCCATAAAGAAGCTCGGCACGGACCACCAGATGAACCTGTACGTCGTCTACGTCAAAACATTCACCAACCCCAATGTGCCCTCTGAATGGGCTGCTGAGGTGGCCACTACCGCGCAGCTGAGCAAAAATTCCATGCTCCTAGCGGTCGCCACCGACTCACGTAAATACCAGCTCAGCAAGCCTGACAACAGCGCCATCAGCGATGCTAAGCGCGACAACATCATAAAGAGTGCCGTTGACCCGCAGTTGCGGGCCAACGATTGGGCTCAGGCGGCCATTAACACCGCAGCAGCCATTGGCGATGCCGCGGGCGGCGGTAGCGGCACCGTGCCGTCAGGCGACGGCGCCGGGGCTGCTGTCCTGGTAGGAACAGGTATTGCAGTTGCCGGTGGAGCCGGCGCCTACCTCTACTTCCGTAACAAGCGGAAGAAAGCGGCCCAGGCGTCCAGTGCCAGCTATGGCCCCCAAGGCGCCGAGCTGGATCCGCTGGCTTCGCTCAGCATCGAGGAACTCCGGCGAAAGAGCGGTTCCCTGATCATCGAGGCCGACGACGCCATCAAGTCCAGTGAGCAGGAACTCGGGTTCGCGGAGGCCCAGTACGGCGATGCCGCGGTGGGGAACTTCACCAAGGCCCTGGCCGAGGCCAAAGCCCACATGTCGGAATCCTTCAAGCTGCAGCAGCAGCTTGATGACCACATCCCGGACACGGAAGAACAGCAGCGCAGCTGGCTCGGCGAAATCATCCGCCGTTCAGAGGCAGCGCTGGGCTCGCTCCAGGAGCAGAAGGCCGACTTCGACTCGCTCCGCGAGCTCGAGAAGAACGCCCCGCAGGCACTGGCAGCCATCAGCGCCGGAGCCCACGAAGCCGATGCCAAGATCGCCAGCGCCGAACAGTCACTGACGGCTTTGCGCGCCAAGTACGCGGACAGTGCGCTGGTGCAGGTCGCTGACAACATCACCCAGGCCAAGGAACGGCTGGCCTTTGTGCAGAATGCCACGGCCACCGCCCAGGAGAAGCTCACCGAAGGCGAGGGCAGCCTCGCCGCGGTCGCCGTGCGGGCTTCTGAAGAGAGTCTGCACCAGACCAACGTTCTGCTGGACGCCATCGCCAAGGTGTCCACCAGCCTGGACGATGCTCGCAACGGCCTGGAGGCAGCCGTCGTCGAAACCTCCCAGGACCTCGCGCAGGCGAAGGCCATGATTCAGTCCGGCGAACACCCCGAACTGGCAGGCCCGGTCGCCGGTGTTGAGGCCGCTCTGGGTCAGGTCAAGGCCGAAATCCAGGGCGGGAAAATCGATCCCATCGCCACCCTTCAGCGCGTTGAAACAGCGCACCAGGCTTTGGACCAGTCCCTCACCGGCATCCGGAACCAGCAGGACCAGGCCCGCCGCGCCCAGGCGTCGCTGCAGCAGACCATCATGTCGGCGCAGGCGCAGATCAGTGCCACCTCGGACTACATCACCGCCCGTCGTGGCGGCGTGGGCACGGAAGCACGTACCCGGCTCGCAGAGTCCCAACGCAATCTCGACTACGCGCTCTCGATCTCGCGCAACGATCCAGTCACTGCTCTCACGTACGCCCAGCAGGCCCACGCCCTTGCAGCCCAGGCAGCGCAGCTCGCCCAGGCCGACGTCGACAACTTCGGTGGCTACGCCAACCAGGGCTTCGGCGGCGGGGGCATGTTCGGCGGGCGCGGCGGAGGAGGCGGCGGGCTCGGGGGCGCCATTCTTGGCGGTATCCTCATCAACTCCATCCTCAACGGCGGCAGCGGCGGCGGCTGGGGCGGTGGCCACAGCGACGGCGGCGGCTGGGGCGGCGACTCCGGCGGCGGCGATATGGGCGGTGGCTGGGGCGGAGACTCCGGCGGCGGCGGAGACTTCTGACTCTGCGAGGCTAGGCGCCGGCAGGTATGATCCGCCGGCAGATAGAAGCGGTACAACAACTGTTCACTGATCTCAGTGGCCACCATTGAGCAGGACGAAAGGTAAACACCATGGTTAAGCAGTCCATTTTCGGCCGGATCGCACAGCTGGCAAAGGCAAACATCAACACCTTGCTGGACAATGCTGAGGATCCGCAGAAGATGCTGGACCAGATGGTCCGGGACTACACAAACAACATCGCGGAGGCTGAATCCGCTGTTGCCCAGACCATCGGCAACCTGCGTATGCTCCAGGATGACTACCGCGAGGACATCAAGAACGCCCAGGACTGGGGCAACAAGGCCCTCGCCGCGTCACGCAAGGCTGACGAATACCGCAGCGCCGGAGACAGCATTGACGCCGAGAAGTTCGACAACCTCGCCAAGGTGGCCCTGCAGCGCCAGATGTCCGCGGAAAGCGAAGCCAAGGGTGCTGAGCCGAGCATCGCCTCGCAGACCGAGGTAGTGGACAAGCTCAAGTCAGGCCTGGACCAGATGAAGGGCAAGCTCAACGAACTCACCAGCAAGCGCAACGAGCTGGTGGCCCGCTCCAAGACGGCCGCAGCACAGTCCCAGGTGCACGATGCCATCAAGAGCATCGACTTCATGGATCCCACCAGCGAGGTTGGCCGCTTCGAAGAGAAAATCCGCCGCGAAGAGGCCAAGGTCCGCGGCCAGCAGGAACTTGCCTCGTCGAGTCTGGACTCCCAGTTCAACCAGCTCGAAGACCTCGGCGAGCAGGTGGAAATCGAGGCACGCCTGGCGGCCCTGAAGTCCGGCGGCGCCAAGCCGGCCATCGGTGCTTCCAGCGCCAGGTCTGAGTCCACGGTCGACGAAGCCGACTTCGACAGGCTGTAGCCAGCCGCGTCTGCTGCTGAGCGGTCCAGCAGGGGCCGGGGTTCGTCACGGACCCCGGCCCTTGCCATGCCCGGACAGAACCTGCATTCGGCCGTGCGGCTCCTGTTGCGGATGTGTAGCGTGGAGGCCATGGTCTCCCCCGTCGCATCCTCCATCGTCTGGCTCCGTGATGACCTTCGACTGGACGATAACCCGGCACTGTCCCACGCCGTCGGACTCGGCTTGCCACTCACGGTGGTCTACATCCTCGACGAGGAATCCCCCGGAACCCGTCCCCTGGGAGGCGCGGCCCGCTGGTGGCTGCACCACTCACTGACGGCCCTGGCGGCGGCGCTTGCTGAGGCCGGTTCCACACTCACCCTCAGGCGTGGACCTGCCAGCCGTGTGATCCGGGACCTGGCCGCGGAGACCGACGCGCAGCACGTGCTGTGGAACCGGCGCTACGGCGGTCCCGAGCGGTCCCTGGACGCGGACATCAAGGCCTGGTCGGCGGAGAACGGCATCGAAGCCGTCAGTTTCCAGGCCAACCTGCTCTTCGAGCCGTGGACCATCACTACCGGCAGCGGCGGCCCCTATAAGGTGTTCACGCCCTACTGGCGGGCCTGCACGGCGTCCGGCGAGCCTCGTCCGCCGCTGGATGCGCCGGCCCGTCTGCCCTCCCCCGGCGTCGCCGGTTCGATGAAGCAGGCCGGCAGCGACGCGCTGGCGGAGTGGGCGCTACTGCCCGTGTCCCCGGACTGGAGCGGCGGGCTGGCTGCGACCTGGGAACCCGGGGAGGCCGGAGCACACAGCAGGCTTGAGGACTTCCTGGACGGGCCTGCACAGGAGTACGGCACAGGGCGGGACATTCCCGGGGTGGAAGGCACTTCCAGGCTGTCCCCGCACCTCCGTTTTGGTGAAATCAGCCCATTCCGGGTGTGGCATGAGCTTCGCCGCCACTACCCCCGCGAGTTGACGCCCGACGTCGGGATTTTCCGGTCCCAGCTGGGCTGGCGGGAGTTCTGCTGGCAGCTGCTGTATGCCAATCCCCAACTGGCTACCCGAAACTATCGCCCGGACTTCGACCCCTTCGAATGGCAGCAGCCCACCGCGGCGGAGCTGGGCGCCTGGCAGCAGGGCCGGACCGGCTATCCGCTGGTGGATGCGGGGATGCGGCAGCTGTGGCAGACAGGCTGGATGCATAACCGGGTCCGGATGGCCGCGGCGTCCTTCCTCGTCAAGAACCTGCTGGCCGACTGGCGTGAGGGCGAGGCCTGGTTCTGGGACACCCTGGTGGATGCCGATGCCGCCAGCAACCCCGCCAACTGGCAGTGGGTGGCAGGCTCGGGCGCGGACGCGTCCCCGTACTTCCGGATCTTCAATCCCGTGACGCAGAGCAAGAAATTCGACGCCGACGGCCGGTACCTTCGCGAGTTCATTCCGGAACTCGCCCAGATGGACCGCAAGGCCATCCATGAACCGTGGAAGCAGCCCGATGTCCAGGGCTACCCCGCACCAGTGGTGGGACTCCCCGAGTCCAGGGAGCGTGCGCTGGCCACCTACCAGAAGCTTCGGGAGGACCGTCAAGGCAAGGACAACGTCACCGGCCCGGAAATCAGCGGCTGACTTTGCCCATCAGGGAGGCGATGGGGCGAAGGAAGAGGGGACGGGCCAGGAACCAGGCTGCCACCATGGCTGCAACGGACGCAACGAAGACCCAGAATCCAAACCAGCCGGCGTCGTCGCTGCCGCCATACATGTGGTTCAGGTTCCGCAGCGCACCGGTGGCGAGTACCAGGAAGACATGCACCACGATGAACGCCACGAAATAGATCATGACCGGGAAGTGGATGGCCCGCGCGAGCTCAATGGGGTAGGCCTTGTTGAGGGCTGTGGCCTTCTTGGGCCAGGCGGAGGACGTCCGGATGCCGGAGATGAAGGCAAGTGGTGCGGCGATGAAGACGGTGGCGAAATACGTCAGCAGCTGGAGCGCGTTGTAGTTGACCCATCCGTTGTCGGTGGGCCAGTTCAACGAGGCGTACTGAAGCGCTGCAGAGAGAGCATTGGGGATAACGTCCCAGCTGGTTGGCACGATCCGCATCCATTGGCCGGTGGCGAGCAGCAGGATGGCGAACACCAGGCCGTTAAGGACCCAGAGCGCGTCCAGCGTCAGGTGCAGCCAAAGCTCCAACGTGATCTTGGTGGGCGCGTTCTTGGTCTTGATCAGCCCTTTGTTGTTGCGGGTCCAGTGGCCGCTGGGCCGCGTGGTGGTCCGCACCTGCCAGCCGGTTCTGATGATGAGCAGCAGGAAGAAGCCGTTCAGGAAGTGCTGCCAGGCCAGCCATGCCGGGAATCCCACGGGCGCGCCGTCAGGCAGTTCCGAATGGCCAGGATAGTCAGCCAGGAACGAGGCCACCGCCGGAAGGCCGGTCATCCACTTGGCCAGCAGCACCACGAGCACCAGCACTACGAGAGCGGCAGGAACACCCCAGTAGAGTCTGGACCGCTTGCCCGTCGCGGAGCCGGGCTTCTTCGTGGGTGTGGACATCGAACAACATTCCTCTCGAGAATGACTGACCAGGTGCTCAAATGGCTTTGCGAACGAGAATACTAGGAACCAGGTGTAATCGGGCAAAAGAAGACCCCGGCCGGCGTAATGCCGGTCGGGGTCTTCTGCATGGTTGCGGGGACAGGATTTGAACCTGTGACCTCTGGGTTATGAGCCCAGCGAGCTACCGAACTGCTCCACCCCGCGTCGCAAGATCAACACTACCGTACTTTGGAGTAGGTAAAAACCAATCCGCATTGAGGGTCGCCATGACCCCGTTTTTGGGGTCCCGTAAGCTCCCAGTCTGCCCGGGTTATGGGACAACGAGTAACTCGAGCCCTAACTTCCACGATGAAAATGTCTTCTCCTCAGATTGGGCCGAGCCCAGCGCGATCAGGCCTGGGCGGAGCACCTATAGTCGGAGAAAGGTTCATCTGCACACTGGGGGAAGACTTGAAACTCATCGCATTAGCCATCCTGTTGGCCGTGCTGCTCGGCGGATGTGCGGGGCCGCCACCTGCCGGCACTCCTGTCACCACTGCCTCTGCTTCGCCATCCGTAACCCCGAGCCCGGCGCCGACACCCACCCCGACTGTGGCAGCGGACGCGTCCTCGGTCGGGGCGGCGCTTAAGGCCAAGGTCCAGAGCATCACGGCAGTGACAACCGTGACAGAAGAACTGGACACGAACAAACTGCTTGGCCGGCCCGGCCAGTACACCTCGGCAGCCTGGATCGCCGATGCAGGGGCGACGCCCGGGGCGACGGGCATCGACGGCGGGGCCGTCGTGGAGGTGTTCGCTACCGCCGCGGATCTTCAAACCCGGTCTGAATACATCCAGGGCGTCTTGAAGAAGATGGGTCCAGCTTTCGGCACTGAGTGGCACCATGTGAAAGGCACCACGCTGCTGCGTATCAGCGGAAAGTTGAACCCAAGCGTGAACGATCAGTACGGCGCGGCCTTCGGCTCCTGAAGTGTGATGACGGATTTAGTGGAGGCCACTGCTCCTCATCTGGAGGGGGCTGACGGAGAGTCCCGAGACGAGATTGAGGGCGCTGCAGCCACGCCCTCAATCTGGATAGATCCCCACCCTTCTTCGCGGTGCCACGTCTTCACGGTTCCCTTGCTCAGAGGTTCATTCATGGCACTGATAATAGCCAGCCTCCTTTTCTTGGCTCCTGTCGGTCGGTTATGAGGGACGGCAGTTTTCCGCCCGGTCAGGGATCCCTGAACGGGCGGCGAACCGCGTCTTACAGGGGGCCAAGTGTTGGCCAGGGAAGGATGGATCCTTCGACTACCCGGACGTGCTTTCGTCGCCGCCAGAGTTCAAGGAAGGCGGCGGCCATGATGTCTTCTGCATCGTGGTGGTTCCCGCACAGCCGGTAAGCGTGGCGGAAGACCCTGTGCCGGTGCCGGTCGTAAAGGGCGCCAAAAGCGTCGCCCTGGCCCAGAAGGCTCTGGAGCCACAGCCCCTCATCCCCGGTTTCTATGCTCCCCATGCCCTTTAGTGTCCGGCAAAGCCCAAAAGGTTTCCCAGAATTAAAATCTTCCGATTCATGTCCAGAGTGCCCGTTAAAGGATTCGCCTTGCGGGCGGCTGACCCGTTCTCCTAGTCCGACTTGGTGTCTCATAACCTATGCGTCCCGAATCCCAGGGATTCGAGATGATCTGGGTCCTCGGTGGGTAATTCATGAGGATTGTCCCCCGGATGTGGACAGCGGAACTGTGCTTCAGCTTTCCCGTTGAGTTCAAAGCAAAAAATGTTGATCGGATTGCAACCAATGGTTCAGACTGGAGCCCTAGTTTTTGTGACCCGCGTATCGGGACAATCAGGGCATGGGACGTTCGAGAAAGATCCGCGGGTTCGCTGCTGCAGGCGTATTGATTTTCTCGGTCACCGCCTGCGGAAGCGTTGGCAGTAATGGGGCTGGAGACGAGTGGCAGGAGCCGCCCCTGCCATCCGAAGAGCCTTCCCCGAAAGTCAGTGGTAGTCTCGTCCGGAAGTGCCAGGAGACACGGCAGCTTCCAACCAATCCATCGATTGTCCCCGCCCCCGACTCTCCCATCGCGCCCAGTTGCGCCACAAGCTCAGTTCCACTGACCGAGGACCAGATGTGGAACGCCACTCCCGTACCGATGCCCCTCCAATCGGGCGGCAGCTCCGAAGGGAACTCGGCAGATTCGCAGATCACGACACTGCGAGAGGGAGAGCAGCGAGAGTGGACCCCCGAACGTATGAGAAGTGCCTCTCCAGAACCAATGCCCAGGGTTCCCTGACCCAAAAGGTGTGGATCGCAGCGGTAAGTGGCGTGGTTTTCGCAGCGCTCTATGGCCGGCGGACGCATGCAGGAAGATCCCTCATGGTGCATTAGTGGTGGACAGCCACCAGATGCCATTACGACGAACGTCAATCGTGCGTGGGCCTTACCGGCCTGACGTTGAGACTAGGCTTTGTGCCATGATGACAAATCAGCGCCTCGAGCCACTGCTCGAGCAGTACGACTGGGCGACGGAGCGACTTCTCACTCGCCTCGCCGGGCCCACCAGCAACTCAGGTGATGGCAGCGACGTCGACGTACCGGTGCTAACGGACGCCGAGTACCTGTGGGAACCGGTCAACGCGTGCTGGTCGGTTCGGAGGCGCACCGATGGGCCCGGACCGGGCGCCATCAAGCTCATTGGCGCGGGGAAGTGGGGACGAGACGGCGCCCCTGAAAGTCCGTGGCCCCCGCCCCTCACGACGATCGCCTGGCGGCTCGATCACATCTCCGAGACGCTGTTGGGCCGGTCCAGCCACCTCGGGGGCGACCGGACGTTCGATCGAGCGACTTACGAATCACGACCAGATGCAGCCGGCGCCATCGAGAGGTTCCGTCACGCCGCAGCCGACTGGCGCCGAGTACTGCTCAGTGTCGACGAGTCCGACTACGACCGGACCGGACTAAGCAGCTACCCGTACGGCAGCGACGCCGAGGAGACGTTTCCGACGATCGTGTGGTGGGAGAACCAGGAGATCCTGCACCACGGAGCCGAGATCGCGCTGCTCCGCGACCTCTACGTTCACCGCGCTCAATAGCGACGAGCGTGCACCGCGGATAGCTCAGCTGGCGCAGTCTCTACGAAGTCGCGATTCCGTTAATGTTGCAAACAGCGACGGCAATGGCGGCCGTTTCGAGTCAGGATCTGTCCCAGCGATTCACCGGCTGTGACGACCAGCATTTCATTCTCCTCTCCGCTGGCGGCCATGCGTCGCGAGGCGGCATCTGCGGTTGGACTGTCGGCTTCTCCGAGGTACTGCCCGGCGTCATCCCTGTGACTGTGACAGCCTCATTGAGGACCACCTCGACAGTAACGCGGCCAGCGTGGCCGGCCCTTGGGGGGAGGTCTGATGAGTACGAAGCGCCGGCTGGGCACGGCACTGGGGGTTTTCGGAGTTGCGGCCCTTCTAGTCAAACTCTTCGTCAAGTTCAACGAAGCCATCAGCTATCCGGACGGTCTCAAGGTTTTTGGGGTGGCCCTGCTTATCATGGCGGTTGCCATACCGCTTTGGTTAGCGTGGTTGTTCCGCAAAGCGAGAACATTCAAGACGCGGCTGCAGCTAGACCATTCTGGAGCTCTGATCGTCGACACCTTCTGGACCGGGCAAGAACTCGGGAGATTCCTCAAGAAAGGGCCGTTGACACCAAAGGCGAAGGGTACGGGTTTCATCCTGGACCTGGTCGCAGACGCCCGCGGCCTCCAGCTGGTCAGACAACGAAGGCGACCTGTCTATTTCGGATTCGTGCCTTGGGAGCAGGTGGTCTCAGTGAGAATGGAAACCCTGCGGAGGCCGCTTAGCCGCCGTCCCCTGTTGGTCATTGAGATTGATTCGTGGAACACCCCGTATGTCGCAGTCATTCGTTTAGTGCCTTCCGGAAGGCAGAACAGAGAAACTGGAATGACGCTTGCCGACAGGATCCTAGCGAAGCGGCCTCGCATACCTTTCCTGGAGGATCGTGCATAGCCCAGGTTGCAAAGGAGAAAGGGAATTTCTTGCTGCCGCTGTTGGGCACTGCCACCGACCTCTCTCTATAGGCCCCAAGCGGAAAATGGCTCCAACTGCTAAGAGCGGCCACTTAGCGCGGAAAGAGGGCCATTTAGAGCTGCGGTTCACATCATCATGTCTCACCAACAAGGAAAAGCGGCAGCGCGGTGGCGGTCTTTGCATCAATGCGGCTTGCGCCTATCCTTGCCGCTAGCATCCGATGTCGAGGGGCCTAAATGAACGCAAGGGAACACCGACCGTGGCGGATCCTGAAGATTCGGATCACCCCGTTCCAACTCTGGCTTCTGTGCGCGGCCGTCTTTTTCGCGGCAATAACCCCCACCCGGGTCCAGTTCATCCTCTCCGGTGTAATGGTCGCCTTCGCAGGTGTCGGCATGACGGTTACCAACCTGCGGAAAGAACCAGCCCCGGCCCGAAGTGTTCCTCGAGGAGGAGCATTTCGAGGGCGGCGGCACGATCCACGGGAATTTCGTCATATCCGAAAGCTTTCTGACCTCCCCGCAGCTCCGGCTCTTGGTGCTCAGCCCTACCGCGGACGCCCTCGAATTCAGCCTGGCGTATGGACTGGGGCGGTTTTTTGGACCATGGATTCTTCGGCGAAAGGACATCGCGCAAGTCCAGCGCGTCCGGACGTGGCTTTATCCTGACGACGGCATCAAGTTCGTTCCGGTCTCCGGCCCCCGTGGTACTTCTCCACACGTGAGCCTGGCACCGTGCTGGCCTGCTTGGAGGAACTCAGCTACCCGATCGCCAGCGACGCGCCTAAGTAGTTGGTCCCCGGACCAAACCGCCATCCGAATTGCGAAAAAACCCTCTTCACCCAAGTCGAACGCGTCATGAAAATCAACGAACTAAGCACCATCACCGACGACGTCATAGAAGCAGCACGCTCAACCCTCGTCATCGGGATCAGCTAAAACCGCCAAACCGAGCTGCGAAAAAAGCGCCATTCCGAATCAACAGTCACACCTAAAGCACCGGCTCATCGCCGTACCGCAAAGGCTGGGCAGCACAATCTTGAGACACCCGGGATCCGGGCCGGTCCGCTTAAACCAAAAAGTCCGGATTCTGTTTCCAGAATCCGGACTTTTCGCCAGTTGCGGGGACAGGATTTGAACCTGTGACCTCTGGGTTATGAGCCCAGCGAGCTACCGAACTGCTCCACCCCGCGTCGCAAGATCAACACTACCGTCCGGCGAACGGGGGGCCAAATCCTGGTGGCGTGATGTGCGTCTCGCTGGGTCGATCCCCTTAGTTGCTGGCTGCAGGCGAGGGCGTCGCCGTCGGTGTAGCTTCCGGCGACGGGGTCGCCCCTGGCGATGGCGTGGCTTCAGGGGCCGGCGCCGGGATCTTGCCCTCGGCGTCAATAGCCTTCTGCAGGGCCGCAGCCAGTTTCTTCTGCTCTTCCCCATAGGCTGCAAAGTTGCCGGCCGCCAAGGCTGCCTGGCCGGCCTTGATGGCGGCGTTCGCCTCATCCAGCGCTGCCTTCAGGTCAGCTTGGGCACCCGCACTCACCGGCGGCGTAGTCCCCGGAGCGGGCGGGGTCTGGCCGGTGTTGTCGGAGTCGCCCGCGGCAGCGCCTGAGTCACCGCCAAACAGTTGCTTCAACGCTCCGTCGAGGGTCGGCGCAAAGCCCACCTTGTCACCAAAAGCCACCAGCACACGCTGCAGGGTGGGGTAGGACGTCTCGCCGGTCGACTTGAGGTATACCGGCTGGACGTACAGGATGCCGCCACCCACGGGCAGAGTCAGCAGGTTGCCGTTGAGCACCTCGGAAGCACCCTGCCTCAAGAGGTTCAAAGCCTGGGACACCGTCGGATCAGAGTTGAACTTGTTCTGGGCCTGGCCTGGCCCGGGAACCTGTGTTTCCGGCGGAATCTGCAAGAGCCTCAACTGGCCGTAGCTGTCAGCCCTGACGCCTTTCACGTTTCCGGCATCAGAGTCGGCGGCAAGGAAGCCATAGAGGACGTTCCTAGCAGTGCCGTTGACGATCTGCGGGATGAAGGACGAGGTGAGCTGGAAGGCCGGCTTCTCCTGGTCCGGCATCTGCAGTGACATGTAGAACGGCGGCTGCTTGATCCCTTCAGTGTCCACGGTGGGATCGTTGGGAACGCTCCATACTTCGTCGCTCTTGTAGAAGCTCACCGGCTCCGTGACGTGATAGCGGCCCAGGAGCTCGCGCTGCACCTTGAACAGGTCCTCCGGGTAACGAACGTGGCTCATGACGTCCCCGGACATCTCCGAGTACGGCTTCACGGACGTGGGGAAAACCTTCTGCCAAGCCTTCAATACGGGGTCCTGATCGTCCCACGCATAGAGGGTCACCGAGCCGTCATAAGCATCAACGGTGGCTTTCACGGAGTTCCTGATGTAGTTCACCGAGCTGTTCGGCAGGGCAACCGTCCGGCCTGAAGTGGTCTGGGAATCCGCGGTGGCAGCCGAGAGCTGCTCCTGCTGCGAGTACGGGTAGTACTGGCTGGTGGTGTAACCGTCCACGATCCACTTGACGCGGCCGTCAACAACGGCCGGGTAGGCGTTGCCGTCAACGGTCAGGTACGGGGCAACCTTCTCGACGCGATCACGCGGGCTGCGGTCATACAGGATCTGGGATTCTGCGTTGACCCCGTCGGAGAGGAGGAGATCCGACGACTGGAACTTGATGGAGTAGAGCACCTTGTTGAAGAAACTGCCCACGTTGGGCCCGCCGTTGCCGGTGAAGGTGTACTGGGTTTCCCCGTCCCCTTCCTTGCCGGAAGGCCTGTCCTGTTCACGGTGCGGTGATCCCGCAGGCGCCCCGACAATGGAGTACTCCGGGGAATCCTCGCCGAAGTAGATCCGCGGCTCGTAGGTGGAGTCATCGCCAAGGACACCGGTGGACGGGATACCCGACTGGAGGAACTCCGGCTTGCCGTCAACCGTGAACTTGTTTCCCTTGGCCGCCACCACGCCGTAGCCGTGGGTGTAGACAACGTGCTGGTTAAGCCAGCCCTGCTGGTTGGAGGCAACGTTCGCCGGGTTCAGCTCGCGCACCGCGATGACCGTGTCCTGGATCTTGCCGTCCACCTCATAGCGGTCGACGTTCAGCGCCTCCGGGAACTGGTAGTACGGACGGTACTGCTCCAGCTGGGAGAACGCATCGGAGATCAGGTTGGGGTCCAGCAGCCGGATGTTGGCTGTGGTCTGGGCGTCCGGAGCCAGAGCCCCAGTGTTGGCGGTGTTTGTGGCGTCATAGCGGTCCACCTGGATCTGATCCAGGCCATAGGCGGCCCGGGTCATTTCGATGTTGCGCTGGATGAATTCCTTCTCCAACGTCTGCTCTGAAGGCCGCACCTGGAACTGCTGGATGACCCACGGGTACACGCCGCCGGCCAGGATTGAGGTGATGATCAGCATGGCCGTGCCGATGACCGGCAGGCGCCAGCGGCCGATAACCGCCGCAATGATAAAGAGGATGGCCACCAGGCCCGCCGCCACGGCGAGGATCGCTTTGGTGGGGATCACGGCGTTCACGTCCGTGTACAGCGCACCGGCCCAGCGCCCGCCGTTGCCCTGCAGGGCAGCATAGCGGTCCAGCCAGAAGTTCGCGCCGAGGAGGACCAGGAAGGCTGCGCCGGTCACGGCGAGGTGGATCTGCGCCGCCCGGCTGGTGAACACGCCGCGTTCCATCAGCCGGATACTGCCGTAGAGATAGTGGGTGAGGACTCCGGCGATGCCGGCCACCACCACAACGCTGATGAGGAACCCTGTGACGAATCCCAGGAACGGAAGTGTCATCAGGTAGAAGCTGATGTCCAGGCCGAACTCAGGATCGCTCTGGCCGAACGGTTCCTGGTTGAAGAACAACAGCACCTTCTGCCATTGGCTGGCCGCAGCGCTGCCGGCGAAAAGTCCGAACAGGATGGGCAGGCCCACCATAACGACGCGGCGGACCGGTTCAAGCTGGGCCTGATAGCGGTTCAGGTTGTCACGCATCTCTGAGTCCGGCGCGTACACGGGCCGTGCGTGGTAAGCAACCCGGATGGCAAAAAAGACGGCCAGGAACATGATGACAAAGCCGGTAAGGAAGATCCCGATCCGGGCGAGGTTTTCTGTCACAAACACTTCGAAGTAGCCGAGCTGCCGGTACCAGAGGACGTCAGTCCACACGTTGGCGAAGAAGATGAAGCCCACCACCGCAATGGCAACGACAATCAGCGTGGGCGTTAGGGCCCCGCGTCGCGAGGGGGGTCTTCCGGGCGGGATGGGGCTGGTAGGACGGGACAAACTCGGTACCTCATAGCTGGTCGTCAGGGTTACATGAGAAGCGTGCGTGCGGTTGACGTCCGGCACCGGTCAAGCGTGTGGCAACGTCCGTCATATCTGCCACGAGTGGCGGTAAAGCTTAGTTCCTGGCCTCAGTCTAGTTGCTGGTGCAGACGGGCAAAGCGCCCGTGTCCTGCCCGGATCCGGCGAGTTCGACGGCGCGGCGCGCCTCTGCGATGTTCTCCACTTTGAGCACCTGCAGTCCCTCCGGCACATGGCCCACAACGTCGTCGCAGTTTTCTGCCGGGGCGAGGAACACCGCGGCTCCCCCGGCACGCGCGCCCAGCATCTTCTGCCGGATACCCCCGATGGGGCCAACGGCGCCGTCGGGGGTGATGGTCCCCGTTCCGGCGACATGTTTGCCGCCGGTCAGGTCCCCCGGCGTCACGGTGTCGATAATGCCCAGCGAAAACATCAGCCCGGCGCTGGGTCCGCCCACCTTGTCCAGGGAAATCTTCACGTCAAACGGAAACGTGAACAGATACTTGAGCATGACTCCGAGAATGTAGCGGCCCGCACCGTTGTCCATGGGGGTGATGGTCTGCGTGACGGATTCCCCTGCGCGCTGCACCACCAGGCTGACCGGTGCTCCCTGGCCGGCAGCAAGTTCCTCCTGCACAACGGCGAGCGATGTGATGGGTTTACCGTTGATGGATTCGAAGATGTCGCCGTATTCGACCTTGCCGGCCGACGGCGAACCGCCGGGGAGCCCCGCGGCCTGGAGTTGCTGGCCGAAGGGAATGTCGAGCTCCTTGAGTGCTGATGCCACAGCATTCTCTTGCGACGAGGTCATGGCCACGGAGCTCTGTTCGTCGGCCTCCTCCTTCGTGGTGCCGCTGGGGTAAAGCAGTTCGACCGGCTGAACGGACTTGGACCCGTCCAGCCAGGCGGTGAAGGCACCCAGGACGCTCACGGGGCCGTTGGGGCCGCCGTCGACATAAACGGTGGTCAGGTCCAGATTTCCCTTGGCGGGATAGGTTTCGTGGCCCGTGACGCTGATGACAGGGCTGCCCTGGCTCTGGCCGAGGGTGTTGAAGGTTGGTCCGGGTGATTCCACAACATAGGGCACCGGGACTGTGACAGCCGCGATCCCCAGACCCAGCGCCAGGACGCCGGAAAGCATCATCACGGACACCCGTCTGTCCCCCGGCGGGGAGCTGCGGGGAGCAAACTGCCCGGTTGGCACGGCGCCGGCCGCACCTGCTCCGGGTGCTGCGGCACTCCCTGTTGCGCCGGCGTCGAACGCTGGAGCGTGGTCCTCGTGCGGATGATCGCCGCGGGTTGTAGTCACTGAATCAACACTACGCGGTGCCGCCCCCGGCCAGCTCTTTGCCTACAGCGAACGTGACGCCTGTCCGGCAGACAGCCGCCCCTGCCCGGGGTACCGTGAAGTTGAACAGTCACACCGACGATCGGCGGGATCATGACCTCCAACCCACTCAATCCGTCCAACGGCGACGATACGCCGAAGGATCCGTTGACCGAGATGCTGCAGAACCTGATGGGCGGCAAGGGCATGGAAAACTTCGACCCCGCCGAACTGGCGAAGGCGGCCGGCCTGCCAAACGACCCCAATCTCCTGGCCCAGATGTTTTCCCAGGTCCAGGCCATGATGAGCGCCCCTTCCGAAGGACCCGTCAACTGGCAACTCGCGCACGAGAACGCCCGCCGGGTTGCCGCAAGCAGCGCCGACCCGTCCGTCACGTCCCTGCAGACCCGCGAAGTCGATGAGGCCCTGCGGCTGGCGGAACTTTGGCTCGATCCCGTGACCGACCTTCCTGCCACCGGTCTGATCGGCCGTGCATGGTCCCGCGCTGAGTGGGTTGAGGCCACCCTCGGAACGTGGAAGCGGCTGACCGAGCCCGTGGCCAACAGCATCGCCAACGCGCTCTCCAGTGCCATGACAGAACAGATGCCCGAAGAGATGAAGTCCATGATGGGCGGGGCCTCTTCCATGTTGCAGAACATGGGCGGAGCGATCTTTGGGATGCAGCTCGGGCAGGCGATCGGTGCCCTGTCCGCCGAGGTTGTCAGCTCCACCGACATCGGCGTTCCCTTGGCCGATCTGGAAATGGCGCTCCTGCCAGCCAATGTGTCGAAGTTCGGCGAGGGCCTGAGCCTGCCGGAGAACGACATCCGGCTGTTCCTGGCCGTCCGCGAGGCAGCCCATGCGCGCCTGTTTGTCCAGGTTCCCTGGCTTCGCGGCCACTTGCTCGGCGCCATCGAGGCCTATGCCCGCGGCATCCACATCGACACTTCCAGGATTGAAGAGCTGGCCCGCGACCTGGACCCCAGCAACCCTGAAGGCATCCAGGAAGCGCTGTCCCAGGGTGTCTTTATGCCGCAGCGGACCCCTGCGCAGGAACAAGCGCTTGAAAAACTGGAGACGGCCCTGGCCCTCGTTGAAGGCTGGGTGGACGAGCTCACCGCTTCGGCCACGGAGAAGCTGCTGCCCTCCGCCAGCGCGCTCCGGGAAACTGTCCGGCGGCGCCGTGCCACCGGCGGTCCGGCGGAGCACGCTTTCTCTTCCCTGGTGGGACTGGAACTCCGTCCCCGCCGCCTTCGCGAGGCTGCCACGCTGTGGGCCGCGCTTAAGGACGAGCGGGGCATTGCCGGACGCGATGCCATCTGGCAGCACCCGGACCTCCTCCCCACCGCCGAGGACCTCGATGACCCGCAGGGCTTCAGCGGCCGCCGCCAGCTGGCCGAGGCCAGCGACAGCGAAGTGGACGATGCACTGCAGAAGCTGCTGAGCGGCGGCTTCGACGACGCGCCGCAGGATGATTCCGACGCCAGTGACGACGGGGACCAGCCCACAGCCGATGGTGAGCAGCCTAAGGGTTAGCCAGACCGCAGGTTGGGCTGCCAGCCGGAACATGCCCTGTTCCGCCGGATCCTTGAGGGCTTCCCTGGAAGGTACGGCGGTGGCCACGCCGCCCGTCGCCGCCACTGGAGGATCTCAAATGCGCAAGATCATCCTGGTGATGTCGGTGTCTTCGGACGGATTCTTCGAGAGGCTCGACCGGGGACATCAGCTGGCATCTTGTGGATGACGAACTCCACCGCTACTTGAACGAGCAGTTCCGGGCGATGGGGGCCTTCATTTTCGGGCGCGTCACCCATGAGCTGAAGGCCGAATACTGGCCCACTGCCGACCAGGATCCGGACATCTCGGCGGAACTCGTTAAGTTCGCCGGGATCTGGCGCGAGATGCCCAAGTTCGTGTTTTCGCGGAACTGAAGGCGCGGCCCGGCGGCGACATCGTCCTTAGCGGCGCCAATTTGGCCTCCACCTTCATGCGGCACGGCCTCATCGACGAATTCCGAATTCTCGTCCATCCCGTGGTTCTGGGGCAAGGCTGGCCGCTGTTCGAGGCCCTGATGTCCGGATGCACCTCAGGTTCGAGGGACACGGACGTTCGGCAACGGCGTGGTACTGCTCAACTACTCGCGCGACGGCGCCTGGGGTGTGTTGCGGCGCATGTCGTCGAACGCAGCTTCTACCTAGCCCTCTGGGTCGCCGGCCGACATATCGCCGACGCCAGGCGTGCCATCGGCGAGCGCGTAGCGCTGGAACACCGCGCCCTTAGGTGAGGTGAGGACCGGCTCGATGAGTCTGAGGTTCGTCGGAACCACCCCGTCGGCGAAGACCTTCTTTCCACCGCCGAGGAGGATCGGCGAAGCAACCGTTCTCAACGGCCCGACGCGAGCCCACTGCGCATCCGACAACACCTCTGCCGAGCAACGACATCAGCCCGTCCCCAACACCGGGCGAAGGTTAGAAGACACGCCCTAGTCGGCGTCGCCTGGCTCTGCGTCGTTGCCTCCCGCGGTCAGGCCCCGGGAGGTGGCGAACGAGACGCCTTCCAGGAAGGCTTTGGCCCGCATTGTGTCGGGGTAGGCCTCCAACAGTTTCCAGAAGGCGGCGTTGTGCCCGGCCACCAGCAGATGGGCGAGTTCGTGCAGCAGGACGTAGTCGATGACCCACTGCGGCATGGGCCGGAGCTTGTCGGAGAGCCGGATGGATCCTTCCGACGGCGTTGCGGAGCCCCAGCGCGAGTTCTGGTTGCTGACCCAGCGGACCGACGTCGGGACTGCCCGTCCGTCGAAGTACCGGGTCGAAAGGTCTGCGGCATGGGCCGCCAGCGCGGCATCCGTGGCCGGCTGCCTACTTCCTTTGCGGGAGCGCCGCTCCCCCTGGCGGTGCAGCTTGGCCAGCATGCGGTGCACCCATTCGGACTCCTGTGCGGCCGTGAACCGGGCCGGAATGGCCACCACTGCCGTCCCGTTTTCCCAGAAGGCAGCCACGGTCCGGGTCCGGCGGGCCGACCGCCGCACCTCAACCGGCGCTCCGTCCGCCGTCGTGAGGGGCGGGTTGCCCCGTTCAGCCGGCTGGCGGGTCACAGGGTGGTGCTTTCGACGAGCACCCGCAGCACGTCTTCGCCGTATCGTTCCAGTTTGGACGGACCCACGCCGGCCAGTGCCGCCAGTCCCTCCAGCGTGGACGGTTTGGCCTCTGCGATAGCCGTCAGCGTGGCATCCGTGAAGACCACAAACGCCGGCACCTCGGCAGCCAAGGCGATTTCCTTCCGCCACTGCCGAAGGGCATCGAACGTCTGTTCTTCGTAGCTGGGAGGACAGTCGTTGCAGCGGCCCACCTTGCGTTCGGCACCGCTGGCCAGCATGCTCCCGCAGACCCTGCAGGTGGCCGGGACGGCCGATTTCCGGCGCGGCACCGGCCCTTTTCCGCGGGCACTGGAGCTGGCCACCGAGTTGGGCCGGAGTCCGTCGAGGAAGCGTGAGGGTTTGCGGTTGGCCCGGCCGCCCGGTGTCCGCGCCGTGGACCAGGAAAGCGCCAGGTGCTCGCGCGCACGCGTGATGCCCACGTAGAGCAGGCGGCGCTCCTCATCCACGGCTTCCGGTGTGTCCGCGAAGGAAATGGGCATCAGGCCTTCGCAGAGGCCCACCAGGAACACGGCGTCCCATTCGAGGCCCTTCGCGGCGTGCAGCGAAGCAAGCGTCACGCCCTGGACAGTCGGGGCATGCTGCGCCAGCGATCGTTCCTGAAGTTCATTAACAAAGTCACCGAGACTGAACTGCCCACCGCGGACGTGGACCAGCTCGTCCGCGAGCGCCACCAGCGCTGCCAGCGACTCCCAGCGTTCGCGCAATGCGCCGCCGTTATGGGGCGGGGCGTCCGTGTAGCCAAGCGAGGCCACGATATCGCGGACCAGCTGGCCGAGCGGTTCCGGCGACGCGGTTTCAGCGACGGCCCTGGTTGCCGCGCGCAGCTGAAGGATGGCGTCGCGCACTTCCTTGCGGGCGAAGAACCGCTCACCGCCACGGAGCTGGTAGCTGATCCCGGCCGCCGCGAGCGCCTGTTCGTAGGCTTGGGACTGCCCGTTGGTGCGGAAAAGGACAGCGATCTGGCTCGCGGGAGTGCCGGCGTCGAGCAGTTCCTGGACCTTGATGGCGACTGTGGCGGCTTCGGCTTCATCGTCGGTGCATTCGGTGAACTGTGGGACGGGCCCCGCCGGCCGCTGGGCCACCAGCTGCAGCGGAGCCGCCCAGGCAGCATCGGCCACCGGTCCGCCGCCGCGCCGTGCGGCAAGGAGATCGTTGGCCAGCTTGACCACCTGCGGCGTGGAACGGTAGTCCCGGATCAGTTTCACCACATTGGCCTCGGGGTACTGGGCCTTGAATCCCAGGAGGTGTTTGGGCGAAGCGCCGGTAAACGAGTAGATCGTCTGGCTCGCATCGCCCACCACGCACAGCTCGTCCCGACCGCCCAGCCACAGTTCCAGGAGGCGCTGCTGCAGCGGAGAAACGTCCTGGTACTCATCCACCACAAAATGCCGGTACTGCTCGCGGACGGTGGCCGCGACTTTCTGGTCCTCCTGCAGGATCCCGACCGTGATGAGGAGTACGTCCTCAAAATCAATGACGTTGCGGTCGGTCTTGACGTCCTCATAGGACTGGAAAACCCGGGCGACGGCGGTGAGATCGAACCCGCCGGGGGTTCCCCTGCCCTGCGCGTTCTCCAGGTAGTTGGCCGGGGTCAGCATGGAGACCTTGGCCCACTCGATTTCGGAGGCGAGGTCCCGGATGGAAGCCCGGTCAGTGCTGAGCCGCAGGCGGCGAGACGCTTCGGCGATCATCTGGGCCTTGTGGTCCAACAGGTTCGGCAGCGTGCCGCCTACCGCCTGTGGCCAGAAAAACTGCAGCTGCCGCAAGGCGGCCGCGTGGAAGGTGCGCGCCTGCACGTTGCCCACGCCGAGGTCCCGCAGCCTGCTCCGCATTTCCGCCGCGGCCCGGGCCGTGAACGTCACGGCGAGGAGCCGCTGGGGACTGTAAACGCCTGAATGCACGCCATAGGCAATCCGGTGCGTAATAGCCCGGGTCTTGCCGGTGCCGGCACCGGCAAGGACGCACAGCGGGCCGTTCAGCGTGCTGGCAACCTCACGTTGTTCGGCGTCAAGTCCCCCGAGGATTCGTTCCTCAAGGGACTCTGCACTGTCAAAATTTTCTGTGGTCACTTCTGCTGCTCTGTTGTCGCGACTGCCACATGCTGGCGTCTGGCCAATGGTGATGCCTGTTCCGGGTATCAGGTGTCCGTGCGGTCCATGATCCGGCCGCCATACCAGTGCTCAATCAGCGAGCGTGCAATGGACAGCCGGCTGGAGATGGTGATTTCACCGGCAAGCACGGCGTCCTGGAGTTCCTCCCGGCTGAACCAGCGCGCACGGGTTACCTCCACGCCGTCGGGCTTTGCCTCGTTGTCTGCGGTGATGGCGGTAAACCCAAGCATAAGGGAGGCCGGGAACGGCCACGACTGCGAGCCCAGGTACTGGCAGCCGGTAACCCTAACACCCACCTCTTCGTGGATTTCACGCACGACTGCCTGTTCAAGGGATTCTCCGGGTTCTACGAATCCGGCGAGGGTGGAGTAATTCTTCGCGTCAACAGGCCCGCCGCCGCCGAGCAGCAGGCGTCCGTCAGGCCCTACTACCGTGACAATGATGGCCGGATCCGTCCGGGGGTAGTGTTCCGAGTTGTCCTGGGGGCAGCGGCGTACCCAGCCGCCGGCTTCCACGACAGTGTGGGCGCCGCAGCGGGGGCAGTGCGTATGGCCGGCGTGCCAGTTGGCGATGGCGCTGGCTTCGACGAACAACGCCGTGTCAGTGGGGTTCAGGACGGCGGCAATGTCACGGAAGCCGGTCCACTGCACGTCGGCCGGGATGCCGGCCGTGCCGGGCTCGGCAGGTTCGGGAAGCACAACCAGGACCACTTCAGTGCCGGCGGCCAGGTCGGAACCCTCCAGCGCGGCGCCAAGATAGATAATCTGCTCTGGGGCTGAGCCACCGTCGCGCAGCTCAGCCAGCAACCGGGTGGCTACGGGCAGCAGAAGCTGGTTCCCCTGCACCAGGGCCTGCCGCCCGGCAAGGACCACTGCCCGCGTGTTCTCGCTGTCCAGCAATTCCTCAACCATGCCTGGCCGGACGCGGTCAGCAGAGCCACGGTCCACGGCAGCTGGGAGAACCGGCAGCACGGTATCGAACAGGTGGTTGGCCGGCAACTGGACTGCCTGCGGCTGGTAGGCCGGTATAGCGGACTCCGCATGACTCATAGGTCCACCGTACTGACTCGGACTGACAATTCACATTTGGCGGGGAGATTTGGCAGGGCCGTCCGGACAGGGCATGAGAGCCGACTTTTGCAGCATATCTGGAGACTCGCCGCCGCACATCGTTGTCTTGGACGCCACTCAATCTACCGTGGAACGGTGAGAAGAAAACCGATCGAACTGGCAGCCGTGGCAACCGCGGCAGTCCCCGGGCTGACCCCAACCGCCGTTAGCTCCGCTGCGGACGATCCCGCGGATTTCGACTCCGCGCTGCTGCTGGATTTGGAAGGCAAACAGTGGCGGGTCAGGTCCCCGCGGCATGCGGAAGCAAGCGCCAGGCTCGAGACGGAGTTCCTTGTCCTCCGGGCATTCGCCCCGGCCATCCGGGCCGAGCTGCCCTTCCTGATGCCCACTGTGGCCGGCAGCGTCCGGCTTGGCAACCTCAGCACTTTTGTATACTCCCATCTGGCCGGGGGCACGCAAAGTGTGGAAGAACTCACCGCAGGTCCGGCCGCGCTTGCCCGGGAAATCGGGACAGCCCTGGCGGCCATCCACGATCTTCCGCACGCATTGGTCAGCAATGCCGACTTGCCCAGCTATACGCCCAACGAATTCCGTCAGCGCCGCCTGAACGAGCTCGACCAGGCGGCCACAACCGGAAAAATCCCGGCGTCACTGCTGCTCCGCTGGGAGCATGCCCTTGAAGACGTCTCGCTGTGGCGGTTCAACCCGTGCGTTGTCCACGGTGACCTCCATGAGGACAACCTGCTCGTCGAAAGCGGACGCGTCACGGCGGTTACGGGCTGGACGGACCTACGGATCGGGGATCCCGCCGACGACTTCGCCTGGCTGGTTGCCTCGAACGAACAGGATTTCGTGGACGCAGTTCTAGCCAGTTACACCGGCAGTCGCCGCGACGCCCCGGACCAGCACCTGCTCCGGCGGGCTGCCCTGTCTGCCGAGTTCGCGTTGGCGCAATACCTGGTCAAGGGCATTGCTGCCGCCGATACCGGGATGGTTGCCGAAGCCGAAGGCATGCTGGAAACGCTCGCGGCCGACGTCGAAGAGCATGGAGGCCAGGCCATCAGTGTCGAGCCGCTGCCGGCCCCGGCTGCCCCGGCCCACGACGCCGCTCAGTCCCCTGCGGCCGACTCCGCGGCAGCCCAGTCCCCCGCAGTGAGTGTGGTCGCTGCTCCGGCGGTGACCATCGTCCCCGTGCCCGTCCCATCGGTGGAGCCGGTTCCGGTCGTGCCCGCCGTCGAAGTCAGCCCTATCCCGGCTGAGCCCATCCCGTCCGGCGTAGCACCGGCGGACGAAGACTCTGCCGACGAAGAGCCGGCCGACAAGCCATCGGTACGCCCGTCCGCCGAGGACACGTCCACTGCGGCCATCAGCATCGTCGAAGTCAGGAAGCACTGACCTTAAGGAGCACTGACGTCGAGGGCAGCGGTCACGATCTGTTCGAGCTCCTCAGCGGAGCCCAGATCGTGCGGCCGCACCACCTGGTTGTCCGCAACGTAGAAGAAAGCGGCCCTGACATCCTCCACTGCCGCGCCCTTGAGCCGGGCCCACGCCAGCCGGTACGCGGCGAGCTGCACCGATTTGGCCCTCAGCTGCGCGGCAGAGGGCCGGCGGCCGGTTTTCCAGTCCACCAGGTCCCACCTCCCGTCCGCGTCCTGGAAGACAGCATCTATGCGTCCACGGACCACCACGTCGCCCACCCGCGTTTCCACCGGCACTTCGACAAATGCCGGTGACCTGCCAGCCCATTCCGACGCCTTGAAGGTGTCCACCATGGTGTCGAGGTCATAGGCGGCGTCAATATGGTCGTCGGAGCCGGGGGCCTCGCCGAGATCCAGCATGCCCGCTGTGCCGAAGTATTCTTCAACCCAGGCGTGGAATGCCGTCCCCTTTCGTGCCGACATCCCGGGCTCACGCGGAACAGGCCTTCGCAGCCGGCCCACAACTCCCGCCGGGTCCTCGCCAAGGTCAACCAGCGTGGACGCAGAGATGTGGCCGGGCAGGTGAACGTCCTGCCCGGAGGCACGCCTGGAACGCCGTTCCAGCAGCAAGGCAGCTTCCCCGGCCCAGCCCGCCGCATTGCCCCGGAGCCTTGGCCCGGACTCATCGGCCGTTGCAGGCTCAAGGACAGGCACTGAGTCCTCGGAAATCAAGGGCTTCAAAGCTGCCCGGACGCGTGCCGCGGCGTTCTCCATGGACAGCCGCCTGCCGGGAACAACCCGCAGGCGCTCCCCGGTCCGCGGATCCACCGGGCCTTCGAGGGGGTCATAGGGCCATCCGGCCACCTCGGTTTCGGTAGTCAACGGGCTCTTTTCAGGCAGGCAGGCTTCGTCCACTGACGCCGAGTGCACTACGGCGGCACAGATTTCCGCTGCGTTCGCCGGTGCGGTGTTGGGGCCGGAGCCGACAAGCTGTTCCAGTTCAGCGAGGAACGGTGACATCTCGGCACGGCCTGCCCTGGAGCCTACCCATGCTGCGCTGGAGACCCAGAGGACGTGCTTTGCCCTGGTGTAGGCCACGTATGCCAGGCGGCGTTCCTCGCCCTCACCATGGACCTGGACGGCTGATTTGAAGTCCTTCTCGGCGTCCAGCCAGCCCTTCTGGTCCGGCTGGTCGGTATCCCATTGGGGCAGATCCAAACGGTCCCCCCGCAGCGGCCACGGCAGGGCCGCCGCGCCGCTGCTCCAGCGGGAGTCCTTGTTGCTGGGGAAGGCGCCGGCGTTGAGGCCCGGAACAAAAACGACGTCCCATTCCAGGCCCTTTGACGCATGGACGGTCAGCAGCTGCACAGCCTCGCGGTTGATATCCGACGGCGGAGCTTCGAGGCCGTTTTCCTCGGCTGTGGCAGCTTCAAGCCAGGCAAGGAACGCGAGGATGTCCACCCGGTGCGAGGTCCGCAGGAAGCCGGCCGCCGCGTCCTGGAAGGCATCCAGGTTTCGGCGGGCCTGGTGGATGCTGGTTCCCGGGCGCGCTGCCACTTCGATGTCGAGCAACATGGCGCGTTCGACCTCGCCGAGCAGGGTGGTGAGGTCGTCCCCGAGGTAGCCTCGCAGCTGCCTGAGTTCCGTTGAGAGCCTGCCGAGGCGGTCGCGGGCCGGCTCGGTCAACGTCCGGCCGTGGGAAGAGGTCCAGTCTTCGCGTGGCAGCCAGTCCAACGCTTCAACCAGGCTGGCACCGTCAGTCAGGTCGCTTTGGATGACGGCCTCGTCGGACGCGTCTGCGGGCCCGTCCTCCGGCGTGGCAGCGTCGGCCGGGCGGCCGCGTCGGCGTGCGAGCTGGCTGGACCAGTCGCGGAAGGCCATCAGGTCTGCCGGCCCGATCCGCCAACGTGCGCCAGCCAGGAGGCGCATCAGGGAGTCCGAGCGTCCGGGATCAGCGAGCACCCGGAGCGTGGCCACCAAGTCAACGATCTCCGGGGTATCGAGCAGCCCGCCGAGCCCAACGATTTCGTAGGCAATCTCCCGCGCCTCGAACTCCCGCCGGATGGTTTCCATCTGGGCACGTCGCCGGCATAGGACGGCCAGTGCCGGCGGCACCGGTGTGCCGTCGGCCTCCCGTTCAAAGTCCGTGACCCGGTACTTCAGGACGTCCCCGGCCAAGGCGGTGGCTTCGTCGAGGTCTGTGCCGAAGCGGCCGAGGACCACCTGCCCCTCCACAGCAAAAGGGCTGGGCTGCAGTGGGGGTACAGTCGCCGCCGCAGTGGCCGTGCCCGCGGGCATCGTGCCTGCCGCGGCGGTGGCTGCGGGGGCGCTGCCGGCAGGGGCCTTGTGCGCCTCCGCGCGCCCCAACGCCTCTGACATGATGTTGGCGGCGGACAGGATGGCCCGGCCGTTGCGCCACGCCGTCGTGAGGTACGACGTAGGGGCGGGTACGAAGCGTCCCGGCCCGTCGTCCCCGTCCACGCGGACAGGGAATTCACGGACAAAGTGGAAGAGCTGACCTGCCGAAGCACCCCGGAAGCCGTAAATCGACTGGTTGGGGTCCCCCACCGCGGTGACCGCGTGGCCCTCGCTGAAAAGCCGCGAAAACAGGACCAACTGGGCATACGACGTGTCCTGGAACTCGTCGAGGAGCACCACTTTGTAGCGCTGGCGTTCCATGTCCGCAGCGAGGGGGATCTCCCGGGCCACACGGGCCGCCAGTGCCACTAGGTCGCCGAAGTCCAATGCCCCCCGTGACTTCTTGGCGGCGGCGTAGCGGCCCACCATGTCAGCCACGCTGGCCCTGGTGCGCAGCATCGCAGCCAGCTCCCCGGCTGCCTGGGGGGCGTTCTTGTTCGCTCCGGCCACATAGGGACGTTCTTCAAACTCAGCCAGCCGCGCCAGAAGCCAGGCCTCGACGTCGGCCGGTTCCTGCAGATGCTCTGCGCACTCCCCCGCGAGCTGGATGACTGCCTTGACCAGCGTGGACTTGGCTGCCTTGAAGTGACTGTAATCGCCGTCGAACGCTTCGACCACTTCGCTGGCGAGCTGCCAGGCGTGGGCCCCGCCGAGCAGCACAACGTCGCGTTCCACGCCAAGCCGCAGACCGTAGTCAGAAACAATGCCGCTGGCAAATGAGTGGTAGGTGGACACTTTGGGCTCAAGGGCGTCGCTGCTGAGCAGTCCTTCGGGGAACACGTCATGCCGTGTGTCCTGGGCAGCGACCCGCTGCAGTGCGGCCAGCTTGGCCCGGATCCGGGTGGACAGCTCGCCGGCCGCCTTCCTGGTGAAGGTTACGCCCAGGACCTCCTCAGGCCTGACCCAGCCGTTGGCAACGAGCCAGACGACACGGTCGGCCATGGTGGCGGTCTTGCCGGAGCCCGCTCCCGCGATCACCAGCCGGGGAGCCAGGGGTGAGGAAATGATTGCGGACTGTTCGGGCGTCGGGGCGTTCTTTTCGCCCAGAAGCCTGGACAGCTGCTCGGGGCTGAACAGGGGCTCTGGAAGCTGGGGGTGGCTCATTCGGTGACCTGCTTCCCGCGGACACAGAGCGGACAGACCTCAGGGAGCCTGCAGCCGTGCCCCCCGTGGCTGCTCTTTGCCGGGTCATGCCTGGCTTCGAAGCTGTTGCCGGACATTACCGCGGCCGCATCGGTGACGATGTCCAGCGCCCAGTTGTCCTGGGCCTCCAACGGATCCTGCTGCTGGACGCCGGGGCCCTTGGTGCTTGTTCCGAGCTGCGCCAGCACTGCGCCGCCCGGCACTGCTGAGCCGGGCAGTCCGTGTACCTCTGCGAAACCGCCTGCCAGGACCGCCGCCTGGTAGGCCCCCAGCTGGGGATGGCGAGACAACTCGGTCTTGCCCGGCTGCCGCTTTCCTGTCTTGAGGTCCACAATGACCAGCCTCCCTTCGGCGTCGATCTCCAGCCGGTCAACCTGGCCGCGGAGCACGGCGGCCCGCGCATCGCCGCCCTGGCCATCGCCCGAGTCCGCCAGCGCCGGCGGAACGTCGGGCAGCCGGACCTCAAAGTCCTGCTCGACGCCCAGCAGGCTCCGGCCCTCACTCCGCATCACCAGGACATACTGGGCGAGCTTGCGCACCATTGTTTCGGCACGCTGGAAGTCGAGTTTGCCTTCCCAGTTGTCCTTCATCCCCAGGGTTGGCCACCGGCGGATGAGTTCGGCGACGTACTCGCCCCCGGAGGCTTCCGGCAGGTCCTGCGCGATCGCGTGGACCAGGGTTCCCAGGGTCCGGGCAAAATCGGCGGCGGCCTCGCCCCCTGCCGCCTGCACAAACCAGTCGAGCGGTGATTTCTGCACGGATTCCACCTTTGACGGCGAGACGTAAACGGTCCCTCCGGGCGGGACAACCGGATCCGAGGTCGTCAAGGGAGGCAGGCCCCACCAGCTGTCCGGATGCGCTCCCGGGACAGGCGGCTCCGCCACGGCAAGTCCGGCCAGGACCTTGGCAGCCTCCGCGGCTTCGGGCTCATACCTTCCATCCAGCTGCGCGTATTGGCGCAGTTCTGCCACCAGGGCGCGAAGGGTCATGGGCCGTTCCACCGGCGTGAACCCCCTGCCCTCGGCACCCGGCTCAAGCGGCGCCACATAATCAAGGAAGGACGAAGGCTGATCATCCTCGGACGAAACAGCGGTGCAGATCAGCATCTCGCAGGCCCTGGAAACGGCCGTGGAAAAGCTCCGGAGTTCGTCGTAACGGATTTCCCGCAGCCGGCTCAGCGGGTCCAGCTGCAATGCATAGCTGACGCCGTGTTCGACGGCGTCAGCGTAAAGGCTGCTGCCCAGAAGCTCACCGCGGAGCCGGGTGTTGGGCCACACGCCTTCCTGCAGCCCCGCCACAATGACCACGGGCCACTGCCGGCCGGCAGCACTGGCCGGGGTCATCAGTTCGACGGCGTCGTCCACCTGGGCCCGCGCGGCCAGAGTGTCCATGGGCAGCTCCTGGTTCAGGAGGTACTCGAGGAACTGCTCCGGCCCGGCGCCCGGCATCTGGTCCACGTAGCGCTCGGCTGTGTGGAAAAGCGCCATCATGGCATCGAGGTCCCGGTCGGCGCGGGCTCCGTGGGAACCTCCGGTGAGGGCAGATTCGGTCCACGCGTTGGCCAGTCCGGTGGCGTGCCACAGTGCCCAGAGAACGGTCTCGGCATTGGCTCCGGGCTCGGCGGCGGCGCTCCGCCCGGCCTGGATCATGCGGGCGGTCCGGCGCGCGGAACGGCCCTCCAGGCCCAGCGTCCCCAAGGCGCCGGGTTCCAACAGTGCTTCGACCAGCAGGGCGTCACTGGTCCGTCCGCCGCCGCCCTGCAGTTCCTCCCGCCTGAGCGACTGCCGGAGCCGGCGGAGTTCAATGGACGTGGCGCCTCCAATGCGCGAGGTCAGCAATGCGACGGCGGCCTCCGGCGTCAGCAGCTCGGGGTCCAGTGCTATGGCGTAGGCGTCCAACAGCGGGCGCACGGCCACTTCATCGCGGACCGCGGATTCGGCCACCGGAACGCGTACCGGGATCCCCTGGCCCGTGAGGTAGCGCTGCAGCTCACTGAGCTGTCCGCCGTTACGCACGATCACGGCGATCTGGGCCAGGTCGCGGCCACGGTTGACGTGCTGGTCCAGGATCCGCTGGGCAACGTACCGCAGTTCGTGGACCGGGGACGGTACCAGGTGTGCTTCCACCCTGCCGGCGGACTGAGGTTGGGGTTCGACGACGGCGGCGGGGCCGTGCGCGGTTCCGGCGAGGGGTTCGGGCTGCTCGAGCCGCCTGGCCAGCTGGCCGCCCGCACGCTGCGAGATCCGGCCCGCGACGCCGAGCCAGGCCTCGGCGATGGCGGGGGCGTGCCGATGGGTGTGCCAGAGCGGCCGCTCGATGACGCCGGCTTCCGCAGAGAGCAGGCGCGGCAGCTCCGCGACCAGGTCGGGCCTGGCCCCGCGGAAACCCTGCACCACGGTATCCGGGGAGAAGGCGACATAGCAGTCCTTGCCGGCGGCGATGTCGGCGAGCAGTTCGAAAACGGCGGGGTTTGCCTCCTGCACATCGTCCACCAGCACCAGCTGGAGACGATCCCGTTCCGCAGCCAGGAAGTCAGGCTCGTCCTGGAAGATCTGGCGTGCCGTGGTGATGATGCCGGCGGGATCGAAGGCCTCCGGCATTCGCAGGTCCAGGACGTCCCGGTACTCGGCGTACAGTGCCGCCGCAGCGATCCAGTCCGGCCGGCCGCACTGATGGCCCAGCTCCTCAAGGTCACCGGCTGTCCGGCCGGATTCGATGATCCGGTCGAAGAGTTGCCGTACCTCGTGGCGGAAACCCCGTGTCTCCAGTGCCAATTCCAGGTCCGCAGGCCACGGAAGTTCCAGGCCGGGCATCCGGTGGCCCTCCAGGAGTTCGCGGATAATGAGGTCCTGTTCCGGGCCAGACAGGAGGCGCGGCGCGCGCGGAAGCGGAAGGATTCCTTCTGCCTTCGCCCGCCGGATCAGGTCAAACGCATAGGCGGCCCAGGTCCGGGCCGGCGTGGTGCTCAAGCTCCTGTCCAGCCGTGCGGTGAAGCGGTCGCGGAGTGAGTCGGCGGCGAGGCGTCCGGGGGCCAGAATGAGGATCCGCTCCGGGTCCACGCCGTCCTGCAGGGCCCGACGGACGGCGGCTTCGATCAGGACCGTTGATTTTCCGGTTCCCGGCGCGCCGGGAACCAGGACGGGCCCGGACCCGTGGGGCACGTCGACGGCGTCGCGCTGGCCTGCGGACAACGCCGGAACGTCGGCGTGCAGCTGCCGCGGCGGAAGAAGCCGCAGGCCCGTTCCGCCGGAACGTCGGGACGCGGGCCAAGCTGACGTGCGTGCGGACTCGGCTGGGTCGACATCAGGGATTGTTACGGTCACACAGACATTTCATCATCAGCCACCGACAATCTATGCAGCCGCCGCTCCAGCTGCTCCGCAATAGCGTCGATCCGGTCGAAGCCATCCTCGCCCGGTGCCCAGCGTGCTGCCATCAGGTCCACCCGCCAACTGCCTTCGCCGGTGCGCAGGTAGGCATCGTGGTTGCCGAGCAGCGGCGTCCCCTCCTGCAGGTAGTAGCGGAGGGCTTCGGCCTCGTGGCCTTCCGGACCGTGGCCGCTTGCCTTCAGGATGCGCCACCACTGGACCTGGCTGCCGTAGTGGCTCATAACGTGGCCCACCTGCCGGGGGCCGCCGGACCCCAGCAGCTCGGCCACATCGCCGTAGGCCAGTGCGGTTCCGGGCGGAACCAGCCCGACGAGCGCGAGCACTGCGTCAATGTACTCAGTCCGCATACATCCAGATTACCGGCAGTGGCGCTGCGGGATCCTGTCGGTGCTGGCCGGTAGCGTTGAAGCATGACCACCTGGAACACCCTTCCCCGCGCAGCCTTCGATCTCGAAACCACCGGACGGAATTCGCGTGCCGCGCGCATCGTCACAGCGTCGGTGACAGTGGTGGACCAGAAGGGGGACGTGATTACCGAACACGAATGGCTGGCCGATCCTGGCGTCGAAATCCCCACCGAGGCCAGCGATATCCACGGCATCACCACGGAGCAGGCCCGGCGTGAGGGACGGCCGGCCCATGAAGTCACAGAGGAGCTCGCAACTGTCCTGCAGGACCTCTTCGACGCCGGCATTCCGGTCATTGCCTTCAACGCCAGCTACGACTTCACCGTCCTGGCCGCTGAGTCCGCCCGCTATGGCGTCCGGCAGTTGAGCCGGTTCCCCGTCCTGGACCCGTTCATCATGAACAAGCAGGTGGACCGATACCGCAAGGGTAAACGCACATTGACGGCCCTGTGTGAGGAATACGGCATCACGCTGGACAACGCCCATACGTCGGCCGCGGACGCCTTGGCCACGCTCCGGATGCTGGATGCCATGGCCATCAAGTTCCCCAAGCTCAAGATGCCGGCCAGCCACCTTCACGAACTGCAAAAGGAATGGGCTGTCAGCCAAGCGTCGGACTTCCAGAACTACCTGCGTAAGACCAAGCCCGCCGCCGTCATCGAAGGGGACTGGCCCGTCCTTCCCCCGGAAGACGCCAGCGGGGACTTCTAGCTGAGAGCTAACTCACAATTAGGCCGGAACCGCGGACTGCCGCCGCCGGAACCCTCAGATTCGGCCACGCAGGCAGCATCCATTCATCAGATGTTCAGGAGGAGTTTCCTTCAGCCATTAATTCGGTAAAATGTGCCATGAAGCATGTCTTTATTCGTGCGAAAGCGCTGAAAGCCGGAAATGAGATGATTAAGTTCAGCGGTAACCCCGCCCCGGCCGGTCCGCAGTGGGAGCAAGGCGCCAGGCGCCACACGCGCAGCCTTCGGCCCGGTTGAACTTATGACTCTGATGGAAAGTGACTTTCTCATGAAGACCAAAGCCATGAAGTGGCTGACCAGCGTTCCTGTCGCGGTTGCCCTTGCTGTCTCGCTGGCCGCCTGCGGCACGGGGACTGCCCAGCCGAGCGGCACGCCCACGGATGCCCTCGCCGGAAGCGACCAGCAGACGCTGGACAAGTACACCACCGCCGATGTCACGCCGCTGGAACAGATCGACAAGACCAAGCTGGGCCTCAACACCGAAGGCAAGCTGGAGGTTGGCACGCTCTCCGACGCGCCGCCGAACATCTTCATCGACCCGGCCGGCAAGTTCACCGGCTACGACAACGAGCTGCTGCGCGCCGTTGCCGGCAAGCTTGGCCTCGAAGTTGAATTCGTCGCCACCGACTTCTCGGCGCTGCTCTCCCAGGTACAGACCAAGCAGTTCGATCTGGGATCGTCCTCGATTTCCACCACTGACGCGCGCCGCGCCAACGTGGGCTTCACCAACGGCTACGACTTCGGCTTTATGGCTGTAGTTGCCAAGACCGACAGCGACGTCAAGGGTTTCGCAGACCTGGATGCCAATGTCCGCATCGGCGTCGTCCAGGGCACGGTCCAGGACGATTACGTCACCAACACCCTGAAGCTTGAGCCGGTCCGTTTCCCGGACTACGCCACCGTGTACGCCAACCTGCGTAACGGCCAGATCGACGCCTGGGTGGCACCCTCGCAGCAGGCAACCGGCCAGGTGAAGGAAGGCGACGGAACTGTCATCGCCGAGTCCGTGGTGAACACGCAGAACTTCACCGCCTACGCAGTGAACAAGGACAACAAGGCCCTGATCGACGCTTTGAACTCCGGGCTGGACGCTGTGATTGCTGACGGCACCTGGTCCAAGCTGACCAAGGAATGGTACCCGGACCGCGAGACCCCCGCCGACTGGAAGCCGGGAAGCAAAGCTGCTCCGGCTCCCCAGAGCTGATCTGGGCCTATCCGCTTATGGATCTCCTGGACCAGCTGGGTGAAACGTTCCTCAACTGGGAGGAAATGGCGAAAGTCGTCCCCTCCCTTCTCACGGTGGGCTTGCCCAACACCCTGATCCTGGCCTTGGCTTCGGGCATCCTCGGCTCCTTGCTGGGGTTGCTTCTCGCACTCATGGGTATTTCCCGGAATCCGGTCGCCCGCTGGGCAGCGAGGATCTACACCGATCTGTTCCGGGGCCTGCCCGCCATCCTGGTGATCCTGGTGATCGGCATTGGGCTCAGCCCCATCGCCCGGGAACTCACCGGTAACCGGAATCCGTATCCGCTCGGGATCCTGGCTCTGACCCTGATCGCCGGCGCCTACATCGGTGAGATCTTCCGCTCCGGTATCCAGAGCGTGGAGAAAGGCCAGCTGGAGGCTTCCCGTGCTTTGGGGTTCAGCTACGGCAAGTCAATGCGCCTCGTGGTGGTGCCGCAGGGCATCCGCCGCGTGCTGCCTGCCCTGGTAAACCAGTTCATCTCGCTGCTGAAGGATTCCTCCCTGGTGTTCGTGCTGGGCCTGGCTGCCTCCGACCGCGAGATCTTCCGGATCGGAAATGACGCTATGGCCAACACGGGGAACCTTTCCCCGCTGGTGGCCGCAGGCGTTCTGTATCTGATACTGACCGTTCCGCTGACCCACTTCGTGAACTTCATCGACAACCGGCTCCGCACCGGCCGGCCGGAGAAGAAGGAACCGGACGAGCTGGCGGCACCTATCGGCAAGGGGGCACAGGCATGACGGAATTTACTTCCGGCACCCTGACCGGCAAGAACCTGCACCTTTCGTTCGGGCATAACCATGTGCTCCGCGGCATCGACCTCCACGTGGAGAAGGGCACCACGGCTTCGGTTATCGGTCCGTCCGGCTCCGGAAAGTCGACGCTCCTGCGGGTCATGAACCGGCTGATCGAACCGGACCAGGGCGACATCCTGCTGGATGGCCGGTCGGTCCTGAAGGACAACCCGGACGAGCTGCGCCAGAGGATCGGCATGGTCTTCCAGCAGTTCAACCTGTTCCCGCACAAGACCGTGTTGGACAACGTCTCGCTCGCGCTGCGCAAGCTCCGGAAGCTCTCCAACGACCAGGCGCGTGCCGAAGCCCTTGAGCAGCTGGACCTAGTGGGCCTCAAGCACAAAGCTGATGCCCGCCCGGCCAACCTCTCCGGCGGCCAACAGCAGCGCGTTGCGATCGCCCGTGCCCTCGCCATGAAGCCTGAGGTGATGTTCTTTGACGAGGCCACCTCCGCCCTTGACCCTGAGCTGGTGAAGGGCGTCCTGGCGCTGATGACCGACCTCGCCAAGGGCGGCATGACCATGGTGGTGGTGACCCACGAGATGGGCTTCTCCCGCAACGTCTCAGACACCGTCACGTTTATGGACGCCGGCGTCGTGGTTGAATCGGGTCCGCCCGAGCAGATCTTCACGGCGCCCGCAACGGACCGCCTGAAGGGCTTCCTTTCGGACGTGCTATAGACGCAGCAATAGAAAATCCCCGTCTCCTGGACTTTTCCCCCCACGCGTGGTGCGGGGATTTGTCCGGGAGACGGGGATTTTCTTGTTTAAGCCGTTGACGGCGTGGGAGGGCTCCCGACGCCGGGACTAACCTTTGGCGGCTGCGGCGGCCTTCGCGGCGGCAGGGAGAGCGTCAAAGATCCGGTTCATGGCGGTGTCGTCGTGGGCGGCCGAGAGGAACCACGCCTCGAAGACCGAGGGCGGCAGGTAAACGCCGGATTCCAGCATGGAGTGGAAGAACGGCGCGTACCGGAAGGTTTCCTGGGCCTGGGCGTCAGCATAGTTGTGGACGCCGCTGGCGGACGTGCCGAACGCCACGGAGAAGAGGTTTCCGGCGAACTGGATCGAGTGGTCCACGCCGGCACTGTCCAGGGCCGCGGACAGCGCAGAGGAGAGCTCCAGCGAGCGGGCGTCCACAAACGAGTAGACGTCACGGGTGGCGTGCGTCAGGGTTGCTACGCCGGCTGCCATGGCCACAGGGTTCCCGGACAGCGTTCCTGCCTGGTACACCGGGCCGAGGGGGGCAAGGTAGTCCATGACGTCGGCACGCCCCCCGAGGGCCGCCGTCGGCATTCCGCCGCCGATGACCTTTCCGAAGGTGAGCAGGTCAGGCGTCCACGGCTCGGCGGCGTCAGCAGCGCCGCCGGTGAGCCCCCAGTAGCCGGAATAACCGGTGCGGAAGCCGGTGAGCACTTCGTCCACGATCAGCAGGGCGCCGTGCTCGCGGGTGATGCGGGACAGCCCCAGGTTGAAGCCCTCCCCTGGTGTCACCACACCCATGTTGGCGGGGGCGGCTTCGGTGATGACGGCCGCGATGTTCGGCCCGTGCGCAGCAAAAGCGGCTTCGACGGCGGCGAGGTCGTTGTAGGGCAGGACCAGCGTTTCGGCGGCAGTGGCTTCGGTGACGCCGGCCGAGCCCGGCAGCGCCAGCGTGGCCACACCGGATCCCGCAGCAGCCAGCAGCCCGTCCAAGTGGCCGTGGTAGCAGCCGGCGAACTTGATGATGAGGTTCCGGCCGGTGAAGCCTCGGGCCAACCGGACTGCCGTCATGGTGGCCTCGGTCCCGGTGGAGACCATCCGTACACGCTCCGCAGCGGGGACGCGCTCCTGGACGATGGCTGCCAGGTTGGCCTCGTCCGGGGTGGACGCGCCGAAAGAGAGGCCGCGGTCCACAGCCGCGTGAACGGCCTCCAGGACTGCCGGGTGGGCGTGTCCCAGCAGCGCCGGGCCCCAGGAGCAGACCAGGTCGACGTATTCCTTGCCGTCGGCATCGGTCAGGTATGGACCCTTGGCCGACACCATAAACCTCGGGGTGCCCCCCACGGAGCCGAAGGCACGGACAGGTGAGTTGACGCCACCGGGCATCAGGGTCTGGGCACGGGCGAAGAGGTCTTCGGAGCGAGTCATGCCCCTATTCTTCCATCCCGTGCGGTGGCATTCGGCGCCACGCCACCTGCCGGCGCCGGAGACTCCGGCCGGATTCCCTCCAGCAGCCTGCCTCAGCGATCCGCGAGCATATCCGCAACGCGGGGGGCCACCTTGGAACCGAACAGTTCGATGGAGCGCATCATCTGCTCGTGGGGCAGCGTGCCGCTGCTGTACTTCATCTCGAAGCGGTCCACCCCGAGGGTGCCCTTGAGCCGGGCGACCTTCGCCGCCACCGTTTCCGGGGAACCAATAAACAGGGCACCGTCCTCGTCGGCCGCGGCTTCGTACTCGCCGCGCCCGGCCGGTCCCCAGCCGCGCTCCGCCCCGATCTTGTTCCGCGTGGCGAGCCAATGTGGGTAGTACTCCTCGAGGGCCTGCTCGTCAGTCTCGGCCACATAGCCGGGAGAGTGCACGGACAGAGCCTGCGGATCGTGGCCCTTCTCGGCAAGGGTGCGCCGGTACAGATCGGCATAGGGACGGAAGCGCTCCGGTTCGCCACCGATGATGGCCAGGACCATCGGGTAGCCGTAGGTTGCGGTGCGGACCACGGACTGGGGCGAGCCGCCCACACCGATCCAGGTGGGAAGCAGGCGCCCTTCCACGTGGGGGTAGACCATCTGGCCGCGGAGGCTGGCCCGGGTCCGGCCGTCCCAGTTCACCGGGTTCTGGGACCGTACGCGGTCATAGATGTCCAGCTTCTCTTCGAACAGGGCGTCGTAGTCGCCAAGGTCGTAGCCAAAGAGCGGGAAGGACTCGGTGAACGAACCCCTGCCCAGGATCACTTCGGCGCGGCCGTTGGAGACGGCGTCGAGTGTTGCGAAGCGCTGAAAGACGCGGATAGGATCGTCCGAGCTCAGGACCGTGACCGCACTGCCGAGCCGGATGTTTTCCGTGGCCGTGGCGATGGCTGCCAGCACCACGTCCGGCGCGCTGACGGCAAAGTCCCTACGGTGGTGCTCCCCGACGCCGAAGGAGTGGAGTCCGACGGCGTCGGCCACCTTGGCCTGTTCCACCACCTGCCGCAGGACCTCGGCGTGGTGCTTGGGTGCGCCGTCGGCAGCCAGGTCGACGTCGCCGAATGTGCTGACGCCAAGCAGGATGGTGTCCGCCGGGACGGGGGCGGTGGGGTTGCTCGAGGTCGACGGAGTGGTTACGGAAGGCTCGCTATTTTCATGCATACGCATACAAACCACGGAGCGTCCGGAAACATTCCCTGCCGCGTCAGGATTCCTTCAGCCAGCCTGCAACTTCGGAGGCCCAGTAGGTCAGCACGGTGTTGGCGCCGGCCCGTTTGATGCCAAGGATGGATTCCGTGATGGCACCCCGCCGGTCGATCCAGCCGTTGGCGGCGGCGGCCTCGATCATCGCGTACTCACCCGAGATCTGGTAGGCCGAGACAGGCACGGGGCTCATGGCGGCGACGTCGGCCAGGATATCCAGGTAGCTCATGGCCGGCTTCACCATAACCATGTCTGCGCCTTCCTCAAGGTCCAGTTCCACCTCGAGAATGGCTTCGCGGCGGTTGGCGGCGTCCATCTGGTAGGTGCGGCGGTCGCCCTTGAGCTGCGAATCCACGGCTTCCCGGAAGGGACCGTAGAAGGCGGAGGCGTACTTGGCCGCGTAGGCCAGGATGACGGTGTTTTTGTGGCCGGATTCCTCAAGGGCCTGGCGGATAACGGCGATCTGGCCGTCCATCATGCCCGAGGGCCCCAGCACGTGGGCGCCGGCATCGGCCTGGGCCACGGCCATCTGGCCGTAGATTTCCAGGGTGGCATCGTTGTCCACATAGCCGTCGGCATCCAGGACACCACAGTGGCCGTGGTCAGTGAATTCGTCCAGGCAGACGTCGCCCATGATGACCAGGTCATCACCCACCTCGGTGCGGACGTCGCGGATGGCCTTGTTGAGCACGCCGTCCGGGTCCAGGGACGCGGTGCCGCGTGCATCGCGCACGGCGGGAACGCCGAAGAGCATGATGCCGCCGACGCCCAGCTCCACGGCTTCCGCGGCGGCGCGCTTGAGGGAATCGGTGGTGTGCTGCACAACACCGGGCATGGAGGTGATGGGCGACGGCTCGCTGAGGCCTTCACGGATGAACGCGGGCAGGATCAGGTCCGCCGGAGCCAGCCGGTGTTCGGCGGTGAGCCGGCGCATGGCGGGCGTGGTGCGGAGGCGTCGCGGACGGTGGTTCGGAAAGCTCATACGGTGTTCCTTTCGTTGGCGAATACGGTGCCCAGCGCGGCCACTATGCCGTCCGGGGTGGGGACTTGGGCGGTGGCGGCCACCGGGATGCCGAGGGCGGCAGCTTCTGCCGCCGTCGGGCGTCCGATGGCGATGAACCGGCAGCGGCCCAGCGGCAGGAGGGTCGCGGCGATGCGGCGGGCAGCGCTGGGTGAGACGGCGACGACGGCGTCGAGCGTCCCGGCGTCGAGCTCCCTGCGGGTCTGCAACTGACTGAGCTCACGGGGAGAGCCATGGTGGGAGAGCCCGACGGCGGACGGCAGTTCCGCCTCCAGGCGGAGTTCCGGCCGGGCCGGGTAATCCACGGTATGGTAGGCCACAACAGGCGTGACGTCGGCCCCTTTGGCCGCCAGACCATCACGCAGGGCAGGTCCAGCGATGTCTGCCTGTGGTAACAGCACGTGCTCCGGGGCGGCGGTCCACAGGTCCACGAGCCCTTCGGCGGACTGGATGTCCACCGGGGCGAGCGCCACGGGGATGCCGGCGGCCTCGAGGATCCACCGGGAGGACGGTCCGATCGTGGCCACCCGCGTTCCCGCCGGCACCAGTGCAGCGGGCGTGGTCCCGCGTTCGGCCGCCTTTTCCACGAGCATGCGCACCGTGGTGATGCTGCTGACCACCAGCCAGTCGAAGCCGCCGGCCGCCAGGGCATCCAGGGCGGCATCCAGAGCCGGCTGGTCCGCGGCTCGTTCAAAGTCGATGAGCGGCAGGACCAGCGGTTCGGCCCCCAGGCTGCCAAGCAGCGCGGCCAGCGGCCCGGCACGGTCGACGCTCCGGGTGATCAGGACGCGCCGGCCGCCGAGGGTGCCTGCCGGTGCATCAGGATGCGGCAAGGTCCGCGATCTCTGCGGCGCCGGCAGCGAGCAGGAGCTCGGCCACCTCGATGCCGAGCAGCGTGGCACCGACTTCAGTGAGGCCGTCTGTTGCCTTCTTTTCGCGCACCGTCCTGGTGCCGTCCACGGCGCATACAGCAGCCTCGAGGTACAGGATGCTGCCCTTACGGTAGGCGAAGGCACCCACCGGGGCGGCGCAGCCGGCCTCGAGGCGGGCCAGCACGGCACGCTCGGCGGTCACGGCAAGGCGGGTGTCCTCATCGTTGAGCGCGGCCAGGGCCTGCGCCAGCACACCTTGCGAACCTTCGGTGGAACCGGCCTTGCGCGGGGCGTCAGCCGTCCTGCATTCGATGGCCAGCGCACCCTGTCCGGGCGCGGGCAGCATCACATCCGTCTCGAAGAATTCGCTGACGGCGTCCAGGCGGCCGATGCGTTCCAGGCCGGCGGCGGCCAGTACGACGGCGTCGAGGTCGCCTGGTGTGCCGGCTGCGTTGCCGGGCAGGCCGGGCACGCGGCCCAGGCGGGTATCAACATTGCCGCGGATGTCCTGCACGTCCAGGTCGGGGCGGGCGGCACGCAGCTGGGCAGCGCGGCGCGGCGAGCCGGTGCCCACTTTGGCGCCGTGCGGCAGATCAGCCAGTTTGAGGCCGTCGCGTGCGCACAGGACATCCCGCACGTCGACACGCTTGGGCGTCGCCGCGATGGTGAGGCCCAGTGCGGCGCCCGTGGGGAGGTCCTTGAGCGAGTGCACAGCGACATCGCAGGTGTCCTGCAGCAGGGCATCGCGCAGGGCGGCGACAAACACCCCGGTGCCACCCATCTGGGACAGTGATCCTGTCTTGACGTCGCCCTCGGTGGTGATGTGCACCAGCTCCACGGGGAAGCCTCCGACGGCGGCCAGCTGGTCCGCCGTCTGCTGGGTCTGGGTCAGGGCGAGCTTGCTGGCCCTGGTGCCGATCCGTACGGTCATAGGGATCCTTCTCCCCCGGCAGCGCCCGCGGACGCTGCCGGATATGCGTCGTGACCGGTGCCGACGGTGGTGTCGGCTCCGGCGATGGTGGGCTTCTCGCCGCGGAAATTAGCGCAGCATCCCGGCCGGCAGACGTCGTACCAGGGGCCCAATCCGGTCACGGCGGGCCGATCGCTGATGTTGTTGGCGAGCGTCCGTTCGGCGATGAGGTCCACCAAGCCGTTCACAAACTTCCGGTGGGTGCCCGGGGTGGGTACACGCGTGGCGGCCAGCCCAAGGTTGCGGCAGGTCTCCAGTGCTTCGGTGTCCAGGTCCCAGACAACTTCCATGTGGTCGCTGACGAAGCCCAGCGGGACGATGACGATGCCTTTGATGCCCTGGCCCGCCAGGTCGGCGATGGCGTCGTTGATGTCCGGTTCCAGCCATGGCACGTGGGGCGCGCCCGAGCGGGATTGGTAGACCAGGGACCAGGGTGCGGTCAGGCCGGATTCGGCCTCCACACGGCTGATGACAGCTGCGCCGGTGGCCAGGTGCTGGGCCACGTACGCGGAACCTTCCGCGAACTCGCGCGGCTCGTCCCCGGACCGTCCGGCGGCCTCGGCATCCCGGGTGGGGATGGAGTGGGTGGCAAAAAGGATGTGCACGGGGGCGTCTGGGGTGCCGGCGGCAGTGAGCTGCGCCCGCACGTCCGCGAGCCCGGCGGCGGTGCCTTCAATGAAGGGCTCGACAAAGCCGGGGTGGTCGAAGTACTGGCGGACCTTGTCCACCTCAAGCAGGCCGTCCAGCCCTGTCTCCGTCAGGGCGATGCCGATGTCCTCGCGGTACTGGCGGCAGCTGGAGTAACAGGAGTAGGCACTCGTGGTCACCATCAGCAGTTTGCGGTGGCCGGCGTCGTACGCGTCCTGCAGGGTCTGCGGAATGTAGGGGTCCCAGTTGCGGTTTCCCCACAGCACCGGGAGCTCAATGCCGCGGGCGGTGAGCTCCGCTTCCAGGGCAGTCTTGAGCTCCCGGTTTTGCCGGTTGATGGGGCTGATGCCGCCGTTGGCACGGTAGTGGTGGGAAACCTCTTCGAGCCGCTCGTCCGGGATCCCGCGGCCGCGGGTGACATTGCGCAGGAACGGGATAACGTCGTCCTGGCCCTCGGGTCCGCCAAAGGAGGCCAGCAGGACGCCGTCATAGTTCTTGGGCGCCATCCGGCCGGCTTCGGTGGCCGGGTTGATTCCGGTGTGCACGGTGCCCGCCGCGGGCTCGGGCTGGGTCATGCGAGGACCTCAGCGACCTCTGCTGCGGTGATGCGGCGGCCGGTGTAAAACGGGATTTCCTCCCGTACGTGGTTGCGGGCCTCGGTGGCGCGGAGGTGGCGCATCAGGTCCACGAGGTCCACCAGCTCGGGGGCTTCCAGTCCCAGGATCCACTCCCAGTCGCCCAGGGCAAAGGAGGATACCGTGTTGGAGATGACCTGCGGGAACTCCCGGCCCAGCATGCCGTGGTCGCGCAGCATCTTGCCGCGTTCTTCGTCCGGCAGGATATACCACTCATAGGAGCGCACGAACGGGTAGACGCAGAGCCACTCGGCCGGGGCCACACCACGCGAGTATGCAGGTGTGTGGTTCTTGGCGAACTCGGCTTCCCGGTGGACGCCCATGGCGGACCAGACAATCTCGGTTCCGGCGAAAAGCGTGCTGCGGCGGATGTCGCGGATGGCCTGCTGCAGCGCTTCGGGCTTCGGGCCGTGGAGCCACACCATCACATCGGCGTCGGCGCGCATAGCGGAGACGTCGTAGCTGCCGCGGTGCGTCACGCCCGCCTCGGCCATGCGGACCAGCAGGGCATCGAAATCGTCGGCAGCGTCAGCGCTGCGCACCAGCTCCTCAGACCGCTTGAAAACAGTCCAGAGAGTGAAGAACTGCTCGGCTGATTCTTCGGTTTTAGTGACAGATTCGGCAGAAGTGTGGCTCATGGTTACCAGTTTGCCCCTTCCATACCGCCAAGTCGAAACCAGCGACTTCTACAAGACGTAGAAGTGATTAATGTCACAGGTTCGGCGCAGTGTAGGCCTTGAGCCGATTCGGCACCGAGGTCAGATCCGGCGGATCCGGGCAAAAAGGAGTCCTGCAGCTCCGGCGGACCCCACCAGTCCCACCCCAAGCCAGACCTTTGCAGGTTCGGTCGCCGCGGCTGCCTCCGTGGCCGACGCCATGTCCTCCCGGCTGGCGGGCGCGTTACCGGGGCGCTTTGGGTTCGAGACAGGGGTGGCGTTGTGGGCATCCTGCGCGGGCTGGTCCGCAGCAGGATCGGCTTCCTGCCCGGCATCCTGCGTCCCGTCGGCAGGCGCACCGGGGTGGCCGTTCGGCTGCGTTCCTGCCGGCGAACCGGCATCACGGGACGTGCTGAGCGGCGCCGGAGCGCTCGACGGCGACCCGGGGCTCTGGGGCGCAGTACCCTGCGGAGTTGTGCCCTGCGGCGCTGGGCTGGCAGACGTCGGCTCGGACGACGTCGGCTCGGACGAGGTGGGCGCCGTGGATGTAGGGGCTGGAGACGGTGTAGCCGTGACCGTCGGAGTGGAAGAGCTTGAGGGCGCGGGAGTCGGTTCGGGTGAGGCTGTGGAACGTCCGCCGGAACCGCCCACGAGTCCCTGCAGCAGGCCATTGACCCCGTCGAGGTCCCCGTCGGCTGCAACCTCGGCGGACACGGTGGGATCAGTGCTGCCATCAGCCGCCTGGGATGCCGGCACGCCGGCAGACAGGACCAGTACCGCTCCGACGGCAGCCGCTGCAGCGCCACGCCGGAGTCCCCCATGGATACTGGTCCGGGAACGGGAAAATTCGGACCTGTAGATAACCATAGTCATCGACCCTAGCCACATCAGGGGGTGGATTGAAAACCGGAAACCGCACCCCGGAGTGGTCCCTTCAAGGCCCATATTCCACTGAACAGGGGCGATGGTCAGCTGAGCAGGCTGCGAATTTCTTTTCGCGTATCGGCCACCACGGCGGCGAGTCCGTTGCCTGCCACCCACCCGCCCACAATGCCGAGGCCGACCTCTGCCGCACAGAACTTCCTGACCTCAGCCACCCGGGCTTTGTGTCCCACGGCCGCGAACGGCAAGGCCCCTTGCCACCTGACAACATCCCAGCCGACAACGTCGGTCCCCTGCACCGGGACGTCCAACAGGGCCGAAGCGTCATGCAAGGCAGCAGCCAGGAGTTCCGTGTCGAGGGCTGGGGCGGAACCGCTGGTTTCCGAGGTCGCGGTTTCCGAGGCGTCCAGGCGGCCGTAGGAGAGCCGCAGCACGTGTGTCCCGGGACCTGCCGCAGCGCCCAGCCAATCCCACTTCGCGGTTGCATGCGTAAGGGCTTTTGCCTGGATACCCGGTGTCTGGGGGGATACCAGGATCCCGGTGCCCCGCGGCCGGCGGTCAAGTTCCGGCACGTCCACCACCAGGGTGACGAGCCGGACGTCCGGCCCGCTTTCCGGGCTCCTGCCGGAGAGGGCGGGTACGGCCTCCTGAAGCAGCCCCACGGCTGCCGGGCCGGGCAGTGCCACCACCAGCAGGCCGCCGTCGTACGTTGTGTCACCGGCGGTGACCCGCCACCCGTCCGCCGTCCGTTCGACGGCGTCCGCGGCTGTTCCACTCATCAGAGTGACCCCGCGGCTGCGGAGATCGCTGAGCAGGGCCACCACCAGGGTGTGCATCCCGCCTTCCAGGCCGGCGACGGCGGAACCCGCCTTCGCGACGGTCGGCTGGGCGGAGCCGCGCCGCTGGGCGGCCACCGCGGCGGCGAGGGAACCGTGCTCACGGATTCCGGCCCGGAGGCCGGGGGCCACCATGTCCACGTCCAGGAGACCGGGGTCCGCGGAGTGCACGCCGCCCACCACCGGGGCCACGAGGCGCTCCAAAACGCGGCGGCCCATCCGGGCACGCACCAGGGCAGCGACGCTCGTGACATCCGCAGACGCACCGATCGACGCCGGCAGGTACTTATCCAAGGACGCCCGGAGCGAGCCCACAAATCCCAATGACCGCCTGACCTCCGGGTCCCAAGGGTTGGCGGGAATGCCCAGGACTCCCGTCTTGGGCAGTTCGCGCGGGCCGTCCGGAAGCTGCACCCAGGCCCCGCCCGGGCGGGGCACCACAACGTTGCCGCCGAGTCCCAGTTCAGCAGCAAGGTCAGCCACGGCGGAGGAGCGTGTGGCAAAGGACTCTGCTCCGCTGTCCAGGGTGAGGCCGGCCACCACATGGCTGCCCACGCAGCCGCCCCAGGATGCTGTGGCTTCCAGGACGGTCACTGCGTGTCCGGCAGCCGCCAGCTCCCGTGCGGCCAGCAGGCCGGAGATGCCGCCGCCCAGGACGAGGGCGGCCTGGGCCGGTGTCAGGGAGCTGCCCACGGTCCTACTCCGGGGAAATGGAGTGGACGAGTTCTACAACGCGGGTCAGGACTGTGGGGTCGGTTTCCGGCGGCACCCCGTGACCGAGGTTGAGCACGTGGCCGGGCGCAGAGGCGCCGGCCGCAATGACAGCACGCACATGGGCTTCGAGCACTTCCCAGGGCGCGGACAGCAACGCGGGGTCGATGTTGCCTTGGAGCGGCACCTTTCCGCCCAGGCGCCGGTTGGCCTCATCCAGGGGAAGACGGTAGTCCACGCCCACCACGTCCACGCCGACGTCGCGCATAGCAACAAGGAGTTCGGAGGTTCCGGTACCGAAATGGATCAGCGGTGCGCCGAGGTGGCGGACGTGGTCCAGCGCCCGGGCCGAAGCCGGTGCCACGAACTTGGTGTAGTCGGCCAGGCCAAGCGATCCCGCCCAGGAGTCAAACAGCTGTCCGGCGGAGGCGCCGGCTTCCAGCTGGGCTCGGAGGAACATCCCCGAGGCGTCAGCGGCCCAGTTGGCCAGAGCTGTCCAGGTTTCGGGGTCCGCGTGCATCATGGTGCGCGGGCCCAGGTGGTCACGGGAGGGTTTGCCCTCCACCATGTAGGCGGCAAGGGTGAACGGGGCACCGGCAAAGCCGATCAGCGGGGTTTTGCCCAGCTCGGCGACGGTCAGCCGCACGGCTTCGCGGATCGGTTCCAGCGCTTCCCAGGTCAGCTGCGGCAGGGCGGCAACGTCAGCAGCCGTGCGCACCGGCTTGTCCAGCACCGGGCCCACACCCGGCACAATGTCCACGCCAACGCCGGCGAGCTTCAGCGGAATGACGATGTCGGAGAAGAAAATGGCAGCGTCCACGTCATGGCGCCGGACGGGCTGCAGCGTGATTTCGGCCGCCAACTCCGGCCGCAGGCAGGAATCGAGCATGGCCACGCCTTCGCGCACCTTCAGGTATTCCGGCAGGGAGCGGCCGGCCTGCCGCATGAACCACACCGGCCGCCGCGACGGCTTGCCGCCACGGTAAGCGGTGATGAGGGGCGAATCTGCGGTGCGGCCATCCATCAGCGGATGGCCGGCAGCAAGGGCACCGGCAGCAGACACGGCATGGGACACGGCGGAGCTGGAAGTCATGCCTTTGATTGTGCCCAAAATCGGCCCTAAAAGATAACGACAGCCTGTCACCTGCAGCCGCCCGGGACGCACCGTGGCAGGAATCACGGCCCTCCACCGCCCGTGGCCGTTTGGCGGGTTGTTCTACCGGGCTGCGAAAAAGCTATGATTGATCTGCTGTGGTTCTTTTTTCATTGGTGGCTACACACGCCGACATCGACCTTGAGACCGTTGCTCAACTGAGCAATGGTGCTTCCGGGATCGCTACGTCCGCACTCTCCGGATCGCCGGCAGTGACGGGCGCGGTGGTGCTTGCCACCTGCAACCGCTACGAAATCTACGGCGAAGCGCCCCACGCGGACGATGTTGAGGCTGCCCGGGCGGCTCTCGTGTCCGAGATCAGCGGCCTCAGCGGACTCAACGAACAGCTCGTGTCCCGCTCCTTCAGCACCCGCACCGGCCCGGAAGTCAGCCAGCACCTTTTCGCCGTCAGCGCCGGACTGGACTCCGCCGTGGTGGGTGAACGTGAAATTGCCGGCCAGGTCCGCCGCGCACTCATCACTGCCCAGCACGAGGGTACGGCCAGCTCCGGCCTGGTCCGCCTCTTCCAGGCCGCGTCCAAGACGGCCAAGGATGTCGGGGCGCAGACCGCACTCGGTTCCCGGGGCCTGTCCATCGTCTCAGTAGCACTGGATCTTGCCACCGATCTTTCCGAGAGCCCCGACTGGTCAGCGAAGAAGGTCGTGGTGTTCGGCACCGGCGCCTACGCCGGCGCCACTATGGCGCTGCTCCGCGAAAGGGGCTGCACCGACATCTCCGTGTTCTCCTCCTCGGGACGCGCCGAAGCGTTCGTCGCCACGCGCGGCGGAACATCGCTGGACAGCGATTCCCTGCCGGTAGCCGTGGCGGCGGCCGACGTCATGATCGGCTGCAGCGGTTCCGACACCCGGGTCGAGGCCGGCGAACTTGCCGGGATCCGCGCGGACTCTCCCCAGCCGCTGATCGCGATTGACCTCGCCCTCACCCACGATTTTGACCCGGAAGTCGGACAGCTCGACGGCGTCGAGCTGCTCACGCTGGAGTCCGTGCGTTTGGCGGCACCCCAGGAACAGGCCGAGTCCCTCACCCAGGCCAGTGGCATTGTGTCCGGCGCGGCCCAGGCCTTCGAACAGGAACGGGAAGCCCGCTCGGTGGATTCCGCCATTGTGGCGCTCCGCCGGCACACCATGAACGTCCTGGACGCGGAGATGGAGCGCGTCCGTGCCCGCCACGGTTGCACGGCCGCCGCCGAGGAAGTGGAGTTCGCCCTCCGCCGGATGGTCAAGCAGCTGCTGCATGTGCCCACTGTCCGTGCCCGTGAGCTCGCCGCCAACGGCCAGCAGGACGACTACGTGTCGGCGCTCGAAACCCTCTACGGCATCACCGTGGAGCAGCCGGCCACCGCAGCGCAAGCGGAGTGCCCCGTGGACCACCGGGGCCTCGAAACCGCCTGACGCGACGTTGCCCTATCAGTTTTGGCTCTCAACCCACCGTTTTGGCGACCAAAAGTGATAGCGCAACTGGTCAGTAGACCGGCTTCTGCGGCTCCACGTCGCGCACCCAGGCCAGGATTCCGCCGTCGAGATGGCTGACCCGCTGGTAGCCGGCCTTCCGTGCAGCCTCCAGCACGTTGGCTGACCGAGTACCGGCCTTGCAGTGGAACACAATGTCCTTGTCCTGCGGGAGTTCCGCCCACGCCTCCCCCGCGAGGATCCTGCCCTGCGGGATCAGCACCGAGCCGTCGATGCTCACGATGTTGTGTTCACCGGTTTCCCTGACGTCCACCAGCTCGAAGTCCTTCAGGCCTGCCTTCCGGGACGCCAGCATGGTGGCCAGCTGGGTTGCCGTCACGGTGTGCTCCGTGTCTGCGGAGACGGCGGGGGTGATGCCGCAGAAGGCTTCGTAGTCGGTCAGTTCCGTTATGGGTTCGGCCACCGGGTCCTTGGACACGCGGATCTCGCGCCAGCTGCCGCCCAGCGCGTCAAACAGTGCCACCCGGCCCAGGAGTGAACGCCCGACGCCGGTGATCAGCTTGACTGCCTCGGTCACCATGAGTGATCCCACAGCAGCGCAGAGCATGCCGAAGACGCCACCCTCACCGCAGGAGGGCACGGATCCGGCCGGCGGGGCCTCGGGATAGAGGTCCCGGTAAGTGGGTCCGTGCTTTTCCCAGAACACGCTGACCTGGCCGTCGAAGCGGAAGATCGATCCCCACACGTAGGGCTTGCCGAGGATGGCAGCGGCATCGTTGACCAGGTAGCGGGTGGCGAAGTTGTCCGCCCCGTCCAGGATCAGGTCGTAGTCCGCGAACAGCTCCAGTGCGTTGGAGGCATCCAGCCTGACGTTGTGCAGCCGGACCTCCACCAGGGGGTTCAGAGCGGCGATGGCATCCCGCGCGGATTCGATCTTGGGCCGTCCTACGTCGGCGACGCCGTGGATCACCTGGCGCTGCAGGTTGCTCAGGTCAACGACGTCGTCGTCGATGATTCCCAGGGTCCCCACGCCCGCTGCCGCCAGGTAGAGCAGCGCGGGCGAACCCAGTCCCCCGGCACCGATGACCAGAACCTTGGCGTTCTTCAGCCGCCGCTGCCCCACCGCTCCGATTTCGGGAATGATGAGGTGCCGTGAGTAGCGTTCCACCTCCGCCGGCGTCAGTTCACCGGCGGGCTCCACCAGCGGCTTAAGTGATACAGAGGAATCATTTGCGGTCAAAGTCGAAGCCATACTTCAATGTATGCCCCGAGATGCCGCGCGGTCATATTACCGCGCAGTATTGTGTAGGTAACGGCAAGGGAAAGTAGGGCAACTGTGGTCCATGAAGCACGGGCTGACCGGGCGTCCGGCGGGGAACCGGCCGCACCTCAACGTACCGCGGGCCAGCGGTCCGCCCGGCTTCCCCGGGATGAGCGCCGCGCGCAGCTCCTCGCGGCTGCCCAGGAGGTTTTTGTCGCCAACGGTTACCATGGCGCCGCCATGGATGAAATCGCCGAAACGGCCCACGTCAGCAAACCGGTGCTGTACCAGCACTTCCCGTCCAAACGGGAGCTGTATCTTGCCCTGCTGGACAGCCATCTCGCGTCGCTGACGGACCTGATGCTCGGTGCATTGAGCTCCACTACCGACAATGACGAACGTGTCCAGGCTGTGATGCGCGCTTACTACCGCTTCATCGCCAGCGACGACCAAGCCCACCGCCTGGTCTTCGAATCAGACCTCATCAACGATCCCGATGTCAGTTCCCGCCTCGAGACATTTAACAAGACGTTCGCTGACGCCGTGGCACGCGTGATTGCCGAGGACACCAAACTGCCCCAGCTGGAGGCCCAGCTTCTGGGACGCGGTCTGGCCGGCATGGCCCAGGTCAGCGCGCGTTATTGGCTGGAAACAGATGGAAACCTGGACCTCGATGTGGCCAGCGACCTCATTTACCGTTTAGCTTGGCGCGGAATCTCGCGCTTCCCCAAAGAGTCCTAGACTACAAATAAGAGAACCCAAGAAACTTTGATTGGCTGGGAGGCCCCCTTTTGGAAATTAAGATCGGCATACAGAACATTGCCCGCGAAATCGTCCTGGAATCGGCTCAGGATGCAGACACTGTAGCCACGGTCGTTGAAGAAGCCATCACCAAGGGCACCGATCTCCGCCTCAAGGACGACAAGGGACGCATCATCATCGTTCCCGGCAACGCGCTGGGCTACGTGGAAATCGGTGCCGAAGAGGCCCGCAAGGTCGGTTTCGGCCAGTTCTAGTACGTCAGCGGCCAGCCGTCCTGGCGGTTGGCCGCTGCTTTCCGAGGAGATCCCATGCTTTCGCTGACCATCGTTGTCCTGGTCACAGTAGCCGCAGGCTTTGTTGTCTGGGCCAATGACAAGCGCCACACCCGGTATGGGACGGGGCTGCCCGCAGGGGTTGCCGTTGTGGTCGGGACGATCAGCTGGGTCATCTTCATCGCGGCAGGTTTTGGCTACCAGCCGGGCCTGACGTGGATTCCCTGGGTCCTGCCCATGGCGCTCGGCACCGTCGCTGCCATCGGGACGGTCCTCTACCTCGGGCGGACGCGCGAAAGCCACGATACGCGGCGGCTGACGCACGCGCTCAAGCTGTAGGCCGGTCCCGTTTCCTTAAGAACCGGTGACCACTACCCAACAGGGGTGCGTGGTCACCGTCCTTTAACCCGCCGGCTGGGCAGTGGCGCCAAGCCGGGCGGCAGCAGCACTCACCGCCGCCGCAGCAGCGGCATCCCGCTCAGTGACCTCGCCGCCGGCGTCGTGGGACGTATAGCGGAGATGCACCTTGTTGAAGCGCCAGTCAAGGTCCGGATGGTGGTTCTGCTCTTCCGCCAGGCGTCCGACGGCGGCAATCAGCTCCAGTGCGGCGGCCGCCGTCGGCGTCTTATAGACAGCGACCAGGCCGCCCAGCCTGTACTGCCAGTCAGGCAGCGCGGCGAGGACGGCCTCGATCCGCTCACGCGTGAGAGTGTCTTGCTTGCCGGCCATAGCGGCCTCCTTGGCTCGTCTGGTGAGCCCGCCCCGGCGTTTTCGTCGAGGGCGCCCGGCCTGGAGAAAACGGCCTACAGAAACTCTGCCCGGCCTTCCATGGCCGATGACGCCAAGGCGTGCTCGCGGCGCGGAATCCTGCCGCCCGCTTTCGCCAGCCTACCGGCGATGACGGCGTGTTTGAAGGCCTCCCCCATGAGTGCCGGGTTCTGCGCACGCGTGACTGCAGTGGCCAGCAGCACGGCATCACAGCCAAGCTCCATGGCCAGTGCGGCGTCGGATGCCGTGCCGATGCCGGCGTCCAGCACCACGGGCACCGAGGCGCGCGAGACGATCAGTTCGATGTTGTGTGGATTCAGGATTCCCAGGCCGGTGCCGATGGGCGCTCCGAGCGGCATGACCGCGGTGGCACCCAGGTTTTCCAGCCGCAGGGCCAGGACCGGGTCATCGTTGGTGTAGGCGAACACTTTGAAGCCCCGGTTTACAAGCTGTTCCGTTGCATCCACGAGTTCCACGGCGTCCGGCAGCAGGGTCTGTTCGTCGGCGATGACTTCCAGCTTGATCCAGTCGGTTTCCAGCGCTTCGCGTGCCAGTTCCGCCGTCATGACCGCGTCCCGGGCGGTGAAGCAGCCGGCGGTGTTGGGTAGGATCCGGATCCCGTGGTCCACCAGGAGCTGGAAAAGGGACCCCGATTCAGCCGGCGAATAGCGCCGCATGGCCACCGTGGTCAGTTCGGTTCCGGACGCCAGCAGGGCAGCGCCCAGCCCGTCGAGGCTGGGGGCGCCACCGGTGCCCATGATGAGGCGGGAGCCGAGCTCGACGCCGTCGATAACGAGTCTGTCTGCGGCCTCGGGCCGGTTCTGTGTGCTGGTGTTGCTGGTTACTGTCATGGTGTCAGCCTCCCTGGACTGCTGTGACCAGTTCGACGTCGTCACCTTCGGCGAGCGCCGTAACGAACCACTGGCTGCGGGGTACTACTTCGGAGTTGTGGGCGACGGCGACGCCGAGTTTCTGCCCGTCTGTCGCCTGGCCGTTGGCTGCTAGGGGACGGCCCGTGATCTGGCTAATGAGGGTGGTGATGGAGGCGCCGGCCGCCACGGAATGGCGCGAGCCGTTGAGGGTGATGTTCATGCTGATTCCTTCTGTGGGTCGAGGTCCTTCGTACCGCTAATGTCCTTGCGTGGGGACGGTGTGCCGGCTACCTGGTGCTTTCCTGAAAAGCGGGCCGGACTGAGGGAACCCCACCGCGGGTCCGTCGGGCCGTCCAGCAGGTCCCGGCAGATGGCCGCCGCCGCCGGAGCAAGCAGCACTCCGTGGCGGAAGAACCCGGTGGCAACAATCAGCCCGGCAATGTTCCCTGTGATCCCCGTCCTTGGTGCGGAAACCGGTACACGGCCGAGGAGAGGTGCGTTGTCTGGGGTCGCCGGTCTTGCCCGTGCCGTGCATTCCAGGAGTTCAAGCTCTGACACTGCCGGCACCAGGACCTGGGCGTCACGCAGCAACTGGTAGACGCCACCGGCCGAGACAGCAGCGTCGCCTGTCCCGGCGAGCGCGTCCTCCCGCTGCGTTGCCCCGATCACTACCGTGCCGTCCTGCCGGGGAACCATGTAGACCGGCACGCCATGGACCATTCCGCGGACTGTCGAGGTGAGGAGCGGGCGCAGGTGCTGCGGAACAGCCAGTCGAAGGATGTCACCGTAGACAGGCCGCAGGGGCAGGTGCAGTCCAACCGGGAGCCCATCCAGCGACGCCGCCTCCAATCCGTTGGCCACGATAGTCTCCCCTGCCTGGACACTTCCGCCGTGTGCGAGGGTCACGCCGCTGACGCGGCCGTCCTCCCAGATAAGGGCAGCGGCGCGTTGGTCAACGGCGAATCCCGCGCGAGCACCTGCCACGGCTGTTCCTGCCCCCGGTTCGTGGAGGGCAAGGACTTCCTGGAGGCACGCCACCAGTTTCCGGGGATCCACCTGGTGGTCGGCGGGGATGTCCAGGGCGCAGGATATGGCCGGGCTGAGCAAGGATTCCCTCATCCTGGCCTCACGGACAGTCATGGGTTCCACCACCAGGCCGCTGGCCTGCTGCACGGCCCGGAGGTCCATCAGCGCCCGGCGGTCCGCAGCGTCCGCGCCGATGGCGAGGGTCGGCGTCGTCAGATATCCGGTCTCTCCAGCCCCGGCCAGGGCAAGGGCTGCCGCGAAGGCAGGCCACAGGCCGGAGGATGCAAGCATCAGCTCAAGGAGGTCTTCCTCCTGGTAATGCAGTTCGCTCACAGGGGCAAGCATGCCGGCGGCCGCCCAGCTGGCGCCGTTCCCGGGCGCGTCATCGATCAGCACGACGGAACGGCCGGATCGCCGAGCCTCCCAGGCTATGGCGTGGCCGATGACTCCGCCGCCGATGACTGCCACGTCGGCGTGCAGGACTGCGGCGGTGCTGGCTGGGACGCTGGCTGATGCAGTCTCAGGTGGGCTGCTTATTGCGGGGGGCACATGGTTCCTTCCCTACGCCGGTACTAGCCGGATCAGGTCAAGCGGTCGGCTCTGACGCCCTCTCAGCCCGGCCGCTTTGTGACGGCTGCAACGGGCTCCCGCAGTACCCGCCCAGTTTAGGGGAATTAGGCTGGTTCCATGAACGCGCAATCCTTCGCCGCTGCAGGCACGTCCTCCGCCAGCTCTTCCGCCCCCGCATCCTTGACCGAAACAGACCCCACCGGCGGCATAGGAGCCGGACTCCCCCATAGCGCCAGGCTGTACCTGTGCACCGACGCGCGCCGGGACCGTGGGGACTTTGGCGAGTTTGTGGACGCGGCTTTTGCCGGCGGCGTGGACATCATCCAGCTCCGCGACAAGGCCATCGAGGCGGCGGAGGAACTGGAGCTGCTGGCGGTGCTTCAGGCGGCGGCCGAACGCCACGGAAAGCTGTGGGCAGTCAATGACCGTGCCGATATCGCGATGCTGTCCGGCGCCCCCGTCTTCCACATCGGGCAGAAGGACCTGCCGGTCGCTTCCGCCCGCACCCTGCTCGGCCCAAGTGCAGCGATCGGCCTTTCCACGCACACCGCCGAGCAGATCGAAGGCGCCATCCGGCTGTCCGGTGGGCTGAATGCCCAAGGCGGCCTGGACTACTTCTGCGTCGGACCGGTCTGGGCCACTCCCACCAAACCCGGCCGGGCCGCCGTCGGCCTTGACTTGGTGCGGTACGCAGCGGGGGCGGTCGGCGCTGCCGGTGGCACCCAGGCCACGCTGCCCTGGTTTGCCATCGGAGGCATCGATCTCGGCAACGTGGAGCAGGCGGTGGAGGCCGGTGCCGGCAGGATTGTTGTGGTGCGTGCCATTACCGAAGCCTCCGATCCCGCAGCGGCGGCCGCGGCACTCCTGGCGGCCCTGGACGCGGGCGCATCCTGAAAATCCCCCGCGTGACGGACGGCGGGCGTGCATGTTCCGTGGAAATCGGGCTAACCTGACTTTCGTGTCACATCATAGGTTGGCCCCCAACGTCCACGAGCAGACCAACGACCTCGCGGCGGCGCTGAGCGCCCTGCGGACCGAGCTGGAACTGCCGGGGCCCTACCCTGCGGAGGCGGTCCGGGACGCGGAAGCGGCAGTGGCCGCACACGAGTTGCCGGGCGCTGACCTGACGGATGTGGACTTCCTCACCATCGATCCGGCGTCGTCCACTGACCTGGACCAGGCGCTGTTCATCGAGCGTGCGGGCACTGGCTACCGGGTGCTTTACGCCATCGCTGACGTGCCCTCCTTTGTCCGCCCCGGCGGCGGACTGGACGCCGAGACCCGCCGCCGGGGCCAGACGTTCTACGCCCCTGACGGCCGTATCCCGCTGCACCCGGAGGTCATCAGCGAAGGAGCCGGCAGCCTCCTGGCCGGGCAGCTGTGTTCCGCCTATGTTTGGGAGTTCGGGCTGGACGACGCCGCGCAGGTCTCCACTGTGACTGTCCGGAGGGCCTCCATCCGCAGCCGGGCCAAGCTGAGCTACAAGGGAGTCCAAGCCGAACTCGACGCCGGGACGGCTGGTCCCGTCCTGCAGCTCCTGAAAGAAGTAGGCCTCAAGCGCGTCGAGCTGGAGCGCCGCCGCGGCGGTGCGAGCCTAAACATGCCTGAGCAGGAAATCGTCCAACTGCCCGACGGCGGCTACCGGATTGCCGCGGCGCCGCAGCTTCCGGTGGAGGACTGGAATGCCCAGATCTCCCTGATGACCGGGATGGCGGCGGCAAACCTGATGTTGGCGGGAAAAGTGGGCATCCTACGCACCATGCCCGCGCCGGACGAGCGCTCCCTGCGTCATTTCCGCCTCCAGACCGAGGCCTTAGGCAAGCCGTGGGACGGCCAAATCAGCTACGGCGAATACCTCCGCAGCCTAGATCCGACCGAGCCCCGGCAACTGGCCATCCTGCACTCCGCCGGCATGCTGTTCCGCGGCGCCAGTTACACGGCGTTCGACGGCACAGTCCCGGAAGACGCCATCCAGTCCGCCATCGGCGCCGCCTATGCCCACACCACAGCACCACTCCGGCGTCTTATCGACCGCTTTGTCCTGGTGATCTGCGAAGCCCTGAGCAACGGCAAGCAGGTACCGGACTGGGCACGGGAAGCCCTGCCGTCCCTGCCGGAGATCATGGCCGGCTCCGACCAGTTGGCATCGCGGATGGAACGCATGGCGCTGGACACCGTAGAGGCCGCGCTCCTGGTCAACCATGTGGGCCAGGAATTCGATGCGATCGTCATTTCCGGCGCCAAGCCGCAAAAAGACAACGGCAACGGCGGCGGGAAAAACGGCAACGGCACCAAGAACGGTGCTGCAAAAAACGGGAACGGCCCCTCGGGGATCATCCAGATCGCCGAACCCGCCGTGACAGCCCGGTGCGGCGGCGACCTGGAATCCGGCACCAAGGTGCGGGTCCGCCTGATCTCCTCCGATATTGCCGCCCGCGAGGTCCACTTCGAGCTGCTGGCCTGAAGGTTTTGCGCCCCGCCTGATCGGCCCAAAGCCGGGATTCAGGGTCCGTAAGGCTAGACTGAAGAAGTAGATATGGATGCCCGGTCGTTGATTTCCTTGATTTTGAATTCAACAAGCCCGCCCCTACGCGATCTTGAGATGCACCCGTTGGTCACCAGTGCCAGCATTTTGATAGCCCGCGATCGGCTTCCACTGGATTTGCTTGCGCGCCAGAGCGTGCTCCGGAACGGCCACGTTGGCCGGCCCGTTGAGCAGGCAGCGCCAATGCCCAAATGAATAAGGAAACTCCCCTGTGAGTGAATTGCATACCCACCAGATCCTGACTGACGACTCCGGCATCGAGACGATCGAACCCGAAGAAACCATCATCTCGGACGAGAAGCCGCACGAGATCGAGGAGAAATCCTTCGCCGACTACAATGTCCGCGCCGACATCGTGGAGTCCCTCGCCGACGCCGGAATCACCCACCCCTTCCCCATCCAGGCCATGACCCTGCCGGTGGCGCTTTCGGGCCACGACATCATCGGGCAGGCCAAGACCGGCACCGGCAAGACCCTCGGCTTCGGCATTCCCGCGCTGCAGCGTGTGGTGGGTCCGGACGACGCCGGCTTTGACAAGCTCGCCGTGCCCGGCGCACCCCAGGCCCTCGTGATCGTACCGACCCGCGAGCTGGCCGTCCAGGTCGCCAACGACCTGCAGAACGCCTCCCGCAAGCGCAATGCCCGCATCACCACGATCTACGGCGGCCGTGCCTACGAGCCCCAGGTTGAGGCGCTGCAGAACGGCGTCGAGGTTGTCGTGGGGACCCCCGGCCGCCTCATCGACCTCTACAAGCAGAAGCACCTCGTCCTGAAGAACGTCAAGATGGTCATCCTTGACGAGGCCGACGAAATGCTGGACCTCGGCTTCCTCCCGGACGTCGAGACCCTCATCGCCGGCACGCCGGCCGTCCGCCAGACCCTGCTGTTCTCGGCCACCATGCCCGGCCCGGTCATTGCCATGGCCCGCCGCTACATGACGCAGCCCACCCACATCCGCGCCGCCGACCCGGACGACGAGGGCCTGACCAAGCGCGACATCCGCCAGTTGATCTACCGTGCCCACAGCATGGACAAGATCGAGGTTGTTGCCCGCATCCTGCAGGCCCGCGGCCGCGGCCGCACCATCATCTTCACCAAGACCAAGCGCACGGCCGCCAAGGTTGCCGAGGAACTCGTGGACCGCGGCTTCGCCGCCGCAGCCATCCACGGTGACCTCGGGCAGGGCGCCCGCGAACAGGCCCTGCGTGCCTTCCGCAACAACAAGGTTGACGTACTGGTTGCCACCGACGTGGCCGCCCGCGGCATCGACGTTGATGACGTCACGCACGTCATCAACTACCAGTGCGTTGAAGACGAAAAGATCTACCTGCACCGCGTGGGCCGCACGGGCCGCGCCGGCAACAAGGGCACCGCCGTCACGTTCGTTGACTGGGACGACATGCCGCGCTGGGGCCTGATCAACAAGGCCCTGGGACTCAGCGTCCCGGAGCCGGTGGAAACGTACTCCTCCTCGCCGCACCTGTTCTCCGAACTGGACATCCCCGAGGGCACCAAGGGCCGGTTGCCGCGTAACAAGCGCACGCTGGCCGGTGTCGACGCCGAGGTCCTTGAGGACCTGGGCGAGACCGGCAAGAAGAACACCCGCCCCAGCGGTGGCCGTGACGGCGGGCGCGATGGCGGCCGCGACGGCAACCGTGACGCCGGCCGCTCCACCAGCCGCCGCGCCGGCGAGACCGGCGGACGCTCCGGCGAGACCGGCGGACGCTCCGGTGACCGCCGTCGTCGTACCTCTGATGCGGCGACCGCCGGCACTGGCCCCGCCCCGGAACCGGCTACTGCGGCTCCGGCCGACGGCGAAGTGGACCCCCGCGCCCGCCGCAGCCGGACCCGCACCCGCCGCCGCAACGGCGAAGTAGTAGCCGGCGCCGAAAACGGCGCGCAGCCCGGCAGCACCGAGGCATAACAGCCTCGATGACTGACACCGTCTGGGCGCCGGACGGCAGCAACCTGGTGGTTCACGCGGACAACGCGGAGTTCCTCCCCTCGCTGCCGGACGGCGCCTTCACCTTGATATACGTTGACCCGCCGTTCAACACCGGGAGGGTCCAGAAGCGCCAGGTAACGCGGATGGTGCTGAACACCGACGGTGGCGGCGACCGCGTGGGCTTCAAGGGGCGTTCCTACGACACCATCAAGGGCGCCCTGCACCGGTACGATGACGCCTTCAGTGACTACTGGTCATTCCTGGAACCCCGGCTGGTGGAAGCCTGGCGCCTGCTGGCGGACGACGGCACGCTCTACCTCCACCTGGATTACCGGGAAGTCCATTACGCCAAGGTGATGCTTGACGCGATCTTCGGCCGCGAGTGCTTCCTCAACGAGATCATCTGGGCCTACGACTACGGTGCCCGCGCCAAGTACCGCTGGCCTACGAAGCACGACAACATCCTCGTGTACGTCAAAAACCCATCGAAATACCACTTCGACAACGCCGAGGTGGACCGCGAGCCGTATATGGCGCCTGGCCTGGTAACACCGGCGAAGCGGGAGCTCGGCAAGCTGCCCACCGACGTCTGGTGGCACACCATCGTCTCCCCGACGGGCAGGGAAAAGACCGGCTACCCCACGCAGAAGCCCGAGGGCCTCATCCGCCGTGTTGTGTCGGCGTCAAGCCGACCCGGTGACTGGTGCCTGGACTTCTTCGCCGGTTCCGGAACCCTGGGCGCCGTAGCGGCCAAGCTGGACCGGAAGTTCGTGTGTGTGGACCAAAACCAGCCCGCCATCGACGTGATGGCCAAGCGGCTGGAAGGCAAGGCCGACTTTATAGAGTTCTGCCCCACCCAGCAGTACTAACCCGGCGCGCTGACCCGTCTGCGGTGGCGCTGTAGTGTGCGGTGCCGGGACTGTGGCGCGGCACCGCACAGCAGTTCACAGACGACGCCGCGGCCGCTGGGGCCGGCGGATCATCGGGATGCACGCCGGACTATGGGCCGCACTCCACCTGGATGCCGTGGTTAGCCTGGCGGTTGTCCAAGGCCAGCCCATGACCTGCACACATGTTGGCCAGCAGCGCAATTGCGTCGCCGTTCATGTAGTTGCCCGTTTGACCGGCTGGCGTTACTTGATCCGTCACGCCTATGAGCGTCAATGTTCCGGGCGGGACGAAAATCCACACATCCGGCTCGAACGGAAGCACAACCCAGTTGCCCTGGACATAGACCGTACCGAAGGGAAACTCCAGTGCTTTGGCATGTGAGGTGTCTACTGGCCGACTCACGTTTTCGCAGTGAAGGGCCTGTGCAGCTGGAGCGACAAACATTAGCGCGAACAATGCAGCGCCGGTGGCAATGACTTTCCTGATCATGATGTCTCCTCTATTGACGAGAGACCAAACACAATACGCGGTGCAGAGATCCGCACCCCCCGGCAAGACACAGGATACTCCTGACTTAAGCCAAGTCAATCGGTTGGCGCTGGCGCGGCAGGCCACGCCTCACCCGCGTACCACTACCGAACCGGTTGCCAGATCCTCAATCCGTGCCAGCACCTTGGGAGCTGTGAGGTTTTCCCCCAGCAGATTGGGTTTGCCCGTGCCGTGGTAGTCCGACGAACCCGTGACAAGCAGGCCGTGGAGTTGCGCCATGCGGTGGAGGAAAGCCCGCCCCTCCTCCGGGTTGTCGCGGTGGTCGATCTCCAGGCCCGCCAGGCCGGCATCGATCATGTCGCGGTAGGTGCGCTCCCCCACGATCCGGCCCCGGCCGGACGCCACGGGGTGGGCGAACACGGGAACGCCACCTGCGGCACGGACCAGTTCGACGGCGGTGGCTGGGTCGGGTGCATAGTGCTGGACAAAGTAGCGCGAATGGGACGTCAGGATGGACGCGAACGCCTCCGAGCGGTCCGAAACCACGCCCGCCGCCACCAAGGCGTCAGCAATATGCGGGCGCCCCAGGGTCGCCCCAGGCGCCACATGGTGGATAACGTCGTCCCACGTCAGCGGGTAGTCTTCGGCGAGCAAGGTCACCATGCGTTCCGCCCGGGTGAGGCGCGCGTCCTTGGCCTTGGTGATCTCTTCAAGCAGCCCAGGGTGGGCAGGATCGTGCAGGTAACTCAACAGGTGCACACTGATGCCCTGCCCGGTCCGGCAGGAAACCTCCATGCCGGGAACCAGTGCCACCCCGTTTTCCAGCGCCGCGAGGGACGCTTCAGCCCAGCCGTCTGTGGAGTCATGGTCGGTCAGTGCCACCACGTCCAGGCCCGCCCGGGCAGCCGAAGCCATCACGTCGGCGGGGCTTTCGGTGCCGTCCGAAACATTCGAGTGGGCATGCAGGTCAATCCTCACTTGCCCAGCCTAGTTCAAGCTGCCGCAGTCAGTCCCCGGGAAGGTGGATCACTCCGAGTTGCTGCATCAACCCCAGGTCGTCCCTGTTTGACCAATGCTCAACGATGCGCCCGTGTTCGATTCGGTGGACGGCCACCGCGGTTTGGTGCAACGTCGCACCTGTGGCAGGGAGCGGGCCGGGAAGTTCGCCGTCGTGGGTTCCGGATGCCGTCAGCCGGGTAGCCACCATGCCCCCTTCGGCGACTTGGTCCTCGATTTCGTGCCGGCCCGGAGTAGCCTTCCAAAAGATGCGGAAGGCCGCCTTCAGGCCCTCGCGTCCGCCCGGCATCCCCGGGAACGGCGGATTATGGTCAAGATAGTCTTCGGCGACCAACTCATCCATCGCTTCAATATTTCCGGCGTCGATTTCTTCGTAGAACCGCCTGATCAGAGCCTTGTTGTCCTCGGTTTCCATGGCACTCTTCCCGGTTGTCCACGAAAGCCTATTTGGTCGATCATTCCCCGTGGGAGGCAATCGTAGCGCCAAGCTGGTGATGCGGGAAGGCAGTTGATTCGAAAAACGCCCGGCCGTTCTCCCGGCAATTGGTTCCTTTTTGCCACAAGTCCGGTTGCTGGTGAGACGATGGTGCCGTGAACGATGCCGAAAACACCCCTGACTCTGCCTCCCAGCCCCTCGACGAGCGCGTCAACAACCGCTCGCAGCGGCCCACTTCCGCTGCCTTCAAGGCCTTTATGGCCAGCAACTGGGCGCCTTCCGAGCAGCAACTGCCAGCGCTCGACGCCGTGGCCAACTACGCCGCGGCCCGGCGCAAGGCCATCTCGGAGAAGTTCAAAGGCGAACGCCTGGTCATCCCCGCCGGTCCGCTGAAGGTCCGCTCCAACGACTGCGACTACAGGTTCCGTCCGCATTCGGGGTTTGCGCATCTCACCGGCCTGGGCCTGGACCACGAGCCGGACGCAGTGCTCATTCTGGAACCCGCCGGTGAAGGAAAGGGCGACGGCGGCAGTCACCACTGTGCCACGCTGTACTTCCGTCCGCTGGCCGGCCGGGATACAGAACAGTTCTACGCTGACTCCCGTTCCGGCGAGTTCTGGATCGGTGCACGGCCCACACTTTCCGAGTTCGAAGCGCGCCTGGGCCTGCCCACGGCCCATATCGATGGACTTGAATCCGCGATCACCAAGAACGTGGGCGCCCCCGAGATCGGCGGCATCTCCATCCGGCTGGTCCGCAAGGTGGACGAGAACATCGACGCCCTGGTGGATACTGCCCGGTACAACACCGCCAAGGACCCGGACAACCTGGACCTCGCTGTCCTGGATGCACTGGATGAAAAGCTTTCCGAAGCGCTGTCCGAACTCCGCCTCCTGAAGGATGAGTGGGAAATCGAACAAATGATGACTGCGGTAGCAGCGACTGTCGAGGGCTTCGTGGAGGTCGTCAAGGCCCTGCCCCGCGCCCTGACCCATGCCCGCGGCGAGCGCGTCGTCGAAGGCGCGTTCTTTGCCCGTGCCCGCGAGGTAGGCAACGAACTGGGCTACGACACCATCGCGGCCGCCGGCAACAACGCCACAGTCCTGCACTGGACGCGGAACACCGGCAGGATCAACGCCGGCGAACTGCTGCTGCTGGACGCCGGCGTTGAAGCGGACTCGCTCTACACCGCAGACGTCACCCGGACACTGCCCGTCAACGGCACGTTCACCGCAGTCCAGCGCAAGGTCTACGAGGCAGTCCTGGATGCTGCCGACGCCGGATTCGCCGCAGCCCAGCCAGGTGTCAGGTTCCGTGACATCCACACGGCCGCCACCACGGTGTTGGCGGAACGTCTCGCCGAGTGGGGGCTGCTCCCTGTGAGTGTCGAGGAAGCCGTCAGCCCGGAAGGCCAGCAGCACCGCCGCTGGATGCCGCACGGCACCAGTCACCACCTGGGTCTGGATGTCCATGACTGCGCCCAGGCAAAACGCGAACTGTACCTTGACGGTATTCTCACGGCGGGCATGGTCTTCACCATTGAACCCGGCCTGTATTTCAAGAACGAGGACCTGGCCATCCCGGCTGAGTACCGCGGCATCGGAGTGCGGATTGAAGACGACATCCTGATGACCGCCGACGGTCCGGTGAACCTCAGCGCCGCACTGCCCCGCAAGGCCGACGACATCCAGTCCTGGATGGCAGGAATCTACCAGGAACTGGACGGCGGTTTGGCAAGCGGCGCTATCCGCTAGAGGACGTTGCGTCCAGCGCATCTCCGCCGGGATGCGCTGGACGTCCATACCCTTGGCGAAGCTCCCATAACAGTTTTTGGCAACCGCTTGCCCAAAATTGGCGTTGATGAATACGCTAGCCGCGGAGAAAGAAAATCGTAGACTGCCGCAGTTGCGCTGCAGGTCTTCGCGTCCGCTGTTGAGGGTGGAGCAATCCCCGTGTGTTCGCAGATGATGGCGGCTTCGCTGGTCTGTGCCGTCCCCGTGGTGGTGCTGTACTTCATGTTCCAGAAGTACCTCGTTGGCGGCCTGACAGCCGGCAGCGTCAAGTAGACACCTTCGAAGCGCGAACAACTCCGCCCGGTACAGCAACTGCTGTACCGGGCGGAGTTGTTTGTCTATTGCGGACCTGGCCCCTTGGGCCGTGGGTAAACCAGGCCTCAGGCAGCGCTGCCTAAGGTGTGGATTCGCCGGAGTCCTTGGCGGAGTCAGGCTGGGACTGCGTCCGGGAACGATCTGCGGCGGGCTGTTCTGTGCTGGCCTGTTCTGTGCTGGACTGGCCTGTGGTGGCCTGGTCTGTGACGCGGACGCCGTACTGGGGCCGGCCGTCAGGGAGGTCCGGGTAGCGGACGGCGGCAACGGGAGCCTTCGCCGGCTGGGCCGCCGCCTCCGGCTGCGTGCCCTGGTCCGGCCCGGCGGCGTGGACCTGGCCGACGCCTTGGGCTGCCCCCTGACCCGGGGTGCTGGCACCCTGCTGTCCGTAGGGGTCATTCCAGCTGGCAGGGCGTGCGGGTGCCGGACCGGGCTGATTGCCCGGCTGGCCCGACTGGCCGGGCTGCTGACCCGTCTGGCCGGGTAGCTGACCCTGCTGGCCCGTCTGGCCGGACGGCTGGTTCTGGTAGCCCTGCGGATTGTAAGGGGCGGCAGCTGCGTCCGAGCGGGTCATGGGCAGTTGCTGGAGCAGCCGGCGCGCATCGTGGGCGGCTTCCACCGACACCACAACGTCGTAGTTGGTGGCCACCACCTGGCTGGTGGAGGTAAAATCCCGCTTTCCGCGCTGCATGGCATACGTGACGATGCCGAACAGCATAAAGAAGGCAGCCCCCATCAGCACAGATGCCAGGATGGAGAAATAGCCGGGCGATGGTGCGAAGAAGGAAAGCATGACGCCAACGAAGAGGCCGAACCACATACCGCTGAGCGCCCCGGAGAGAGCCACCCGAGGGTAGCTGAGGCGGCCGGTCACCCGCTCAACCATTTTAAGTTCGTTGCCCACGATGGAAACCATCTGGACCGGGAACTGCTGGTCGGCGAGGTAGTCCACCGCCTTCTGGGCATCCAAGTATGAGGTGTAGGAGCCTACGGTGTCACCGGTGGGCACCGTGCGGGCGTCGTCGGGCCCACTGGGGCCACCGGCCTTGGGAGCACCAAAAATGTTTGACATACACCCATTCTTGCCCATCAGCATGTATGCCGCCTGTAAATTCAGCTAAAAGAGAGCAGACTCGGTAGCCTGTAGACGTGAGCACAAATCTTTCGCGCGTCTTCGTGGCACGTCTGCTGGGTCTTGACGTCTTCGACCCGTTGGGCGACCGCCTGGGCAGGTTGCGCGATGTGGTGGTGCTCTCGCGTGGCAGCCGCGGTGCCCCGCACGTGGTGGGTATCGTCGTCGAAGTTCCCGGCAAAAAGCGGGTCTTTGTGCCGATGACACGTATTACCTCCATCGACCAGACACAGATCATCTGCACGGGCCTGGTCAACCTCCGGCGCTTTGAGCAGCGCGGCGCGGAGACGCTGGTGGTCGCGGAAATGTTCGACCGCCGCGTCACTCTCCGGGACGGCAGCGGCGACGCCACGATCGAGGACATCGCCATGGACCAGCACCGGTCCCGCGACTGGTTCGTGAGCAAGCTGTTTGTCCGCCGTGGCCACTCCCTGTCCCCGCTCAGCCGGCTGCGCCGGAACGAGACCATGATCATCGACTGGGCCGATGCCCTCCAAGGTGCCCGCACTGAACCTCAGGCAGCCACCCAGTTCGTGGCCAACCACGAGGACCTCAAACCCGCAGACTTCGCCGAGGCGCTGCAGGAAATGAGCGACAAGCGCAGGTTCGAAGTGGCCAGCGAACTCCAGGATGAAAGGTTGGCTGACGTCCTCCAGGAGCTGCCCGAGGACGATCAGGTGGAAATCCTGTCCGCCCTTGACGTCCAGCGCGCGGCCGACGTCCTGGAGGAGATGGATCCGGACGACGCCGCCGACCTCCTCGGCGAACTGCCGACAGCCCAGGCGGAACAACTGCTCCAGCTCATGGAACCCGAAGGCGCCGAGGACGTCAGGCGGCTTCTCGAATACGACGAGGATACCGCCGGTGGCCTGATGACGCCTGTTCCGGTGATCCTGCCCCCGGAGGCAACTGTCGCCGAGGCACTGGCCCACGTCCGCCGTGAGGAACTCTCCCCCGCCCTCGCCTCGTCCATCTTCATCACCCGGCCTCCGTTGGAAACCCCCACGGGACGCTTCCTGGGTGTGGTCCACATCCAGCAGCTGCTGCGGTTCCCGCCCTTCGAGCCCCTGGGCAATCTTGTGGACAAGAACCTTGAGCCGTTGTCCGACCAGGCCCACATCAGCGAAGTAGCCCGCACCCTGGCGACGTACAACCTGAACTCCCTTCCGGTGGTCAACGACGCCGGCCGGCTTGTAGGGGCGGTGACTGTTGATGACGTTTTGGATCATCTGTTACCGGATGACTGGCGCGCCTATGACGGCGAAGCCCCGATAAGAAAACTGGGAGGCCGCATTGGCTGACACCGGCGCCCCCAAGAATCCCAATAAGAAGGCCGCGGCCAAAGGCGGACTCGACACACCCTTGAGCGGCCGCCAACGCATCCTGCCCAAGTTCTCGCCTGATCCGGACGCGTTCGGCCACGCCACCGAAGGCTTCGCCCGGTTTATGGGCACGCCGCAGTTCCTTGTCTACATGACGGTCTTCGTCGTCATCTGGCTGGTCTGGAACACATGGGCACCGGCGGAGTGGCAGTTCGATTCGCGCCTCCTGGGCTACACCCTCCTGACACTGATGCTTTCGCTGCAGGCCTCGTACGCGGCCCCGCTGCTGCTGCTTGCCCAGAACCGGCAGGATGACCGCGACCGGGTCTCGCTCCAGCAGGACAGGCAGCGCGCCGAACGCAACCTGTCCGACACCGAGTACCTCACCCGGGAGCTGGCTTCGCTGAGGATCGCGCTGCGCGAGGTTGCCACCCGCGACTACGTACGGGCCGAGCTGCGCACACTCCTCGAGGACATGCTGGAAGCGCAGGAGGAACTGCGTACCCACGATCACGCCGGTGCCGGCAGCCATGAGTCACCGCGCGACAAGTTCAAGGACAGGCTCAAGGAAAAGCGCGATAAGCAGCGGAATCCCCGCACGCAGCAGCTTCCCAAGCTCAAGCCCGGCCACGCCGCCAAGGACCAGGTCGCGAAGGAGTCATCCGTTCAGGACCCGGCCGTCCGAAAGCACAACCCCACCACCGAAAGGTGAGCCCTGCCCGCATGAGCGACCCCCTGGAGCAGGCAGTCCACGCTGCACTGGCAACCGTGATCGATCCTGAGCTCCGCCGTCCCATCACGGAACTGGGCATGGTGGAGTCCGTGGACATCTCTGCGGACGGCCGTGTCAGGTTGGCCGTCCTGCTGACCATCGCGGGCTGCCCCCTGCGCGGGACCATTACTGCCGACTCCGAAAAGGCGCTGTCCGCAGTCCCGGGCGTGACCGCCGTCGAGGTTGAACTGAAAGTGATGAACCAGGCCCAGCGGGACGCCCTGAAGGAACAGCTCCGCGGCGCCTCCGGCCAACGCGGGATTCCGTTCAACGAGCCGGGGTCGCTGACCAAGGTGTTTGCGGTGGCCAGCGGAAAGGGTGGCGTGGGCAAGTCATCGCTGACGGTCAACCTGGCCTGCGCATTGGCCGCCAAAGGGCTCCGTGTGGGCATTGTGGACGCCGACGTCCATGGCTTCTCGGTTCCGGCCCTGCTGGGCATAACGCAGGCACCCACCCGAGTGGACGACATGATCCTGCCACCGGTGGCCTACGGCGTGAAAGTGATTTCCATTGGCATGTTCGTCGCCGGAAACCAGCCGGTTGCCTGGCGCGGGCCGATGCTCCACCGGGCCCTGGAACAGTTCCTTACCGACGTCTACTTCGGCGACCTCGACGTCCTTTTCCTCGACCTGCCACCCGGCACCGGTGACATCGCGATTTCGGTGGCCCAGTTGCTGCCGAAGGCCGAGATCCTGGTGGTCACCACGCCGCAGGCTGCAGCTGCCGACGTCGCCGAGCGCGCCGGCGCAATCGCCACTCAAACGGGACAGACGGTGGCAGGCGTCATCGAGAACATGTCATACCTGGAAATGCCCGACGGCGGCAGGATGGAGCTGTTTGGAAGCGGCGGCGGGGCGGTCCTCGCCGAAAGGCTCACAACTACGGTGGGCACCGAGGTGCCGCTCTTGGGACAGATCCCGCTGGACATCCTACTGCGGGAAGGCGGCGATACCGGCGCGCCTATCGTGCTTGGCCGGCCAGAGACACCGGCTGCCATTGCCCTGACCGAAATCGCCGGAAAACTAGCCGCCAGGCCAAGAGGCCTGACGGGGATGAAGCTGGGCCTGCAACCTCGCTAGGACATCATTGCCCACCAGGGGCGCCGTGGCCTAGGTTGCTTCTGTATCGAACGGGGCGGGTTCGCCCGGAGGCAGTGACTGGACCACTCGTTCCGGACGGGAGGGGGCTGTCCCGCCTGCTGCAATGGCCCCGGCACCGGCGACGGCAGCTACCGCAGCTGGCGCGCCGGGACTGACGGGTTTGGCGTCGTCGTCCAGGAGGGCTTCCTTGATGATGCGCCGCGGATCATATTGGCGGGGATCGTATTTCTTCCAGTCGACATCGTCGATGTCAATACCGACTTCTTCCTTGATCTGCTCCCGTGCACCGGAGGCCATCCGGCGGACTTCCTTCACGAGATTAGCAAGTTTTTGGGTGTATTCGGGCAGACGCTGAGGACCGATCACCAGGATGCCGATGATCAGCAGGAGGAAGAACTCCGGGCCGTTGATTCCAAACACTTTAGGAAGATTACCCTCTCCGCAGCCCCGCTGACGATTCCTGCCCACCAGCGTCGCAAAGTGCCTGCATCACGGAGCCAGCATCTCCCCCAGTTTGCGGATTCCCCGCTCCAACCGGGCCGCGGGAGAGCCGTCCGCTGCGGTCACCGGCGAGGCGTCAAGCGCCGTGCTGAGACCCGCGTTAATTCCTTCAACGGCGAGGACGCTGAGCCGCTTCAGCACTGGAACGGCATCATCAGCCTGCTCCGCCGGGAGGTCGGACTCAACCGTGAAAATGCCTCCCGTCGTCTCAACAGTGGCCGTCCAGGGCACCAGGTTGCTGACCAGCAGCTTCCTCTCGTTCTCACCGTTGTTCTGGGCGGAGCTCCGCTCGGCGTCCGCGGGATGTTGTTCCACGATGGTGGCATAGTGCCGCCCATCGGACAGGTGCATTTCCACCGCTGGCCGCCCATTGAGTGTTATGGCATTGGCGCTCCGGACGTGGAAGCCGAGTGACTCCAGTTCCGGACAGACCCAGCCTTCAGAGCGAAGGGCCAACAGCTGCGGGGCACTGAGCTCCCTGCCGTCGGCGGGCAGCTGGGCCGTATGCTGCACCAGGCTCCCATTAATGGCTGTTTGGGCTACGGGCAGGCTGTCCCCCGCCAGTGCGAACGCGCTGACAGCAAGAATTCCAGCGGCTGCGGCTGTCCCGCCGGCAGCGAATGCCAGGACTCTCGCCGCCCGGTACGAGCTCGGGGCCGGCTCCGCTGCGGCCGCGAGCAGCTGCGTCCTGGCCAGTAGCCGGGCCGTCAGGTCCTCGCTGGCAGGCGGCACGGCTGCGTCACGGAGCCGCTCGATGTACTGGCGTTCACGCTTCAGCGCCGCTGCACATTCTGCGCAGGTCTGCACGTGGTCGGCGCCGCGGTGATGCCGGCGGCCGAAGGGGTTCTGGGGCGTCATGGTGCCGATCAGAGGATGCTGGCGATGCGTGGCAGCGAAAGCTTCGGCTTTCGTCCTTGCTGGGGCCGGGGATCGCGGTGGGCCAGCTTTACGCGCAGCATGGTCCGGCCCCGGTGGATACGGGAACGGACGGTACCCAGTTTGACGCCGAGTGCAGCGGCCACTTCGTCGTAGGACAGGCCTTCCAGGTCGCAAAGCACGACGGCGGCGCGGAAGTCCGGGGGCAGCTCCTCCAAGGCAGCCTGGACATCGAGGTCCAGGTTGTTCAACTCGAAGCTCTGCTCCGGTCCGGGCTCCCGCCCGGGAATCCGGGATTCTGCGTCATCGGCCAGCGCGTCAAACCGGATGCGGGTTTTCCGGCGTGCCTGGTCAAGGAACAGGTTGGTGGTGATGCGGTGCAGCCAGCCGTCGAGTGTCCCTGGCTTGAAATTCTCCAGTGACCGGAAGACGCGGACAAACACCTCCTGGGTGAGGTCCTCGGCGTCGAATTTGTTCCCGGTAAGGCGGTAAGCCAGCCGGTAGACCTTGGCGGAGTGGTTGGCAACCACTTCCTCCCAGGTCGGCCTGACCCACACAGCGGCGGAAACTTGCGTTGCAGGGACAGGTGCCACACCTGGTGCTGACATCGTCCACTCCCATCGTGGATTGCTATCGCCCGGATACTATTGACATCTCTGGTTCGGCGCCGATCACCTCACGGATGACCGGATATTCATCATTTCAAAGTTGGCTGGGAATTTCCTGACTGGGGCGGTTCTTCAGCCAGAGGCGCAACGATTCCCTCCGCGGCTGGCACCCCCGCACACAGTAGGCTGTACTAAACACTCCCCTGCCGCCCAGAAAGCGAATCACATGAGCGCCGACAAATCCACGAGCTGGTCCTATGCAGAAGATCTGCCCGCAGAGGATGAGGTCATGCTTCGTGCCAGGGAGCGCTCCTTCGAACTGGGCGTGACGCCCATCGGCGCAGGCGTTGGTGCGGTCCTGACGGTGTTGGCTGCGGGATCGAAGGCCCAGACCGCCGTCGAAATCGGGACAGGCGCAGGTGTCTCGGGGGTCTGCATCCTGCGGGGGCTTGGACCGCAGGCCGTGCTGACCACCATCGACGTGGACGTGGAACATCTGAAGGCGGCACGTGAAGCGTTTTCGGAGGCTGGCAGTCCGGCCAACCGCACCCGTACTATTTCCGGCCGCGCCGGCGATGTCCTGCCGCGCCTGACCGACTCCGCTTATGACCTGGTATTTGTCGACGCGGACAAGCCCGGCCTGCCCGGCTACGTGGAACAGTCCGTCCGGCTCCTGAAGGCCGGCGGGCTGCTCATCATCAATGACGCGCTGGACAAGGACCGCGTGGCCAACCCGGCCGTCCGGGAGGCCAACACCGTTGTGCTCCGCCAGGTGGGCAGGGCAATCCGCGACGACGACCGCCTGGCGTCCGCGATGCTTCCCACCGGCGACGGACTGCTGGTCGCGGTTAAGAAGTAAATCCGCAAGAAAATAAGCCAGGGTCCGCAGCCGGTTGGCTGCGGACCCTGGCCCTGCGGGATTATTCGGCAACGCCGAACAGGATTATTCAGTCACGCCGACGAGGCATTCCTTAAGGTTGGCCGCCTCCGCAGCGTTCAGTTCCACCACAAGCCGTCCGCCGCCTTCGAGCGGTACGCGCATGATCAGGCTGCGGCCCTCTTTGGTGACTTCCATAGGGCCGTCGCCGGTGCGTGGTTTCATAGCCGCCATGAGGAATTTCCCCTCCATTTAGTCCCAGAACATATCAGCCCGGATGGGCTGTGTCCGCATGGTCAAATCAAGCCGCTATGGCGGCCCGTCCTGATGCCGCCATGGCTGAACATTTCTGAATGCTTTTTGTCCCTGCTTGCTTACTATTATCCCGTAATGACCCGCACGTAGCTAATCGATGGACATTTACGGCCGCGTCGGATTGCCCAATCCGCTGGCCAGGCGCCGCCCGCGATCATGGCGGATAATCTCCGCCGCCCGGAAGCTGCGCCCATGCCCACAGCCAGACGATCCACACGATCTGGAGCAGGACGAACATGGTCAGGACTGCGCCGCGGTAGGCCTTGGACCGGGACAGCAGCGCGGCAGACAGGGCCAACGGAAACAGCGGGAGCAGCATCCGGAAAGTACTGGTCTGGGGGTGGAGGAACAGCAGGAGGTAACCCATATAGCAGGCGCACCACAGGCGCATTTCCACACCAAGCCGGACCACCGGCGGGGAGAAAAGCAGGAGCACAAAAAGGCCTGCAAAGACGAAAGGCGCCACGATCCCCAGGACGGGACCAAAGAGGTCGACGCCGGTGTCGAACCAGGGTTTGAAGGGCACCAGGTCGTGGCCGCGCCACACTGTTTCGGTTTTGGTGTACGCCTCGATGTCCCCGGTGGCGGCCCAGGCCGTTGCCGGCCACAGCAGGGCCGAGGCGCCGCACACAAGGGTAAGGCCCGCGAGGGAGGCCAGCTCCCCCAGACTGTGGGTGCCCGGCCGCTCCTCGCGGCCCCGTTCCACAAGCCGCCAGAGAAAGAGAAGTCCCACCATGGCGGCAAAAGGAACGCCCATGGGGCGGGAGAGGCACAGCAGCAGTACCGCCGGCATGGCCCGCACATAATGACGCCTGATGACGAGCAGCAGCGCTGCAGCCAGCAGGAAAATGGTCAGGGGCTCCGCATACGGGACCTGGAGAATAGCGGACACCGGAAAGGTCGCGAAGAAGGCGACCCCCCAAAGCGCCGCAGCGTGCGAAGCCTTGTGTCTGAACAGGCCGTACACAGCCAGCGCCGCCCCCAACCCCGAAAGCATGGCGATAACCGTCAGCGCCGCGGCAGGGGTGATTCCGGTCAGGCCTGCGAGCGCACGGCCCAGGGCCGGGAAGAGCGGGTAGAACGCCCACGCATTTTCCTGCACGTTGCCGGCGGCGTCCGTTGGAAGAGATGCGGGATAGCCGTCAGTGATGATTCGGCCATACCATCGCGCATCCCAGATATTGATGAAGTTCCAGTAGTCGGGGACGGCCGGAAACCATGGGTTGGGCCCTTGGTGCAGGGCGGCTGCCATGAAGATGCATGCGCTGACCAGCCGGGCAGCGGAATAGAGGACGGCAACCTGCAGCCACCATGGCCAGCGTTGGACCGCGCCCGCGGCGCGGGCGCCGAATGCGGTGATCAACGCCGTCGGGCCCGTCCGGTCCCCCGTGTCAGTGCTCAAGCGCCGGCCTCCGGGCGCGCCGCCCGTTCAACTTCCAGCAGCCGTGCCCGGAGTCTGCCCATTTCTTCGTCTTTTGCGGCGATCTGGTCCCGCAGTTCGTCAAGGACCTGGTCCACCTGGTCCATCCGATACCCACGCAGGCCGAGGGAAAAACGAACACGGTCGACGTCGGCCGGTGCAGCGTCCGCGGGCAACAGCACCGGCGGAAGGTTTGCCGGCGGCTGCCCGAACCCCGGGTAGAGAACCGGATTCTCCGGGACCTCGGCGCCGGCGGCAGGTTCGCTGCCCCGACGGAGGCTGCGCAGGATGCCGCGGCGGCCACCGGCGCCCGCCCACAGGGTGGCGGCGATCAGCACGATGGCGAGGTAAACCAGGAAAAAACTCACAGCACCCATCGTGCCAGATATGGGCCGGAGGGCTATTCGGGCCGTTGCTCGCCGTTGGTGGGAATCGGGGCTGTCCCGTGGAGCACGAGGTCCACCGCTTCGGCGGGATCGTCCACCACCTGGATGAGGTCCAGGTCCTTTTCGGAGACCATTCCTTCGGCCACGAGGGTGCCCCTGATCCATTCGATCATCGGCCCCCAGAAGTCGACGCCGAGGAGCACGATCGGGAACGAGGTCACCTTCCGGGTCTGGACCAGGACCATGGCTTCGAAAAGTTCATCCAGTGTGCCCAGCCCGCCGGGAAGAACGATGAAACCCTGGGCATATTTGACGAACATGGTCTTGCGCGCGAAGAAGTAGCGGAAGTTGATGCCGAGGTCCACCCACTGGTTCAGGCCCTGCTCAAAGGGTAATTCAATCCCCAGGCCCACGGAGACGCCGTTGCCTTCCACGGTGCCGCGGTTGGCGGCCTCCATGGAACCCGGACCGCCGCCAGTGATGACGGCCACACCGGCGGCTGCCAGCTTCCGGCCTACTTCCATGCCCATTTCGTAGTACTGGCTCCCAGGCTTGGTGCGCGCCGAGCCGAAAACACTGACGGCAGGCCCCAGATCGGCAAGCGCGCCGAAACCCTCGACAAACTCGCTCTGGATCCGGAGGACACGCCAAGGGTCTGAATGGACGAACTGTCCGGCGCCCTTGGTATCGAGCAGATGCTGGTCGGACATTTCCACAGCCGCCTGCTTGCGGCGGAGTTCAAGGGGCCCCTTACGGCGCGGCTGGGAGGTTTTGGCCGGATCTGCGTTGATGCTCATCCCCCAAGGCTAATGCCAAGTCCAGGGTGCCCGCCGCAGGTATCTCTTGAATCACGATCCGCGGGAACTTGGCATGATTCACCTCATAACCAGCCAATGTTCGCTAGATTCTTCTTATGACTACTCATGTGCCCGGCGATGCGCTCGTCTCCCTGAATGGTGTGAATAAGCATTACGGTCAGTTGCACGTTTTGAAGGACATCAATCTCCACGTCCGTAAGGGCGAAGTGGTGGTGGTCATTGGCCCGTCAGGCTCAGGAAAGTCCACGTTGTGCCGTGCCATCAACCGTCTGGAAACCATCGAAGGCGGCTCCATCAGCATTGATGGAAAAGTGTTGCCGGAGGAGGGTAAGGAGCTGGCTAAGCTCCGCGCCGACGTCGGCATGGTCTTTCAGTCGTTCAACCTCTTCGCTCACAAGACCATCCTTGAGAACGTGACGCTTGGTCCCATCAAAGTCAACGGCGTTGCCAAGGCCCAGGCCGACACGGAAGCCATGGCATTGCTTGAGCGCGTGGGTGTGGGTCACCAGGCCCCCAAACTCCCGGCGCAACTCTCCGGCGGCCAGCAGCAGCGCGTGGCCATCGCCCGCGCCCTGGCCATGAAGCCAAAGGTCATGCTCTTTGATGAGCCCACCTCTGCGCTGGACCCCGAGATGATCAACGAGGTCCTCGACGTCATGATCCAACTGGCTAAGGAAGGCATGACCATGGTTGTGGTCACGCACGAAATGGGCTTCGCCCGGAAGGCCGCCGACCGCGTGGTGTTCATGGCTGATGGCCAGATCGTGGAGGATGCCACGCCGGAAGAATTCTTCACCAATCCGAAGAGTGACCGTGCGAAGGACTTCCTGTCCAAGCTGCTCACCCACTGATTTTCCATCACGAACACACACTCCAGTTCGCACCTAGGCCGTGACCCACGGCCGACCAATGAAAGGAATGTCATGAAGGCATTTATGACCCGCCGGAAGTCGTTCTTCGTGGCGGCTACTGCTGCCCTGGCGTTGTCCCTGAGCGCTTGTGGCGGTACCACTCCCGGCACCACCAGCGATCCCACTGTTGCCGCCAAGCCGACGTTTGCCGCCGGCACCACCATGGCGAAGCTGGCCACTGCCGGAACCATCAAGATCGGCACCAAATACGATCAGCCGCTCTTCGGCCAGGTGGGCCTGGACGGCAAGCCGGTGGGCTTCGACGTCGAGATGGGCAAGCTGATCGCAGCCAAGCTGGGCATCGCTGCGGACAAGATCGAATGGTCCGAAACTGTCTCAGCCAACCGCGAACCCTTCATTGAGCAGGGCAAGGTGGACCTTGTCATTGCCACGTACACCATCAATGACAAGCGCAAGCAGGTTGTCAGCTTCGCGGGCCCGTACTACGAGGCTGGCCAGGCGCTGATGGTGAACAAGGACAACACGTCCATCACCAAGCCTGAAGACGTCGCAGGCAAGAAGGTCTGCTCCGTCACTGGTTCAACGCCTGCGGCGACGATCGTGGACAAGTACAAGGCCGTGCTCGTTCCGGCAGCCACTTACTCCGCTTGCCTTGAGCCGCTGCGCAACAAGCAGGTCGAAGCGATCACCACCGACAACGTGATCCTGGCCGGCTTTGTGGACAAGGAACCGGACGCCTTCAAGCTGGCCTCGGATAAAACCTTCACCAAAGAGCCCTACGGCATTGGCCTGAAGAAGGACGACACCGAGTTCCGTAACTGGATCAACGACCAGCTCGAATCGTTCGGCAAGGACGGGTCCTACAAGAAGGCCTGGGAAGCAACTGCAGGTTCGGTCATCAAGACCGCCCCTGAAGTTCCTGCCATCAACCGCTATTAGGTAGCAACGGCGGCTTCCGGGGAATTCGTTGAAACGTGTTCCCCGGAAGCCGCCAGCCTGCTTTTTGACCCCCTACGCCAGAGCCGAAGGATCCTATGGAAGTCATCATTGAAAACCTCCCCCTTTATTGGGAAGGCCTTCTCCGCACCCTTTTCCTATCCGTCGTCTCCGGGATCATCGCCCTTATCCTCGGAACACTCCTGGCAGCAGCCCGCGTTTCCCCCGTTGCGGCCCTCCGGGGATTCAGCACCCTCTACGTGGAAATCCTCCGGAACACTCCACTGACCATTGCCTTCTTTTTCGCAGCGGTAGTCCTGCCCCGCCTCGGCGTGACCTTCCAGCAGTTCGAGGTTGCTGCGATCATCGCCCTCAGCGCTTACACAGCGGCCTTCATCGCCGAAGCTGTCCGCTCAGGCGTTAACAGTGTCCCGCTCGGCCAGGCGGAGGCCGCCCGTAGTATTGGCATGAATTTCGGCCAGGTGCTTTCCCTCATCATCCTGCCGCAGGCGCTTCGGACCGTGATCCCGCCGCTGATCAACATCCTGATCGCCCTCGTCAAAAACTCCTCCGTCGCCGGCGCGTTCTTTGTCCTGGAACTGTTCGGTTACGGCCGCCAAATGGCCAACGCCAACGGTGACCAGGTCATGGCAGTACTGCTGGGCGTAGCGTTCTTCTATCTGCTCCTCACCATTCCGCTGGGCATCCTTGCCAGCACGGTGGAACGAAAGGTGGCGATTGCCCGATGACTTCAGTCCTCTACGACGTTCCCGGCCCCAAAGCGCGCCGGGTCTCGCTGATCGGTTCCGTGGTTGGAACCGTGCTGATCCTGGGCCTCCTGGCATGGATCGTCATGACACTCGCCCAGCAGGGCATTTTTGAAGATCGCCGCTGGGCGATCTTCACACGGGGCGACGTCTGGATGCTGCTCGGCAACGGCATCGGCGCCACGCTCAGCGCCGCAGCCCTCGCGGCAATGATCGCGTTCCCCCTTGGCCTGATGCTCTCCCTGCTGCGCATATCGCTGGTCGACTGGATCCGGATTCCCACCCGTGTGGTCCTGGAATTCCTGCGCGGCATGCCGGTTGTCCTGATGATGCTCTTCGTCCTGCTGGTGTTCGGGACAAGTTCGTTCGTCGCAGTGGTGGCGGGGCTTGTCCTGTACAACGCAGCCATCTTCGCGGAGATCATCCGTGCCGGCATCCAATCACTGCCGAAGGGACAGCGGGAGGCAGGCCTGACCATCGGCCTGACCAGCTTCCAGTCCCGGATGCTCATCGAACTGCCGCAGGCAGTCCGCCGCATGATGCCATCGCTGGTCGCGCAACTGGTGGTGCTCCTGAAGGACACCTCGCTGGGCTACATTGTGGCGTACGGCGAGCTACTGCGGGCAGTGCAGGTCATGGCGGACTTCCTGGGTAACGCGTTCCTGTTCCCCATCTTCTTTGTCGCCGCAGCCATCTACATTGCGATCAACATCTGCGTCTCCCGGCTCGCGGTCTGGATCGAGCGCCGCGGTTCCACGAAGGCAGCCGGTGGTGTTGCCAAGGCGCCAACCGCAGTGGTCGCACCGGAACTACCGGAAGTACGCGAACCCAAGTAACAACATCCACCACACAAGCAGAAGGGTCCGCAGCCTGCAGGCTTCGGACCCTTTCTGCTTGCGGGCTACGCCGCGAGCCAGCTCCGCAGGACCCGCAGGCATTCCCGGATGGCGTCGGCGTCGACGTGTTCTTCGTCCTTGTGCGCCAGCAGCGGGTCCCCGGGGCCGAAGTTCACCGCAGGGATCCCCAGCTCACTAAAGCGTGCGACGTCGGTCCAGCCGTATTTCGGTTTCGGCTCCGCTCCGACTGCGGCCACGAAGGACGCGGCGGCAGGGTGATTCAGTCCCGGGCGCGCACCAGCGGCAGCGTCCGTACGGACCACAGCGAAGCCATCCAAAAGTTCGCGCACATGCGCCTCCGCCTGGTCCGGCGTCTTGTCCGGGGCGAAGCGGTAGTTGATTTCCACGACGCAGCGGTCCGGGATGACGTTCCCGGCTGTGCCGCCGTGGATCTTCACCGCATTCAGGCTCTCGCGGTAGTCCAGGCCATCCACGTTGATGGTCCCCGGCTCGTAGTCCGCAAGCCGGGCCAGGATGGGTGCCGCCGCGTGGATGGCGTTGCTGCCCATCCATGCACGGGCGGAGTGCGCTGCCTCGCCCACCGTGGTGGCCTCAAACCGGCTGGTGCCGTTGCAGCCGCCCTCGACGGTGCCATGTGTCGGCTCCAGGAGGATGGCAAAATCGCCGCCCAGGAGGCTGCCGTGGTTCCGGACCAGACGGCCCAGACCACTCTTGACCGCTTCCACTTCCTCGTGGTCGTAGAACACGAAGGTGACGTCCCGCTCGGGCGCCGCGCCGCCGTCGAACATTGTGGCCGCCAGCGCGAGCTGCACGGCGACGCCGCCTTTCATGTCAGTGGCTCCGCGCCCGTAAAGCACGCCTTCCCCCGGGACACCTGATTCCCAGGTGGACGGGACGGTTCCGCGTGCTCCCTCGGTGACCGGCAACGGCACTGTGTCCAGGTGTCCGGCGAGGATGACGCGCTCCGCCCTGCCCAGTTCCGTGCGGGCGATGATGGAATCACCATCGCGGACCACCTGGAGCTCGGGGATGGCCCGCAGCGCGGCCTCGACGGCGTCAGCGAGCTCAGTCTCGTTTCCGGACACACTGTTGATGTCCATCAGGGCCCCGGTCAGCACGGAGACGTCCTGCCTGAGGTCCAAAGGCACGGTGATCGATTCAGGGGCGGTTTCGGCAGTCACGTTGCCAGTCTAGTTCGAACGCGATGCCCGCCTCTCGCTAGACTGAGGCCATGACTGAGACCGCTACCTCCGCCGCGCCCGAGAACCAGAACGTAAATTCCGAAGCCCGCTCCGCCTACGGCTTCGGCTTGGCAACCATCGCCACTGCCAGCGGCAAGCAAAACGCCGAGGAAAATGCCGAAGCCACCGTCCTTGACGTCTGGTTCCCTGCGCCCGCCCTGGGCGTTGCGGCCGATAACCTGCGCGCCGTGGAAAATGCGGACGATTCCTTGGTCCAGCTCGCCGAAAACGGCACCGACGCGGACCGCGGAACCGAGCAGAAGGTGGTCTTCGTACAGATCAACCTTGATGAAGCTCCGGCCGACACCGCCGACGCTTACCTCCGGCTGCACCTGCTCTCCCACCGGCTGGTCCGGCCCAACACCATCAACCTGGACGGCATCTTTGGCAAGCTCCCCAACGTGGTGTGGACCAACTTCGGCCCCGCCGCCGTGGAAGGCTTCGAGCTGACCCGCGCCAAGCTTCGCCGCCGTGGCGCCGTCACCGTCTACGGGGTCGACAAGTTCCCCCGCATGGTGGACTACGTGGTGCCCTCCGGTGTCCGGATCGCCGACGCCGACCGCGTCCGTCTCGGCGCCCACCTCGCCGAAGGCACCACCGTGATGCACGAAGGCTTTGTGAACTTCAACGCCGGCACCCTGGGCGCTTCCATGGTGGAAGGCCGTATCTCGGCCGGCGTCGTCGCCGGCGACGGCAGCGACGTGGGAGGCGGCGCGTCGATCATGGGCACCCTCTCCGGAGGCGGCAAGGAAAAGATTGTCATCGGCGAGCGCGTCCTGCTGGGGGCCAACTCCGGCGTCGGCATCAGCGTCGGCGATGACTCCGTGGTGGAGGCAGGCCTCTACGTCACCGCTGGAACCCGCGTGCTCGTTCCCGGGCCCAAGGACGAGAATGGCGAGGACACCGCAAAAATCGTAAAGGCAGCCGAGCTGTCCGGTGTCTCCAACCTCCTGTTCCGGCGTAACTCCACCACCGGCGCCGTAGAGGCGTTGCCGCGCAAGGGCCAGACTGTGGAACTCAACGACGCCCTCCACGCCAACTAACCCGTCCGTGGCCCGTGGACGCAGTTTCGTTCGCCCCACCGTGCTGCTGCTTACCCTGGCGCTTGCGGGCGCCGGCATCTACACAGTGGTCTCCTTCCTGCAGCGCTCCGAAACCCTGGTCTCGGAGCGCTGCACGGCCGACGTGGGGACCCAGAGCGTGGAGCTTGCAACGGACCAGGCGGTTAATGCCTCACTGATTACAGCGGTGGCGGTGCAGCGTGGGCTGCCTCCCCGGGCGGCCAGCATCGCCCTCGCCACCGCCATGCAGGAATCCAAGTTGCGCAACATCGCCCATGGCGACCATGCCGGCCCTGACTCCCGCGGACTGTTCCAGCAACGTCCCTCGCAGGGGTGGGGAACCGAGGCCCAGGTCATGGACCCGTACTACGCTGCCAATGCTTTCTACGATGCCCTGGTCAAGATTCCCGGCTATGAGTCCTTGGAGATCACCGACGCCGCCCAGCGTGTCCAGCGCTCGGCCTACCCCCTCGCCTACGCACAACACGAAGATATGAGCCGCTCCTTCGCGTCCGGCCTGACCGGCCAGACGCCCGCCTCTGTTCTGTGCACTTTGCGCGCCCCGCAGGAGCCGGGCGTCCCCGCCGCCGTCGAGTCCGAGCTCGCCCAGGCGTACGGGCCGCTCGCAATCACCACGGAGAATGAATCCCTCGTGGTGGCAGCTGACGGCACCCAGGCGTGGTCAGTGGCGCAGTGGGCAGTTGCCAACGCCAAAGGCCTGGCGGTGACACGCGTGGATGTTGCCGGCCGGAGCTGGGACCGTGAGGATCAGGGCGGCTGGCAGGAATCCGACGCGCCAGCCGGCCAGGTCCGCATTACAGTGGCACCGGCCGGCACCGGCAGCTGACTGCCTCGGTGCTGATGCCCGCCTGCTGAGTGCCCGGGTGCTGACCGCGCAACCTCAGACCAGGATGTCCACTACCGGCTGGACGTAGCTGCGGAAGAGCTCCGGCGCGGACATGAGGTTATGGCTCATGATGATCTTGTCCGGTTCCAGGTACCACGCCCGCTGTTCGTTCAGCGGCAGTTCGATGATGGTGAGGGTGAAGTCCCGTGACCCCCGGCCCACCTCCAGCAGGCGGTCATCCACCAGGTCGCCCAACAGCTGGTCCGAGCCGCTGGCCACCCGTTCGGCTTCCAGCCTGACGTACTCACTGCGGCGCTCCCGTGCCCAGGTCAGGGCTGACCCGAAATGCGCCTGCAGGACACGCTGGAGGGCAGGGGAGTTTCCGAATTCCCCAAAATCCGGAGGGGACAGCTCCGGTGATGTCTGGGGGTGCGCCTTCAGCAGCTGCTCCCACCAGGCTTCCCATTCGGTCTTGAGCGCGCTCTGCCCGCCGACGTCGGCGGTGAGGTGCGAGTGGTCGGCATGGTGGATCTTCGGCGCAACATGCGACAACGCAGGGTGGCCGGCGCCGTCGAGTCCTGCCGCATCGCGGACAAAGAGCGCGATCATCAGAGGCCCGGACGTATCCGTGGTGATCTGCCAGCCGGAACCACCTGTGTGATGCATCCCTACTCCTCCTGTGGCGTGCCTGTTCCGGCCTGACCAGCCGGTTCCGCTCCCCCGGCTCCCAGTCTATTCCCGATGCCACAAGTCGGTAGTGTCAAGCGGCCAGGCTCCTCAGGTGCCGGTCCAGGACGTCATGGCACATCTGCGCCGTCATCCAGGCGGGCTGTAGCAGGGCGTGCATGCACAGCCCGTCCAGCGTAGCCAGCAGCCTCTCGGCCTCGACCGCCAGCGACTGCTGCCCGTCGCCGTCGTCCGTTACCAGGGCCGTGATTACCTGCCCGACGACGGCGGCCACCTCCCGGTGGCTCCGATCGGCCTCAGCAACGAGGAAGGGACGGATCCTGGCCGCGTTCTTAAAGGCCATCCACACACAGGCGTCCACGGCTCGTTCCTCGTCGAGCGGCAGAAATTCACTCAACAGGGTTAAAACCGCCTCACGATGCGGGCTGGTCCCGGGTTCGCCGGCGGCCATCGCCGGCAATGCCGCGGTGAGCCGGCCGGTGATCCGGTCCACGACGGCGGCAAAGGAATGGCTGAGCAGTTCTTCACTGCCGGCAAAGTAGTGCCGAACGGAGCCCACGGCCAGGCCTGCTTCATCTGCCACCTCCCGCAGTGACGCCCGCTCGAGGCCGTCGACGGCGATGATCCTGAAGACCGCTTCGACGATCTCTGCGCGCCGGGCTTCGGCATCAACAATTTTGGGCACCCCTATTTTTTAGCACACCTGTGCTTAAATCCACGCATCCACGGAATTGGGATAGCGTGGGGGCATGAAAATTCTGGTCACAGGTGGCACCGGGTACATCGGTTCGCACACAGTCTTGTCCCTGCAGGAAGCCGGCCACGACGTGGTGGTGATCGATAACCTGGTGAACTCCAGCGAGGAGTCACTGCGCCGGGTAGCCGAACTCAGCGGCAAGACCGCGGAATTCCACAACGTGGACCTGGTGGACGAAGCCGCCGTGGAAGGTGTCTTTGCCGCCCACACGATCGACGCCGTGATCCACTTTGCCGGGCTCAAGGCCGTGGGTGAGTCGGTCCGCGAACCGCTCAAGTACTACTACAACAACCTCGTGGGCACGCTGAACCTGATCCGGGTTATGGACCGCCACGACGTCCGCTCCATCGTCTTCAGCTCGTCCGCCACCGTGTACGGCGAGCACAATCCCATTCCCTACGTGGAAAAGATGGAGATCGGCGCCAACAACCCGTACGGCCGCACCAAGGAACAGATCGAGGACATCCTCGCCGATCTGGGCGCCGCTGACAGCCGTTGGCACATTGCGCTGCTGCGCTACTTCAACCCGGTGGGCGCACACCCGTCAGGCCGCATTGGCGAGGACCCCCAAGGCATCCCCAACAACCTGGTGCCCTTCATCGCCCAGGTGGCCGTGGGACGCCGCGACAAGCTCATGGTGTTTGGCGGCGACTACGACACCCCTGACGGCACCTGCCTGCGGGACTACATCCACGTGGTGGACCTCGCCGAAGGCCACGTCGCAGCCCTGAACCACGTCGCGGACCGCTCAGGCGTCTACCGCTGGAACCTTGGCTCCGGGAAGGGGTCCTCGGTCCTGGAGGTCCTGCGGTCCTTCGAGAAGGCCGTGGGGCAGCCCATCCCCTACGAGGTCACCGGACGCCGCGCGGGCGACCTCCCGGCATTCTGGGCCGACGCCACCTCCGCCCTGGCCGACCTGAGCTGGTCCACCACCAAGACCGTGGACCAGATGTGCGAGGACCACTGGCGCTGGCAGAAGAACAACCCCCTCGGCTACACCTCCTGACCGGTCCGGTGGTTGAGCCAGTCGAAACCAGCTGGCGGCACAACAAAGCGGCCGCCCACCTTTGGAAGGTGGGCGGCCGCCGTCGTAATTCAGTTAGTCGGTCCGAACGAGAACCCGGCGTTAGCGGACCGGGTAATCGCGCTCCGGCTCGCCGATGTATAGCTGGCGCGGGCGGCCGATCTTGGTGTTCGGGTCGCTGATCATTTCACGCCACTGGGCGATCCAGCCCGGCAGGCGGCCGATGGCGAACAGCACGGTGAACATCTTCTCCGGGAAGCCCATGGCCTTGTAGATCAGGCCGGTGTAGAAGTCCACGTTCGGGTAGAGCTTGCGCTGGATGAAGTAGTCATCGTTCAGCGCCTTCTCTTCCAGGCGCATGGCGATCTCGAGCAATTCGTCGTTGCCGCCGAGCTTGCTGAGGATCTCGTGGGCCGTGGCCTTGACGATCTTGGCGCGCGGATCGTAGTTCTTGTAGACGCGGTGTCCGAAGCCCATGAGGCGGACACCGTCTTCCTTGTTCTTGACCTTCTCCATGTAGTCCTCGGGCTTGGTGCCGTCGGCCTGGATCTGGCGGAGCATCTTCAGCACCGCCTCGTTGGCGCCGCCGTGGGCAGGGCCGAAGAGGGCGTTGATGCCGGCTGACACCGAGGCGAAGAGGTTGGCGTTGGAGGAGCCCACCAAGCGCACGGTAGAGGTGGAACAGTTCTGCTCATGGTCGGCGTGCAGGATCAGGAGGAGATCCAGCGCCTTGGCGATGACCGGGTCCACTTCGTACCGCTCGGCGGGAAGGCCGAAGCTCAAGCGCAGGAAGTTCTCCACAAGGTTGTGGGAGTTGTCCGGGTACAGCATGGGCTGGCCGATGCTCTTCTTCAGTGCGTAGGCGGCGATGACCGGCATCTTGGCCAGCAGCCGGTACGTGGACACCTCGACCTGCTCGGCGTTGAAGGGGTCCAGCGAGTCCTGGTAGAACGTGGACAGCGCCGACACGGCCGAGGACAGCACGGGCATCGGGTGGGCGTCGCGCGGGAAGCCGCTGAAGAAGCCCTTGAGCTCCTCGTGCAGCAGGGTGTGGTGACGGATGCGCTGGTCGAAGGCTTCGAGCTCGGTGGGGCTGGGCAGGTTGCCGTAGATCAGCAGGTACGAGACCTCGAGGAAGCTGGAGTGCTGCGCCAGCTGCTCGATGGGGTACCCGCGGTAACGCAGGATGCCCGCATCGCCGTCGATGTAGGTGATAGCGGAAGCGGTTGCTGCGGTGTTCATGAAGCCGGGGTCAAAGGTGACTGCGCCCGTCTGCTTGAGCAGCTTGGAAACGTCGTAGCCTTCGTTTCCTTCAACAACCTGGATGCGCGGGAGCTTGAGCTCGCCTCCTGCATGGTGCAGGGTTGCGCTGTTGGTCTCAGTCATGGAGTCCCCTTCATGAGGCGCCTTGGGCCTCTGTCGAAAGCTTGATCCAACATCAGGTGAGCCGTGGCACTGTCCCTGTTCATCCAGGAATCCAACACCCGGGCTGCCTTCTTGTAGAAAGCCACCATTGATAGTCACTTAAAAAGTACCCGCCCGATCGCGGGTGTCACTAATCGGTGGCGCTGGAAACCCCCATAAAATGACGGCTTTGTGGTGCGAGTCACATGATTGTTACGGCGTCGCGCCCAGTCTGGCCACTGCGGCATCGATCCGTTCGTCCGTGCCCGTCAATGCAACACGCACAAACCCGTTGCCGGCTTCGCCGTAAAAGACGCCGGGCCCCACCACGATGCCCCGCTCAGCCAGCCGCGCCACGGTGTCCCAGGTGCTCTCGCCGGCGGTGGACCAAAGGTACAATCCGGCGTCGGAATCCTTGATCTCCAGCCCAAAGCCCTGCAGTGCCGGCACTAGGCGGTCCCGGCGTCCGCGGTACAGGTCCTTCTGGGCCTGGACATGGGTGTCGTCGCCCAGCGCAACCCGCATTGCTTCCTGTACCGGGTAGGGGACGATCATGCCTGCATGCTTGCGGCTGTTGACGAGGTTGGCCATAATCGCCGGGTCACCGGCCACAAACGCTGCACGGTAACCTGCGACGTTGGACTGCTTGCTCAGCGAGTACACGGCCAGGAGGCCCTCGTGGGACCCGCCGGAAACGCGCGGATCCAGGATGCTGGGCACGGGCTCCCCGCCGCGCTGTGCGTCCCAGGCGCCCCACCCGAGTTCGGCGTAGCACTCGTCCGACGCCACCACGGCGCCCATTTCGCGGGCCTGCGCCACAATGGTCTTGAGGGACTCAACGTCCCTGACGCTTCCGGTGGGGTTGCCCGGGGAGTTCACCCAGATCAGCCGCACGCGTGAGCGGGTGGCATCATCCAGCTCGTCGAGGTGGTCGGTGGCGACAGAGGTGACGCCGGCGAACGTAGCGCCGATGTCATAGGTGGGGTAGGCAACCTTGGGACGGACGACGACGTCGCCCGTCTTCAGCCCGAGCAGGAGCGGCAGCCACGCCACCAGTTCCTTGGAGCCCACCGTCGGCATGATGTTCTTAGGGTCCAAGCCGTGGACGCCGCGGCGGCGCTCAAACCACGCCGCAATGGCTTCCCGCAACGGAACGGTACCGTGGACAGTCGGGTAACCGGGGGCATCCGCGGCGGCCCGGAGGGCATCCTGGATCAAGGAGGGAGTGGGGTCGACGGGCGTGCCGATCGACAGGTTTACGGCCCCGCCAGGGTGCTCGGAGGCTTTGGCCAGGTACGGCGTCATTGCCTCCCACGGGTAGTCGGGCAGGCTGAGGCCAAAGCTGTTCACGGCTGCGGTCAACGCGATGCCCGGTTCAGTGGTCTTGGTTCTGCAGCGGCAGGGCGGCGATCATCGGGTGGTCCTTGCCCGTGTTGCCCACCTTGGCGGCGCCGCCGGGCGAGCCCAGATCATCGAAGAATTCGACGTTGGCCTTGTAGTAATCAGCCCATTCCTCGGGAGTGTCATCCTCGTAGTAGATGGCCTCCACCGGGCATACCGGCTCGCAGGCACCACAGTCGACACACTCATCGGGGTGGATGTACAAGGAACGTTCACCCTCATAGATGCAGTCAACGGGGCATTCCTCAATACATGCCTTGTCCTTGACATCTACACACGGCTGCGCGATTACGTACGTCACGTCCCTTGCCTCTCCACGATATTTCCCGGCGGTGGCCGGCACTTGAATCCGGCACCGGCCGGACTGTTGACTTCTGAGCCTATTATCTCCCAGCCCGTCCACGCGAACCTAGCGGGCAGCCTTAGTATGAACTGGTGAGTCCCCCCGAGCCTACGCCCCGAGAATTTCTGGCCACCGCCCCGCCCGGAACACGGGTGGTAGTCCGATACCGGATCGAGGGCGGCCTGACCGACGCCCTGGGGCATCTGCTGGCCACTGACGACGGCGGCTGCACAGTCCGCACGCGGAAGGCCGACGTCGTCATCCCCTTGGACCTGGTGGTGGCTGCCAAGGAAGTCCCGCCGGCGCCCGAGCGGCGCCCCGCCCGCGTCCGCGACTGACCTTTTCCTGACGCAAAAGAAACTGCCCGTACAAAGAAGCTGCCGGTACCACGACGGGATTCCCGCCTGCCGTACCGGCAGCTTCATGGAGTTTTTGTCCAGATATCGCGGGCAAAACCGCCCTAAAGTGCGTTTATCTGGACAAAAACTGGGTTAGGCCTTGGCGCGTGCCCGGGTGGACTTGGCACGCTGGTTGACGTCCAGGATGAGCTTCCGGATGCGGATGGACTCCGGGGTGACCTCGACGCACTCGTCTTCGCGGGCGAATTCGAGGGACTCTTCGAGGGTGAGGTCGCGCGGCGGCGTCAGGTTCTCGAAAGTGTCCGAGGAAGCGGCACGCATGTTGGTGAGCTTCTTTTCCTTGGTGATGTTGACGTCCATGTCGTCGGCGCGGGAGTTCTCGCCGACGATCTGGCCTTCGTAAACCTCGGAGGTGGGGCGAACGAAGAAGGAGCCACGTTCCTGCAGGTTGATCATGGCAAACGGCGTCACAACTCCGGCGCGGTCGGCCACCATCGAACCATTGGTGCGGTACTCGATCGGGCCGGCCCAGGGCTCGTAGCCCTCGGAGATGGAGGCTGCGATGCCGGCGCCGCGGGTGTCCGTGAGGAACTTGGTGCGGAACCCGATCAGGCCACGGGCCGGAACGATGAACTCCATGCGGCACCAGCCGGTGCCGTGGTTGGCCATGTTGGTCATGCGGCCCTTGCGGGCGGCCATCAGCTGGGTGACGGCACCGAGGTACTCTTCCGGCACGTCGATGGTCATATGTTCCATCGGCTCGTGGATCTTGCCGTCGACGGTCCGGGTGACAACCTGCGGCTTGCCGACTGTCAGTTCGAAGCCTTCACGGCGCATCTGCTCGACCAGGATGGCCAGCGCGAGCTCGCCACGGCCCTGGACTTCCCAGGCGTCGGGACGCTCGGTGGGGAGAACCTTGATGGAGACGTTACCGATCAGTTCCTTGTCCAGGCGGTCCTTAACCTGGCGGGCCGTGACCTTGGCGCCCTTGACCCGGCCGGCCAGCGGCGAGGTGTTGATACCGATGGTCATGGAGATCGCGGGATCGTCCACGGTGATCAGCGGCAGCGGCTGCGGGTTGTCGACATCGGTCAGGGTCTCACCAATGGTGATTTCCTCGATGCCGGCGACGGCGACGATTTCGCCCGGACCTGCAGACTCGGTCGGAACGCGGTCCAGTGCCTTGGTGGCCAGCAGTTCGGTGATCTTGACGTTCTTGAGCTCTCCATTGGCGCGGGCCCATGCAACGGTCTGGCCCTTGCGCAGGGTGCCGTTGTAGATGCGCAGCAGGGCAAGACGGCCCAGGAACGGGGAGGCGTCCAGGTTGGTCACGTGTGCCTGGAGCACGCCGTTCGGGTTGTACGTCGGAGCCGGGATGTGCTCGATGATGGTCTTGAACAGCGGCTCAAGGTCCTCGTTGTCCGGAGCGGATCCGTCGGCGGGCTGGTCCAGGGAGGCGCGGCCTACCTTCGCTGCTGCGTAGACGACCGGAACTTCAAGGATCTTGTCCAGGTCCAGGTCCGGAACTTCATCGGCGAGGTCCGAGGCGAGGCCCAGGAGGAGGTCCATCGACTCGTGGACAACTTCCTCGATGCGGGCGTCGGGGCGGTCCGTCTTGTTGACGAGGAGGATAACCGGCAGGTGCGCGGCCAGGGCCTTGCGCAGCACGAAGCGGGTCTGGGGCAGCGGGCCCTCGGAAGCGTCAACGAGGAGTACAACGCCGTCCACCATGGACAGGCCGCGCTCTACTTCGCCGCCGAAGTCGGCGTGGCCGGGGGTGTCGATGACGTTGATGGTGATGGTTTCACCGTTGGAGGACGGTCCGTTGTAGGCCACTGTGGTGTTCTTGGCCAGGATGGTGATGCCCTTTTCGCGCTCCAGGTCACCGGAGTCCATGACGCGGTCTTCGAGGTGGTTGTGTTCGGCAAAGGAGTTGGTCTGCTTGAGCATGGCGTCGACCAGAGTGGTCTTGCCGTGGTCAACGTGGGCCACGATCGCGACGTTGCGGAGGTCACTGCGCGATGCAGTGGCTACCGCGGTGTTGGTGGTGGTTTCAGACATGCGTGATTGCTCGATTCAGTGGTGAAGTCAGCTGTTGTATCGCGACATTTCCAACCGGAACGCACGACGGATTAGCCCAATAACACAGGGCTCCTTCCCTCATTCTAAGCGCTGTGCCTATTGTTGGCCTAAAAATCTCGAACCGGCCCAGTCCGGCCGGTGGGTAATTTCGGCCTGCCGCGGCCCAAAGAGTGACCAAGCTCACTGGATTTTTGTGACTTGATGCCCCATCATTGCTGTGATAGCCACAGCAAGCCCGGAGAACCCCTGATGCGAAAAGCCTCGGCTCTGACCCGCTTTTTCGCACCTGGAATCGCGGTAGCCGCGCTCCTGAGTGGCTGCGGACAGACCCCAGCAGCCACACCGGATTCCGGCGTGCCATCCCCGGTACAGGCGGCCGCGGTACAGGCGGCCGCGGCCGACGCTTACCAGGCCGGCCGCGGGGATCCGATCGGTTTGCCTGCTGGCTCTGTGTACAGCAACCCGGCCAGTGGGCGTGACGAGGTGGTGGTGCCGGACATGCGGCACACTGCCCTCCTGATCGGCGATTCCCAATCCGAGCCAGCTGACGGCTGGCCTCGTCTTGGCCTTGCTGCCGTTGGCTACAAGGTCCACTTCTGCGGGCTCGGCGGAACGGGATTCGTGGCGTCTAACGGCAAGACGGGCAACTACATCGACGCCTTGCAGCGCGGTGACTGGAAGCTGCCGTACGGGACGCCCGCGTTGATCGTCATCCAGGGCGGTGGCAACGACGCCGCGCGCGGTGCTACCGATGCCCAGATCGTGGCCAACGCCGACCGTCTGATCGGCGCACTCCGGGACCGCTATCCAGGCGCCAGGATGGCCGTTATCGGCACGCTGGCCCGCGGCGCCAACTACGGCGGCGGGCGCAGGACGCAGGTGGACGCGCTGCTGGGTACGGTAGCGGCCCGGCACGGCATACCTTTTGTGGGCGTGGGCGACTGGCTGTCGAAATACAACCTTGCGAAAAACCTGGCAGATGCCGTCCACATGGATGCGGCAGGCCGCAGGTCACTGGGCGGGCTGCTTGAATCCAGGCTTCGGCAGTTGGGGCTCGAAGGCCCACCGTGAAAAGGCGCGGTCCCGGTTGCAGCTTCCGCACCCACCCCAGCGGACTGAACAGACTCCTAGCGGACCGAACCGGCCCTTGGCGCACTGAACAGACCGTCTGAAAAAGGCGATGGAGCCGGTGCCTTGTAGGCACCGGCTCCATTCTTAACCCGGGATACAGCGGCCGGATCAGGCGACTTCGGGCGGAAGCATCAGCTTCGCACCGGGAATGGCGTTGAGCAGTGCCTTGGTGTACTCCTGCTGAGGGGACTCGAAGACATCGTCCGTGGAACCGGTCTCCACCAGCTTGCCCTTTTCCATCACACAGACGTGGTCGGCTATCTGCCGCACCACAGCCAGGTCATGGGTGATAAAGAGGTAGGTCAGCCCGAGGTTGGCCTGCAGGTCCGCGAGCAGGTTGAGTACCTGTGCCTGGACCAGCACGTCCAGCGCGGACACGGCTTCGTCGCAGATGATCACCTCGGGGTCCAGGGCCAGGGCCCGCGCAATCGCAATGCGCTGACGCTGGCCACCCGAAAGTTCATTCGGGTACCGCTGCATGGTCGACTGAGGCAGAGCCACCTGGTCCAGGAGTTCGCGGACCTTCTTTTCACGGCTGGCGGCGTCACCAATTTTGTGGACCCGCAAGGGCTCCTCGATGGTGCGGAAGATGTTGTACATCGGGTCCAAGGAGCCGTAAGGATCCTGGAAGATGGGCTGCACCCGCCGCCTGAACTTGAAGAGTTCCGAGGATTTCAGCAGCGAGGTGTCGACGCCGTCGAAAAGGATCTTCCCATCGGTTGGCTTTTCGAGCTGCAGAACCATCTTTGCCACGGTGGATTTGCCCGAGCCGGACTCCCCCACGATGGCCGTGGTGGTACCCCTCTTGACATCGAAGCTCACCCCGTCAACAGCAGCGAAGTCCGTCGTTTTCCCCAGGCCCTGGCGGAGCTTGTAGACCTTGCGCAGGTCCTGGATCTGCAGGAAGTTGTCTGCGGCAGCTGCCTCCGCAGCAGGAGCCAGAAGGTCTGACGCTTCGAGACCCTGCTCCTTGGCGACCTGAATCCTTCGGCTCGCCAGTGACGGCGCAGACTCAACCAGCCGCTTGGTGTACGGGTGCTGCGGATTCTGGAGCAATGCCAGCGAAGGTCCCGCCTCCACCACCTGCCCCCGGTACATCACCACAACCTTGTCCGCCCGTTCTGCGGCCAGCCCCAGGTCGTGGGTGATCAGCAGGACGGCTGTACCCAGGTCCGTGGTCATGGTGTCCAGGTGATCCAGGATCTGCCGCTGGACCGTGACGTCCAGTGCCGACGTCGGCTCATCCGCGATCAGCAGGCGCGGCTGGCAGGACAGTCCAATGGCAATCAGGGCGCGCTGGCGCATACCACCTGAAAACTCATGCGGGTATTGCTTGGCGCGCCGGTGGGCATCCGGGAGTCCCGCCTCGGACAGTACCTGGGCGACATCATCCGGGCCGCTGGGCCGGCCATTGGCGCGGAGGGTTTCCTTAACCTGGTAGCCAATCTTCCAGACCGGGTTCAGGTTGGACATGGGGTCCTGAGGGACCATGCCGATCGTGTTGCCCCGCAGTTCAATCATCCGCTGCTCCGTAGCGTGCGCGATGTCCTCGCCGTCGAGCAGGATCTGCCCGGCGGAAACGCGGCCGTTGTTGGGCAACAGGCCGATGGCAGCGAGTGCCGTAGTCGACTTGCCTGAGCCCGACTCCCCCACGATGGCCACGGTTTCTCCCGGCATGATGGTCAGGTGCGCGTTGCGGACGGCATGGACTTCACCGCTGCCAGTGGTGAACGTGATGGCCAGGTCGCGGATTTCCAGCAGTGGCTTCACTCCCGCAGACCCGGCCTCATCGATGTGGATTTCTGGAGTAGTCATCTCTTTCTCTCTCATCGCTGCCGGCTCTTGGGATCGAGGGCGTCACGTACGGCGTCGCCGAGCATAATAAAGCTCAACACGGTAATGGACAGCGCCGCCGCCGGATAGAGCATGATTTCCGGCCTGGTTCGAATGGATGCCTGCGCACCGGCGATGTCATTGCCCCAGGACATGATGCTCTGCGGCAGTCCGATTCCCAGGAAGGACAGGGTGGCTTCCGCCACGATGAAGACGCCCAGTTCGAGCGTGGCAAGGACGATAATCGGCGCCAAGGCGTTAGGGAGAACGTGGCGGACCAGGGCGCCAAACTTTGAAACGCCCAGTGAACGGGCAGCCGTCACAAAGTCGGCATTGCGCACTTCAATGACCGCGCCCCGGGTGATGCGCGCCATCTGCGGCCATGCCAGCAGCGCAATCACAAACACGACGCTCCACACGCTCTTGTTTTCGCGGAAGAAAGGCAACTGCGTGATCACCAGTGCACCGAGGATCAGGGGCAGCGCAAAGAAGACGTCTCCGAGGCGGGCGAGTACGGCGTCGACCCAGCCGCCGTAGTAGCCCGCAAGAGCTCCAACGGTCACACCGATAACCAGGACGCAGAGCACGGAGAGAATGCCCACTGAAAGTGAAGCCTGGGTTCCATGGACGACCCTGGAATAGATGTCGCAGCCCTGGAAGGTGAAGCCGAAGGGATGCCCGTCCGTGGAGCCGCCTTCCGAGTTGGCCAGTACGCAGCCGTCGTTCGGAGCGACGGCCGAAAAGAGGCCCGGGAACAGCGCCACCACAGCAAGCGCAAGGATGAGCAGCGCCGAAATGATGAACAGCGGACGACGGCGAAGCTTGCGCCAGGCGTCGGACCACAGACTCAGCGGTGCCTGGTCAGTCTTGACGGTGTCGGTTGCCAGCAACGGAGTTTCGTCGATGGGCGCCACAAAGTGGCTGTTATTACTGGTCATAGCGGATCCTCGGGTCAAGCCAGGCATACAGGAGATCAACGAGCAGGTTGGCCACCACGAAGACCAGCACCAGAACGCTGACAATGGAGACGATGGTGGGGCCTTCACTGCGCAGGACGGCCTGGTAGAGCTTGTTGCCGACGCCGGGGACGTTGAAGATGCCCTCCGTCACGATCGCACCGCCCATAAGACCGCCAAGGTTTGCGCCCAGGTATGTCACCACCGGAATCAACGAGTTACGCAGGATGTGCGCAATGACCACCCGCGGCCGTGACAGGCCTTTGGCGGTGGCAGTACGCACGTAGTCGGCATTCATGTTTTCGCTGACCGAGGCGCGGGTCAGGCGGAGAACGTAGGCGAAGGACACCAGGCCGAGAACGACTGCCGGAAGCAGCAGGCTGCCCCAATCGGCGTTGGCGCCGACGGTGGGTTTGGCCCAGCCGAGTTGTACGCCAAAGACGAGTTGAAAAACAAAACCCAGAACAAAAGTGGGGACCGCGATGACAACCAGCGAGACCACCAGGACTGTGGAGTCGAACCAGCCGCCGCGGCGGAGGCCGGCGAAGACGCCGAAGGCCACTCCGAAGATTGCCTGGATGGCCAGTGCTTCAACGGCGAGCATTGCCGTCACGGGGAAGACCCGCGCCAAGCTTCCCGCGATGGGCTGGCCGGTGAAGTCGTTGCCGAGATTGAAGGTGAAGAGGTTCTGCAGGAAGAGCCCGTACTGGACCCAGAAGGGTTGGTCCAGGTGGTACTGGCTGCGCAGGGTGTCGATGACTGCCTGCGGGGGCTGGCGGTCTCCGAAGAGCGCCGCAATGGGATCGCCGGGGAGGGCGAAGACCATGTAATAGACCAAAAGCGTGGTGCCAATGAAGACGGGGATCACTTGCAGGAGTCGTTTCAGAATAAAGCGGACCACCGGATCACCAGCCTTCCGGATGCGAAGAGAGGTGTTTCATTTGTGCCTTCCTGCCGTGCAGGACAATGGGGGCCCGGCTCTGTGCCGGACCCCCATCCGCCTGGCGGCAAGTTAGTTCCTGGAGACTACTTGGCCGTGATGTTGTAGTAGAGGATTCCACCGTTCCAGCCGGTCTCGGCCTTCACAACATTTTCGCTCCACACGATCGGCCGTGCCTGGTCCCAGAGGGGCAGTCCGGGCAGGTCCTCGAAGAGAACCTCCTGGGCCTGGTTGAACTTGGCGTTGGCCTCATCCGTGGTCTTGGCGGCAAGCCCTTCCTGGAGCAACTTGTCGAACTGAGGGTTCGAGTACTTCTCGTAGTTGGACGAAGCGCCCGTTGCCCAGACCGGTCCGAGGAAGTTGTAAAGCGACGGGTAGTCACCCTGCCAGCCGGCGCGGCTCAGGCCCGGGAGGGACTGGGACTTGCGCAGGTTCAGAACTTCAGCGAACTTGGCGAACGGCTGGATTTCGGCCTGGATGCCGAGGTTGTTCTTGAAGCCGTTGGCTACGGCGTCAATCCATTCCTTGTTGCCACCATCAGTGTTAGAGGCGATCTGCAGCGGCTTGGACTTGTCGTACGGCTGGATCTTGTCAGCCTGGGCCCACAGATCCTTAGCCTTGGCGGCGTCGAACTTGAGGACTTCGCTGCCCTTGAGGCCTTCCTTGAAGCCGTCGATGACCGGCGGGGCGAAGGCCTTGGCCGGGGTGCGGGTGCCGTTGAAGACTACCTTGGCGATCTCTTCGCGGTTGATGGCGTAGGACAGCGCCTGGCGGCGCAGCTTCCCGGCTTCACCCTGGAAGTTCGGGTTGTAGCCCGGGATGTTCAGGGTGGAGTTGGTGGCCACGGCCTTGGTGGAGTTGCGGTCCTGGAAGTCCGTGACGTAGGTCTTCAGTGCGTTGGAAGGCAGCACGTCGGTGACGTCCAGGTTGTTGCCCTGGAGATCCGTGTATGCGGGGCCCGGATCGGTGTAGAACTTGAAGGTCACGCCGCCGTTCTTCGATTCGCGGGGACCGCTGTAGTCAGCGTTCTTGACGAGGGAAATCGACTGGTCATGTACCCAGGCGCCGGTCTTTTCGAACTTGTACGGGCCGTTGCCGACCGGGTTTTCGCCGAAGGTCTTCGGATCCGCCAAAGCTGCGGACGGCAGCGGGAAGAAGGCGGAGTAGCCGAGGCGGAGCGACCAGTCAGCTTCCGGCTGTGCCAGCTTCACCGTGAGAGTGGAATCGTCTTTGGCCGTCAGACCTGACATCGTTTCGGCGGTGGGCGCCGGAGTGGTGGTCTTCTTGCCATCGGCTGCTGTCGCGGTAGTCACGGCAGAGACATCTGCGTAGCCCTCGATGGACTCGAAGAAGAATCCGTTGTTCTGCAGGTTCTTGGAGTTCGCGGCGAAGTTCCAGGAATCAACGAACGTCTTGGCGGTGATCGCTTCGCCGTTCGTGAACTTCTGGCCCTGCTTGACCTTGATGGTCCAGTTCTGTGCGTCAGGCGACTCAATCGACTCTGCAAGCGAGTTCACCGGCTTGCCGTTGGCGTCGTAACTACGAAGACCTTCGAAGAGCAGCTCGACAACGCGGCCGCCGTAAACTTCGTTCGTATTTGCCGGCAGCAAGGGGTTCTGTGGTTCGTTGCTGTACGCGGTGATCACCTTGTTGGGATCGCCGGCCGACTGGCTGGCACCGTCATTGCTGCCGCCTCCAGCGCCGCAGCCGGTCAGTGCAAGGGCAGCGATCGCCACCATGCCGAGTGCTTTGGAAGTGCGCGTGAAACGCATTCCGCCTCCTATGAGTAGTGGGAGATATTCAGGGGAAATCTTTTGCTCCCCGGCAGGCCGGTCCCAGGTTCTCACTGTGACGTGGCCTACATATACGAGTAGCCTAACCGCACAAAGTCCAAATACTGGTACTCCGTTGCCAAACCGTAACCAGTTAACCGCCAATAACTAGCCGATACTCGGAAGTTGCGCAAGTCACATGCTACTCGCTGGTAGGGGATGCTGCGAATCGAGGCCGGGGCCGGGCTCCCACAACGGCGACAAGCCCCCAGAACGCCCTATTTCAGGCGCCACTCCCACACATTCCACCAGACACCCAAAGGGCCGGAGCTGGGCTTGATACCCGTGACGCGGCTGCTGAAAGCGACAGTTCCCGTGGTCTGGTAGAGCGGCAGACCATAGGCGCTTTCCCACACGCGTTTGTCGATGTTAGCCAACAGTTCGTCCTGCTTTGCGAGGTCCGTAGTGCCGGCCAGTTGCTCCATAGCTTTGTCCGCGTCGCTGTCGGAAAACCCGTTGAAGTTGCTGCCGCCACCGGTTTTGAAGATCTGCGGGACGCGGCTGACGCCGACCCCGGGTCCGACAAAGCCGAGGATGGCGGCGTCATAGCTGCGGCCGCCGAGCGCTTTTGCCCAGTCCGAGCTGCCGAGGCCAGCGTCTTCAACCGTGAATCCGGCGAGGCGGGCCGAGTCGCGGATCAGGGAAAAGGCCCGCACCCGGTTGGGGTTGTCCTTGTTGTACAGGATGCGCACAGTCGGAGCAGCAGCCCGCAATTTCGACTTAGCGCCTTGGATGTCCATGTCGGAGTATTCGGCCGAACCGTTGTCTTTAACGGCGTCCGGGTACTTCGGATGGGCCGGCAGGAAGACGTGTGAGTCCAGGGGTTTCGCGTCGGCGACGAATCCGCCCACCACGTCATCCACGATCTCCTGCCGCGGAACGGTCTTCAAAAACGCTTCCCGGACGTCCTTGTCCGCGAACGGTCCCGAAAAGTTGAGATCCAGGTGGTCGTAACCGGACTGGTTGAAGCGATGGACGGTATTGCCCTGTTCCACCAGTCCATCGAAGAGGCTTTCGGTACCGGCAGAGGGTTGCGGGGCGATGATGTCCGCCTGGCCGCTCCTGAGCGCCGCGATGGCGGCAGAGGCGGCACCGGTGAACTTTACGGTGATGTCATCCAGATAGGGCTCCGGTCCCCAAACATAGTCCCTGTTCCGGACCAGCCGTACCGAGGCGTCCGGAACGATGTCCCTGACGATGTAGGGTCCGCTTGAAAGGTACATGGCAGGATCATCCGGAAGCGTCTTGGTGTCGAAGCCTGAGTTCCAGAAGTCACTGACCCGCTTCAGCGGGGCGTTGACCGAGGGCCGTTTGGTGTCGCCCCGGGGCGAGTCCTTGATCAGGTCGACGAGGTCGCCTTCGTCATTGAGGCCGCTTTTGGCGGCGACAACATGGGCGGGGAGCCCGACGTCGAACGCTACTTCCCAATCCGCGTACGGCTCGGCGTATTCCAGGGTGATGGAACGCCCGTCACCGCCGATCTCCGGGAGTGCGGTTGCCGCCAGGCCTGTCTTGTCAGCTGCAGCCGAAAAGTACGTAGTGCCGGTCCCCGTCTGGGGTTCAGCATCGTCGAAGTAGCCCGAGCCGGCAGCCCAGGACAGGAGGAGGTCGCCGGCGTCGATGGCTTCGCCGTCGGACCATTTCACACCCTCATTGACGGTGTACTTCACCTTCAGCGGCTTGTCGGAGATCTTCTCGTACCGGCCGAATTTCTCGTTCCGGACCACCTTTTCGGTGTCATCCACGTAGTAGAACCCCGAATGGGTGATGTGGCCGATCTTGGTGTTGATGTCCGTGTTTCCATCGGCACTGAACGGGTTGAAGGACGTAAAGGCATTCACCTCGGCCACGGTGGCGCTGCCGCCGCGGCTCGTCTCACCGACCACCACCGGAGGCGCTCCCCCCGAAGCGGAGCACCCCGCGATAACCAGCGCCGCGGCGACAGCACCGGTGATGACCTGAATCAGACGCCTCAGGGGCATGCCGTCTCCTTTGCCTGTCCGGAATCAGACGTTGAAGCGGAACGTACCTTATATACGCGCACAACGTTGACAGTAGTTGTTTTCCTTGAATTCTAGCGGTTTTGGGTGTCGGTCCTTGTTGCCTAGATTTGTCCGTTTGCGGACCTCTTGCGGACTTTCTGCGGACTCAGAGGTCTCGCCGTTGGGTGCCTACACCGCGCCCAGCGGCGATCCTTCCAGTCCCCTTAGTTCAGTAAACCCATCCGCGAGTCGTTGGAACGTGTGACGCGTGGGGACACCGGCCATTTGTTGAGCGTAAGACTCTGCCTGCTTTTGCGTGAACTTGGTGGTCCGATTTGGTTCGGGCAAGCGGTCAAGCGGCAGCCACACCACTTCAGAGAACACCGCTGGGAACACAATCGGGAACATCAAGTCCGCCACACTCTGCATAGTCATAGGCAGACTATGTGTTTTTAGGTTGCGGACGTAGCGCACGCCCGGCAACACCGATCCCAGCATGTGATCCGCCGTGAACTCCGCGTAGTCCGGCCACTGGCGAAGCCGCTCATCAATGGTTGCCGCCCAGTAGACACATTCAGCAGCGGAAACGAAGAGGCTTGCAGGGTCGGAAGTTAGTCGAAGGTCCCCGTGTCGCCTATGGGCATCCTCGAAACCCTGAAGTGCCAGTGGCAACATAGGGTGGTTCATTTTCGCGTCCAAGTCGCCCCCGTTTTCTCCGGCCCTTGTAGCCGCCGCCGCAGTCTATCGGATGCCTTAGAACGAACAGGCCTAGAAGTGGAACAGGGGATCCTCAATCATGACCTCGACCACAGGCTTGGCTTCGGTGTACGGCGGGAGGATTACGACCTCACGATTAGATGGTCAGACATTTCCTCTGTTTCCAACAGATGCCGTACGCCTTCTATCCGTAGGGGAAATGCCTTAGAAACCCTTCATGCGTCTTCGATTACTTGCCCAGCGTTTCAGAGTATTCGTTGGGTAAACGTTGGGCACGGGACTATCGAGCCCCGATTGCAGCGGGTGCTCTGACGCACCACCGCCCTGTCCCCACTGGCGTGCGCAACCCCGTCGGTAACTTGCGGAATAGCCTTTGAACGAATACCTCGCTGAAACCGGAAGGTTCAGCGGTTCTGACTTGCCAGTGATTCGCGGTTACTGCGCGGGGAAGTTCTGGACACCCTGGCCGCCGAGAAACGTGCCCTCAGCAGCACCGGTGGAAAGCTCGCAGACCAAGTCTTCCTTGGTATGGCAAAGGAATGGAAGCATCTCCTGTTTCCGGGAGCCACTGATGCGGAGTTCGCTGACGGTTACGCCCAAACCGTGACGTTCGCCTTGCTGCTGGCCAAGTCCGAAGGGATCGACTTGGACAAAAAGGGCCTTCATGACAGCGCGAGCGAGCTCGGTGAGTCCCATGGGTTTATGGCAAAGGCTATACGGTGTCCAAGAAATTCCGGGTCACCCTTGATCTGATGATTCGCACTATGCCGTGAACTGGAAGGAGGTGAATATTCGCTCTTGAGGGGTCCATGTGTGGTGCGGGTTAGCGCCGGGGTCCGATCCCACTCTTTGCGCTGGTCAGAGCCAGTGTTGGTGTGGTTGAGCGCCACCTGGAAAGCTTCTTCCACCCCGTGACGGCCACGTGGTGGAAGGAGTACCGGTAATGGTACGGAAGATCAAGGCGAAGCTCGTCTTGCAGTTGCGCAACCAGGGCCTGTCCGGCAGAGCGATCTCGCTTGCTCAGGGCATGTCCAGGCACAGCATTCAAGCGGTGATCGATGCTGCGGATCAGCTCGGATGCGCGATTGCTAAACGCGCCTGCGAACACCGCATCCGCGCACATTACGTCCGCATGCCTGACCTCGAGGAAGCCTGGGTAGCCGCCCAAGACACCCCTGGCGGATCCGGCAAGTTCCTGCGCAAATATGCTGCTTTCACCCTGCTCGTCATTGATGAGTGGCTGCTGGATCGACCCACGGAATCGATGCGCACCATGCTGCTGGAATTGATGGAACGCCGCTATGGGGAGACGTCAACAGTGTTCTGCACCCAGTACTCGCAGAAGGACTGGCACCAGCGGCTCGGCTCCGGCGTTCACGCCGACGCGATCATGGACCGGATTATCCACAACACGATCTGGGACGAGACAGGCAATTACAACATGCGCGAGCACACGGCACTCGTAACCGCCTAGCAACCCTCACGGAGAGCGTCAGCGGTGCCAGGCCACGCGACCGATGGCGCTCTCTCGCACGAACGCCGGGGCTGAACCGCACGAACAAGTGGCGCTCAAAGCTTCAAATACTCAGGAGGGGCGTTCATTCCGGTGTCAGCGACATGTATCTCCATCTGTATGAGCACTTCCTGGCCGTCTATGACAACGAGCTAAGAAAGCAATCAGGCAGCTACTACACACCCGCTCCGGTCGTTGAGGAAATGACCCGCCTGACCGAGGAAGTATTGGCTGGCAGGTTGGGCAAGTCGCTCCGCCTGCGGGACCCTGACGTCAGAGTGATCGACCCGGCCTTTATGCGCAAATCGAGTGCCTCGCGAGACACAATAGCCGCGTAGATCTTGGACCACACCAGCCATATGAGGTTGGGGAGGGCCGGGTATCCACTTTTATCCACTTTTATCCATGAATCTGGATAAAAGTCATTGCGGCATACACGCTTGATCGCTGCAAGGTCAGAGGTGAAGCTTCGTGATCGGTCCGCCGGTGACGCCCAGCTCCAGTGTTAACACGGGGCTGTATCGCGGTCCGGTGGTCTCGGGGTTGTCCCATTCGTAGACCACCGTTCGCACTGTGTTCAGGTATCTGCCGATAAGCACGGCGACCGTGTACGGTCCGTGGTAGGCAAGGTGGACCTCTGCTCGCCCGAACTGGGCCGAGAGACGCTTGATCTCGTTGGCGATCTCCAGGCTGACACGGGCTGCTTCGCGGAAATCGATAGTGTCGACAGGATCAATGGAGATTCGACTTGACGATTTGAAAGTGCCTGGCTGCTCCTCTAGCAGTCGGCTAAACGCCGTCTCGTCCGCATTCTCGGTGAGCGTGATGAAGATGGCGATCTTCGCCCCGCCATTCTGCGTCGTGAGGTCACCAGGCACGTCTTTGGTCGTGATGGTGTGTTTCCGGGGGTCACCGTCTTGCTCGGACGTCCAGACCTGGCCGCGGAGGTCGGTGACTTTGACATTCCCGATCTTTGTTTCCGGCAGCGCGGCGCCGATGGCGAAAGCGACGGAGAGATGCATTCCCCCTTCGATCTGCACGGTGGATGCGCCAGACGCGCGAATTGCATCGCTTGTCAGCGGCAGTGTTGCTGCGAGGTCCTTTAGGCCTTGTCTATTTGGGAGTTTCCCCTGCTTGGGAGCTTTGATGCGCACGTGGAGGTCGGCCTGTCCGGCGTCGATAGCGAACGGCTCCGGTCGCGTCTGAGTGAGTACCGTTAGGATCTTTCCGTTCGCGTTGACGGAGAGTTTACGCTGCTCAATTCGGTGCATGAGGAGATCGCGCACGATCTCTAGCCGTCCGGCGTGAGTGCGGCTGTAACTGTGTTTCATTTCGCCGAGCGTTGTAGCGGGGGCGAGGCCAAGCAGGATGTCTGGGGCAGCATAGTCGGGCTTTTTTGGGTTCTTTGGATTCGGTATTTCGTTGGCGACGCAGAGACTGAACGAGGGGTCTTGGCCGAGTTGTAGCAGGCGAGGAAGCTCGCGTTCCTTCACGACGGTGCTTTTTTCGATGTCGGGTGTTACGACAAGGACGCCGGCGGACAGCCCTTTGGTTAGTGCTTGCTCGAGACGGTCGGTGGTGGTTCCTGCACGCAGGTCGCTGCGGTCGCGCCAAACGACGAGGCCGGATGCGCGGAGAAGGCCCTCAAGAGACGATGCACGGGTTGTCCCGTCGGATTGGCGGTAGGAAATAAAGACGGGGCCATCTCCGCGGACGGCTCCGTGAGGGAGGGGCCCAAGTCCAGCGTCGTTCTGGGTCAAAGCGTCCACATTTGCCTCCTCTGTTGAGATTCTTCCGAACCGCTGTCGAGTCGCGATCACGCCGTGAAATCTGGGTTCATTAGTTGGCGAGCAGACCACAAGAGCGACACTCCCACCCGATGCCTTCGCGGTCGATTTGATCGCTTTGATGTCGGTGGCACTCGGTCCGCTGGGTTTGGGGTGGCTATGCCACTCCCCGACGTATCCGACTGGGTCTTCGGAGCTGCGGGTTGACAGAAACTCCCGTAATTTGCGATTCGCTACGATGTCGTCGCGGATGTATTTGTACGTTGTCGCGGTAGCTGACTGGACTGTAAGCGCGTTCGTAACCACGATGTTTTGGTCTTCGCGGTATCCCAGGAGGATCCCGCCGCTTTCCAACGGCAGGGCTTGTGCGCTTTCAGCCGTGATTGTGTCCCGAGCGTGCGGTTGGAGGAAAATGTTGCCGCGGGCCTCGTTCATTCGGTGGCCCCGCTTCTCCGCGTTAGGTGACGCACTTCCCCTGACAGATGGACAGGTTCGCCGAGGAGCAGCCCCACGGCATGTCTCACGGTGGCGGCGGCTGTTTCGACGACGGCATGCGGTGTCGTCGGCGAGATCGGACCACCGCAACCTGCATCGTAGTAGTCGGAGTTTTGCGCGTTTTCCGGCGTGGCCGACTCCGGGATCGGCGCCCCTCCGACCAGTGGAGGGAGGACATCAATCCTGAACGTGTTCCCGTTGTTTTGGAGGGCAGTTGAAAGGACATGCCTATTGAGTGCCGTCGCTGCGGCGTGCAGGAGGGCCGTCACTGCGAAGTCTGCGGTGGCGTTAATGACAAGGTCGTGGTCCTTGATGGCGTCGAGGGCGACGTGGGATGCCAAAGCATTCTGGCGTCGGGCATCGACTTGGTCTGCGGCGAGGCGATGCTTGCTGATGATGTGGCTCTGAACGGCATCAACCTTCGGCTGCCCTACTCCCTTCGGCCCGACCAAGTGCCGGATGAGGTTCCCGGGCATGACTACGTCGTCGTCGATCAGTGTAAGCTTGCCGACTCCGGCGCGGACCAGCATGTCGGCGAGAAACGAACCGAGTGCGCCAAGGCCGACCACGGCAACGCTTCGTGTGCTCAGTTCCGCGGAATGGGGTCCGGAACGCGCGGATCGCGCTATGCGCGTGTCGGCGCCGCTGCGCAGCCTCCGGACCTCGATACGGCCGTCGGTCGTCGGCCACACTTCGACGACGATGGTTCCTTCGTGATCGCCGCGCTTGTAAGTCAGCACAAGGATCTCCACCGAGAATGCCCTGATTTTCTTCTCGAGGTTCAAGGCCACGTCGATTCGAGCGAGGAGATCGTCCCAATTTCGCGGAGGCACATCGATGCCGCCCAGGTCAGCGACAAAGCCGAACCGGTCGCGCTTGGCAGCCTTGGCCGGACGCGGTCCCTTGCTCTTGAGCGTCATCACATTGTTTGGCGTTTGGACGAACCTGACGAATGCTCCGCGATACTCATCGAGGTCCCCGTACAAGTAGAGCCTCTCGTCCTGGGACGAGTGGAAGTACCGCTCTAGATCCAGGTCAGGGCGGTCGCCTCTCCATCCGTCGTCCGAGCTTTCGAACCAGGCTCGGACGTGTTCAAGGAAGACCGATGCCTCGCGCCACCACAAATCTTCATGGTCGTCCTCGGCGACGAGGCACAGGGCGCCATTTAGCTCGCGGTGCCACGACCATGGCACTGACTCACGGTGTACTGGCACCACCTGGGGCGGCTTGAAGGGGAAATAGGCCGGGAGGCTGATCGCAACGAGAGTCGGTCCGGTTGGATGCTCGACGTACCCCTTCCAGCCCTTATCGCCCTCGGTGAAACCCGCCCGTATGAGACCTTCCTCGAAGTGCTGTATCGAGTGGGCAACGAAATCGGAAAAATCAGTCAAGCTCACCCAAATGTCTTCCTGCCAGCCGGAACTGCTCGTTCTCCGGCTATCACCGAGGCTCGCTTGGAGCCATCTTCGTTGAATCCGGGCGGCATCGGGAAGACAGTCTCGTCGTCTCCGTTCTTGCCGAGAAGCTGACGGAAGCGTGTCGCCGCCTTGCCTTCGTCCTCCTCGGAAAGGGCAACTTCTGCTGTCGCAGCCCCATCTTCAAACTTGGTCTTCATATTGTCGAGTTCGTCGTCGGTTGCACGGATCTTGATGTGTTCGCCGGCCAGGGTCGGATCGCCGACTTCGACGCCATACTGGACGAAGTCGTTGATGATGTTGCTCACCGCACGGAGGGCCGAGGCATAGTATTCGGCCTGGTTGTTCCCTGAGACGACCCCGGACTTGAACGCCTGGTAGGTCGCGGCTTCGATGAAGAATCCCCCGGGTTTCTTCGTTCCCAAGAGGGTCCGCCGGGTCTGGCGCAGCAGCTTGACTGTTGGAACATAGAACCCCTCATGCTCTGCGTTCATCTGAGTCGATAGTGTGGTGAGTGCATCCGGATTCGTACGGACCCACTCGTCTTCGTCGCCTTTCTGGGGGATCTCCCAAGTCGCTCCATCGCTGTTCGGGCGCGCAGGTACTGCGTCGACGTACAGATCGAACTCGGGGAAACTCACTTGGAGGCTGCGGTCCTGGCGTTTCGTACGTCGGTGCCCGTCACTGTCAGTCCCGAACTCGGCGTGCAGTACTTTGAAGAAGCGATCCAGAATATCGGTCGACGTGACATCGTCTGGAAGCTCAGGAAGCCTGCCGAAAACATCCACGTCCTTGATGCGCTTGATAGAAACATTCCGCTTGTAGGAACCGATGAGCACTGGGTCAATGCCGTATTCCGCCAACAAGGGGTCCGCTTCAAGTGCTTCACGGACCTGTCGATGCGCGTCGGGGGCGTTGACCTTGTCGTCACCGGGTTCGATCGAGCTCAGTGCATCTTTAAACTGCTGCTTGAGGCGAGCCATCGGGCTCTCCCATCTGTTGGCACGGATATCACCTGTCACAGCCAAGTCTGGCAGCCACCTCTGACAATTAATCCGGCGAAGCGGTTGCATCAGCGCAATCGCGAGGTACCTTCCGTACTAGTAGTACTCGCGTATGTAGTCGTAGGCGCGGTCATAAATCTCCTGATCGCGGATTTTGTACTTGACGTACAGCGTCTGCCGCAAAGCCTGGCGGACTGATCGGTCGCCGTCGCGGGTATCCTGCCAGCCGTCGAATCGGACGGCCCTCACCACCTCGTCCACGTCGGAAACCACCTTCTCCACCATGATCGGAGTATCCGCGTCCTTGAGAGAGTCGAACAACTCAGTTAGAGCCGCCTTCCCCCGTTCCTCGCGCGGTACCTCCGCTACCGTTTTCTCCGCGGCAACGGTATCCCGGGCTAGCTCGAAGAGTTCCTTGAGGAAATCCAGGCTCGCTTGTTGTCCGTGGGCGTACTTGTCTCGCAGTTCGTTCAGCCGCTGGCCAAGGGCAACGAAAGTGGGATTGGTTAGGTGTTTGGCGATGCGGGCCGTGATCTGTTTCTCGAGCTCCTGGACCTTCTTGTCCCGGTCACCGCCGGTGGTCAGGTCCTCGATGACGACGGCGTCCAGAACGATTGTTTCCAGGTCGCCCCTTGGTACCTCAACCGTTACGTTTTCATTGATAAGTTCCAGCGTCTTGGCACCTAATGAATGCCACACGAGTCGGCCCGTGTGGTCGGACGGCTTGATGGATTCGTAGATGTCCGACAGCCACCTGTAATCCGCCTCATGTGTGTTCAGTACAGGGTCGGGGCTGATGGCTTCCCACAGCTGTCCGAGGTAGCTGTAGGCCAATGCGAATGCGTCTCGTCTTGCGTCGTCAGGCAGTTGCGCTTGGGCTTGGATGAGTCCCTCGTATCCACCGACGGTACGGTCGACCCCGGGGAAGAACACCAGTGCCGCTGCCATGGCGGCAGGGAGCTTCTCGCGCAGCTCGGCGATGTTGGTGATGACCCGCTGTACTGAGGCGTCGTCAAACAAGAGAGACTTGGCGACGTCGTCGAATATGCCCAGGTAATCCACAATCAGGCCGTGAGTCTTGCCCGGGTGAGTCCGGTTTGTGCGGCAGATGGCCTGCAGCAGGGTGTGATCTCTCAAGGGCTTGTCCAGATACTGGGCCTGGAGAATGGGAGCGTCAAAGCCTGTGAGGAGCTTGGCAGTTACGATGATGATCTGCAGCGGGTCCGCCGGATCCCGGAAGCGATTCAGGAGCTTGCCTTCGGCATCCCGGTCTAGGGCGAAGCGGTCTTTCCAGTCCTGCGGATCGCGGGCATCAATGCTCATGACGACTGCGGAAGTTTCCGGCCCCAGATGAGCATCTAGCGCATCCTTGTAGGCGACACAGGCCGCCTTGTCATAGACCACAACTTGGGCCTTGAACCCGTTTGTGGCTACTTTCTCAGTGAAGTGCCCGGCAATGTCCGACGCGACCTTCTGAACCCGGTCCGAAGCCTTGATCAGGTGCTCCAGGGACGCGGCCTTCCTGGACAGTGTGGTTCGTTGAGCTTCCGAAAGGTCGTTGCGCGCGGCAAGTTCGGCAAAACCGGCGTCGATGGCCCCCTGGTCTACTCGCATTTCAGTGAGCCGTGGCTCGAAGTGCAGTGGGAGCGTGGCTCCGTCGCGGATGGAATCGTGGAAAGAGTATCGTGAGAGGTATCCCCCTTTGTCCTCCTCGGATCCGAACGCCCAGAAGGTGTTCCGGTCCGTTTTGTTGATCGGGGTACCGGTGAGACCGAACAAGAATGCGTTGGGCAGAGCCTCACGCATTTTTCGACCCAGATCGCCCTCTTGGCTTCGGTGAGCTTCATCAACCATCGCGATGATATTGTCGCGGTCATCCAACACGCCAGGCGCTTCACCAAACTTGTGGATGGTGGTGATGATGACCTTCCGGGCTCCGTCGCGAAGCAGCTGTTGGAGTTCGGCGCGGCTGTCGGTGGAGACCAAGTTGGGCACGTCCGCGGCGTTGAACGTGGCTGTGATCTGCGTGTCAAGGTCGATGCGGTCAACGACGATCAATACGGTGGGGCTGGCAAGATCCAGAGCTGCACGGAGCTTCTGGGCGGTAAAGACCATGAGCAGCGATTTTCCCGAACCTTGGAAGTGCCAGATCAGGCCCTTACGGATTTCGCCCAAAAGGACGCGTTCGATAATGGCGTTGGCGCCTTGGAATTGTTGGTAGCGGGCGATGACCTTGATCTTGCGGTGCTTGCTATCAGTTGCGTAGAGGGTAAAGAACCGTAGGAAATCCAGAATGACGCCGGGTGCTAAAACGCCGTTGACGGCCTCCTTCACATGGGCCAGTCCGACGGCGGGGGCTTGGTTCGTCTCGCTGGGGTCCTCACGCCACGGTCCCCAGTGATTGACGGGCATGCCGACGGATCCGTAACGAAAGTCTTTCCCCTCGGTGCCAAAGGAGAGCACGTTGGGTACGAAGAATGCCGGGACGTTTTTCTCGTAGTCGTCATTTATCTGCGCGGCAGCATCAATCCACGTGTAGGCAGGTCGGACGGGGGATTTGGCCTCGCCGACGACCAGAGGTATGCCGTTGCACCACATGACCAAGTCAAAGCGGCGCTCGAGTCGGCCCTGCACGAAAGTAACCTCGGTGGAGACGATCCAGTGATTGGCTGAAGCGTCGACATTGTTGAGATCGATCAGCTGGACCGTGGTGTGCGCGCCCGCGGGTCCGAATGGCATGGACCTGTCGCCCTTGAGCCAAGCGGCGAACTCCTCGTTGGCCTTCAGTAACCCGCCGTGGCGCGCGGACAGGATGATGGCGCGAAGCTGGTGAATAACCTCGTCCCCACGTTCCGGACGATCTGCGATTTCCGGGTTGAGCCTGATCAGGGCTTCCTTGACCTGGGCTTCAAGTAGAACGCCGCCGGTGTTACGGGGAAGATCAGAACCCGCAACGAACTGGACGTCAATGTTGGATGAAATCAGGTCTCGGACGAAATCACGGACTGAATTGGCTTCGTTGAAGGTCACGAGGTAAACACCTCCGCGATCAATTTAGCGCGCAAGGAGCGTATGTCCCTGACTTCTGCATCCACTTTCACCTTTGCTGATTGAATGTCGCTTATGTCGCCAAGGATCCGTATTTGTTCCGGGATTGGCGGCACGACGAGACGATGCTGCTTGACGTCTTTACCATTGATTTTCCAAATGCCATTGGTCGATTTTGCATTGCGCAACAGGGCTTGATGACAAGACGCGCTGTTCCATTGCTCGGATGCGAATCTGGGGAGTATCTTATCTGGATCGAACCGCAAGCGGATTAACAAGTCAGGAAAGAAGCAGCCGTCAGGAAGGGCATCATCGACAAGCCCTCCAAGGCCCGTCAATTGTTTGTTTCCGTTACCTCGCACCACTAAGAAATCTTCGTCTTGGAGTACAAACGCCTCGACTTCTCGGGGGCTAATGTCAACGTACTTTACTGCTTTTCCAGCTTCGATTCGGCCGTGGCGCACTGCGCTAATGCTAAGCGTGGGTATGCCTCGTTGCTCGTCGTTTGAAGTTGCAGATTTGCCATTGGTTGGGCCAGAGATGACGACTTCGGAAACCGGTCTCGAGACCCACCCCGAATCTTTCTGGCCTGATTCTAGCTCGGCATGGAACAGCGCGTCCCTCAAATCATCCAATCTCATGGAGATCGATTGTTTGGTGCTCACATGGCTCTGAATAGTCCACAAGAGGTCTGCGATGCGCCGCTGCTGGTTGAGCGGTGGCAAATCGAACTCGTAGCGAGCAAGGTCTGAAAAATTCACATAAGGGTTGACCGATCCCTTGGACTCTGCAATCGCAAATGCGTGGAACGGCTCTGACGTCATCACCCATGGCAGAAAATCGGGCAGCAGATAGTTCTCATCCTTGGATGATAGGACGAACGTAGTGTTGGCGCAGACTCCATCGAAGTCGGCGACGGCGACTTTTCGCAAATAGGTCCGCCGCGAGCCATAGAGGACTTGCCCGGGACGGAACCGGCGGTGGAAAGCTGGTCCAAGGTATCCTTCGGCGACACTGCCCCAGCGGTGAATCTTCAGCACATCCGAGTCCATGTGCTCCCCAGCAACCACCCGGGAAACGGTGCCGTCGGTCGGATCCACCTTCTCCTTGGACGACTCAACGACGTCGCCGAATTTCACACGCTTCCACAGGCTGTTATCCAAGTCGAGGCTCATCGGCGCGTATCCTTCCTCAGCAGCTGAATCACATTTGTCACAGCTCCTTCCGCAGCATCGGCAGCCTGCAGCCATGCCCGAGCAGCTGAGTCGACGTCAGGCGCGTCGTCGCCGTCAGATGAAGCACCCGCACCTGGGGCAACGTACATCGGAATCGCGAGGCTAAATCCTTTTCCAGCGATGTCCTCCAGCTTCGCCACTTTGGCAAATACAGGTTCGTCAGCAAACGCCTCATAGGTCGCTAGGATCTTTTGCTGGTTAGGTTCACGCAGGAAGGACTGCGCCTGTTCACGGGCGTACTCGTTGATCGCGTTTATGAACAGCACACGACCCTTGCGCTCATCCGGCTTCTGGGTGCGCAGGGTTACTACCACGGCTTCCATCGGCGAGTTGTAGAATAACCCGGGTCCCAGCCCTAGGACGCATTCAATCAAGTCTGATTTCACGAGGGCTTCACGGAGTGCAGCCTCCTCTTTGCGGAACAGGACACCGTGCGGGAACAGAACGGCAGCGCGGCCGGTATGAGGATCCAGACTGGCGGCAATGTGCTGGAAGAACGCATAATCAGCGCGACCCTGCGGAGGGACGCCCCACACGTTGCGCCCGTGCGGGTCGCTGGCAAAAGCGTCACGGTTCCAGGCCTTAATGGAATACGGGGGGTTGGCCAACACTACGTCAAACTGCTGCAATTCCCCGTGTGCATTTAGGAAAGCGGGTGATGAGAGGGTATCCCCATGGGCAACGTGACCGTCGTTGACGCCGTGCAGGAACAGGTTCATCCGTGCAATAGCGGACGTCCCGTAGTTAAGCTCCTGTCCGTAAAGCCGTAGGTTGCGCCACTCTTTGCCTTGTCGCTTGAGTTCCGCCGCGGTGGAGATGAGCATGCCGCCGGTGCCGCAAGTGGGATCGTAGACGGATTCCCCGGGCTCTGGTTTGAGCATGAGTGTCATCAGCCGCACTAGGGTCCGGTTGGTGTAGAACTCCTGGGCCGTATGGCCGGAATCGTCAGCGAACTTCTTGATCAAGAACTCGTAGCCCTGGCCTAGTTCGTCCTCCGGTAGATTCGCCGCGGAAAGAGTCTTTGTTGAGAAGTGCTCCACCAAGTCGTTCAACGTGGCGTCTGGTAAGAAGTCTTTGTTGCCCCAGTCTCCATCGCTGAAGACGCCATGCAGGGTGTCCGGGTTGGCGGATTCGATGGCCCGCATGGCCTTTAGGATCGCGGTGCCCTTATTGCGGGTCGTTGCTCGAAGCTGGTCCCAATGGGCGTCGTCGGGGATGACAAACAGGTGGTTTTCAGGGAGATCCGCCAGTTGGTCATCACCGTAAATCGCCAAAGCGTTGGCGTGTTCTTCGTCGTAGACGTCAGAGAGTCGCTTGAGGAATACCAATGGGAAGATGAATTGCTTGTAGTCGCCGGCGTCGATCAGCCCGCGCAATCGTACAGCAGCACCCCACAGGTATTGTTCCAGCTCGCGCTGACCGATGCGCACCGCCGTTGGCGCTAGTTCGGAGTTCAGGCTCATGCGTTCAATCCCCACGTGGCAAGTTCGGCCTCCAGAGCGGCCCGGGTTTGAGCTGCACTCTTCTGTGCTATTTCCAGCTGTGACAGCGCCTGCTCCAGCGTCAGTCCGTCATTCATCTGCACAGGCGCGACGTAGAGAGAAATGTTTAGGTTGAAACCCTTTGTCTCTATGGCCGCAAGATCCACTAGCTGTGCAAGGCCGGGCTGATCTGCGAACTTCTGGTATATCTCCAGCAGTCTTTCAGTGTGCTCGTCCTCCAGCGTGTTCTGGTTGCGGCCCTTGCGGAACAAGGACTCACCATTGACGAACAGGACCTTGCCCGAATGGGCGGCCGGCTTCTGTTGACGGAGGATAAGAACACATGCGGCCAGCCCTGTGCCGTAGAACAGGTTTGGCGCCAAACCAATGACGGCTTCCACTTTGTCTTGCCGAAGTATGAATTCGCGGATTCGGCCTTCCGAACCTTGGCGGAACAGTGCTCCCTGGGGGAGGACAACTGCCACGCGGCCGGTCTTATTCGTGGCTGACGCGAGCATATGCTGCACCCAAGCCCAGTCCGCGTACCCTTTGGGCGGCAACCCACCCATCGCGTTGCGCCCCCAGCGGTCCGAGGCCCACGCTTCGTCGCCCCAGCTCTTGAGGGAAAACGGTGGGTTGGCGATCACGCAATCGAAGGTAGCTAGGTGGTCGCGGTTGAAGAACGCCGGGTCCCGCAGGGTGTCCCCGCGGACGACGCGGAAGTCCTCTACACCGTGCAGAAGCAGGTTCATGCGGGCTATTCCAGACGTGGCAAGAACCTTCTCCTGGCCGTAGAGCTTGCCCCACAACAGCTGTGGCCGGCCGCCGGCTGCTTTCACGTGCTGGATGACCTCAATGAGCATGCCGCCCGTGCCGCAGGCCGGGTCATAGACGGTCTCGCCCTCGTGAGGGTCCAATATGTTCACCAGCAACCGAACCACGGAGCGCGGGGTGTAGTACTCGCCAGCTTTCTTGTTGGAGGCGTCCGCGAAGCGCTTTATCAGGTATTCATATGCCTGCCCGAAGACATCTGGGGAGACCGACTCGTTAGTCAACGGTTTGGCAGAGAAATGCTCGATCAGGTCATTGAGACGCGAATCAGGGAGCTTCTGTTTGTTGGTCCACGCGGCGTTGCCGAAAATGCCGTAGAGCGTGTCTGGATTAGCATTTTCGATAGCACGAAACGCAGTGACGAGAGCTTGGCCTACATTCTCCGTACGGGCGCGGACGTCGTCCCACAGGCAGTCGTGCGGGATCGCAAAACGGTGGTTCTCCGCAAATGAGGCGAACTCGTGGTCCCCGCCGGAATCGGCCAGTGCATGCCCGTACTCTTCGAGATAGACATCGCTGATCCGCTTGAAGAACAGCAATGGGAAAATGTAGGCCTTGAAGTCAGCTTGATCGATCGATCCTCGCAGCAGATCCGCAGCCGCGGCGAGGTGGTTCTCCAGCATCGACAGCGTGAGTGTATCTGCCGTCGACGGGATCATTGCCAACGCGGCAGCGCGAGCCTCGTCCTCAGTCAATTTTCGTTCTTCCTGTAGTGCTGTCGTGGGTCATCACCCGGAGTTGTATCGCGCGTCCGCATTCACCGCCGTGGCAACGATCCACTGCGCAACGCCTCCAAGGCAGGAACAGTGTGCATCCACGGGCTGGCCCTGGCTGTGTATTGAATCCTTCGGGCTCCAGCCATTCAGGACCAATATGCGCTTTCGACTCTAGCGGCGTGTGGCGGCTCCTGAGACATCTTGTCTCAGAGGACTGACATTTCGTGTCGGATCTTGGCCTCGCAGAATCTGGTTCTCGACGTGGAGTTCCCCAATCGTCGTTGCCGCAGCCGTTAGTTGGTCCTCGAGGCCACGGATTTTCTGCCGCAGATTCTTGATGGTGGCCCGGTGTTCAACGTCGGTTGCCTGTAGATGTTCGATAGTCCGGTCACGCGGCTGAGGGCCACCGGATTTGTCTTCCCACTCGGCCAGAATGCTGGTGGCACGATTCATAGTCGCCCGGCTGACGCCGGCCTCCTTGTAGAGGTTTTCCTTGATGAGGCGCCCGTCAGTCCGCAGCGGCTTGCCGGAGAGCAGCCGGTCCATGGCCTCACGCAGCTTTGTCACTGATGTAGGCGACACGGTTGGTTCATTCATCTCCGCGGCCATGAGCAACCATTCTTGTGACCTTTTGGACCGTTGCCAGCTCCGACTCCCAGTTGCTCCCGGTTGTGAGTGGCCATTTTTCTGTCTCTCAGCTTAGCCATCAGGTCTCTCTCCTCTGCGATCCAGACTGGCTAGTGTTCGTCGGTAATGACGGAGTTTCGGCAAGTCGCGGGCTGGCATCGGTTGGGCATCATGCCGTGTTCTGCGGTCTCTGCGGGGAGCCCGTCCAGGCAGCGGGCCAGGTCAGGGATTCCGAGGCAGTGGTTGAGGGTGCCCCAGCGGAATGTGCTGAATTTGTCGCGGAGGAGGTTCCGAAGGAGTCGGGCGTCTCCGATCTTTGCCCGCAGTGCGAGGGAGGTTGAGGAATGCGCGTCCCTGACGGACTCCATCCGTTCCTTCAGCCCTTGGGCGCCCGCGCCGAGCGTAATGGTCCTGTCCTGGGTGGTGCCGCTCCAAAGAGCGACGAGTTTGGCGGCCACGGATTCCTGTAGCTTGTGCTCGAATTCTTTGGCCCATTCCGCTGTCTCGGCAGCATATCCGCCGGTTGTCCCGTTGGCCACGGCCCGCCTGGCTGCGTGTTTAGTTGCCGACCGAGGGCGATTTCTCCGTCGGGTTGTTGGGCGGTGATGATTGCCATCGTCCGTCTGAACATGTGCGGAGCAAGGTGGAAGTCCGGGATGGGCTCAAGGCCGCGGCGTCACCCAGACCGTTCAGCTGGCCGATAGACCTACCCAGTTCATCGTGTTGATCGAAGCCTCGCATGCGATCGGTGCCTGGCCCGTCCCATTTGGATAAAGGAACCTTTGATAGGACGCGAAGCCTCGTCTCCCGCGTGCCCGCTCCAATCTTCCGGACGGGCACCATCTCGTCCGCGTTGCCGCCATCATGCTTGCCTGGTGTCGCCGGGAAGCGTCCAATCGAAGTCACGCGGATTGAGCTGCCGGTCGGTTGGATTGAAGTCAAAAATCCTGAAGTCTCCCGTCTCAGGATCTACTTCGCCGTCCACGAACCGCATTCCACCATCACGAAGCCCACCACCGCAGAGCCGCGTTCTTCCGGGCCGCCCTTGCCTGAGTCGCCGCCACTTCCCCGCGGGCGGTACTCCGGCATGGCCTACTTTCCGCCCTTGTCCATAGCCTGGTTGAACATCGTTTCGAGCGCCGGGCCTGCGAGCGCCAGCAAACCCGCCACAAGAACTGCCGACATCAGGGTGACTAAGTTCTGATATCACCTTTCATGTTGGACCCTCTGTACATCGTCTTATTGAACGTGGCCTCCAGGAACTGGTACCTCTCCTCGGAGATAGGCTGTCCAGCTGCTGCTTGGTCCATTAGCTCTTCCGCATACATGACCCATCTCTGCAGTTTTGCGGAGTCATTGAAGTGCTTTGCCACTCTGAGACTGTCAGCGCCTTCGTCAATGAACCATTTCAGGGATTCCGGAATCTTGCCCTCTACCCAGTAGTTGTTGAGCGCCGGCAGGATTGCCTCTCCGTGATCGATCAGGCTGGAAAAGGGCACTGTGTAGTCGCCAAAACTTACGGTGCTCGTCCGCGCCGGCGCAGATTTCTGGACGACCTGCTCTAGCTTTTCTTCGAAGCGCTCCATCATCCCGAGTAGCGCCTGCTCAGTGGAATCCCCGGCCGACTCAACCCGCTGCCTGTCGGTCCAGGTGCGGAAGGCCGTTGCAACCGGGTTCATCATGTCTCTGAACTCGGAAGGCTCTCCATGGTGAGCAGCTTTAGCGCGCAACTGGCCAATTGCAGCCTCTATCTCATCTGGCATGAGACCGTACTTGATCGCGCGTTGGTCTTGGATGTCAAAAGGGGACCGCTCGGGGTCGCCGTCCATGATGACCACATGTTTGTCCATGGCATGGGCTAGCGCCAGTTCATAAAACACGTTCGGGTTGCGGCCGGTTATGTCTGCGACGCAGATATCGGATTCGACGATGGAACTCAACATGGCTGCGGTAATTGCCAGCGGGGAGTCATGTTCGTCGGCTCGTTCGACTGCGTAATCGGGTTCGGGCAGGGCGGCTCGGACGATGTACTTGAGAAACCTGTCGGCGCGCGTACGCTCGGGGCCTCCTGGCCCTCCGATAGGTGAGATAACAAATACTCGCTTGGGCTCAACTGAGCTGGCTGCCGGATCCGTAGTCAAGGTGTCTCCTTGGAACGTAAGTGTGAGGTCCTCAATCCTAACCAAGGGCCATATGTCCCGTTCTCACCAGACGGGATGGACAACAACCTTTGCTCGTGGCCGCCCGGGGGTTACCTCAACATATTTTGATGAGCCTCAGTCCCATACCTGCGGCTAAACGACGCCCAATATGCCGCTACCGCTGCGGCCTACCTTCGCGCCGCTCGCGGCTGCGCCCGCGGAACTAAGTGGCTCGACTATCTCGTCTCCGCAGCCGACACTCTCGATGACCCAACCCGGCAGGCCGAGCTGGATCCGCTCGACCAGCTTGCAATCGACAACATCCTGACCCGGCTGGCCACGCTCGGTCGGCCCGGCGCCTTCGACACCGCGATCACCCGAATGCGGAAGGCGGTGTCGGAGAAACCAGCCACTCCCTACGAGCAGTCCCTCGTCGACCTTGGCCACTACGCCGGTGCCAGCGAGAGCCTGGCGCGGTCCAAGGCCTCCGCTGCCCCGGACGGTGCTTGGCTGTTTGGCGACATCACATGGATCTCCTGGGAGGCCAAGAGCGAGGCTAAGGACGATGGCGAACTTGGCGCCGACTACACACGTGAGGCCGGCGGTCACCTGCGCTACCTCTCACGCAGTCGCGACCAAGACCTACCCGGCGACTCGTTCGGGTTCATCGTCACTCCGCAGACGCGGGCGCATCCTGCTGCGGCGCTCGTCGCCGAGGACCACCTTTGGCTCCTGCGCCCGGACCAAGTCCTGAACCTTCACGACAAAATCGTCCGTGCCTGGCGGCGAGTTCGCAGTCTGAACAACCCAGACAGGCGGGGGCGTCGCCGACATCTTCAGCCAAGAGCGAGCACTACCGACCCAATGGATCGGAGACCTACGAACCACCCAGCTCGCAGAATTGCGACCCACTGTGAGTGCAGGCCGCTAAGTAGTACCAGGAGAGGGCCGTACGGAATTTACAAACGGTAGCGGCCGGCCGACTTCGCAGCGCAACGCCCGAAGTTGCGAAGGCTTCAAGCTCCACATCATGCAGAATTACTGCATGGCCAAAAACAACGGCAAGATCCAACACCCTGGGCCGACGCTCCAGACTGCTAAAGAGCTCTACGGTGCTGCAGTCTCCTGTGGCTTCCCGGGATGTTACGAGCCGCCGTACAAAGTCGTCAACGGGGGGCTATCGCTGAATAGCGAGATGGCGCATATACATGCGCGCTCTGAAGGAGGGCCACGGTGGCTCGCGACGATGACTCCCAAGGAGAATCAGGCCAAAGAAAATCTGATCATCCTCTGCGACCTCCACCATGGAGTTGTGGATGATCCGGCCAATGAGCCCGACTACCCCGCAGATGATCTTCGGCAGTGGAAAGCAGTCCAGATCGAACTTGGTACTTCATCTCCTCCCTACGCTAGGCCAATGGAAATCTCAGACGCTCAGGCCGCCGAGGTACTTCGCGTATCGGAGCAGCGGGAGTTCGCGCGGATTGACCGGACCTTGCCGCTGGTGAAAGCAGTGACTCGAATGTTGGCCACGGTAGAGCAGACCCGACAAGGCCCTCTACGAATCGCTGCACAATGGCAGGCGGAACTTATACGATTACGGAGCCGTTCGGTCGGATGGGATCCAGACACGGGTGAGCCAAAATACTCCAGCCCGTCTCGAACCGCCCGCGATGATTATGCAGCTCGTATTCAAGCATCTCTAGACGAGGTGGCCGTTGTGCTCAAGCCGCTACTCATCGAGGTTGAAACCGAGCTCGCCGCAGCGGTTTCAGGTGCCACTGATGCAGGCCCATGGTCCTCCTGGCTGCGCAGGTCAATCAGTGAGCTTACTTCGAGCGCTACGACACCTGACGCTGTCACTTCGACCGAAGACGCCATCCTCCTCGCAGCCATGGACGACGTCCGCAAGTCCTTGGAAGCGCTTGTCCTGCACCTACGCGGCATGGACGCACCGGAGCCGCCTGAGATCATGGTCAAAGTCACAGAGGAGCCTCCGAACCGCGCTGAGGAACTGCTGGAAGAGCACCGGGAAGTGCTGGAGCGCGGCTGGCCTTTCGTGCGGGTGCCGAACAAACCCTTCGACGCGGTTTTGCATGATCAGCTGACGACCCAAACGAAACTTGCCTGTCACCTCACGGGCAGTTCTATTGGGTTTGACCTTCCGTCAACCGCATTGGTTGCCGCGCACGTGGCTCGGCGGGGTACAAATGAGGATATTGAAGCAATCATCGCCTCCCATACGGAGCACAAGCCCGTAGCGGCCGCAGCCTTGCTTCTTCTGGAGCTGAAAAACGTCCTGGAAGAGGATGGGCATGACGAACTAGCCAGCGATGCTCACAAGGCGCTCGAACGTCTTGTCGAGGGTTTCGGCTGGGACGACGTCCGTGAATGGAAAGCCAATGGACTTGCCTCGGGGATGATGCTCGACATCTTCGCCAGCGTCACATCGACCGAGGCAGTGCGATCTCAGTTGAGCGCCGCGGCCAAGGTCAGCCCCGAGATGGGAGCATTTCTTGTCCTCGCCGTAGCAGGAACAAGTACCCAGACGGACGCTTCCACGGGTGACCAGTATCTTAGAGCGCACTTCCGCTTCCCGAAGGAATGGCTTCCGGTCGAGGATTTACTTAACAGCGCGGACGCCGTGGCAGAAGACACAAAGACCGCGGAGTTGAGGTCGTTGATTAGCGAACTCAAGGACCTTCGTGACAGGGGCAGGAAGTAGTTCGAGCAAACTCGGCCGTGGTGATGCGGCTACTTCATAGCAGCACCAGTGAGGGCCGGCACCCTAGTGCCAGGCACCCTAGTGCCAGCCCTCCCTGGTTTTTCCCTCTGCAAAGGAAATTTGTGGTTCAGCGTAGCTGAATCTGTTGATGTTGCTGCCACGGTTGGAACGTCGTTGTTCCTGGTCCCGCGGAAAATGAGTCTACGGGTGGCTGAGCAGCAGCCGTTGCCGGCGGTCCGCGGCGGATGCTGACGCCGTCGTACCGGCCGACGGCTACTCGTGCCGCACCCAGATGGAGGATTTGAGCGAGCGGAAGGGAATCGTTTTACGCAGAAGTATCCGTGGTGGCCGTAACGCGGATGCGGTTGCCCCGTCTACTGGATCGTCTCTACGGACAGGGCCCTCAGCCAACCATCTGTGGTCTCACCGTTCATCGTTGCCTCACCCGCCTCCACAACCATCTGGACCTTCGTACCGTCCCGCCACCCGGCAGTATCTGACTCGTCCACGAACACGGACAGGTCCTGGTCTCCCCCTTGGGCCTTTAGCAAGACGTAATATTCGCCGGATGCCCCGGTCGTCCACAGGTCGGACATGAACAGCTCGCCAGTTAGCCTGAACTGGTCACCGTTTTGAATTCCACCCATCTGGGCGGAGTTGATCTTGTCGAGCAGTTCATTGACGGTGATAGCTGTCACCACAGGAGCAGGAGACGAGGGCTCGGCTGATGGTGTCGTTGCTTCAGGCGGAGCGGTCTGGGCTTCGGTTTCTACGACTAGGGACGGGGTCGACGACGGGAGCGCCTCAGTACTGCTGTTTGAACTACCCTCTCCCCCGAATGCACTGGCGATGAGCGATCCGACGACGAGCAGTGCGAGCAGACCGCCACCCGCCCCGATCAATTTCCACGGAGTCTCTGGTTTCGGACGCCGGAAGGTCAGCTCCGACCGCACTGTCCCCTGTTCCTGAGAGACGAACTCCCAGCCCTCTTTCTCTAATTTGGCTCTAGTCCTGGCCTCCAAGCCGCGAACCGTCTTGACGGACCTCGTCTCGTACTTCACACCTGTTGCTGTCGTCATGTTGCTCCCTATTGGCCTGGACATCAAGCACTCTTCGAGAGCTTAGAGTGGCGCGACGGTGTCTCCAAAAACGCCGCCATCTATCGCTGCATTTCACAGCGGAACCACTCCCCCGGACATGGCCGGTCAGGCCTGTCTCAGTAACCGATCCTTTATAGGACGCGAAGCTTCTCTCCCGCGTGCCCGCTCGGGACCCATCCTCGTCCGCGTTGCCGCCGACATGTTTGCCTAGCTTGAGCGGTGCCTTTGGGACGGCGGGAGCCAGTCGGACGACGGCGGGGCGCAGTGGTCGTCATGTCGCGTCGTCGCCGGGAAGCCTCCAATCGAAGTCACGAGGATTGAGCTGAGGGTCGGTTGGATTGAAGTCTAAAATCCTGAAGTCTCCCGTTTCAGGATCCACTTCGCCGTCCACAAACCGCATTCCGGACCACACGCCCATCACGCATCGTCCCGGATGCTGGCGGGCATGATCGACCTCATTGCGCGTGACGATGACCGAATGACCTCCGCTCTGGGTGCCTTTCGCTTCAAGGTAGATCCGCTTCACATCCCTGACCGCGATGGCGTCGTAGGGATGATTCTGCCGAGTGTCTGTAACGGTCCAGCCGCGGTCTCTGTAGTGGCGCATGAGGCGATCCTGTGCAGCATTCTCAATCGCTCTGCGGACGTCGGGGTCCATCTGCAGCCCTTGGCCCGATGCACCGGGCGCGTCCCACGCCCCGCCAGATGGGTCGGCGTCTGCCGGGTTAGCGGTGTCAGGGTCCGGGTCATACGAAACCGGATTCCTGCGGTATTCAACCAGTGTCCCCATCAAGGCCCCGTGAATCGGATGTCCAACCGGCAGAACGCGGCCAATGAGCGCCTTCTTTGGTGCCCCTGTGCGGTTATCCGCCAAGATCTCGTGATCCGGGCCGTGGAGTTCCGCGACCAGCACGATCCGGCCTTGATAGTTGAGCGCTGCCCATCGCAAGTGAGCGCTGGGCAGCGCTCACTTGCGATGCGGCTCCCGCTCAGGGCCCAGATGCCACGATTATGATTCCAAAGCTGCTCCGGTGTTGCGTCAGGGTCGTAGCCCCACCAGTCACGCGGAAGCGGATCATCGCTGTCGGCATTCTGTCGGTCGATTAGCCTGATGTTGATAACCATGAATCGAGTATCGCTGACCGATGCAAGCGCGCGTGACGCTCGCCTGACCCTGCCGACGTCTCGCCAGAGGACTTTGTTCTTGCGGTGCAATACGAGCAGGCGGACCGGGCGCCGGGTCCTCGCGGAGGCCGGGGGCGTCAGGCCCCGGCGCGGCCGGGATTTGAAGGGCCGTTGCCTGACCTTCGCCCAGCGAGAGGAGATCGCGGTGCTGCGCGCCCAGGGACAATCACTGCGGCAGATCGGGGCCGTGGTCGGCAGATCGGCCTCGACGGTGTCCAGGGAGCTGCGGCGCAACTCGGTGGCGGGATTGCCCTACCGGGCGACGTCCGCTCACGCGCTGGCATACAGGGCTGGACTCTTCGACCCGACTTGCACAGGTTTACTGCCCCGGCGCGTTGGTGGGCGGTAGCCGGTCGAGGTTGGGCAGTTGCCGGTTGCTGTAGACAGACCCAATATCAGCGTCGGGTCCAAATCTTATGCACCCCATGAATCACTTGGAGGGGTAGTCCCACTCCAGTCCGCTGGGCCAGCCGGGATCGGAGTAAACGACCGTACCGGAAGGGGAAGCTACGTCCAGGACCACTTTGCCGGTTGCTTTCTCGCCCAGGCCGATCTCATACGGCAGCTGTTCCGTATCGGCTAAGCACAGAATCGCAGCTGTCGTCTGCGGATGTCCGTTCTGGGTGGTGCCGTTAGCGGCGATGATCTTCCATCCGGTCGAGTACAGCCCCCACTTCTTATCGCCGTCATCGGCTAGGCCAGGCGCGGCTTCCAGGTCGATGGTGAGGACCACGAAGTGACCATTCTCTGGTTGCCGAGGGGACGTGGCCGTGCACGCCGGGTCAACCTCGATGGCCCTGACGGTGACGTTCACCATCGGAGCGAAGCTCTTTGGTGCATTCACGACCGATGTGTCCCCGACGTGTTTGATCAGGTTTCCACGGACGGACACGGGTGGGCCGCTGACATCTTGGGTGGGGGTGCTGCTGGCGGACAGTGAAGGGCCGGCACTACTGGAGGTCCCCGCAGCGCTCGGGATCGGAGTGGCCGACGGCGCAGACTGGGGAGGAGAGCTGCACCCAACAAGTAACACCGCCGCAATACCAGCCGTCCAAAGAGCCGGTGCTTTCACCGTGGACCTCCTATCGTGTCCCGTAATTCAAAGGGTACGCCCGAGCCTTCGCGAGCTCCAGAAATCAGGGGCGCCTCGGCAAAGCTGCCTGCTGTGGTCTCCCGTTAACCAATCGGACATGCTCTGATAGATCACAGGGGAGACATGGATTTCGTGCAGGGGAGCGGCCTTGAGCAGCCATCTTGAACACTGATACCAGAGCGCCATTCGATGCGCTCGGCACTCCGGGAGGCCCTGGTGGAAGGTGCCGGTACAGAGGAAAAATGGCAGCTGCCTATCATCGCACTGCTTTTCGTCGCGGCAGTTGTGATTCTCTATTTCAACGGGCTTTTAGGAAACACGGCGGTCCCCTAATCGGCACCTACCCGGCTACATCCACGGGTTGCTGGCGTACTCCGCCGCCTTGATGAGCGCAACGCGTTCGTCCTGCCGAAGGTGCTTGATGATGCTTTTGCGTTCCTCCGGGCTTAGCCGTGCGAGGGGCATCAATCAGATCCGTCGGGGTTCATGAGTTTCTCCAGCGCGTCATTGACCTGCTCTACCGTGATGACCGTCTCTGTCCGGATCGGCTCACCGCCCGCGGTTCCGCTCATCTGTAGCCGGTCCCTGCGCCCGTATCTCTCAGGGAGTGTGCGCTCAAGCCACCAGCCTGACGCCTGCCACTGGGTCCGGCCGGCGCTCATGATGTTGCTGATGTGCCGTACCTCCGCCGTGGCGCGGGCCTTGGACGTGAGGTGGTTGAAGACGACGTAGGGCCATTCGACTTCCCCGAACTGGGTGGGCCGGTGTACCCACATGTACTCCACGGTGCCTTTGTCTTTGGGCTGCCCGGTGTTGTCGTCCACTTCGTCCGGGTCTTTGCCTTCAAACCGGTTCATGATGTCTTCGAGGTCTACGCCTGGCAGACTGTGGACCCGGTCGAGTTCGACTTCTCCGCGCTTGACCCACTCGTGGTAGGTGGACCTGCCGATGCCTGCGTACTCGCATGCCGTGCCGATGTAGTTGCCCAGTTCGATGGCACCGACGATGTTCTTGCACCGGGTGATGGACAGTTGGGAGTACCGTCCGTTTGTTGGTGCCCCGCCTGCCCTGGGCTGGGGCGGGACGCGTTTCTTTTTTTGGGTGTCCGCCTTATCTGTCACTTTGGTTATCCTTCCGCTGATCGGTGAGTAAAGTCATCGGTCGTACGCCTCACTTGTCTTGACTGCATGGAACACAATGTTGCCCAGCGGCCGGTGTAAACGGACAGCACTGCCATCGTCAGAAAGTGGATGCCCGTGTACGCGGCCTCATGAGGCAATTTTCCAATGCGAGCGCCGAAACAGGCACTCAAGCCACGCCGGGGGCCGAAGCCCCCAAACACCTCTTAGCGGCTCCGGAAACTCCGGATTCAACAGGAGAGGGGCTTCCTGCCTCAGAGGGCTCACACCAGACTCAGAGGCGATCTGTGGCGTGTTGTGGCTGGGAACCCTCGGGGCCGAGCAACCGCTAATTCCAGTTTGGTCAGAGGCAGGTCTACATCGTTTGGCTGCGGCCCGCAGCAAGTGGTTACGGGTCACGAGAATCAACGTGCTGGACATCAACCGACGACGTTGGCGAAGCAGCACGGCCACGCGACAGGCCATTGAGTTGTGCCCCAGTGAAGGTGTAGACAAGGCGGGTGTCCTTGCCGGACAGCGCAACCGTCTGGCTTGCCAGTGCAGTTGATCCGGTCAGCTCCCGCAACCGTGGTCTGCTGGGATCTTCAGCCAACCTTGGAACGCCTGGCCGAGGGACGAGTAAGCCTGACCCAGGAGCGTAAGAAGGTGTGGGCACTGCTTCGGTAGATGACCGGTTCAGAGTCTGCTCCCACCGTATTTGAAGGCTCAGGGCGGGGGTCGGGTTAGGGGTTCCCCCCTGCTTGGCAATCCGTTGGGACTGCCAAGCAGGGAGGGACGCCGGTTGACACCGCACTCGTTAGGACGAGGTATGGAGCCGAGCCAGTACGCGCCCGCGCTACGGGTATTGCTCGCGTGCGCCGGGACCGGGGAGTGTGTGGGGTCTCCAGCGGCTGTTTGCAATCCTGCCGCCAAGGGGTGCGCTCGGGTCCGCCTTCAAGGCGCACGGGTACCCCACTTCGATGGGCTCGTCTGTGTTGATCAATTCTCCCGGTGAGCTAGCCGGAGGGAGATTTCAGTTTGGGATAGCACCAAGCCTGCCGGGTTTCCCCGATCCGCCTCACTTGATGCCCTGCCGATGCCTTACGCCGTTGTAAGAGGTTCGGTGCCTTTTTCGGCACTCGGCGTTGCGCTGGACTGGTTGTGACTAACCCCGGTAAGGTGGCAGTCGCAATCATCACGCCTAGAAAACGCTGATTGCCTCCGCCCCTCAGGCTTTGCAAGAGCTTGGGGGGCTTCTCCATTTCTGGAGGTTGTTCAAAACCCTGTTGGCCCACCTACTTGCGTCACCCGGTGGGGCCTTAGCATCGTCACCTTCCGGTCAGCTTGCCTCTGCCTCGAACTGGGCATCAATCCACGCCAGGACATCCGATTTCCGGAACATCACCCGGCCACCAACCTTGGCTGACCTCGGCCCGGTTCCCGCGTGCCTCATCCACCGCATCTGCGCCGGGGACTTCTTCAGGAACAGCGCCGCCTCCTCCAACGTCATTAACTCCACCACTACCTCGATCCGATGTGAACATCTTTGAGCTGTAACACGAACCATACTACCACCGTTTGATGTTGCGATGTTGACCGCTCATGCAGATTCGGGTAGAACTTAATCCATGGTTGTTGAAAAGGCCCAAGGGGCTCAGATCGAAGAACAGTTCATCCAGCAGATGAAGCTGCTGCGGGAGGTCCAGCGCATCAGTCAAGTCGAGCTAGCCGCCCGGATGGTCAACGCCGGTTGGGACTACTGGCGGCAAACGACCGTGAGCAGAGTCGAAAAATTTGAGCGAATTGTCCGCCTGGGTGAGGCGCACGATATCGCCCAGATTTTGGGCATCTCCCTGGCGGGGATGCTTGCCTTGGACAAGGAAGCCCAGAATCAAAACATTAGGGCGGAAGTACTTCGGAGAGACCTGGATGACTGGGTGGGTCGACTAAACGGAAGCGTCGCCTCGTTCATGGAGCAGCTGGAACAGTTCCAGACCACGCTGAATCAAGCGGGTAACCAGCAGCTGGCGGCGGCAGAAGTGTTAAACATCGCCCCGGCTGCGGATTCAGGCCCATCTGACGGGGGGGAGGTTCTTTATGGCTTCGGTTCAGAGGCGTGACGACGGAAAGTGGCGGGCACGCTACCGGGACTCAGCGGGCAAAGAACACGCCCGGCATTTCGCCCGGAAAATCGATGCCCAAATGTGGCTGAATGAAGTAACCGCCGCCATCGTTACCGGCACATACGTCAGCCCAAAGGCTGGGACAACTACCCTCACCGCCTTCTTCGAGGACTGGTCAGAACGCCAGATATGGGCGGCTGGCACCGCTAAGGCCATGAGCCTGGCCGTGCGCTCCTGCACCTTTGCCGACGTGGAGTTCCGGAACCTGAAGCGCTCCCATGTGGAGACGTGGGTCAAGAAGATGAATCAGGGCGGCTTGGCTCCCGGAACGATCAAAACCCGGCTGAACAACGTGCGCTCCGTACTTCACGGTGCCCGGAATGACAGGTGCCTTGCCACAGACCCTGCCGAGGGGGTTTCCGTGCCCCGTGGACGGAAGGCTGAGCACGCGATGGCTATACCCTCCACCACCGATGTAGGGAGACTTCTGGAAGCCTGTGAGGACTGGTTCCGCCCATTCATCGCCCTGTGCGCTTTCGCAGGCCTGCGGCTGGGGGAAGCCGCCGCCGTGCAGCTCAGCGACGTTGATTTTCTCCGCCGCACTCTCAGCGTTCAAAGGCAGGTCCAGAGGGCGGGGGAAGGCAACGTATCCATCACCCCACCTAAGTATGGTTCGGAGCGCATGGTGCATATCCCTGACGGACTGGTGCAGATGGTCGCTGCCCATGTTGAGAAGTTCGGCGTGTACGGGGCTGAGCAGTGGCTGTTTGTTGGCGGCGGCGGGATGCCGCCGCATCAGAACACCGTTGGCTACTGGTGGCGCAAGACAGTTAGGGATGCGGGGCTGTCAGGAGTGCGCCTGCATGACCTGCGGCACTTTTACGCCTCCGGCCTTATCGCTGCCGGGTGCGACGTGGTGACCGTTCAGAGGGCACTTGGGCACTCCAAGGCCACCACGACGCTGAACACTTATTCCCACCTGTGGCCGACCGCTGAGGACCGCACACGATCCGCCGCCGGGGCCATGATGAGCGAAGCTCTTGGCAGTCTTGCGGACTGTGTGCGGACTGACAGCGCTTGATCCCCTTATTTACAGGGCAAGAAGGCCCTAATTAGACGTTGAAGCGGAACTCCACTACATCGCCGTCAGCCATCACATACTCTTTGCCTTCAATGCGAACCTTGCCGCGGGACTTGGCTTCAGCCATGGACCCGGCCTCGATGAGGTCATGGAAGGAAACGACTTCCGCCTTGATGAAGCCTCGCTGGAAATCGCTGTGGATGACGCCGGCCGCCTGCGGCGCGGTGTCGCCTTGGTGGATGGTCCAGGCACGCGTTTCCTTCGGACCGGCCGTAAGGTAGGTCTGCAGGCCCAGGGTGTGGAAGCCGACGCGTGCCAGCTGGTCGAGGCCGGACTCGTCCTGGCCGTTCATTTCCAGCATTTCGCGCGCCTCCTCCTCGTCCAGCTCCACGAGGTCGGATTCGAGCTTCGCATCGAGGAAGATGGCGTCCGCAGGGGCCACCAGGGCCCGCAGCTCGTCCTGCTTCTCCGGGCTGCCCAGGATGCCTTCGTCGGCGTTGAAGACGTAGATGAACGGCTTGGCGGTCAGGAGGCTGAGCTCCTTGAGGTGCTCCATCTCCAGCTTGTCGCTCTTGATCGAGGAGAAGATTGTGTCGCCGCGTTCCAGGACCGACTGCGCGGCCTTGATGGCCGCCAGCTCGGCGGCTTCCCGTTTCTTGATCTTGACTTCTTTTTCGATCCGGGGAATCGCATTTTCGATGGTCTGAAGGTCAGCCAGGATCAGCTCGGTGTTGATGGTTTCCATATCCGAGCGGGGATCCACTTTGCCGTCGACGTGGATGACGTCGGGATCATCAAACACCCGGACCACCTGGACGATGGCCTCTGCCTCGCGGATGTTGGCAAGGAACTTGTTGCCCAGGCCTTCGCCCTCCGACGCGCCCTTCACGATTCCGGCGATGTCCACGAAGGACACCGGAGCCGGCAACAGGCGCTGCGAGCCAAAGATGTCAGCCAGCTGCTGGAGCCGGGGATCCGGCAGGTTCACGACGCCGACATTGGGTTCGATCGTTGCGAACGGATAGTTCGCCGCGAGCACCTGGTTGCGGGTCAGTGCGTTGAAAAGAGTTGATTTGCCGACGTTGGGCAGTCCGACGATGCCAATAGTAAGAGCCACGAGCATTGATTCTACCGGTTGCCGGACACATGGGCCCCAGGCGGTCCCCCGCGGTATCGGCACCTTGATGGAACGGGTGGTCGAATATGTCGCTTCCGTAAATTGTCACAGGGTCATGCCACAGTGAGGATATGGATGCTTTAGCCCTGATTCTTGCCCTGTTGATGCTGCTGGTGGGTGCCGTCGCCGGCGCCGCCGCCGCCTACTTTTCCTTGCGCCGGCACGGTCGTGCCCTGGAGGACGACTTCGACGCCGTCTCGTCGCGTCTTTCCGAGGTAAGCGCCCAGTTCGCCGCCGCGGACGCGGAGCGCCGCCTCCTTTCCCTGCAGAACCGGGAGCTCGGCGAGTCCCGCAACCAGGACGGGAGCGTACTCCGCGCACTCGCCCCGGTGGCGGAAAAGCTGACCGCAGTGCAGCAGCAGGTGGCCCTGTTGGAACGCGACCGCCTGGAACAGTACGGCCAGCTGGCGCAACAACTGCAGGAGGCCAGGCTGTCTGATGCGCAGCTGATCCGCTCCACGCACGCCCTCGAGTCAGCGCTGCGCTCCAACAGTGCGCGTGGACAGTGGGGCGAAGTTCAATTGCGCCGCGTGGTTGAGGCATCGGGCATGCTCAAGCACGTGGATTTCCTGGAGCAGGTCCACAGTGCCGGGACCGATTCAGCGGTCCGTCCCGACCTCGTGGTCCAGCTTCCGGGCGCGAAGCAGCTGGTGGTGGACGCCAAGGTGCCGTTGTCCTCCTACCTGGAGGCCCAGGAGCTGGGTGCGCGTCAGGATTCGGGCGGACCAGGGAACCCCGGCAGCGAGCAATCCCTGCTGGCCGCCCACGCCAAGGCGCTGCGGGCCCACGTGGACTCGCTGAGTAACAAGAAGTACTGGGACATCCCCGGGAACTCCCCGGAGCTGGTGATCTGCTTCCTGCCGGCGGAATCCATCCTGGCCGCCGCCTTGATGGCCGATGCGACGCTGTTGGACCACGCGCTGTCGAGGAATGTGGTGCTCGCCTCGCCAAGTACGCTGCTCGCAGTGCTCAAGTCGGTGGCCTTCACGTGGCGCCAGGATGTGCTGACGGACAGTGCGCGCGAACTGTTTGACCTCGCACGTCAGCTTTACGAACGCATGGGAACGCTCGGGGAAAACGTGGGCAAGCTGGGTTCGTCCCTGAAGTCTTCGGTGGACCGGTACAACTCCCTGATCGGCACCCTGGAAGCGCGGATCCTGCCCACCGCGCGGAAGCTCAACGCCATGGATGAATCCGGGCTGCTCACCCCGCCAGCACTCGAGGTCACGCCACGTTCGCTGGCGGCCCCGGAGTTTCAGCAGGACGAGGCCGCCGCCTGACGCTCGGCCAAGCGCGGGACATGTCAGTCGCGGGACATGTCAGCTGCAGGAGATGTCAGTTGCGGGACCGGCGTCCGCCGAGCGCCCGGCTGACGTCGCCGGCTTCCTTCAGGGTTGCGCGGAGCTCCTTGGGCAACGAGAAAAGGAGGTCTTCCTCGGCCGTGACAACTTCCTCCACCGAGCCATAGCCGTAGTCGGCCAGCAGTCGCAGGACGTCCGTGACCAGGATCTCGGGCACGGAAGCCCCTGACGTGACTCCGACAGTTGCCACGCCTTCAAACCACGCCTCGTCCACTTCGTTGGCGAAGTCCACGCGGTAGGAGGCCTTGGCGCCGTACTCCAGGGCGACTTCGACCAGGCGGACCGAGTTCGAGGAGTTGGCCGATCCCACCACAATGACCAGGTCAGCCTGGGGGGAGATCTTCTTAATGGCCACCTGACGGTTGGTGGTGGCGTAGCAGATGTCGTCGCTGGGCGGATCCTGCAGGGTGGGGAACCGATCCTTCAGCAGGCGGACCGTTTCCATGGTCTCGTCCACACTGAGAGTGGTTTGGGACAGCCAGATGACCTTTTCTGGATCCCTGACGGTTACCTTGTCCACTTCATGGGGACCGTTAATGATCTGGATGTGTTCAGGGGCCTCGCCGGCGGTCCCTTCAACTTCTTCGTGACCGTCGTGGCCGATCAGAAGGATGTCGAAGTCGTCCTTGGCGAACCTCACGGCTTCCTTATGGACTTTCGTCACCAACGGGCAGGTGGCGTCAATAGTCCGCAGCCCGCGGTCCTCCGCTGACTGGACGACGGCCGGGGACACGCCGTGGGCGGAAAAGATCACCAAGGCGCCTTCCGGGACCTCGTCCGTCTCATCGACGAAGATGGCGCCCTGTGCCTCCAGCGAGCTCACCACGTGGACGTTGTGCACAATCTGCTTCCGGACGTAGACCGGCGGACCGTAGTGCTCCAAGGCCTTCTCGACGGCGATCACGGCCCGGTCCACCCCGGCGCAATAGCCGCGGGGCGCAGCCAGGAGTACCTTTTTGGGACCGGTCACCGGAGCCGCGGCGGCTACGTCCTCAGGCGAGCGCCGCCTGCGCGGGACAGTTGGCATCGAGAGGGACACAGCTGAGGAAGTCATCCCTCCATGCTACCGGCTTGGGGGCCGCCGCCCCGGCGAGGCGATCCGGATCACAAGGGCCGCCGCGACCAGCACACCGCCGGTTATCGCGGCACCACCGACCCAGGATTGGAAGCTGCTGGAAGCGGCCGCCACAAACGCATCCTTGAACATGTCCGAAAGCCCGTTGCCGCTCGCCGTCCCCACGACGGCGTCCCTCGCGAGTCGCGAGCCGACAGACCACAGGCCGGCCAGCACCAGCGCCGCAAGTCCCACAGCGAAGACCACTGACCAGCGACGGCGGGCGGAAACCAGGGCAAGCGCTAAGGCGAAACCTGCTCCGATGGCAAGGGAGTAGCCGAGCGGCGCATAGGCGGACACCCGCTCGACCATCTGGAGCTGCTCCGGTTCTCCAACGTTGACCAGCGTCTGCTCGGGCGCAGTCAGCGGCAGTCCCGTGGTGCGCGCGAGCTCCTCCGTCGCCAGGGCCACCAGTGGCGCCACGTCCAAGGTGAGCGACGACGGGGAGTTCGGTTCGGCAGGAACGGATGCGGGTGCCGCGAAGCTGAGCCGATGGCTCTTCCGTAGTGTCTCCTCCCAGGCCGCCGGGTAGCCGGGCAGCGCCGTGAGGGAACCGGCAGCCGCCTCGAGCACTGGCCTCACCAGACCTGCCAGGGCGTCCGGGATAGCCCCCGTGTCGATGGTTCCCACAGCGGCGGCGGCCAGCCGCTGTTGGAATTCTGCGTCCTGCCCCAGCGGAGCAGCCAGCGCCACGAAGCCGTCCTCCTGAACCACATTGCGGTCAAGCCAGATGGCGGGAACGGCGAGGGCGGACAGTAAAACGCCCAGGACGACGGCGACGGCTGAAACGAAGGTGCGCAAGAACAGGTCCTCACTGGTTGGCGGCGGCACAGCCATCATAGGGCTGGTGTCTGGACAAAGAATGTCAGTCCCGGGTGATACAGCTTATGGATAAGGTTGAATGGCAACCGCCAGCTCACTGACAGCAGTCCGTTGACTGACAGCCGCCATTCAAACACGAACCGCCACCTGCCGAACAAAGGACCGCCATGCCGCCACCCACAGCATCCCGGGGCAGCGGACATGTCTGAACAGGCCGCCCTGCCAGGCACTGCTGCCACCACGCTGCCTGCCACAGCCGCTGAGACCAGCCCGGACAATCCATGGCCGCTGCAGTTGCTGTCCCAGAAACTCAAAGCCCATATCGACCGCACACCGTCGGCGTGGGTGGAGGGCCAGGTCATCGAGATGAACCGCCGGGGCGGCAACGCGTACCTCACCCTCCGGGATGTGGACGCGGAAGTTTCCCTGCCGGCGTCGGTCTGGACCAAGGTTCTGGACCGCCAGAACATGCCCCTGGAGCGTGGCTCCCGCGTGGTGGCCTTGCTCAAGCCGGAGTTCTGGCTGAAGACCGGGCGGCTCAATATGCAGGTCAGGGACATCAGGCCTGTAGGGCTTGGCGATCTGCTGGCGCGGATCGAACGGTTGCGCCAGGCCCTCGCCGCCGAGGGGCTGTTTGCCGATTCACGGAAGAAGCCGCTGCCGCTGCTCCCCCACCGTATCGGCCTGATTACCGGACGGGACTCCGACGCTAAGAAAGACGTCGTCCAAAACGCCGCACTGCGCTGGCCCGCCGTCGAATTCGAGATCCGGGAGGTGGCGGTCCAGGGCAACAGCGCGGTCTCGCAGATCATCCGTGCCCTCCAGGAGCTGGACGGCCGCCCCGACGTGGATGTCATTGTCATCGCCCGGGGCGGCGGAGCGTTGGAGGACCTGCTGCCGTTCAACAGCGAGGAACTGATCCGTGCCGTCGCGGCCACGGCCACCCCGGTAGTCAGCGCCATCGGACATGAGGCGGACCGCCCCCTTCTCGATGACGTGGCGGATCTCCGCGCGTCAACGCCCACTGATGCTGCCAAGCGGATCGTGCCTGACGTTGCCGAGGAACTGGCCGGCGTGCGCCAGGCACGCGAGCACCTGCGCAGGAGCATCGGCAGGCTCGTGGACAGGGAGTCGGACCGGTTGTCCGCCCTCCATTCCCGGCCGGTTCTGGCAACCCCCGAAGCGATGGTCACCGGACGCGCGGAGGAAATCGAACGCCTCCTGCGGAGGTCATCGGCCGCCGTCAGTTCAACGGTGGTGCGGGCGGCTGACCGGCTGGTTCACCTCCAGGCCCAAGTCCGTGCCCTGTCACCGCAAAAGACGCTGGACCGCGGTTACGCCGTGGTCGAACTGGCCAACGGCCGGCCGGCCCGTGCCACTGAAGCTTCCGGCCACGCTGTGGTCCGCGACCCTTCGGAGGCGCCGTCGGGAACTGCGTTGTCCGTACGCGTGGCCCAGGGCCTGTTCGGCGCCACATCCACTGGGGAACTTCAACAAGGAGAAGCACATGCCCGAGACAAAGCCTGACCCGGAAATCGAAGCACTGAGCTATGAGGAAGCCCGCGAACAGCTGGTACAGGTGGTGGGGAGGCTTGAGGCGGGCGGCGCCAGCCTCGAGGAATCCCTGGCGCTCTGGGAACGCGGCGAAGCCCTGGCAAAGCGCTGCGAGGAGTGGCTGGAGGGCGCCCGCAAGCGGCTCGCTGCCGCCCGCGACCAGCCGCTCTGACCAGCCCTCTGACCACCCAGTGCGGGCCCGCCCTCGGAACAACCTGCCCCAAACAGGTCAGGACCGATCAACCACTTCCCGTTCGATGGATACATCGAATTCAGCTTTTGGCCATTCCAGCTTCATGTCAGACAGCGCGCCTAGGACCAACTGCTGCACCGCGATCCTGGCGTACCATTTTTTGTTGGCCGGAACCACATGCCAGGGTGCCGCTTCCGTGTTGGTCTCGTCGAAGGCAGCCTGGTAGGCGCCCATGTAGTCGCCCCAGAACGCCCGTTCCTTGAGGTCACTGCCGCTGTACTTCCAGTGCTTGGCGGGGTTGTCAAGCCGGGCAAGGAGCCGGGTCTTCTGTTCATCCTTGCTGATATTGAGCATCACCTTGATGATTTTGGTTCCGGCATCGGTCTGGCGCGCCTCGAACTCATTGATGGCCCGGTAGCGGCGCTTAAGTTCGTCAGGCGTCGCCCAGTTATGGACCCGGTGGATCAGGACGTCCTCATACTGGGAGCGGTCGAAGATGCCCACCATGCCCGCTCCGGGCACCTCCTTCTCGATCCGCCAGAGGAAGTCATAGGACTTCTCCTCCTCGGTGGGTGCCTTGAAAGCCTTGAACTGGACGCCCTGCGGATCCATGGTGGCCATGACATGGTTGACGATTCCGCCCTTGCCCGCGGTGTCCATGGCCTGCAGGATCAGCAGAAGCCGTTTTTTCCCGCCGAAGCGCGACTCCGCGAACAGCTTTTCCTGAAGTTCGGCCAACGCGCCGTCCAATTCAGCCAGAATTGTCTGGCCATCGGCTTTGTTGCCCTTGTAACCGGGCGTCGCGTCAGGATCGGCGTCGGCCAGCGAGAAGCCTTTCCCCACCCTCAGCGTATCGACGGGGTGCTTCTTGAACTCAACCAAGTCGGCCATCGGGGTCCTTTGTCCGCAGTGTCCGCGCCAACAGGCGCGTCCCCACAGGCTAGTTCCCTTTGTACCTGCTCAGGAAGTCCCCCATGCGGTTGATGGCCTCCTCGAGGTCCTTCACCAGCGGCAGGGTAACCATCCGGAAGTGGTCGGGGCGGACCCAGTTGAAGGCCCGGCCGTGGGAGACCAGGATTTTCTGCTCGCGCAGCAGGTCCAAAACGAACTTCTCGTCGTCGCGGATGTGGAATACCTCGGGATCGAGCTTCGGGAAGAGGTACATGGCGCCACGGGCCTGCTGCGTGCTCACACCCGGGATGGCGTTGAGCATGTCGTAGGCCTTGTTCCGCTGTTCCAAGAGCCGGCCGCCGGGCAGGATGAGGTCGTTGATGCTCTGGTAGCCGCCGAGAGCGGTCTGGATGGCATGCTGGGCGGGCACATTGGCACAGAGGCGCATGTTGGCCAGGAGGCTGATGCCCTCCAGATAGTCCGAGGCATCCTTCTTCGGGCCCGAGATGGCCATCCAGCCGGCACGGTAGCCGCAGACGCGGTACGCCTTGGACAGTCCGCTGAACGTGAGGCAAAGGACGTCGTCGCCCGTAAGCGCGGCCATGTTGATGTGCACGGCGTCCTCGTACAGGATCTTTTCGTAGATTTCATCCGCGAAAAGGATCAGTCCGTGCTTTTCGGCCAGGGCCACGATCTTCTTCAGTGTCTCTTCCGGATAGACCGCGCCTGTGGGGTTGTTGGGGTTGATCACCACAATGCCTTTAGTGCGCGGCGTGATCTTGGCTTCAAGATCCTCAATGTCCGGCTGCCAGCCTGATTCCTCATCGCAGAGGTAGTGCACGGGCTTCCCGCTCGCCAGGGCAACGGAAGCCGTCCACAGCGGGTAATCCGGTGTGGGGATCAGCACTTCATCGCCGTCGTTGAGCAGCGCCATGAGGGACATGGTGATCAGTTCGCTGACGCCGTTGCCCAAGTAGATGTCGTCCACATGGATGTTCTGGATTCCGCGGGTCTGGTAGTACTGGGAGACGGCGGTCCGGGCCGAGAAGATGCCCCGGGAGTCGCTGTAGCCCTGGGCATGGGGCAGATGGCGGATCATGTCCACCAGGATGGCGTCCGGGGCTTCAAATCCAAACGGCGCGGGGTTTCCGATGTTCAGTTTGAGGATCCGGTGACCCTCCGCCTCCATCTGCTGGGCGGCCTGAAGGATCGGTCCACGGATGTCGTAAAGGACGTTGTGAAGCTTGGTGGACTGCTTGAATTCTGCCATTCATCAAATATGCCATATGACGGATGTACTTCCGTTGAGACCTCAGACACAGAAGTGTAGAGAGCAGACGACGGCGGCTGCCGGCCCGTGTGGGTCCGGCAGCCGCCGTCGTGATCTGCGTTGTGGAGTCAGGCGTTACTTGACGATGCCCTTGTCCTTGAGCCAGGTGGCCGCTGCGTCTTTGGCATTTTGCTTCTGGCTGCCGCTGACCGCGCGGTTGAGGTTGACCAGGTCCTCAGTGGTCAGGATCTTTGATACGGCGTTGAGCGCGTCCTTGGCCTTGTCGGTCATTTTTGCCTTGTTGTAGAGCGGCAGGACCTGCTGGGCCTTGAAGTTGTTCTTGGGATCCTCCAGTACCACCAGGTCGTTGTCGGCGATGGACGGCGTGGTGGTGTAAATGTCAGCCACCTGGACGTCGTCGGTCAGCAGTGCCTGCAGCGTCAGGTTGCCGCCGCCGTCGCTGAAGGGCTTCAGGGCCTTGAGTTCGCAGCCGTAGTTCGCCTTGAGCCCGGGCAGACCATAGGCGCGGGTTTCGAACGTCGCCGGGGCAGCCATGGTCAGGTCCTTGCAGACTTTGGCCAGGTCCTCAACGGACTTCAGCTGGTACTTCTCAGCGGTGGCCTTGGTGACCACCATGGCGTCCTTGGACTCAGCTTTGGACGCCTGCAGGACTGCCAGCCCTTCGGGGAGCTTCCCCGGCAGGGCCTTGTAGACGTCATCGGCCGCGACCTCGGCAGCTTCAGGATCCACATGCGAGAGCAGGTTGCCGGAGTAGTCGGGGACGAGGTCGACAGAGCCGTCCTGGACCGCCTTGAAGTATATTTCGCGGGCACCGATATTGGGCTTGGTGGTTGCAGTGACCCCTGCGGCAGTCAGTGCACCGGCATAGATCTCAGCCACGATCTGGCTCTCCGGGAAGTCAGCCGAGCCGACCACCAACGATCCGCCGTCGGCGCTTCCCGCGCTGGTGCTGGGGGTCGCCAACGGATCACTCCCGCCGCAGGCTGTCAGCGCGACGGCCAGGCCGACGCCGGCAGCCATGCCAGCCAGTCCCCGGCGGGTAAGGATTGTCTTGGTGTTCTCTTTCATGGGTTACCTCCTTGAACAGCAGCTGGCGCAGGCGCGGCAGCTGGGAGATCAGCGGCGGCCTTCCGGCCACCGTGCAGATCGGTTTTGAGGCCAGGCGAAAGAAGGACTCTTTGCACCGCGGCCAGGATGAGGTCAACAACGATGGCCAGCCCTGCAATCAGGAAGGACCCGGCAAGCATCCGCGGAAAGTCCTGCAGCGCTAGGCCGTCAAAAAGGTAGCGGCCCAGCCCGCCCAAGGGCAGGTACGCAACCACCGAAACCGTGGCTATGACCTGCAGAACGGCGGTTCGGACACCGCCGAACATGACCTGCAGCCCGTTGGGCAGCTCAACCCGGAACAGGATCTGCAGCTCGGTCATGCCCGTGGCCCGGGCAGCGTCCACCACGGCCCTGTCCACACTCGAAATGCCGGCGTACGTTCCGGCAAGGAGCGGCGGCACGGTCAGGATGACCAGCGCCCACACCGGTGGCATCAGGCTGCTTCCCGCCAGGAGGGCGAAAAGGACCAACAGGCCCAGGGTAGGCAGGGCCCGCAGCGCACCTGCCACTGCTACGGCCACCACGCGCCCGCGGCCCGTATGGCCGATGTAGAGCCCTGCGGGAACCGCGATGCCAGCGGCAATCACGAGGACCAGCCCGCTGTACTGGAGGTGCTCCAGCAACCGGACCGGGATGCCTGAACTGCCGGTCCAGTGCAGGGGATCGGCAATCCAGGCCAGGGTGTCCACAAAAACGTTGCTCACTGCGCGGCCCCCGCGTGGACGTTGGCATCGGCCACGTAGCCTGCAGCCCAAGGCGCCGAGGGGCCGGACGCTTTGGCGGCTCGGGTCCACGGCGTCAGCAGCCGTTCGAGGAGGACCAGCACGGCATCCATCAGCAGCGCGAGCACCAGGATGGCGATGATTCCCACCACCACTTCCGTGACGAAGTTCCGTTGCAGTCCATCCGTAAAGAGCATGCCCAGGTTCCCCACGCCCAGGAGTGCTGCGACGCTCACCAGGGAGATGTTGCTGACGGAGACCACCCGAAGCCCGGCAAACAGGACCGGAAGGGAGAGCGGCAGGTCAATCTGGACAAAGCGGAGCCAGGGCCTATACCCCATGGCAATGGCAGCCTGCCGGAGGTCCTCCTCCACGGAGTCAAAAGCATCCAGGGCGGCCCGGACCAGCAGCGCCACCGCGTAGATGGTCAGGGCGACAATGACGTTGAGCGGGTCCAGGATCCGGGTTGCAAGAATCGAGGGCAGGATGATGAACAGCGCCAGCGACGGGATGGTGTACATCAATGAACTCGCGGTCACCACCACCGACCGCAGCGCCGGGTGGGTCCGAGCCAACTGCGCCAGCGGAATGGAAATAACCAGCCCCAGGACCATCGGAATGAGGGCAAGAACCAGGTGCTGGCCTGCCAGCCCCATGACCATGCCGCTGTTTGCCAGGAACCACTCCATCAGAGCGCAGCCTGCCTGACCTGGCGGGCTTGTTCAATGACACCGAGGACTTCCTGTGCCCTGACTGTTCCCACCACGCGGCCGTCGCCGTCCACCGCCACACCTTGGCCGGAAGGGGACGAAAGCGCCGAGTCCAGTGCCCGCCGCAAGGTCTCGCCGGGGCGGAAGAGTGACCCGCCAGGGATGAGCTCAGAGTCCGTCCCCGGCCTTGCCCAGCCCAAAGGGCGCAGGTCCGGATCCACCACGAGCTGCCAGTCGGTCACCGCAGCGGGATCGCCGGCGAACTGGCCGGCACTCATAACGAGCGTCGGCACCGGGTGGATGGTCACGGCGTCGGACGTGGTGAACCCCAGGTGGCGGAAACCACGGTCCCGCCCCACGAAGGACGCCACAAAATCATTGGCCGGTGCCCGGAGGATCTCCTCAGGGGTGGCGTACTGGGCAAGCCGGCCGCCGACGGCGAACACGGCCACCTTGTCGCCGAGAATGGTTGCCTCGTCGATATCGTGCGTGACGAAAACGATGGTTTTTGCGAGGTCTTTCTGCAGCCTCAGGAGTTCCTGTTGCAATTCATCACGCACCACGGGATCAACGGCACTGAACGGTTCGTCCATCAGCAGGACGGGCGGATCGGCGGCGAGCGCCCGGGCTACCCCGACGCGCTGCTGCTGGCCGCCGGAGAGCTGGGACGGGTACCGCTTTCCGAGCGCGGAAGCCAGTCCGACGACGTCGAGCAGTTCCGCGGCGCGCTTGCGGGCCGCTGCCTTGGAAACCCCGTTGAGCCGGGGGACGGTAGCGATGTTGTCCAGCACGGAACGGTGCGGCATCAGTCCGGAGGACTGCATGACGTAGCCCATGGACCTTCTCAGCTCCGCGGCCGGAACCGAGGTCACATCCCGCCCGTCCACGGTGATCACGCCGGATGTCGGTTCCACCATGCGGTTGATCATCCGCAGCGAGGTGGTCTTGCCGCAGCCGGACGGCCCCACAAACACGGTGATGGAGCCCTTATCGATGGACATGGTGAGCTGGTCCACGGCCGGATGCCCGCCCTGATACTGCTTGGTGACGCTCTGGAACTCAATCATGGCTTGGTCCATTCCGGACTTACCTGTTCTGTTGGACGGCATCGGACAGCGTTGGGTCATAAGCTCACTGATATTTACGGTAACGCAATCCGTGGCCAGCGTAACCGGATCAGCAGGCAATCCGGGCAAGAGAATCCCGACTGTAACCATTCGTTCTGTAACAGCGCGTGGATGGGTCCCTTCGATCACCGCGTGCCGCGCTGCGCTTACGCCCGACTCTGCCCCGGCCTATTGTTGGACTGTGACCAACTTGGAAGTGGCTCCGCAACAGGAACTTTGTCCGCCTGCCGGCCCCGAAGGTACGTCCGGCTCCTGCCTGCAGCTATGGCCCGAACGGGAGGTTCCGCTGGGCGGCGTGCGGGCCATGAACGTCCGGCGCACGCTCCCGCAGCGAGGCCTGCCCACCATCGGCGCCTGGTGTTTCCTGGACAGTTTCGGTCCGGACCGCACCGCCATGTCCGTGCTCCCCCACCCGCACACCGGGCTGCAGACGGTGACTTGGCCGCTCGCCGGGAACGTCCGGCACCGGGACAGCGTGGGCAGCGACGTTGTGGTCCGGCCCGGTGAGCTGAACATCATGACCGCCGGACACGGGGTGTCCCACTCCGAGTTCGCCGTCCTGCCGGATCCCGACGCTGGCGCACCGCTGCCCGTGCAGCGCGGCCTGCAGCTCTGGGTAGCGTTGCCGGACGCGGAACGCCGCCGCGAACCCGCGTTCGAGCAGCACCGGGAACTGCCATCTGTGACGGGGCAAGGTTTCACTGCGACGGTGATGGTGGGCGAATTCGCCGGGGCGGTGTCACCGGCCACGATGTACTCCCCCATCGTCGGAGCAGACATCTCCTGCGAGGGCTTGGCCGTCCTGCCGCTGAACGCTCACTTTGAACATGCCGTCCTGGTGCTCGACGGCGGGCTGACGCTGGACGGGCAGGAGGTCCCGCCAGGGCCGCTGGGCTACCTGGGCGCGGGACGCGCGTCACTGGACTTCCAGGCCCGGCCGGGCACACGGTTCCTCCTGATCGGCGGGGAGCCCTTCCAGGAGGAACTGCTGATGTGGTGGAACTTCGTGGGCCGCACGCACGACGAAGTGGAGCAGGCCCGCGAGGACTGGGAAGCGCAGGCGGTCCTGGCCGACGATGCCGCCCGCGGGGCCCGCTACGGGCTGGTTGAAGGGCACAGCCCCGGCGCAGGCGCCGAAGTCGGTCGCATCCCCGCTCCCATCATGCCGGCCGTCAGGCTGACACCGCGGAAGCGGTCAGTAGGCACCTGACTCTTCCGAAACCAGCTTCAGGACACCAAATACGGGGTCCTGGTCCAGGACACGGACATCGGTGACGCCGGCGGCCGCCAGATGGCTCCGGAAAGAGTCCTGCAGCGGGACCACGTTCATGCCCAGTCCGCTGCCGAGAATTACCGGGCCGTCGATTCCAAGCTTCCGCAATGCCTGGGCAGCCAGGCCGGCAAGATCCTTGCCGGCCTGGTCCAGCAGCTCCTGGCTGGCCGCGTGGCCCGCCGCTGCCGCGTCCACCACCAGGCGTGCCTGCTGGGCCCAGAACCGGCGGCCGGTGGCCGGGGAATGGAAAAGCGCAATCAGCCTGTTGGGGTGGTCCGCTCCGCACGCGGAAAGGAGCGCATCGGTCAGCTGGTCCGCCGGGAGTCCCTGGTTCATCCGGCGCAGGCTGTGCCGGACCGCCTCGCGGCCCAGCCAGTAGCCGCTGCCTTCATCACCGAGCAGGTAGCCCCAGCCACCGGCACGCGCCTCATCGCCGGCGGCGTTCCGTCCCCAGGCGGCGGAGCCCGTTCCTGCGATCACGGCCACGCCGGTGCTGGCACCGCCCGCGGCCAGCAGGAGGCGGGAATCGTGGACCACCGTGATCCTTGCTCCCGGAACATGGGGTTCGATCAGCGCCGCAAGGGCAGCAGCGTCGTCGTCGGTGTCGATGCCCCCGGCTCCCGCATACACCTGGAGCACCTGGCCGCCGCCGATCCGGGCGAACAGATCCGCGAGGTTCAAGGCTGCCTGTTCGCGGCTGACGTTCTGGACGTTGGAGCTGCCGGCGGACTGGTCGGCCACGGCAACTCCGTCCTCAAACCTGACACCGCGGGTCTTTGTGCCGCCGATGTCCATGCCGATGATGACGCCCGCGAGGGGACCTTGGGCCGCCGCGGACGGGGCGCCGCCCACGGGCTGGTTTCGGGAAGTTGCGGTCTGGGGGTGCTCGCTGTCAGTCACGTCCCCAGCCTACTGAAATGCTGCCGGCGAATCACGGCCGGGCCGTGGGCCGCCGTCGTGTCTCAACACCCCGTCGCTTACCCGCTCCCTGAACGGGCGGCAACCAGGCCGGCCAGCAACTGGGGACCCTCCTGCAGGACCATCTCACGGAAGAAGCGGACAGGATCTGGCTCGGCATCGGGGCCAGCCTTCCGCCGGCGCCAGCCCAGCCCGATTTCCCGGTACGCGAGTCCGGATTCCAGGGCAAGCTCGACCCAGCCCAGGTTGCCCGTTTCCGGGCTGACGTGGCGCCCCGGCGCATTGCCCCCGGGTGGCAGAATGCTGACACCAAGGCCCGCGGCGACCAGGCCACGGGCGGTGTGGGTGTCCTGGCTTTCGAACGCGATCCGAGGCCGGAAGCCTGCCTCGCGGAACAGCGCATCGGTCAGTGACCGCATGCCGTACCCCGGCTCCAACGCCACGAAGGGGTCCCGGCGGATGTCCTGCACCCTGACGCTGCCCCGGCCGGCCAGCGGATGGCCGTGGTGAACCACCAGGCGAAGAGGTTCACGGTAGAGCGACGCCGAGGAGATGGTGCTGCTTGCCGCCAGAACAGGGGCCGTCAGGGCCAGGTCCGCCTGGCCCGAGGCGAGTTCTGCGAGGCAGGTGTCCCGCGCCCCCTGGCTGAGGACGAAGCCGGCCTCCGGGTGGCGGCTGCGGAAGGCACTGATGAGCAGGGGCAGGGTGGCCTCGCCGAACGTGTGCTGAAAGGACAGGGACACTCTCCCCCGCACCACGTCCGACTCGTGCCGGACCAGGTCCAGTCCGGCCTGGAATTCAGTCAGTGCCGACTCGATGTACGGCAGCAAGGTCCGGGCGGCAGCCGTGAGTCGGATGCCCCGTCCGTCACGGATCAGCAGTTCAGTTCCGACGACGGCGCTGGCCCGGGACAGTGCCCGGCTCACCGTGGACTGGGGTACTCCAAGGAGTTCAGCTGTTTCCGTGACGTGCTGGGTCCGGCCCAGCTCAGCGAGGATGGGGAGCAGCGGCAGGAGCTTCACCAGCTGTTTGTGGTCGGCGTGCATTGGCCCACCCTTCCAAGCGTTGCACTTCTGATATTGATCGTATCTAAAAGATGCATTGGAAGCATACATTCCGGAAGCCTACCCTCGAGCTATGCCTCAAAATGCCGCAGCCCCAGGAACCTCCACTCCACCGCAGAGTGACTGGGCGGGACATCCCAAAGGCTCCGCTGCCTACAACAAGATCCTCGCCGGCCTGGCCTTCGCGGGCGTGGCAACATTCGCCCAGCTCTACTCCACCCAGGCGGTATTGCCGCTCCTGGCCGCAGACCTGAAGGTGACCGCCGCAGAGGCCGCGTTGACCATTTCGCTGGCCACTGTGGGCCTGGCCATCACTGTCATTCCCTGGTCCTTCCTGGCGGACAGGATCGGCCGGGTCAAGGCCATGGCATGGGGCATCTCCGCTGCTACCGTCCTGGGCCTGCTGGTACCGGTCGCCCCCACCTTCGGCGCGCTGCTTGCCTTGCGGCTACTGGAAGGCATGGCACTGGGCGGGATCCCGGCCATCGCCATCGCCTACCTGAACGAGGAAGTGAACAGGGCCCATGCTGCGATGGCCGCAGGCAGCTACGTTGCCGGCACAACGCTGGGCGGGCTGGCCGGCCGGCTGGTGGCAGGCCCGGCAGGCGAGTTATGGGGCTGGCGCACAGCCGCCCTGGCCGTGTCCCTGCTGGCAACAGTGGCCGCCGGGCTCTTCCTGGTCCTTGTACCGAAGGCGAAGGGATTCACCGCTGCCAAGGCCGCCGGGCTGCGCGGTGCCGTGGCGACTCTCGGCGGGCATGTCCGCAATCCCCGGCTGCTGGCGCTCTACATCCAGGCGTTCCTGATGATGGGCGGGTTTGTGGCCGTCTACAACTACCTTGGCTTCCGCCTGTCCGCTGAGCCTTTCACGCTGCCTGCCACACTCATCAGTCTCATCTTCCTGGCCTACCTTTCCGGAACGTTCTCCTCCCGCTGGGCAGGTGGGCTGACGGCCAGATTCGGCCGCAGGAATGTGCTGCTCGTGGGCATCGTCCTGATGGTGGTTGGGCTGGCCCTAACGCTGACACAGGTGCTCGCCGTGATCCTGGCCGGCCTGGTGATCTTCACCGGCGGCTTCTTCGCGGCCCACAGCATCGGCGCCGGTTGGACCGGAAGCATCGCCACCACCGGCCGCGCCCAGGCGTCGTCGCTCTACAACCTTGCCTATTACCTGGGCTCGAGCGTCATCGGTTGGGCGGGCGGCCTGGTGTTCCAGTCCCTGGGCTGGGCGGCGCTTGCCGTGGCAATCATGGTCCTGGCCTGCATCACGGCGGTGACAGTCGCCGTCGTACATCCCCGGGGGAATGACGAAACCGCACGGCCCGGCACACGAGGGCGGACGGAAGCCGCACAGCCCTAGAACTATCAGCCATCAAATGGCAGGTGGCTCTGGCGATTGTTCGGCGAGAAGGACGCGTTCCGGGGTGATCGGCCGGAATCCGGCGTCTAGGATGAACTGACGGACATTCAAGGAGATTCCATGAGCAGCAACCCAAAAAACATCCGGCCGGCCAGCCACTTTGAGCCGCTGGATGCCATTGATGAACGGCTTCTCGCCGCCTTGGTGGACGATGCACGGATCTCCAACAAGCAGTTGGCAGAACTCGTTGGGATCGCCCCGTCCACCGCGCTCATGCGGACCCGCGCATTATCCGAACGTGGCATCGTCCAGGGATTTGAGGCGAAGCTCAGCCTCTCGGCCATCGGCAGGTCCGTCCAGGCACTGGTAGCTGTCCGGTTGAGGGCCCACGACCGGGACCAGATCGACCGCTTCACCGCCCGCGTTCCGCACCTGCCCGCGGTCCTCTCCACGTTCCACACGTCAGGCTCCGTGGACTACCTGCTGCACATCGCCGTTGCCAGCACCGAGGACCTGCGGGATTGGGTCCTGGACAATCTCGCTACCGACCCCGTAGTCGGCCACACCGAGACCACCCTCGTCTTTGAGCACATCCAGGGGAACCACGGTCCACTGCCGGACTGATCCGCCCCCGTCCGGCGGCGCTCTGCGCACTCCCCCACCGGCTATGGCGCACTGACTATTGCCCTCCGCGCTGTAGCGCTGTCCGAAGCGTGACGGCGGACAGCGCCAGTGCGGCGGCGCTGCACAGCACCACAAAGCCCGTGACCGACGTCGGCAGCCCGAACACCGCTGTGGCCCAGCCCAGCCCGATGACCGGCACGGCGCTGCCCAGGTACGTGATGACATAAACGGTGCTGATGACCTGGGCATGCTGTGACGATTCCACCTTGGCGGCCACATCATTGAAGACCGTGCGGAAGGCGATTCCCTGCCCCAGCCCCGCGCAGACGCTGGCAGCGGCCAGAAGCAGCGGACTGCTCCATGCCGCTGCTGCGGCCAGGAGCAGCACCGAGGCTCCCAGGACTGCCAGCCCGGCGGGCACTACAAAGCGGCCCCGCACGGACAGCACCTGGCTCAGGGCTGAGGCAGCCAGCGTCATCCCGGCCAGGGCGCCGATCAACGGGCGTGAATCGGTGTGAACGATCGGGGCGAAATAGGCCGGTGCCAGCGACAGGCAGAATCCAAAGACGGAGAAGCTGAGGAATCCGACGGCGGCCGCAAGCCAGAACGCGCCCCTCGCCTCGGTAGACACCGAGGGCCGGCGGGGAGCCAGGACCAGGACGGGGCGCCGGCCGGCCGGAGGCTTGATGGCTGGCCGGGCCTGAAGCAGGTAGAGCGGCACCAGCATTCCCGCCAGGACGAGTGAGTGAACGTAGTACGGGGCGGTGGTGGGCCCCGGCAGCAGCGACAGCAGGCCGCCGATGACCGGACCGGCCGCTACTCCACCCGCCGTCGCCAGCAGGGTGAAGCGGGTGGCCCACTCCGGCCGGGACGGGAGCAGTTCCCGCAGTGCGGCGGCACTGGCCCCCGTGGCGAGGGCAACGGCCACACCCTGAAGGGCCCGTCCGGCAGAGAGTGCCACCAGGTTATCTGCCTGCGAGAAGACCCAGCTTCCCGCCAGGCCGGCGAGGACTGCCAGGATGAGCGTTGCCCGCCGGCCGATGTGGTCCGACCAGTGGCCGGCCAGCATCAGCGTTGCCACCAAGGCCAGGACATAGCTGGCAAAAGCCGCTGTGACCCCGAGGGCCGAGAGGCCGAGGTTTGCCTGGAGCAGCGGATACAGGGGCGTGGCCAGGTTCGCTCCGACCAGCAACGTGAAAATGACGGCGCCGGCCATCACCAGCCGTGCGGTGGTGGATGCATCCCAGCCCTGCGGCCCGGCGGTGGCCGGACGCATGCGGAGTTCACTGAAGACTGTCATTGCTGCTGCCTTAGCGTCGACCGGGGCGGGAGGTCCTTGTGGGAAGCCGCCCCGGGTGGAAATTGATACCTAAAGAATGCTTCACGGTTGACTGATTTAGTCCTTGCTAGTGGAATAATTGAGCAAAATACGCAATTCCCTGTACCCCTAATAAGTGAAAGTGACAGTTTGCCTAGTCTTGATCCCACTGATTTGAAGATCCTGCTGGAACTCATCCGCGATCCCCGCGTCCAGATCGGCGAGTTGGCCGATCTGCTGGGGATTGCGCGAAACACAGCGCAGTCGCGCGTGCGGCGCCTGCTCCGCGCCGGGGTGCTGCACGACGGCGGACGCGAGATCGACCTCGCAGCGGTGGGGTACGACGTCGTCGCTTTCGTCACGATCGAAGTGACCCACCGGGAACTGGACGGAGTTGTGGGCGCCCTCCGGCTGCTCCCCCAGGTTCTGGAGGTCCATGAGATCTCGGGGCGAGGTGATGTGTGGTGCCGCGTGGTGGCCACCGATACGCACAATCTGCAGTCCGCCCTCCGCCAGATCCTCCGCATCAAGGGCGTCATCCGGACAGAAACTGTCCTGGCGCTTCACACCCATATTCCGTACCGGACCGAACCCCTGATCAGCCGCCTCGCACAGGCCGTGCCCGGCACCCCAACACGGCCCAAGCAATTGTCCGGGCGCGGCGGCGGGTCCGCTGAAGGCAGTTAGGATTCGAGCATGGATTGGCTTTCACATATTTCACAGATCAACTGGCTCGCCGTGCTGCTGGCTTTCATCTCGAGCATGGCTATCGGCTTTGTCTGGTACATGCCGGCCGTGCTGGGCAAGCGGTGGATGGCCGCCATCGGAAAGACTGAAGAGGACCTCAAAAACATTGGTGGCGGCGCGGGGATCTGGGTTCCCATGATGGTTGCCGCCGCCCTGACCGCCGTCCTGCTGGCGGTCCTGATCAGCAAGCTGGGCCTGGACAGCGCCGTGGCGGGCGGCTGGTTCGCCCTGGTGCTCGCGCTGGTGTTCCGCGCCGGCGCGCATGTCATCCATAACGGGTTCGCAGGCCGCCCCACTTCTGTCACCCTGATCGATTCCGGACACGATCTGCTCGCCATGACGTTGGCCGGCGCGATCATCGGGGCCATGTCCTGACATGACCATCATCGACAATGCCGTCTACGTGGACGGCGTCCGCAGCGCGGAGCCGGAGAGCCTGGAACAGACCTTCGAAACGCTCTCGGAGCACGGGGGCATGGCCTGGATCGGGCTGTACCGGCCCACGGCGGCGGAAATGACGGCCGTGGCCAACGAATTCGGGCTGCATGCCCTGGCTGTGGAGGACGCCATTTCAGCGCACCAGCGGCCCAAGCTTGAACGCTACGAGGACAACCTCTTTACGGTGCTGCGCCCGGCGCGGTACCTGGATGCCACCGAGACCGTGGAGTTCGGCGAGCTGCACATCTTCACCGGCCGGAATTTCGTGGTCACCATCCGCCATGCCGAAATGGCCGGCGTTGCCCGGGTGAGGCGGCGCCTGGAGGGCCGCCCCGACCTGCTCCGGCACGGCCCGGAAGCCGTTCTCTACGCGCTCTTAGACCTGGTGGTGGACGATTACGCACCGGTGGTGGCCGGGCTGGAAAACGACATTGACGAGATCGAGGACCAGCTCTTCAGCGGGGACACCACCGTCTCCCGCCGCATCTATGAACTGGCCCGTGAAGTCATCCAGTTCCAGCGCGCCATCCATCCCCTGCCGGACATGATGCAGCAGCTCAAGCGGGGCTTTGAAAAGTACGGCGTGGATTCTGAACTGCAGCACAGCCTGCGGGACGTCGAGGACCACGTCGAGCGGGTCATCTCGCGCGCGGATTCATTCCGTGACCTGTTGCAGAACGCGCTCACGCTGGACGGAACGCTGACCGCCAACCGGCAGAACGAGGCCAGCGCCGAACAGAACGAACAGGTCAAGAAGATCTCCTCCTGGGCGGCGATCTTCTTTGCACCTTCCATCGTGGCCGGGGTCTACGGAATGAACTTCGATCATATGCCCGAACTCCACTGGGCCGTTGGCTACCCGATGGCCATCGCGCTGATGGCAGGGACCGCAGCCCTGATGTACGCCATTTTCAAAAGGAAAGGCTGGCTGTAGGGCTGGAGGCAACGCGGGGCTTCAGCGGCGCAGGGCCTCAGGCGACCTGCAGGTCCACAGTCCCGTGGCCCGAGTCCGCGGCGCTGAAGACCAGACGGCGGTTGGCGATCTTGTCCGTAAAGAAACGGTCGTGGCTGACCACCACCACTGCTCCCGGGAAATGCAGCAGGGCGCGCTCCATGACCTGCGTGCTGGAGAGGTCCAGGTGGTTGGTGGGCTCATCCAGCAGCAGGACAGAGGCGCCCGAGAGCAGGCATTGGGCCATGGCCACGCGGGCACGCTGGCCGCCTGAGAGGTTGCCGATTTTTTGCTTGAGATCAGCTTCCGAGAACTGGAACATCGCCAGGAACCTGTTCACCGACTTCTTCGTCGCTGTCAGGGCCAGGCTCTCAGGCATCGCGTTGACCGCATGGGTGACCGTGTCGTCGTCGTCCAGTTCTTCCAGCACCTGGTTGTAGGAGACCATTCCGGCGCCCTTAGCCCAGGCGACGCTGCCTGAATCGGCCGGCTCTTCGCCGGCGAGTGCCCGGAGCAACGTGGTCTTGCCGCTGCCGTTGGACCCGACGACGGCGATGCGGTTGCCGCGCCCGATCTCGAAACTGAGGCCGCTGAACAGTGTCCTGCCGCCGTAGGCCTTGCTCAGGGATTCCACCCGGCACAGGACGTCCTTGACGTACAGACCGCCGTAGATCTCCGTGATGATCTGGTCCACTGGCCGGGGCGCACGGGACTTCTTGATCCTGGCCAGCTGGTTTGCGAGTCCTTTGCCTGCTGCCTTGGCCGCTTCCCGCCGGTCGGAGATGCCTTCGGCTTCGAAGGCGAGCAACTCAGACTCATGGACGAACTGGCTCTCCAGGCTTTTGAGCTTGAACTGCTTCGCCACCACGTATTCGGCGAAGTTGCCCGGGTATTCGTGGAGGTGGAAGTTCTCCACTTCGATGATCCGGGTGACAACGGAGTCCAGGAACTTCCGGTCGTGCGAGACGATGATCGCAGCGCCTTTGAAGGTCCGGAACCAGCCTTCAAGCCATTCGACGCCGGCCACATCAAGGTAGTTCGTGGGTTCATCAAGCAGGAGGACGTCCGGGGCTTCCAGCAGGATCTTTGCCAGGGCTGCCCGGTTCCGCCAGCCGCCGGAGAGCTCGTCGATGGCGCACGTGCGGTGGTGGTCGCTGAAGCCGAGGGTGCTAAGTACTTTGTCGATGCTGCGCTGATAGTCCCAGCCATCCAGCCGGTCCATGGCCTCAAAGAGTTCGGACTGGCGGTGGATCAGTTCATCCAGCCGCGCTGCGTCCGAGGAGTCGGCGGCGATGGCCGCGTCGATGCCGGCGAGTTCGGTTTCGATGTCTTTCACGTGGGCGAACAGCCCGTCCAGGACTTCCGCGATGGTGGATTCGCCGTTCAACTCTGAGAACTGCGAGAAGTAGGCGGCCTTGGTTCCGAGCTCGACGGCGACGGTCCCGGAATCGGGAGCCACCTGGCCCTGGATCAGCTTCAGGATGGTGGACTTGCCCGAACCGTTCTTGCCGATCAGGCCAACCCTGTCCCCTGCTTCAAGCTTGAAAAAGGCTTCGCGGAGAACCTGGGTTTTGTCAAAGCTCACGTTGACGTCGTTCAGCCGGATCAAACTCATTGATGGTGTCCAATCCAGTGCTAGCTAGCTGCGGGCCTGGGAAACACGGTTCTGGCCTGACAGATGATGTGTGGAGCTAAGGAGATTCGAACTCCTGACCTCTTCGATGCGAACGAAGCGCTCTACCAACTGAGCTATAGCCCCGGAAGAGTCCGCGTCCCCGGGAAGAACGGCGGTACCGGTGACCTTAGGCTACAAATTTTCGTCCCGCATTGCGAATTGACACTCCGCCCCGGGCTGACGGCCGACTGGGTCTGCTTTTAGCGACCCTGGTGAGGTATCACGCGCGGCGGCGCTGGAGGACGTCGTCGAGGTTGCTCAGGGCGCTCTGCGCCTTGGTGAGGGGCTTGGCGGCAGGCGCGGCGGGCGCGGCCGCGGGAACGCCCTGTTTCAGAGACGGTTTACCGACGGCTTTGGGCGCCTCGGGGAGATCAAGCGGCTGGGGGGCCGGGCGCTCAGCCTTCGCGGCCTCAACGTACACCGGCTTCGGCACGTCCACCGGTTCCCAGGTTGTGTCAGCCGGCTTCAGCGACGCGGCGGCGCTGGCATCTCCGGCGGCTACCGCGACGGCCAGTGCGGCTTCCCGGAGCTCCATGGCTGTCAGGGGCTTGGGCTTCGGCTTGGGCTGGTGGGCCTCGGCGTCAAAGAGCCGGCTTTCCGGCCGGGCGGCCGGACGCGCTGCGGTGTCCGTGGCGACAGATCCTTGACGCCGCACCGGGGCACTCATCGCTGAGCGGAACGCGGCGTTCACTTTAGCTTTGCGGTCCCGCACGGCCAGGAAGCGGAGCACGGCCACAGCTGCGACGGTAACGGCAAGGCCTGCGACCGGCAGCAGCGCGCTTCCGATTCCGAACGGCAGAAGAACACCCGAAACAAACGCGGTCAGCAACGCCAGGACACCACCGAGGGCGATCCCAGTCCTGCCATAGCGGATCCGGAACGCTCCGCCCGTCGTCGCACTGCCGGACGTTTCCGTTGCGGTCTCGGGGCTCTTCCTGATCTCCATGGCTTTCTCCTGCTGGGCGGTGATGTTCAGTACCGTCCCGGCTCTCGGTTCCGATGATTCAATGGCTGGTACTTCCGCCAGGAAGCCGGCAGCGGCCTGTGTCTGGTGCTGGCGGTTCCGCAGAACATAGGGCGCAACCCACACGATCCAGAGCACAACGGCAACCACAAGGATCACTGAGCTGCTTAGGGGGAAGTCCACAATCAAAACCGTATGAGTATTACGGCAGCCGCCCCCGCATTAGCCACGGTGTGTCGCCGGCTACGTGGCAATTCATTGGATTTATGACCTTGAAAGTACACATGGCGGGTTCAGGTCCGGAGGGTCAGGACCGGGACGCGAGCCACCCGGCGAGCAGCCCCTCCGGGACCTCTTCAGCGGTCAGCGCGAAGGTCCGGTGGTCCGCCCACTCGCCGTTGATGTGCAGGAAGCGTGGACGGTAGCCTTCGTCGCGGAAGCCCAGTTTCTCAACCACGCGCAGGCTGGGGCCATTCTCGGGCCGGATGTTGATCTCCATCCGGTGCAGGCCGAGGGCCTGGAAGCAATGGTCAGTGGCCATGGCCACTGCCGTGGGCGCGATGCCATGACCGGCGCGCGCCTGGTCAACCCAGTACCCCAGTGTGGCCATCATGGCCGAACCCCACACAATCGAGGACACAGTCAGCTGGCCAACGATGACAGGGGCGGCCAACCTAGGCGTGCGCTCAGTGATCAGGAACGGCAAGGCCGTCCCTTGGGCGGCCTGGAGCTTCAAGGACCGCACCATCTGCCGGTAGTCAGGCAGAGCACCGCCAGGCGCCGGGTTGGATGCTTCCCAAGGCGCCAGCCACTCGCTGTTGCGCCCCCGGACCTGGGTCCACTCCTTCTTGTCCCGATACCGAATGGGGCGCAGGTTCAGGTCGCCGCATTCCAGTGTTACGGGCCAGATGGGTCCGGGGCGCACGGCAGCTATTTAGCGAGACCGGCCGTGAAGGCCGGCAGCCACTCCCTCAGGCCAGGGCCGAGGTCGTCGCTGTCAATGGCGAGCTGGACGCAGGCCTTGAGGTAGCTGAGCTTGTCGCCGGTGTCGTAACGGCGGCCGCGGAAGACCACGCCGTAAACTCCGTAGCCCTCGCCTTCGCCGGCTGCCAGTTCCTGCAGGGCGTCGGTCAACTGGATCTCCCCGCCGCGGCCCGGGCCGGTGTGCTCCAGCACGTCAAAAACTGCCGGGTGGAGGACGTAGCGGCCGATGACGGCCAGGTTCGAGGGGGCCTCGTCCACGTCGGGCTTTTCGACGAGCTTGTTGATCCTGACGTAATCTTCACCGTCGATCGCCTGCACATCGGCACAGCCGTAGGCACTGATCTGGGACGGTTCCACCTCGATGAGGGCCACCACGGATCCGCCGGTCTTGGCCTGGACTTCGATCATGGTGCTGAGGAGTTCGTCCCGGGCATCGATCAGGTCGTCGCCGAGGAGGACAGCAAACGGTTCGTTGCCGACGTGCTGCTTTGCACGCAGTACTGCGTGACCCAGGCCGTTGGGATCACCCTGGCGGACGTAGTGAATGTCACCTAGGTTGCTGGCCGCTTGGATGGACTCAAGTTTGGCCAGGTCGCCCTTGGCTTCCAAGGTGTCCTCCAACGAAGGAACCCTGTCGAAGTGGTCCTCCAGGGCACGCTTGTTGCGTCCCGTGATCATCAGAATGTCGTTAAGGCCAACGTTGACAGCCTCTTCAACCACGTACTGGATGGCAGGCTTGTCCACCACCGGGAGCATTTCCTTGGGCATTGCTTTTGTGGCCGGCAGGAATCTGGTGCCGAGTCCGGCAGCGGGGATAACGGCCTTGCGTACTGTCTGCTGAGTGGTAGTCACTGGACTAATCTAACGGAGGGGCTGATCATTCAGTAATTATTGGTGGCTCCTGGGCCAGCACGCCGCAGACGCTGCAACGGCCACACTGAACGGCAACGAAGGAGCGGCATGTCCGAAGGCAGCAGCGTAGCCAAGGCGGACATCCGCGCACGCCATCGTGCGCGCCGCGCCGCGACGGATCCCACCCAGCGCGACGCGGCCGGTGCCGCCCTGGCCGTCCACGGCGCCGCATGGGCCGAACAGCTTACCGGTGGGACGCCGTCGACATTTTGCGCTTACCTGGGCGTCGTACCTGAACCGCCCACGCTGCCCCTGATCAGCGAACTCCACCGGCATGGCCACACCGTCCTGCTCCCTGTCTGTGAGCCCGGCCGCCGGCTGAGCTGGACGCAGTGGACCCCCGGCGTCGAGTTTGTCCGCAGCCGCTATGCGCCGGTGCTGGAACCGGCCGGACCGCGCCTGGACCTCGGCATCATGGCGTCCGTTGCCGCACTATTCATCCCCGCCACGGCCGTGGACAGGGACGGCAACCGCATCGGCCAGGGCGGCGGCTACTACGACGTCCTGCTGGGCTCCCTGGCCGGGCACGGACTTGAGATCCCGTTTGCGGCCATCGTCTTCGAGTCCGAATTGCTCCCGGCCGGGAGCATTCCCGCCGAAGACTTTGACCGGAGGGTCCCGGCTGCCCTGACTCCCTCAGGTTTGATCCGGCTGGCGGATCAAACCTGACTGAGGGCTACTTTCCGGGGGTGATAGAATTGGCACTCAGGCCCTGCGACTGCTAATGGACGGTTTCCGTTCAGCGGAGCACAGGACCTCTCGTTTGCCCCAGAGGAGGATCACCAGTGCCCACGTATGCCTACGCCTGCAAGGATTGCGGCCACGCCTTCGACGTTTTCCAGTCGTTTACCGACAGCACCCTGACTTCATGTCCGGAGTGCCAGGGCGCCTTGCGCAAGAAGTTCAACAGCGTGGGTGTGGTCTTCAAGGGCTCCGGTTTCTACCGGACCGATTCCCGGGATGCCAAGGGAAGCACCGTTTCGGCTGCCCCCTCCGCCCCCGCAGCCGCGCCGGCGCCGGCACCTGCCACGGCCGCTGCCGCCAGCTGACCTCGGGTCTAAAAAGACGTACGACGCCGGCAGCACGGTTGTCCACATAGGCACTTTTGCTGCTGTCGGGTTCGGTTGCCGCTACGTAGCGTGGTTCCCATGCCCGTTACCCTCTTTCGTTCCAGCCGCGGATCCGCCCTGACGGGACGCCAGGTCCGCCGCCCGCTCCCGTCAGCACGCACCCGAGGCGCGCGCGGCCACAGGCTGTTGTCCTGGCTGGGCCGGAACCGGCGTCTTGCGATAGCCCTCCTACTCAGCCTTGCTGCCGGAATCACGGTCCATCAGCTCACTCCCCCGCCCGCCGATACGGTCTCGGTCTTGGCGGCGGCGCGGGATCTCCCCGCAGGTACGGCCTTGTCAGCCACGGACCTGACTGCAATGCAGATCCCGCCTGGGATGCTTACCGCCGGGTCCATGTCCGACACCAGTGAAGCCGCGGGAAAACAACTGGCAGCCCCTTTGCGGAAGGGCCAACTGGCGACGGACTCCCTGCTGCTGGGACCCGGCCTCCTGATCGGAACGCCTCCAGGCTCCGCAGCCGTGCCCTTGAGAATGGCCGATCCTTCCTCCATCCAGCTGGTATCGCCCGGGCAACTCGTTAACGTGGTACTGACCGGGGCGAACGGCTACGACCAGCAATCGCCCTCAGAAGTGCTGGCTTCATCCGTTCCCGTCCTCTGGACGTCAGGACAGGGCGGCAAGACGGGTCAGTGGTTGGGCACCGGCGAGACCGACGGGCTGATCGTCGTGGCAGCAGCCCCGGAGCAGGCTGCCCGGCTGGCGGGGGCCTCCACGCAGGGCAAGCTGTTCTTTGTCCTGGTGGGACCCGAGGGCGGGGCCGGGTGACGCCGTGGCGGCCTGAAGGTCAGCCCCAGTGCGGCGGCTTGTTTTCCTTCAGCCATGCGTCGTGGTCGTTGTCTGGGCCATCGCCCCAGCGCTTCGGGTCATCCTCCGCAGCCTTGTTGGGCAGGATGCCCGCTGTCCCTGGCAGCTGGCGGTCGGGCACAGCGGCGTTCCCGGTGACTGGGTTGTCCGCCTGGTCGTTACCGTGCGTATCTTCCTGATCGGCATTCTGTGGGGTCACAACCACCGCCTCCTCACTGGCCAGGCGTCCTGCCTGGTCTTCGTTCCTGTCACTTTGTACGCTCCCCAGCGCGAGGGAGTCCATGTCCTCGTCGAAGAATCCGCCCGAGGCTGTTCCTCTTCCGGGCGGCAGGACATTCTCGAGGCCCAGGTAACCCGCGATCCGGTCCGCACAGGCGGACGGGTCCGTGAAGACCTCGATGGTCCACAGCGGCATGTACCGCCAGCCCATCCGTTCGAGCAGCTGCGGGCGGAGTCGGCTCCGTTCCCGGACGCTCATGGTGCGGTATTGCTCCGTGCCATCCGATTCGATGGCCACCGGCCGCGGAATCTCGGCGTCGTCCTGACCCATGGTGCTGAGCGGGTCTGCCGCCGCCACCACGTCAATCACGCCATCGTACTGGTGCCAGACGCGGGCACCACGGGCACGCAGCCGGTCGCCAAGATCGGCCACGAGGGGATCGGCTCCAAGCGCCTGCTCACTGGCAGCGGCACGGGACGCCGGAGTGCCGAGATCGGTCTTTCCCGCAATCTCACGGTTCAGAAGCTCGTAGAAATCCACCGCCCCGTAGGACAGCCGCGTGTGATCGAGGTCCTCGGGCTGGAAACAAGTCAGGACGTGGAGCGAACGCCGGGCACGTGTCATGGCCAAAGCGAATTTTTCCCGCCCGCCCTCAGCGGACAGGGGTCCGAAGTTATGCAGCGCCCGGCCATGGGGAGTGCGGCCGAAACCGGGCGAGAAGATCACGTGGTCACGGACCAGGCCCTGCGCCCGCTCAAGGTCAACCACCCGGAACGACTCGGATCCTGCGCTGAAGAAGCTGGCCAGCCCCGGGTGGTTCGGCAGCTGAAGACGAATGGACTCACCGATCCGGGCAGCATGGCGCAGGCTGGCGGTGACCACTGCCAGCGACGTGCGTGGCCGCGTCCGGGCGTGCTCAAAGACCAGCTGCACCACCCGGTTAACCTCGGCCACCACGGATTCGACGCCTTCGTGGTCGGCGCTGGGCAGCCCCGTGCCGTCGGGCAGGTACTCAACCAGGAGCGCTCTGTCCAGCCCTGTGGCCGACTGCCCCTCCGGGAGCCTGTGGAGGGCGCCGTCGTAGGAGTTTTTGCTCAGCTGCAGGACCAGGTCCTCGTCAACCGCGCGGTAGACAAAATTCAACCGCCAGACAGGCAGGACGGCAGACAGTGCCGAGTAGGCGCTTTCGACGCGCTGGTGGGCCGCTTCACCGGCGGCCAGCCGCTCGACGCCCACGGTGAAAGTCCGGGGGCTGGCAATCTGGGCATCACCGAAAGCTATGACCTGACTGGCGCGGGCGATGGCGGGAAGGACGGCCTGCAGGGACGTCGCTTCGGCGTCCAGGATGACCACGGCATCGAAGCGCTGTTCGGCGGGCAGGAGCCCGGTCATGAGGTAAGGGCTGACCGACCAGACCGGTACCAGCATGGGGACCAGCTCGGCGGCCTGGGCCGTCAGCGCGGCGAGGGTAACCCGGCCGTCCTTGAGCAGGCTCCTGAGAAGCTGGGCCTGGCGCGGGTGTTCCGCAAGCGCGGCCCGCCATCGTTCGGACAGGTCCCAGCGCAGGCGCGCCGCGCCGCTGGCAATATGGGCGTTGTCCGCCAGCCGGTATTCGGCCTCAAGCTGCCGGAGTGCGTCCCCGTCAGACATGGCCAGGTAATCGTCGCCGCTGATCATCGCTTCCAGAGCGGACTGCCACCAGGCCAGCTCAAGCTCGGCTGCGACGGACCCTGCCGGAACCTCCCGTTCCGCAAGATCGGCGAGGAGCTCCCCCAGTCCGTGCTCGCGCATATTTTCCACGAGCAGCGTGCGCTCGGGCAGCGTTTTCAGCGTGTGGGTGTCGGCCACGAGCCGCTCCAGCCGCTCCATGAGTTCCACATAGCGGGCCGTTGCCAGGGAGCCGCCGGCCTGTGTGTGCCGGAGTGCCTCCCCCAGCTGGGTCAGCTCCCGGTCCAGCGACCGGTACATCACGTTCATTTCGGCTAGGCCCGAGGGGACGGCCGGGTGGCGCTGCGAGGTCGCGTACCCGGACCAGAGGGCACGCTGGTCCTGCACCAGCACCAGTGAGCTGTGGAGATCGGTGATGTGGACGCCCGGACGGACGTACTCTTTCGCGACGCGGCGCAGGCGGGAACGCTGCATGGAGGCCATGTCGACGTTCCGCTCCCGGCGCCAGGCGGAGGACGCCGTAGCGGAGATGAGGTCGTTGACCGGCCTGTCGAAGATGTCCGGTGTGAACTTATCGAGGCTTTCGCGGACAGCCATGAGGAGTTCGAGCTGCTCCCCCCACTCCGAGAAGGATGTCCCAAGCCGAATCTCGGCATGTTCGGCGACGCTGTTCATCCGGTCGCGCAGGACCGGCAGGTTCTTGGCCACTGACCGGGCAAGCTCCTGGGCTTCCTCGGTCTCCTTACGGGTGAGCAGCCGGGCGCCGTGCCACGGGCTGGTGGTGGATGCGCGGCTGAAGCTGCCAAGTTCGGCGGCGCGGCGAAGCCTGCCGGCGAGCTCGTTGCGGTCGCGGATGCTATCCAGCACACTGCGCTTGAGCCGCACCGTGGTGGCGGGGGCGGGGTGGATGGAGGTCAGCTCGGCCAGCGACTGCATGGCCTGATACGGCGAGCAACCCCAGCGCTGGCGCACGTTATGCAGGGACGCCACGTGGTCCATCAGCGCGTGCCGGTGCTCGGTGAGGGTCCGGTGGAGGTTCCCCAGCTGCGGTTCGAGTGATTTTTCATTCCGCACGATGGCCCGCACCAGCTGGGCCTTGAGCTGCTGCGGTGTGGCTGTGCCGGAGAGCTGGAACAGGATGGATTCAAGTCCAAGCGATTCCAGTTGTGCCGATACTTCGTTCAGGCTGGCCCGGCGGTCACCGACCACCAGGACTGACCGCCCCGCGTCCACCAGGGCACCGATGGTGTTGATGGCCGTCTGGGTCTGGCCCGTGCCCGGCGGGCTGCTGACCACCAGGGAGTCTCCTGCGCGGGCGGCATCAATGACGTACTGCTGGTCCGGATCGGCGTCGAGGAGGAGGAGTTCGTCGTCCGGGTGGCGCGCGTCCACACTCGGGAAGCGGAAGGGGTCCGGCGCGGGTACGTCAATGACCTCACCGCTGGCTGCCTTGGCCAGGGCGGCGACCAGCGGGTTGCCCTCATTGATCCAGGGATCGTCCAGGTTGCCGGAGAGGTCCGCGAAAGTCGACACCAGCAGATTGTGCTGGGCCTCGGCGCCGTGGATGGGCCGGATGAGAGTTGCGAGCTTGTCCAGGACAGGCTGGGGATCGAAGCGTGCGGTGCTGTACGCGAGGCGTGTCACGGCGTTAACGTCAAAAACAATGCCATGGATGGTCTTCAGGTGCCGGACCAGGGCCGGGTTGATATTGGCCTGCTCGGTGAGCTGCAGTTCGTAGTCGTCCTCACCCGGGCGGACCGTGAGCGAAATTGCGGTGAGCATCACCGGCGCGGAAACCCGCTGGGGTTTGCCGCCAACCGCAGACGTCCACACGACCGTGCCCGCGGAAAGGTAACCGGCATCAATGCCACGGTCATTTCCGAGTTCGAAGATTTTCGAGCGGATGTTCCGCGATGCCCGGGCCGCGACGACGTACTGCTGGTGGTCACGGATGAGTGTGGACAACCGAGTGCGGCGGCCGGCCATGAGCTGGGCCAGACCGGACGGGTGGGCATGGGTCAGGTCAATGGAACCTTCGGGGGTCTTGGTGAAACGCAGCATGGTGTCTGCCCCGGTGACGGGTTTAAGCCCGGACAGCCATTTTCCGAGCTCCTCAGAACCCTCCGAGTGGCCTTGACCAACTGACACTACTGCCTTCTTTTCTGCGTTTGCACGTGACGCCCTGGACCATACCGGCATACTTTCGAGCGTAGCCGCAAAGAAGCCGGGATGAGAGACCGCAACACTGGATCAGGCCAAATTGCGGTGGATTTCAAGAGATGATAGCAATGGCCGGCCTCCGCTTACGGAGACCGGCCACTCACACTGCTATTCCCACTCGATGGTTCCCGGCGGCTTGCTGGTCACGTCCAGCACCACGCGGTTGACGCCTTCCACCTCGTTGGTGATCCGGTTCGAAATCCGGGCCAGGAGATCGTACGGCAGGCGGGACCAGTCCGCCGTCATGGCATCCTCGGACGAAACGGGACGGAGCACGATCGGGTGGCCGTAGGTGCGGCCGTCACCCATGACGCCCACACTCCGTACGTCGGCCAGGAGGACCACAGGCATCTGCCACACCTCGTTGTCCAGCCCGGCTGCGGTCAGCTCTGCACGCGCAATTGCGTCCGCCTTGCGGAGCAGGTCCAGGCGCTCCTGGGTGATGTCGCCGACGATGCGGATTCCCAGTCCGGGGCCGGGGAACGGCTGGCGTCCGACGATTTCCTGCGGCAGGCCCAGCTGGGCGCCCACGGCGCGGACCTCGTCCTTGAACAGTGCCCGGAGCGGTTCCACCAATTCGAACTGCAGGTCCTCGGGAAGGCCACCGACATTGTGGTGGCTCTTGATGTTCGCAGCACCTTCGCCGCCGCCGGATTCGACGACGTCCGGGTACAGCGTGCCCTGGACCAGGAACTTGATCTTCTCGCCGTGGGCCGCGGCCTCGGCGATGATGGCCAGCTCAGCCTCTTCGAACGCGCGGATGAACTCGCGGCCGATGATCTTGCGCTTGGTTTCCGGATCGCTGACGCCGGCCAGGGCCGACAGGAAGCGCTCCTGCTCGTTGGCTACATACAGCTTGACGCCTGTGGCAGCAACGAAGTCGCGTTCCACCTGCTCGGCTTCGCCTTCACGCAGCAGGCCGTGGTCAACGAACACACAGGTCAGCTGGTCGCCGACCGCCCGCTGGACGAGCGCCGCTGCAACGGCAGAGTCAACGCCGCCGGAGAGCCCGCAGATAACCCGGGCGTCGCCGATCTGCTTACGGATCCGGTCCACCTGCTCCTCGAGGATGTTCCCCGTGGTCCAGTTGGGCTCCAGCTTTGCGCCCTTGAACAGGAAATTTTCCAGCACCTGCTGGCCATAGGCCGAGTGCTTGACCTCGGGGTGCCACTGCACGCCGTAGAGGGCTTTCTCTTCGTTGGCGAAGGCAGCCACTTCAGCGCCGGCCGTCGTCGCCAGCACTTCGAAGCCGTCGGGGGCCTCGTGCACGGAGTCGCCGTGGCTCATCCAGGTGTTCTGGTGCTGCGCCATCCCTTCGAGGACCGAGCGGCCCTCGCCGAGGATGGTGGTCCGGGTGGAGCCGTACTCGCGCAGGCCGGTCTTGTCGACCTTCCCGCCCAGGGCGTTGGCCATGGCCTGGAAGCCGTAGCAAATGCCGAAGACCGGGATTCCGGCCTCAAAGAGGTCGGCCCCGACGGAGGGTGCCCCGTCCGCGTAAACGCTGGAGGGGCCACCGGAAAGGATGATGGCGGCGGGGTCCTTGGCCAGGAGCTGCTCGGTGGTGATGGTATGCGGAACCACTTCCGAATACACATTCGCTTCCCGGACGCGGCGGGCAATCAGCTGCGCGTACTGGGCACCGTAGTCAACAACCAGCACCGGCTTCTGGGAAGTCTGGGATGCAGTGGGAGTAGTCACCGTACTAGCCTACTTTGCGGCGTCGCCCTGCCGCACCTTGGCGTGCCCCGCTGTGACGGAGCAGACTCTCCCCGTCCCGGTGCCGGCCCCGCTCTGGCTTCCTCAGTACCGCTGTGCGGCCTGCGGGTTCGCGGCCAGTTCGGCATCCACCTCGGCGTGGAACTTCTTCTCCACCACGAAGGACAGGAAAGGCACTACGCCGCCCAGCGCCAGGAGGATGAGCTTCATGAACGGCCACCGCATCAGCGTCCACAGGCGGAAGTTGGAGATCAGGTACACCACGTACATCCAGCCGTGGACGATCAGCACGGCGACGGAGATGTTCGCGCCGCCCACCACGCCGTTGGGCTCAGCGTCGGCGAAACCCAGGCCGAACGGCTGGCCCGTGACGGCGCTGGTGCCGCCGGCAAACAGGTACTGGCCAAAGGCGTAACGGGCGATGAGTTCGGCGCAGAGCAGCAGCAGCATGGCGCCCGTCAGGTATGCCAGCACCTTGTAGAACTTCAGGGCGGAACGGATCTGCCGCTCCGTACCGCCGAAGCGGCGCTTCTTGCTCTTGCCCTGCGCAGGACCCTGCTGGACGGCCGGTTTCGGTTCGATCATGGCTTTACCTTTTGTTGAAGCTGTTCAGAAGTTGCTTGGGTGGGTGGCGTGGGCTGAGCATCCTGGTGAAGATCGTCGTCGAGTTCCTCTTCGAGGTCCCGCCGGTAGTCGTCCTTCACCAGGCGCCACCAGATAAACAGGGCGAAGCCGGCGAACACCACCCATTCGAGCGAGTAGAAGAGGTTGAGCCAGTTGACCTGCTGTGCGGGCGGCTGGGGACCGATTTCCAGGGGTTTCAGGGCTCCGTCAACGGCTGCCGCGGACACGTCGGACCCGGCCGCCAGTTCGGAGGTTGCGGCCACGAATCCCGGGTACATGCTGATGTCCCAGTAGTTGATGAGTTCGGCAACCGACACGTTGGAGGCGCGTCCCGCGTCCGGTGCGGTGGACGGCAGCGGCGATTCAGACGGCAGCAGCCGTCCGGTCAGGTTCACAATGCCCGACGGCGGTGCGCCGGCGTCGTCAGGATCTGCCACCCAGCCGCGGGCTACTGGAATCCAGGTCTGGGGGGAAGCAGCGACTCCGGTGACCGCGGGCGCTCCGGTCACGGCGAAGGCGGAAACCACCCAATAGCCGTTTTCGCCATTCTTCAGGCGCCCTGGCACCAGGACCTGTTTGGCGGGGTCGTAGGTTCCGTCGGCGGAGACCATCTGGTCTGACACTGAACCTGGGAAGAAGGCTCCGGGCTCAAGCGTCTCCGTCAGCACCCTGACGTCCTCGGTGGCGGGATTCACCGCAACTTCGGGCTGCGTGGAGCGCCCGAACTGCCACTGGCTGAGCAGGACAAACACCCCGGAGACGGCGATCGCGAAGATCAGGCCTGCGATCCATCGGGGCTTAAGGGCTGTTTTCCACACGTGTTAACCGTACTTCGTTCCTCTGTAGAACAACTAAACGACCAAGGGCCCAATCCCTAGTGGTCGAAGAACACCAGGCTGGAGTTGATGAGCTCGGCGATGACTTCAGCATCGTACGCCCGCCGCAGCGACTCCCGGAAGGAATCCTTGGACAGAGAGCGGGCCAGCGTGGCCAGGACTTCGAGATGATCGGAAAACGAGCTAGCAGGGGTGGCGATCAGCAGAATGACGGTGGCCGGACCGTCGGCGGCACCGAAGTCCAGCGAGTGACCGTACTTGGTAATGCCCACGGCGATGGACGTCCGCGAGACGAATTCGCTGCGGGCGTGCGGCAGCCCGATCCCGCCCGGCAGGCCGGTGGCGAGCTGGTGTTCGCGGGCGTTGACGTGCTCCAGGAACCGCGGCAGGTCTGTGACCCGACCGGCGGCGAAGAGACGTTCTGCCAGTTGCGCTGCGGCGTCCGACTTGTCCGTTGCCTCCAACTCCAGAATCACCAAATCGGAGGTGGTGAGATCGGCATCGTACCGGTCAAGTGGTTCCGCCAAGGCGTGTCCCTTCAGTCAGGAGAATTGCTGGTGTGCGGTGCCGCCTCAGCGCAAAGGGACGATGTCCTCCACACCCAGCCGTGCGGCGTCGGCGGATTCGTCGTCCGGCTGCTGCTGGCTCAGCCGTTCAGCTTCAACGCGTGCGATGTAGTGCTTTATTTCGCTTTCGCGCTGTACATCGCTCCAGCCAAGGACTTCGCCCATAAGTTTAGCGACAACCGGCACCGCCGACACGCCACGGTCCCAGGCCTCGATGGAGATCCGCGTCCGCCGGGTCAGGACGTCATGGACATGCCGGGCGCCTTCGTGGGTTGCGGCGTACACGGCTTCGGCCTGCAGGTAGTCGTCAGCGCCGGGCAACGGCTCCGCCAGTTCGGGATTCCGGGCGATGATGTCCAGCACCTCCGGAGTCATGGACCCGTAACGGTTGAGCAGATGCTCCACCCTGGCCACGTGTACGCCGGACTCTTCAGCAGTCCTGCTGCGGCGGTTCCAGGCGGCCTTGAAGCCGCTGGCACCGAGCAGCGGGATGGTTTCGGTGCAGCTCGCCGGGACCCGCTCATCCATGGTGCGGGTGGCCTCGTCCACGGCGTCCTTGGCCATGACCCGGTAGGTGGTCCATTTGCCGCCGGCCACCACCACCAGGCCCGGTACGGGGTGGGCCACGATGTGTTCACGGGACAGTTTCGCCGTGGAATCGTTCTCCCCCGCCAGGAGTGGGCGCAGTCCGGCGTAGACACCTTCAACATCCTCCCTGGTCAGCGGGCGTTTCAGGACCCGGTTGACGTGCTCGAGGATGTAATCGATGTCCTTGCTGGAGGCCGCCGGGTGTGCTTTGTCGAGGTTCCAGTCAGTGTCCGTGGTGCCGATGATCCAGTGCCTGCCCCACGGAATGACGAACAGCACGGATTTTTCGGTGCGCAGGATCAAACCCACCGTGGACTGGAACCGGTCGCGGGGCACTACGAGGTGGATGCCCTTGGACGCCCGGACCTTCAGCTGCCCGCGGTCAGTGACCATGGCCTGGGTTTCGTCGGTCCACACACCGGTGGCGTTGATGACCTGCTTGGCTTTGATGTTGAAGTGCGTATTGTCTTCGTGGTTGACCACTTTGGCCCCCACCACGCGTTCACCTTCCCGCAGGAAGTCCACCACCGCCATCTGGTTCACCGCATGGGCGCCGTAGTGTGCCGCCGTCCGGACCAGGTTGGCCACGTACTTGGCGTCATCCACCTGGCCGTCGTAATAGCGGATGGAGCCCACAAAGGCGTCTTTTTTCAGGCTGGGGGCGGCCCTGAGCGTGCCCCGCCTGCTGAGGTGTTTGTGGAACGGCACGCCGCGGCTGTGCCCGCCGGTAATGGACATGGCGTCATAGAGGGCGATCCCGGCGCCCACGTAGGGCCGCTCCAGGAACGGTTTTGTCAGCGGGTACAGGAACGGCACGGGCCGGGCCAGATGCGGGGCCAGGACCGAAAGGATCAGGCCACGCTCGTGCAGCGCTTCCTTCACCAGCCCGAAATCCAGCATCTCCAGGTAGCGCAGACCGCCGTGGATCAGCTTGGATGACCGGGAGGACGTGCCGGCCGCCCAGTCGTTGGCCTCCACGATCCCTACACTGAGGCCTCGGGTCACGGCGTCCAGCGCCGCACCGGTGCCCACGATGCCGCCGCCGACAATCAGGATGTCCAGTTCGTTGCCGGGTTCCGAGGTGGCCCTGAACCTGGCGATCGATGCTTCCCTGGCCGCGGGACCAAGGGCCCCGCCTTCGTTTGGAACAGTGTTCACTGAACGCCTCCCTTGCCGCTGCTGCCGGTAGTAGATCCACACTACTTCTTTGCCACACGGTTGGGCAGGGCGGGGTCCACCGAGGGAGGCGCTCCGGATGACATCAGCGGTGTCGGCCGCTTGTCAGTTTGAGGCCGTCAGTTACCCGTGTACGGAGAAACTACGACGTCGACGCGCTGGAATTCCTTCAGGTCCGAATAGCCGGTGGTCGCCATCGAACGGCGGAGTGCGCCGATCAGGTTGGACGTGCCGTTGGTGTGGTGGCCGGGTCCGAAAAGCACCTCTTCGAGCGGTCCGACGGTGCCGACATTGGCGCGGTCACCGCGGGGAAGCTCCAGGTGGTGGGCCTCCTGGCCCCAGTGCCAGCCCTTGCCGGGTGCTTCTTCGGCCCGGGCGAGGGCGCTGCCCAGCATCACGGCGTCGGCGCCCATGGCAATTGCCTTGACAATGTCACCCGAGGTGCCCATGCCGCCGTCGGCAATTACATGGACGTACCGTCCGCCGGATTCATCCATGTAGTCACGGCGGGCGGCCGCGACGTCGGAGATGGCGGAGGCCATGGGTGAGTGGATCCCCAGGGCGCGCCGCGTGGTGGCGGTGGCTCCTCCGCCGAAGCCGACCAGGACGCCGGCGGCGCCGGTGCGCATCAGGTGCAGGGCAGGCGTGTAGCCGGCCGCGCCGCCCACAATCACGGGGACGTCCAGTTCGTAGATGAACTGCTTGAGGTTCAGGGGTTCGTGGTCTTTCGAGACGTGCTCGGCTGACACGGTGGTCCCGCGGATCACAAAGATGTCGACGCCGGCAGCCACCACGGTTTTGTAGTGTTCCTGGGTGCGCTGCGGCGTCAGTGAGCCGGCCACCGTCACGCCGGCGGCGCGGATCTCGGCGAGGCGGGAGGTGATCAGTTCAGGCTGGATGGGAGCGCGGTACAGCTCCTGCATCCGGCCGGTCACCGCGGGGCTGTTGACCTCGTCCTGGAGGGCGCCGATCTCGTCAAGGATGGGCTGCGGGTCCTCGTAGCGGGTCCAGAGGCCCTCAAGGTCCAGCACGCCGAGCCCGCCCAGGCGGCCCAAGGCGATGGCCGTCTCCGGGGACATGGCCGAATCCATCGGGGCGGCAATCACGGGCATGTCGAACTTGTAGGCATCGATCTGCCAGGAAACGGAAACGTCCTTGGGGTCGCGGGTACGACGGTTGGGGATAATCGCAATGTCATCCAGGGAGTAGGCACGACGCCCACGCTTGCCACGGCCGATCTCGATCTCGTAAGTCACGTGACCACTTTACTTGACCACACGGGATGCGGTGGGGCGCCTCCTCTTGTGTTCATCCTGAAACTGATAGTCCACACTTTATTGACACATTTTGTCAACCATTTACAAGTTTTGAAAATACCTTTATGTTTACTCTCGGTTACCACCTGATCCAAACCACGTGACCACTCATCACTCCCCTTCATACGGGCCACACCTGTGCCCGTTCCGAGAAAGAAGCCCCTATGGGACGTTCATCAATCAGGCGCCACCGCATCCTGGCCCTGTCGCTCGCCGCAGCAGTCGGCACCCTGGCCTTCGCCAGTTCGCCGGTCTTCGCCACCCCCGAAGACGGTGACGGCACTGCAGCCGGGCCGGCCGCTGTCCAGGGCACTGCGGTGCACGACGTGGCCGCCGGAGAGGCCTACACGAAGTTCATCGTCGAATACAAGGAGACCGCGGCGAACGCCACCCCGAACGGCCGTGCCAATGCCTGGGGCAAAGCAGCCAAGTCACAGGGCGTGAAGGTGCAGGAACTCCGCACGCTGGCCACCGGCGGAACGCTGATCGAGGCGGACAGGGCCCTGTCCGGGCAGGCTGCCGAAGACTTCATGGCCGAGATTGCGGCGTCCGGATCGGTCGACTACGTGGAACCTGACGCCCGCATGACCGTGGCTCTCACGCCCAACGACCCACGCTATGGCGAGCAGTGGGATTTCACTGGCACCAACGGCATGCGGGTCCCCGGGGCTTGGGACGTTGCCACCGGCACCGGCGTGACGGTGGCCGTGATCGACACCGGAATCACGGCCCATCCGGACCTCGACGCGAATGTGCTGCCGGGCTACGACTTCGTCTCCGACGCCACGGCAGCGCGTGACGGCAACGGACGGGACGCGAATGCGCAGGACCAGGGTGACTGGTACGCCGCCGGCGAGTGCGGCCAGTCGACAGCTGGCAACAGCTCTTGGCACGGCACGCACGTCGCCGGCACCGTTACAGCCGTGACCGGCAATGCCACCGGGGTGGCGGGCGTCGCACCCAACGCCAAAGTGGTGCCGGTACGCGTCCTGGCCAAATGCGGCGGGTCACTGTCCGACATTGCCGATGCGATTATCTGGTCAGCCGGCGGCACCGTCCCTGGCATCCCGGCCAACGCCAATCCCGCCACGGTCATCAACATGAGCCTGGGCGGGTCCGGGGCCTGCGGCAGCACGTACCAGGCAGCCATCAACTCCGCAGTTTCGCGGGGAGCCACCGTGGTGGTGGCGGCCGGCAACAGCAACCAGGATGCTTCCGGATTCCGCCCGGCCAACTGCAACAGCGTTGTGAGCGTGGCCGCCAGCAACCCGAGCGGCAGCCTCTCCTACTACTCCAACTACGGCTCCACGGTTGACCTGACCGCACCCGGCGGCGACGTCCGTGTAGCAGGCGGCGGAATACTCTCCACTATCAACACCGGTACCTCCACACCGGGCTCCGCCGGCTACGCCAGCTACCAGGGAACGTCCATGGCAGCTCCGCACGTGGCCGGGCTGGCCGCACTCATGAAGTCCAAATCGTCGACGCTCACCCCGGCCCAAGTGGAGTCCACGCTCAAAGAGGGAACCCGGGCAATGCCGGGCGGCTGCACCACGGGCTGCGGCACAGGGCTCTCGGACGCCACCAAGACCATGGGCCTACTGGGCGGGGCCATTCCCCCGCCGTCCGGCAACCTGCTGCTGAACCCGGGCTTCGAATCGGGCGCAGCCTCCTGGACCTCTGACCACGCCGACACGTTCGATACCGGAACGAACGCCCGGACCGGTTCCGGCTTCGCCGACCTCAACGGCTGGGGCCAGACAACGTCCTACATGCTCGACCAGGCGTTTGCAGTCCCGTCCACGGTGGCCACCGCGTCGCTGTCCTTCTACCTGAAGGTGCAGTCGGACGAAACCACATCCAGCGCGGCCTACGACACCCTGAGGGTTCAGGCGGTCAGCAACGGTGTCACCACCACGCTGGCCAGTTACTCCAACCTCAACGAGTCCGCCGGCTATCTGCAGAAGCAGCTCGACCTCTCCGCCTACAAGGGCAAGAGCGTGACCCTGCGCTTCCTGGGTGTTGAGGACTCGTCGCTGGCGACGTACTTCTACGTCGACGACACAGCGGTGACCACCTCTTAGCCTCGATCCACCGGTCGGGTTGAGGGTGTAGCGGCGGTTTAAACGGAGAATGCCTGTCGGATCGGGAAAAATGGGGTTTGTCTAGAACTCCGTTTGGCCAATCCGAGAGGCATCTCGTAGGTGCA
>NZ_QMKP01000010.1 GCF_003287955.1 Arthrobacter sp. AQ5-06 | reverse complement strand
GGCGGGTGAACGGCCGGAGGAAACGACCAGATTCACTGCATCGGCCTTGAACTCATCGGAATAGGTGGGACGGGAAGACATGGGCACAATCCTTTCAAACTGTGTCTCACATCAGTAGTACACCTCAAAGGGGCTCCGCCTGGTGCGGGGCCCTTTCAGTGTTTTCCCAGTGTTTGTCCGGACTGGACCCAGTCGCTGGCAGGACAAATCCCGATCGGTGCTAAATTTGAACTGATGTCAGCCGATAAATCCTCTGGGGATGCCTTGAACGACGCAGCACAGCTGCCGCGCGTGTCCGTTGTTATCCCGGCCTACAACGAGGAAAGTGTCATCCGGCAGTGTCTCATCGCTGCGGTGTACCAGTCGGTGCCGGCCCACGAGATCATCGTGGTGGACAACCTCTCCACTGACCGCACTGCCGCCATCGTGGCGCAGATGCAGCTGGAGTATCCGGAAAGTCCCATCATCCTGCTCAGCCAGGACCGGGACCAGGGCCTGATTCCCACCCGAAACTTTGGCCTCAACCACGCCACCGGCGACGTCCTGGGACGCATCGACGCCGATTCGGTTGTAGAGCCGGACTGGGTGGAACAGGTCCAGAAGGCCTTTCTTGACCCGTCAGTCCAGGCAGCCACCGGACCGGTGGTCTACTACGACATGCCGATGCGGCGGTTCGGGCTCAAGGCAGACGACAAGATGCGCCAGCTGATGCTCAAGCTCGCCAAGCACCAGTACCACTTCCTGTTCGGCTCCAACATGGCCCTGCGTGCTACGGCATGGGAAACCATCCGGGACGAAACCTGCCGTGACGAGAAAGACGAGATGCACGAGGACATCGACCTCTCCCTGCACCTCGCCGATCACGAACTCAAAGTCCAGTACTGGCCCCAGATGGTGTCCGGGATGTCCGCCCGTCGGCTCGAGGATTCACCGCGGGACTACCGGTATTACGTGACCCGCTTCGACCGTACCTACAAGGCCCACAACGTCAAGAAAATGGCCCTCAAGGCACCCATGGTGGTGTTCTTCTCGGTTTACTTCCCGGCGAAGCTCCTGCGGGCGATCCACACGGTCAACACCGCCCAGCCTGTCCGCCGCGGCGGACAATAAGCCCGCCTCCCGGGCCGGCCTCAGTCCGTTCCGAGTTCAGCCAGACGGTCCGACGGCGGTTCATCCGCACGCGCGCCGGAGCCTTCGCGCCGCTTCCTGAAGCCTGACCGCTGTCCCAGAACCACGACGGCGAGGCCTACGAGGATGAGCCCCAGCCCGCCGTAGGTGCCGGCGGGCAGAGTCTCGTGCAGGAAGACCGCGGCCAGGACGGCTGCGCCGGGGATTTCGAGCAGGATGATCATGGACACCAACAACGGGCTCATGGTGGCCAGCAGGTGATTAAAGGCGGTGTGACCCACCAGTTGGGCACACACGGTGATGGCCAGGATCCCTGCCCAGCCAACGGCGTCGAACCCCACCAGCGGCTGGCCACTGAAGAGCGCCAGCACCGCCACAATAGCCGCGCACATCCCATAGCAGAGCGTGGTGTACGTTCCCGTGGTCATGGTCTGGCGGGCCTTGCCGCCGGCAAGCGTGTAGAGGCCGGCCAGGGCTCCGCCAGCGACGGCCAGCAGGTCGCCCAGGAGCGCGTCAGGCGAGGATCCCATGTCGAACCCTGTGATGGTCACAACGCCACCAAAGGCGATCCCGAGACCTGCCAGCACCTGCCAGCGGTGCCTGGTTCCGCGGAAGAGCTGGAAAACCGCGATCCAGGCCGACTGCAAGCAGACCAGGGCGGTGGCAGCAGCCACGGAGGTGAGCTGGAGGGAGGTGATGAAGCAGGCAAAGTGCAGGGCCAGGGCGACGGCGGCCAGCAGCGACCATCGGAACTCGGGGCCGGTGATCCGGCCGAACTGCCGGGGTTCGCGGACCAGTGTGGGGGTGGCCATCACGGCAGCCCCGATGGCGTTGCGCCAGAAGGCGATGGCGAGGGCACTGACGGTGGTGGCCCCGAGGGTCGCGGCGATCAACGGCCCGGACGACGCCACGCCCAGGACGCCAACGGCCGCAAGAAGAAAGTTCACCGTCCAACCCTACTGTTCTGCATTAACGAAAAAGTCCCGGACAGCGTTTCGGCTGTCCGGGACTTTCTTATGGTGGAGGCACGGGGACTCGAACCCCGAACCCCCTGCTTGCAAAGCAGGTGCGCTACCAATTGCGCCATGCCCCCATAAGAAGCAACCCGTCAATCATACCCTAGAACCATGGAGCCTTTTGCAAGCTCCCGGTCCGGGAATCCGGCCTATTCGACTTTGTCGGTCGACTGGCTCCAGACTATTTTCCGGGCCTCGGATTCCTGTGCTTTCCTGTAGAGCAGGACGCCTGCGATCGCAGCTGCAAGTACCAGCAACTTCTTCACATGCTCCCCGTTCCGGTTCCGCCTGCCGTGAAGCAAACCGAACCTTCCTTTGAACCTGCACAGGTTCCGTGGGCGTACCAGGACTTGAACCTGGGACCTCTTCGTTATCAGCGAAGCGCTCTAACCGCCTGAGCTATACGCCCCGATGCCTCATCGGGCCGAGACATGACTTTACAGCACATCCCGGCCCGATCTCAAATCGAGGCATTTCGCCGGAGAATTTCCGGTGAAATTATGGGTTTTCAGTCGTCCGTGAGGGTGACGCCGATGCCACCAACAAGCGTTGCGGAGATGTTGTAAAGCACCGCTGACAGCATGGACAGCGCCGTCAGCAGTACAACGTTCACCACGGCGATGATCGTGGCAAAGGAAGCCACCTGGCCCAGGGACGCGACTTTCTTCAGCTCGAACCCGCCGCCCTCAGAGCCTGCCAGGGTGCCCAGGAGGCTGTCCACCTGGTCAAAGATTCCGGTGAGGTCCAGGACAGTCCAGAGGACGATGGCGGCCACGACGGTGACGATTCCCAGCGCCACCGACAGGAGGAATGCCATCTTCAGGACAGACCAGGGATCCACCTTGCTGACCAGCAGCCGTGCACGCCTGACCTTGGCCTTGGGTGCAGGCTTGACCAAGCCGGGCTGGCCCTGCGGAGGCCGGCCCTGCACTGGGCGCTGGCTGGTCTGACCTGCCGGTGGCCTGCCCTGCCCGGCGCGCTGCCCTGCCTGGCCTGCCGAAACCCGCTCCTGCGCAGGAGGGCGCTGGCCGGGAACGGCCGGACGCTGCCCTGGCGCGCCGGTAGGGGCCGGCGGGCGCTGCTGCGGACGGACGGGGGCGTTCACCCGGGGTGCGGCCGCGGGCGGCGGCGTTCCGCCGGGGACATTGCTGCTCGGTTTGGGATATGAGTCGGGATTACTCACTCGTTACCTCCGGTGTAGTCTTCGTTCGGCTCAGCGTCGCCGGAGGCGTCCTCTGACTCAACAGCCGGTGATGTTTCTGCCGTTGATGCTGACCCTGCGGATCCCTCGGGGGACCCGGCCTCTTCAGCCAACGTTACGTCATCGTCCACGGATTCTTCGCCCTCGAGGCCGCGTTCGCTGTTCCTTGCCACTTCAATGATGCGGTCATTCTTGTCCGGCTTCGCGAAGATAACGCCCATGGTGTCGCGGCCCTTGGCAGGTACGCCGGCCACTGATGAACGGACAACCTTGCCGCCTTCCATGACCACCAGGACCTCGTCCTCTTCCTGGACAATCAGGGCGCCCACGAGGTGGCCGCGTTCCTCCTGGTACTTGCCCACTTTGATGCCCAGGCCGCCGCGGCCCTGCAGGCGGTATTCCTCCACCGCGGTGCGTTTGGCGTACCCGCCCTCGGTGACGACAAAAACAAACGAACCGTCCGTGACGACGTCGGCCGCCAGCAGTTCATCGTCTTCGCGGAACTTCATGCCCGTGACACCTGACGTGGCCCGGCCCATGGGACGCAGGGCATCGTCGGTGGCGGTGAAGCGGATGGACTGACCCATGCGGGACACCAGCATGAGGTCATCCGTTTCGGAGACCAGCTGGGCGGAAACGAGCTCGTCCTCGTCGCGCAGGTTGATCGCGATAACGCCGGCAGAGCGGTTGGTGTCGTAGTCTTCCAGCCGGGTCTTCTTGACCAGGCCACGCTTCGTGGCCAGCACCAGGTAAGGAGCCTGCTGGTAGTCCCTGATGTCCAGGACCTGGGCGATGTGCTCGTCCGGCTGGAAGGCCATCAGGTTGGCGACATGCTGGCCTTTGGCATCACGGCCGGCCTCCACCAGTTCATAGGCCTTCGCCCGGTATACCCGGCCGAGGTTGGTGAAGAACAGGAGCCAGTGGTGGGTGGTGGTCACGAAGAAGTGTTCCACCACGTCGTCGCCGCGGAGCTGGGCGCCCTTGATGCCCTTGCCGCCGCGCTGCTGCGACCGGTAGTTGTCGCTGCGCGTGCGCTTGACGTAACCGCCGCGGGTGATGGTGACAACCATTTCCTCTTCGGGGATCAGGTCCTCCATGGACATGTCGCCGTCGAAGCCCATCAGGATCTTGGTGCGGCGGTCATCACCGTGCTTGGCCACGATCTCGCCCAGCTCGGTGCTGATGATTTCGCGCTGGCGTTCCTCGGAGGCAAGGATCGAGTTGTACTCGGCGATCAGGGCCTCAAGCTCGGAATGGCGGTCCTGGATCTTCTGGCGTTCCAGGGCTGCCAGGCGGCGCAGCTGCATGTCCAGGATGGCCCGGGCCTGCAACTCGTCAATGTCCAGCAGTTGCATCAGTCCGTCGCGCGCGGCTTCGGTGGTGTTGGACGCACGGATGAGCGCGATGACTTCATCCAGCGCGTCCAATGCCTTCAGGAGCGCACGCAGGATGTGCGCCTCTTCTTCGGCCTTACGCAGGCGGTAGCGGGTCCTGCGCGCAATGACGTCCATCTGGTGCGTCACCCAGTGGCGGATGAAGGCGTCCAGGCTCAGCGTGCGCGGAACCCCATCCACGATGGCCAGCATGTTGGCGGAGAAGTTGCTCTGCAGGTCGGTGTGCTTGTAGAGGTTGTTCAGCACCACCTTGGCCACGGCGTCGCGCTTGAGCACAATGACCAGCCGCTGGCCGGTGCGGCCGGAAGTCTCATCGCGGAGGTCAGCGATGCCGGAGATCTTGCCGTCCTTGACCAGCTCGGCGATCTTGATGGCCAGGTTGTCCGGGTTGGCCTGGTAGGGCAGTTCGGTTACCACCAGGCACGTGCGTCCTTGGAGTTCCTCGACGTTGACCACGGCGCGCATGGTGACGGAGCCGCGGCCCGTCCGGTACGCGTCCTCAATGCCCCTGTGTCCGAGAATGGTTGCGCCGGTGGGGAAATCGGGTCCCTTGATGCGGAGCAGCAGCTCTTCGAGCAGTTCCTCGCGGGAGGCCGTCGGATTGGCCAGGTACCACTGGACGCCGTCAGCCACTTCGCGGAGGTTGTGCGGCGGAATGTTGGTGGCCATGCCCACGGCGATGCCGGAGGAGCCGTTGACCAGCAGGTTGGGGAAACGCGCCGGCAGGATGGTCGGTTCCTGGTTCTTGCCGTCGTAGTTGTCTTGGAAGTCGACGGTTTCCTCATCGATGTCCCGGACCATCTCCATGGCCAGCTGGGACATTTTCGTTTCGGTGTACCGCGGGGCGGCGGCACCGTCGTTGCCCGGCGAACCGAAGTTACCCTGGCCCAGGGCCAGCGGGTAGCGCATGGTCCAGTCCTGGATCAGGCGGACCAGCGCATCGTAGATCGCGGTGTCGCCGTGGGGGTGGTACTGGCCCATGACCTCGCCCACCACACGGGCGCATTTGTTGAATGACCGTTCCGGCCGGTAACCGCCGTCGAACATCGCGTACAGCACTCGGCGGTGCACGGGCTTGAGGCCATCGCGCACGTCGGGAAGGGCACGGCCCACAATAACGGCCATGGCGTAGTCCAGGTACGAGCGCTGCATTTCCGTCTGCAGGTCCACCTGCTCCACACGGTCAACCAGCACGTCGCCTTCAAGAACGGTTTCCGGAAGTTCGGCGGATTCCGCCGGGTTCTCGGGTGTCTCGTCACTCATCGTTTATATTTTCCGTTTCAGGTATATGTCGGGTTTGGAATATCTACTCGGTGAACCGGTCAGATATCCAGGAACCTGACGTCCTTGGCGTTCTGCTGGATGAAGTTTCGGCGGGACTCCACGTCTTCGCCCATCAGTGTGGAGAAGGTCTGGTCCGCTGCCAGCGCATCGTCCATGGTGACCTGCAGGAGGGTCCGGTGGTCCGGGTCCATGGTGGTGTCCCACAGCTCGGTGTAGTCCATCTCGCCCAGGCCCTTGTAGCGCTGGATGCCGTTGTCCTTCGGAATACGGCGGCCGGCGGCCTGCCCGGACAGGAGCTTGGCATCGCGCTGCTTGTCGCTGAAGACGTAGTCGTGCGGCGCGTTGGACCACTTGATCCGGTACAGCGGGGGCTGCGCCAGGTACACGTAGCCGTTTTCGATCAGCGGGCGCATGTAGCGGAACAGTAGCGTCATGAGCAGCGTGGTGATGTGCTGGCCGTCAACGTCAGCATCGGCCATCAGCACGATCTTGTGGTACCGGAGCTTGCTGAGGTCGAAATCCTCGCCGATGCCGGTGCCGAATGCAGTGATCATGGACTGGACCTCGGTGTTGCCCAGGGCCTTGTCCAGCCGGGCCCGCTCCACGTTCAGGATTTTGCCGCGCAGCGGCAGGATGGCTTGGGTTTCAGGGTTGCGGCCGCGCTTGGCGGAACCGCCGGCGGAGTCGCCCTCCACGATGTACACCTCGCAGCGGGCGGGATCCTTTGAAGAGCAGTCGGACAGCTTGCCAGGCATCCCGAAGGATTCCAGCGGGCTCTTCCGGCGCGCATTGTCACGGGCCTTCCGGGCGGCCATCCGGGCCTGGGCCGCAGAAATGGCCTTGCGGATGACATCGCGGGCGGGGCCGGGGTTGCGTTCCAGCCAGTCGCCCAGGCCGTCGGTGACAACGCGCTGGACGAAGCCCTTGACCTCGGAGTTGCCGAGCTTGGTCTTGGTCTGGCCTTCGAACTGCGGCTCGGCCAGCTTCACCGAGATAACCGCCGTGAGGCCCTCACGGATATCGTCACCGGTGAGGTTGTCGTCCTTTTCCTTGATGATGCTCTTCTCCCGCGCGTAGCGGTTGATGAGGGAGGTCATCGCGGCGCGGAAGCCCTCTTCGTGGGTGCCGCCTTCGTGGGTGTTGATGGTGTTTGCGTAGGTGTGGACGCTCTCGGAATATGCGTTGGTCCACTGCATCGCCATTTCCAGCGCGATGTGCCGTTCCTTATCCTCGGTTTCGAAGGAAATGACGTCCTCGTGGACAACATCAACCTTTTTGCCCGAGTTCAGGTGCTTCACATAGTCCAGCAGGCCGTCGTCGTACTGGTACACCACGGTGCGGTGCTCAGCGGTGACTTCACCTTCGGTGACCACCATGTCGAGGTCAAGGTCCTCATTGGCGTCCGCGCTTGCCGCTGCGTTGCGCTCGTCCATGAGGGTGATGCGCAGGCCCTTGTTCAGGAAGGCCATCTGCTGGAAGCGTGCCCGAAGGGTCTCGAAATCAAATTCCGTGGATTCGAAAATGCCCGCGTCCGGGTAGAAAGTCTGGGTGGTGCCGGTCGTCTCGGATTCTTCACCCTTGACCAGCCCGCCCTGGGGCTTGCCGCCGTCGGCGAAGGACATCCGCCAGACGTTGCCTTGGCGCCGGACTTCAGTGTCCACCCTGCTGGACAACGCGTTCACCACGGAAATACCCACACCGTGGAGGCCGCCCGAGACGGCGTAACCGCCGCCGCCGAACTTGCCGCCGGCGTGCAGGATGGTCATAACAACTTCAACAGTGGGTTTGTGCTCGGTGGGATGCATGTCCACCGGAATTCCACGGCCATCATCAACAACTTTGACCCCGCCGTCGGCCTGCAGGACGATTTCGATGTGCGTGCAGTACCCGGCCAGCGCCTCGTCAACAGAGTTGTCCACCACTTCATAGACCAGGTGGTGCAGGCCGCGCAGTCCGGTGGAACCGATGTACATGCCCGGGCGTTTCCGGACGGCTTCGAGGCCCTCGAGTACGGTGATGTCGCTTGCGCCGTATTCCCGGGGTGTCACGGCCTCCGCCGGCGTATCGGGGGTAGGTACGTCCTCCGCTGCGCGTTCCACTGCCTGGGTATCTGTATTGTCGTTAGCCACAGGTGCTGTCGACTCCTCTTTTTCGATGATGGCCGGCGGCGGCCTTCCATGGGAAAGCATCCGCCAACAGGCACAAGCTGATGGCGCTGACGGATACGTCGACGTGCGGGACCGAAGTCCGCCTGCGGAGAGCGTGCGGAAAACGGACTCAGTCAACGTTTCACCGGCGCCCAGTTATCTGCTGTGATTCTATCGTGAAATGGGCTGCAAACCCGCATTCCGGCGGGCGTCGCGGGACCCGGATGTGCCTATGCGAGGCCATTGACCCCGCCTAGGGCGCCCTCGCGGTCCCGCCTCCGGGTGCCTATACGCCCCAAGGGCGTTAGACCGCCCTACACGCCGCCGGACGAATATTCAAGAGCCGACGGCGGCGCCTAGCCATATGTATCGCGCGGCCCGCGTCCGTTGACGGTACGTCCGCCCTTGCGCCAGCTGGGTGCCGACGGTCCGAGCACCTGGATGCTGGTGACCACACCATCGCCCAGTTCCGTGCGGAATTTCTCCAGCAGGCTGTTGCTCAGCAACCGCAACTGCGTGGACCAGGCCGTCGAGTCGCAGCGCACGTGAAGGGTGGTATCGGTGAAGCTCTCCGGGGTGCAGTGCGCTGAAATCTCCGGGCCAACCAGTGTGGCCCACTCTGCCATGACCGAACCCACCGCTACCGGGGAGCTCCAGCCACGTTCGGCCACGAGGCGTCCCACTACTTTGCCGAGCCCCAGCGGATCACGGCCGGTGGAGTGGAACTGACTGAAACCCCGGGTATCCCGGATCCCACGCTTTGTCTTGGCGGCGCCGGCCTTGGGGGGTGCCTTTCTGCGGATTTCGCCGCGCGCTGCCGCGGCCTCACGCATGCGGTTCAGCGCAGCCTGGGGCGCATCGATATTGTCAGGATCCCGGCCGGGCTGCATCCCACCCTTTTCATCCTTGTTCATCGATTCCTCCCGGAATGACCTTCACCCGCCGGCCGGAGAGTTCCTCCGGGATATCGGCGTCGACGGCGGCGGTCACCAGGACCTGTTCCGCGCCGGAGACTATTGCCGCCAGTTTACGCCGGCGCTGCACATCCAGCTCGGCGAAAACGTCGTCGAGGATGAGGATCGGTGCAGACCCTCCCGTCCTGGCGTCATCGAGCATGACGTAGTAGGAGGCGAGCCGGAGGGAGAGGCACATGGACCAGGTCTCGCCATGCGAGGCATATCCCTTGGCAGGCGCTTCGCCGAGGATCAGTTCCAGCTCATCCCGGTGTGGCCCCACCAAGGAGATTCCACGTTCAAGTTCCTTGCGGCGGGAGGCAGCAAAGGCCTGGACATAGCGCCCGGTGAGGTCCTCGACGGTGAGGCCCCCCAGGTTTTCGACAGCGGCGGACTCTCCCGCCAGCGAACCGCCGCCGGCACCCGGTGCTGCGCCGCCGTCGTCGTCCATCAGGTTTTGGAGGGTGGACCGGTAGAGCGCGTTGGCTTCCTTGGAGCCATCCGTGAGCTGGGCATACGCCTTGGCCAAATGCGGGCGCAGTAGTTCCACCAGCTCCAGCCGTGCGTGCAGCAGCTCGGCGCCCGCCCGGGCCATGTGCTGATCCCAGACATCGAGGGTGGCTTCGTGGCCGGCAGTGAATTTTCCGGCCCGGGCGGATTTCAGCAGGGCGTTGCGCTGCTTCAGGACACGGTCATAGTCCGTGCGCGTTGCCGAGTGCCGGGGCATGAGGCTGACCAGCAGCTCATCGAGGAACCGCCGGCGGTTCGACGGATCTCCCTTGACCAGCGCGAGGTCCTCGGGGGCGAACAGCACCGTCTGGCAGATTCCGAGGAGATCCCGGGCCCGGACGGGATTGCTGCGGTTGATCCGCCCCCGGTTGGCACGGCTGGCATTGATCTCAAGTTCCAGTACCGTGGTCTGCCCGCCGCGGACCAGGCGGGCCCGGACCAGCGCGCGGTCCGTACCGAACCGCAGCAGCGGAGCGTCGGAACTGACCCGGTGCGAGCTGAGCGTGGCCAGGTACCCGATGGCCTCCATGAGGTTGGTTTTGCCGATGCCGTTTGACCCGACGAGCACGGTGACACCCGGTTCGAGGGGAAGGTCAACCTGGGCGTAGCTGCGGAAGTCAGTGAGCGAAAGGTGTTCTAGGTACACGCGGTGTTCGACAATTCTCGGAACCCGCGGGTCCCGGGGTGGATGTTACTTGGCGGGACGGGTGGCATGCCCGCCGAACTGGTGACGCAACGCTGAGACCATCTTCATCGCGGGCGAGTTTTCTTCGCGGGAGGAAAAGCGCGCGAAAAGTGCAGCCGTGATGGCAGGCGCCGGAACTGCGTTGGCAATGGCTTCCTCAACGGTCCAGCGTCCCTCGCCCGAGTCCTCGACGTAGTCATCGATGGATTCGAGTCCCGGGTCCTCGTCCAGAGCCTTGACCATCAGGTCCAGCAGCCAGGACCGGACCACGGTGCCCTTCTGCCAGGCGCGGAATGTACCGGGCAGGTCGTCAACAATGTCCTTGGCGGCCAGCAGTTCGTAGCCTTCGGCGTAAGCCTGCATCAGACCGTATTCGATGCCGTTGTGGACCATCTTGGCGTAGTGTCCGGCACCGATTCCGCCGACGTGGACAAAGCTGTCCGCCCGCTCGCCTTCGGGACGAAGCACATCAAAAACCGGCAGTGCCCGCTCAATATCGGCGGCGTCGCCGCCGGCCATGAGTCCATAACCGTTCTGGAGGCCCCACACTCCGCCGGAAACACCGCAGTCCGCGAAACGGATGCCCTTCTCAGCCAGCGAGGCACCATGTTTCTGATCCTCGGTGAAACGGGAGTTGCCGCCGTCGACCACCAGGTCGCCGGCGGCAAGCTTGCTCCCGAGTTCGGTGATGACGACATCAGTGATGTCGCCGGACGGAACCATGACCCAGATCAGCCGCGGAGCCGGAACGGCAGCAATCAACTCATCCACGGAGGCAACATCGGTGACTTCCGGGTTGCGGTCAAAACCCGTAACCTCGATGCCACCCTTGCGCAGACGTTCGCGCATGTTGAAACCCATCTTGCCAAGGCCGATCAGTCCAATATGCACGTGGGTCTCTTTTCTGCGCGGGTTGGCTGTTGCTGGACGGAGCAGCCCAACTAGGTCGCACTAGGTGTTGTTATGAGCGCTCATAACGACGTTTTCTGCTACCTAGTTGGGGAGGCGGACGGGCATGACCAAGTAACGGTAGTCGTCCTGGTCCTCACCGTCGGCGTCTGCCTGGGCCGTGATCATGGCGGGCTTCGGCGCAGTGGTGAAGGAGAACCTGACGTACTTCGTTTCGATGACGCTCAGGCCTTCCACTAGGTAGTGCGGGTTGAAGGCGACAGTGATGTCGTCACCGGAAAGCTGGGCTTCGAGCTCTTCCGAGGCCTGGGCATCTTCGCCGGTGCCGGCATCCAGGTGCAGCAGTCCTTCGGTGAAGGCGAGGCGTACCGGTGTGTTGCGTTCGGCCACCAGCGACACGCGGCGGACGGCTTCCACAAGTTCCTGGGTCTGGACGGTTGCGTGGATGGGGGTCGAATCCGGGAACAGCGAGCGGATCTTGGGGTAATCGCCATCAACGAGCAGCGACGTGGTGGTGCGTCCGCCGCTTTCGAAGCCGATCAGGCGGCTGTCATCGTCAGCAAGGGCGAGGTTGATGTCGCCGCTGTTGCCAAGGGTCTTGGCCACTTCGTTCAGGGTTTTTGCCTTGACCAGTGCACTGGTGGAAATTCCCGGTGTGGTGGGCTTCCACGGCACTTCGCGCATGGCCAAGCGGTAACGGTCGGTGGCCAGAAGAGTGATGAGATCGTCCTCGATCTCCATCCGGACGCCGGTGAGGATGGGAAGGGTGTCATCCTTGCTGGCCGCAATGATCACCTGGGACACAGCCTGGGCAAAAGCGTCACCAGGGACGGTGCCGCTGATGGCGGGCAACGCCGGCAGCGGCGGGTATTCGGCCTCGGGCATGGTGGCCAGGTGGAAACTGCTGCGGCGGCAGGTCAGCGTCACTTTGTTGCCATCGGTCTCCACCATCACCGGTGCGGAAGGAAGGCTGCGGCAAATGTCTGCGAGGAGGCGGCCGGAAACGAGGATGGTTCCCTCAGCGGTGATGTCCGCGGGGATTTCCAGTCGGGCGGAGGTCTCGTAGTCAAAGCTCGAGAGGCTGACCGTGCCGGCTTCAGCCTTCAGGAGCAGGCCGGACAGCACTGGAACCGGCGGCCGCGGAGACAACGACCGGGCTGTCCAGGTGACGGCTTCTGCCAGGACGTCCCGATCGACTCTGAACTTCACGGAAGGGTGCCGCCTTTCATTGCTGCTGCCTTGTCTGAACTTGAAACTCCCACGGGGAGCCCAAAAGTAGTGGCGCCCCGACAACGGAACCTGCATGGTTCTTCGATTGCTGAACCACAAAGAAACCCGAGGATGGGAGCGCTGCTGACAGCTTAGCCGGAAGACGGCTGATTAACCCATCCCCGGTCAGGACGTCTGGGGTCCCGAGGCCCTTGGGCCTGGGCCGGGGCGGGGTGCCGATCGAGATTGTTATTTGAGGGAAATCAATTTCTTGGGATTAGTAGTGTTAATAACTGCTGTGGATACTGTGGATAACTCGATCCGGCCGCAGGATCCAGCGGTTAAGCCCTGTTCATGGATTGTGGGCGAAGCACGTTTTAAACAGGCTGTGGATGGGGATAACAATTTTTGGGTTCTCGCTGATCCACAGGAGCCTTAAGGGTTTTAAGCCCATTAAGCGCTGTTGTCCCCTTAAGTATCCACAGGGTTATCCACATGCACCTGTTAATAAGGTATGGAGGGAGCGGCTCAGGAGTTGCGCTGGTGCTGCTTGATCCTGTTGGTGAGTTCGGTGACCTGGTTGTAGATCACACGACGCTCAGCCATCAGCTCACGGATTTTGCGGTCTGCGTGGATCACCGTGGTGTGGTCGCGGCCGCCGAGTTCCTGGCCGATCTTAGGCAGGGACATGTCCGTGAGCTCGCGGCAGAGGTACATGGCGATCTGCCGGGCGGTCACCAGAGTGCGCGTCCGCGATTTGCTGCAAAGTTCCTCCATGCTGAGCTTGAAATACTCGGCCGTCTGGATCAGGATCTGGCTCGACGTGATTTCCTGGGCGCCGTCGTCGGTGATGAGGTCCTTCAGGACCATCTCCGCCAATGCAACATCGACCGGCTGGCGGTTCAGGCTGGCGAATGCCGTCACCCGGATCAGCGCACCCTCGAGTTCGCGGATATTGCTGGAGATCTTGGAAGCGATGTATTCCAGGGCGTCGTCCGGGGCGGAGAGGCCTTCGCTGAGGGCCTTCTTCCGCAGGATGGCGATGCGGGTCTCAAGTTCGGGCGGCTGGATGTCGGTGAGGAGGCCCCACTCGAAGCGGGACTTCATCCGGTCCTCGAACCCTGCCAGCTGCTTGGGCGGCAGATCCGAGGTGATGACCACCTGTTTGTTGTTGTTGTGCAGCGAGTTGAACGTGTGGAAGAACTCCTCCAGCGTCCGGTCCTTGCCGGCCAGGAACTGGATGTCATCGATCAGCAGCACGTCCACGTTGCGATACGTGGTCTTGAAGCTGGCGCCTTCGTCATCGCGGATGGAGTTGATGAAGTCGTTGGTGAACTCTTCGGAATTCACGTACCGGACCCGGATTCCGCTGTACAGGCGGCGGGCATAGTGGCCGATGGCGTGCAGGAGGTGGGTCTTGCCCAGCCCGGAATCACCGTAGATGAACAGCGGGTTGTAGGCCTTGGCGGGCGCTTCGGCCACCGCCACGGCAGCTGCATGGGCAAAGCGGTTGGACGAGCCGATCACGAAGGTATCGAACACGTACTTGGGGTTCAGCCGGCCGAATTCGTGGGAAGTGCTCGGCAGCATCGGCTGCGGCTTCTGTTCGATCAGCTGGTCCGGGGAGTAGGAAGGTTCGACGACGGGTTCCGGCTCTTTGTGGAGCGGGACCAAGTCGGTGTCCACGTCGATCGCGCAGCGGATGTCTTCGGAAAAGACGTTGTGCAGGGCGTCGTCCAGGGCGTCCTTGACCTGGGTCTGAAGGACTTCACGGGTCAGTTCGTTGGGAACGGCCACCAGGAGGGTGGACCCTATCAGGCCCTGGGCCTGCGCCAGGATGACAAAGCCCCGCTGCCGTGGTGAAACGCGGTCGTCCTGCTCGAGCAGGCTCACAACGCGACGCCAGGAACTTCCGACAGTATTGGCGTGGTTGGCTTCGTCTACTGTCATCAATTAGTTCCTCAAAACTTGCGTGCCTGCATTACGTGCAGCCCCAAGTCCCGAACCAGGATGCTGGTTCAGCTTCATCCACAGGGTTATGCACAGTCCGTGGATAATCGGCTACTGAGCCACTCTAGGGGATCAAAAGGCTAGAAGATAGCTGGGAAGTAGCTTGTGGATAATTACACGGTTGTGGTTCGAAAACAGGCCCTGTGAGCCACTTCATCCACAGGCTGTGGGGCCAGGTTAACCACAGCCGAAAGCAGGGACCCAGGGGTACCCCGGTTTGACTCTGGCAGGCATTTTGCCCTAACGTTGTGAAGTCCTTTGTGTACGCTTTTTGGCCCCTTCTGAATCTCTCCGACGCACCGCGTTTGAGCAGCCGGGGGAAGCGTGCACATACAAAACTTAGCGTCGGCCAGTTCTTCCCCTTTTACTGATCGGGTGGGCGCACCTTTGATCCACTGGAGTAACTAACGTGAGCAAGCGGACTTTTCAGCCGAATAACCGCCGTCGAGCCAAGAAGCACGGCTTCCGCCTTCGTATGCGTACCCGTGCCGGCCGTGCCATCCTGGCAGCCCGTCGTGGCAAGGGCCGCACCGAACTGTCGGCCTAGATAACTGACTCGTCGGTTAACTTTTCTTTGCGAGTTTAAAGGTGCTGGCCACCCGTAACCGTTTGAGGACTGCAACCGATTTTTCAACAACCGTACGTTCCGGTGTCCGCAATGGACGCCGGAACGTAGTGTTATATGCGGCAGCTATTGCTGCCGACGAACCCAGCCGGATCGGGTTCATCGTTTCCAAAGGTGTCGGGAACGCTGTGGTCAGGAACCTCGTTAAGAGGAGACTAAGAGAAGCCGGTGCTGTCTCGCTGCGCGAGTACGGTACCGGGTTCGCCATAGTGGTCCGGGCGCTGCCTGCGTCCGCTGCCGCCAGCTGGGATCAACTGCTGGCGGACTACAACGCCGCACTGGAATCAACAATGAGCCGGTTGGGCAGCCGCCTTCCGCGGGCTGCTGTAAACGGTTCAACCGGTACAACACAGGAAGGGACACAGCGTGCGTAAGGTAACTGCCGCCGTCGTCCACTACCTCCAGCCTGTTGCTGCCGTCGTGGGCACCTTTCTCTGGAACCTGCCCAGAAACATTCTTATTCTGCTGCTGATGGCCTACCGCAAGGTGATTTCCCCCTTGTATGGCCAGGTCTGCCGTTTCTTTCCCTCCTGCTCGGCGTACGCCCTTGAGGCGATCACTGTCCATGGCGCAGTGAAGGGCAGCTGGCTTGCGGCCCGCCGCCTTGTGCGCTGCCATCCGTGGAATGCCGGTGGTGTGGACCATGTCCCCGCCGGCCACCGCCACTGGCCCGAACACCGGACCCCCACAATTGTTGTGCTGAACAACCCGGACAAGTACCTGGCTGCTCAGACTGATGGAGAAGGCCGCCTTGCGGCCTGACGAATAGGGATATCGTATGGACTTCTTTGAAACAATCATGTTTCCGTTCAAGTGGCTTGTGTCCGCCATCATGGTGGTCTTCCACGATGGCGTGAGCGCCATCGGCCTGCCAGCTGCCAACGGCTGGACGTGGACGCTGTCCATCATCGGCCTGGTGCTGGTCATCCGTGCCGCCCTCATCCCCGTCTTCGTCAAACAGATCAAGGCCCAGCGCGGCATGCAGCTCCTGCAGCCGGATCTGAAGAAACTCCAGGACAAGTACAAGGGCAAGACCGACCAGCTTTCCCGCCAGGCCATGGCGCAGGAACAGATGGCCATGTACAAGAAGCACGGGACCAACCCGTTCTCGGCCTGCCTCCCCATGCTGATCCAGATGCCGTTCTTCTTTGCGCTCTTCCAGGTCCTCTCCGGCATTACGACGGCTGCCACCAGCGGTAAAAGCATCGGGGCGATGAGCCACGAACAGGTTCTTCAGTTTGATGAGTCGAGTATCTTCGGCGCCCCGCTCTCGGCAACACTGCTTCATGGCACACCTGCCGGCGGCAACGTGGTGGCTGTGTGGATTCTGTCGATCGTGATGATCCTGGCCATGACGGCCTCGCAGTTCATCACGCAGAAGCAGATCATGGCCAAGAACATGTCCGAAGAAGCCATGGCCAGCCCGTTCATGCGGCAGCAGAAGATGATGCTGTACATCCTGCCTGTCGTGTTCGGCGTGGGAGGCATCAACTTCCCCATCGGTGTCCTGATCTACTGGACCACCACTAACCTCTGGACCATGGCGCAGCAGTTCTTCGTCATCCGCCGCATGCCGACGCCGGGATCCCCCGCCGCCAAGGCACTTGCCGAACGCCGGGCCGCAAAGGGCCTGCCGGCCCTGCCCATTCTGGGCGGGAAAAAGGCCGACGCCGAAGCAGAGGCAGCTGCCGCAGCTGCGATCCTCGAGCTAAAGGGACAGCGCGTCCAGCCGCAACGTAAGAACAGGAAGAAGAAGTAATGTCAGCCGAGAGCACCGAACACGTCCTTTCCGACGAGGTCATTGACGATCAGGACGAAACAGAGACTGACGCCGACGCTTCCCCCAAGGGATCCGCTGCCAGCCGCCTCGAAGAGGAAGGCGACGTTGCTGCCGATTATCTGGAGGAGCTCCTGGATATCGCGGACATCGACGGCGACATCGACATCGAAGTCCGGAACGGACGCACTTACATTTCCATCGTTGCCGAGGAAGGAACCGATGGTCTCGACAGCCTCGTCGGTGAAGACGGCGAAGTCCTGGAAGCCCTTCAGGAACTGACCCGGCTCGCTGTCCTCTCCGCAACGGAGAACCGTTCGCGCCTGGTGCTGGACATAAACGGCTACCGTCAGCAGCGTGCCGGCCACCTCCAGAAGATCGCCGAGGATGCGGCAGCTTCGGTCAAGGAGTCCGGCAAAGCCGTTGCACTGGAGCCGATGAGTGCCTACGAACGCAAAATCGTCCACGACGCCGTCGCTGACCTGGGACTCGTCAGCGAGTCCGAGGGCGAAGGCGCCGGGCGTCACATCGTTGTATCCGCTGACTAGAGAATGCTGATCCGCTAATCATGGTTGACATCACGGCAGCAGAATTGCTGGCGGCTGAGAAGATTTTCGGCGACCGCCTGGACCTGGCAAAACGCTACGTAGAGCACTTGGCCACGTCCGGAACGGAACGTGGGCTGATCGGGCCGCGTGAGATCCCACGGTTGTGGAGCCGGCACGTTCTCAACTGTGCCGTCATCGAAAGCGAGATCGCGCACGGTAGCCATGTTGCCGACGTCGGAAGCGGAGCCGGACTTCCCGGACTCTGCCTCGCCATCGCGCGGCCGGACCTTGAACTGACACTGATCGAGCCGCTGGAACGCCGGGTGATCTGGCTCCAGGAAGTGGTGGACGATCTGGGCCTGACAAACGTCACGGTGATGCGGACCCGCGCTGAACTGGCAGTAGGCATGGTTGATGCTGATGTTGTGACTGCCCGGGCTGTTTCCGCGCTGAGCAATCTCGCCGGCCTGACCATCCCCCTGCTCGCCGGCAAGGGCGAGGTTGTGGCCATTAAGGGACGCAGCGCAGGCGAGGAAATCGAAAAAGCCGCGAAGGTCATCCGGAAGCTCGGTGGCGTCCAGACGTCTGTAGTGACCGTCGGTGAAAACCTCCTGGAGGAACCCACCACGGTGGTACGGATCGTCGTCAACAAGTCCCGAAAGATCTCCTAGTCCGGGCCCGGTAGCCTTGGTCTGCAGGGCGAAGCGGTTAGGCTAGACAACGGCAGCAAAAGCCGAACGAGAGTGAGTGTGTCCCAGTGACCAGTAGCGAAGCCTCCACACAACGGATACCCCCGTTTGTGTCTTTGGGGTCAGCACGATCAGTTGCTGGCATGGGTTCCGCGCCGGGACGAGGGGAAAGTCACCCCAATCCGGTTGCAGAAATGGCAACTCTTGCCTCTGTTTCACGTGAAACAACAACGGGTGGCAGGATCAACGTCATGGACACCATGGACGACTCCAGTCCTATCGCCCGGGAGCTCGCGCACGAGACCAGGCGCCGCGAACGGCTGGTCGGCCGGAAACTTCCCAAACCGGAGAAGACGCGTATCTTCACGGTGTCCAACCAGAAGGGTGGGGTCGGCAAAACCACCACCACCGTGAACATCGCCGCTGCCCTGGCCGCAGCCGGCCTGAACGTCCTGGTCATTGACATCGATCCCCAGGGCAACGCGTCCACCGCCCTCGGCGTCGAGCACCACGCCGATGTGGACAGCATCTACGACGTCCTGATCAACGATTTCCCTCTTGCTGACGTCGTGGCCCCCTGCCCGGACATCAGCAACCTGATCTGTGCTCCTGCCACCATTCACCTGGCCGGCGCTGAGATTGAGCTTGTCTCGCTTGTGGCCCGTGAACAGCGGCTCCGCAGGGCGATCGATGTGTATGCCAAGACGCGGGCGAAGAACGGCGAAGAACGCCTCGACTACATTTTCATTGACTGCCCGCCGAGCCTCGGGTTGCTCACGGTTAATGCCTTCTGCGCTGCCGGTGAGGTCCTTATCCCCATCCAGTGTGAGTACTACGCCCTGGAGGGCCTCAGCCAGCTCCTTAAAAACATCGAGATGATCCAGAAGCACCTGAACGCGGATCTGGTGGTCTCCACTATTCTTCTCACGATGTATGACGGCCGAACCAACCTTGCAGCCCAGGTGGCAGCGGAGGTGCGCCTGCACTTCCCCGAGCAGGTCCTTGGCGCCGTAGTCCCCCGCTCTGTGCGGATTTCTGAGGCCCCGAGCTACCAGCAAACCGTCATGACCTACGATCCTTCCTCCAGTGGAGCCCTGTCTTACCTGGAAGCCGCAGCCGAAATCGCTGAACGCTAGAATCTTCAAGAAGTGCAACAACCGGAGTCCGGCAAGGTCTGACTCTTCCATCGGAGGGATTTATCCATGAGCGAAAAGCGACGCGGCCTAGGCCGCGGTCTTGGCGCACTCATTCCAAGTTCCGCCGGTAGTGCGTCGGGCAACGGCAGCGCTGTGTCGCGGCCTGTGGATCTTTTCTTTCCGGAAGGCCGTAAGAAAGTCGTGTCCTCCGACGACGCTTCAGGGAATGGTGGGGCAGCTTCGGATGCTTCCACATCTTCCGAGTCAGTTGCTTCCGCGTCGGTTGCGCCGGCTAAGGCCAACGACGCAGCGGTGACCAAGAAAGCAGCCGCGCCGAGAACGGCCTCCCCCGCCAAGCCGCCCGCCAAGGCAGCAGTCACGCCGCCGGCCGCAAAAGCTCCGGCCAAGGCTCCTGCGAAAGCTCCCGCAAAGAGCCGTGCAGCTGCATCGGCGGTGGACGGTGCGCCCGCGCCGGTTGAAGCCGTGACTGACGTGTCTGTATCCGAGGCACCTGAAGCCCAGAGCAGTAAGCCGGATAACGGTGTAGATCTTGTGGAAGTCCCCGGCGTACGCTTTGCCGAGATTTCGGTCACCGACATCCATCCGAACCGTAAACAGCCACGCTCGGTCTTCGATGAAGATGATATGGCGGAGCTCATCCACTCTGTGCGTGAAATCGGCGTCCTCCAGCCAATTGTGGTTCGTACTTCAACCGAAGAGGGTGGAGAACCGTACGAGCTGGTGATGGGTGAGCGTCGCTGGAGGGCAGTACAGGCGGCCGGGATGGAAACCATCCCGGCCATCGTCCGGGACACCACTGATGATGACCTCCTCAGGGACGCACTGCTGGAGAACCTGCACCGCAGCCAGTTGAACCCGCTCGAGGAGGCCGCGGCCTACCAGCAGCTGCTCGAAGACTTCGGAACCACTCACGAGCAGCTCGCGGATCGCATTGGTCGTTCACGTCCCCAGGTGACTAATACGCTGCGTCTGCTCAAACTTCCACCCCTGGTTCAGCGTCGGGTGGCGGCCAGTGTTCTTTCCGCCGGCCACGCCCGTGCGTTGCTCGCCCTGCCGGACGCGGCAGCCATGGAACGCCTGGCCCAGAAGATCGTGGCTGAGGGCATGTCTGTTCGGGCAACCGAAGAGGCCGTCACTCTCTACCATGATCCAGCGAAGCCTGCCAAGAACAACATCCCTCGTCCGGGAGCCCGCCATGAGCGCCTGGACTATCTGGCATCCTCGCTGTCGGACCGCTTGGACACCAACGTCAAGATTTCCCTGGGTGTCAGTAAGGGGCGCGTCAGCATTGAATTCGCCAGTGTTGAAGATCTGAACCGCATCATGGAAGTCCTTGCGCCAGGATCTGAAAACTAGCGTTCACCGTTCAAAGAAGGGTCTGTTTCACGTGAAACAGACCCTTCTTTGCGGTTGGAAAGATTCCATTCTTGCATCCCCTGAGTTGATACTGGTGGCGGCCGTACTGGTAGTGAAACATCCCCGTATCCTGAGTCCCCGGTTCGCAGGGCATAGCACCGGAGCCTGATGGAACAGTTCTCGGCGGTGGGACGTGAACTTGGCACCGTCGACGGCCTTGGAGTCCTCCAACGACTGGTGTCATTTGTTGAGATCCCGCGGCAGCGGTGGAACTTCTGTGGCGTCAGGATTGCTGACCCACTGGAGGTGGGCGCTGGCCGAGATGCAGGTGGTCGGGGCCGCCATCGCACAAGGCAGCAGCGGTGGGTGGAGTATCTGCAAGAACGCTGGACACCCTGAACCGACTCATGTTGCCTTGCGGCAAGACGTCTTTGTTGCGCTGAAGTAGTTGAAGATTGCGTCGATTCTGCCGGTTTCGTCTTGGCTAGTCTTGGTTCCCAACCCACTCAACGGCGAGAATGCCGTGCTTGTTGTTATCTCTAGTCCGTTCCTATGGTGCAGGCGCTTCCCGTGCCGGTCCGTGCCGGTCCGTGCGGGCGTTGGCCTAGACGTTGGCTGGCTGTGGATGACGGATGTAGCATCACGGCTGTCTCCCGCGGACTTGAGGTCTGGTCGGATTGCTTCCTCAAGGGGTCCGGCAGCGTCAGGTTCGATTTGGAGAAGCGACTCCCACCAGCCGTTTCACGTGAAACATCAGTAGCCCGCGTGCGAGATCACGGCGGCGCATTTAGATGATGACGGCCATGAGGGTAATGTGCCCAGGCTCTCGACGCATGATGTTGCCACGTGTCATCTGATTCACCGCTCCGGATACGGTGAAGTGAACTTGGGCCGGTCAGTGTCCAAGCACGTGGGGTTTGGCCTGCAGCCAGCGACCAACAGGGAGACTTCTAACCGTTGCCCCACGGCAATGCCGAGCAGGGACGCTCGTACTTTTATTGCTGAGCGGACTGGGCTTGCGCTCAAAGGGGTACAAATGGTTTCACGTGAAACACCGAGACCAGCCGAAGGTACCGTGGAGCGACTAACCCCATGCCTCGAATATCATGAAGACGCCAGCGAACGGGTGCATCCCAGACTGTGTCAGCTCCATCCCCGATGCCCACCCCCTCTCGATCTCCGGGGGAACTGGCGGTTCGTTGTCTTTAGAGTTCACGGCTTGGAACCGATAAAGACCTCGCGCCCCAGGCCAAGGAGCTCTTGCCTCAATCCCCCGGGCGGTGCCGGGGTGCCACGCCCGGCTACATGCTGCTGTCCAGGCGGATGCCGTGCCAAGGCACAGTAGTCCCATGACAGTGCGCTGCAGAGGGCTAACATCCAGTGGAGGGACATGGTCGAGGCCAGTGGGGGTACGTCCGTGGTAGCCCGGGTCCGTGCCCGCTCCATCGGTGGGCCGCTAGCTTGAAGGGAACGCTTCCAAGCGCAACCCAGGGCCCTGTGAGACGCCGGTCGGTGTCGCGCCCGGATCTTGGAGCACCTCCGAAATGCCGGGCTGGGTAATGCTGTAGTTGGCCAGTGCGGATCTGTAGCATCGGCAAGCAAGCAAGCAAGCAAGCAAGCAAGCAAGCAAGCAGGCAAGCAAGCAAGCAGGCAAGCAGGGAGGCATGCAGCCCCTTGGCCTCCCCCAATGTGGCCTGCCATTGAATAGTGTTCTGCGGAGATGAGGTGCCCCGGCAAGATGGAATCTACGGCATGGCTCAAGACACAGCAATCTCAGCGATGTTGATCAACCCCCTGGGCTGCCCGGTAGAGGCGCCGGCTACATCACCGGGATGACCATCCATGACCAGTCCTGAAACACTCTTGGCCGTCAGAACGTCGTCGAATTAGCTCGGCACGGAGGGTCTCTGGGTCAGCGTCTCAACTTTGCTTCCCCCCGGACTACGCGATTCTGCCGTAGACGGAACAAGTCCAGAATCGGAGTGTCCGGGAATGGAATGAAATTGATGTTGAGGCCAGTCGCCTGGATCTGCGCCAGCTTGTGGCAGGTTGGACTGCCCGAGCAGGCGGGTCCCGAAGGAGTGGTGACTCCAAATGGACGTACCTCAGTCGATTCGCGAAATGGACGTGGACCACGATGAGGACAGTCACTACTCTGGCGAAAGGGTAAGCCTATGGCCAGATCGATTGCGAGTCCCGTGACACTCTTTCATCATGGGGGCCGGGCAAACTCACCACCACAGCAGTTGAAGCCAACCCGGCTCCGGGACCGCTGGGTGTGAATTGCGCGGTGGATATCACTGTGGATAACTTTGTGGATAGATCGTCGGGTGGCGAGCAGCTCGAAAAGATTCGCCGCACACCAGCGCACCCAGGAACCAGCAGCCTGTCTCCGCATGAAGGAGGGTCTGTGGCTCCGTTTCACGTGAAACATTGCTAAGCCCCTACCCAACGTTCCTTTTGCTCGGAAAGAGCAGCAAATAGTTGGATTTTGGGCCATTTTTCAAGTTCCATATGAGTGTCCTCTTCTTCCGTGTTGTTGGTCACGGGATAGCCTCCGATTTGAGCGTGACCGCTGAACTGAAGTGCGGACTCAGCGACACTCCATCCAAGATCTACGGGCCGGTGGATATGCCTGTGGATATCGATGTGGATAACATTTGGGGATAACTTCGAAGTCGGTGGATTACCCACACCGCAGAACCGGTCAACGAGAACCCACCAGCCAAGCTTCTGATGAATTGGATTCACTCAGCTGCTGAGGTTAGGTCTCACTGATCGACGTCCACGCAGGTGGAGGCGGACGGGCACGTACCATTCGGCCATACGCCCGATTGGATCGGCCTAGCATCTTGGGTTCGCGGCCCGCCCACAACGTTCGTGTACGGCTAGCCTCAGACGCCTTGCTCGGACGGCTACCTTGCCGGACGCCTACCTTGCCGGGTGTCGACTCTGGATGCCGCGCTGACCGGAGGCATTAGCTCTGACCGATTCTGCTGATGACGGCACTAGGCGACTCCAATACCGTCATCCGTTGACTGGACAGAGATCGCCAGCAGCCGCGAATCGGGATGTGCGTGAGGGTAAAGCCCAGGCACAGGCCCCAGGATGCGGGCGACTAAGGCGGCTGTGCTCGTCCAGTCTATGGTTCAGGCTGATGGTCCCCGTTCCCGCAGCAAACTGCTTCCCTTGGGCTGAGCCGCCGCGCAGGCGTGCAGAGGGTTTCGTGGGAACTGTGGAGCATGCTTTGCATGCAGTGCGTTCCCGTGTGGTGGAGGAATAGGCTTCGTGCGCTCAGGGTGCCATGTGTGCCGGCATGCCCATGTGCCTGGCGCATTAGGGCGTACGTGCCACAGATCGTGTCGTTAGGGTCTTCGCGTCGCTTTTGAGGCTGGCTTGCAGTTCGCTGCCGTGGGCAACTGCCAGCCGACGTGAAGCCAGAATCCCTGGCCTCCTATCCAGTGAGGGTGGGCATCACTTCGCTGTTTCGTTTCACGTGAAACATTGCGTTCCCGGCTTAGCCGATCGCGCAGCTTCGAGCGGCATTGAACGTGTTTCACGTGAAACAGTACGCTGCTGAGAGGTCCGCTTTCTTGCCTTCTACCCCTCCTCTCAAGGCCGCGGTGGATCGACGGTTACGTGTCATTGCTACGATCACGGGCCTCGTGTAGCGGATGAAGCCTAACCGGCGTGTGTCGGGACGGTCGATGTCAGTCATGGACAATCTCCGCATGTTGCTTCCTGTTCGAGCCAACCACATCAATGGAATCCGGCACGAAACGGCGATGCGCAGGAGTGCGATTTGTCCACGTGTGCGAAGAAATGAGGCCGAACCCGGCGGGTGGCCGCCTCCCCCGCGCGACTTCTGATCATACTTCGAGACTGGAGGCCTCCTCGGCGAAGCAGTCTGCAGATCCACAGGCCTACGGTGTCGAATCCATCTCGACGGTATCTTCATTGTGCCTGCAGGCCTCTCACGCAGCGTGAGTAGGCTCTGTTTCCTAGAACTGCGGTACATGTGGCGGTATTCAACGTGGGCGACACTGTTTTGCCAGCCGCTGATCTGGTCGCAATTGAGCTGGCAACAGTCACGGCAGGTGCAATTTCCACCACGCTGAAATTGGTAATGAGGACGGCGGGAATTGAGGAGCAGGACATCGATTCTTGGCGCAACTGCCATTCATACCCAGGATCCACTTCAATTGGTCGTATACTCCGGCCGGCAGCGGATCAGCCTCCCAAACCAGCTCGCCCGATCAGCTGCGTCCAGCCTGAGCCAACCATTGGAACTGCCGTTTCTCGATGCGGCAGCTGCAAGTATTGGCGTTTGATCAATCCAGGCGATCAAGGCGACTGGAGGCTAAGAATCCAGCCAGGGTGCTTCGGCTGATTCCATTTTCCATTCTCCCCTGGTTGCCTGAGCGACGTGGAAACTGATTGCCCGGATTCCGGGTGATAGTAATTCAACTGTATTAAATTGCGCATTGATTATTGACGATCGATTTGGGAGCACATACTGTCCACAGCGTTACGTGCGTAGTACGCCGGCATCCCCTGACCCTGATGCATGGCAGTTGTTCTGAGTGGCGGCACAGCCATTTGCCAGCAGGAGGGAGACTTGCTCTGCAGGATTGCCGGTGTTTCACGTGAAACATAGCCCGCGGTTCGGATCTGAGCGCAGATCAAGATTTCTCATGGTATTGGACGGTGGGATGAATTCAATTGCCGTCAGGCGGCCGATGCATTGTCGCCGCTATTCCACTGACGGGCCTTAGACTGCATCTTCAGCAAAGTAGCGGTCGGGTCATCGACGGACATTGTCATCCCCCGAACGAAGAATTGTTCTGCCACGCTCCGTTCAGCGAGCATCAATGTTTCACGTGAAACAGGGGAAAGGGTCGCATCCGTGCGGAGAACGTGTCGGAGGACCGGAAGTGTGCTGAGTGGTGCATTCCCGGCGAATCTTAGCAATCTTGTTGTGGGCCAACTGAAACGCTGCTCGGAGGGCGCGGGGAGCAGGTCTCGACATCGTCATGTGCCATTCGTAGGGCCGGCGAATACGAAGCCGACTTTGGGCGCTCAGCGCTCTGATGGTCAATGTTTCACGTGAAACAAGACTTTCGAATATGGAGGGCAGGACGGCGGGTCAGCGGCAGTTTCGCTGACTGGAGTTTTGTAGCCTGCCGGTCGTGATACCAATGCTTCCAGCTTCCAGGACCTGAACTGGTTTTCCAGGAGGCCACTGATCAGTTGGTGATTTCTGGGAACGGATCATGGTCGAATGCAACCATATTGAGTCTCGGATGGGTGCGCTCCTATATGCGTGTGGCCACCGCCTCGGGGAAGCAGTGGCCACGGGCCGGATGTCACCGGTCATGCTGGACCGCAGGCCCTAACTCATTAGGACAGGACGTCCGCAAATTCCTTTTCGAAGAACTGCTTCGGCCTCGCACCAATAACAGTGCTCTTCACCTGGCCGTCCTGGAAAAGGTAGACGGCGGGGATGGACGTGATGCCGTACTCGGCGGCGATGGCGGGGTTATCATCGACGTTGACTTTGACGACATTAACCTTCTCGCTGTATTCGACCGAAATCTCGTCGAGGATGGGTCCCAGCTTGCGGCAGGGGCCGCACCATTCAGCCCAGAAGTCCACAATCACTGGCTTGTCGGCGGACAGTACGTCCGCACCAAAACTTGCATCTGTTACGTCTTTAGCGTTGCTCATAACCTTGTCTCTCTCTTCGAATGGCGGTTACGCGGATTACGCGTGAAGGTCTGCGAGGTAGTGTTCGACGTCGATCGCAGCAACACATCCGGAACCGGAGGCCGTGATGGCCTGACGGTACGTGGGATCAACAACATCGCCGGCGGCGAAGACGCCCGGGATGCTGGTCTTGGAACTCCGGCCTTCGACGGCGATGGTGCCGGCCGCCGTGATCTCCAAGGCATCCTTGACCAGGTCGGTGCGGGGGTCGTTTCCGATGGCAACGAAGACGCCGGTGACGGCGAGGTCGGACACGGTCCCGTCCTGCAGGTTCTTGATCTTGAGCCCGGTGACTTTGTCCGCTCCTATGACGTCGTCAACAGAGCTGTTCCAGACGAACGAAATCTTTTCATGGGCCAGGGCGCGGTCTGCCATGATCTTGGAAGCTTTGAGTGTGTCGCGGCGGTGCACAACGGTGACGGACTTGGCGAACTTGGTCAGGAAGAGGGCTTCTTCCATCGCCGAGTCTCCCCCGCCGATAACCGCAATGTCCTGGTCCTTGAAAAAGAAACCGTCGCAGGTTGCACACCAGCTGACACCGTGGCCGGAGAGGCGCTTTTCGTTCGGGAGGCCCAGCTCACGGTAGGCGGATCCGGTGGAGAGGATGATCGCCCGCGCCCGGAAGGTCTCCCCGGTGCCGATGGTGACAGTCTTGATGTCGCCGTCGAGGTCCAGTGCTGTGACGTCCTCGAACTGGATTTCGGTTCCGAACCGGGCGGCCTGCTTCTCGAAGTTCTCCATGAGGTCCGGCCCCATGATGCCTTCGGGAAAGCCTGGGTAGTTTTCGACGTCGGTGGTGTTCATCAGTTCGCCGCCGGCGGTGACTGATCCTGCCAGAAGCAAGGGCTTCAGGTTGGCGCGCGCCGTGTAGACAGCGGCCGTGTACCCGGCCGGGCCCGAGCCGACGATGATGACATCACGTACTTCGGACGCGGTGTTTTCTGCGTTGCTCACTGAACGGTGAACCTCTTCCTTAGTCGATGCGCCGGCTTTCGGGGCCGGCCACATGGCACAACTGAATCTTGGGGGTGAATATTCCGGGCGCCGCGCGCACGGAGGAACCATCAGTGGTCATGACCCTGTCACCTGGACGGGACGCCCTACCAGATTACCGTCTGAAGACAGCTGAGCCGCGTCTGTTACTGCGGAGCAATGCTCCGGGCAGAACAGCCGCGGCTCAACAGGCACGCCGCTGGTGGCCCTACTGGATCTTGATCTCCGCCAGGCGTATGCCAAAGCCGTAGCGGGTCTTCGGTGCGGCCAGCTTGGGAAGCGCCTTGATGGACACGATCACATACTGTGCTTCCACCGGCGCGGCCAGCGGCATGGTCAGATCTGTTGAAGTGAAGCTGTTGGTCCCTACCAGCTTGGCGCCGTCCAGTGACGGACGGTCATTCGTGAAGACACTGAGGTTGCCGCCCGAGGCTCCGAGCTGAGTCAGGGTGATGGACGAAACCGTCGCCGGGTTCTTCAGCTTGACGAACAATGGCACGCCATCGTTTGCGAGACCTCCCCAGCCTTCGGTGGCAAATTCCATGTCTGACCAGTAGCTGGCTGCGTTGCCGTCAAATGCCTTCACAAGATCCACGTCGTACGTGGCTGCGAAGTCAAAATTGCCTTGTCGGGTGATGTTGTCGATGGCCGGCGGTGCTGCTGGCGGTGCGGAGCTCTGGTTAGGGGAAGCCGACCCGGTGTTTGGCTGGGTGGAGCCCGTCGAGTTGGAGGATGGTGCGGCTTGCGGGCCCGTTTTGAAGAGACTGCCCAGGTTGGTGACCGCAAAGACCAACCCTGCAATCAGCACCACGGCAAGCAGACCGCCCACCAGCCAGCGCATGGAGCGGGGCTCACGCTCGGGCTCTTCGTCGTCGTAATAGTCATCCGTCCCGCCGGAAGGAGGTATTGCCGCCGCAGGAGACACTTTCCGGGCAAGCGACGGAAACTCACGCGCTGCACGATCGGAGCGCTCGGGCGTTCCGGAGCCCACGGCTTCGTCGTAGCCTGCGTCCTGGGGGCTGGTGGAGTAGTCGTCCTCAGACCACAAAGAAACCTTGGGCGTATCGGAGCCCGCGCCGGTCCTGGGCTCAGCGGGTCCGGGAACTGACCGGTTTTCTGCAGCCTGCATTGGCTGCGGCGCAGTTACGTGCTGATGTGCAGCAGTGGCCGCGGCGGCCCCTGCACCAGCGGCCCCGGCCTTGGCAGACCCCGACGCCGGACGGACCGCCGGGCGGACCGGCGGACGGGCGGGAACAACCGGGGGTACAAGCGGCGGAACTACCGGCGCGGCAGACCGGAATGGGTCAACCTGGCTGGGGTGATTGTCCGCGTAGTTGATGTACCCGGCGTCGATGTTCTCTTCGTCGTCGTACGGTTCCGGTTCGTGGGAACGCGCCTGGCCGAAAATTTCGCTGCCTAGGGTATCCGTGAAGAACGGCTCGACGTAAGGCGCGTGGGAGGCAACCACTAGGTCCAGCAGGTCTGCCGCGGATGTGTGGTTGGTGATCAGGTACGTGGCGGCCTCGGTGACCCCGAGGTCCAGGACCTGGACGTTACCCGGGCGTTCACCGGTAGCCACCTCGCGGGCGCTCTGGGCCACTTGCTCGGTGTTGTCCGGGCCGGCGACCAGAATGCTGACCGGTCGGTTGAGAACCTGGTCCACCCCGTCCAGCACCAGATCCTGGTCGTGTGAGGTCAATACCGTGGCTGTGACCTTGTAGCGGCCGCCGAGTACTGATCCAACGTCGATCGGGTGGGACACGTGTTCCTCCTAGACTGTCCGGGAATGCCGGCGTAGATGATGCCACCGCCGGTCAGAAACCGGTCAAAAGCCGGCCGGCGAGCCGGTCTGCGCTTGCCTGCAACTACCCCTGTTCACTGTCGATCCTAGCCGATCGGCCATGGCCGCCGTGGTCGACAGGCAACCAAAAACCGCGCGAAGATCACTTTTTTCGAGGCCGTCGTGGCTTGAAATGGGGGTTCTGTCCGGCCTGGCCCTGGAACGTGCGCCGGCCGGGAAGGGGAATCTCGTCGCGCAGCAGCCCGCCCCGCGCTGTGCCGGGCACGTCTTCGGCGGGAAGGTATCCCGTGGCGGGTTCAGTGCCCTCGACAGCGATCCCGTCAGTTTCCCCGTTGGCGCCCTCACCTGGACCCGAAGCGGCAGGCACTCCGGGATTCCCTCTAAGAGTTTCCGGCGCCCAAGGCGATGCCTGGCGTTCCGGCACGGGTCCTGCGCGGAATGACACGGCGTCGAATTCGCCGGAGATCCGGGGAATCAGGCCGGTGTCCACCGCGACCGTGGCGCGTTCCGGCGTCGGACGTTCCGGTCCGGTAACCTCGGCACCCGCAGCCGACGGCGGCGTTCCCCCGGCGCCGCCCGACGGTCCGGTACCGCGCCCCAGCCGTCCCAACAGGGGGCGCATGAGGTCGCGGAGTTCCGCGACGTGGAAGATCTTGAGCAGGAAGAGGTAGACAACCAACATGATCGGTCCGACGACGATGACGGTCACCAAGGCGGCGGGCCGGCCACTCCAGGCGAAGCCGTCCGCGCTGTAGCTGCCCATCAGCCACAGGGCCCCGGCGCCCGCGATCGCGGAACCGAGCGCTGCATAGCCCATCCGGATATACGAGTTGGCGATCCGCGGACCGTCGAGGTGGCCCAGGAACCGGCGCAGGAAGTATGCGCTGATGATCACCGAGAGAATGTTGCCCACCATGTACAGGATGGCGATGGCGTAGATGATCTGGCCCACGGGCAGGAACTGGATCCCAAAGGCACCGGCCACGTAGACCACGGCGAGCAGCAGCTGGATATGGAAGGGTGTGCGGGCGTCTTCGTTGGCGTAGAAAACCCGCGACATCATGAAGTTGGCGCTCATGAACGGGGTGCTGAGCGCGAGGATGGTAAGCGTCTGGGCCAGCATGACGCCGTCCTGGCGCGGACCGCCGGAGAAGAACATGCCCAGCGGCCCGGCCAGCGCAAAGAGTGCCAGCGCGCCAAAGACGGTGGCCACCGCCATGGTGCGGAGGCCGTGCGAGAGGGCGTCGCGAAGTTCTGCGCGGTTGCCATCCTGTGAAGCGCGGGTCATCCGGTTAAACAGGACTGTGGCCAGCGAGAGCGCAATGATGGAGTGCGGCAGCAGGTACAGCTGGCTGGCCACCTCCAGGACGGCGTTGCCGGGCAGCATCTCTGCCGCCGGATCCCCCGCCTCCTTCAGCCGGAGCCGCTCGGCACCGGGAATGGTGGCGATGCGCATGACGTACAGGAACGCTAACTGCCCGACGGCGGCGGTCAGGAGCGTCCACACGCTCAGCTTCGCTGCCTGGCCGAGGCCCACTCCCCGCCAGCCAACCCGGGGCCGGAGACCCAGCCTCAGGCGGATGACCGGGATCAGCAGGATGGCTGTCTGGGCCACCACGCCGATTGTCGAGAAGCCGGCCACAAGCAGGGTCTGGGACGGGCCCCAGTTGTCCAGTGTGTGCGGATTAATCCTATTCTCGCCAAAGACCCAGATGAACATGCCCAGGCCGCCAATGGCCACCAGGTTGTTCATGATGGGGGCCCACATGGCCGGCCCGAACGCGCCGTTGGCGTTGAGGACCTGCGTCAGCAGGGCATAGAGGCCGTAAAAGAAGATCTGGGGCAGGCACCAGAAGGCGAACGCAACTGCCAGGGCCTTCTGCTGCGGCGAATAACCCTGTGTGGTCAGCTCAATAACCCACGGAGCAGCAAGCGTGACCAGCGCGGTGAGGCCCAGCAGCAGGAGCACGGCGAGCGTCAGTAGCCGGCTGATGTAGTCCGCTCCCCTGTCCGGGGCCTTGCTCGCCTTGATGATCTGCGGTACCAGCACCGCGTTGAACACTCCACCGGCCACCAGCAGGAAGATCAGGTTGGGCAGGTTGTTGGCATTGATGAACGTGTCATTAACCGTGGAGCCGAGGCCCAAGGCGGCACCCAGCATCCAGGTCTTGCCGAAGCCCAGGAAGCGGGACACCAGGGTGCCTGCAGCCATGATGGCGCTGGACCGGGTTTCACTCGCGGTTTCGCTCGGGGCGGCGCGGCCTGCTTTATCTGAGGGGGGATTGGTAGCTGACATCGAGTTCATCGTCTCACCCGGACGCTGTTTGTACCGCAACGGACAGGCTGTATGCCGGTGCAGGCATACACGCCGCTCCGGCGGCGGCAGCCTTAGAGGTGTTCGGGCAGGACGTCCCGGGCAAGATCCGCGATGCGGCGCTCATTGGGGAACGAAAGCTTCCGTGCGAGTTCCTTGATGGGGACCCATGCGACGTCCACGGCTTCGTGGTCCGGATCGTTTTCGATAGTGAGTTCGCCGCCGGTGGCGCGCAGCAGATAGTGGTGCACGGTCTTGTGGACGCGGTGCCCGCTGACAGTGAACCAGTAGTCGATGCTGCCCAGCGGCGCCAGGATGTTGCCCTCGATGCCGGTTTCCTCAGCAATCTCGCGGACTGCGGCCTGCTCGTTGTCTTCTTTGCCTTCCGGATGGCCCTTGGGCAGGCACCACTCCAGCCGTCCGCCCCTGTTAAGGCGGGCAATGATCGCAACCCTTAGTTCGCCGTCGGACGTGTCCACCACAACGCCGCCGGCGGAAATTTCCTCCACCGTAGGGAGCGAGGCCGGGGCCGAGTGCAATGCAGGCGCGACGTGGGCACCAATTGCCGACGGCAACGGTGCGTTTGTCCTCCTGCCGGGAGCGCTCGGTACGGGATGGGCCATGGAGTCCACTCTAACGACTCTTGTCCGATCATGATGACCGGAACATGACATCAAGATGGACTGCGTATGACGCACTTTGAGGGGCTGTAGGCGAATAGGCGCGATCTTGAGGAGATTTTGGCCTGCCAAGCCGCTGGTTTCTGACAAGCTTAAGTAACTATGGCGCACGCACATCACAAGATTGATTCCAACACCGTCGATTTCCAGGTGGACCCGGTGGTCCTGGAGCTCGGGCAGCGCTTTGTCGACGCCGGCCATGAGCTGTCCCTGGTAGGCGGTCCGGTACGGGATCTCTTCCTGGGACGCACCTCGCCCGACCTGGACTTCACCACGGATGCCACGCCGGACCAGACAGTTGCCCTGATTAAGAAATGGGCGGACAACTTCTGGGAAATCGGCCGCGCCTTCGGGACGATCGGCATGCGGAAGGCCGGCTTCCAGATCGAGATCACCACCTACCGGGCCGAGGCTTACGATCCGGAGTCGCGCAAACCCGCGGTGGCCTTCGGCAACTCACTCACCGACGATCTCCTGCGCCGCGATTTCACTATCAACGCCATGGCGCTGCGGCTCCCGTCCCTAGAACTCATTGATCCGTTCGGCGGCGTCCGGGATCTCAATGCCTCCGTCCTGGCGACACCTGGTTCACCCGAGGCCTCCTTCTCCGATGATCCCCTCCGTATGATGCGCGCCGCCCGGTTCGCATCGCAGCTGGGCATTTCCGTGCACGACGACGTGCGGCTGGCCATGAGCCAGATGGCCGACCGGATCAAGATCATCTCGGCTGAACGGGTCCGTGATGAGGTGGTCAAACTCATCTGCGGTGCCCACCCCCGGGTCGGTGTGGACCTGCTGGTGGACACCGGCCTCGCCGAGTTCGTGCTGCCTGAGGTGTCCGCCCTGCGGCTGGAATCTGACGAGCACCACCGCCATAAGGACGTCTACCAGCACTCACTGCAGGTTCTGGAACAGGCAGCTGCCCTGGAATCAGACGCCGACGGCGCCGTGCCGGCCCCCGATTTTGTGCTGCGCTTCGCAGCGCTGATGCACGACGTCGGCAAGCCGGCTACGCGGCGCTTTGAACCGGGCGGCGCGGTCAGCTTCCGCCACCACGACATGGTGGGATCCAAGCTCACGGCCAAGCGGATGAAGACCCTGCGGTTCGACAAGGACACCATCAAGGCGGTCGCCCGGCTGGTGGAGCTTCACATGCGTTTCTACGGCTACGGTGATGCCGGTTGGAGCGACTCGGCCGTCCGCCGCTACATCACGGACGCCGGCCCGCTGCTGGAACGGCTGCACCGGCTGACCCGCTCGGACGTCACCACGCGCAACCAGCGGAAGGCTGAGCGTCTCGCCTTCGCCTACGACGACCTGGAAGACCGGATCGCCGTATTGCGCGAGCAGGAGTCCCTGGACGCGGTCCGGCCCGATCTGGACGGTGCCAGAATCATGGCCATCCTGAACCTCAAACCTGGTCCCGTGGTGGGCCGTGCCTACAAGTTCCTGCTGGAGGAACGGATGGAACACGGACCGCTGCAAACGGACGACGCCGAAGCGAGGCTGCTCGCCTGGTGGGCGGAACAGCCCGAGGCAGCACCCCCGGTTCCGGAACCAGAAGAGCCTCCCGCCACCGTCGAACTTTCCCCGAACGAGGAGTCCAAATGACTGACCCGATGACCGCGCCCCGCCCCCAGCTCTGGATCCTGCGCCACGGTGAGACTGAGTGGTCCAAGAGCGGTCAATACACCGGGCTCACCGACCTGCCCCTGACCGTGGAAGGCGAGCAGCAGGCCGTGGAGGCCCGGAAGGTGCTGGACCAGGTGGACTTCGACCTGGTCCTGACGTCCCCGCTGCGCCGCGCCCGGCGGACAGCCGAGCTGGCAGGTTACCCCGACGCGCAGCATGAGCCGCTGGCGGTGGAATGGAACTATGGCGACTATGAGGGCATCAGTTCAGACCTGATCCGCAAGGACAACCCGGATTACCTGATCTGGACGCACGGTGTGCCCAACGGCGAATCCCTGGACGAAGTCGCAGCCCGCGCCGACAAGATTGTGGCCCGCGTGCTGGAATCCGGCCTGGACAACGTGCTGATCGTGGCGCACGGGCACTTCTCCCGGATTCTCACCGCGCGCTGGCTGGAACTCCCGCCTGCCGAGGGCCGCCATTTCATCTTGGGAACCGCGAAAGTCTGCACCCTCGGCTGGGATAAGCGGACCCCGGCCATTGTCCGCTGGGGACTCTAAAGGGGCATTCATAAACTTTCTTGAAAAACTTTGCGAATTAAGTGGCGCATTGCTCTATTCATAGGGTAATTTTATTCCTGACCCCAGAGCGACTTTGCCGGGGTCGCGGCGCGCGTTGCCCGGCCAGTCAGCCGATGCAACGGCATAACAGAAAAGGAGGTTGGGAAAAATGATTACTTTGACTAGCGGATGGAAGATGACCATCACCACGCCCCCGGCCTCTGCTGCTTTTGCGCGCCGTCTTAACGGAGTGTCTGCCTCCTAACCTTCCCTGCAACTGATCCCGCCCCTGCGGCGGCGTCACCTGCACTGAGGTATATCCAGGCCCCTCGTCCCCGGACGGCTCGCCTTAAGGACACCTGCTGTACGTCTCCTGTCGGTGTCCCTTCAAGGCTGGTCCGCGCGGCGACGCAGTATCCCCATAGTTCGGAACTCAGCTTCTTTGTTGGGGTCTGCACCGCCGCTGCAACACGGTCCGTCCTCGCCTTAGCGAACTATTCATAAACACCGGGTATTTCCCTGCCTAACTATGCCGTTATTTATTCGACATTCAATGGCTTTATTTGTTATGCCCAATTTCACGCCCGAAAGGAGGTGATTACCATGATCAAGAGAATCAAGAAAGCACTTTTCGTCCTTCGGAGGCCTGTCCGGGATGACCGCCGGGAATTCAACGAGCAGCTCCTGGACCGGCGACGCGAAGACGTTTTCGTCCTGTTGCACCAGCAGATGGGCGGCATGAACTGAGGCGAGGGCCGGGGATGAAATCCACGGTCCGGCAGGGCACGCCCCGGGTAAGCTCTCAGACATGCAGGAGACGAAGCCACCGGCGCACCCACGGCGCGCCCGCTTGATTGTTCCGAGCCGCAGCGACCTGCTGCTGAAGAACTTCACGGAACTGATCGGCGGGCCGATGGGTGCCCGGTCGGCGCCCGGCCTCATCTCCCCCGGTGTTTTTACCGTGGAACGTGTCCTGATCATCCTGACCGTAGTGGCGGCGGTGGCCGGCATCGCAATCAAGGGTTACTGCCGGGCCAACGGCTGGTCGAGCCCCGGCCAGTTCTATTCCACGTGTTATTCCGACTTCCCGGAATTTTTCCGCAACCGCGGCCTGGGCGGCGGCACGTTCCCGATCCTTAGCCCGGGATCTCTTTTTGAAGATCCCGTCCTGATGGGACTCATTGCCGGAGTGACTGCCTGGATGGTCCCGGGCGAGGGCGCCAGTGACGCGCGGATCCTCGGTTACTTCGACGTTAATGCCACCCTGGTTGCAGCCGTATGGATTGTCACAGTGCTGGCAACGGCCCGGATGTCACAGCGACGCCCGTGGGATGCGGCCATGGTGGCGCTGGCACCCGGCATCGTGCTGGCCGGAACCATCAACTGGGACATGTGGGCCGTGGCCTTGTTGGCGCTGGGAATGCTGTGTTTTTCGCGTGAAAGGCTGGCCCTGGCCGGCACCCTGGTCGGACTCGCCGCAGCGACCAAGCCCTATGCCGCCCTGGTTCTCGGAGCCGTCCTCCTGCTGGCCCTGCGGACCGGGCGGATACGCGCGTTCCTGGTCACGGCCGGGGCCAGCGCAGCCGCCTGGCTGGCCATTAACGTGCCTGTTGCGGTGGCCAACCCGTCCGGGTGGGGGTACTTCTTCAGGTTCACCGAGACGAGGGAGGCCGGCTACGGGTCCCTATGGTTCGCCTACAACCTGGTGGCCCGGCGGCTGCGCTGGCCGGTGCTGGATCCCACAACCATCAACTGGCTGGCGCTGGCCGTGTTCCTGCTGGCCTGCACCATGATTGCCGCGGTGGCGCTCACAGCAGCACGACGGCCGCGGCTGGCTCAGTTGGCGTTCCTCATCGTGGGTGCTTTTGTCCTGACCAGCAAGGTCTATTCGCCGCAGCATGTCCTGTGGCTCATCCCGCTGGTGGCGCTGGCCCGGCCGCGGTGGCGGGATTTTCTTATTTGGCAGGGCGTTGAAGGCCTGCACTGGGCAGCCATCTGGATGTACCTGGGCCAGGTGGCCAGCCAGGGCCCGACCCAGCACAATATTGACATGCCCTACTACGTCCTGGCCGTGGCAGCACATATGCTTGCAACGGGATATTTGATGTTCCGGGTTGTATGGGACATCTACGATCCGGACTACGATCCCGTCCGCCGCCATCACCTTGATGATCCACAGGGAGGGCCGTTCGACAGACTCCCGGACTGGTTGCGGTTCAGCCCCCGCCATCTCTCGCGCGCAGTGCTCCCTTGGCGGGCGAAACACCATGCCTGACGTCGCCGTCGTTGGGTCCGGACCCAACGGGCTGGCTGCAGCCGCCGTAATGGCGCGCGCCGGCCTCTCCGTCGAAGTCCACGAGGCGGCGGACACCATCGGAGGCGGTACCCGCACCGCCGAACTGATGCAGCCGGGGCACCTCCATGACATCTGCTCGGCCGTGCACCCCATGGCGCTGGCATCACCCTTCTTCCGCGACTTCGAGTTGGCACGCCGGATAGACCTGGTGGTCCCGGAGCTTTCGTTCGGATCACCGCTCGACGGCGGACGGGCGGCCCTCGGATATCACAGCCTTGAACGGACGGTCCAAGGCCTGGGCCGGGACGGCGACGCCTACCGCAGGCTTCTTGGCCCGCTGGTTGACCGCATTGACGGCGTGATGGATCTGACGCAGCACCAGCTGCTGAGGATCCCCCGGGATCCCCTGGCGGCGGCGCTCTTCGGGCTGCGGACACTGGAGCAGGGATCGCGGCTGTGGAACGCGCGGTTCCACGAGGGCCTTGCGCCTGCACTGCTCAGCGGCGTGGCCGCCCATGCGGTCTCGCAGCTGCCCTCGCTGGCCTCTGCAGGCGCCGGGCTCATGCTCACCGCACTGGCTCACGCCCAAGGCTGGCCGATTCCGCTGGGCGGATCGGCCTCCATTGCGGCCGCGCTGGAAGCCGACATCCGTGCCCACGGCGGGGTGATCCATACGGTAGCGACGATTGAGAGTCTCCACGAACTCCGCGGCGCGCGTGCCGTTCTGCTGGACGTGGCCCCGCGGGGTTTACTGAACATCGCCGGCGACAGGCTCCCGGCCAAGTACCGGCAAGGCTTGGAGACGTTCCGCTATGGGAATGGTTCCTGCAAGGTGGACTTCATCCTGTCCGGTCCCGTTCCGTGGGCGGCAAAGGAACTGGTGGACGCCGGTACGGTGCACGTCGGCGGCACGCGCGCAGAGTTGGCCAGCGCGGAGAATGAAGTGTCCGCCGGGAAACACCCGGAGCGCCCGTACGTGCTCGTGGCCCAGCCGTCTCGCTTTGACACTGGCAGGGCGCCGGCCGGGCGGCAAATTCTCTGGGCGTACTGCCATGTACCCGCCGGTTCAACCCGCGACATGGGTGAGGCCGTGGCCGCGCAGCTGGAGCGCTTCGCGCCTGGGTTCCGAGATGTGGTGGTGCAGGCCCGGGTCACCACGGCGGCGGAGCTGGCCAACTACAACCGGAACTACGTGGGCGGGGACTTCAGCGCCGGCATTATGGACGTACGTGGACTTGTCCAGCGCCCGGTGGTCTCCCGCGTTCCGTGGCGCACGCCCGTGCCCGGCGTGTATCTGTGTTCGTCCTCCACGCCGCCTGGCCCCGGCGTAACGGGGATGCCAGGGTACTTCGCCGCGAAATATGCCCTAAAGGACATGTTTGGTCTAAAGGTCCCCTCGCTCGGACTTTGAACCCGGCACGAATCGGTGACAGCAAGCACGGTCCAAATCGGGGCATAATAGCGCGGTGGGGAACTCAAGAAAACTGTCACTTGCCATAGCTGGACTCATTCTCGGCGCCTCCCTGGTTGCCTGCGACGACGGCAGAGGGGGTGCTGAAAGCGCGGCCAAGCAGTTTGCGTCCGCGCTTTCCACGCTCGACGTCGGCTCGGTCGCCTTTGATGGCAAAGACTCCGGGGTGGCCAAACAACAGGTCCAGGACGTATTCAAGGCCATGGAGCCGGACAAGCCCACCGTGGCGGCCGGCGAGCTCACCCTGGACGGCGACACTGCAACCGTTCCGCTGAATTACATGTGGAAAATCGGCACCGGCGAGTGGAAATATACGGTCGCCGCAGAGTTCACGAAGTCCGGGGACAAATGGCTGGCCGTCTGGAACCCGGCAACCCTGGTTCCGGGACTCGCCGACAACGAAATCCTCAGCAAGGGCACCCAGTCGCCGCCGCGCGCCGACATCCTGGGCGCCGGCGACGCGAAGCTTGTCACGTACCGTCCCGTGGTCAGCGTGGGGATCGACAGACTGCTCCTGGGATCCGCGGATGCCGCCACGTCGGCCGCCAAACTGGCGGAACTGGTCGGTGTGGATCCCGCCGCCTATTCCCAGCAGGTTGGGGCCTCCGGCGCCGAGGCGTTTATCCGGGCCATCACCCTCCGTGAAGAAGGCCGCACCATCACGGACGCCCAGATCACGGCCATTCCCGGTGCCCGAGCCATCCCGGAAGTCCAGCCGCTGGCACCCAGCCGCACGTTCGCAAGGGCAGTCCTTGGTACCGTCGGCGAGGCCACGGCAGAACAGATCGAGGCGTCCGACGGCGTCCTGACCGCCGGAGACGTGACCGGCATCGGCGGGCTCCAGCAGCAGTACGACGCACAGCTCCGCGGCACCGACGCCGTGGTGATCCGTGCGCAGCGGGCCGATCTGACCCGCGAACAGATCCAGGCCGCCGGAACGGATCCCCGCAGGGTGGTGTTCGAGATGGCCCCGACTCCCGGCATGCCCCTGAAAACTACGCTGGATCCGAATCTCCAGTCACTCGCCGAGAGCACGCTTGCCGGTGTAGGCCCGGCGTCTGCCATTGTGGCGCTCCGCCCTTCCACGGGGGCGGTTGTCGCGGCGGCCTCGGGCCCGGGAAGCAACGGCTACAACACCGCAATGCTGGGCCAGTACGCGCCCGGGTCAACTTTTAAGATCGTCGATTCGCTCGCCATGCTTCGGAACGGCCTGACGCCCGATTCGAAGGTGGAATGCACACCCACCCTCACCGTGGACGGCCGGACGTTCAAGAACGCGGAAGGCTACCCGGAAACCTCACTCGGGTCGGTGGCCCTTCGCGATGCCTTTGCCCACTCGTGCAACACGGCGTTCATCGCTGCGCGCGATACGGTCACGCAGGCCCAGCTTGAGGCTGCCGCCGTCGCCATGGGCGTGGCCGTGGAGGCCCCCTCGCTGGGTGCCGCGGCGTTCCTCGGGTCCGTTCCGGGCGAGGCTGCCGGCACCGAACATGCCGCCTCGATGATCGGCCAGGGCAAAGTTCTCTTGTCCCCGCTGGCGGCCGCTATCATGGCCGGCTCCGTGGGCAAGGGATCCCCCATCTCACCGCAGCTGGTGCTGAATCCCGACGCCGGCGCCGCCCCGGCAGACACCTCCGGCGGGACGACGACGGATGCAGGTTCGCCGCCGTCGACCGTTACGCCGGAAGCGCCGTCCCAGGCGTCCGACCAGCCGATCACTGCCGCTGAGGCCGCGGCGCTGTCCGACATGATGCGGGCGGTGATCACATCGGGCCACGCCGGCTTCCTGTCGACCGTTCCGGGCGGGCCGGTGGGCGCCAAGACCGGCACTGCGGAGTTCGGCAAGGAGACCCCGCCCAAGACGCACGCCTGGATTGTGGCTGTCCACGGTGACCTGGCCGTGGCCGTGTTCGTCGAGGACGGCGGCCTCGGAGCCACCACGTCCGGGCCGCTGCTCAAGCAGTTTCTGGCTGCCGCCGGTTGACCCCCGCGAGTTTTTGTCCAGATAATGCGCGCGAAATGGCCTCTAAGGCAGATTATCTGGACAAAAACTCGTGTGGGGCGGCCATGGGAAGATTGTTGGCGTGGCCCACATAGACATTTCCGGTATTGACTACTTCCTCTCCGATGGCACCCAACTGCTCAACGGCGTGACTTTTAAGGTCCCGGACGGCACTAAAACGGCCCTGATCGGCCCCAACGGCACGGGTAAGACCACCCTCTTCCGGATCATCTCCGGCGACCTCGTTCCGGACGAAGGTGTGATCGGGCGCTCCGGAAACATGGGCATCATGCGCCAGTTCGTGGGCCAGGTCCGGGACGATTCCACCGTCCGCGATCTGCTGGTATCGGCTGCTCCGCCGGCCCTGGCCGCCGCGGCCAGGGAGGTGGACGAGGCTGAGCTTGCCATGCTGGAGCACGACGACGAACCCACCCAGATGCGGTACGCGCAGTCGATCGTGGACTGGGGAGATGCCGGCGGTTATGACGTGGAAACTGTCTGGGACGAAGTCTGCATGGCCGCACTCGGACTGCCCTTTGACCGCGCACAGCACCGCCCGGCGTCGAGCCTTTCCGGCGGCGAGCAGAAGCGGCTGGTGCTGGAGGCACTGTTCTCGGGACCTGACGAACTCCTGCTCCTGGACGAACCGGACAACTATCTCGATGTGCCTGGCAAGCGCTGGCTTGAGGACAAGCTCAACGAGTCCAAAAAGACAGTCTTCTTCATCAGCCACGACCGCGAGCTGCTCAACAATGCCGCCGGACGCATCGTGACCCTCGAACCGGGCATCAACGGCGCAGGTGCCTGGGTGCACGGCGGCGGCTTTGGCTCCTACGTGGACGCCCGCGCCGACCGGAACGCCCGCTTCGAAGAGCTCCGCAAGCGCTGGGACGAGGAGCACGTGAAGCTCAAGGAACTCGTCAACATGTACAAGAACAAGGCGGCATTCCGGTCCGACATGGCCAACCGCTACCAGGCCGCCCAGACGCGCCTGGCCAAGTTCCTCGAGGCTGGCCCGCCCGAAGCTTTGCCGATCGAGCAGAACGTGCGCATGCGCCTGAAGGGCGGCCGGACCGCCAAGCGGGCCGTCGTGGCCGAGAAACTGGAACTGACCGGGCTGATGAAGCCGTTCTCCACCGAGGTGTGGTTCGGTGACCGTGTGGGTGTGCTCGGTTCCAACGGCTCCGGCAAGAGCCACTTCCTGCGCCTGCTCGCCACGGGCGGGACGGACCCGGAACGGGAGCACCTACCCGTGTCCGACGTCGATATTGCCGAAGTGCCGCACGAGGGCACCGTGAAACTCGGCGCCCGTATCCGGCCCGGCTTTTTTGCCCAGACCCACGTCCGGCCCGACCTCCTGGGCAAAACCCTGCTGGAGATCCTGCACCGCGGCGACGAGCACCGGTCCGGCCTGGGACGCGAGGCCGCCGCCGGCGCATTGGACGGCTACGGTCTGGCGTCGCAGTCGGAGCAGAAGTACGAGTCCCTCTCCGGCGGCCAGCAGGCGCGGTTCCAGATCCTGCTGCTGCAGCTCTCCGGCGCCACGCTCCTGCTGCTGGATGAGCCCACGGACAACCTGGACCTGCATTCGGCCGAGGCACTGGAAAAGGCCATTGACCACTTCGAGGGAACCGTCCTGGCAGTGACCCACGACCGCTGGTTCGCCCGCACCTTCGACCGGTTCCTGGTGTTCGGTTCCGACGGCCGCGTCTACGAATCCCCCGAGCCCGTGTGGGACGAAAAGCGGGTTGAGCGGGCCCGCTAGGCGTCGAAATATGTTCATATGATCAAAAATTGCTATCATATGAACATGAAGACTGAAGAGCGGCACCGCCTGATCGGGGAGCTGCTTCGCCGCAAAACCGAGGTCTCGGTGGAAGAGCTGACCCAGGCCTGCGACGCATCGGGCGCCACCATCCGCCGCGACCTCGAGCTGCTCGCATCGCATGGCGTGCTGCGCCGGGTCCACGGCGGTGCCAGGAGCCTCATTGCCGGCGGCGAAAACCCCGGCTACGGCCAGCGCGAACTCGAAGACCAGGCCGTGAAGGTCAGGATCGCCGCCGCCGTGGCCGGCCTGCTGGGAGAACGCGAACACGTGTGGCTGGACAGTGGCACCACAGCCACGGAAATTGCCCGCGTCCTCCGCGGGCGCGAACTGACGCTGATGCCCATGTCCATGCGCTCCCTGACGACGGTCACAGAGGACGACCCGCACGCCGGCCAGCGTCCTGCCTTGCTGCTCCCCGGCGGAAGCCTGGTCCCCGGCGAGCTATCCTTCCGCGGCCCGCTCGCGGAAGCCAACATCCGGTCCCTGCGCTTCGACACGGCGGTGGTCACGCCCTGTGCCTTGAACTTCAGGGACGGTCTCCTGGCCCATGATTTGGAAGATGCCGCAGTGAAGCGGGCTGGACTCGAATCGGCGGGGCGGGTGATTGTTGCTTGCGCCGGTGCCAAATGGAATGCCACTGCGATGGCCCTGGTTGCCCCCTTGGACGCAGTGAACGTGATAATCACGGACAAAGACCTGAGTGCGGACGAACTCGCACACCTCAACAAGCTCTCGGTGGAAGTAGTTAAAGCATGAGCATCAAAACCAGCACGACGGCCGGACCGTCCCTGAGGGCAGCCGCCGCCGCCACTTTTGTGGTCTTCGGAATCAACGGCTTTGTCTTTGCCAGCTGGGCCGCCAGGATCCCCGCCGTCACCGAGGCGCTGCACCTGACCTCCGGCCAGATGGGCACGCTTCTGCTGTGCATAGCCGTCGGCTCACTGCTGGCCCTTCCGACGGCGGGACTTGTGGTGGGGAAGATCGGCACCGCCAACGCGGTGCGCGCAGGCGGACTGCTGTCAGCCCTGGCCGGGGTGGGCATTGCACTTTCCCTGTCGGCGGAATCGGTCCCGGGCACCGCCATTGCGCTGTTCTTCTTCGGCATCGGCGTCGGGCTGTGGGACGTTTCCCAAAACATTGAAGGAGCCGACGTCGAGCACAAGCTTCGGCGCACCATCATGCCCCAGTTCCATGCTGCCTTCAGCGGCGGGGCCTTTGTGGGGGCGCTGATCGGTGCTGGCCTGTCAACGATCGGTGTCGGCCTGCCGTTGCACTTACTGGTCATCGCCGGTGTGGTGGTGGTGGTAGCCCTCGTGGCGCCCCGCTATTTCCTCCCCCACACGGCCCAGGCCGCTCCGGTCGAGGGTGAACCGACGGCTGCGAAGGGGCTATCGGCCTGGCGCGACAGCCGCACCCTGCTGATAGGCGTTGTGGTTCTGGGCGCAACACTCACGGAAGGCGCCGGAAACGACTGGATCGCCAAGGCCACCGTTGACGGCCTGGGCAGTTCGGAATCCACCGGCGCCCTGATGTTCGCTTTGTTTGTCCTGGCGATGACGGCGATGCGGCTCTTCGGCGGCCGCGTGATCGACACCTACGGACGCGTCGCAGTGCTCCGGGCCAGTATGGCCGCAGCCACGGCGGGTCTGTGCCTGTTTGTCCTCGCGGGGAACATCTGGCTGGCCGGGGTTGGTGCTGCGCTGTGGGGCGTGGGCGCTGCGCTGGCCTTCCCCATGGGCATGTCCGCGGCCGCCGACGATCCGAAGCATGCAGCCGCGAGGGTTTCGGTTGTATCCACTTTGGGGTATGTTTCCTTCCTCGCCGGCCCGCCGCTGCTGGGCTACCTGGGCGACCTCACGGGAATCCACCTGGCGCTCCTCGCGATCCTCGCCCCGATCCTGGTGGCCTTGCTCCTCGCCGGCGCGGCGAGGCCCCTGTCCTCCAAGTAGGGAGCCCCGCCGGTTATAGGGTGGGGAGATGTACAGAGTGTGGCGCAAAGGACCAGGGTGGATCAGCCGAGTTGACCGGCGCCTTGTCCGCGGCGTGTCGTCGTTCCCGGGGGGAAACCACGATGAGTTCTTTCGCCGCCTCTCGGCGTCCGCCACTCACGGCAAACTGTGGATGGGGGCTGCCGTGATCATGGCCGCGTTTCCCGGCAAGCCCCGCCGGGCCGCCATGCACGGGCTCATCGCCCAAGCGGTGGCATCGGCTGTGACTAACGCGGTGTTCAAAACCCTGTTGCCGCGGGCGCGGCCGCTCCCTGAGCATCTGCCGGTTTTCCGGTTCGTCCATCCGCAGCCCACCAGCTCGTCCATGCCATCGGGGCACTCGGCGTCCGCCATCGCCTTCGCACTCGGCGCCGGGATGATTAAGCCGGCTGTCGGTGCGGCACTGGCGCCGGCGGCACTGGGGGTGGCCTACTCACGCGTCCACACGGGGGCCCACTGGCCATCGGATGTGTTCTTCGGCTCGGCGATCGGCGCAGGGGCGGCGCTGGTGACCCGCAAGTGGTGGCCCGTCCGCCCACCGTTTCCCGAAGTGTCCCGCACCGCAACCCAGGCCCCGGAGCTGCCGGGCGGTGAAGGTCTCAGCATCGTGGTGAATACCCTGGGCGGCTCATTCAACGAACAAACGGCAGACGCACTCCAGGAAGTATTCCCAAAAGCGCATATAAAAACAGTCGAGCCGGGAGAGAACCTGGCCGAGGCCATCCAAGCCACCGCTTCCCGCCCCGACACCCATGGCCTGGGCGTGTGGGGCGGCGACGGAACGGTTGGCACAGCGGCCGCGGCCGCCGTCGAACATTCCCTTCCCTTGCTGGTGCTCCCGGGCGGAACACTGAACCACTTCGCGCGGGACACGGGGACTGCCAAGCTGAAGGACGCTGTGGCAGCTGCAGCCGCGGGTGAAGCCGCGCGTGCCGACGTCGGCGTTGTGACCGTGGAGCGAGGGCTGGCGGGCAACCCGGAAACAGCTGACCTGGTCATGCTGAACACGGCCAGCATCGGCCTGTACCCCAACCTGGTCCGGCGCAGGGAGCAGCTGCAGCCGGCCCTCGGCAAACCGCTGGCCGGCGTGGTGGCAATGTTCCGGACCTTCGCCGTGGGAACACCCACCACCCTGACCGTGGACGGTGTCCGGCACAAACTCTGGATCGCGTACATCGGACGCGGGCGCTACTACCCCCGGGACCACGCGCCCTTGTCGCGGCCCGTGCTGGACGATGGCGTCCTGGATGTCCGCATGATCACCGCCGACGAATCCTTTGCCCGGCTACGGCTCCTGTGGTCAGTGCTGACCGGCACGGTAGCGACGTCCCGGATCACCCATCTGCGGGAGGCTACGGAGGTCCGCATTGAGTCGGAGGGCTCCCCCATGGCACTGGCGGTCGACGGCGAAGCGCTGGCGGGCGTGCGCAGCGTCCGGTTCCGGGTGGAACCGCGTGCCTTGACGTATTACTCGCCCCGCACGTAAAGCTGCTGCGTCCCGGAGGGGACCCCTAATCATCCGTGCGGACTACCCTGATTCGCCCCTGAATCATCCCTGAGACCGGCGAAATCCGGCCGTGCCGTCGGTAGCGTGGAGCGTACACACGAAAACTTCCCCGCATCCGCAGCCACCTGGCTGCTGTTCTAAGGAACATTTCCATGATTGAGGCAACAGGCCTGACCAAGGTCTACGGCAGCAAAACCGCGGTTGACGGCGTCAGCTTCACCGTCAAGGCAGGGCAGGTAACAGGCTTCCTTGGCCCGAACGGCGCCGGCAAATCCACCACCATGCGCATGATCATGGGACTGGACCGCCCGACGTGGGGCACGGTCACCGTCAACGGCCTGCACTACGCCGATCACAAGGCCCCCCTGCACGAGGTGGGTGCACTGCTGGACGCCAAGGCGGTCCACACCAGCCGCAGCGCCTACAACCACCTGCGGGCCATGGCGGCAACGCACAACATCCCCACGTCCCGCGTGCACGAAGTCATCGAGATGACCGGCCTGGAGGCCGTCGCCAGGAAGAAGGCAGGCGGCTTCTCGCTGGGCATGGGGCAGCGCCTTGGCATTGCCGCCGCCCTTCTTGGCGACCCACAGACCCTGATCCTGGATGAGCCGGTCAACGGCCTCGATCCGGAGGGTGTGTTGTGGGTCCGCAACCTGGTCCGCTACCTCGCCGGACAGGGTAAAACCGTCTTCCTGTCCTCACACCTCATGAGCGAAATGGCCCAGACGGCAGACCACCTGATCGTGATCGGCCGCGGCAGGATCATTGCCGACGCCCCCGTACAGGACATCATTGCGGGCACCCGTCAGGTCAAGACCCTGGTCCGCACGTCCGCAGCCACCCAGCTGTCAGCCCTGCTGTCCGGCGATGGCGTGACGGTGGACCAGGGCCAGCCCGAAACCCTGGAAGTGACCGGCCTGGACGCGCGGCAGATCGCCCAGGTGGCACTGGATAACCGGGTCCTCGTCTACGAACTCACCCCGCAGCAATCGTCTCTGGAAGACGCCTACTTCGACCTCACCAAGGACGAAGTGGAATACCACTCACACCTGACCGGTGGCCCCGCCGGCGAGTTCGCCCCGGAAACCGCCCCGGCAACGGCAGGAAAGTAAGGACGATGACCACCATGACTGACACCCAAACTTCCCGGGTCCGTTCCACCGCCGGTACCAAGGGGGTGACCTTCGCCGGTGTGCTGCGGTCCGAATGGATCAAGCTGTTCTCCCTGATGTCCACCCGCGTCCTGCTGCTCCTGACCCTTGTGGCAATCGTCGGCGTCGGGGCCCTTGCCGTCCTGATCCGGTTCTCCTTCCTGGATGAAATGGCCCGGCAGGCCAGGGACCAGGGCCAGACCCTGACGCCCGAAATGATGGCGCAGACCTTCCCGCCCGGATCGGGCTTTGACCTGTACAACCTGCCCAACGCCGGACTGCAGATCGGCATCCTGGTGCTGGGCTCGTTGGCTGTCCTGTTCATCTCCTCCGAATACGCCACGGGAATGATCCGTTCCACCATGAACGCCGTCCCCCGCCGCACGCCGGCCTTTGTGGCCAAGGCGATCCTGCTCGCTGTGATCTCTTATGTCATCACCACCATCGCCGCCGTGGCCACGTTCCTGATTGCCATGCCGGTCTTCCAGGGACTGGGCTTGGACCTGGATTGGTCCACAGACGGCGTGCTGTACAGCGTCTTCACGGGCGGCCTCTACGTTGCCGGGGTGGCCTTGATCGGCCTGTCGCTCGGCGCACTGCTGCGCAACTCCGCCGGCGGCATCACCGTGCTGGTGGGCCTGTTCTTCGTAGTGTCCATCGCGGCGAGCTTTATGACCTTCATCCCGGGTGACTTCTGGAAGTACGTGCCGCAGTACCTCCCCAGCGACGCCGGCGGACGGTTCCTGTCCATTGGCCACACCGACGGCGTCATCGATCCTTGGCAGGGCGGCATGATTTTCCTGGGCTACGTTCTGCTGTTCCTGGTTCCGGCCATGATTGTGCTCAAGAAACGCGACGTCTAGGCGGACACTAGGCTCAGAGCATGAATGAAGCGGCTCTCGTCAGGGACGCGCCGGCCAGCCAGGCCGACGCGTCCTTTGCCGAAATCACGGCCAAGCGCCGCGGCCTGCTCCGGCGGTACCTTTACCAGCATCCCCGGGTGATGGACGGTGTGGTGGTGTCCAGCTACGCACTGCTTGTGGCGCCGACCGTGGTGGACGCGATCATTTCCGGCGCCTGGCTGGCGGCGGCGCTCCTCTTTGCGGTCGCGGGGGCCCTGTTCTTCCGGCGCTCCCACCCCGTGGCGCTGGCAGCCTTCGTCGCGGTCATGGAAGTGGCGGTCACGCTGCTTCACCCGTGGGGCTCGAATGTTTCTGCGGGGCTGTGGTTCTCGCTTTACGCCGTGGCCGTGGTGCACATGCGCCGGTTCGCGCTGGTGGCCATGGCCGCCGCCACGGCCCCGCTTGCCCTGCTGTACCTGCTGGCCGCCGTTGGTCCCATGGAGATTTCCTTCGTCCACGATGCCGGGGGCAATCCCGGGGACTTCCACCTCCTGACCAGCATCGCGACCGGCGCCACCATCGCGCTGTCCAACGTCATCGCAACCGGGATCGGCATCTCTGTGCGGCAACGGCGGGAGCACGAGCAGGAGATCTCCGCTTGGGCGGCGCGGACGGCAGGCCTTGCGTCCGTCAACGAACGCAACCGGATCGCCCGTGAAATGCACGACGTCGTGGCGCACTCGCTGACGGTGATGGTCAGCCTCTCCGACGGCGCCGCCGTCGTGGTCCGGAAAAGTCCCGACCGCGCCGGCGAGGTGCTTGGTGAACTGTCGCGGACTGGCCGGACCGCGCTGGCTGACATGCGGCGTGTCCTGGGTGTACTTCGGGACGACGCCGGCGGGCCCGCGCCGCGGCAGCCCCTCGCTTCCGGTGACAGCCTGGCGAAGCTCCTGGAAGGCTTCCGCACTGCGGGCCTGCCGCTGCACTACACGCACACAGGCCCGGCGCTGCCCGGCGACGCGGCCTTCCAGCTGACGGTTTACAGGATTGTGCAGGAGTCACTGACCAATGTGCTCCGCTACGGCCGGTCGCTGGGGCGGGTGGACGTGGGCATCGTCCGGGCCGGCTCCACGGTCACCATTGAAGTGCTCGACGACGGCGCGGGAGCCCCGGGTCCGGGCACCTCCGACGGCGGCGGGCCGGGTTCCGGCCAGGGACTGGCGGGCATGGCCGAACGGGCGCGCATCTACGCTGGCACCGTAGTGGCCGGCCGGCGCGGCCGCGGCTGGCGGGTGTATGCCGCCCTGAGCTGGCCGGCAGACGAGCCCGCGGAAACCCACAACCAACCACCCCAACTGCAAGGCACCCGTGACTGATACCCAACCGATAACCGTCCTGCTGGTGGATGACCAGCCGCTCCTTCGGATGGGGTTCCGCCTCATCCTCGAGGGCGAGGAAGACCTGCATATTGTGGGCGAGGCCTCCGACGGTGCCGAGGCGGTGCGGCTGGTCCGCGACCTGAACCCCGATGTGGTGCTGATGGACGTCCGGATGCCCGTGCTGGACGGCATCGAGGCAACCCGCGCCATCACGGCCTCCGGATCCTGCGCCCGGATCATCATCCTCACCACCTTCGACGTGGACGAATACGCGTTCGCCGGGCTCCAGGCAGGCGCGTCCGCCTTCCTCCTCAAGGACGTGGCGCCGTCGGACCTGGTCAGCGCCGTCCGGGTGGTGGCCAGCGGGGATGCCGTGGTGGCACCGCGTGTCACGCAACGGCTGCTGGAGACGTATGTCCGCGGCGCTGCCGTGCCGGCCCCCTCCGCCCCACCGCGGGACCCCCTGCTCGAAGACCTCACCCCGCGCGAAACCGAAATGCTCGAAGCCATGGCGGAGGGCCTCTCCAACGCCGAAATCGCGCACCGGTATTTCCTGTCCGAAGCAACGGTGAAGACCCACGTCCGCCGGATCCTGACCAAGCTCCACCTGCGCGACCGGGTCCAGGCAGTGGTTTACGCCTACGAGACCGGCCTGGTGGTCCCGAGCAATCCTGACTACTGACGCACAGGTTCCGCGCAGGAAAGGCCTATGCAGAGGATAGGCGGGGCGCGTTGGATGGAGCGGTGAGCAACCAAATTCCCCACCCCAACCACGACCGCGGCCTTGAGTTCGATCTGTCCACCATTCGAGTCCATGAGCAACGCCACGGCCGCCGGGCAGGTGCTGGCGGTATTTCAGATCGCCCTGACCAAGGCCGCCTTCGACGACGTCTACGCCACTCCCAACTACGAGGCCAGTGTCAGCAACATGGCCAGTACCACGCTGCAGTCGGACAACGTCTTCGGGGACGACGGCGGCATCTACCAGCTGGCCACCATGACCGGGTCGGCCTCCGCCGGCTACACGGCCGGGCTCAATGTGACCATCTAGACTCGGAACCATGCCTTCCCTCTCCAGTGCCGACGCCTCCAGTGCCGTTGACCACATCCAGGACCTTGGCGCGTACGTCAGCGCATCGCCGTCGAGCTTCCACGCCGTCCACGAGGCCGCCCGGCGGCTGGACGCCGCAGGGTTCACGGGTCTGGACGAGCGTGAGCCCTGGACCGGCGGGACCGGATCGTTCTATCTGGTCCGCGACGGCGCGCTGATCGCCTGGGTGGTCCCGGAAGGCGCCGGACCCACCACCGGGTTCAACATCGTCGGCGCGCACACGGACTCCCCGTCGTTCAAGCTCAAGCCCAAGCCCACCACGGGAGCCTTCGGCTGGCTGCAGGCCGGGGTGGAGGTCTACGGCGGGCCGCTGCTCAACTCCTGGCTGGACCGCGAACTTCAGCTGGCGGGCCGGCTGGTCATGCTGGACGGCACCGAACACCTCACCGCCACCGGACCGATGCTCCGCTTCCCGCAGCTGGCCATCCACCTGGACCGTGCCGTGAACGACGGCCTCACGCTGGACAAGCAGCGGCACATGAACCCGGTGTGGGGCCTGGGCAATCCTGCGGATTTTGATCTGCTGGGTGTTTTGGCGTCCCACGTGCCTGATGCGTCCGTTAATGCTGCGGAGATTGGCGGGTACGACGTCGTTATTGCAGACACGCAGGCACCTGTGGTTTTCGGGGGCAAGGGAGAGTTTTTCGCCTCCGGGCGGCTGGACAACCTCTCGGCGACCCACGCCGGGCTGGCGGCGCTGATCGCGCACGGTGCTTCTTCTGTTTCTGGCGGCGCTGGCGCCGGGGCGCCGATCGCCGTCCTAGCGGCGTTCGACCACGAGGAAATCGGCTCCAATTCGCGCTCCGGGGCCTGCGGGCCCATCCTCGAAGACGTGCTGGTGCGGATCTCCGACGGCCTGGGGGCCACGGTGAGCCAGCGGCGGCAGGCGCTGGCGGCGTCGTTCTGTGTCTCTGCGGATGCCGGGCATGCCGTCCACCCCAACTACGCGGAACGTCACGATCCCGCGAACCACCCGGTGCTGAACGGCGGGCCGCTGCTGAAGATCAATGCCAACCAGCGGTACGCGACCGACGCCCCCGGCGCGGCGTTCTGGGCCAGGCTGTGCGGGGAGGCGAAGGTGCCGTACCAGGAATTTGTGTCCAACAATGTGATGCCCTGCGGCTCCACCATCGGGCCGCTGACCGCCACCCGCCTCGGAATCCGCACAGTGGACGTGGGCGTGCCCCTGCTGTCCATGCACTCCGCCCGGGAGCTCTGCGGCGTCGCTGACCCGCACCGGCTGGCAACGGTGACGGAACTGTTCTTCCGGACAGCAGCCTAAGGAAGCCTGGCCCCGTCAGCTCGCCGGTTTTAGGGCGGTCCGCCAAGCCGCAACGGTCCGGGCCGAGCTGAACGTCCAGGTGGCGGTGCCGCTGGCCCCTGCCGTTACCTGGACTTTGTCAGCCTGTTCCGCGATCTGGCCACCGGCAGCTTCCCAGCGCTCGGTCCAGCCGCTTGGTGGAGATACGACAGGTGATGCGCAATCGCACCCGACGCCGCCGATCAGCATCGCGCCGTTGCTGGCCGTGGTGATGCTCGGAGCGGTGATGCTGGTTGCCGTGTAGCTTGTGTCAACAGCGGTGGCGACAGGGCTGTCCAGCGGTGTTGTGTTGTTGACGCCGCGGTAGGCGGTCAGGCCGCCGCCCCACTTCACTGCCGTGCTTAAGGTCCAGGTGTAGCTTGACGGGTCGGACGCGCCCACGACGTGGTAGTAGGCGAACGCCCGGGCGCCGGAGGTCGACGAGCTATTGATGGACAGGGCGTTCACGATGGGTGTCCAGCCGGCCGGGACGGACGCCATCGAGGGATTCAAGTCCGCGGTGATCGACGCGATCAGCACGTCACCCGCTTGGGTGCCGGAGGGCGCGGTCAGTGACACCGCCGTGGAGGCTGTTCCTGAATAGGTGGTGGTTGAGTTGACCATAGTCACCCCGGTCGCTGGAGTGGCTGGATCCACCGTGATGGTTGAGGTGGCGGAGGTTGAGCCGCCGCTGTTGGTGGCGGTCAGCGTCGCGGTGTACGTGCCGGCCTCGGAGTAGGTGTGTGGGGGATTCTGGGCCGTAGACGTGCCGCCGTCGCCGAATGTCCAGGACCAGGAGGTCGGAGCGCCGGTCGAGGTGTCGGTGAAGCTGACGGCCAGCGGGGCGGTACCGGTGGTGGGTGTGGCCGTGAAAGACGCTACGGGCGAGGGTGTTGGCGTTGGCGGACCCAGGCTCCTGTCAGCGAACCAGTAGCGCTTGGCTACGTTGTCGCTGGCCATGACAACGAGGCCGGTGGTGCTGTTCACGCTCTGCTTGGTGGTGGTCACATTGTTAATGTTGGGGGAGGCGGCGTCCTGGATGACCGGGGTGCCACGGCCGGATCTGAAGACGGGGTTGTCCATGGAGGCGGTTTTTTCGTAGATGCTGCCTGCCACCCCGGAATACGCGCAGCCGCTGACCGACGTCGATGGTGCCGTCTGGAAAGCGTGGACGAGATTGTTTTGGGTGTCCAGCAAAATCTGCGGGCGCGAAACACAGTCACCCACCGTGGAAATAGTGGACTTGGAGAAGGATCCGGTGCCGGGTTTGAAGACGAGCAGCTGCAGCTGGGGCAGGGTCGGGTCGGAGGATGTGTCGTTTAGGCTGGTTTTTACCGCGGCGAAGACCCGCCCGGTTGTGTCGGCCTGCAGCGTTTTGAGGTTCAGGTGGTCGTCGGCCTGCCCCTTGCCTTGGATCGCCGGCTGCAGGTTCCACGACGAGGACGCCGTCGGGGACGTTCCGTCGGTGCGGGTTGCCCAGTTCACGGACCCGGTGAGGTGGTCGCTCCACATCACCCCGATCTTCTTCTGGCCGTACGCCACGACGGCTGAGATGTCATCAGGTGCAGGATTCGGGTTGGAGACAGGGATCACGAATGGTGCCGCCCAGCTAGTGCCTCCAGGCGCGGAGTAGTTGACATAGACGGCATTGGTGAAGCCCGAGGTCGAATTGCCGGCGACCTGCGTCCACGTGGCCCAGAGTGCGCCGGTGGTGTCCTCATCGATGGTCATCGACTCACTGCTGTTGTTCGTGATCACGGTCGGGAACCCACTGTCCAGCGTGTAGGTTCCGCTGGAGTAGCTGTACCGGTACAGCTTTGCGGGTTGATCTGACCGCGAGGGGTTGGGTGTTCCATCTCCGGATATCGTGACTACGTGCGAGGCAATGTACAGATGGCTGCCGTCCCAGAGTGTGTCGGCCAGGGTGTTGGCACGGGTGTCGTTCACTACCCCGGTGTCAATCCAGGTGCCCGTGGGGCGGTCCAGCCGGTAGATGCTCCAGCCGCTGCCGGACGTCCACATGTCCGCCCACCAGGAACCGTCGTTCCACCACAGCTTGCTCTGGGGCTTGTCCGACGTCGGCGGGTTGCTTACGCCCGAATAGCTCAGGCTCGCCGTGCCGTAGGTCGGGTCAGCCGATGCCACCGGGGATGTAGCCAGGAGGGATCCCGCCACGATCATTGCCGTGATGAGCGTTTGGCTCAGCCACCTGACGGTACGATCAGTCTTCATCCGGACTCCTGGGCGCCTGAAAAACGTCAGCCTGAGGTCCGGTTTAGCGCGCTGGCCCAGAAGCAGCGGTCAAACCCCAGTTAGGCGACAAGTCTATGCCCGGGCAGGGAGGCCGCGCAATGAATTCCCCTATACCTAAATTGTGGGCGGAATGAGAACCCCTATACCTAATATTTGGGCCCGCAGATAATCCCTGTACTTGGGTAGGTAACGTTTATGCGGCGCTCAAAACTGAGTACCTGCTACTGGTGACAGCCGCATCATGCCCCCAATAGGCTCTTTCCTACGGCCAGAGTCGAAGGCTAATGAGAGCTGGGGCCAGAGACCAGACCCATGACCGGATAAAGCGCTAATGCCGCGGCCGACTCCTTGGTCGGACGCGGAGTTGACTAAATCCGCAAACGTCATGAAGTGGTGAGGTATTTGTCCATTTCCACCCAGCTCCCAATTACATTCTCGATGCCGGCTATAGAAGCCGCTAGGGCCACAGTCAGCGTCGTCATCCCAACCCTGAACGAAGCGAAAAATATTCCGTGGGTCCTTCGTCGGATGCCCTCGTATGTGGACGAGGTTGTGATCGTCGATGGCCGTTCCACGGACAACACAGTGGGCGTAGCACAAGCAATCCGCGACGACCTCGTCATCGTCAATGAGCAGCGCAAGGGAAAGGGCGTGGCCCTTCGCTCCGGGTTTGCTGCAGCCTCAGGAGACATCATCGTCATGCTGGACGCGGATGGGAGCATGGATCCCCAAGAGATTGGCTGGTTTGTTTCTCCGCTCCAGCACGATTACGACTTCGTTAAAGGCTCACGCCACGTCACGGGAGGAGGGTCGGAAGACCTCACCCGCCTCAGGAAGGCAGGCAACCGCGCGCTGACCGGGCTGGCCAACGCGGTCCTGCACAGCAACTACTCCGACCTTTGCTATGGATACATAGCGTTTCGACGGGAATGCCTGGAGATCCTGCAGCTGGAATCGGACGGCTTTGAAATTGAGACCGAGCTGATTGTCCATGCGGCCAAGGCCGGTCTGCGGATTGCAGAAGTCCCCAGCCTGGAGCTGGACCGCATCTCCGGCGCGTCGAATCTGCAGACGTTCCGCGACGGGTGGCGGGTACTGGGCACGCTGGTACGCGAATGCACCATGTGGGAGGCGCCCACCGCCGGTGCCAGGCCCGAAGCGCTCCGCCGGGTGAAGTATACCTACGCAAATGTCAGCTTCCCGAGGACGCCCACGGACCCCAAGACAGTCCTCTCCCTGGTTCGGGGAGGCTAGCATGCTGGATCGCATTGCAGGTCCCACCGTGTCGATCGTCATTTGTGCCTACACTGAACGGCGCTGGGACCTCTTGCTGGACGTCATAGAGTCTGTCCGGGCCCAGTCAGTTGCCCCCCAGGAAGTCCTGGTGGTGATTGACCACAACGAGGACCTCTACGAGCGGCTCATCGAGATCGTCGATGACGTGACGGTGGTGGAGAGCAGCGGACCCCGCGGGCTTTCCGGAGCACGCAACACCGGCGTCGGCCTGGCGGACTCAGACATTGTGGCCTTCCTTGACGATGATGCCGAGGCCGCGCCGGACTGGCTTGAACGGCTGCTTGCCTTTTACGACGATCCTGACGTGCTGGCCGTCGGCGGACGCGTCGAACCGGTGTGGGAAACGGGCCGGCCGGGCTACTTCGGGGAAGAGCTCGACTGGATCGTCGGATGCAGCCACCGCGGAATGCCCAAGGTGGCTTCCGAAGTCCGGAATGTCATCGGCGCAAACATGTCCTTCCGGCTTGAAGTCCTCCGTCAGGTTGGCGGCTTCAACATCTCGCTGGGACGCCAGGGCACCTTGCCCTTCGGCTGCGAGGAGACAGAGATCTGCATCCGCTCCAAGATGGGCGCACCTGGATCACGGATCGTCTATGAACCTGCGGCTGTGGTACGCCACCACGTGCCGGCGGACAGGGGGACAGTGCGCTACATGCTGTCGCGTTCCTGGTCCGAAGGGATCTCCAAAGCCCAGGTCAGCCGGGTGGTAGGCCACAAACGGGCTCTGGGCCCGGAACGGCGGTACGTGCGCAGCGTCCTGCCACGGGCCGTATTTGCGGGAGTGCGCGATTGGGGCCGGGGCGACAACCCACAGGGGCTGGGTCGGGCGGGCGCTGTCATTGCGGTCCTGGCATGCACCGCAGCCGGGTACGTACGCGGACGCCGGATAGCCCACGTCGAGGGCCGCCCGCGGTCCGGGACTGCCCTTGTAGGCGCACCGTGGAGGGAAGTTCAGTGAGTGAGCGTGTTGGTGAGCTCATGCCTTTCGAGGAGCGGTCTGCCTTTCAGTTGGCACCGGCTATGGACAGCGCCGCCGCGCCGGAGTGGTCGGGAGCCCGGTGGATCGGCGCCGTTGATCTGGATCGCCTCTCCGATCACACCCGATTGCAGTTGCTCAACCACGCAGGCTACGACCGTGCACGGCTTTTGGTGCGCCAAGGGACCGCTGTCCGAGGCTTCGTGGATGTGGAGGCCACCGGAGGGATGCTTGAGAGGGCGGTTCTGGAGGAGGCTGTCGCGGGCCTTCCGGCCGTTACACCAGTGGCCCCCGGAGTGTCATCAACTCCGTCCGTCACGGTTGTCGTCTGCACGCGGGACCGGGCCGCACTGCTCCGGGGGGCCCTGACTGCCATCCTGGATCTTGGCTACCCAAATTTCGATGTACTGGTGGTGGACAATGCGCCAAGGACTGCCGAAACCGCCAATATGGTGCGCGACGAGTTTGACGACCCCCGGATGACGCTCATCACCGAGCCTGCCCCGGGGCTCTCCAAGGCACGGAATGCGGGCCTCCGTCGCGCACAGGGCGACATCGTCGCCTTCACCGATGACGACGTCGTTGTCGACGAGGCGTGGTTGCACGAAATCGCCGCTGGTTTCGATCGCATGCCAGGCACGGCCTGTGTCACGGGACTCGTGCCGGCCGGCGAACTGCGGTCGCCGGCGCAGGGATACTTCGATGACCGCGTCAGCTGGTCCAAAAGCGTTGCGCCCAAGATCTACTCCTTAGCCGATCCGCCCAAAGGACTTCCGAAGTTCCCCTTCTGTCCCGGCGCTTTCGGAACGGGTGCGAATTTCGCGCTGGATCGCCGCACGGCACTGAGCCTGGGCGGCTTCGACAACGCTTTGGGAGTCGGAACCCGCACCGGCGGGGGTGAAGACATTGACATGTTCACCCGGGTGATCCTTGAGGGATACAGCCTGGTGGTTCAGCCGTCCGCGATTGCCTGGCACCGCCACCGTGGTGGCCTGGAGGAACTGAGCGCCCAGGCCCGCGGCTATGGCAGCGGACTTGGTGCCTGGCTCACCAAAATCCTCCTGAACCCTCACACGGCCCGGCTGGCGCTGGCCCGCACTCCGCGCGTCGCCTGGAATTTCCTGCAAAGCGCGGGCACATCACGCCGGCCGGCAGCGGAGCCCGGCCTTGGCCATGATTCCTGGGATCAGCAACTCGCCCAGGTGTTGCGGCTGGAGCTGTACTCCCTGGCGCGCGGACCGCTCAACTATCTCCTTGAACGCTGGGCGGGGGCTGCCAAGACGTCATGAATGGGCCCCTTGGACTCGTTCATGGGAATCAGGCTGGATATTCACTCACACCAAACCCAGGAGGTTGCGCCGATGGCTCTGCTAATCCGAGATGATGTTTCCCCGCTGCCGCACCCGCAAACGTCGGCAAGGCGGCCACGGTACTTCGACGCCGCGCTGGCGGTACTCGGACTGGCTGCGGCTTTCCTGATCCTCATGGACATCGGCGGAGCACCTTTGGCTGCCTTCAAGCTTGTGGTGTGCCTGGCGTTGCCGGGGTGGGTGGTGCTGTCCCGGCTTCCCGCCGCGGACCGGGCGTCCCGGCTTGTCTGGACGGTGGCTGCCAGCGCCGCGGTCTACACCACCCTGGCCTTGGCGATGGCGTGGACAGGGTTCTGGTATCCCCGCCAGGGGGCGGCCGTCATCGTCCTTGCCTCAGTCTGCTTCATCGTCCTGAAGCCAGGCCCCTACTTGCCGGGAACCTTCGTTCGGGGCGCCGCACCAGGGGGCCCCCGGCCCAGCGCCGCCGGAGGACGGGAACCGCATGGGCGCTCCCGGTTCAATGCGTTGGTGCCTTGGCTGAGCCTCGCTGCGGCGGCTGACCTGTGGGTCTATGGGCTGGCCACTGCTGGAAACGGGAGGCTGGGCGACTTCGGGCTGCTACCCGAGCTCCCGCTCGCCTGGTACATCGCCGTGGGGCTCATAGTGGGGACGTGTGTTTGCGGCATTGTGGCCAGGAAGACGTTCTCAACCCTGCTGATGAGCGCCGCATTCTCCAGCCTCGTCGTTGTCCTCTATTCGTCAGCTGGCCTGCTCGCCGAGGTCCCCCGGTTTCCCTGGACCTACAAGCACATCGCCGTCACGAACTTCATCTCGGCCACCGGGCAAGTGGATCCCTCGATAGACATCTACAACCGTTGGCCTGGCTTTTTTGCCCTCAGTGCCTACCTGGGCGAAGTGATGGGATATCGGAACGCCCTTGACTACGCTGCGTGGGCCGAAACCGGATTTGCCCTGGTCGATGCGGTTCTTGTCCTCGCGATCGTGCGTACGATCTCCGACAGGGCGCGCGTCTATTGGACTGCAACGCTAGTGTTCACCCTTGCCAATTGGGTGAACCAGAATTACTACGCCCCGCAGTCCTATTCCTACTCCCTGTACCTCGCCATGTGCCTCATCGCCCTGACCTTCCTGAGGGGGGTACCTTTCAAGTGGATGGCCGGCTTCGAAAAGCGGATCAGGAATTCGCGAATGGTGCAACGGGTGAAGCAGCGACACCCGATGACCATACCCAGCATCTGGGAACGGCCCGGTTCTCCGGGGCAACTTGTGGCATGTGTGGCCATTCTGATAATTCAGGCAGTGATTGTAGTCAGTCATCAGTTGACGCCCTACTTGGCGGTCCTGGGGCTATTCCCCCTCTTTATGTCAGGCTATTTCAGGCCGCGTTGGTTGGGTCCGGCAATGCTCGCACTACCGCTGGCATACTTTATTCCCAACCTTGCCTATGTCAAAGGAAAATACGGACTCTTCAGCGGCTTCAACATATTCGCCAACACGGGCTACAAACCGCCGGCCACCGACCCGCTGACCTTGGGCGCCTGGGTGCTGACCGGCCAGACCCTGGCACACTTGGCTGTGGTCCTCACGCTGGGCACCGGCGTCCTGGCAGTTGCGGGCTTTATCCGCCGTTTGCTGCATGGCCACGTGCGCACCACCCTGGTTGTTGCCTGGCTGGCCTTCGCTCCGACACTGGGACTGCTGGCGCAGTCGTACGGCGGCGAGGCGCGCTTCAGGGTCTTCCTCTTCGCCTTGCCCTGGCTTTCCATAGGCATTGCCTGGCTGTTCTGGTCCGGCCCCGTGCGGACCCGCAGGGCGGTCATTGGTGCGAGTGCCAGTCTTGTTGCAATGGCCATGCTGTTCACCGTGGTGCACTTCCAGCCTGAGGCGGATTACCGCGTTTCCAAAGACGACGTCGTCGCTAGCCAATGGCTTGATGTGAACACCAAATCCGGCGACCTCGTTTTTGATACGAAGTATTTCTTCCCCCTTCTCGTGGGACCAAATTACCCGCACTATCTCAAATGGGGAAGTGTGTCGTCCCTGGTCGACTATTTCAGGCGTGCCGATGGAAATATCAGCGTTGAAGGATTGCGCGCATACGCTGACCACCTGCGCGGAGCGGAAAACAACTACGTAATTATTTCTGAGGAACAAAAACGTCAGGCGGTAGAAAAGAAGCGCTTTGAGGCCGAATATTTGCCGGAGCTGGAGGGTCTGCTTGAGAATGGAGTCGGTGTCGAGAATGTCTTCAGCAACGATACGGTCAGGATCTATAGATTCAAGTCAGCAGGTTAGGAGCTCCCTGTTCCGCAAACGTCTTGGGCCTGCCATTGCGGCGGCAGCCGCACTAATTGCGGTGGCAGTCTGGATTCCAGCCCTGATCACAGGAAGGTCGACAGAAATGCCCGTGGGTGATCTTCCTGGATGGAAGCAGACGGGTGCGCAGGATTTTACGACGGTGGCAAGCCCAGGAAGGGTGGGCGATGTCTACGGCGCTGAAATGAGGGGATATTCCGGCTTCGCCGACAGCTCGGGCAGAGGGTCATACGCGCCGGATGAAGTCCTTTCAGTAAGTGATGGAACACTGGACTACTTTCTCCATGCTGCAGCCGGCTCCCCGCGGGTGGCGAGCGTCATTCCCTTTGGTTATATTGGGCAAACATATGGCCGGTACTCCATCCGATTCAGATACGATTCCATGCCCGGTTACAAAATTGCCTTTCTTTTGTGGCCGGTCAGCGATAACTGGAATGAAGGTGAAATTGACTGGCCCGAGGGTGGACTCGATGGGCCCCTTTACGGCGGCTCAGCGGTAAAGGGCTCACTGGCCATCGGCGCGATGAAGTTCGATCCTCCGGAGCGCATCTTTACGCCTACAGGACCGGGCGATTGGCATGTGGCGACGACGGAGTGGACACCCGGGAAGGTCCAGTGGCTCTTCGACGGCCGACTCATCGATCAGACGACGCTGCCGTCAGGAGTTCCCGATACTCCGATGCGGTGGACATTGCAGGCTGAGACCTCGGACCGCGCCAACGGAACCTATCCCGCTGCAGGAACGTCCGGGCATTTGCAGATTGATTGGGCGGTGCAGTATGCCTACGCGCCCTGATGCCATGGAACAGGCGCCGGCAATTGAACCCAATCTCGCTGCCGCCTTGAACGCCCTCGACGGGACCGGCCTACCGTGGCTCCTGCTCCGGGGGGAAGATGACCTGGCCCGTCCCGCCGGCGATGTGGACATTCTTGTCGCCAGCGAGTTGCTCCCGGTTCTGGACAAGCTGCTGGAAGCCGCCGGCTTCCGCCGTATCCTGGCACCGGGCCACGGCAGCCATCGCTTCTACTTCTGTTATTCCGCCAGGACCAACGCCTGGGTGAAGCTGGATATTGTTTCGGACATAACTTTCGGGCCATATCAGCAATGGCGGACCCCATTGGCTCGGCGCTGTTTGGGCGGGCGCGTGCGGAGCGGCCCGTTGTGGCTCCCTGCGCTGCCGGATCAGGCCTGGCTGCAGTTGCTCCACCTGTTCCTGGACAAAGGGAGGATCGCGCCACCCCGAATGGCGGCAGCCCGGAATGCGGCCGCCGCTGCTTCGGCCCATGACTCCCTTGCCGGCTTTGTTGACAGCCGCGTGGGGCCGGGCACAGCCGCGAACGTCCTGGAGTTGGTCCGGACGGGCAGGTTCGACGACGTGCCGGCCGTTGCGGCCGCGATCACGGCCAGGTGGGCCTGGGCCCCGGCAGTACCGCGGCTGGTCGCCGCAAGGCACCGGGGTCTTCGGCTGCTCGGCGCCCGGCTCCAGGACAAGGGGCCAGTGGTGGGGGTGATGGCTCCCGACGGCGCGGGTAAGACCACGCTGCTCCGCGGACTTCAGGCAGCCTTACCCCTGCCCACCAAGTATGTGTACATGGGCATGTGGGGGGCGGGCCCTTGGGACTCCTGGTTCGGCAAGGTTCCTGGCGGACGCACCGTCAAGAAGATCTACCGGGCGGTCCGCGGCGGGTTGCTGGCCAGGTTCTGGAGCCTGCTTGGCCGGCTGGTGCTGATGGACCGGGTGCCCTATGACGCCCTGCTGCCCGGGGCCGGCACGGGCGGTGCCTCGAACGGCGCCGTGGGCGGCATCCTGGCGAAGGCCACGAATGCCATTGCCTTTGCGGTGGTGCGGCCTCCTGACCTCTTGCTGGTCCTCGATGTTCCCGGCCAGGTCATGTTCGACAGGAAGGGTGAGCACTCACCTGAAATCCTGGAGGGCTGGCGGCTGGCGTATCGGAACCTTGCCGCCCAGCTGCCGGGCAGCACCGTCATCGACGCCGCCCAGGCCCCGGAGCGCGTCCTCGGCCAGTCGACCGGGCTGGTGTGGCGCCGGCTCTCACCGGCGCTGGGGGCCGGGCAGCGTCCCGGCGACGGGCCCGACGAGGAAGGAGCCGACGCCCTGTCATTGCACCTGTGGCAGCTGATGGACTGGCGGTTCCTGCTCCCTGACCTCCAGCCCCGAAGCGTGGCGTATGGCGGTGCGACCGGCCCCGAAATGGCGTCCGCCCTCCACTTGCTGGACCCCTCAGCGGCGGTCCTTCCACCGGACCAACACGGGGACCATGGCAGGACCTACGGCGTTGTGCTCCTCACCGTTCCCGATCTGGCGGCCTTCAGGTCTGCCTCAGCCGCGGTGGAATCCGGCGGCTGGATGTGCGTCGAGGCCCGGCGTTCGCTGTTCCAAAGGTCCGGGCCCCGCACCCTGAAAGGCTGGAAAAACGCGTTCGTCCGCAGCGGCTACCAGGACGTCAGCGTCTACTGGGATGCGCCGTCACTGGACCAGACCACCCGCATCGTTCCTGCGGCGTCAGCAGCGGCGATCAGGGACACCCTGGCACTGCACAAGGATGTCCGCTTCGGTGCAGCCAAGGCCTTTGCCGCACGGCTGGCACTGCTCCTGGGCGTGTTTGACTTGGCTGTTCCGGAAGGAACCGTCACAGGCCGGCGCCCACCCGCGGAGCCGCAATGACTTTCGTCGACCGTTTCCTGGTCGAGCATTACGAGGAGCTCGAGCTGGACAAATACGGGATAGGCAGCCGCTGGGAAAGCGTCCTGCTGACGCCCAAGTTTGTCACATCCAAGCATGTGGTGGCCCTGGTATTTGCGGCTGGAGCCAACGAACCCAGCCTCGTGGTCAAGGTGCCGCGGCAGCCTGGCGAGAACGACAGCGTGCGCCATGAAGCCGACGTCCTGAGGCAGCTCAACACGGGTGCTGCAAGGTCCGTCATCGGTGTCCCGCAGGTGGTGACCGTCTGCGACGTCGGCGCCCACACGGTGCTCGTCGAAACCGCGGTGACAGGAGTACCCCTGGACCCCCGACAGGTGGCGGCGGATCTGGCTGGCGCCGTCAGCGCGGGCACTGCCTTTGTGGACGCCTTGCCGTGCACGCAGGCTGCCGCCCTGAACGACGGCTGGTACGACCGGACCATCAGCCATCCGCTGAAGGCGCTCACAGGACTCGTGTCCCAGGAAGTCGAGATCATGGCACTGGTGGAACGGACCCACGAGATACTGGCGCCGCTGCGTCACATCCAGCTGCCCGCCGTCGTCGAGCATGGCGATTTGAGCCACCCCAATCTCTTCCTCAAGCCCCACCAAGGGTTGCAGGTGGTCGACTGGGAACGGGCCCGCACCGACGGCGTTCCCGGGCATGACCTGGTCTTTTACCTCCAGTACTTGAGTGAATCAAGCGAACTGGCTTTCGACCGCGCCAGCCAGCTCGCGGCGTTTGAGAAGGCGTTCGGCCCGGGCGGGTGGGCACTGGCACACCTCGCCGGCCACCTGGACCTGCGCGGGGTGGATGCTGCGCTGATTCCGCTGCTGGTCATCGCAACCTGGGCCAGGTCCGCGGCCACGCTGGCGTTCAGGCTGGCGGGTCAGGCCGAGGCCGCCCACGGAACAGAAAAGCTCCGTCAGGCCGTGGTGTCCGACCGGGACTTCTGGCTCTGGCGCCACGCGGTGCAAGGCCAGCGGCCATAGAGCCCAAGCGTGCGTGTCAGACACGCCTTAGGAACTGCAGGAGCTCACGGTACAAGGACGGGAATCCCAGGCGCAGAATCGCGTAAACCAGGCCGACGGACAGAAGCATGACGACGGCCGTCGTTACCAAGGGACCAAGGATCGGGAGGGCCAACGTGACCAGGCCGGCCCCTGCCACAGCAGCCCCACAGACCACGCCTGGCACGGCGGCGCGCACCAAGCGCCGTGCCCTGATCTTGATCACCCCGGCTGCGACCGCCTGCATTCCGCAGGCGAAAACAAAGGCCGTGGCAAGCTGCGCAGCTGCCACGCCAACGATGCCCCACTGCGCGGCGACCAGCAGGACTGGCACGAGAATCACGAGCCGGACGATGGAGATTGCGATGGAGAGCCCGGGCCGTCCGAGCGCCTTGTACACGTCGTTGGCGCCCGCGCCCAGCGACCGCACGGCAGCGTACAGGGCCAGGAAGACCAGTGGCAGCACAGCGTCGGTCCATTTCTGGCCGAAAAGGAGGGGGACCAGGACCGGTGCCAGGACGGCCAGGCCCACGCCGGCAGTGACCCCGTACAGGGACTGGATCTGGACGCTTTTCAGATAGCCGTCGCGGAGCCTGTCCGGATCCGTGCGCACCTGCGCGTAGAGCGGGAAAAGGACGGTGGAGAGTATAAAGAAGACGTTGAGGATCAGGGCCTCCGGAAGCCGGAAGGCCAACGTGTAGTAGCCCAGAGCCTGCGCTCCCAACAACAGCCCGATGATGAGGTAGTCGACGTCGAAAATCAGCCGGGCCAGCAGGCTGCTTCCCGCCACGGGTGCCCCGTAGGCAATGTTTGCCCGGAGTGCGTCCCTGCCCACCCGCCAGATCTGCCAAGGCGCATTCCTGCGGACCAGGAACCAGCACGTGAGCGCATAGGCCACGGACCCCGCAGCCGTGCCGACGGCCAGTGACAACGCGCCGTGGCCCGTGAACGCCAGAACCAGGGTCACCGATCCCATGGTGGCGGCCCGGATCACGGGAGCTGCGGTCAGCGGCTTGAACTTCAGGTCCCGTCGCAGCAGGGCTTCCGGGACCGCCCCGAAGGACGTGGCCAACACCGAAACCCCCAGCACCTGGACGAGGGGCGCCGCGTCCGGAAGGTTGAAAAGGCCTGCGATCCAGGGCGCGGCCAGGACGGCGGCGGAGGCCAGGACCGCTCCGAGCAGCACGGAAATGAACAAGGCGGAGCGCGCAATGACGGCTGTACGCGGCAAATAGACCAGCGCCTGTGCCACTCCGGCGTCGGCAACGGTTTCGGCGTAGGCCATGAGGACCAGCGCCAGTGCCACCAGGCCGTACTCCTCGGGGGACAGCAGCCGGGCCAGGACGATGGTGGTGCCCAGGACAATCATCTTTCCGGCGACGAAGGCCAGCCCCTGCCACGCTGCGCCGCGGACACCGGTCCGGGTCAGATCCCCGGGTGCGTACGTCATGCTGGTGACTTTCCGGACGGGAGGCCGGTGCCGCCGGACCGGATCGCGCCGCCCACCTCGTCCAGATAGTCCTCGGCAACAGTCCGCCACGTTCTGACGGACCCGCCAGCGGGTGGGGTCCGGTGCCGTCCGGGCGCGGTCAGCCGCCGCACTACGTGATCCACGAACCCCTCCGTGTCCGGTTCGACGGCCAGCAAGGGGTGGGGTTCCTGCTCGCGGGCGGCCACCGGCGTCGCTACCACCGGGAGGCCGGCGGCAAGGGCTTCGCGCACGGAGTTCCGGATGCCGACACCGTGTTCGTCGGGAAAGACTGCGACGTCCGCGGAGTGGAAGACCTCCAGGACTGACGGCACGTTGGCGAGGACCTCCACGCGGGGGCCGGCCAGGGCTTGTATTGAGGCATCGGGGCGCCGGCCCGCGAGCACAAACCTGGCATCCGGAACCTGTTGCCACACGAGTGGGGCGATCTTCCTGATCAGGACGTTTGCGCTGTCGATGTTTGGACCGTAGTTCAGGCTGCCAACAAAACAGGCCACGGGACAGTTCTGTCTGGCGGCTTCGCGCACCGACTCCTCGGCCCCGTTGGGAACGCTCCTGACGGGCCGCGCCAGCCGCTCCGACCAGGTGAGCGCATCCGCGGCGCCCACGGTGAGGAGCCGCGCCCGCGACGGCAAGCGCCGTTCGGCAAGGAGGGCAAGGAACTCACGGGCGCGGTAGGCCGGGCGGAGGGTGCCGGCAATGGCAGTGTCCATCGCGGCGCGGACCGACCAAGGATCCACAGTCTGCAAAACCAGCGGGCCGCTCACCGACTTGGCCAGGAACAGGGCGTGCGGACCATGGATCAGGGTGGCGTCGTGTTGGCCGGAGAGTTGTCCCGCGATGGCAATAGCTTTGGCGGTGGACCGCTCGTGCTTTCCGAGCCCGGTCAGGCCAAAGACGGACAGGACGGTGGCCCAGGCGCGGCTGCGCGTGGGCATCACATGCACGGCCTTACAGCGCGACCTGATTTCGGCCGGCACGCCCACCGGTCCGGCGAAGGTCAGAAGCGTCACTGCCACTTCTCCGGGAAGGTTCAGCAGCACCTCGAACGGAATCATGGAACTGCCGTCCCCCAGCATGGGGTCCCGGTTGGGCACGCTTTCTGTGATGTACAGAAGCTTCATTGCAAGAGTTTACGGGAGTGGCGAAACGTTCCGCCGGTCCCGCACCGAAGACTGCGGATTTTACACAGTATTAAGGGAAGCAGGCGATAAATAGAAAGCGGACGACGGCGGGAGGTCCCGCCGTCGTCCGCTCACCGTAGCGACGCTGTTTACTTCCAGGCCCGCACGTAATCAACCTGGACCTGCGACGCAGCTCCGTACGCCGCCGGGCTGCTTCCCGACGCGCCGACATTGAGGACGATGTACTGCGGTGCGCCGCCGTCGTCGGTGGAGTAGGACTTCACCTTGACGCCGTCGAAGTAGACGTCCGAGGAGTTCGCCGTCCGGTGCAGGCCGAAGGTGTGGAAATTGTTGCCCCAGTCGCCGGGAACGGTCCCCTGGTTGTGGGCGCCGGATGTTGAGTGATAATTCACGGTCATCTTGCCGCTCAGGACCTCCGCGATGTCATTCTCGCCATTGGTGGGCCACGACTGGCCGTTTGTCCAGAACGCAGGCCAGTTGTAGAGGTTCGTGCCGTCGCCGGGGAACTTGATCCGGGCCTCGACATAGCCCGTTGTGAATTCGTAGCCGGTACCGGCTCCGCCGCGCGGGTTCGTGGAGACCAGCGCACCTGAGCTCGACGATGCCAAAGATAGGACGAGGTTGCCCCCGGCGACAGCGACGTTGCCGGGGCTGGTGGTCACCTTGTTCATGGTGCCGCATGTGGGGGAGAACCAGCAGTTCGACCATTTGGCGGCATCAAGGCCCGTGCCGTTGAACTCGTCCGAAAATGCCATGGTCCAGGCCCCGGGGACGCCCACAGGCAGGGCGCCGGTTGAGGCCAGTGGTGCCACAACGGGTGTCGGCTCCGGCGCAGCTGTGGTGGCGGTGGCGGTGGCGGTCGTGGTCGGGGCTGGTGCGGGCGCAGCTGTCGACGTTTCGGGTGAAGGTGCAGGTTCCGTGGTTGCAACAGGCGTCGGGTCCGTGGCCGGCAGTGCCGGCGTGGGGCTGGTGTTGCGCTTGACCTGCCCCGGGGCCTCGGCCCGGCTGGACGTGTCCGCGACGCGGCTCAACTCGGCGCTTTGGGGCGCCTGTTCGGTGACCTGGCCTAGGGAGACAACACCCAGCAGGGCGACCAGTGCGGCCGCTGTCAGGGTCATAACCTGCCGGGACCGTGCTCGGTTCGGGGACTTCTTCAATAGCGCGCGGCGCTGGGTAGGCGCCGCGGCTTCTTGGGTTTGAGGGCGCGCGTCGGTGCGCGGCTGATCATTGGATGCAGACATGGGTGATTACCTCTCAACGCCTGCGGAGTTAGCTGTCGGGTTCGGATGAGGTCATCCGGCCGCGCAAAGCGGCTTCACCCCGAGGGCATGTTTCTGCCATGCCCGAGACACTCGGGTCCCCCGCCTCTGCCTGAAACCTAGTGGATCCCGAAGGTGGCAGAGTTAGACGTCATCCGGGATTGGGGCCGGCTGGGGCGGCCCACCGATCGACCGTACAGGACCGGACGCGAATAATCACAATCGTGTAACGGAAGTTACTTCTGCGGAGCGCCCCCTTGCGCCCGGCGCTTCTGGCGCTCGCCTATCCGTGTTCGGTGAGGTGGGCCGGGACGCCGACCCACGTTTCGCCGTCGGGCACGTTGCTTAAAACTGCCCACAGTGGCGTATGACCCCACCGACGTCCGTTCACGGACGCTGCAGTTCAGCCCCAGGCAGGCCGCCCGGCCGATCCGGACTCCCCGCCCAGCGACACACCGGCCGCGAACGTCGCGAAATCCGCCACGTCGTCGTGCGTAAAGGTCACGGACGGCATGGCCACCACATGGGCCCGAGCGTGACGGAGGCTGTCAGAGTCACGATGGTCCCCAGCACCGGCGCGCCGTCCAGGGTGACGCCGGCCATTTCCTTGACGTCGTCGGGCAGCCCGACGACGTCGTACTGCCCGCTGGCGCGGACCATGGTCAGGACTTCCCGGGCCAGCCCGCTGGCTGCGATCAGCTCCAGTTCGCTCACCGGCGTACCCCGGCGGCCGCCCGTACGCTGTTCATGACCCGGTTCAGGCCCACGTTGTCCAGGCCGTGGAAAATCGGGAGAACCAGGGTCCGGTCGGTCAGCCGTTCGGTGGTCTGGAGCCCTGCGTTACCCGTATCGCGCCACCGGTAGGCAGGCTGACGGTGTGCCGCCATGGCGCCGCGGCGCGCCGAAATTCCGGCATCGGCCAGACGGGCCAGGAGCCCTTCGCGGTCCGTGGCGAAGCCCGGGAGGACTTCGAGCCAGAAGGACTGGAAGTTGGTGGTACCGTACGGTGGGTCGGCCACGAACCGGAGCCCGGCCAGGCCGGAAAGGCCTGCCTCATAACGTGCGGCGATCTCCCGGCGGCGCGCCACGATCTCGCGCAGCCGGCCCAGCTGCACAATGCCGATGGCGGCCTGCAGATCCGTCATCTGGTAATCGAAACCAACTTCGACGTACACCTCCGGCGCGGCCATGCGGGATCGGCGGCGGTCCGCCGCGGGCACGTTCACGGAATGGGTGCGGAGGCTCCGGGCCCGTGCTGCCCAGTCCGCCCGGTGGGTTGTCAGCATGCCGCCTTCGCCCGTGGTCAGAACATTGTCCGGGTGGAACGACCACACGGCAACGTCCGCGCCGGTACCCACTGGCCGGCCCTTGTATTGAGAACCCACAGCGCAACCGGCGTCTTCAACCACGGTGATTTCGTGACGTTCACACAGCTCGCGGACCGGTTCCAGGTCAACGGGTACACCGCCCTGGTCCACAACAATTACTGCACGGGTGTCAAGGGTCATCGCCGCCCGGATCGTAGATCCAGTCACCGTGCCGGTTACGGGATCTACATCGCAGAACACCGGCCGCGCCCCGACGTACGTAACAGCATTCGCTGTAGCAATGAAAGCCAGCGACGGTACAACGACGTCGTCGCCTGGGCCGATTCCGGCCACTACCAGCGCTAAATGAAGTGCGGTGGTACCGCTGGAAGTCGCCACGGCGTGGCGCACCTCGTGCAGGGCGCTGAACTGCGCCTCGAACGCCTTCACTTTCGGGCCCTGCGCCAGTATGCCGGAGGCGAGGACGTCCGCTACGGCGCGGGTTTCGTCGTCGCCGAGCCAGGGTTCCATGACGTTGATGCGGGCCAGGACGGTTTCCGCTGTCACCTGGTACCGGCCTTTCTGGTGACCGTTCTCATGTCCGCGTCCTTCCCACTTTTCGCTGCCGGGGTCTGTGCATTCCGTACTGCAAAATTAGCGGGATGCATGCCGTTCCGGCGGGGAAAGCAGGCGGTTGTGTGGGCACCGGCAGGGAACAATGCGGGAATTGCGGGTACCTGCAGCGCCCGTTGCCCCAGCCGGTGTCCTAGAGGATGGGAAGGACGAATTGTTCCTGGGCCTGCGCGGCTTCCTTTCCCGTTGCGAGGGCTGTCAGCTGGGCGCGTGATTCCACTCCGAGTTTCCGGTAAATCGCGGTGAGGCGCACTTCCACGGTCCGGACAGAGACATACAGGGTGGCCGCGATTTCCTTGTTCCGCATCCCGCGGGCCACCATGCGCACCAGCACACGTTCGTGGTCTGCAAGCATCACGATCGCGGGGTTGCCGGGGGCACCTGCCGGTTCCACACGTTCGTCGAGCAGCAGCGAGTCGACGTGCTGGGCCCACGCGTAGGCCCCGGCTTCGTCGAACATCACTTTCGCTCGAAGCAGACCGTCCCGGGCGCTCCGGAGGCGGCCGAAGGCGCCGAGACGTTCGGAGTAGCACAGCAGTGTCCTGGCGCGTTCCAGCAGTGATTCCTGGGGGTTTTTGCCGGCGAGGGCGTCACTGAACAGCTGGAGCGACTGCTCACCGTCGGCCAGCATCGCCCGGCTCCGGGCAACAGCCATCATGAGCCAGGGCGAACGCAGGCCAACTGCCTGGCTTTCCAGGTGCCACAGCGCCTGGGCGGCTTCCCTGTGCCGGCCCAGCCGGACCAGGACTTCCACCAGATCGGACTCGCAGCGCAGCAGCGTAGGGTTGCTGAAAGCCTGGCCTATCTCCCCTGCCCGCGACAGCTGCGCGAACGCATTGGCGAGGTTTCCCCGCATAAGGGCAAAATGCCCCTGGCACGCGGCCAGCTGCGCCGTAATCGCAGGGTGGCTTTCCGCCCCTGAGAAGTGCTGGGCGTCCGTCGCGTAGGTGCGGGCGAGTTCCTCGTTTCCGATCGTGTTGGCCCGCCAGACCCGGAAGACGTGCCGCATTCCACGGTGGTATTTAGTTTCCGGTTCTGCGAGCTCAAGATCTTCGATCAGTTTCACCGCCTTCCGGACGTTCCCCGCCCGGATTTCATTGTCCACTGCGAGGAACTCCGCGGTTTCCCGCCAGTTGACGGTGTTTGCCTCCTGGAAGTTCCGCACCCGGGCAAAGGCCTCCTGGGCGGCGACATGGTGTTCGGCATAGCTCAGCGCACGGCCCTGAACCAGAAGGGTGGCAACCGTTTCGTTCCCGCCGTCGGGCTTGCGGCCGATCTCCTCCGGTGTCCCGCTGATCGCTTCGATGAGATGCCTGGCGCTCTCCGCCAGGGCCAGACAGTCCGGTGAGGCGTGGTCCTTGAACTCCTCGGCGTACCGCAGCAGGCTGGTGGCATCCGCAAGCTCCCAGCGGTCCGCATAATAGAGCGCGCCGGCCACGAGCAGGCGGTTAGCGAAGGCCGGATCGTGCTGCCCAAACTCCTTCACCAGCCGGAGCACCATGCTGGAGCGCACGGTGCCGCCCTGGATGAACTGGATCTCGAAGGCGAGGCCTGTCAGCCGAAGGATCAGGGCAGGGTTCCGCGTCACGCGCTGCGCCCAGTCCAGGTAGCGCTTGGCGTAGACGAATTCACCCCGGTTCAGCAGCAGCTCGGCCACGGTGGTGAGCCTCGCAGCCGTCTCCGCTTCCCACGGGTTGATGGTCAGGGCCCGTTCAACGTATTCGACGGCGAAGGGCACTTCGCCGCTCCGGATTAGGTCAACGGCAAGGCGGAGCAGCCCAAACGGGGTCTGCCGTTCCAAAGCGGTAAAGCTCAGGTGCCAGCGGTGCGCATAGGGATCCGCGGGTTCCGCCGCTGCCGCCATGGCCCGGTGGCTGGCGGTCCGCGTTGCCGGTGTCATGGCCGCATACACGTAGCCCCGGAGCAACTGGTCCTGGATCCTCAGATGCGGCCCGGACCTGCCTACCATGCCCTGTGCCAGCAGTTCGTCGACCCCGCCCCAGAGCTGGTCATAGGCTCTTTCCAAGGTGGCGATATCGCTGCGGCAGGACAGCGAAAGCAGGTCAAGGACCTGCTTCGCGACAGGCGAGAGTCCCCCCACGGTGGCAGCGAACTCCGCTTCGAAGCTTCCCTGGCCGGGCAGCGGAACCGGCAGCGCGTATTTTCCGTCTGCCACACGTTCCAGCAGCAGCGTAAAAAGCTCGACGGCGGCGAGCGGGTTCCCTTGGGTGGCAGCGGCGACTGCGTGGACCGCCGCCGTCGCGGTCTGCCGGGCCGGAATGGCCTCCAGCATGCGGACCGTGTCGTTGTAGTTCAGCGGCGCCAACTGGAGGGCGGGAAGGGATGCGAACGGGCTATCGGCTGTCTCTTCCCGCACGCTCATAAACAGCGCCATGTCCGTTCCGGTCAGCCGGCGCGCCAAGTAGCCGATCACCGCCTGGCTGCTGGGGTCCAGTTGGTCGGCGTCATCGATGACAATGACCGTCCGGGACGACGAGCGCTGGTGCAGTCCGTTGAGCAGCAGGGTGGAGACAGTGGGGACGTCCATGGCGCCAGTGGAATCGCGCAGCAGTTCGTCGGCGAAGCGGTTGAGGACGGGGTCATCGATGCCGGTCAGGAGCGCGGTGAGGCCCGAGAGCGGCCAGTCGGACTCTGAGGCACTCGCCGTCAGGAAGACGGTGCGGACATCGGAGAGGCGGGGAATCTCGGCGAGGAGGGCGGATTTACCCGTCCCGCGCCTGCCCACTACCTTGAGGGCTGAATCGTTAGGACCCCGGATTACGGAGAGTATCCGGTCCAATTCCCTGCTTCGGCCTATTAACGACATGTGGTCCCCATCCATCGAAGAAGGAGACCGAACTGCTTGCTCTATCCAAAATCCTGGGTCCATCCAGCCGCTTGCGCGACACGCGGACCGGCTTTCCTGGCCGCCTCCTTGCGTCCAGTACGGTACCCAGCCGTTCTTGCCAATATAGACCTGTTCCGCTGCGGGCACCAGAGACTTTATGCCTCGAACCGGAGGGCGGTTGGGGGTCTCATGAGGCCGCCAGTCCCAGCCCCGGGTTGATGGTGGCGGCCGGGATGACGGTACGAATATGTAGGAGCTGCGTCAGCCGCCGGACGATATCCGCCCGGTCCTGCGCCATGGATTTCGGCCAGGCGTAACAAGCGGTCACGGCTTCGTCCAGCCGCTTGTTGGGAAGTTTTCCACATACGCGCATCACGGCTTCCGCTCCAGGACCACGGCGCCTAGCCTTGAGTCAAGCGCGAATCGCCTATCCGGTCCAAATGCACTAAGATATTGAAGTCTGTGCTGCGCCCTGCCTCCGTTCTGTTGGCCGGGCATCGCACGGCATCGCAAATGAACCTCCTGTTACGGAAATGCCGTAACCGCTTAGCCCAAAGGAGGTGGGTTCACATATGCGTCCTTACGAATTGATGGTAATCATCGACCCCGAGGTCGAAGAGCGTACCGTTGAGCCGTCGCTTCAGAAGTTCCTGAACGTCATCACCAACGATGGTGGAACCATCGAAAAGGTTGACATCTGGGGCCGTCGTCGACTGGCTTACGAAATCAAGAAGAAGTCCGAAGGTATCTACGCCGTGGTGAACTTCACCGCCAAGCCGGACACCGCCAAGGAACTTGACCGCCAGCTGTCTCTTAACGAGACCATCATGCGCACCAAGATCACCCGCCCCGAAGAGCAGAAGGTTGTTGCTGAGTAGTTTCAGCTCCGATCTTCATTCTTTACCCCGCAGGATCGAATTCTTCACCCAGGATCGAACAAGGAGGCAGTAGATGGCAGGCGAAACCACCATTACGGTCATCGGTAATCTCACCAATGACCCGGAATTGCGGTTCACACCGTCAGGTTCGGCAGTAGCGAACTTCACCATCGCTTCCACCCCGCGCACCTTTGACCGCCAGTCCAATGAGTGGAAGGACGGGGAAACCCTGTTCCTCCGCGCAGCGGTCTGGCGTGAAGCAGCCGAGAACGTCGCCGAGTCCCTCACCAAGGGCATGCGCGTGATCGTTTCCGGCCGTTTGAAGAGCCGTTCCTACGAAACAAAAGAAGGCGAAAAGCGCACCGTTATCGAGCTCGAAGTCGATGAAATCGGCCCGAGCCTGCGTTACGCCAATGCCAAGGTCAACCGCACCCAGCGCTCCGGCGGTCAGGGTGGTCAGGGTGGCTTCGGCGGCGGCAACAGCGGCGGTGGCTTCGGAGGCGGCAACTCTGGTGGAAACCAGGGCGGCAACTCCGGTGGAAGCTTCGGTGGCGGCAACCAGCAGGCTGCACAGGAGGATCCCTGGGCAACGCCCGGTGTCTCCAATGCAGGCGGTGGCTGGGGCAACGGCCCCGATTCCGAACCTCCCTTCTAAAACCAATCATTTAGGCCCGACGCCGGGACCGCCGAAGGTGCCGCAGGGCACCTGACGCGACTGCCGCCGTCGGACCACCACCATCCCGTGGATCAATATCCACGGGCTCCATAGAATAGGAGCTCCACGATGGCTAAGGCTGAACTCCGTAAGCCCAAACCAAAGTCCAACCCCTTGAAGGCCGCTGACATCACTGTCATCGACTACAAGGACGTAGCATTGCTGCGCAAGTTCATCTCCGACCGCGGAAAGATCCGCGCCCGTCGCGTCACCGGCGTCACGGTGCAGGAACAGCGCAAAATCGCCCAGGCAATCAAGAACGCCCGCGAAGTTGCACTGCTGCCTTACTCCGGCGCTGGCCGCGGTTAGGGAAGGGATTAACTAACATGGCAAAGCTCATTCTGACCCACGAAGTAACCGGTCTCGGTGCTGCTGGCGACGTTGTCGAGGTTAAGGACGGTTACGCACGTAACTACCTGCTGCCCCGCAACTTCGCCCTGACCTGGTCCAAGGGTGGCGAGAAGCAGGTTGAGTCCATCAAGGCTGCCCGCGCCGCCCGCGAGCACGCTTCCCTGGAAGATGCTCAGAAGCAGGCCGCTGCACTCTCCGCCAAGCCGGTCAAGCTCGTCGTCAAGGCTGGCGAGACCGGACGCCTGTTCGGCACCGTCAAGCAGGCCGACGTCGCTGACGCTGTTGAGGCCGCTGGCCTTGGCCGCATCGACAAGCGCAAGGTTGAACTGCCGACTCACATCAAGTCGGTTGGTTCCTACCAGGCCAACGTCCGTCTTCACGCTGACGTTGCCGCTGTGATCGAACTCAACGTAGTCGCGGGCAAGTAGCCTTTCCGGCTACGCAGTCCTGAACTGCACGAAAACCCCCGTTGCCGTCACCGGCAGCGGGGGTTTTCTGTGCCTCGCGCCGAGGTCAGGGCTGGTGCAGCTCTGCCGCATGAGGTCCAACAGTTCGAACCCGTCCTCGCTGCGTACCGGGTGTTCCACCGCCGCCAGGAAGTCCTCAGCGGTGCGGTCGGTGGGCTGGGTCTTGTTTTCCGTCATGCCGGTAGTCTCCCGCCCCGCGGCAGGCGTGTCAGCCAGGCCGCTCGGGGTGATAGCCTGCGGCGGTGAGCCAGAATCCTTCCCCCGCGCGCCGCCGTCGTCCGTTCACCCAGGTGGACGTCTTCACGGACGAACCCTACCGGGGCAATCCGCTCGCAGTGGTTGGTGATGCCGTAGGCCTCAGCACGGAACAGATGCAGCGTTTCGCCAACTGGACGAACCTCTCAGAGACCACTTTCCTCCTGCCGCCGACACATCCCGATGCCGACTACCGGGTCCGCATTTTCACCGGCCACGAGGAGTTTCCCTTTGCCGGGCATCCCACGTTGGGGTCGGCGCACGCGTGGCTCGATGCCGGCGGCGTCCCGAAGCAGGACGGGGTCCTGGTCCAGGAATGCGCGGCCGGCCTGGTCCGCGTAAAGCGCGACGGCGGACGGCTGGCATTCGCTGCGCCGCCCCTGACGCGCTCCGGACCGGTGGCGGAAGCGGACCTGGCGCGGATCGCTGCTGGCCTGCGCTTGCCCCGTGAGGCGCTTCTGGAGGCGTCGTGGCTGGTCAACGGGCCGGAATGGATCGGCGTCCTGCTCGGGTCCGCCCGGCAGGTCCTGGACATCCGGCCCGACTACGCCGCCCTGGATGGCCTGAAAGTGGGCGTGATCGGGCCGCATGCTGCGGACGCCGTAACTGACTTTGAGGTTCGGACCTTCATCCCGGGAGACGCGGCGGCCGAGGATCCCGTCACGGGGAGCTTCAATGCAGGCGCTGCGCAATGGCTGATCGGCAGTGGCCGTGGGCCGTCTTCGTATACGGCCGCGCAGGGCACCGTGCTTGGCCGGGCGGGGCGCGTCCACGTGAATGCTGTCCGGGAAGACGTCTGGGTGGGCGGCAGTTCCACCACGTGCATCAGCGGCACAGTTGCGCTCTAGCGCCCGTGGAATAAACGCGGGCAGCCACCGGTTACCCAAATGCATGCAAACACATGTAACATTGGCTGTACCGAACCTCAGGAGTCCACGTGGAAACCCGCCGCATCGCCGTACTGTCCGCCGGCCTGGGCGTGCCGTCCACGAGCAGGCTGCTCGCCGACCAGCTCGCCGCAGCCGCAGAGCACCGCCTCGCCGATGCGGGTTTCGAGGTGACGGTTGAAGTCGTTGAGCTCCGGGACCTCGCGGTGGACATCGCCCACAACTTTGTGACCGGCTATGCGGCCCCGCGCCTGGCAGATGTCATTGCCGGCGTGGACGCGTCCGATGGCATCATTGCCGTCACGCCGGTGTTCAGCGCCTCCTACAGCGGCTTGTTCAAGTCCTTCATTGACGTCCTGGACCCCAAGTCCCTGGACGGGAAGGCTGTCCTGCTGGGCGCCACCGGCGGTACGGACCGCCACCAGATGGTTCTCGAGTACGCGATGCGCCCGCTGTTCAGCTACCTGCGCACCAGGATAGCCGCTACGGCCGTTTTCGCTGGCCCCCAGGACTGGGGAAATACGGACGACGGCGGCTCGCCCCTATCGTCGCGGATCGACCGTGCGGCGACCGAGTTTGCCGCCCTTCTGGCGGGGGAGCAGTCCGGCCGCAAGCCGGCGGCCTTGGCGTCCCTGCCGTTCGAGCAGCTCCTGGCGGGCATTTCCGGCGGACGCTAAGGCGCGGCCGTCCGTCCCGGGCCTCCGGCTGCCGAACGATTCGGTCTCCCCGGTCGTTGACCGGAACATGAAGTGTCCTGTGGATTCAATTGACCTGATCATGAGCGAACGCAGCGGCGTAGAGATCGATTACTGCCCGCAGTGCCGTGGCGTCTGGCTTGACCGGGGTGAGCTGGACAAGATCATCGACCGCGCCAACGATGCCATGGGTGGCAGCGCTCCGACGACGCCGCGCCCGGCGGCCGCGGCGCCTGCTCCTGCTGACAAGCCGGGGTATGACCGCGACGACGACCGCCGGCGGCCCAAAAAGAAGGAAGGCTGGCTGGGAGACCTTTTCGACTTCTGACAGCCGGAGGGGGCGCTGTGCCCCGGCTGAGTGCCCGGGGGGTCACGGAGCCTAGTCGTCCAGGAGGGCGATGAACTCGCGTGCCTGCTTCAGGGAGATGTCCGAGTGCCTGGTCAGGGCAGTGGCGGCGCCTTCGGTGTCGCCACTGCGCGCCAGCGTGCGGATGCGGCCGTAGATCTCGTCGTTGAGCATGTTGCTGCTGACCTCACGCGTCACGTCGCCCTTGCTGGCAATGGCGCGGTAGCGGTAGGGGAACCGCTGGGGCGTGTCGTCGTCGGGCTCTGCCTCCGCCGCTTCAGCCGCAGGGCTGCGGTAGGCCTGCGGATGGGCGGCCAACGCCCCCACCGCGTCCCGGGATGCCCGCAGGCCGACTCCGGTGGCCTCGTAGTACAGCTTGATGGCCGCCATCGCCTGTCCCTGGGCAATGAGCGCGTACAACCTGCGGTGCTGGTCCTCAGAGAGCTTGGCGGCGGACAGGCGGGCCACCTCAACCGGATCCGGCGCCGGGGCGGTACCGGCCTGCTTGACGGCCGCCTGCCGCCTGCTGACCGCCCGGGCTGCCAGTGCAACTCCGGCGGCCACGACCGCCAGGATAATAACGGGGATCACGAGCGATTCCATTTCTAAAGCCGATCTACATACTTTTTGGCTGTCGCCAGGTCCGTTTGGGTTGCCTGGCGGAGGAGTTTGATGGCCTGGATCTTATGCCCGTCGTGCGCCATCGTCTGCAACTGCATGGCCAGCTGAGGGTCCAGAGAGCCGCCGGGCAGCGCCGCGTAGCCATACTGGCCGGCACCCGATCCGGACTGCCCGCGGCGTGCTGCCCGGGCATGGTCTTCCTGCTGCGACTGCTGCTGTTCGTTCTGGCTGGGCCGGGTGTTGGCTTCGAGGCGGGCACGCACGGCTGTTGCCACCCGCACCTGCTCGGCATAGTGCTCCGCAGAGCGCCTGGCCAGGTCCTGCTGGTACTTCTCGGCGTCGGAGGTCCCGGAATCACGCGGTCTGAGGGCTGTCGTGAGTGCCCAAATTATTGCCGCCAACACGCCGGCCGGCAGAAACACCATCAGTACGTCGCCCATAGTCAGAGCTTATGTCAGATGCCCGTTATCCACAGCACATTCCTGCCGTTGCATACAGACGATTTGCCGTGGCGTCAAAATATGCCGGGCGGTGTGGGTCTCATCACCTTGGGGGCATGAATCGGCGGTTGAGGCGCTTGGAAAGGCAGATCTTTCAACAGCGCCGCGCCGTAAGCTGTGGATGAAGGTTAGGAAAAAAAGAATTTAGTCCACATGCTCGACGAGCGTTTTCGCAGGTCAGACGCTTGTATGCGGCAAAAGTTTTTTTGTTTCCACAGGTTCACCCACAGGCTGTGCACAAGCTATGCCCATTAGTGCACAGGTTGTCCACAGCCCTCCGGGTTTGTGGGCTTGGACGCTGGGGCGGTGGCGGCTACCGTTGCGGGATACCTGCTTTTGGGGCGCTATGACGCTGTCGTGGACATGTGCTTTCGCCGCAGTGGAGGCCCTTGGTCCAGCCGCTGCGGCGCGTATTCTGTGGATAACTTGCGGAGCATGGGGATAACTCCCACGCGCGTTGCGCAGATTTCAATCGGGCCCGCCGGACTTCATTGTCGGTGGCCGCTGATAGACCTGAACGCATGCCGTCCCGTGGAGGTCCCACAGGAGGGCATCCGGCAGGTAAATGACTTACTCGCCGCATCATGACGCGGCACACTACGGAGGACGGCAGCTTTGTCAGTAACGCACCTGGACTCGATCGAGGGTACCCGCGGATCAGAAGGCAGCCGGAAGCCACCCCAGGACATTCCCGCCGAGCAGTCCGTCCTCGGCGGCATGATGCTGTCCAAGGACGCCATCGCGGACGTTGTGGAAATCCTCCGCGGCCAGGACTTCTACCGGCCTGCTCACGAGACCATCTACGAGGCGATCATCGACCTCTACGGCCGCGGCGAGCCGGCAGATGCCGTCACCGTTTCGGACGAACTGACCAAGCGCGCGGAGATCAACAGGATCGGCGGCCCCGCCTACCTGCACGAGCTCATCCAGACCGTCCCTACGGCCGCCAATGCCGGCTACTACGCCGAGATCGTGGCAGAGCGCGCCATTCTGCGCCGGCTCGTCAACGCGGGCACCAAGATCGTCCAGCTGGGATATGGCTCCGACGGCGAGGTGGAGGACCTGGTCAACCAGGCGCAGGCCGAGGTTTACGCCGTGGCGGAGCGGCGCACAGCAGAGGACTACGTGGTCCTCAAGGACGTCATGGAATCCACGGTGGACGAGATCGAAGCGTCCGGACACCGCGGGGAAGGCATGACCGGTGTGCCCACCGGGTTCTACGAACTCGACGAACTCACCCATGGACTGCACCCGGGACAGATGATCGTCATCGCCGCCCGCCCCGCCGTCGGAAAGTCCACGTTCGCCCTGGACTTCGCCCGCTCGGCGGCCATCAAAAACAACCTGGCCACGGTCATGTTCTCGCTCGAAATGGGCCGGAACGAAATCGCGATGCGCCTGTTGTCCGCCGAAGCAACCATCGGCCTGCAGGACCTTCGCAAGGGCACCATCAAGGACGAGCAATGGTCCAAGATTGCCACCACCATGGGCCGGATGAATGATGCCCCGCTCTTCATCGATGACAGCCCGAACATGTCGCTGATGGAAATCAGGGCCAAGTGCCGCCGCCTCAAGCAGCAGCATGACCTGAAGCTCGTGATCCTGGATTACCTGCAGCTCATGAGCTCCGGCAAGAAAGTGGAGTCACGCCAGCAGGAAGTCTCCGAGTTCTCCCGTGCGCTCAAGCTGCTGGCCAAGGAACTCCAGGTCCCGGTCATCGCCCTGTCACAGCTCAACCGTGGCTCCGAGCAGCGCCAGGACAAGCGGCCCATGGTCTCTGACCTGCGTGAATCCGGCTCCATCGAGCAGGATGCGGACATGGTCATCCTGCTGCACCGTGAGGACGTCTATGACAAGGAATCCCCGCGTGCGGGCGAGGCGGACATCCTGATCGCCAAGCACCGTAACGGCCCCACCAAGGACATTGTGGTGGCATTCCAGGGCCACTACTCGCGCTTCGCCAACATGGCGGCCGACGCCGGAGGCAGCGGCTTCTAGGCCTGTTCCCGCAGGGGCTGGCTGGCTGGCTCAGCCCAGCCCCAGCAGGTGGTTCCCGCTGGCTTAGCCCTGCCCCAGCAGGTGGTTGGGCAGCCGGTTCCCCGGGGCCGTCCCACGGATTTCGAGCAGTTCGCGGGCGTGGCCATGAAGCCGCTTGTCCTCTGCCGAGACCGGCACCCAGCCGGGGACGGGCACCGAGTTGCCGTCGGCGTCGCGCGCCACCATCACCGTGAGGCAATACGTGGTGAGGGTCAGCTCCTTGCCCTTCGGGTCGCCGGAGCGCACGTGTACGGCGATGTGCATGCCTTTGGTCCCGGTGTAGACCAGCCTGGCCTCGACCTCCACCATATGGCCGATCAGCAGGGGCCGGTAAAAGCGCACGCCACCGGAGAACACCGCCACGGTGTCCATTCCGCAGTAGCGGGACGCGCAGACATAGGCGGCTTCGTCGATCCACTTCATCACGATTCCGCCGTGCACTTTCCCGCCCCAGTTCACGTCCGTGGGGGCGGCCATGAACCGCAGCGTCACGCGTTCGGCGGTCCCGGCGTCGGTATATTCCTGGGCGTTCATGGCTTCGACGATCCGTTCACGGACCTTGATCCGCGCAAGGGCGTGGTCGCGCTGTTCGATCTCCGCTGCCGTGACCGGTTCGAACTGTTTGACGGGTATCGGCTTGCCGTTGTCGCCGACCGCCACAAAGATCACCATGCACTGGCTGCGCATCGTGGCAGGCCCGCCCTTGGGATCGCCTGAGGAGACGACGGTCCGGATGTGCATGGAGGAGCGTCCCGTGTAGACGATGGTGGCCTCCACCTCCACCATGTCGCCGCTGTTCACCGGGTCCGCGAAGTGGATGTTGCCCACGTAGGCGGTGACGCAGTAGGACTTGGCCCAGCCCACGGCGGCAGCGTACGCAGCCTTGTCCACCCATTCGAGGACGGTCCCCGCATCCACCGAGCCGCTGTGGCCCACATCCGTGGGGGCAGCCAGGAAGCGGAGGGTTACGGAATTGGCCGCGGTCTCAGTCATGCTGCGATCTTACTGAGATGTCGTGTTACCGGAGGGACGGGACTGACGCAAGGGCATAAATTAGAATGAGTATCATTAGCAACATGCTCAAATCTCAACCCAAGTTCCCCTTCCCCCGACGACACCCCCGGACGTTCCCGGCGGTGCTCGCGGCTTCCGCACTTCTCCTCTCGGCGTGCGGGGGAGCGCCCGGCACGGACGCTGGACCCTTACCAACGACAAACACCAATTCGGCCGGCAGTACCACCGCCGAAGGCCGCGAGGCAAAAGAGTCCCAAGCGCCAGCCCCGCGGCTGATCCTGACCCACGATGCAGGTATTACGGTTCTTGACGCCAAAACACTGCGGACAGTGGGGGAAGCGCCCTTGGAGGGATTCAACCGTCTCAGTCCGGCAGGCGACGGCCGGCACGTCCTGGTGTCCACCGGAGATTCCTTCCGCGTCTTTGACGCCGGCGTGTGGACTGAGGCGCATGGCGACCATGGACACTTCTATGTCGCCGCACCGCGGCTGATGGACCGGGCGTTCCGCGCCAACAAGGCCGGCCATGTGGTCAACCACGGCGGGCAGACGGTTCTCTTCCATGACGGGTCGGGCAAGGTGGAAATATTTGATCCGGCCGCGCTGACGGACGCACTCAAGACCGGCCTGCCCGCGACCAGCACCTACACCGCGCCGACAGCCCATCATGGCGTGGCTGTGCAGATGGAGGATGGCAAGCTGCTGGTCACGCTTGGCAACGAGGAAGGCCGCAACGGCCTGGCGCTGCTGAGCGCGCCGGACGGAGACGGCGGGCAGGGACGCAGTGAGCTGCCGGCCACCTCCACCATCCACGCCGTCGACCTGAACGCGGGAAGGTGGTCAAGAGCGCCGTCCTGGAACGCGCCGCCAACGAACTGACCGGAGTTATCGGCTGACGTTCTGCCAGCTAAGGACGTTAAAGCCCGACGGCGGACCGGCACCTGGGTGCCTGTCCACCGTCGGGCTTTGCGTTCCTTTGTGAGAGTCCGCCTTACGCGAGGACTGCCAGTTTGGAGCCCTTGCGGCCGAACAGGACGCGGTCCACTGACACGCGGCCGGCTCCGGTGAGTGCGAGTGCCAGGGCGGCAGTGCCCAGGAGCAGCACCAGCTCGTACCCGCCCTTGTCAGCGAAGACTCCTGCCGAGGCGTGCACCAGGAAGAGGGCGCCGATCATGTTTACGGCCAGCAGGGCAGCCACCACGCGGCTGAGCGCGCCCAGGATGAGGGCAATGCCGCCGGCAAGTTCGAGGCCTGCAATGAGGGGTGCTGACACGTTGGCTGCGGGCACACCCATCTGGGCGAACGCGGCCTGGGTGCCGGCGATGGTCCATTCGTTGAACTTCTGCCAGCCGTGGGCGGCGAAGAGGAAGCCAAGGATGACGCGCAGGACGGTGATGGCGGTGGTGGTAAGGCGTGACTGATTCATAAATCGAGTCTCCTCGATCATTAGTTGAAGTGTCAACTAACCGCACGTCATTGTGACCTTTGTCATGACTTCCGGTGTTACGGAAGCAGAGCCGCCAGGTGGTCGGTGCCGGCCGTTAGGCTGAAACTGTGCCCAACCAATCCGCCCCGGCTGCCGTGCAGCGTCCCGCCGGCCATGCCCGGGAAATCCTGCGGCTCGCCGTGCCGGCGTTCGGCGCTCTGATCGCCGAACCGCTGTTCCTGCTCGCGGATTCGGCCATCGTGGGCCATCTTGGCGTGGCCCAGCTGGCCGGCGTGGGGCTCGCCTCCGCCGTGCTGCACACCGCCGTCGGCCTGATGATCTTCCTCGCCTACTCCACCACCCCGGCGGTGGCCCGCGCGATGGGACACGGCCAGTTGGGCAAGGCACTCGCCGCAGGGCGCGACGGGGTCTGGCTGGCACTCCTGTTGGGCATAGTGCTGGCGGTGGCCGGATTCTGGGCCGCTGAACCGCTGGTGTCCCTGATGGGCGCTGAGGGTGCCGTGCGTTCATTCGCTGTTGACTATCTGCGCTGGTCCATGCCCGGTCTGGTGGCAATGCTGCTCATATTTGCGGGCACGGGCGTCCTCCGCGGATTGCAGGACACCAGGACACCGCTGCTCGTGGCCACCGCAGGCTTTGCCCTGAATATTGTCCTCAACCTGTGGCTGGTCTACGGGCTGGACTGGTCCGTTGCAGGCTCGGCGGCAGGCACCAGCGTGGCGCAATGGGCCATGGCGGCCGTCTATCTGGTGACTGTCCATCGAAATGCTGCCCGGCACGGCATCAGCCTGTGGCCCGACTGGAGCGGTATCCGCGCGATGACCCGGATCGGTTCGTGGCTCATGCTCCGCACGCTGAGCCTGCGTATTGCCATCCTGGCCACGGTTTTTGTGGTCACGGGGCAAGGTGCCGTCAACCTGGCGGCGCACCAGCTGGCCATGACCATCTTCTCGTTCCTCGCTTTTGCCCTCGATGCCCTTGCCATCGCCGCCCAGGCTCTGATCGGCAAGGAACTGGGCGCATCCAACCCCGTCAGGGCGCGGCACCTGACCCGGACAATGATCCGCTGGGGTGTCGGATTCGGCGTGGTTACGGGAGCCCTGCTGGCCGTCGCTGCGCCTTGGGCGGGGGCGCTGTTCACTTCCGACGCCGGCGTCCAGTCCGTGCTGATATACGCTCTGTGGATCCTGGCCGCCGGTCAGCCCGTTGCCGGTTATGTTTTTGTCCTGGATGGGGTGCTGATCGGCGCCGGCGACGCCAAGTACCTGGCGCTGGCGGGCGTGGTCAACCTCGCCGCCTACGTCCCCATGCTCGTGGCCGTTGCCGTCTCCGGCATGTCCGCAGCTGCAGGCCTAGTTTGGCTGTGGGCCGCCTTTGCGCTGGGCTATATGGCCGCCCGGGCTGTGACGCTGGGCCTGCGCGCCCGGTCGGACCGCTGGATGGTGCTGGGTTCGCCATAGGGCTGGCGGCCACTAAACTGGACCGGTGAACCAACCATTGACACCCGCAGATGCTCCCGCAGGCACCGCCCAGCAGGCAGACCTGTGGAAGCCGGTACTGCTCCGGGCCATGGCCGCACTGGTGTTCGGTGCCGTGACCATTTTCTGGGCTGGACCATCGCTCCAGGTCATGGGCTGGTCCGGCGGGCTGTATCTGCTGGTCACGGGCCTGCTGGTGCTCTGGGCCATCCCGAAGACCGGCTACCCGCGTGACCGCATGCCCGGCAAAATCCTCTCCGCCGCAGGGGCCGCCCTGGCAGGCGCAGGTGTTGCCTTGGTACTGCTTCACGGGGACCGCGTCTTCGGCGTCGTCGCGGCGCTGGGACTTGGCCTGGCCGGGGCGGCTGAGCTGTACTGCGGAATCCGGTATCGCGGCCGGCATATGCTGGCCCGCGACTGGCTGGCCTCGGGCGTCATCGGCCTTGGTACTGCGGCCTTCCTGCCCTTTTTCATTAGCCTCGGAGCCCATGCCCTGCTTGGCGTCGCCGGCGGCGGGGCCATCATCTCCGGTGTGCTGTGGGTCCTGTCCGGGCTGACGCTAAGGCACGATTCCCGGCCCGCCTCCGCGAAGCCGTAAACTAGAAGCAAAAGGTTCTACCCGGCGTAGAAAACACGCCCGGAACGACCCCCCGTACACATTCGAAACCAGCACGCCCGTCCGGCATGGCTGTAGGAGAGGAACTATCTTGGCAGACCAGAAACCAGGAAAACCGCGCAATCTGCGGACCTCGGTGAAGGGGCCGCTGATGTTCTCTGCGTTCTGGGCCGTCCTCGCCTTCGTCGCGGTGCTGATCTTCGCCTCCGGCGGCAGCGCGAAGACCCCGCGGTTCGACCTCGCCTTCACGGGCGCCGGCATCGCGTTCATCGTCACGCTGGTGATCGCCGCCATGCTGGCCATGAGCCACAAGGAGAACGCCGAACACCTGGGCAAGGGATCCGGCGTCAACCTGAGTTCAGCGCGGAAGCCGTCGCATGGATTCGGGGGACACGGCCCAAGCCAGGCCAGCGGCGCCCCTGAGTCTCCGGACGCTGACAGTCCCGGCACCAGCGACTCCTAGCCCGCCTGCTCCTCGCGCGCCGGGCCCGGCCCTGGCTCAGCGAACCGTAGCCTGCCGCGCGCGGTACGCTGCCACGTGCGCGCGGTTGGCGCAGTTCCCGGTGTCGCAATACCGTTTGGACCGGTTGCGGCTGAGGTCCAAAACCATGGCATCGCAGTCCTCGGCCTCGCACACCAGCAGGCGGTCCATCTCCTTGCTCCGGATGACGTCCACCAGGGCCATGGCAGCTTCAGTGCCCATGCGCTCTGCCAGCGGCGCGTCCCTGGCAGTGGCGTGCAGATGCCAGTCCCACTCATCGTGTTTCATCAGCTGGGGGAGTGCGTTCGCCTCGCGCAACAGGCTGTTGACGCCCGCCACGGCAGAGTCTTCGTCTGCAGTCCACAGGGCGGCAAGCCGGCTGCGCAGTTCGTGGACACTTGCCACTTCCGCTGCGTCGCCGGCGCGGGATCCACTGAACCCTTCGGACTGAAGGAAGTGATCCAGGTCCGCCACCGTGGCGAGTGATTCATGGCCGTTGGCGGCGGTGTTGATCAGGTTGACCACGGTGCGCAGAGCTATTTCGGTGTCAGGGGCAAAGACCATCTTGACTCCTTACTGGGGCTGGGCGTAGGGTCAGGACCATTACCCTACTTTACTCCTGACAGGAGGCGTCGGTGACTGCCGCCCCTAACCCCGTAGCCGCGGGCGGATTCCTTGGCTCCGGTCTTGGAATCGCGTTGTTCTCTTCTGCTGTCTTCGGGCTCTCCGGCTCATTCGCCAAGGCGCTCCTGGAAACCGGCTGGTCCCCGGGCGCTGCCGTGACGGCCCGCCTGACCGGTGCTGCGCTGATTCTCGCCATTCCTGCGATTCTGGCTTTGCGCGGACGGTGGTACCAGCTGCGCGACAACTGGGTCACCATCGGCCTTTTTGGCCTGATCGGTGTGGCCGCGTGCCAGCTGTTCTACTTCAACGCCGTAGCCCGCCTTTCCGTGGGCGTAGCGCTGTTGCTTGAATACCTGGCTCCCGTCCTCATCGTGCTTTGGCTATGGGGAGCCAGCAGGAAGCGGCCACGGGCGTTGACCTTCGGCGGAACAGTGCTGTCCCTCGGCGGCCTGGTCCTCGTGCTGGACCTCACGGGAACGGTCAAGATCGACATTGTCGGGGTCCTGTGGGGGATGGCCGCTGCCGTATGCCTTGCCATCTACTTCTTCATCACGGCCAAGGAGAATGATTCCCTGCCGCCCATCGTCCTTGCGTCCGTCGGGCTGCTGGTGGGGGCAGCCGTCATGTGGCTGGCGGCCGCCACGGGACTGCTTCCCATGGCCTTCAGCACCGCGGATACCAGGCTTGGATCCTGGATCACGCCCTGGTGGGTCTCCTTGGGTGGCCTGGTCATTCTGGCAACAGTCCTGGCGTACGTTTCCGGCATTGTCGCTGCCCGCGCCCTCGGCTCCAAAGTTGCGTCCTTCGTCTCGCTGACCGAGGTGCTGTTCGCCGTGATCTGGGCATGGCTGCTTCTGGGTGAGCTGCCCGGCGCCATCCAACTCCTGGGCGGCGTCCTCATTGTCGGCGGGGTCGTTCTGGTCCGGCTGGACGAGCTGCGCTCCGGCACCCCGGCGGCTGCTGGCGGGACGCCCGCCCCGCTGGACCACGCGAACGACGTCGAACCTGTGCCCTGAGTGCAGGGTGCCTTGCCCTGAAGGACAGGTGCCACAGCCCGGTGGCACAGCCGTTAAATGCCGCGGGGGCCCGGACACTGTGCTGTGTCCGGGCCCCCGCGTTTGAGCTTCTGCGGTTAGCGTGAAGCCTGGTCCTGCTCGTTGGCGTTCTTGGTGGCCTTCTGGCCGGCATCCTTCAGCGCCTGGATGACCTGGTTCAGAGCCGCGGTGTGCGTGCCTGACCATTCGCCGCGGAAGTGGGTGGCGTCAGGGCCTTCCCAGTTGGTGCTGTCCAGCACGCGGGACAGGTTGGACCTCTGCTGCTCGATCTCGCCAGCACCGGCCTGCAGCTTGCTGCCAAGAGTCCTGAGCTGTTCTACATCTGCGCCCCAAATAGCCATCAGTTTTCTCCTCGTTGTCTTGGATCCGATCCAGATCGGCATCCCCAGCGGCCCCCGGCTCATCCGGAAGATCCATTACCTAGAACCTATCCCGGCCACAAAACACTGTCGATGGGCACCGCTGCCCATGCACCACTCCCCATGGGCGCGGGACCCGCATCCAGTAGAGGGCTGGGGGTCGATCCGAGGCGTTCCAGAGCCTAGCATGGCTGTATGTGCCGGAATATCCGAACCCTCCACAATTACGAACCGCATGCCACCTCTGAGGAAGTGCATGCCGCCGCGCTGCAGTATGTGCGCAAGGTCAGCGGCAGCACCAGGCCGTCCAAGGCCAACGAAGACGCCTTCGAAGCGGCGGTGCACGAGATCGCCCACATCACCCAGCACATGCTGGATTCGCTGGTCACCCACGCTCCCGCCAAAGACCGGGAAGAAGAGGCCGCCAAGGCGAAGGCCCGCGCGGCGGTGCGCTTCGGCACCGCCTGAGCACCTACTTGCCGAAGCTGCGCAGTCGGAGCGAGTTGGCCACCACCAGGACGGAACTCGCCGCCATCGCGGCACCGGCAATCATCGGGTTCAAAAGGCCCAGGGCGGCCACGGGAATGCCGATGGCGTTATAGAAGAACGCCCAGAACAGGTTGGTCTTGATGGTGGCCAGCGTCCGCCGGGACAATTCGATGGCCTGTGCCACCTGTCCCAAGTCATTGCCCATGACGGTGAGGTCCGCCGCCTCGATGGCCACATCGGTACCGGATCCCATGGCGATGCCCAGGTCAGCCTGCGCCAGCGCGGCGGCGTCATTCACGCCGTCGCCGGCCATCGCCACAATGGCCCCGCCCGCCTGGAGCCGACGGACGGCGTCGACCTTCCCGGCAGGCAGAACACCCGCATAAACATCGTCGTGGGAAATGCCGACGGCGGCAGCGACCTGCGCGGCCACCGCGGCGTTGTCCCCGGTCAGCAGAATGGGGCGCAACCCGAGCTTCTTTAGCTTTGCCACAGCTTCCGAGGATCCCGGCTTCACGGTGTCGCGGAGACTGATGATTCCGGCAGGGGTGCCGTCCACCGCCACCCAGATGGCCGTGGCGCCGGTGGCTTCCGCCTCGGCCAGCGCCTCCATCTGCGTGCCGGAAGGGCGGACGCTATTCTCCGTGAGCCAGCCGGTGCGGCCCGCCAGGATCACTCGCCCTTCAGCGGTTCCCACCACTCCGCCGCCTGGTGCCGAACGGAAGTGTTCGACGGCGGGGAGCCGCCCGCCGTCGTCGTGCCCTGTTTGCGCCGCAACAGCCGCGGCCGCGATGGCGTGTGCGATCGGGTGCTCCGATGCTGCTTCGACGGCGCCGGCGAGCCGCAGCACTTCCTCGCCCTGGTAACCGTCAAACGCGAGAGTGTTGCCCACGGCGAGTTTTCCGGTGGTGACGGTGCCGGTCTTGTCGAGCAGGATGGTGTCCACCGTGCGGGTGTCTTCGAGGACCTGCGGGCCCTTAATCAGGATGCCCAACTGGGCTCCCCGGCCGGTTCCGGTGAGCAGTCCCACGGGAGTGGCAAGCCCCAGGGCGCACGGGCAAGCGATGACCAGGACAGTGACTGCGGCGGTAAAAGCGGCCCTGAGCTCGGCAGGCTCAATCACCTGACCACTGAAGGCGAGCCACAGCGCAAACGTGAGCACGGCGAGGGCAAGAACTATGGGGACAAAGACGGCGCTGATCCGGTCGGCGAGGCGGGCGATGGGGGCTTTGCCGGTCTGCGCCTGCGAGACCAGCCGGGCCATCTGTGCCAGCGTGGTTTCGGAGCCCACGCGTGTGGCCCGGACCAGCAGCCGGCCGGAAGTGTTGATGGTGGCGCCGGTGACTTTGCTCCCGGGCTCCACCTCCACCGGGACGGATTCGCCGGTCAGCAGGGACGCGTCCACAGCTGAAATCCCGTCGATCACCTCTCCGTCCGTGGCGATTTTTTCGCCGGGGCGGACCACCACGACGTCTCCCACGCGGAGCTGATCGGCGGGGACTTTATGTTCGGAGCCGTGGTGAAGGATGGTGGCGTCCTTGGCTCCGAGGTTCAGCAACGCCTTGAGGGCGTCGCCGGCCTTTTGCTTCGCGTTGGCTTCGAGGAACCGGCCCAGGAGCAGGAAGGTGGTGACCACGGCGGCCACTTCGAAGTAGAGGCCGGCGGACTCCATTCCGGCCATGGCCGGCTGCTCGGTCATGCTGGGATCGATGGCGAGTTGCCACACGCTGAAGGCGTAGGCGGCAGCGACGCCAATCGACACCAGCGTGTCCATGGTGGACGCCAGGTGGCGCGCATTGACGGCCGCAGCGCGGTGGAAGGGCCAGGCCGCCCAGCTGACTACCGGAAGTGCCAAGGCCCCGGCTACCCAGCCCCAGTTGGGAAACTGCAGTGCCGGAACCATCGAAATCGCAAGGACGGGGAGGGTAAGCGCCGCGGCGAGCAGCAGTCTTGGCCTCAGCTGGGCTGCGGCGGGGCCGTGGGACATGTGGCTGGGCGTGCCAGCGGTCCCGCCGTGTTGCAGGTAGTCACCAGGCGCGGCGCCATCGGCGTTATGCGCGGCATGCTCGCCCGTTCCTACCCGGCGGCCGAGCGTGTCGGTTCCGTGGCCGGAACTTTGGCTCGGATAGCGCGGGAGGCGGACCGTTGCCTTGTAGCCCGTGGCGTTGACGGCGTCCACAATCTGCTGGTCCGTGATGCCGGCCGGGACGGTGACGTGGGCCGATTCCAGCGGGAGGTTAACGGAGGCTTCGACGCCGTCGAGCTTGCCTAGCTTCTTTTCCACGCGGTTCACGCAGGAGGCGCAGGTCATGCCCTCAATGTCCAGTTCAACCACCCGGATTTGGGTCTGGTGACGGAGATGGTCTGTGCTCATGATGGGATCCCCGATCGGACAGCGTTACGCGTCGTTGGCAACAACCAGGTAGCCGGCTTCGGCGACCGCTTCGCCGATCTCGGACGGCGACAGCTCCTGGCTTGAGGTGATGGTGACGGTGGAAATGCCCCCGGCGTTGAGGTCGACGTCGATCGTTTCGACCCCGGCGAGCGATTCAAGTTCCTCGCTGACAGACGAAATGCAGTGGCCGCAGGTCATACCGGACACATTGACGGTGGTGGAGGTGGTACTCATGGCGGGCTCCTTTGAAGGGGACCGGCGGTGGCCGGCCTGATGGGTGTTCGCTTGTCAGTGGGCGGTGCTCAGCGCAGGAGACGGCCGATGGCCTCTGCCGCTTCCTTGACTTTGACGTCGATGGCTTCAGCGCGAAGGTCAGGGTCAGGTTCCGCGGCGGCACCCACTACGCAGTGGCCGATGTGCTCCTCCACGAGCCCCAGGCTCACGGCGTGAAGCGCTTTGGTGACCGCGGAGACCTGGGTCAGGATGTCGATGCAGTATTTGTCCTCATCCACCATCCGGGCGATGCCGCGGACCTGGCCCTCGATGCGCTTGAGCCTGCGCAGGTATGCCTCTTTGTTCGCCGTGTAGCCATGCGAAGGCGCCGGGGCGGCACCAGTGGATGTGGCCAAGGTTTCCTGCGATGTTTCCATGCTGCCAACATATACCCGGTGGGGGTATATGGCAAGTACCCCCTGGGGGTATCAAATTCGGGGAAGCTTGCCACGACCCTGGCAGGTGAGGTTGTGGGAGGGCACAAAAAAGCTCCGGAGTGCGTTATTGGGGGATACGCACTCCGGAGCAGTCTTTGGGCAGATTCTTCCCCGGCTGATCGGCCGGATCACTCTGCTTGAATTAGCTTACTCGCCAGTATGGCCGTACGCCACCACCTCGAATAACTACTTTCGCTTTACTATTTCGCACCCCGAGCGGTCCCGTTCGCGGCGCCGGATGGGAGCTATTCGCGGTCCTCGTGCGCCGGCCTCCGGTAGGGAACCACCAGCACTGGCCGGCTCTGATGATGCGTCAGCCAGAGTCCAACTGATCCGTTGAGCAATTCGGAGATCCGGTGGGTCAGCCCCCGCTCCGACGTTCCCACGACGATCATGGGGGAGTTGCTTTCCGCGGCGAGACGGGCCAGTGCGCGGCCCGGATCCCCCGCCAAGGTCCGCAGGGTCCAATCCACGGTGGCGCCCGAAGTCGCGGCGTTGGCCACGGCTCGCTCGATCACCGCCCTGAGGCCGGAGGTGACCGAGCGGATATCGTCGTCGTCCTTGTCCGGGTGAAGCGACAGCCGGTGCGCGGATCTGGTCGGATCCCATTCCACGAGGTAGCTGGCCTCGTCAACATAGGCGCACAGCAGCGGCGCAGACAGTTTGGCTGCGAGGGAGGTTGCGGTCTTCAGTACCTCCGGATGCTGATCGGGCAGCAAACCGACCAAGAGTGGAGGCGGGCCACTGAAACGTTCTGGACTCATAAGGCCATTCTGTGCCGCCTGGCGCCACTTGAACAGGCGCCCGGCGCGTCGACGTGTCAGCATGGACGTGTCAGCCGGCAGCGGGCGACGCCGAGACCACCACGTTTTTCCCCCACGGGTCTTCCGTGTAGCAGCTGATCAGGACCACACGGCTGGGCACGATGTCCCAGATGGGGCTGTCCTTGAGGCTGTCCTTGAGATAGGTGGTGACGCTGTCCACGCGGTAAGCGATGGTGCCGGTTGCGGTGACGACCTCGAACGTGTCGCCAACGACGGCAGCGGAGCTGAGATGGTTGAACGGGGCGTCCCGGCCCTCCCAGCTGTGCCCGATGATGTACGTGGTGTTGCCCGACCCGTTGCCGGGAGTCCCGAACGGCGTCAGCCAGTACCCGTCCATGGTGGTGGGCGGCACGATTGTCTGGTTCTCGACGGCGGTGCTGTCCGGCGTCAGCGGATGCACGGCCGTGTCCATCGCGGCTTTCGGATAGACGATCCGCTTCGGGGCCGAAGCCTCCGGGAGGACCGGCCCGGTGGCCACGGGCGCCGCTGCAGCTGGCACGGATGCAGACGGTGCAGACGGTGCGGCCGGAAGGCCCGAAACGGCCAGGGGCAACGGCAGTTGGATCGACGACGTTCCGGAAGAGTAGGCTGCGGTGGTTGTTCCCGGCGTTGCGGGCCCATGCTGGTCCAGCAGCGGTCCACCGAACGTGAAGGACAGGAAGCCCAGGACACCGCAGGCCAGGATGGCGATGTCTCCGCGGTTCCAGCCGCGGAGCCGTTTCGGCACTTCGTGCCGTCCGGTTTGCTTTGCCACGATGCTCCTCAGGCTGTTGGAAAGTGTGCTTACAGGAAGGGCGCCCCGCCTTGAGTTGGCGGGGCGCCCTGCGGTCAGCTCGGCCCAGTCCGAGCTGGGGCCTAGTCTGCCTTTGGTTCCAGGGACCTGCGGCGCACGGCCACCAGTGCACCGGCGCCGAGCATCACGCCCAGGCCCGCGAGCCAGGTAGGAGCACTCTCAGCTCCGCCCACTGCGGTCTGCGCGTTGAAGCCCTGGTTGGTGCCCTGGCTGGCAGCCGATGCCCCGGTGCCGGCCGGCATCTGTACCGTCGCCGGTGCGGCGGGGGTCTGCACGGTGGGGGTGACTGTGGTGACCGGCGTCTGGACAACGACCGCTGACTCAACCACCGGCGTTTCAACCACGGCGGGTGGGTCCACCACGACGGCTGGAGGATCGACCACGACGGGTGGGTCCACCACGACGGCTGGAGGATCGACCACGACGGGTGGGTCCACCACGACGGCTGGAGGATCGACCACGACGACGACGGGTGGGTCGACAGGCGGATAGACCGGAGGCTCCTCACCCGGAGGCAGCGGGGCACAGTTGGCGATATAGGTTATCTTTCCGGCGTTCGTCCAGTTCAGCCCCCCTGGTACGGACGTGTTCGGCGGAATGATGTCGGTGGGATGCTCGTCGTGGCCGGCCAGGCCGTTCACGTTTAATTGAATCGCGCGCCAGCCCGTTCCGGTTTGTGCGCCGTCGTGGCAGACGGTGACCATATTAGGAGCAGCCATGGCTGGTGCTGTCAGACTGATTAGCCCCAGCCCAATAACTCCCAGTGTTGCAAAGGTACGTTTCATTGTTTTCTCCCCAGATTGTCTAAAACGAACCATGATGAGGGGGAGTAGCGGTGACTCTGAGTGCCCCAGCAGCACGGTCAACTTGCTTGTCACTTCAGGCTAGGGCGGCCGCAAGAGGCAGTCGCGGGTACCGTGTACTCGTCTTTTTGTCCCATTGACCTGCGGCGATACCTGCTTGTACGCGGAAATGGGAGCCCGCTACTGGAGTGTTGCCACCCTTGAACGTGGCCACGGCGGCGCCTAACGTTGGAGCATACGAAAGGTGCGTGACCGGCATGGAAATCTACATGTGGTGGCTGGATCTGAACCTGGAAACTAAGGAATGGCTGCGGGAAAACCTCCGCGCGGCGGAACTGCCGCTCCCGGTGCTGCAGGGCATCGCCGAAGCCGGCGGGCCGCATCCGGGCACCCCGGTGGCAGTCCTCACGGAAGCCGACTGGGATTTCATTGAGACGCAGTCCGAATTCGTCGACTGACAGGCGCCGCCGGCACGGCCACCCCGGACCAACACACTCGGACCAGTCCACATAGCGAACAAAAGCGTTGCGGCCCTCCGGCCGAGGTGGTTGCATGGGGTGCATGGCAACCGAAGAGAACTATGTCTTAGCGATCGGGACCAAAAAAGGCCTCTGGCTGGCCACCAGCCAGGACCGGAAGCAATGGTCCTTCTCCGGCCCGCATTTCCTGATGAGCGAAATCCCCAGCATCGGGATTGACACGCGGGACGGCCGTACGCGGATCATGGTTGGCGTCAGGTCCGAGCACTGGGGCCCGACGGTGGCCCACTCCGATGACCTTGGCGCCACCTGGACCGAACCCGAACAGGGCGCCATCACGTTTCCCTCAGACACAGGCGCGGCAGTGGAGCGCATCTGGCAGATCTACCCGGACGCAGAGTCGCGGCCAGGAGTGGTGTGGGCAGGTGCCGAACCGATTTCGGTCTGGAAATCCACCGATGGCGGCGAGCATTTCGAACTCAACCGCGGGCTGTGGGATCATCCTCACCGCAGCGACTGGGGTGCGGGCTACGGCGGCGCAGCCGCCCACTCCATCGTGGTGAATCCGGCCGGGGACAACGTCCACGTCGCCATGAGCACCGGCGGTGTGTACCGCTCGCTCGACGGCGGCGCGTCCTGGGAGCCCCGCAACAAAGGCATTTCGGCCTACTTCATGCCGGACCCCAACCCTGAGTTCGGCCAGTGCGTCCACAAGATCGCGGCGGATGCTGCGGTGGAAGGACGGCTGTACGCGCAGAACCATCACGGCGTCTACCGCACGGATGACAACGGCGAAAACTGGAACTCCATCGCCGAAGGCCTCCCGGCCGACTTCGGTTTTGTGATGCTGACGCATCCGCGGCGGGAAGGAACCGCCTGGGTTGTCCCGCTCAAGGCCGACGGCGAGCGGATCCCGCCGGAAGGAAAGCTTGCCGTGCACCGAACGGACGACGCCGGCGGTACTTGGAAGAGGCTCGATGCAGGACTGTCGGAGCACGAGTACAACAGCGTCCTCCGGGATGCTGCAGCGGTGGATTCGGCAGAACCGGCAGGCGTCTACTTCGGAACGCGCGGCGGCATGGTGTACGCAAGCGCGGATGAAGGGGAGACGTTTGCTGAAGTTGTCAGTCATCTCCCGGACGTCCTGTGTGTCCGCGCCGCCGTGGTCTCCGGGGCGGGACTGGCGGTTCCGGAAACGTCAGCGGCCCGCGGTGCCTGACATCAGCGTGGTACTTCCCAGCATCCTCCAGCCGCTGGCCGGCGGGCAGTCCATCCTGACTGCGCCCTCCAAAGGGACGGTGACGGTGGGAAGCCTGCTGGATTCGGTGACCGGGGATTACCCGGTGCTGGCCAGGCGGCTGCGGGACGAAACGGGAGCACTTCGCCGGTATGTGAATATTTACGTTGCTGGCGACGAAGTGCGCCGGCTCCAGGGCCTGGAAACCGAGGTGTCGCCCGGGCAGGAAGTGCTGGTCATCCAGTCGGTGGCCGGAGGCTAGGGCCGAAGCATCTCGCGGGGGCGGTCCGGCGGGCAGTCCTGACTGACTGCGCCCGCCGTCGCGGTGCAAGATTCCATGAGGAAGCTTCTGCGCCCGGGACCGCAAAACAGGCTCAGGCGATCCGCCACACGCTGCATTCGTCGGTATTGATCGCTTTCCGCGAGCCGGTGTGATGGTCCATGATCCAGACAACGCCGATTCCCGGTGCTGTTTCCTGGACACGGCCGCGGCGGATAACCACGTCGTCGTAGCTGGGGCCCACCGAGAGGCGGGCTTCGATTTCATCGCCGCGGTGGAGCTGGTCCAGGGCGCGGACTCTTGTTACATGGGCTTTGGCTTCCTTCAACATGGGGGCCTCCTGGCTGGAGCTGGTGCCTGCGCTTGCCGGCACTCCCAGTGTGGCGGGGCAATGTTGCGCCTTGGTTTCCTCAACGTTAGGAGCCGGTTAGTTTTCCGCGATCGCTGCGTTTCCGCCGGCATCAGGGGATCCGGAGAGCGCCAGGGGCCAAACCCCGACGGGGCCTTCAGCTGGGCATTCTGGCCGTTGGGACCTACCGCCGGCGGGCCTCCCGGGCAACAATGGGCACTATGCAACTTCCTGTGATGCCTCCCGTCCCGCCTATGCTCGCCAAGGCCGTCAGCGGAATGCCCGACGGGGCCCTCAGCTATGAGCCAAAGTGGGACGGGTTCCGGTCCATTATTTTCCGCGACGGCGATGAGCTGGAGATCGGAAGCCGCAACGAAAAGCCCATGACCCGGTACTTTCCCGAGCTTGTGGAAGCCCTGAAGGAGAACCTGCCGCCCCGCTGCGTCCTGGACGGCGAAATTGTCCTGGTGGGGGCTTCCGGGGACCGGCTGGACTTTGACGCCCTGCAGCAGCGCATCCATCCCGCCGCCAGCCGGGTGAAGCTCCTCGCCGAACAGACCCCCGCCAAGTTTGTGGCCTTCGACCTGCTGGCCCTGGACGACGATGACTACACCGGCCGGCCCTTCGCCGAGCGACGGGCAGCGCTGGAAAAGGCGCTCGCCGGCAGCAAGGCGCCCGTCCACGTCACCGCGGCAACCCAGGACAAGGCCACCGCCGAGCAGTGGTTCCGGCGGTTCGAAGGTGCCGGTTTGGACGGGATTGTGGCCAAGCCTCTGGACGGCAGCTACCAGCCGGACAAGCGTGTGATGTTCAAAATCAAGCACGAACGAACGGCCGACTGCGTGGTGGCCGGGTACCGGGTGCACAAGAGCGGCCCGGATGCCATCGGATCACTCCTGCTCGGCCTGTACAAGGACGACGGCGGCCTGGCCAGTGTGGGCGTGATCGGAGCCTTCCCGATGAAGCGCCGGCAGGAGCTTTTTGAACAGCTGCAGCCGCTGGTCACCGACTTCGACGGGCATCCATGGGCATGGGCCAAGCAGGAGGAAGGCGAACGGACGCCGCGGAAATCCGAAGGCAGCCGCTGGAGCGCCGGCAAGGACCTGTCCTTTGTGCCGCTCCGGCCCGAACTCGTGGTGGAGGTCAGGTACGACCACATGGAAGGTGAGCGTTTCCGACATACCGCCCAGTTCTCCCGCTGGCGGCCGGACCGGGACCCCGGGTCGTGCACCTACGGTCAGCTCGAGGAGCCTGTGAACTTTGACCTCGCCTCGGTGCTGGAGACCGGGCGGCCCTAGACGCTCCGTTCACCGGCTGCACCCAGTCCCGCCGCCCGCCGTCGTACGTTTTGTCCATAAGTTTGCGCCGGTAAGTTTGCGACCGTGCGTTCCAGCCCAGTTGCTCCGTCCCCAGGGCGCGGAAAAGCCCGGCGTGTCCTGGGACGCGCCGGGCTTTCCGGTAAGCAACTGGGCAGGAACGTCAGCTTCCCGCTGTGCCAGCCCCTACTTGAGGCCGAGCTGCTTGGTGGGGACGTTGAAAGTCTCCTTGGCCGTCAGGGCGGAGATGGCCGAGATGCCGCAGATGACGCCGGTGAAGATGCTGATCTGGACCCAGCCGCCGGGCTTGATGCCGCCCATGGCGGCGACGATCGCCGGGGCGAAGCCTGCCATCAGGAAGCCGAGCTGGGTGCCGATCGCCAGGCCGGAGAAGCGGACCTTGGTGCTGAACATCTCGGCGTAGAAGGACGGCCAAACCGCATTGGAGGCCGCATAGCCGAAGGAGAAGAAGCCGATGGCCGCGAGGAACATCAGCGGGATGCTGCCTGATTCCAGGCTGAGCAGGAACACAGGAGTCAGGATGGCGCTGGCCACGGCACCGTAGATGAAGACCGGTTTGCGGCCGATCCGGTCCGCGAGCTTGCCGAACAGCGGCTGGGTACCCAAAGCGACCAGGTTGGCGCCGACTACCAGCCAGAGCGTAGTCGTGCCGTCAACACCGGCGACGGTCTTGGCGTAGCTGATGGCAAGGGTGCCGAACACGGTGGAGACGGCGGCGATGAAGGCACAGCAGACCACGCGGATAACGTCGCGCCAGTGTCCCTTGAGGAGATCGGCTACAGGAAGTTTGGAAATCTGGGCCGTCTTCTGGGCTTCCTCAAAGGCGGGGGGTTCGTGCAGGGTGCGCCGGATGAAGAAGGCAACAATCACGACGACGGCGCTGAGCCAGAACGGGATGCGCCAGCCGATGCCGTACTTGATTTCGTCCGGGAGGGCGAGAACGGGGATGAAGACGAGGGCTGCGAGGATCTGGCCGCCCTGTGTGCCGGTGAGGGTCCAGGAGGTGAAGAAGGAGCGGCGGTTGTCCGGTGCGTGTTCCAGCGTCATCGAGGATGCGCCGGCCTGCTCGCCGGCGGCGGAGAGGCCCTGGCAAAGCCGCGCCAGCACCAGCAGGGCCGGAGCCCACCAGCCCACGGTGTTGAAGTCGGGCAGGCAGCCAATGATGAAGGTTGAGGCACCCATCAGCAGCAGCGTGAACATCAGGACCTTCCGCCGGCCCACACGGTCACCGAAGTGGCCCAGGATGACAGCGCCCACCGGACGTGCCACGTAGGCAAAGCCGAAGGTGGCGAAGGACATAACGGCCGCGTTGGCCCCCGCGTCCGGGAAGAACACCGTGGGGAAGATCAGGGCGGCCGCGGAACCGAAGATGAAGAAGTCGTAGTATTCGACGGCGCTGCCCAGGAAGCTGGCAAGGGCTGCTTTCTTTGGCGTCCCGGCCGGGGCAACAGTGCCCGGCCCGGCGGACGGAAGTGTCTGGCTCATGGAGTTCCTTAGATGTGACGACATTGTCGCGGATGGATCTGGAGTGGCGCAGCCGCAGCGGCCTGAGTGTATGCCTGGTGCGGTGCGGCTGGAGTCCGTTGAAAGACCCGTGCTAGTAGCCACATGGTGGGAGCTACTTGTGCGATACAGCAATGATGGCTGTGAGCGCAGTCACTTGTCAAGAAAATAATCACCATCTAGAAATAGTTCCCACGATGTGGCAACATCGACGTATGAGTGTGAATCAAACCACAGCGCCCGATGACGTCGCCGCTGAGCCAAAGACGCCCAGGAGCGACCGTACGGACATGGTGGGCAAGGCCTTGGGCCTGCTGGTCCTCCTGGGTGACGAGCCGCGTGGCGCCAGCGCCGCCGAGATCTCGCGCCGCGCCCATCTCCCCTTCAGTACCACCTACCGCCTGCTGGGATCCCTGACGCGGGACGGATTTGTGGACTATGAGCCGGACGGCCGCCGCTACCACCTGGGCCTGCGGATCTTCCAGCTGGGGCAGCGGGTCTCCAACCATCACGGATTTGCCGGCACGGCACTGCCGGTCCTTCGTCGCGTGACCGAGCAGACGGGGGAGGCCACCATCCTCAGTGTCCGCGACGGCCACCATCACCTCACGGTCAACAAGGTGGACGGCCCGCAGTCCTTCCGCGTCACCAGCGATCCCGGGCATCTGGGCGCCTTGCACGCCACAGCCGTCGGTAAGGCGCTGGTGGCATTTGCCGAGGATTCGGAGCGTGAAGTGCTGCTTGAGGAGCTCGAGCTGGAACCCCTCACCGAACACACCATGACGGATCGGAGCGCCTTCCGTGCGGAGATCGAGAAGGTGCGCCGGCAGGGATATGCCGTGATGGACGAGGAGAACGAGAACGGCATGCGCGCCGTGGCTGTGCCGCTGCTCAATTCACAGGGCCACGCCTTCGCCTCCCTGGCCACCGCCGTTCCCGTGTTCCGCCTCAGCGTGGAAGCCCTGCTGGCCCATGTGCCCCTGCTGCAGGATGCCGCGGCGGAGCTGGCCGCGCGCTTGCCGCAGCGGTGAATCGAACGCCAAAATGTTCGTATGTAGAACAAGCGTGCGGTAAGTGAACAAGTGTTGTACTGTAATCCCTATCACCCGACCCGCCGCGGACGCCTCGAGCGCCGCTGCCCGCCGAGTGTCGTATCAAAGGAGCTGCCCGGATGAGCAATCGAACTGAGTCCTACCTTGTGGGACTGGTCGGCGACGGCGTGATGCCGTCACTCACTCCCCCCATGCACGAACGCGAAGGCGATGTGCAGGGCCTGCGCTACCTCTACCGCCCCATTGACCTGCTGGAGCTCGGACTTTCCGGCGAAGCGGTGGGGGATCTGCTCAAGAGTGCCCGCAGCCTGGGCTTCACCGGCCTGAACATCACGCATCCGTGCAAGCAGCTTGTGCTGGCGCACCTGGACGAGGTCTCGCCGGATGCCTTCAGGCTCGGCGCCGTCAACACCGTGGTCATCGAGGACGGCCGCTTCATCGGCCACAACACTGACTTCTCCGGCTTTGCCGCCGCGCTTGCCTCCGGCCTTCCGGGCGCGCGGCTGGACCGCGTTGTCCAGCTTGGCGCGGGAGGCGCCGGTTCCGCCGTCGCCTATGCCCTGCTCACCGCCGGCGTGAAGGCGCTGGACCTGGTGGACGTGGACCCCGCCCGCTGCGCGGCACGCGCCGCAGAGCTGGCCGGTTTCTTCCCGGGCAGCACCGTCACAGCGCGTACGACGGCGGAGCTGCCGCAGCTGATGCCGTTGGCCGACGGTCTGGTGCACTGCACGCCCGTGGGCATGGCCGCCCACCCGGGCGTCCCGCTGGACCTGGACCTGCTGGAAACGCGGCACTGGGTGGCGGACATCGTCTACCGCCCGATCGATACCGAACTGGTCCGCGGCGCCCGCGCCAAAGGCTGCGAGGTCCTGGACGGCGGCCGCATGGCCGTTGGGCAGGCGGCGGACTCGTTCCGGATTTTCACCGGGCTGGAAGCCGACGCGGAACGCATGCGTGGCCATTTCCTGGAGCTTGTGGCCAAGGAAGAGGTGGCGGCCTGATGCGCACCGGAATCGCCACGGTCTGCCTCTCCGGCACCCTGAAGGAAAAGATGCAGGCCTGCGCCATCGCGGGCTTTGACGGCATTGAAATCTTCGAACAGGACCTGGTTACGTCGCCGCTGACGCCCGAGGACGTCCGCAAGATGGCGGCCGACCTTGGCCTCACGCTGGATCTTTACCAGCCGTTCCGTGATTTCGACAGCGTGTCCGAGGACCTCCTCACCGCCAACCTCCGGCGCGCCGAAGCAAAATTCAAACTCATGGCGCGGCTGGGCATGGACACCATCCTGGTCTGCTCCAATGTGGCCACCGCCAGCATCGACAGCGACGACCTCCGGGTGGAACAGCTCGGCAATCTGGCTGCGTTGGCGGGGGACCACGGCGTCAAGGTTGCCTACGAAGCGTTGGCCTGGGGTAAGTACGTCAACGACTACGAGCACGCCCACAAGCTCGTGGAAGCCGTGGACCACCCCAACCTGGGCACCTGCCTGGATTCCTTCCACATCCTGTCCCGCAGCTGGGACACCGCCCCCATCGAGGCCTTCAACCCGGAAAAGATTTTCTTCGTCCAGGTGGCAGACGCCCCCGAGCTCTCCATGGATGTCCTCTCCTGGAGCCGGCATTACCGGGTTTTCCCGGGTGAGGGCCAGTTCGAGCTTGCCAAGTTCATGGGCCACGTGGTCCGGGCGGGGTACAGCGGCCCGGTGTCACTGGAAATCTTCAACGACGTTTTCCGCCAGTCGGACGTGGAGCGCACCGCCGTCGACGCCATGCGCTCGCTCATCTGGCTGGAGGAACAGAGCGCCAAGTGGCTGGATGCCAACGCCCCGGCCCCTTCCGGCGCAGGGATCACCGGCGCCGCCGGTGGCACGCAGGCCCCGGGCCGCCGTCGTTATCCGATGGAACTGGCCACCCTCCCGCAGGTGACCGAACCCGCAGGCTACAACTTCGCCGAAGTCAGGGCCGCGGACACCAAAGGGCTGGAAACGGTGCTGGGCCAGCTGGGGTTCGAGTTCAACGGCCGGCACCGCACCAAGGACGTGCAGCTCTGGAGCTTGGGACACGCCCGGGTGATCATCAACGAGACCGCACCAGCAGACCGGGACGATTCAACGGGGATTGCGACGTCCGCCGCCGCTCCTGCTATCGCTGCCTTGGGGTTCGACGTCGACTCACCCGTGATTGCCGCCGCTCGCGCCCAGCAGCTGAAGGCCCCCGCGGTCCCGCGCAAGAGCCAGGCCAACGAGGAGGTGTTCCAGGGCTTCGCCGCCCCGGACTCCACCGATATCTTCCTGTGCCAGGGCACCTCCGACGGCACCGCGGCCTGGACCCGTGAGTTCGGGGAGGGGCTGGAAAAGCCCGCCGCCGGCCCCACTGCCGTGATCGACCACGTCAACCTGGCACAGCCGTGGCAGCATTTCGACGAGGCCGTCCTCTTCTACACGAGCGCCCTCGCGCTGGAGCCCCAGCCGTTCGCTGAGGTGCCCAGCCCCACCGGCCTGGTCCGCTCGCAGGTCATGGCCACCGGGGACCGCGCCGTGCGGCTGGTGCTGAACCTGGCGCCGCTGAATCAGCAGCGCAAAACCTACCAGGAACACATCGCTTTCGCCGTGGATGACCTGGTGGCCACCGCCAGGGATTGCAAGGCCAGCGGCCTGGAGTTCCTGCAGATTCCGGCGAACTACTACGAGGACCTGGACGCACGCTTCGGCCTGGCACCGGACTTCCTGGCCACGCTGCAGGAACTGAACCTGCTGTACGACCGGGACGCGGACGGCGAATTCCTCCACTTCTATACAGCCACTGTGGGCAGTGTGTTCTTCGAAATGGTGGAACGCCGCGGCGCCTACGACGGCTACGGCGCGCCCAACGCCCCCGTGCGCCACGCAGTCCAGTACGACTACCTGCAGCGCCGCTAAGACAGCACCACCCGACCGCAGTAACAACCAAATGCAGCACTCAGCATTAGCAACCAGACAAAAGGAGGCCGCAGTGGAGACACAGCAGGATCTCAGTGCAGAGATCAACGCCATGGGCGATGCCTACGCCCGGGCACTAAAAGACGGCGCCCCGGCCGAAACCCAGCCCCGGCTGGACTACGCCCCCTACCGCAGCAGCATCCTGCGGCACCCCACCAAGAGCCTGCACCACGCGGACCCGGAGACCATCGAGCTGTACTCGCCGGCGTTCGGCCACCAGGACGTGCACGCGCTGGAAGCGGACCTGACCATCCAGCACAACGGCGAACCCCAGGGTGAGCGGATCATCGTGGCCGGCAAGGTCCTGGACGGTGACGGCCGCCCCGTGGCCGGGCAGCTCGTGGAAATCTGGCAGGCCAACGCGTCCGGCCGCTACATCCACAAACGTGACCAGCACCCGGCGCCGCTGGACCCCAACTTCACCGGGGTGGGCCGCTGCATCACCGGCCCGGACGGCTCGTACCGGTTCACCACCATCAAGCCCGGCGCCTACCCGTGGAAGAACCACGTCAACGCGTGGCGCCCGGCCCACATCCACTTCTCCATGTTCGGCACGGAGTTCACCCAGCGCATCGTCACCCAGATGTACTTCCCCGGCGACCAGCTCTTCCCACTGGACCCCATCTACCAGTCCATCGTGGACCAGGACGCCCGCGACCGGCTCGTGGCCAGCTACGACCACAACCTGACCGAACCCGAATGGGCCCTCGGCTACAACTGGGACATCGTCCTCACCGGTTCCAAGCGGACCTGGACCGAAAACGAGGCGCTCGGCGCAGCAGGAGATGAGGAATAACGTGAGCACAACCACCAAGCTTGTTCCCACCCCCGGCCAGACCGTCGGCCCCTTCTACGGTTACGCACTGCCGTTCGAGAAGGACAACGAACTCCTAGCACCCGGCACGCCTGGCTCCATCCGCCTCCAGGGCACCGTATTTGACGGTGGGGGGGCAACCATTCCGGACGCCATCCTGGAGATCTGGCAGCCTGACGCCGAGGGCAAAATCGTGCAGCAGACCGGTTCCCTGGTCCGCGACGGCTACACCTTCACGGGCTGGGGCCGCGCTTCCGTGGGCCACTCCGGCGTGTACACCTTCACCACCGTGAACCCGGGCCCCACCGAGTCCGGTGCCGCACCCTTCATCTCCGTCGCCGTGTTTGCCCGTGGCCTGATGAACCGGCTATTCACCCGCGTGTACCTGCCGGAGAACGACGAAGCCCTCGCCAAGGACCCGCTACTCAGCTCCCTGGACCCGGACCGTCGTCGTACGCTCATTGCCCGCCGCGATCCCGACGGCGGACTCACGTGGGACATCCGCCTGCAGGGCGAGGGCGAAACAGTCTTCCTGGACTTCCGGTGAACGGCGCCGCCTTGGGCTACTTCGGAAGCGCGGCGGACGGCGACGTCGGCCTGCTGAGCCCTGTCTCGGCGTCGCCCCTGGTGACGGCGCTGACCGGTGACCGCGCCGTGCTGGCGGCGATCCTCGCCGTCGAGTCCGGCTGGGCCGCCGTGCTGGAGAAGGCGGGCCTGGCGCCTGCCGGTTCCGCCGCCGTCGTGGCCTCGGCCGCTGAGGCGGGCCGCTACGACGCGGCAGACATCGCGCTCCGGGCGCAGGGCGGCGGCAACCCCGTCATCCCGCTGCTGACAGACCTGCGGAAGCACGTCGCGGCGCTGGACGGCGCCCGCATCGGCGCAGTGAAGGCGGTCCACACCTCGCTGACCAGCCAGGACGTGCTGGACACGGCCCTGATGCTGCTCGCGCGCAACACCGTTGAGGCGCTGCTGGCGGATCTGAAATGCACGACGGCGGCGCTCGCCTCCTTGGCGGAACAGCATGCGGACACCCTGGGCGTGGGCAGGAGCCTGACCCAGCACTCCCTCCCGTTTACGTTTGGGCTGCGGGCGGCGCAGTGGTTCCACGGGCTGGCAGCCGCAGGCCGGCAGCTGGGCAACGCGCAGTTCCCGGTGCAGTTCGGCGGGGCGGCCGGAACATTGGCCGCCGGAACCGTGCTAACCGCAGGCTCGGCCACCAACCCGTTTGACCTGGCCGACTCGCTGGCCCGGCAACTGGGCCTGGCCACGGCCCCGGCACCATGGCACACGAACCGGTTGGCCATCACGTCGCTCGGACATGCCTTGGCCTCGGCGCTGGACGCCGCCGGCAAGATCGCCACGGACGTCCTGTTCCTGAGCCGGCCTGAGGTGGCCGAACTCGCCGAACCGCGCGCCGCCGGCCGCGGCGTATCCTCGGCCATGCCGCAGAAGCAGAACCCGGTGTTGTCGGTCCTCATCCGCAGCGCCGCCCTCCAGGCACCCCAGCTGGAGGCCCAGCTGCACCTGGCCGCCGCCACCTTCAACGACGAACGCCCCGACGCTGCCTGGCACACGGAATGGCCGGCCCTGCGCCAGCTTCTCCGCCTGGCACTCGGCGCTGCCGGACACCTCCGGGAGCTCGCCGAAGGCCTGCAGGTTTTGCCCGACGCCATGCGCCGCAACCTGGAACTTGCCGGACCGCTGCTCCTGGCCGAAGGGGTGGGCGCCGCAGTCGCCCCGCTGCTCGCCGAACAGGATGGCCGCAGCGGCAAGGAGCAGCTCCAGGCCGTGGTTGACCGGACGCTCCAGGCGCCCGCCGCGGAACAGGGCGCCACCTACGGCCGGCAGCTCCGCGAGGCCGTTCCGGCGGAGACGCTTTCCGATGGACAACTGGCGGAGCTCCTTGACCCGGCCAGCTACCTGGGCCAGGCAGCCGGAATCTCGCGCCGTATCCTGGCCGCCTACCCCGACTTTTCCCGCTTCAGCCAGTTGCCTGCCAACCCCGGATCCTCAGCAGACCCCGACCAGAACGGAGCCAACCGTGGCTAAACCGACCCTGAAGGCAGTTCTGCTTTCGCCCGAACGGGCCCTTGGCGAACGTCCCCTGCTGGTGCTGGGACCCTCCCTGGGTACTTCGTCCGTCCTGTGGACCGAGGCGGCCAGCCTGCTCAGCAACGACTACGACGTTGTGGCCTGGGACCTGCCCGGCCACGGTGTCTCGCCCGCTGCCACGGAGACGTTTGACGTCGCCGGCCTGGCCGATTCTGTGGTGGATCTGGTGGACTCGATCGCCCCGGGCGAAGCCTTCCACTACGCCGGGGTTTCGCTCGGCGGAGCCACCGGCCTGCAGCTGGGCATCAAGCACGGCGAACGCCTCAAGAGCCTGTCCGTCCAGTGCACCGGCGCCAAGATCGGCACGCCCGAAGCCTGGCTGGAACGTGCTGAAACCGTACGCAGCCAGGGCACTCCCGTATTGATCCAGGGCTCCGCGGAGCGCTGGTTTGCGCCGGGCTTTATGGACCGTGAACCGGAGCGGAGCAGCCGGCTCCTGCACGCCCTCCGCGACACCGACCGCTTCAGCTACGCTTTCTGCTGCGAAGCGCTGGCCGGTTTCGACGTCCGTGACGAGCTCGGCAGCATCACCGTCCCCACGCAGGCAGTGGCCGGAGCGGCGGACACTGTTGCACCGCCGTCGATGGCTCAGGAAACCGTGGATGGGATTACCGCCGGCGGCGGCACGGCAAATGCTGTGACGCTGGAGGGAGTGGCACACCTGGCGCCCGCCGAGGCGCCCGCCCACGTCGCCGAACTGCTGCGGACCCTCATCACCTGGAGCGAATCCCGCGGAGCAGCCAAGTGAGCGGCACTGACCTTCCAAACGCAGAACGGAGCGGCGTCGTCCAGCCGGATGCCACCAGCCAGGAGATTTACGACGGCGGCATGGTAGTCCGCCGCGAAGTGCTGGGCGCCGCGCATGTGGACCGGGCAAATGCCAACATGGACGAGTTCACGGAGGATTTCCAGGACATGATCACGCGGATCGCGTGGGGTGGCATCTGGACCCGGCCGGGCCTCTCGCGGCAGATGCGCTCGGCGGTGACCATCACCGCGATGGTGGCGCACGGGCACTGGGAAGAGCTGGCCATGCATATCCGCGCGGCCATCACGAACGGCCTGAGCCGGGACGAAATCAAGGAAATTCTGCTCCAGACCGCCATTTACTGCGGTGTTCCGTCCGCCAACACGGCCTTCAAGACCGCCCAGCAGGTTTTCCATGAAATGGATAACACAGCAATGGACAACACAGCCACGGACGCATTCACCCCGGACAAGGCCCCCACCCCGGACAACGCCGGCACCCACCCAACCAGGCCGCAATAGATGTCGTTATGAGCCCTCATACCGACACCTACTGCTACCTAGTTGGGGCCGCATAACCCGCTGCCGTACGCACACAGCTTTAGTCAGACAGAATCAGAGGAACATTCATGAACCAGGCCTTTATCTACGACGCGGTCCGAACGCCGTTCGGCAAGTTCGGCTCCGGCCTTGCCGCCGTCCGCCCGGATGACCTTGCCGCGCACGTGATCAAGGAATCGGTGAAACGCGCGCCCGGGCTTGATCCTGAGCGGATTGATGAGGTGGTGTTCGGCAACGCCAACGGCGCCGGTGAAGAGAACCGCAACATCGCCCGGATGGGCAGCCTGCTGGCCGGCCTGCCGGTCTCGATCCCCGGCACCAGCGTGAACCGGCTCTGCGGCTCCTCCCTGGACGCGGCGATCATTGCCTCGCGCCAGATCAACGCCGGGGACGCCGAGCTGATGCTCGTGGGCGGCGCCGAATCCATGTCCCGGGCCCCCTGGGTCCTGCCCAAGACCGAGAAGCCGTACCCGGCCGGGGACATGACCTTGGCTTCCACCACGCTGGGCTGGCGCCTAGTGAACAAGGCCATGCCGAAGGAGTGGACCATCTCCCTGGGCGAGGCTACTGAGCGGCTTCGCGAGAAGTACGGTGTGACGCGCGAGCAGCAGGACGAGTTCGCCGCGAACTCGCACAACCTCTCCGCCGCCGCCTGGGACGAGGGGTTCTACGACAACCTGGTGGCCCCGGTGCCGGGCACCGACCTGGTCCGCGACGAAGGCCTCCGGGCCGGTTCCTCGGCCGAGAAGCTCGCCGGGCTGAAGACCGTGTTCCGCACCGAGAACGGCACGGTCACAGCGGGTAACGCGTCGCCGTTGTCCGACGGCGCCTCCGCGGCATGGATCGGTTCCGAATCCGCCGCGGGGCTGCTCGGGCTGGAACCGTTGGCCCGCATCGCCGGCCGCGGCGCGCACGGCAACGATCCGCAGTTCTTCGGCTACGCCCCGGTGGAGGCCGCGAACAAGGCCCTCGCGAAGGCGGGCATCGGCTGGGACCAGGTGGGCGCCGTCGAACTTAACGAAGCGTTCGCCGCGCAGTCCTTGGCCTGCATCAATGCCTGGGGCATCGATCCCTCGATTGTGAACCGGCACGGCGGCGCGCTTGCCATGGGCCACCCCCTCGGCGCGTCCGGTACGCGCATCCTGGGCACCCTGGCCCGGAGCCTGCAAGCCTCCGGTGAGCGCTGGGGCGTCGCCGCGATCTGCATCGGCGTGGGCCAGGGCCTCGCCGTTGTGCTCGAAAACGTAACGGCCGGTACCGGCACCAGCACAGGAAAGGCATAGGGAAATGCTGACATTTGTTGACTCCGTAAACGAGGCCGTCTCCGGTATCAAGGACGGCTCCACCGTGATGATCGGCGGGTTCGGCAACGCCGGCCAGCCGTTCGAACTGATCGACGCGCTGATGGACTGCGGCGCCAAGGACCTGACCGTGGTGAACAACAACGCCGGCCAGGGCGACCAGGGCCTGGCGCTGCTGATCAAGGAGGGCCGGGTGAAGAAGATGATCTGCTCCTTCCCGCGGCAGTCCGATTCCTGGCACTTCGACGCCAAATACCACGCCGGTGAGATCGAGCTGGAGCTGGTGCCGCAGGGCAACCTGGCCGAGCGGATCCGCGCCGCCGGAGCCGGCATCGGCGGATTCTTCACACCCACCGGCTACGGCACCATGCTGGCCGAGGGCAAGGAAACCCGCATCATCAACGGCCGGGGCCAGGTCTTCGAAACCCCCATCCACGCCGACGTCGCGCTGATCAAGGCCCTGAAGGCCGACGGCGTGGGGAACCTCGTGTACCGCAAGACCGCCCGGAACTTCGGCCCCATCATGGCCGCCGCCGCGAAGCACACGGTGGTCCAGGTATCCGAGATTGTCCCCACCGGCGGGCTCGACCCCGAAAACATCGTGACTCCCGGAATCTACGTCAACAGCATCGTGAAGGTGGCCTGACAATGAGCATCGCAACCAGCATTCAGACCAGCGACAAGCCCCTTGGCCGCGACGACCTGGCCGAACTCGTGGCCCGCGACATCGCGCCCGGCTCGTTCGTGAACCTCGGCATCGGCCAGCCCACCCTGGTCTCCAACTACCTCAAGCCGGAGCAGAACATCACGCTCCACACGGAGAACGGCATGCTGGGCATGGGCCCAGCGGCCGAGGGCGACGAGATCGACGGCGACCTCATCAACGCCGGCAAGATCCCCGTCACGGAACTGCCGGGCGCGTCCTACTTCCACCACGCGGACTCGTTCGCGATCATGCGCGGCGGCCACCTGGACATCTGCGTGCTCGGCGCGTTCCAGGTCTCGGCCACGGGCGACCTCGCCAACTGGCACACCGGCGCCCCCGACGCCATTCCCGCCGTGGGCGGCGCGATGGACCTCGCCACCGGCGCCAAGGACGTGTTTGTGATGATGACGCTCCTGACCCGCGAGGGCGCGTCGAAGATCGTGGAAGCGTGCACGTACCCGCTCACCGGCGTGGGCTGCGTGACGCGCGTGTACACGGACAAGGCCGTCTTCCTCACAGGGCCCGACGGCGTCACTGTCCGCGAGACGTTCGGCTGCACTCTGGAGGAGCTCCAGGAATTGGTGCCCGTCCCGCTCAGGTCAGCCGCCGCCGTCGCTGGTTGAGCCAGCCGTGACCTAACCCCACCCCCGGCGCGAACTGGCAGCAGATCCTCTCAAACCCAAGTTTTGAGGGGATTACCTGCCAGTTCGCGCCGAATAGGATTGGTAACCATGACCAACGCAGCAGCAGACTCACGGGCCGCCCCGCAGGCGAGCGACCAATACGTGCAGTCGCTGGCGCGCGGGCTGGCCGTGATCCGTGCCTTTGATACCGACCACCCGGTCATGACCCTCACCGAGGTGGCGGCCCGGACGGACCTGACCAGAGCCACGGCCCGGCGTTTTCTCCACACACTCGTTGAGCTGGACTACGTAAGGACCGACGGTAAGACGTTTGCGCTCACGGCCAAGGTCCTGCAGCTCGGCTATGCCTACCTCAGCGGGCTTTCCCTGCCGCAGCTGGCCCAGCCGCACCTGGAGGAACTGTCCCTCAAGCTGGGCGAATCCACATCTGCGGCGGTGTTGGACGGCACGGAGATCGCCTACATCGCCCGGGTGACCACGCGCCGCATCATGAACGTGGGCATTACCGTGGGCACCCGCTTCCCGGCCTACGCCACGTCCATGGGCAGGGTGCTGCTCGCGGCCCTGCCGCCCGCCGGACTCAAGGGCTACCTGGCAGCGGCGGACATCAAACCGCTGACGCCGCGCGCGCTGGACGCTGTCCCCCAGCTGCTGGCGGTGCTGGACACGGTCCGGGCCCAGGGCTGGTGCCTGGTGGACCAGGAGCTTGAGCTCGGGCTAATGTCCGTTGCCGCTCCCGTCTACGACGGGCCAACCAAGGTGGTGGCCGCGGTGAACGTGTCCCTGCAGGCCCAGTCCTTAGCTGCCAAGCCGGACCCGGAGGCGTACCTGGCCGCTGTGGCCCGGGAAATCGTCGCCACGGCGAAGCTGATCTCTGCGGACCTGACCGCGCGGCAGTAAGCCCGCCGCCGGCTAGCTCTTGCGGGTCTGCGCGAACAGCTGGCGCAATGTAAAGAAGCACCCCAGGGCGCTGAACAGCAATGCGAGCAGGAAGTCGCCGGCGTAGCTGTCCACCAGTTCCCGATTAGTGGCCAGGTTGAAGCCCAGAAGGTCCCAGGTTTCGGCATCGGCCAGCATGGACAGCGGTGAGCCGCCGCCCAGGAATTTGGCCGCGTCAATGAGCAGGCTTCCCAGGAAGGAGAGCAGCACCGTCACAACGGTGAGGGCCACCACAACCCAAACGCCGCGGCGGCTGATTGTCCCTCCCGTACCCAGAACGTACAGACGGGCGGCACCTGCAGCAGCGATGAAAGCAACAAGTGATGCCATCCAGCCCAGGTCCCACAGGACCAGCCATGCGATGACACCTAAGGGGACCGCAGCGAGGGCAAAAACGGCGCCGCGCAGGACGTCTTCGCGCCCGGCAGGCGGCGCAGGCGGGACCGAAGTGGACGGGCTTTCCGCCGGAGGAGTAAACGTTCCGGGAGCCCGCTGGCCGAACTGTGGGGCCGGAATGCCTTTCCCGGTCTCTCCGCCGGGCAAGGATGCTTCAAATTCTGCGCGCTCTGACAAGGGTCCCCCATATGTGTGATGCCGATACGGTAAATCCCGCCCATTCTGACATGGCATGGGGCCGTCCGGGGAGAGTATGGCGTTTTTCCCTCAATCGTTATCCACGTCGCGGGAGGGTCCGATTCCCGTGGCAGCCTGCCGGGCCATAGACTCTAGCCAACTACGTGCAGCAGTGCCGCTCCGCGAAGTTCCCGCCGGTCAACCGGATGGGCACGGACCCTGAGGCGCTGCCGCACTCTTTTGTAAGGGAGTTGGCGGTTTGAAATTGGGCATACCGCGGGAACGTCATGAGGGTGAGCGGCGTGTGGCCGCTACGCCGGATACGGTCAAGCAGCTGGCGGGGCTGGGCCTGGAGGTCCTGATCGAGGCAGGCGCCGGGGCCGCAGCCGGCCATTCAGACCACGATTACGCCGGCGCCGGCGCCCGCATCGTCCAGGACCTGGATCCCGGCGAACTGGACGTCCTGGTCCACGTCCGCCCGCTCGAACCCCCGACGGCGGCAGCCCTGAAGAGGGGCACAGTCACCGTAGGCCTTGCCTCGCCGTCGTCCGAACTCGCCACCGTGCAGGCGCTCGTGGAGGCCGGCGTTACCGCCTTCGCCCTGGAGCTGGTGCCCCGCATCTCCAGGGCCCAGTCCATGGATGCGCTCAGCTCCCAGGCCCTGGTCGCCGGTTACCGCTGCGTGCTGGAAGCCGCCATCCGGCTGCCGCGCTTCTTCCCGCTGTACATGACCGCCGCCGGCACCGTCCCGCCTGCCCGGGTGCTGGTGCTCGGCGCCGGGGTTGCCGGGCTGCAGGCTATCGGCACCGCGAAACGGCTGGGTGCCCGCGTGTCTGCCAACGACATCCGGCCCGCCTCCGCTGACGAGGTCGCGTCGATGGGCGGCACGTTCATCAAACTGGATCTGGAAACGGCGGAGGCTTCGGGCGGATACGCCCGCGAACTCAGTGCCGACCGCGGCGCCCTGCAGCGTGAACTCCTCGCCCCGCACGTCGCAGTGGCGGATGTCCTGATTACGACGGCGGCCGTCCCCGGAAGGCGCGCACCGCTCCTCGTCAGCCGCCAAATGGTGCAGGGCATGCGCCCCGGTTCCGTCGTCGTCGACCTCGCGGCTGAGTCCGGCGGCAACGTGGAGGGCGCCGTTCCCGGCGAGGACATCCTGGTGCCCACCGCTGACGGGCAGGGCCACGTCACGCTGGTGGGGCTGAAGGACGCGCCGTCCGCGATGGCGTCAGACGCGTCCCGGCTGTATGCCCAGAACGTGACCAACCTGCTGACCCTGATGATTCGGGACGGTGCCGTTGCCCCCGATTTCGACGACGAGGTGATCGCGGGTGCGTGCCTCACGCACGACGGCGCGGTGCGGCACCTGCCCACAGTCGAGGCTTTGGCGGCGCTTGTCCCCGCCCTGCCCGACCACGCACCCCGGGTCCAGAACGACGGCGTCCAGATCGACAGGGTCCAGCACGTTCGGGTCCAGAAGGAGGGGGGAATCTGATGGACGGCATGAGCCTGCTGACAGTCACCGTGCTGGCGGTGTTTGTGGGATTCGAAGTGGTTTCCAAGGTCTCGAGCACCCTGCACACCCCGTTGATGTCCGGAGCCAACGCCATCCACGGCATCATTCTGGTGGGCGCCATCATCGTGGCTGGCCAGGCCGCGGACCCCTGGGTCCTGGCCGTGGCGCTGCTCGCCGTGGTGCTGGCCACCGCCAACCTGGTGGGCGGCTTTGTGGTGACGGACCGGATGCTGCACATGTTCCGTGCCCGCAAGGACGTCGTCCGCCAGGAAGCCACCGGCAAGGAGGAAGCAAAGTGACCCTCCTCGATCCGGTCTGGACCTCGCTCCTTTACCTCGCCGCTGCGGTGTTCTTCATTCTTGCCCTCCGCGGCCTCAGTTCGCCCCGGACTGCCCGCCGCGGCAACCTCATCGGCGCCTTCGGTGCGCTGCTCGCCGTCGTCACGGTCTTCCTGTCCGCCCGGCTGGACAACATCCCCTGGATCATCGGTGCCATCGCAGTGGGGACAGCGGTGGCGGCACCGGTGGCCCGGCGGGTACAGATGACCCAAATGCCCCAGTTGGTGGCGCTGTTCAACGGGGTGGGCGGCGGCGCCGCAGCCCTGGTGGCGCTGCTGGAACTCAGCCACACCGCAGACCCCTGGGTCCGGCTGGCCATTGTGTTCACCCTCCTGGTGGGGGCCGTCTCCTTCGCGGGCTCCGGAGTCACCTTCGCCAAACTCCAGGAGCTTATGACCACCCGGCCCATCGTTTTTCCGGGCCTCCCCGTGGTGATGGCCGCGGTGCTGCTCGCAGCGGTGGGCACCGCCGTCGCCGTCGTCCTGACCGGTTCCCTGGCGCTCGCGGTGCTGCTGATGGTGCTGGGCTTGGCCGCGGGCGCGCTGCTGGTGCTGCCGGTGGGCGGAGCGGACGTGCCCATCGTCATCTCGCTCCTGAATGCGTTCACCGGCCTGGCCGTTGCAGCGTCGGGCGTGGTGCTGGGCAACGTGCTGCTGGTGGTGGCAGGCACGCTGGTGGGCGCCTCCGGTACCATCCTCACCCGGGCCATGGCGGCCGCGATGGGCCGCAGCGTGGCCGGCATCCTGTTCGGCGCCTTCAAGGGAGGTTCGACGGCGGGATCCACCGCCGTGAGCGAACGTCCCGTCAGGTCCTCGAGCGCGGAGGACGTGGCCGTGCTCCTGGGCTATGCGCAGCGGGTGATCATTGTCCCCGGCTATGGCCTGGCGGTGGCCCAAGGCCAGCACACAGCGGCCGAACTGGCCCTGGCCCTCGAAGCCCGCGGCATCGAGGTGGACTTCGCCATCCATCCCGTGGCCGGCCGCATGCCCGGGCACATGAACGTGCTCCTGGCCGAGGCCAACGTGCCGTACGAATCGCTCAAGGAAATGGGCGAGATCAACTCCGAGTTCCGCATGGCCGACGTCGCGTTGGTGGTGGGCGCCAACGACGTTGTGAACCCGGCCGCGAAGACGTCCTCCGGCTCGCCGATCTACGGCATGCCCATCCTGGAAGTGGCCGACGCCCGCCAGGTGATCTTCCTGAAACGCTCCATGCGGCCCGGATTCGCCGGGATCGAGAACGAACTCCTGTACGAGCCGCAGACCTCCCTGCTCTTCGGCGACGCCAAGGATTCCCTGGCCAAGGTGCTGGGCGCCGTGAAGGCACTGTAGCGAAGTACGCTGTCCCCAAGGCCCAATTCCCACGTTAGCGAAGGACACCATGACAGCCAACAGCTCCACTTCCCTCAAGCGCCCGGCCATCATCATCAATCCTGCCAAGCCGCTGGAAATCGATGTGCGGGCCCTGGCGGCCAAGCATTGCTCGGAGAATGGCTGGGGAGATCCCATCTGGCTGGAGACAACCAAGGAGGACCCCGGCGTCGGCCAGGCGAAGGAGGCACTCAAGCAAGGAGCCGACGTCGTTATTGCTGCCGGCGGCGACGGCACCGTGCGGTGCGTGGCCGAGGTCCTCTCCGGCGGGGACGTGCCCATGGGGTTGCTTCCGTTCGGCACGGGCAACCTCCTGGCCCGGAACCTGGGCATGGACGTCACCGACTTTGATGGTGCCATGGCCGGGGCGCTGGCGGGCACCGAGCGGAAGATCGACGTGGTCCGGGCTGCCCGCAATAGCCCGGACAAAGAGCAGGTCTTCCTGGTCATGGCCGGCGTCGGCTACGACGCCACCATCATGGCCGACACCGACGAGGACCTCAAGGACAAGGTGGGCTGGCTGGCCTACGTGGACGCCGGCATCCGGAACCTGCCGGGCAAGCCCGTGAAGGCAACCATCGTCCTCGACGGCAAAACAGTGGTGCACCGCGGGGTCCGCAGCGTGATGGTGGGGAACTGCGGCAAGGTCCAGGGCGGGCTGGAGATCTTCCCGGACGCCAAGATGGATGACGGCCTGCTGGACGTGGCGGTGCTGGCCCCGAGGGGGAAACTCGGTTGGTTCTCCGTGATCGCCGGCGTGATCGCCGGCATGATCGGCAAGGGCCGGGGCAAGGACACGTCCCTGGAGTACTACCAGGGTAAATCCGTGGAGATCACGCTGGAGCACAACGACGATTACCAGCTCGACGGCGACCACGAAGGCGACGGCAAGCACGTCCTGATGACCATTGAGCCCGGCGCGCTGACCATCCGGATGTAACCCAACTAACTCGCAATTAACGTCCTCAAACGCGGGAATGACGACGTTAAGCGCCAGTGACTTGGGAGGGCGCCTGCCGGTGGGCCAGGATTTCAGCGAGCTCGGCGAGCCGGTGCGCGCGGGCTGACTCGGCGGGCGTGAACGGTTCGCCGGGACGGACGAACGTGAGGGGTCCGTGCCAGGCGGTGGGGATTTTCAGGCGCGTCCCGGCGTCGTCCGTTTCCTGGGTGGCCTCTGCGGGGGTGAGGATGCGGGCGCGAAGCAGCTCGGCGACTGCCAGCGGCAGTTCGTCCGGCGCATCGGCGATCCTGGCCGCCAGGCTCAGCGCCTTCGTCTGGCCGTCCGCCATGGCCAGTGCGGTGGTAGGCCAGACCCGCGAACGCGAGCCGCCGCCGTCGTGCAGTGCCTCCAGCAGGTGCCGATCACTGAGGTTCCCCGGCGCCGAGAGCGCAAACTCGTCCAGCACACCGCCGGCAACGGGATGGACGTGGATGCTGAGGATATTGGTGTCCAGGCGGGCCAGGTTCCGGGTGATCTTCTGCAGCGAACCCGGGTGGTCTTGGAGCACCGTGCGCGCCCGCCACAACGCCGGTGCGCTGCCCAGCTTCCGGTGGTGCCGGAGCGCCGGCGCGTGCAGCCAGCCGCGGAGCATCCGGGCGGCGGAAGGCTCCGCCACCCAAATCACCAGCACGGTGGCCGTGAGTGTGAGGACCAGTACCTTCGCAAGATAGGGCAGGTGCGTTTCCACCACGAGGGCGTGGACCAGCAGTTCGATCGGAAGCATGACGGCCACGTTGGCCACGGTCAGGCGGGTCTTGGTGGGTTCCGGCATCAGGCCGCAGACTTCACAGCTCAAATCAGACGCGGCAGGGTTCCTTGCAGTGGGCTTCATGCCTCAAGGATCACAGGAGGGTGTTTCGGCGGCGTTGCCCTGCCGTTCCGATTGTGGGAACAGGCTGCGGCGTAGGATCGATGTGGCCCGGGTAGGCGTGGCCTGGTGGGCCGGCGGCTGGGTTTTGGCCGCAACTACTGGGCCATGGTGGCAGCGGTGGAGCCGCTGGTGGGGCACACCACTGTGCACCGCGTCCGCCGCGGCGTGCAGAGGATTATCGGCACGGTTCTTGGGCGGCAGTGCTCGCCGGGATCCTGCTGCTGAACCTGGAACCGTGGCAGACCGTGCTGGTTATGGCCTTGTGTCGGTTCGGTGCTGAGGTGTTCATTGCCCGCCAGTACTTGCTGGCGCAGGTCTTCGTGACGCCGCTGGCCCTGATCTCCACGCTCCTGGTGGCGCCGGCCTCGCCTACCAGCCTGCTCCGGGACCGGATCATCGAGACGGTGATCGGTGCCGCCGTCGGCATTGGCGTGGTGCTGGCACCTGTGCTCTGGCGGCGGGTGCGCCGGATGTGAGCTGAGCCGGATACCAATCTGCCGCCGGGAGGGGGACAAGATTCAGGAGCCCAGCCGGCCGCCAGACTCCTCGAGATAGCAGGAGCCGCACAGGGATTCGTACCAGACGTCCTGGCCGTCGATGGCCACCTGGTCGCCGTCGAACACCACCTCGTTGCCGACGCGCCGGGTGTTGAAGATGGCCTTGCGTCCGCACCGGCAAATGGTCTTGAGTTCTTCCAGCGTGTGGGCGACCTCCATGAGCCGGCGTGATCCCGGGAAGGCGCGGGTCAGGAAGTCTGTCCTGATGCCGTAGGCGAGTACCGGCACGTTGTCCAGGACGGCGATGCGGAACAGGTCATCCACCTGGTCCGGGGTTAGGAACTGGGCCTCGTCCACCAGAAAGCAGGCCACCGGCTTCTGGTCCATGTGCTCCAGCAGGGCATCCGGGTCATCGCCGGCGGCATGGGCGGCGAAGAGTTCGCGCACCCGTGTGGTGGCGGAGATCAGGAAGTCCACCGACCGTGTCATGCCCAGCCGGGACACAATGTCAGTATCGCCTTTGGTGTCCACATCGGGCTTGGCCAATAGGACGCGCTGGCCCCGCTCCTCGTAGTTGAAGGCGGCCTGCAGGAGTCCGGTGGACTTTCCTGAGTTCATGGCGCCGTAGCGGAAGTAGAGCTTGGCCACGCGGGTCCTTTCAATGGGTCCGGCTATCGATCCTATGCCGTACGCCCCAGGCACGCGGCGGCCGCCCGTCCCGTGGACGTTGCCCCGCCGCCGTCGGACACTGTTCCGCCGGCCGGTTGGCCACGCCGGCCACACCTTCAGCGCCATCGGTGTTTGCTTTGATGACCAGGCTAAGGGGCTGGACAAGCGGGTGGGCCAGGAAGATGGCGGTGTCGTAGTCGTCCAGTATGCTGTTGAAATTCAGGGATGTAATGGCGGCAGCGGCCAATGGCAGGGATGCGGCGGAACACGTACAGGGTCTTTGCACCCATGATGGCCGCAGCTTCCTCCAGTCCAGCGCACGGTTCATTGACTGGCCGCGACCGTTGAGGGACTTGGTCCTGAAGTGTCAGTCACGGATGCCTGACACGTCCTGCCCTCAGTCCTGACTGAGGGTTTCGGTCAGGTGATGAGTGGGAATCCTGTCCCGCTCATACGTGATTTCGGTGTAGCCGTGGGGCGCCGGCTTGCCGGCCGGGCTGAGGTTCACAAAAACGATCTCTTCGATGGTGAGGATGCTTTGGCGCGTGATCATGTTGCGGACTTCGGCGCGCATGGTCAATGACGTCCGGCCGAAGCGCGTTGCCGTCAGGCCCATTTCCACCAGGTCTCCCTGCACTGCGGAGCTCACGAAGTTGATCTCCGAGATGTACTTCGTGACCGCGCGGCCGTTGCCAAGCTGGAGGATGGCGTAGATCGCGGCTTCCTCGTCGATCCATTTCAGGAGGCTTCCGCCGAAGAGGGTCCCGTTGGCGTTCAGGTCCTCCGGCCGGATCCATTTGCGGGTGCGGAAGGTGATGTCAGTGGATTCCATATGGCGAGGTTAGCGTGCCGCGGCGCCCGTTACGTGGTGGCAGTTGTTGTGTAACGGGCCGCAGCCCCGATTTGGCTCAGGCCATGGCCGTGTGGGCGGCGCTGTGCGAGTCAATCGACTTGGCGTAGCAGTACGAGTGTTCCACTCCGACGTAGGCGCCAAAGTTGGGGACGGATTCGAAGCCGGAGTTCTCGTAGAAGTTCCGGCCATCCGGTTGGGCCGAGCCTGCTTCTGCCTTGATGAGGGTGATTCCCTGCTTGTGCGCCTCGGCTTCGAGGGCAGCCAGGATGGAGCTGGCCACGCCAGAGCCGCGCGTATACGGGAGCACGTAGAGCCGCTTGATTTCGGCCTGGGCGCTGTCCAGGAGCCTGAGCCCGCCGCAGCCCACGGGCTGTCCCGAGCCTTTGTCGTACGCCACCAGGAACACAGCACAGTCAGAGCCCGACGGCGGGGTCCCCGGTTCGTGGTCAGGGGTACCGAAGCGGGCGTCCAGTTCCGCCTGCTGTGCCCCGCGCAGATCGGCGCCCACGGGGTTGGACCAGGTGACGGACCTGATGTTGAGCCGCGGATTGGTCTGCATGACTGCCTCGTTTCGCCGAAGGGTGATGCAGATCAAGCCTACGAGCTCACCATTAACGCCGTGTTTCCTATGCGTAAGGAGATGGAGAACTTGCCTGCTACCCCTGGGTGCCGGTGGGGTCCTCGGCTGTCGGATCAGCAAGAGCGAGGCCGCCCACCGGGCTCCCGTCCCAGTGGATCAGCTTCCAGCCGGCGCCGGGGTCCCCTTCCAAGGCCACGATGCCGGTGTTGGACAGGACATGTCGGGCCGCGAACTCATGGTCGGCGCCGGCGGCGCGGAGCCCTGTCCAAGTGCGGATGGCGGCGCCATGACTCACCACGGCCGCGACGGCGGAGCCCCCGTTGCTGGCCGCGCGCTCGGCAATCCGGTTGATGGCGGCGTCGTACCGCTCGAAAAACTCGTGGCCGTCCGGGCCGGCAGGCATCCTGCGGTCCAGGTCGCCGGCTGCCCACGCGAACACTGTCCCCATGTATCGCATGTGAGACTCGTGGTCGGTCAGTTTCTCCAGTGCCCCTGCTTCGATTTCGTGCAGTCCATCCAGGACTTCAGCCTCAATCCCGTGGAGCCGGGACAGCGGGGCGGCCGTGATCTGGGTCCGCAGAAGCGTTGATGCGTACAGGGCGCCTATCTGCTCGTTGGCCAAGGACCGTGCCATGGCCTCTGCCTGGCGTTCGCCCAACTCGGTCAGCCCAGGCCCGGGGTGGGCGGTGTCCAGCTGGCCTAGTACGTTGCCGGGGGTCTGTCCGTGGCGGATGAGGAGCAGCTTCATGACTCCAGTTTCGCATCCGGCGGCGAGATCCGCCGCCTGCCTGCCGGTCCGACGTCGTGCGTTCCTGCCCAGTTGCCGGTGCCCGCGGGTGGCAAGATACGGCGTGTCGCCCGCGCTACGCCTGTAGCCGGGCCGGCAACTGGGCGGGAACGAACCGGGCGCGGCCACCGCAACCCAAAAGGAAGGCGCCGGGCCCCCAAAGGACCCGGCGCCGCCGTCGTACGCGTTTATGTGCGGTGGTTTCTGCAACTCAACCACCGAGCTGCTTACTTGAGGTGGTCCACCAGCTGGTCCGCGATGCCGGTGTACTTGCCGGGCGTGAGGGCGAGCAGCCGCGCCTCGGCCTCGGGGGAGAGTCCCAGGCTCTGAACGAACTCCTGCATGCGGGTGGCATCCACACGCTGGCCGCGGGTGAGGTCCTTGAGCCGCTCATACGGGTTTTCCATGCCTTCAACGCCGGCGATCGCCTCGGCGCGCATGACCATCTGGATGGCCTCACCCAGGACTTCCCAGTTGGTGTCCAGGTCGCCGGCGAGCACGTCTTCGGCAACGTCGAGGCGGTCCAGGCCCTTGGCCACATTGGAGATCGCCAGGAGGGAGTGGCCGAATGCCACACCGATGTTGCGCTGGCTGGAGGAGTCGGTAAGGTCGCGCTGCCAACGGGAGGTCACCAGCGTGGAGCCCAGCACGTCCAGGAGGCCGGAGGAGATCTCCAGGTTCGCCTCGGCGTTCTCGAACCGGATGGGGTTGACCTTGTGCGGCATCGTGGAGGACCCGGTGGCGCCGGCAACGGGGATCTGGGCGAAGTAGCCGATGGAGATGTAGCTCCACATGTCCGTGCAGACGTTGTGCAGGATCCGGTTGAACCGTGCGACGTCGGCGTAAAGCTCGGCCTGCCAGTCGTGGCTTTCGATCTGGGTGGTCAGCGGGTTCCAGGCCAGGCCCAGGCCCTCGACGAAGGACTTGGCCACCTGCTGCCAGTCAGCGCCGGGGACAGAGGCCACGTGGGCTGCGTACGTGCCGGTGGCGCCGTTGATCTTGCCCAGGTATTCGGTCTTCGCGATCCGGTCCAGCTGGCGGGTCAGGCGGTGCGCGATGACGGCCAGTTCCTTGCCCAGGGTGGTGGGCGTGGCGGGCTGGCCGTGCGTGCGGGACAGCATGGGGACCGCGCGGTTGTCCTCGGCCATCTTGCTGATCTGGGCAACGAGGGCGCGTGCGGCGGGCAGCCACACGTCCTCCACAGCACCCTTGACGCCCAGGGCGTAGGAGAGGTTGTTGATGTCCTCGGACGTGCAGCCGAAGTGGACCAGGGCGGTCAGGTTCTCGATGCCGACGGCGGGCAGTCGGCGGCCGATGTAGTACTCCACTGCCTTCACGTCATGGACGGTGACGGCTTCGATTTCGGCCAGCTCGGACACCGAGGCGGAGTTGAATTCGGTGACAATCGCGCGGAGCTTTTCCTGCTGTTCCGCGGTGAGCTGACCTGCGCCGGGGAGGACGTTGTTGCTGGTCAGGTGGATGAGCCACTCGACTTCAACGGCCACACGGTCACGGTTCAGGGCTGCCTCGGACAGGTAATCAACGAGGGGCGCGACGGCGGACTGGTAGCGGCCGTCCAGCGGACCCAGGGCGATCTGGTCCGGTGACGCGGCGAGGGCCAGGCGTCCGGAGGGCGTGCGGGTATCAGCTGTGGCGGCAGTTTCAGGCATGTGCTGATTGTTTCATGAACTCTTCACTGCCGCTTAAGCGGTCCGTCTGATGTGAACAGCGGCGTGACTTGTCCACATAGCCGACGGCGGTGCTTCCGCCGTGTGGGCGGCTTTCCGTAGCGTCGGGGTTCAGACAGGGTCGTTGACGGATCAGATATTCGTACGGGTACCCGGGAGGGGGAACAGGCATGGGCACTGACGTGACGGCAGCGGACATGGCGGCATGCATGTCCCGCGGTTATGAGGTTCAGCAGTTGGCGGCCCGGGTTGACCTTTGCTTGGGAAGGGTGGAAAAGGTCCTCGGCGGCTTTCGCGAGATCCAGCTCCTGGACTGGCAGTCGCCCGCGGGGCGGGCATACCGGAATTCGGTAGCCCTCCAGGAGGTGGCGCTTGGAACTGCGCGCGTGCGGCTCGAGGATGCATTGGCTTCGGTGAGACGCCATGCGCAGGCGGTGGGAACTTCGGCCGGCAACCAAGCGGGGCGGTACTGATGGGCGAGGTGACGCCGTCGGGCAGCGGCGGACCAATCCAGCTGACAGGGCCTGCCATGGACGGGGGCCTGGAAATCAGAGGCGGCGTTGGCGGAATCAGTTTTCAGTTGGAGGAACTCATGGGCGGCGCCGAAAAGCTCGACGCCGCTGCGGAGGAGTTGGCTGCCGTGGAAGTGGAGGTTCGCCGCATCTGGGAAGACCTGTGCCGGTACCAGGACGAAGCGCGTCCCACCGGCACGGCGGCCCTGATCGGCGTCGGAGAGGCGCAGTGGAGCGTCCAGGCGGTCAGGACGGAGCTGCAGCGCGTCAGCCAGCAGGTACGGGACTGCAAAAGGGACTACGAGACGGCGGAAGCATGGGAGGGTTTCTCGCGCGGTATGGGCGGCGGCCTGACCAGCACCGAAACTCTCGGTCGGCAAGCGGTAGATCTCGGGTTGGGCTTTGTTCCCAACAGGGAAGTCGCGGAACTCGCCACTGGCCCCTTGGCCATGGCTGCCTTGCTGGCAGTCTCGCCGGAGCGCTTTTTCGTGGCACTCGGGGTAGACATGGCGGCCGGCAGGCACGTCGCGTCCGCCGTTCCTTTGCTCAATGGCGCGGCAGGAAGTTCCGTCCGTATCCTGCAGCCGCGTCCGGTGACGGTGGACCGGAAGGAGACGCTGTCTGTTGAATTCGATGGTTCTCTGGCCGCGCTGCTTGAACGGGCGCGGGTCATCGGTGAGCGAGGTGAGGGCTACGTGGAAGTCATCGAGGTGGATAACGGGGGACAGAAGGCCTACGTGGTGGTCATTCCCGGAACGCAGGCGGGCGGTGAACTGGGCGGGGCCAACCCCTTCGATGAAGCGGGCATCGTTGAAGGTTTGGGTCACCGCTCCGCGGAAGTCAACGCGGCCGTGCTGGAGGCTTTGCGGGCCACTGGCGCCGAGAAAGGATCGCCAGTAGTGGCCGTCGGCTACAGCCAAGGGGGAATCCATGCCATGAACCTCGCCGCGGACGAACTGTTCCTCAGCGAGTACGACATGAAATATGTGCTCACGGCAGGGTCCCCCGTAGGTGGCATTGTTCCGGACGCCGACGTCACTGCCCTCCATCTGGAGCACAGGCAGGACTGGGTGCCCGGAACTGACGGCACACCGAACCCGGACGCCGGAAACCGGGTTACGGTGACCCTCAACAACCCTGTAACCACGCCCGAAGGTGACGAATTCGGTATTGGTCCGGGCCATCGGCTCAGCAACTACACGGGAGGCGCGCGGCTCGTCGCGGAGAGCGACGATCCCTCCCTCATGGCGTCAACCGCGGTTCTTGCCGGCGTGCTGGGAGCCGGCGGCACGGCAACGGCCACACGCTTCGCACTGACGCGAACGAAGCCCCCCGAGCCGGCGAGCGTGCGCGGGCCGGAGCCGACGCCCATGCCGCAATCCCCGCCGCAACCGCCAGAAGCGGACCGGCCGGTATCGTCCGGAAGCCGGTACGCCGAGCGACACCGCTGAGCAGCGCCGCTGAGCGAATCTGTCCCGGTGTTAGCGCCGACGGCCGCCCGGCACCCTGCCCGCCACCAGCGAAATGAGCGTGATGATGATGGCCGCCAGGACCGCCGTCCAAAAGAACGAGTCGATGGTGAAATGCACCGGCGTGTAACTGCTGAGCCAGGACGTCAGATACAGCATGGCGGCGTTGATGACGATGGTGAACAGGCCCAGCGTGAGGATGGTGATGGGCAAGGACAGGAAGCTGACCAGGGGGCGGACAAACGCGTTCACCACGCCGAAGATTAACCCGATGAACAGGTACGCGAGAATGAGGCCGATGGTCTCCGTGCCCTGCGTTACGCCCGTGTTGGCCACCGCCTCGGTAGTGGCCAAAGTAGAGATATCCAGGCCCGGCAGTATCCAGCTGGCAATCCAGAGGGCCAGCCCGCTAATGAGGACTCGAACAATAAATGAGCGCATACGCCCATGCTGTCACACTGCCCCTGAGCCCCGCCTGGGCGCCTGCCCGGCCCGTGCCGTTCGGGCGAAGTACGCTAGTTTGCATGACTTCATCAGAGATCCTGCCTGGCGAAATCCGGCCGCGCCCAGTGGTTGGCCGGCTTCCCCGCTACGCCGCAGGAAAGCCTCCCGTCGCCGTGGATGGGCTGGCCAGCTACAAGCTCTCCTCCAACGAGAACCCCCTGCCCCCTCTTCCGGCAGTGCTGGAGGCGATTTCCAACCAGACGGACTTCAATCGCTACCCCGACCCTCTCAGCAGCAAGCTTCGTGCGGCGCTCGCCGAGTTCCTGGCGGTGCCAGCCGAGGACGTGGTCACGGGCGCCGGAAGCCTCGGCGCCCTCAACCAGCTGCTGTCCACGTTCGCCGGCCAGAACGACGACGGCAAAGCGGACGAAGTGATCTATGCGTGGCGCTCCTTCGAGGCCTACCCCATCAGCGTGGGCCTGGTGGGCGCGGAAAGCGTCCGCATCCCGCTGACGGCAGAGGGACGTCACGACCTGGATGCCATGGCTGCAGCCGTCACGGTCCGCACCAGGGTCATCCTGCTCTGCACCCCGAACAACCCCACCGGTCCCATCCTGACCACTGCCGAAACGGAGCGGTTCATCCAGGCGGTCCCGTCCGGCGTCGTGGTGGTTATTGATGAGGCCTACCAGGAGTTCGTCCGGGCCAACGATGGCGTGGACGGCATCGCGATGTACCGCAAATACGCGAACGTTGTGGTGCTCCGGACGTTCTCCAAGGCGCACGGGCTGGCGGGCCTCCGCGTGGGCTACAGCGTTTCGAACCCCGGATTGACCCAGCACTTGCGCGTGGCGGCCACGCCCTTCGCCGTGTCACAGATCGCCGAACAGGCCGCCATTGTCTCGCTGCAGAATTACCCGCTGGTTGTAGAAAGGGTACAAAGCATTGTGGACGAACGAACCCGGGTAACCTCCGGGCTGCGTGAACTCGGCTGGTTTGTACCCGAGGCGCAGGGCAACTTCGTCTGGTTGAACCTGGGCGAAAACAGCTCAGAATTTGCCGAGCTGGCGGGCGCACAGGCGCTGTCGGTACGCGCTTTCGGCGGTGAAGGCGTGCGGGTCAGCATCGGCGAGCCCGAGGCCAACAGCCGCTTCCTCGAGCTCTGTGCGAACTATACAAAGGCGCCACGACGTTCCTAGCGCTTAACATGTATCAGGAGCGGCACCTACTGAAGATAAAGTAAGGATCAGTAAGCCAATTTATATGCCAGCAGAGGAATGCATTCCTTAAGTGGCATATATCCCAGCGACATTGCAAATGCATCCGCATGCGGCAAGCAAGGAGACGGTATGGGCGCCACACATCTGCCCTCCACCGAGTTCGATGAGACAGCGGCAGACGACCAGCTCGAGGCCGCGGCCGAGGCCCAACTGGGCAACCCGGCCGAGCCTATGGTGCAGCTGCTGGCGCCTGACGGGACCCTGGGGACAGACCCGGTTTTCTCGGCGTACGCCGAGCGGCTGGACGGTGAAAAGCTGTGTGGCTTCTACGCTGACATGGCCAAGATCCGCCGCTTTGATGTGGAGGCAACCGCACTCCAGCGCCAAGGCCAGCTGGCGCTGTGGGTCCCGCTGACCGGCCAGGAGGCCGCGCAGATCGGCTCCGGGCGGGCCAGCCAGCCGCAGGACTACATCTTCCCCACCTACCGCGAGCATGGCGTGGCGCTGACCCGCAATGTGGACCTCGCGGAGCTCCTGCGCCAGTTCCGCGGCGTCTCGAACGGTGGCTGGAACCCGAAGGACACCAACTTCCATCTCTACACCCTGGTCCTCGCCGCGCAGACACCGCACGCCGTCGGGTACGCCATGGGGATCCAGCGGGACCAGAAGCTCGCGGCCGCTGCAGTCGGCGTGGATGGGGCGCTGGACCGGCCCGCAGAGCCGAAGGCCGCTGTGGTGGTCTACTTCGGTGACGGTGCCAGTTCCGAGGGCGACGTCCACGAATCCATGGTCTTCGCCTCCTCCTACAACGCGCCGGTGGTGTTCTTCTGCCAGAACAACCACTGGGCCATCTCCGTTCCCAGCTCGGTGCAGACCCGAATTCCGCTGTCCAACCGTGCCAAGGGGTACGGTTTCCCGGGAGTCCGGGTGGACGGGAACGATGTGATCGCCGTCCATGCCGTGACCGAGTGGGCGCTCGAACATGCCCGCGAGGGCAAGGGCCCGGTGCTGATCGAGGCGTTCACGTACCGCGTCGGTGCGCACACCACAGCTGATGACCCCACGAAGTACCGCGAATCCGCCGAGGAAACCCTGTGGCGCGCCAAAGACCCGCTTGACCGCCTGGAAAAGTACCTGCGGGCCGAGGGACTTGCCGACGACGCGTTCTTTGAACAGGTCAAGGCCGACGGCGACGAACTCGCCGCCTATGTCCGCAAGACCACCTACGACCTCGAGACCCCGGACATCCGGACCGCCTTCGCCAACACCTACGTCGAAGCCCACCCCCTGGTGGCCGAGGAGCTGGCCTGGTTTGAGGAATACAGCGCAGGGTTCGCCGAAACGCCGGAGCGCGACAGCGCGGACCCCGATGAAGCATCGACAGGAGTGGCCCGCTGATGACCACCATGACCATAGCCAAGGCCATTAACGAGGGCCTGCGCGCCACCCTGGACAACAACCCGCGGACCCTGCTCATGGGCGAGGACATCGGGGCCTTGGGCGGCGTCTACCGCGTCACCGACGGCCTCCTCGCGGAGTTTGGCGCGGACCGTGTGGTGGACACGCCGCTCGCGGAGTCCGGCATCATCGGCACAGCCATCGGCCTTGCCCTGCGCGGCTACCTGCCCGTCTGCGAGATCCAGTTTGACGGGTTTGTTTTCCCCGGCTTCAACCAGATCACCACCCAGCTGGCCAAGATGCACGCCCGCAGCAACGGCAACCTCACCGTTCCCGTCGTTGTGCGGATCCCTTACGGCGGCGGTATCGGCTCCATTGAGCACCACTCGGAATCACCGGAGGCGCTGTTCGCCCACACGGCCGGCCTGCGGATCATCACACCGTCCAACGCCCACGACGCATATTGGATGATCCGGCAGGCAGTGGAGTGCCAAGACCCAGTGATCGTCTTTGAACCCAAGCGCCGCTACTGGCTCAAGGGCGAGGTCGACACCGATTCGCCCGGCGCTTCGGCCGATCCCTTCAAAGCGCATGTGCTCCGCGAGGGCACGGACGCCACAGTGGTGGCCTACGGACCGCTCGTGCCGGTGGCCCTTGCCGCTGCCGACGCCGCTGCCGAGGACGGCCACAGCATCGAGGTCATCGACCTGCGCTCCATTTCGCCGATCGACTTCGACACCGTCACGGCGTCCGCCAAGAAGACAGGCCGGCTCGTTGTGGCGCACGAGGCACCAACCTTCGGCGGCATCGGGGGCGAGATCGCAGCCCGCGTTAGTGAGCGGGCGTTCCTTGCGCTGGAAGCACCCGTGATCCGTGTGGGCGGCTTCCACATGCCGTACCCGGTGGCGAAAGTGGAGGAAGACTACCTCCCCGACATCGACCGCATCCTCGAGGCGCTGGACCGCGCCCTGGCCTACTAGGCGCAGGCACCTTTCCCGCTCACGCTTCCCGCTCACGCTTGCCGCGAAAGAGGACACCATGACTCTGAACAAGTTCAACCTGCCCGACGTGGGCGAAGGCCTTACCGAGGCGGAAATCGTCTCCTGGAAGGTGAAGCCGGGGGACACCGTTGCCATTAATGACGTCCTGTGCGAGATCGAGACCGCCAAGTCGCTCGTTGAGCTGCCGTCCCCCTTCGCCGGCACCGTCACCGAACTGCTGGTTCCCGAGGGCGTGACCATCGACGTCGGAACCGCCATCATCAGCGTCTCTGACGCCGTCTCCGGCGACCCGACGCCGGCCGATGTCCCGGCCCCCGCGACTCCGGTCCAGCCGTTGTACGGCAAGCTTCCCGCGGACGACGCCGGCACCTCGGGCAGTGCCCTGGCCGGCGGTCCGCTGGTGGGGTCGGGCCCTAAGGCCGACGCCGTCAAGCGCCGTCCCCGGAAGGCGGCACCCGCCGCCCCGGTTCAGGCGGTCGAGCCTGTCGAGACCCGGACCGGCGCTCCCGCGATTTCGCTCCCCAACCGCTCCCTAACCTCGCAAGCTCGGCCAGGGAATCCCGCGGTCCAGCCTGTCGAGACTGAAGCCGTCGATAACCGACCCACTCTCGGCGGAACGATCACTGGCCTCGTGAACCGCGTCCTGGCCAAGCCTCCGGTCCGCAAGATCGCCCGGGATCTGGGGATTGACCTCGCCGATGTGGTGGCCACCGGCTCGCGGGGCGAAGTCACGCGCGAGGACCTGGTCAGCTACCAGGCCCAGCGCGACGCAGAGCTGGATCAGGCCGAGGGGTTCTGGGGCAAGGCAGGCAAGCCCCAGGACCAGCGGATTGAACGAATTCCGGTCAAGGGCGTCCGCAAGGCGACGGCCAAGGCGATGGTCGAGTCGGCTTTCTCAGCGCCGCACGTGAGCATCTTTGTTGATGTTGATGCCAGCCGCACCATGGAATTCGTCAAGCGACTGAAGGCTTCACGCGACTTTGAGGGGATCAGGGTTTCGCCGCTGCTGATCCTTGCCAAGGCTGTCATTTGGGCTGCGGCCAGGAACCCCAGCGTCAACGCCACCTGGGTGGACAACGTGGACGGGACCGACGCCGCCGAGATCCAGGTCAAGCACTACATGAACCTGGGCATCGCCGCAGCCACCCCGCGAGGGCTGATGGTCCCGAATATCAAGGACGCGCAGGACCTGTCGCTCAAGGAGCTGGCGCTGGCTCTGAACGGCCTGGCAACCACAGCCCGGGCGGGCAAGACACAGCCCGCCGAAATGCAGGGTGGAACTCTCACCATCACCAACATCGGTGCGCTGGGGATCGATACGGGAACGCCGATCATCAACCCGGGCGAAGTGGCAATTGTGGCTTTCGGAACCATCAAGCAGAAGCCATGGGTCCTGGACGGCGAAGTCATTCCGCGCTGGATCACCACGCTCGGCGGCTCGTTTGACCACCGGGTGGTGGACGGCGACTTGTCCGCCCGCTTTATGGCCGACGTCGCCGCGATCCTTGAGGAGCCAGCGCTCCTGCTGGACTAGGTACGCCGGGACCACGAGCATCGATACCGTGAACCAAACTGCCATTCGGTCCAGGAACCGGACAGCCAGATGGCTGACAGAGGTCTTCCAACCGCCGGTAGTGGTGACGCTTCAGCTGCTTTTTAGCCCTTTGGTCGAGGCCGGATTCCCTGGCACCATCGGGTATGGAGCCTTGGCTGCGCTGTTTGTGTGCGTGCTGCCGCTGTTCGTGCTCCTCGGGCTCGTGAGGCTGGGCAAGGTCACGGACCACCACGTCAGTAACCGCAAACAGCGCGCGCCCGTGCTGCTGATGGCGCTAGGGTCTGTGGTCGCAGGCCTGGTGGTGCTGCAAGCCGCCGGTGCGCCGCGAAGCGTGATGGTCATGGTGCTGGCCATCGTCGCCGGCATCATCGTGTTGGCCGCCGTGAGCCCCTTCTGGAAGATGAGCGGCCACGCGGCCGCGGTGTCGTCGGCGGCAGTTATTTCCGTCCTGATGCTGGGGCCGGTGTGGCTGCCACTGGTGCTGCTGATTCCAGCCGTCGGTTGGTCGCGGGTGGTGCTCCGCGCGCACACCGTGGCTCAGGTGGTGGCCGGATCGCTGTTTGGCGGGCTGGTGATGGCCGGCCTGTGGTGGCTCCTGCGCGGCTGGCTCCTTTAGCGGTATGCCTAAGTGTCAGGCCGCCGAGGATCAGGGCCACGTCTGAGAGGGCCGAGAAGAATTTCCAGTTGCCGCGCAGGACGCTCTGCCCCTTTGGCTGGAGTGGAGAGTGGTTGTCCGCTCCGTTGAGGGCACTTCCATTTTATCGCCTGCCGGGTGCTGAAACCGGCTTTAAAGGGGGTGGGAACGGACACCACGCACCGCCGCGGTGCGGCTGGTGCATGGTGTCCCGTTGTCAGTTAGTCGGCGTCGTAGGTGTTGGCGATGTAGACGTCGCACGGGGCATTGTGGGCTACGCTGTTGGCCACGCTTCCCAGTACGCGGCCAATGCCGCGCATCCGCCGGTTGCCCACCACGATCATCTTGGCGCCCAGGCGCTCGGCTTCCTTGATGAGCGCATCGGCAGGCTTGCCGCGGGCGGCCGAGTAGGTCACCTTGATGGAACCGGCCAGGGCCTCGGCCACTGTCTTGGCAACATGCTCGGCACCGTCGGCGTCGGAAACGATCCACTGGTCGCTGCCCGAGCCGAAGACCTCGGTACGGTCGCTGTCGAAGGCTGATACGACGTGCAGCGAGGCGCCCACGGCGGCGGCGAGATCCCGGGCCGATTCGGCGGCCTTCTTGGCGGTCCCGCTGCCGTCAACCCCGACAACAATAATTCCGCTCATGCTTTGTACTCCTTGTTTAGTATCAATCTTGGCCACACTCAGTTTGGCCAACGTTACAGCGCGGCAAGGGCTTCGCGCAGGACCGGGGCCAAACGGCGGACACCTTCCTTGATGGCGTCGGGCGGCACTGCGCTGAACGCCAGCCGCAGCTTATTAGACGGCGAATCAGAAGGGGTGAAGGCAGCCCCGGGGATAAAGACGACGCCGGCGTCGATCGCCTTCTGCAGCAGGGGATAGGTATCAACGCCTTCCGGCAGCGTGACCCAGACGAAGAAGCCGCCCTCCGGGCTGGTCCAGCTGGTGCCGGCGGGCATGTGTTCATCCAGGGCGCCGAGCATTGCCGTGCATCGTTCGGCGTAAAGGCCGCGGTAGGTCTCGATCTGCCCTTTCCAGTCATAGTCCCTGAGGTAGGCGGACACCAGCATCTGGTTCAGCGTCGGAGGGCACAGCGTGACAGATTCGGATGCCAGGTAGTAGCGCCGCTGGAGGTGCTCCGGGACCAATGCCCAGCCGATGCGAAGACCAGGGGCAAAGATCTTGGAGAAGGATCCCATGTAGATGACATCGGCTGGGTTGGCCGCGCGGAGCGGTTCCAGCGGTTTCCCGTCGTACCGGAGGAGACCATAGGGGTTGTCTTCCAGCACCAGAATATTCGCGTTCCGGCATATATCAACAACCCGCTGACGGCGTTCCTGCGCCAGGGTAATCCCTGAGGGGTTGTTGAAGTTGGGGATGGTGTAGAGGAACTTGATGTTCTTCCCGGCTGTCTGAAGCGCGGCGATCCGGGCCTCCAACAGCTCCGGCACCAGGCCGTCGTCGTCCATCTCCACGGTGGCCACCTCCACCTGGTAGGCCTCAAACGTATTAAGGGCGCCCACATACGTGGGGTTTTCCACCAGCACCACGTCCCCCGGGTTGCAGAAGACCTTGGTGGCCACATCCTGGGCCGACTGGGAGCCTGCCGTGATCACCACGTTCTGCGGCAGCGCGTCCAGAATTCCTTCTGCCGCCATCACCTCGCAGATCTGGGTGCGCAGTTCTTCCGTGCCCTGCCCGCCGCCGTACTGCAGGGCGGTGAGCCCTTCGGCGGCGATGATGTTTGCAGCCGTGGCGGCCAGCCGCTGAAGCGGAAGGGATTGCAGGTATGGGCTGCCACCGGCAAGGGACACGAGCCCGGGGCGCATCGAGATGTCAAAAACGTCCCGCACTGCTGATTGTTTAATGTTGGCTGCGCGCTCCGAAAACAGCGCCTCATGGGGATGGGCGGCGCGGTGGGCGGACGTGGCCGCGCGCTCGATGGCATCAATGGCTTCGGCCGGTAGCTGCACTGCGCCGGCATCAAGTGTTTCATGGGTCACATCCTCAGGATACAGCCGACAGTTGCCGATCAGGCAACATCTGTTGATCCAACGCGCTAGTTGAGGCGCAGTGCTTCGGCGAGCCCCACGCCATTGACGTAGACCTCGGCGCGGATGGCGCCCACCGAGGCGACGGCAGTTTGCGTGAGTTGGGCCTCGATGCGGGGGATGTCGCACACCCCCGCTGGACGGATCGAGCCGGACAGGTAGACCGTCACGGCCGTGCCGTCGAAGGTGCCGGACAGGAAGGTCAGGGTTGAGCCGGACAGGGAGTTGTACAGCCCGGGCGCCGGTTCTGCGGCTCCGTCCAGCAGGGCGCGCATGGCGTTGGCCAAGGGTTCCGTGGATCCGGCCACGGTGCGGCGGACGCCGGAAAGGCTGTCATTGCAACCAAAGCGCACACCTCCGGCACCGCCGTCGTCGAGCAGTACGTAGTAGGCAGTCACCGTCTGGAATTCGGCGGACCGGCCAGCACCCGGCCCGGTCGGCGGCGGCGCCGAAGGCTCCGGGGCAGGCGATGGGCTTGCCCCGACGGCCGCACTTGTTCCCGGTACCGCACCGCCGCCGGACGCAGCCGTTCCGGACGCTGGAGCTGTGCCCGGGATCCGACCCGGTGTTCCCGCCGCCCCGCCGGACGCGTGGTTTGAAGGCTCGGGGGACGAAGCGGCGGACGGGCTGGTGGCTTCGGGGGGCGCCCCGGCGGCTGGCGGGGGTGCTTGCGGCCGGGGAATTGGGACCAGGGGAGCCTGGGCGGGGCCGGATCGCTCAATGGTGGTTGCGCCTGCCGGCGCACCGCTGCCGGCGGGCGGGTTGGCGGCGGGGGCGCAGCATCCCAGCCACAGCGGAAGCGTAAGTGCTGCCGCCGTCGCCATCAGCCTTCCGACGCTCCGCTTGCATGGCATCTCTGCACCGCGTTCCCGCCCCGCGCTATTCCGTGAATTAAACGATACGGCGGTCCATCAGCGCTGCAAATGCCCGCGCGGTACCGGTTGGAATAAGACTTGGTCACGCGCGCGGGGCCCGAGTCCGTTCCTGCTCACGGCGAGATAACAAATGCCCCGGACACCTTTCGGTGCCCCGGGCATTTGGTTGCTTGGCGCTGCTGCGTGCGGCTGCCTTACGCAGCCGGCTGCGCGGCGGCGAGTGCGTCGAAGACGCCCTTGATCTGCTCAACTACCTCGGCGTCGTCCTTCGGGTGCAGCTCGGCAAAGCGGACCATGGAGCCCGGCACGGCAAGCTTGACGTCCTCAAGCACCTGCGCGCCGGCAATGCCCACTGCCTTGCGGGCTTCGTCCTGTGCCCACACGCCACCGAACTGGCCAAATGCGGTACCGACGACGGCGGTGGGCTTGCCTGAGAGGGCGCCGGCACCGAAGGGGCGGGACAGCCAGTCGATGGCGTTCTTCAGCGATGCGGGCACCGTGCCGTTATGCTCCGGGGTCACCAGAAGAAGCGTGTCGGCTTTATTGGCGGCGGCTCGGAGGGCAGCAGCGGCGGCGGGAACCTGGCCTTCGACGTCGATGTCCTCGTTGTAGAACGGGATGTTGCCCAGGCTTTCGTGGATGACCACGTCAACCTGCTCGGGAGCGTTCAGCTGGATGGCTTCGGCGAGCTTCTGGTTGGTGGATTCGGCGCGGAGGCTGCCAACAAGGGTAAGGACGGTGCTCTTCGACATACGGACTCCTGTAGTGGGGCCGCGGCTGGGCCGCTGGCCGGTGGAAGGGTTAAGGCTTGGTGCCTTCATGGACTAAACGGACCGTAGTCCGATTATTATTCCCGGGGCTAGGATATGGACTGTGAGCTTTATCCCGCTGCTGCCCGGTTCGCTCTCCGGCCCGCCCGCTGAGCGCAGTGACGCTGCGCGGAACCGTGAGCGGCTGTTGGGCGCTGCGCGGGAGCTGATTGCCGAGTGTGGCGCGGATGCCCTGACCATGGACAGGCTGGCTGAGCGGGCCGGCGTGGGCAAGGGCACCGTCTTCCGCCGGTTCGGCAGCCGCGCGGGGCTGATGATGACGTTGCTGAGCGATTCCGAGGCCGCCTTCCAGTCCCGCTTTATGTTCGGCCCGCCGCCCTTGGGGCCTGGCGCTCCGGGCCTGGAGCGCCTCGTCGCCTTCGGTGCGGAGCGGATCGCGTACGTGATGGAGCATGGGGACCTGGCGAGGGCCGCCGAGGCTTCGGCCCACAGCCGCTATGAGGTCCCGGCAGCCATGCTGTGGCAACGCCATATTGAGCACCTCCTCCGGGAGGAGGGCATGGACGCGGACCCGTTGCTGATGGCCATGTCCCTGACCGCAACGCTGGATCCGGACCGGCTCCTGCATGCCGTCCGTGTCCAGGGTCTGACGCCCGAGCGGCTGACTGACTCCTGGCGGGAACTTGTCACGCGGGTGGTGCGCGGGCCGTAGAGTACGCCTAAATCCTGCGACTCGTCCAGTCAAATCAATTCCACTGAATTATTCATAACAATCTGATACGGAGCGCACGGATTCCGCGCAGGTGCCCGCATTTCGGAGGCTACTCTGTGGTAGTTTCCTCTGGAATGTGACCCGCAACATAGTCCACCCGGACTTGTTCTGCGCTGGTCGCGAGAGGCCGGCTACACGCTGGTGGAGACCCGGTGGCGGCGAGACCCGTTGCTGGCCGGGAAATCGGAAGGATCTGGAACGTGGATGTAGTGAAGGCAGAAAGTCCGTTGCCAGCCCAGGGTGATCCCCTGGAGTGTTCGTCCATAGTCCTGGTGGCAAAGATCCTGAAGTAGCTGCCACATGATCAGGTACCTCGCCAAGCGCGGCATCACCTACGTCTTTATGATTTTCCTGACCACGTCTGCCGGCTATTTCCTGGCGGTCAGCTCCCTCAAGCCAGCCCTCCTCGAACAGGAGCGGATTCCCCGACCCACACCCGAGCAGGTCGCCAATTCCATGCGCCTGAAAGGTCTGGATCCTGACCTCAGCCCATGGGAGCGCTACGTTGAGTGGCTCACCGGGATCGTGACCCGCTGGGACTGGGGACGCAGCCCCAACGGCTCCTTCATCAACGCTGAATTCGGGGACCGCGTCTGGATCTCCACCCGGCTCTTCCTTGCAGCCATCATCCTGACGCTGGTCATCGGCGTCGCCCTCGGGGTCTACTCGGCGGCCCGGCAGTACAAGTTCCAGGACCGGGCGATCACCTCCTACAGCTACCTCGCGTACATCGTGCCCGCCCCCATTGCCTACTTCCTGGTGCAGCTCGGTGCCATCAACATCAACGAGACCGTCGGGGAGCGCATCTTCTTCGTGACAGGCATCTCCACGCCGGGCATGCAACCCGGGTGGGCACAGTTTGTGGACATGGTGGCCCACTATGCAGTTCCGACGATCGCCATCACCCTCGTCGGCTGGGGTTCGTACCAGATCGCGCAGCGCCAGTACCTGCTGGATAACGTAAATGCGGACTTCGTCCGGACGGCACGCGCCAAGGGGCTGACGCGCAACCAGGCCATCACCCGGCACGCCCTCCGGGTTTCCTTCATTCCGGTGGCCCAAAGCATCGCGTTCACCATCCCGGCCATCTTCGCCGGCGGCTTCTTCGCTGAGAAGATCTTCGCCTGGCCCGGGGTGGGCTCCTGGAGCATCGACGCCATCTCGCTGCAGGACGTCAATGCCGCCACGGCTACCCTCGCCTACGGTTCCGTCATCTTCGCCCTGGGCGCCATCCTCGCCGACTTCGCCACCACGCTTGTTGACCCGAGAGTGAGGGTGCAGTAGCCATGACCAACCTCAACGCCGTTGATCCGGCAGCGGTGGCGCAGGACGCGCACCTCGAAAGCGCGGATGTGGTGATCGCCAAGTCCACGATCATTTTCCGCCGTTTTATGCGGAACAAGACTGCCGTCGCCGGGCTGGCGGTTTTCCTGGGCCTGACCATCTTCTCCTTCGTCGGCGGGTTCTTCACTCCTTGGGACAAGGAGACCATCGACCCCTTCAATATCGGCATGCCGCCTTCCGGTGTCCACTGGCTGGGCACGTCACAGGCCGGCATCGACCTCTACGCCATGACTGTCGAAGGCACCAGGATCTCCATCCTGATCGGCCTGATTGTGGGCCTCGTGTCCGTCCTCGTCGCCGCGGTCTACGGCTGCACCATGGCCTATTTCGGCCGAAAAGTGGACAAGGTGATGCTATTCGTCCTCGAGGCCCTCATCATGATGCCTGCCCTGCTGGTGGTGGCAGTGGCCACCAGCGGCGGAGGGGACGGCCTGAAGAAGAACCTCCCCAGCTGGCTCCTGCTGATCATCGTGCTCCTGGTGTTCAGCTGGATGGGGACCGCACGGCTTATCCGCTCCATGTCCATGTCACTGATGCAGCGCGACTTCGTCAAGGCGGCCCAGTACATGGGCGTCCCGCCGAGGCGCATCGTGTGGCGGCACCTGGTCCCCAACATCGGGTCGCTGCTGGTCCTGGACATCACCCGCGGCGTCACCGGGGCGATCCTGGCCGAAGTGGCCTTCTCCTTCATCGGCATCGGCATCAAGGTGCCGGATGTGAGCCTCGGCGTGCTGATTGGCGGCGCCACGTCCCAGGTCCAGACCTTCCCATGGATGTTCTGGGTCCCGCTCACCGTGATGTTCCTGCTTACGGGGTCCCTGGCAATGATGAACGATGGTCTGCGTGACGCCTTTGATCCGAGCTCCAGCTCGGTTGGCCGGGCCAAAAAGAACAGCGCAGAGAAGAAGAGCAAATGAGCACCTTCCTTGAGCCGGCTGACCCGGCCCCCACAGCGGCCGAGCGGCTCCACATCGCCGGTCTCCACTCGCCGTCGGACGCTGTCCTGTCCGTCCGGGACCTGAACGTCAGCTTCAACTCCGAAAACGGGGCGGTGAATGCCGTTCGGGGCGTCAACTTCGACCTGATGCCCGGCAAAACGCTGGGAATCGTGGGGGAGTCGGGGTCCGGCAAATCGGTCACATCGCTGGCCATCTTGGGCCTGCTGCCCGCCACTGCCGAGATCTCCGGCTCGGTCCGGCTCAAGGGCAAGGAATTGCTGGGCCTCAGCGACAAAGCCATGTGTGCATACCGCGGCAACGACATCGCCATGGTGTTCCAGGACCCGCTGTCCTCCCTCACCCCCGTGTACACAGTGGGAACCCAGATCATCGAGGCCCTCACCATCCACAACCCGGGCATGAGCAAGTCAGCGAAGGAAACCCGCGCCGTCGAACTCCTGGCAATGGTGGGCATTCCCAGCCCCAGAAACAGGCTCAAGGCCTTTCCGCACGAGTTCTCCGGCGGCATGCGCCAGCGCGTGATGATCGCCATCGCCATCGCCAACAACCCGCGCGTGCTGATCGCGGATGAGCCGACGACGGCCCTCGACGTCACCATCCAGGCCCAGGTGCTTGAGGTGCTGCATAAGGCGCAGGAGGAAACGGGCGCCGCCGTCGTGATGATCACGCACGATCTGGGCGTGGTGGCGGGCATCGCCGACGACATCATGGTGATGTACGCCGGTAAGCCGGTGGAAACGGGCAGCGTGGATGACATCTACTACGATCCCCGAATGCCTTACACGATGGGCCTGCTCGGGGCAGTGCCGCGGGTAGACGTCGTGGAGAAATCCTCGCTGGTCCCCATCGACGGCATCCCGCCGAACCTCCTCCACACCCCCACCGGCTGCTCCTTCGCGCCGCGGTGCCCGCTGGTGACCGATGCCTGCCTCGACGGCGAGCCCTCGTTGAGCCCGGTTCCGGGAACCGGCTACCACCAGGCGGCCTGCATCAAATCCGGTTCCCTCGGCGGGGACGTGGACGTCCACGAGATCTTTTCCGCCCCGCCGGTCCCTGTCTCCCGCTTTGACCTCATCCCCCGCGGGGAACGCTCAACCGTGTTGGAACTCAAGGATGTGCGTAAGCACTTTCCGCTGACCAAGGGCGCGCTGCTCAAGCGGCGCATCGGCACCGTGAAGGCCGTGGACGGCCTGAGCTTCGACATCCGCGAAGGCGAGTGCTTCTCCATCGTGGGGGAGTCCGGTTCGGGCAAAACCACCACCCTGCTGGAAATCATGGAGTTCCACAAGGACCAGGACGGCGAGGTGATCATCGGCGGCATCAGCAACAAGCAAGCCGCCGACGCCAAGACCAAAAGCGCCATGCGCCGGGAAATGCAGATGGTTTTCCAGGATCCCACAGGCGCCCTGGACCCCCGCTTCACCGTCTACGAGGTCCTGGCCGAGCCGCTCCAGAACGCCGGATTCAGCAGGCCGGACATCAAGAAACGCATCATGGAACTGATGAATCTGGTGGGTCTGCAGCCGGACCACGTCAACCGGTTCCCCAACCAGTTCTCCGGCGGCCAGCGGCAGCGCGTCGGTATCGCCCGGGCCCTGGCCGTGAACCCCAAACTGGTGGTCCTGGACGAGCCGGTGTCCGCGCTGGATGTCTCGGTCCAAGCCGGCGTCATCAACCTCTTGGACAAGCTCCGCGCGGAGTTGGGCCTCAGCTACCTGATGGTGGCCCACGATCTCTCCGTGGTCCGCCACATCTCCGACCGGGTGGCGGTGATGTACCTGGGGAAGATCGTGGAGATCGGTGAGGTTGACCGGGTTTTCGACAACCCCCGCCACCCGTATACGCGGGCCCTGCTGTCCGCGATCCCTGTCCCGGACCCGCAGTTCGAGCGCACGCGGGAGCGGATCATCCTCCAAGGCGACCTGCCGTCCCCGTTGGATGCTCCGAAGGGCTGCAACTTCGCTACGCGCTGCCCCGTCTTCGCGGCGCTTCCCGCGGCTAAACAGGAGAAGTGCCTCACCCTCGAACCGCCGCTGGAGGCCGTTCGGGCGTCTGCCGCGGCACAGGCCCTGGCGGCTGGCCCGGTGCCCCCGTCGGACCAGCAGTTTGCCTGCTTCTTCCCGGACGGCGAGCTGGACGAGGACATGCTGGTAGTCCACAAAACGGCGGAACCCCATGCGCCCTAGATTTTTTCGACCCATCACAAGCATCACCCGCACCTATGAAGGGAAAACCATGAGGAATCTGACCAAGATCGGCGGCGCTGCGGCCATTGCCGCCGCGCTGACGCTGACGGCCTGCGGCGGTGGAGGAACACCCACCGGACCGGAGACGGCTAAGGGGCAGGGGACAGGCACCGACCTGGCCAAGCTCATCAGCATCAACGAGAAGCCGGCCGCGGATCTTGAGCCCGGCGGCAAGGTCACCCTGCCGCTCGGCAACATCGGGCCGGACTTCAACGGGTTTTCCAACAACGGCAACAGCGCGGACAACTCCGCCCTGCAGATTCCGATGAACCCGGTTGCCGTGAACAGCGGCGGCATCGGCGGCTGCTGGAAAGTCGACTTCGTCGGCAAGGTCACACCGAACAAGGACTTCTGCGAGTCCGTGGAGAGCAAGGTGGTGGACGGTAAGCAGACCGTCACCATCAAGATAAATGACAAAGCAACGTATAACGACGGCACGCCTATCGACGTCAAGGCCTTCCAGAACACCTGGAACATCCTCAAGAGCCCGGATGCCGGCTACGACATCGTGAGCTCCGGAGCCTACGAGTTCGTTGAGTCGGTTGAGGCCGGCAGCAGCGACAAGGAAGTCATCGTCAAGACCACCCAGCCGGTATACCCGCTGGATGCGCTCTTCTTCGGCCTGATCCACCCGGCCGTGAACACGCCGGAAATCTTCAACGAAGGCTTCAACGGCGAAATGCACCCCGAGTGGATGGCCGGACCGTTCAAGCTGGAGCAGTATGACACCGCAGCCAAGACGGTGACGCTGGTTCCCAACGACAAATGGTGGGGCACCAAGCCGGTCCTGGCAAACGTCGTCTTCCGCCAGCTGGAAACCAGCGCGCAGATCGCTGCTTTCAAGAATGGCGAGATCGACGCCATGTCTGCCAATACGATCTCGCTGTACAAGCAGCTCGACGGAACCAAGAATTCCGAGGTCCGCCGCGGGCAGCGACTGTTCGCCGGTGGCATGAACATTAATGCCCAGAAAATCTCGGATGTCGCCGTCCGCGAAGCCATCTTCGCCGCAGTTGACCGCGAAGCCCTCCGAAAGGTCCGCTTCAACGGCCTGAACTGGGAAGAGCCCAGCTCCGGCTCCATGATGGTCCTGCCGTTCTCGGACTACTACCAGGACAACTACCCGGTGAAGGAAACTGGTGCCGATGCAGCCAAGAAGGTCCTGACCGACGCCGGCTACGCGCCCAACGCCGCCGGAATCATGGAGAAGGACGGCAAGCCCGCCGCCTTCAAGATCAGCAACTTCGGTGACGACCCCACCACCCTTGCCTTCACCCAGACCCTGCAGAAGCAGCTCCAGGCCGGCGGCATGGATGTTGGTATTGACCAGCGCGCCTCCGCCGACTTCGGCAAGGTGCTCGGCGGCCGCGACTTCGACATGAGTGTCTCCGGCTACACCGTCGGCCCGGACGCCACGGACGCCGTCAAGCAGTACTACGACTCCAAGGTCAACGAAAACGGTCTTGGTGATGCCGAACTGGACAAGAAGATCGCTGACCTGGCATCCATCGAGGACAACGCCGAGCGCAACAAGGCAGCAATGGAAGTTGAAAAGGAGCACATGGCCAAGTACTTCTCCATGGGTGTTGTGATGAACGGCCCGCAGATCTCCTTCGTCCGCACCGGCCTGGCCAACTACGGCCCGTCCCTGTTCCAGAGCCTCTCCCATGTTCCGGACTGGTCCACCCTGGGCTGGGTCAAGAAGTAATACTTCCCACCTGGTCAGCACCATCTGAATAAACGCTCCACGGCAAAGGCCGGCACAACCCGCACACCGGGAAGTGCCGGCCTTCGTCGTTTGGCCTGGTTTCCAGCAGGAAGTGAGAGAGCGTGCGGGTACCGTTTTCCCTATGACCTGGACTGAACCCGAACGCCGTATCCGGACCGCCGTCGTCGGCTATGGCCTGTCCGGCAGCGTTTTCCACGCGCCGCTCCTCGCGGCGGACCCCCGCTACGCGCTGGACGTCATCGCAACGTCCGACGCCGGCCGGCAGGCTGCTGCGACCCATCGGTACCCGGGCACCAAGATAGTGCCCGACGGCGATGCTGTCCTTGCGCTCGCCGGTGACCTTGATCTTGTGGTGCTGGGGACCCCGCCGGCCACTCACTTTCCGCTGGCGAAGGCCGCCCTGGAGGCTGGCCTTGACGTCGTCGTGGATAAGCCGTTCGCCGTCAGCAGTGCCGAGGGGCGGGAGCTGATCGCACTGGCGGAACGGCTGGGCCGCGTGCTCACCGTATTCCACAACCGGCGCTGGGACGGCGATTTCCTGACCGTCCGGAAGCTCCTGGCCGGGGATGCATTGGGTGCCGTGACCCGCTTTGAGTCCAGCTTTGAGCGATGGTCACCGGGGATCTCCAAGGCCTGGAAGGCCAGTGCGACGGCGGCTGACGGCGGCGGTGTGCTGTTCGACCTCGGCACGCACCTGATCGACCAGGCCCTACAGCTGTTCGGGCCCGCCACCGTTATCCATGCGGAACTTGGGGTCCGGCGTCCTGAGGAGAAGGCCGACGACGACGCGTTCGTGGTCCTCCGGCATGAGTCCGGCGTCCTCAGCCACCTGACCATGAACATGCTCTGCGCCCAGCAAGGCCCACGCTTCCGCCTCCTCGGCTCTAACGGCGCCTTCACCAAGCACGGGATCGACCCGCAGGAACCGTACATTGTTGCCGGCGGCGGCCCGCTGGACACTGAATACGGCGTTGAGGCGCCGGAATGGGCAGGGTCCCTGGGCCGCGACGGCCACCTCGATCCACTGCCCACGGAACGAGGCGCCTACCCCGAGTTCTACCGGCTGCTGGCGGACAAGATCCTCGACGGTGGAGCCTCCTCAGGCCGGCCCCTCCCCGTGGACCCGGCAGACGCAGTGCAGGTGCTGGAGATCATTGAATCGGCCCGGGCAGTTGATTCCGCCGGCTCGTGAAACCGCTGGCTATTGAAATGTTGTGAAGTGAGTCACTAAGGTCTGTTGTTGCGGGCCACACCTGATTGTTGGGCTGGTGTACCCGGAAGGATCCTGGGTAAACAGCCGTCAGGATCGTGACTACCGACCCTTGCCAGGGGCTGCTTGCTATCGCGGGTTGCCCAGGCTGGCAGAAATGGAGCAACACCATGCAAAGCTTCACCAAGTTTGTGGCGCCAATCGGGGCATTAGCCCTCGCCATTGGCCTTTCGACTGCCGCGGCTCCTGCGGCGGTATCGGCCGGCGTGCCGTCGACGCAGACCGGCACACAGGCCTCCACGCAGGCCGGGACCCAGACGTACATCGTCCTGTACAAGGCCAATGGGGTTTCCGGTGCGTCCATCAAGGCAGTGCAGGCCGCCGGGGGCACGGTTGTGCAGGCCTATCCGCAGATCGGTGTGGCTATCGTGAAGTCAGACAGCGGCGGCTTTGATGCGGCCCTGCGCGCAGCCGACTCTTCTGTTCAGGGGGCCGCTTCCACAGCGGGCTTCGCCGTGGCTGTCGAAGACGACAACTCCGGTGCGGCTGTGGCGGCCATTGAGCCCGGCACTCCCGCGCCCGGCAATGACAACCTGGTCGCTCTTCAGTGGGACATGGACCAGATCCAGGCTCCGGCAGCCCGCGCCATCAATGGTGGAAGTTCCTCCGTTGTGGTGGGTGACATCGATACCGGCCTGGACTACACGCACCCGGATCTTGCCCCGAACGTTGACTTCTCCAGGAGCGTTTCCTGCGTTGGCGGCGTCCCGAACCAGGACCCGGCGGCGTGGATGGATAACAACGGCCACGGGACCCATACTGCGGGCACCATCGCGGCAGCTAAAAACGGCATAGGAATGGTGGGCGTTGCCCCCAACGTTAAGATCGCCGGAATCAAGGCCGGCAACGATGACGGATTCTTCTTCCCCGAGGCAGTCGTCTGCGCCTTCATGTGGGCAGGATCGAACGGTATCCAGGTCACCAACAACAGTTATTTTGCCGATCCCTGGCTCTTCAACTGCAAAAATGACCCCGGACAGCGGGCTATTTGGGAAGCCGAGCGCCGGGCCATCAAGTTCGCCCAGCAAAACGGCACCACAGTTGTGGCGTCGGCCGGCAACCAGTCAGACGATCTGGCCCATCCCACCCAGGACGTCACCAGCCCGGATGACACCACGCCGGTCACGCGCGACATCACCAACGCCTGCGCCGTGGTTCCGGTGGAAGTTCCCGGTGTGATCGGCGTGAGCGCCAACGGCAACAAGCTGATCAAGTCGTTCTACTCCAGTTACGGTGTCGGCGCCGTTAGTGTGATTGCACCCGGTGGCGACTCGATCCTGCAGCGGACGGCGGCCGCCCCTAACGGACGCGTGCTGTCCGCCTGGCCATCCGCAGCGCCGTGCGCCCGTCCGGTGTTGGACTCGGGCGCCAAGTATTGCTACCTGCAGGGAACCTCGATGGCCGGACCCCACGTTGCCGGTGTCGCGGCGCTGGTGGTGAGCACGGGAGTCAGTACCCCTGGCACGGTGGCGTCGCGGGTCAATAACACCGCCGACAAGATGGCCTGCCCGGCGGACATGAGTGTGTACGCCCCGTTCCCGGCCACGGATAATGATGCACCGCAGACCTGCCAGGGCGGTGTGGGCTACAACGGGTTCAACGGCCACGGCCAGGTGAACGCACTGCGCGCGATCGGCGGCTGACCCGCCGCCCTTGCGCAACGATTAAAGTACGACGGCGGGTCCCCGGTTTCGCTCGGAAGCCGGGGACCCGCCGTCGTTCTCGCCTATTTTGATTCGTGACTATGCGGAAACCAGCTCGTGCCAGTCAGCAACGAGCGGCAGAGCGTGTGCCTCGGACACGGACTTGTGGGCAACCTTGCCGTCGGCGATGTTGAGGCCGGCAGCGAGGGCGGGGTCGCGGTCGAAGGCAGCCTTGACGCCCAGGTTGGCCAGCGCCACACCGTAGCGCAGGGTGACGTTGGTCAGCGCGTAGGTGGAGGTGTTGGGAACGGCACCCGGCATGTTGGCCACGCAGTAGAAGATGGTGTTGTGGACCTTGTACGTGGGTTCCTGGTGCGTGGTGGGACGGGTGTCCTCGAAGCAGCCGCCCTGGTCCACGGCGATGTCCACCAGGACCGAGCCCGGCTTCATGCGGGACACCAGGTCATTGGTGACCAGCTTGGGAGCCTTGGCGCCCGGGATCAGCACGGAGCCGATTACCAGATCCGCGTCGATGACCGACTTCTCGATCTCGTAGCTGTTGGACGCCACGGTCTTCAGGCGGCCCTGGTACTGGGCGTCCAGTTCGCGGAGGCGGTTGATGTTGATGTCCAGGATGGTGACGTCGGCACCGAGTCCCAGCGCCATGGCGGCCGCGTTGGTTCCGGCAACGCCGGCGCCCAGCACCACAACCTTGGCCGGGCGGACACCCGGTACGCCGCCGAGCAGCACACCCTTGCCGCCGGCCGGTGCCATCAGCGAGGCAGCGCCCACCTGGACGGAGAGGCGGCCGGCCACCTCGGACATCGGGGCCAGAAGGGGAAGCGTGCGGCCCTCCTGCACGGTTTCGTAGGCGATGGCCGTGACGCCCGAGTTGATGAGCGCGTGGGTCAGTTCAGGCTCGGCTGCCAGGTGCAGGTAGGTGAAGAGGATCAGGCCCTTGCGGAAGCGGTGGTACTCCGCCTTGATGGGTTCCTTGACCTTCATCACCATGTCAGCGCGTGCCCAGACGTCGTCGGCCTCGGCCACGATCTCGGCACCGGCGATCGAGTATTCCTCATCCGTGATTCCGGAGCCCAGGCCCGCTCCGCGCTCCACCAGGACCGAGTGGCCGTGGGTGCGGAACTCATGAACGCCGGCGGCGGTGATGGCTACGCGGAATTCGTTGTTCTTGATCTCTTTGGGGACACCGATGATCATTTGTGGCTCCATACTCTCGGGCCGGATAGGCCCTTGCATTGCGGGGAAGTGGTGATTCCAGAATAAATCCGCTTGTGACCCAGCTGACAGGAGGGCGAGAACCGGGGCAAGCGACCTCCGCTTCATTCCGGGAACTTCTGGTTTCATGGATCGACAAATGTTCAGCGTGAGGGCGTCAGGTGTCGCCTGCTGTTCGTTCGCCCGGATGCCTGCCGGAGCAGTAGTGTTACCCCATGCAGCAGGACGTGGAACAACTGGTGGAGCAGGTGGCGCAGAAGCTTGGGCGGGGACTATCGCTGGAGGACCTGGACGGCCTGCTGCTCGCTTACAGCTCCAACCAGTCCCATGCGGACCGGGTCCGGGTGAATTTCCTGTTGAGCAAGCGGGTCCCGGCCGATGTCAGCGCCTGGCAGCTGTCCCACGGTATCGCCACGGCGGTCCGCCCGGTAGCGATTCCCGCGAATCAGGAGCTTGGGATGCTTGGCCGGGTGTGTGTTCCGTTGATGGTGCGCGGTTTCCGCGTCGGCTACCTCTGGGTGCAGCAGGACTTGGTTGAGGAAAATCCGGCGGCGATCCTTTCCCAGTTGCCGGACGTGACCCCGGAGATCGAGCTGCTTTCCGGCCTGCTGCTGGACTCCAACACCGCCGAGTCCGAGTTCAGGCGGAGCCGCGAACGCGAGTTCCTGGCCGCCTGTTCCGGCGAGGCCAACGCGGTGGCGGCAGTGGCGGGCTGGAAGGAAATCCAGGGCAGGGGGCCGTGGCAGATGGTCACAGTGCTCGACGCCGATGGCTGGGCCGGCGGCCCGGACCCGATCGCCTCCACGTTGATCCACCGGTCAGCCGCCCTGCAGGCCACGGTGGGAGTGGATGTGGCGCTGTTCAGCGCAGGCACGGAAACCCATTCGGTGGTGCTGTTCCGTGAGTCGGTGGGCCGGGCCAACCATGCGCAGGTCCTGGTCCACTACCAGCTGGAGCTGGCCAAACGTTCGGGCCGGCCGGTGCACCGCATCATCCTGGGCATCAGCGAGGGTTTTGCCAAGCCACGCGAGCTTGCCGAGGCATACCGGCAGTCCCGGCTGGCGGCGCAGGCGGCGGCCGTGGACCCGCAGCTCGGCGAACTGGTGGACTGCCGCGCCACCGGGGTGTACCAGCTGCTCGCATCGGCGGGCGGGGGAGCCGGCGCCTGGGCTGACTCCGGGTCCGTTTATGTGCGGATGCTGGAGGACCATGACCGCAACGATGAGCTTCTCCCCGTACTTGAGCTCATCTATGACAACGACGGCTCAGTCCAGGACGTGGCCACCAAACTCCACCTGCACCGCAGCAGCATCTACAACCGGTTGGGCCGCATCCGGCAGCTCCTAAGTGTGGACCCGCTGAAGGGGATGTCCCGGCTGGAACTTCATGCGGCACTGAAAATGCGGCGCTGGGCGGCGCGCCCTCGGATCTAGCCCACGCCGGAGCTAGGCCTGCGCTGGCTTCTCTTGCTGATCCAGCTTCTTCTGCCGGTCCAGCCACGCCATGACGGCCGCCAGCCTGATCCGGCGGTGCGTGCCTCGGTACTCCACCGGAATCTCGCCGCGATCGGTCATGTTGCGCAGGTAAGTGTGGGAAATCCCGGCGAGGTCGGCGGCCTGGGAGGTGGTGAGCATTTCCTCCACACTGCTGACGGTCACCGCTTCGCCGCGGCCGAACCGGCTGAGGAGATCCACGACGGCGTCCCTCGCCTGGGGCGTCAGGCGGTGGACGGTGCCGTCCACAAAAACCGTAATGTCGTTGCCGCCCGCCAGTGCACGTTGAAGTTTCCCTGCATCCTCGGGCGGAAGCGCGGCCGCCATTCTGGGAGCTATCAGTGCCATGCCAACAGCCTAGCGCCCTACCTTCGGGCGGTGGCGGTAAGCTCGCGGGGTGAAGCTCAGTGATGGCGAGGACGTTGAATCCGGCGGGCTGGCGGGCAGGCTGTACCGCTCCGTGGCGCCAGCAGGCGATGTTCAGCGACGGACGTATGTCCTGCTCCACGGGATCGGCGTCTCCCACCGTTACTTCACGCGGCTGCACCGGGAGCTGGCCCTCGCAGCCGACGTCTACTCCTTTGACCTCCCGGGTTTTGGTGATGCGCCCAAGCCCCGGCGCCAGGTACCGGTGGGTGAATACGCGGCCTTCGTGCGGGCAGCGCTTTACGAAGCCGGCGTGACGTCCTGCGTGGTGATCGGGCATTCCATGGGAACCCAGCATGCCGTTGAACTCGCCCTGCAGGAGCCGGAGCTCTTGGAGGGCGTGGTGCTGATGGGTCCCGTGGTGGACCCCCGCCGCAGGTCGGTTGCGCGGCAGGCGCTGGCGTTGACCCGCGACGCCCTGTTCAGCGAGAGCCCGTCCGCGAATGCCATCGTCTTCGCGGACTATTTCCGGGCAGGCCCACGCTGGTACCTCACCGAGCTGCCCGTGATGATGCACTATCCCCTTGAGGCCAGGATCCGCGGAGTCAGCCAGCCGCTGCTGGTGCTGCGCGGCAGCAAGGACCCGGTGGCCGGCCGTGCCTGGTGCCAGCGGCTGGCCGCCCAGGCACCCCAAGGCGGCCTGGCCGAGATCCCGGGGCAGGGCCACGTGTTCCAGCACACCGCCCCGGGACCGGCGGCCGCCGCGATCAGCAGCTGGGCCCCTATCCGGCGTCGAGGTCCGTTTCCAGGAGCTTGACCAGTGAATCCAGTGCCGCGTCGGCGCCGTCACCTTCAGCCCGGAGCACCACAACATCGCCCTTGGCGGCGCCGAGGGTCATCAGCGACAGAATGCTCGAAGCATCCAGTGCATCGTCCTCCGGGTCGCCCTGCATGGCAATGGTGACCTCTACTCCCACGTCTCCGGCGGCTTCCGCAAACAGGGCGGCGGGGCGCGCGTGCAGGCCGGAGCGGCTGGCGATGGTGGCGATGCGTTCGGGCATGGTTCCTCCTGGTGGGTACTTCTTGGTGTCTGGCTAGGGGCGGGCGGTTGGTTGCAGGCGTGTGGTCAGAGGCCGAGTTCTTCGAGGGCGGGTAGTTTTTCCCGCACCCAGGCCTTGGCCTCGGTGGCGCTGGGCGCGGAGAGGGCCAGTTTGGCCAGCTGCTGCGCCTCGGCCAGCGTGACGGTCTTCAGTACCGCGGCCACGGCGGCCAGGGACCGCGCGGTCATGGACAGCGTGTTGACGCCCAGCCCGGTAAGTACGACGGCGAGGGCCGGGTCAGCGGCGGCCTCACCGCAGACGCCCACGGGTTTGTTGTGGCCTTCCGCGCGGGAGCCTTCCACTGTCAATCCCACCAGGCGCAGCACGGCAGGCTGCCACGGGGTGTTGAGGTTGGCCAGGGGGCCCAGCTGGCGGTCGGCAGCCATGGCGTACTGGGTGAGGTCGTTCGTGCCCAGGCTCGCGAATCCCACCTCGCGCAGGATGGATTCGGCCGTCAGTGCCGCGGACGGCACCTCCACCATCACGCCCGGGTTGGTGATTCCGGCAGCGGTGCACATCGAGGCAAAATGGGCTGCTTCCTCCGCGGTGGAAATCATCGGGGCCATGACCCAGACGTCAGCCTCCGAGTCCTTCTCGGCGAGGGCGATCGCCTGCAGCTGGCGCTCCAGAACGCCCGGGGTGGTGAAGTCGGTGCGGTAGCCGCGGACGCCGAGGGCCGGGTTGGGTTCGGTGGCATCGGTCAGGAACGGCAGCGGCTTGTCGGCACCGGCATCGAGCGTTCGCAGCACCACTTTCTTGCCGGGGAACGCGTCAAACACGCTCTTGTAAGCGGCTGCCTGCTCCTCCACGGAGGGTTCGGTATCGCGTTCCAGGAAGCAGAATTCCGTGCGGAACAGCCCCACGCCCTGTGCGTTGAGGCCGGCAGCAGCCACGGCATTTTTGCCGCCGCCCACATTGGCGAGGAGCGGCACGAGGTGCCCATCCGCCGTCGTGCCGTTGCCGTCAAATACGGCCAGCAAGGACGCATTGGTTGCCCATGCTTCGGCGGCAGCGCGCTGCGCGTCATCCGGATCCACCGAGATGGAGCCGGCGGCGCCGTCGACGAACACCTCGGTGCCGTCGGCCAGTGCGTCCACGCCTGCTGCCGCCACGACGGCCGGCAGGCCGAGGGAGCGGGCGATGATTGCGGTGTGGGACTGCGGTCCGCCGCCGGCGGTGACCAGGGCCAGTACCTTTTCGGGGTCCAGGGTGGCGGTGTCGGCCGGCGCCAGGTCCTCGGCAACCAGGATGAACGGCGTGCCGGAGGAGGGGATGCCCGGGGCGGGAACGCCCCGAAGCTCAGCCACGATGCGGGCGCGGACATCGAGGACGTCTGTCGCGCGTTCAGCCATGTAGCCGCCGAGGTTGTGCAGCATTTCGGCTACCGAGGCGCCTGCCTCCCAAATGGCGCGCTGCGCGGAGGTGCCGCGGGCGATCAGTTTGCCGGCGCCCTTCAGGAGCATGGTGTCCTTGGCCATCAGCGCGGTGGCCTCCAGGACCGCCTTGCCGTCGCCGCTGGCTGATTCCGCCCGGGCCTTGAGTTCGTCATGAACGGCGCCGGCCGCTGCCTTAAGGGCGGCGGTTGCTTCCTCGGCGGACGTCTCCCCGCTCAGCTGTTCGCCTGCCGGGGGTTCGCTGATCGGTTTGGGCATTTGCTTGATGGTGCCGATGATGCGGCCCGGGCTGACGCCAACTCCTGGGAAGTTCTGCACTGAAGGTCCTCATTCTCTGCCGGTAGCCAGGCCCGCCAAGGTTCCCGGCTCCATGCCGGGGGCGCCGTGACAGCTACGTCTGGGGGCGCGAAACGTGCCTGAAAAAATTGTATGTGATTCAGTTCATATAGCAATGCTATAGGTGATAGGGTAGCGGTTATGAGTTTGGATGGCCAGCTTCCCCCCAAAATGCGACTTCTGCGTGCGGCGGCCGAATTGCTGGCAAAATCTGCGGGCTCACCGGTGTCCACCCGCCAGATCACGCAGCTGGCGGGCGTCACGGCGCCCACGCTGTACCACCACTTCGGTGACAAGGAAGGCCTTTTTGACGCCGTCGTCACCGCGGGATTTGAAGAGTATGTTGCGGGCGAGAGGGATTTCGCCCCGTCCGGACATCCGCTGGAGGATATCCGGCGGATGTGGGACAACCACGTCCAGTTCGGCCTCAACCAGCCGGAGCTGTACCTGGTGATGTTCGGCAATATCCGCCCGGAAAGCCGCCCCGCCATCGTCGCCGATGCCGAGGCGCTGATGGAGGAGATGTTGAACAAGGCCGCAATGGCGGGCCAGCTGGATGTCCAGCCACGGGAAGCAGCCAGGTCCATCCTGGCCGCCAACGTGGGTGTGACCCTGATGCTGATCGCGGAACCCGCTACCGAACGTAACCTCGAACTGTCCACCATGACCCGGGACGCCATGATCTTTGCGGTGTCTGCGGCACAAGCCGAAGGGGCCGCCCCGGAAGACTCCGGCAAGTCCTCGGTGGTGGTGGCGGCGATTGCCCTGAACGCCGCGCTTCAGGCATCGCACTCTGACCAGCTCTCAAGCTCGGAACTCAAACTGTTCCTCGAATGGCTTCACCGAATCTCCACCAGCTCGTCGTCGTAAGTATCGGACCCATCCTGCGCTGCTGCAGGAATGACGGTTAGGAAAGCACATGGCAACAGAGACAGTTGCGAAACCCCGCACCAGCCTGCGGGTCGGCGTCCAGAAGTTCGGGACGTTCCTGTCCGGCATGATCATGCCCAACATTGGCGCGTTCATCGCGTGGGGGCTCATCACGGCCCTCTTCATTGAGAAGGGCTGGATCCCGGTCCCGGCCTTGGGCGGCTTCGGCGCCAACGCCGAGGGAGCACCCAATGTGGGCCTGGTTGGCCCCATGATCACCTACCTGCTGCCGCTCCTGATCGCCTACACCGGCGGCCGGATGGTCTACGACGTCCGCGGCGGCGTGGTGGGAGCCATCGGCACCATGGGCGTCATTGTGGGCGCCGGCATCCCGATGTTCATCGGCGCCATGATCATGGGCCCCCTCGGCGGCTGGACCATGAAGAAGATCGACCTTCTATGGGAGGGCAAAATCCGCCCGGGCTTCGAGATGCTGGTCAACAACTTCTCGGCCGGTATCTGGGGCGCACTGCTGGCAATGCTGGGCTTCTACGGCATCTCGCCGCTGGTTCAGGCCTTCAGCACCGGCGCCGGCAACGTGGTCCAGTTCCTGGTCAACAACGGGCTGCTGCCGCTCACCAGCATTTTCATCGAGCCCGCCAAGGTGCTGTTCCTGAACAACGCCATCAACCACGGCGTCCTGACCCCGCTGGGCATCCAGCAGTCGCTGGAACAGGGCAAGTCCATCCTGTTCCTACTCGAAGCCAACCCCGGCCCCGGCCTGGGCATCCTGCTGGCCTACATGTTCTTCGGGAAGGGCCTTGCCAAGGGTTCGGCCTCCGGCGCAGCAATCATCCACTTCCTCGGCGGCATCCACGAAATCTACTTCCCGTACGTCCTGATGCGCCCGCTGCTGATCCTGGCCGCGATCGCCGGCGGCATGACAGGCATTGCAACCCTGGCCGTCACCGGCTCCGGACTTGTCGCGCCGGCGGCGCCTGGCTCGATCATCGCCGTGCTCGCCCAGACCTCCCGTGACAGCTACGTCGGTGTGATCCTCGCGGTTGTACTCGCCGCCACGGTTTCGTTCCTGGTGGCCTCGGTGATCCTGAAGACCACCAAGCACAGCGACGAGGTGGACCTGAACGACGCCACGTCCAAGATGGAAGCGATGAAGGGCAAAAAGAGCTCCGTCTCTTCGGTGCTGACCGGCGCCGGTGCAGGTAGAGGCGTGGGCACGGCTGTCCTGGCCGGCCCCATCAGGAACATCGTGTTCGCCTGCGACGCCGGCATGGGCTCCAGTGCCATGGGCGCCTCGGTGCTGCGGAACAAGATCAAGGCCGCCGGGTTCCCGGACGTCAAGGTCACCAATGCCGCGATCGCCAACCTCAGTGACACCTACGACGTTGTGATCACCCACCAGGACCTGACCGAACGAGCCAAGCCCGTCACCTCCAGCGCCGCGCATTTCTCCGTGGATAACTTCATGAACAGCCCGCGGTACGACGAGATTGTGGAGCTGGTCCGGGAGCACAACACGGAAGGTGCTCCCGACGCCGGTGCTGCCGCCGGCCACGGCGCCCACGTCGCCGCCGCCCCCGTGGACGCGGCACCTTCCGCTGGCAGCGGCACACAAGCAGCCGCCGTCGCGCCTTCCGACATCCTCGTGGCAGACAGCGTCATCCTCAACGGCACCGCCACCACCCGCGATGCCGCCATCGACGAAGCCGGCCGGCTCCTGCTGGCCCGCGGCGCCGTGGACGAGGGGTACATCACGGCAATGCACGAGCGTGAGGAATCCGTGTCCACCTACATGGGCAGCTACCTGGCCATCCCGCACGGCACCAACGCGGCCAAGGACCACATCCTGAAGTCCGCCGTATCCGTGATCCGCTACCCGGAGGGCATCGACTGGAACGGCAAGCAGGTCAAGTTCGTGGTGGGCGTGGCAGGCATCAACAACGAACACCTCCATATCCTGTCCTCCATCGCGAAGGTCTTCACCGACAAGGCCCAGGTGGCCGAGCTGGAGGCGGCGACGTCCGTGGATGAGGTGCTGGCGCTGTTCGGAAAGGTGAACGCATAGTGAAGGCGGTGCATTTCGGAGCCGGGAACATCGGCCGCGGCTTTGTGGGGCTGCTGCTGCACCAGGGCGGCTATGAGGTGGTGTTCGCGGATGTTGCGGAGACGCTCATCGGCCAGCTGGCGGCAGCAGACAGCTACAACGTCCACGAGGTGGGGGAGAACCCCACCGTCCGGACCGTGGACAACTTCCGCGCGCTGAACTCCGGCACGCAGGACGCGGAACTGGTGCGGGAAATCGCAACGGCGGACATCGTCACCACGGCCGTGGGTCCGCACATCCTGAAGTTCGTGGCGCCCGCCATCACCAGGGGAATTGCGGCGCGGGACGCCGGGCTGGCGCCGCTGCAGGTCATGGCGTGTGAGAACGCCATCAACGCCACGGACATTCTGCGGGCCGAAGTTGCCGGGCTCTGGGACGACGCCGCCGGCTCCCTGGATTCCGCGGCGGTGTTTGCGAACACCGCCGTGGACCGGATCGTGCCCAACCAGGAGCCCGGGCAGGGCCTGGATGTGACAGTGGAGACGTTCTACGAATGGGTCATCGACCGAACGCCCTTTGGCGATGCGGCGCCGGTCATCCCGGGCGCAACGTTCGTGGACGAGCTCTCGCCGTACATCGAACGGAAGCTCTTTACGGTCAATACCGGACACGCCTCCGCTGCGTACCTCGGATTTGAGGCCGGCCTGGAGAAAATCTCCGAGGCCATGGCCGACCAGGACGTCGCGGAAGACGTCCGCGCCGTCCTGGAGGAAACCAAGCAGCTTCTCGTGGCCAAGCACGGCTTCAACAACGACGAGCAGGAAGCCTACGTCCAGAAGATCCTGGTCCGGTTCTCCAACCCGCACCTGCCGGACACCGTGAACCGGGTGGGCCGCGCCCCGATGCGCAAGCTCAGCCGGCATGAACGGTTCATCGGCCCCGCGGCTGAACTGGCCGAACGCGGGATCGTGCCCGAGGCGCTCCTGGGTGCCATCGCCGCGGCCCTTCGCTTCACCGACCCCGCCGACGCCGAGGCCACCGAGCTCGCGCAGATCCTGGCGTCCTCATCGGCGGCAGACGCCACGGCCAGGATCACCGGGCTCGCTCCGGAGCACCCCCTCTTCGCGGCCGTGTCCACGCTGGTGGAAGAACGCCAGGCGGAAGGGGCGAAGGCCACCGCCTAACCCCCGCCGCACGCTGTCTCACTACCTGCGGGTTTTCCGGAACGCTCCCGCAACCACGACGCCGGCACTCACTTGAGTGCCGGCGTCGTACGTTGTGATTTCCTGCGCAATTAGTCCAATAACTGGCGTTACGTTTTTCGGCGACGCTCGCGTATTAGGAGCCAGGCTTCGTCGCACGGGCGAGCACTCCATCCAGATGGCGCACGACCAGTGCGGCGGCTATCAAGGCGGCAGAAAACGGCAGGAAAAACAACGTGACCAGCTGGAAGGCTACTTGGAGGACCATGCCTAGCGCCTGTGAGTATGCCGGTCCAAACTGCAGGGATTGCATGATTTGCGGTGCAAGGATGATCGAGAAGGCGCCGACGACGCCCACAATTATTCCTGTCCGCAGAGTTGTTGCCCGCAAATGTACGGTGGGTGCCGGCAGCCGCTGTGGAATGCTGGGGAGATGACCACGAACCCCGGCGCCTCGACCCCCTTGCTGACCGCCGTCGTCGACGGCGGGACCTTCCGCCTCAGGCACGCCGTGTCCGCGGACCTGCCCGCCATCGTGGCATTGCTGGCCGACGATTCCCTGGGCGCCACCCGCGAACTGGGCCACGACATGGCGCCCTACGAGCGGGCTTTCGAAGCGATCGACGCCGACCCGTCCCATTTACTCGTGGTGGGGGAGTACGTGCCGGTTGGGGCAGCTGACGGCCCCGTGGTGGCCACTTTCCAGCTGAGCTTCCTGCCCGGCATCTCGCGGCAGGGCTCCTGGCGCTCGCAGATTGAGGCGGTCCGCGTGGCGGACAGCCTTCGCGGCCAGGGCCTGGGAAACCTGATGGTGGGGTGGGCGATCAACGAATCCAGGCGCCGCGGCTGCACGCTGATGCAGCTGACCACACACAAGACGCGGACGGCCGCCCACCGCTTCTACGAACGACTCGGCTTTGACGCCAGCCATGAGGGCATGAAGCTCACGCTCTGACCCGGGCGTTATGCCTTCTTGGAACCCTTGGGCACAAACAGCGTCTCGGCCTGCTCCAGGGACATGCCGTTGGTCTCCGGCACCTTGAACATCACAAAGAAGAACGACGCCGCCGCGAACAGCGCGTACATGGCGTAGGTCAGGGGCAGGGAAGCGGCGGCCATCACAGGGAAGCTGAGCGTGATGGCAAAGTTGGCCACCCACTGCGCGGCTGCGGCCAGGCCCAGGGCGCGGGCACGGATCCGGGACGGGAAGATCTCACCAAGGAGGACCCAGACCAGCGGGCCCCAGGACGCGCCGAAGCTGACCACAAAGACGTTGGCCGCCACGAGGGCCACCGGACCCCAGGCGCCGGGCAGGGAGATCTCGGAGCCTGAGCCCACGGCGGCGGAGAACGCCAGGGCCATGGTGCCCAGTGAAACAGCCATGCCGATGGAACCGGCCAGGAGAATGGGCCGGCGGCCGATCCGGTCCACCAGGGCGATGGCCACGAGCGTGACCAGGATGTTGGTGATGGAGGTTGCCACCGAGATGGTGAGCGAGTCCTTCTCCTGGAAACCGACGGCCTTCCACAGCGTGGTGGAGTAGTAGAAGATCACGTTGATGCCGACGAACTGCTGCAGGACGGAGAGGTTGATGCCCACCCAGACCACTGCCTGCAGGCCGAAAGTCTTGCCGCGGAGCGAGCCCTTCTGGCCGGACAGCTTGTCCTCTTCGATGGCGTCCTGGATCTCGCGGATGTGCCGGTCGGTGTCTTCGGACGGGGCGATGGAGTCGAAGACCTTGCGGGCTTCGTCTTCCTTGCCCTGGAACACGAGGAACCGCGGGGATTCCGGGAGGGTGTAGGCGACCCAGCCGTAGACCACGGCAGGAACCGCTGCGGCGAGGAACATCCAGCGCCAGGCTTCCAGGCCAAGCCAGAACGCCTGGTCGGCGCCGTCGGCGGTGGTGGCGAAGAGTGCGTCGGACAGGAGTGCGGCGAAGATGCCGGTGGTGATGGCCAGCTGCTGCAGCGACGCCAGCCTGCCACGGACCTGTCGCGGGGAAATCTCGGAAATGTAGGCCGGCGCAATCACTGAGGCCAGGCCGATGCCCAGGCCACCCACCAGGCGCCAGAAGATCAGGTCCCAGACGCCGAAGGCGAAGCCGGTTCCGATGGCGCTGACCAGGAACAGCAACGCGCCGAGCTTCATGGCGGGGATGCGGCCGTAGCGGTCGGCGACTTTGCCGGCGAGGAAGGCGCCTGCCGCGCAGCCCAGCAGGGCGATGGCCACGGCGAAGCCGGTCACGGCCTCGGAAAGCGCGAACTCATCCTTGATGGCGTCTACTGCACCGTTCACCACGGAGGAGTCGAAGCCGAACAGGAAGCCGCCCACCGCGCCTGCGAGTGCCAGCCAGATCACCCGCTGCGGGATCTTGGCGGTTATCTGCTCCTTGGCGGTGGGCATGCTGCTCCTGGGATCGGGGTTAGGTGGATGCGGTACGGACGTCGTCGGCCATGGATGCCAGCCCAGACGGCCGGCGCACGCGCGCTAAACAGTGTGGCATGCCACGGCCCGCCGTTCCACTTCGGGTCTTGTTACCCCGGCCGAATCCACCACCGGGAAGCAGAGGACGACGGCGCCCGCCGCCGTCGTCGTCCGCCCTGCTCCTGCCGCTTCAGGACTCCAGCTCGCGCTTGAGGTTCTGGACAACGGCCTTGTTGTTGCGCGGAACCATGAGCGCCATCACCGGCGTCATGAGCATCTTCAGGCCCGTCGGGCGCATCTCAACCGACCGCGTAAACCGCGTCCCCTCCCCCGCTGTCTGGATGGTGTACGTGATGAGAGGCTTGAGCCCGGCAAACTCGCCGCGATACACAACACGCGCGCCCGGCTCGACTTCAATCGCCGTCAATGTGCCGTGAGTGGCTCCCATGAAGGGCTTGAACTTGAGCGGGTACGTCTTGCCGACGACGGGAACAGCATCGGTTCCGGGCGGCACTGAATCAACGTCTGTATGCCACTTGGGTTCGTTCCGGAGATCCGCCACGAATCGGAAAACTTCATCCGTATTCCGAGCTACAGTGACCGTTTCCACTGATCTGACCATGGTTCCTCCTCGATGGTTTTGCTGGGGTGCAGATGACAACTTTCTGCGCAGCTATAGCCATAGATTGCTCGCTTAGGTGCAGTTGTACGCCGCTCGTAGTTCGCCGTCAACGGGCGGAGTTTGCGGAGTTTGCGGGGCTGGTGGATTCGCGGAAGGGGTCTATGGAGGCTGTTAGGGGTTCTTGATTCTGTGTTCAAGACTTGGAGGCAGCCCGCCGTCGCTGCAATGCAATGCCGCATCACGCCGGGCCGGCTTTTGGTGCCTCCGGTAGCCCAAATTCCCGGAACTGCAGGAAACAGAAACGGGAGGCAGGTTCGAAAACCTGCCTCCCGTGACATTCATTCCGCAGGGAACTACGCGACTGTGGCGTCTTCCCTGGCCAACGCGGCCTCAGCCGGGTCCGTCAGCTTCTTTTTCGGCAGTGCAAAGCTGATCAGGAACGCGATCCCGGTGAGGACGGCTGCCGTGATCATGACGGTGTCGATCGCGTACGCGAAGCCCTCCGTAATGGGCCGGGTGAGCACGCTGTTGGCGGAATGGAGCCAGCTGGTGTCATTGAGCGATTCGTTGGATGCCCCGTCCTGGAAGAACTCGTAAAGTTTGGCGTTGGCGGGGTCCGCCGCCACTGCCGGGTCGCGCAGCACGGCCTGGTAGTCGGCACTGGACATGGCTGACTTCATCGTGTCGGCGATCCGGCTCGCGGCCAGGCTGAACAGCATGGAGATGAACACGGCTGTGCCCACTGCGCCGCCCATGGAGCGGAAGAACGCGGCGGAGGAGGTGCCCACGCCCATGTCCTTCGGCGGCACGGAGACCTGCATGGCCAGGGTGAGCGGCTGCATGCAGAAACCCAGGCCCATGCCGAAGAACACGGCGATCACGCCGGGAACCCAGAGGCCCGTATCCACGCCCAGGGACAGGCCCATCGTCACGGCGGCGGCGGTAAGGATGCCAGTACCCACGATGGGGAAGATCCTGTACGTGCCCGACGCCGAAATGGTGCGGCCCGCGGTGATGGAACCGGTCAGGATGCCCACCGTGAAGGTGATCATCATCAAGCCGGCTTCGGTAGGTGTGAGCCCCTTGACCAGCTGCAGGTACATGGGCAGCATGGCGATGGCGCCGAACATGCCGATGCCGATGATGAAGTTCAACAGCGAGGACAGGCCAAAAGTAGCGTTCCTGAAGAGCCGGAGCGGGATCAGAGCGTAGTCCCCGGCGCGCTTTTCAGCCAGCAGGAACCAGATGATGCCCACCGCGCCCAGGCCGTAGCAAAGGAAGGAGTTCAGCGACATAAAGCCCCAGCTGCGGCCCTGTTCAGCCACCAGGAGCAGCGGGACGATGGCGAGCGTGATGGCGGCCGCGCCGAAGTAGTCGATCTTCTGCTTCACGTGCTTGGCCGGCAGGTGCAGGAACATAAACACCACGGCCAGGGCCGCCAGGCCGATCGGCAGGTTGATAAAGAACACCCAGCGCCAGCCGTCAAAGCCCAGGATGTTGGCCGAACCTGCGAACGCGCCGCCCACCACCGGGCCGAGCACGGAGGAGATGCCGAACACCGACATAAAGTAGCCCTGGTACTTGGCCCGGTCCTTGAGGGACACGATGTCGCCGATGATGGTCAGCGCGAGGGCCAGCAGCCCGCCGGCGCCCAAGCCCTGGACGCCGCGGGCGATGGCCAGTTCCGTCATGGAGTGCACTGAGCCGGCGTAGAGCGAGCCGACCAGGAAGATAACGATGGCGATCAAGTACAGCGGCCGGCGGCCGAAAATGTCGCTCAGCTTGCCGTACAGCGGCGTGCTGACGGTGGACGTGACGAGGTATGCGGTGGTGGCCCACGCCTGGAGGGACAGCCCGTCGAGGTCGTTGGCGATGGTGTAGATGGAGGTGGACACGATGGTCTGGTCCAGGGATGCCAGGAACATGCCCAGCATGAGCCCCACCATCACGGTGACGATCTGACGCTGTGTCAGGGTTTCGCCGGCGGCACGCACAGCGGTTGTTTTGGACATGGCTTCTCCAGGAAAGAATAAGGGATCACGTTCGATAGTTGCTTTCAGTAACTATGTTAGTTCGCGTTTCATTCCCACTGCCAGATATTACTTCCGCGGCCGCAGGACCCGGCCAGCACCGCCGCATCTGGAGGACTGCGATCATCGCTCCACGAGGATGCCGTCCGGATCGCACCAGACGGTGACTCCGGGACGGAAGGTCACGCCGTCGAGTACTACTTCCACATCAACCTCACCGGCGCTGGCCTTGGCACTCTTGCGCGGGTTGCTGCCCAGCGCCTTCACGCCCAGATCCAGCCGCGCGATCGCCTCGCGGTCGCGGATGGCGCCGTTGATCACGACGCCGGCCCAGCCGTTGGCCACGGCGCTCTCGGCAATCATGTCCCCCATCAGGGCTGTGCCCAGCGAACCGCCGCCGTCCACCACCAAGACTGCGCCATTGCCGGGGGTGGCCAGTGTGGACTTGACCAGGGCGTTGTCCTGGAAGCAGCGGATGGTCCGCGCCGGGCCGCTGAAGTGTGAACGGCCGCCGAGGGACTGGAACTGGAGTGATACGGACGCCAGTTCCTCGCCGCGCTCGTCGTACAGATCGGCGGTGTTGACAGGGCTGTTGGTGTTGCCTGCAGCAGATGCGGTCATTGGATCTCCAGGTTTTCAGTGTCGTGGTGGGCTGCGCGCCCGCGGGCGCGCTCCGTATGACAAGCGGGGCGATGCAGCCCACGATAGTCTGATTTTCAGAATCACCAACCGTTCCAGGGGGAACCAACATGAGCCTGTCCGACACACCAGCAGCACCGGATCCCAGCGGTGCGGCGGTTCCCGGAGCGGCAGCGGAAAGCTCGACGGCGGCGCTCGCCGAGCCGACGCGGAAGGTCACCGCGCGCTGGGTGACCGGGCTGGTGCTGGTCAATGTAGGCATCAACGCCGCGTTCTTCGGCCCCATCAATGTTTTCATCGGCCAGCAGGCCATCGGCATTGACGCCGCCAACAAGGAAGCCATCCTGTCCCTGGTGACGGGCTGCGGCGCCGCCGTTTCGCTGGTGGCCAACCCGCTCTTCGGCGCCCTGTCCGACCGGACGGTCTCCGGGTTCGGCCGCCGTGCCCCGTGGGTCCTGGCCGGCGCCGTCCTGGCCACGGCTGCGTTGCTGGCGATGTCCGGGGCCACGGCCGTGGCCCTCATGGTCCTCTTCTGGTGCCTGGTCCAGCTGGGTGCCAATGCTGCCTACGCGGCCATCACCGCTGCCGTCCCGGACCGCGTACCGGTCCTGCAGCGTGGGGGTGTGGGCGGGCTGGCAGCCATGGGCCAGACCCTGGGAATCCTGCTCGGCGCAGTTTTCGGCGCGGTGGTCTCCGGAAACTTCATGGTGGGGTACACCATGTGTGCGGCCGCCCTGCTGTTCTCCGTGCTGCCGTATCTCTTCCACCGGAACGATCCGCCGCTCCCGCGGGAGGCCCGGCCGCCGTTTACCTGGACCGGATTCCTGCGCGGTTTCTGGATCAGCCCTGCCCGCCACCCCGACTTCGCCTGGGCCTGGCTCACCCGCTTCCTGGTCAACGTGGGCAACCAGCTCACCATCGTCTACCTGCTCTTTTTCCTCCGGGACGTCATCAAGCATGAGGACCCGGCGCTGGGCGTCCTGATGCTCACGGGAATCTACGCGGTGATGGTCATGGTCACCGCAGTGCTGGCCGGACCCTGGAGTGACCGGGTGGGTAAACGTAAGCCGTTTGTGATCGGCTCGTCCACCACGATCGCCATGGCGGGACTGATTATGGCCTTTTTCCCGGTGTGGCCGGGGGCCTTGGTGGGGGCCGCCGTCCTGGGCGTCGGCTTCGGCGCCTACCTTGCAGTGGACTTCGCGCTGCTGACCCAGGTGCTGCCACAGGCGGCTGACCGGGGCAAGGACATGGGGGTCATCAACGTGGCCAACTCGCTGCCGCAGGTGTTCGCCCCGTTGATCGCCTTCCTCTCCCTGCAGTTCCTCGGCGGGTACGTCACGTTGTTCACCACGGCCGCCGTCATCGGCCTGCTGGGCGCTGTTTTCGTGGTCAAAATCAAGGGGGTCGACTGATTCGGCTTTTGTCTGTGCCGTATAGTTGAGGCGGACTGCAGGAACCGTGGGATGAGGACTCTCCCTGCTGCTGCACCATAAGAACACAACCCCGGAATCCTGATGCCCGAGACTCTTCCAGCCCATCCGTCCATGGCCGCCCGGCCCTCCACGCCGCGTCAGCGGCTGCGCTACACGCGCATCCTTGAATCCGCCGGAGGATTTGCCCGCAAGGGGCTGGATTCGGTGGATCTCACGGAAATTTCGGAAAAGTCCGGCGTGCCGCTGGGCACCGTCTACCGGTATTTCCCAACCGCCAACCACCTCATGCTGTCCCTCTACCGCCAGCAGCTGGACGAGCTTCAGGTCCGGGCCCGGACGTCAGCGGCCAGCTTCGGCGGCCGGGCCCTCACCGGCGTGGTCATGGAGATCTTCCATATGCGGGTGATGCAGCCCGCCGTCGAGCAGTGCCTGAGCCGCTGCGTCTACCTCAAGGACAAGGACACCACGGTACTCCTGCAGGAAATCGATGCCCTGAGCGAAACGGCGGTGGCCACCGCCTCCGACGACGCCGTAGCGGCCCGGGTGCTCCTGCTGACCGTCACTGGTCTGGTCCAGTCCGTCCGCAACCGCCGGCTTTCGCTCTTTGAGGCCGAAGAGGACCTCAAAAAGGCCTGTACATTGCTTGCTCCGGTGGCTGCCGGGGCCCGGGCTGCCCACCGATCGGCGTAACTGGTCTAGACCGGACGGCCAATAAATACGTCTTTATGCCGTGACGTAGGTCACAAAAATGTCTGATTAAACGATTTGGCACGCCTCGGGACCCTTGAATGCACTTTCTGGGGCGTGAGCGCTGTTTATTATTGCAGGACCGGAGTGGCTGGCAACCCGCATCTGCAAGGGCTTCACACCGGGCCCGCCACCTCTGGGCCCAAGAAGCAACGAATTCCACCTTGAGCCTGCCTGTGCTTGAGCCTTTCTGCGCCGTGCGCCCACGGCTAGCCCCAGGAGACAACGACGTGTCCATTGACGTAATCGTACCTACCGACAATTCAGCAGCCACCGCCCTGACCGAGGCCGAGATCTTCGACGCCCACCAGGGCGGGAAGCTCTCGGTGACCAGCACGGTCCCGCTGTCCAACAAGCGCGACCTGTCCATCGCCTACACCCCCGGTGTGGCCGAGGTCAGCCGCGCCATCCACAACAACCCGGAACTCGCCAAGACCCTCACCTGGGCGCAGCGCCTGGTGGTTGTGGTCAGCGACGGCACCGCGGTGCTGGGCCTGGGCAACATCGGCGCCGCCGCCTCACTGCCCGTGATGGAGGGCAAGTCCGCCCTGTTCAAGACCTTCGGCGAGCTGGATTCCATTCCCCTGGTCCTGAACACCACAGACGTTGATGAGATCGTGGAAACCTTGGTCCGGCTCCGCCCCAGCTTCGGCGCCGTCAACCTTGAGGACATCTCGGCCCCCCGCTGCTTCGAGCTGGAAGAGAAGCTGATCGAGGCGCTGGACTGCCCGGTCATGCACGATGACCAGCACGGCACCGCCGTGGTGGCCCTCGCCGCCCTGACGAACGCAGCCAAGGTCACCGGCCGCGAACTCGCAGGCCTCCGCGTGGTGGTTTCCGGCGCCGGAGCCGCAGGCATCGCCGTCGCCGAAATCCTGCTCGCCGCCGGCATCACGGATGTTGTCCTGCTCGACTCCAAGGGCGTCATCAACCGGGAGCGGGCCGACATTGCCGCCGACCCGCAGAGCAAGAAGTCCCAGATGGCACAGCGCAGCAACCCCCGCAGTGTCACGGGCGGCCCCGGCGAAGCGCTGCTTGGCGCTGACGTGTTCATCGGGGTTTCCTCCTCGAAGCTGGACGAGGCGCACCTGTTGCTGATGAACGACGACTCCATCGTGTTCGCCCTCTCCAACCCGGACCCCGAAGTCCTGCCCGAGGTGGCCGCCAAGTACGCCGCCGTGGTGGCCACCGGCCGCAGCGACTTCCCCAACCAGATCAACAACGTCCTGGCGTTCCCCGGAATCTTCCGCGGCGCGCTGGACGCCGGTGCCCGCCGGATCACGCCCGCCATGAAGCTTGCCGCGGCACGAGCCATTGCCGAACTCGCGGAAGCTGACCTTTCGGTGGACTACATCGTGCCCAGCCCGCTGGATCCGCGCGTTGCCCCGGCAGTGACGGCTGCCGTCGCCGCCGCCGTGGAAGCCGAGTAACCTCCGCAGCCACACTGCCATAACGCCCGACGGCGGTGCCTCCCCGCGCAGGGGACGCACCGCCGTTGGGCGTTAAGCTGCGGAGCTGACCTCTGCGCCGACCTAAACTGGGGCTCATGAACTCAGAAACCGTGGTGAGCATCCTGTGCGGCCTGGCGATCCTGGTGGGGGTGGCGGGCACCATCATCCCCATCCTGCCCGGCAGCTTCCTGATCGGGCTCAGCCTGCTGGCGTGGGCTATCTGGGGTGGCGCCGGGACCCCAGGCTGGGTGGTCTTCGCGGTGGGGATGGTGTTTGTGCTGGCCGGCATGGCAGCCAGCGCCGTGCTGACCGGACGGAAGCTCAGGCAGCACAGCATCCCCAACCGCAGCGTGGTGATCGGCCTGGCGGCGGGCGTGGCCGGCATGTTCATCATCCCGGTGGTGGGGCTTTTTGTGGGCTTCGCCGCGGGCCTGCTGCTCAGTGAGTTCCTCCGCACCAGGAACCTCGGCACGGCAACGTCCACCAGCTGGGCAGCCCTCAAAGCCACTGGCCTGGGCATGCTGGCGGAGTTCGGGCTGGCGTGCCTGGCGGCCAGCACCTGGGTGATCGGGCTCTGGGTCGCGGCCGCGACGTAGGCCGTCCTCGGTGGGCAGCCACGTAGCATGGAGAGATGACCGCGGGGGATGCCAGAGGACCGATCTACCGGGACACGCGTGACCTGACGCCATTCGGGAACGTCCACATGCGGACCCCCGTCCGGGAGCTCGCCGGCAGTGTGAGCGGGCTAATCCACGGTGTGCTCGGCGGCCGGGATGCCGCGCTGCTCGCCGTGGACGGCGATGTTTCCAGGCTCAAGCGAATGCCCGGCAAGGCAGCCAAAGCCGTGCACGATGCCGTCTTCACCAGCAAGGAACCTGAGCGGCTCATCGCCCTGGGCCGCGCCAATCCGGGCTGGTCCGGGCTCTGCTCCGTTATGGCCGGCCTCCTGGCGTACCAGCACGGCGGCTACCTGCGCGCTTCCGAACTCCTCCAGCGGGGCTTGTCCATCAGGAACGATGACGACGCCAACCAGTATGCCGCCACATACCTCACGCGTGTGCTCACGCGGGTGGAGGTTGCCGAGCGCATCGAAGTCCCCGTGCTGTTCAGCCAGGAATCGGTCTTCCTGGCCCTGTCGCACTCCCTTCGGGAGACGGGCCAGCTGGAAGCCGCGCTGCAGACGGTGTCCGGGTTGCCGCCGTCGTTGCCTTCAGCGCTGGCGCGCTGTGCGCTGGCGTTCGCGCTGGGTCGCGACAAGGAAGTGGTGATCTGGACCGAGGGGCTGCTGAACTCCGACGACCTCTCGGCGGCCCTGCTGTTGCTCCGCGGGCGCGCGCTGCGGCGGCTGGGCGCCCACGCACAAGCGCACGAGGCCCTGAAGGAGGTCCTCCGCCGTCGGAAAACGGACGTGGTGCTCCGCAACGACGCCCTCACCGACCGTGCCCTGCTGGTGCTGGACAACGGCCGCAAGTCCCTCAACCCGCGGGACTGGCTCCGCGGCCGGCCGGCGGAACTCGAGACGTTCGAAGTCATCCGCAAGGACATTGACGAGCGCCGGCTGTGGGAGCAGGAGTGGGAAAACCTGGAAGGGAAATAGACTTCGGGTGCGGGCGGCCTTATGGACCTGCCTTGTCGACCAGGCGGCCCCGGAGTACAACGGAGGCATGAGCGACGAAATCCGGTCCTGGATGGAGAAGTACATCGCGGCGTGGACCACCAACAACCCGGAGGACATCCGGGCGCTGTTCACAGAGGAAGCCGTGTACGCCACCCGGCCGCACGATGCCGATGCATGGCGGGGCCGCGAGCAGATCGTGGACCGCTGGCTGGAGGCGCGCGACGAACCCGGGGATTGGACCTTTGACTGGACGCTGTTGGGGGCGGACGGCGGGCTGGGCTTTGTGCAGGGATTCACGCACTACCTCGGTGACAGCCCGAGCTACGACAACCTATGGGTCATCCGGCTTGAATCGGACGGGCGGGCCTCGGAGTTCACGGAATGGTTTATGGAGCGCAAAGCCTGAAGCGCTGTGCCGAGAGTGGCGTCAGGCCTGCCCGGTGAGCCCGGCAACCAGCGGAACCAGTTGCTCTGAGAGGAGCACTACGCCGAGGGTAACCATGATGATGCCGCTGGCCAGGGTGACTGTCCGCGCGGCACCGGGCCGGGACTGCAGGAGTTTGCGGGCCAGCAGCGCCACACACGTGTAGACGGTTCCGGCCAGCAGGACAAACGTCAGGCCCAGCAGGCCGGACTGGACCGGGACCGGGAGGGCGGCTTCCGGGCTGACGAACTGCGGCACCAGCGCCACATAGAACAGCAGGCCCTTGGGGTTGATGCCGCTGGTGCCCATGCCCTGAAGGAAGGTGCGGAGCTGGTTGGCGGGCTTCCCGACGGCGTCTGCCGGGCTGAAGGAGGCGCCGCGCCAGGAGCGGAGCGTGCTGATGCCCAGCCACAGCAGGTACGCCGCACCGGCCACCGTAAGCCAGCCCAGGACGCCCGGCAGGCCGGTCAGCAGAGCCGCGAGACCAGCCACCATCAGCAGCGTGTGCAGGACGTAGCCGCCGCAAAGTCCAGCCACGGCCGGGACGAAACTGCGCTGCCGCAGCCCGGCGGTGATTGAGTAGGCCCAGTCCACGCCGGGGGTGCAGGCGAGGGCGACAGCCACCACAATAAAGGCGAAAAACAGCTGGGGATTCATGGCGGGCTCCTGTCCGATGGGTACAGGACAAACCTTATGAAGTTTCCGGCCATAAGTGCTTACCCTTTTCGCCCTCACGGAGTGAGAATTGGTAAGATTATTGCGTGATCGACCACATTGACAGAAGTATTTTGCGCCACCTCAAGGAGGACGGCCGGATGACCGCCACGGCGCTGGCCGCGAAGGTCGGGCTCACGGTGGCGCCGTGCCACCGGAGGCTACGGGACCTGGAGACGTCGGGGGTGATCCGCGGCTACAAGGCGGACATCGATCCGGCCGCCGTCGGGCTGGGTTTCGAGGCCATTGTGTTTGTCACTTTGCGCCAAGTGGACCGCTCCACCATGGAGATCTTCGAGAACCGGGTGGCGGACAATCCCAATATCGTGGAGGCCCAGCGGCTGTTCGGCTCACCCGACTACCTGCTGAAGGTCATTGCCGAGGACCTGCCTGGCTACCAGCGCTTCTACGACGCTGAACTCACGTCACTGCCCGGGGTTGAGCGGCTGACGTCCACGCTGGTGATGAAGAACCTCAAGTCCAACGCCGGCCCGCCGGTATAGCCGTGTGCGTCAGTTCTGCGTTGCGTCAGTCCGTGGACCCGACGTGGACGATGATCACCTGGGTTTCCTTGCCGCCGTCGTACCGGAGGTCGTAGTTCACGTCCAGGCCTGTTGACGTACCCGACGTGATGGAGAAATCGCTCTTTCGTTCCGGGTCTCGCTGGGCGCCGGCGATCCAGCGTTCTGCGGAGTCACTGTCGATCCCGTATCGCTCCACGCCGTCCCGGATGAGTTCAAAATACTCGTCGGGCGAGTCAGCGGTGAGGAAGTAGGTGACCTCGCTGAAGTCCGGCCGCTTGTTCGTGGTGTTGAAGCGGATGCGGTCCGTTTCCCCACGGATCTCGCCGCCCGGGGCAAGGATGGTGAGCTTGATCTTTCCCGAGTCCCTTGTGTTGATCTCGGGCCCATAGCTGTCTTCCGTCACGCGTACAGCGGCCTTTTCCAGCCGTCCCGAGCTCATGTCCAGCCGTGCGGTCTTGGATTCGCGGATCTGGTCCACGCCGGCGGCGTCGAGGGCGGAGAATTCCGAGGTGCTCATGGTGCTCCCTTGAGAGGTCGGTTCGGTGGTGGTGCCACTGATCTGGCAGCCGGTCAGGGCGAGGCTTGCGGTCAGTGCAAGGAGTACGACGGCGGGCCGCCGCCTCTGGCGCTGGGGCGCGGTTGCGAGGTTGGTATTCACTGGTGGACCTCCGCTCCGAAGCCATCCACAAAGCGGTCCATGATGCCGGGAATGTTGTTGGTGGGGCGGTGCTGCTCCACCCGGTCATTAAAGTCCGAGCCGATGATTTGCTCAGCGCGGGCTGGATCCGTCGCCAGGAGGTTCTGGTACGCCGGGAGGGTGTCCTGCCGGATGAGTTCCCACCGTTGGTCCGCGTTGGAGATGTTCCCGCCGGGGAAACCGGTGGTGAAGTCCGTACGGAACTGGGTGGGGTTATCCCAATTGGTGAACGGTACGTTTTCCGGGCCGGAGCTCTCCACGCTGAAGGTGTAGGGAAAGACCTCCGCGTAGCTCTTAGCGCCGGGGATGGACGGCTCGCCAGCCAAGGTCACCAGGTAGGTCACGGCTTCACCGCCAGGGTGGTTGCGCATGTTGTCATAATCGTCCGCGATGATCTCGTTCTGCTCGCGGTAAAGGAGAGAGGTGTTTCCCTCCTGCATCCGGTCGGCGTCGCCGGAATCGATGTGGGCCCAGGCTTCGGCAGTTTTGGAATCAATGGCACCCGAGTCCCGCAATCTGTTGATTTCCTCGATTCCGCCGTTCAGGTAGGCCTCATGCTGGCGGGCCTGGTCGAGGAAGATCTCCTTGTTCATGTCCAGCATGCTGGTCTCGTAATAACGGATCTCCTGGTCGGTCATGCCCGCGAGCTGTTCGATCTGATCAAGGATGGGGAGCGGGATGTCCGAGGCCGGATTGTCGGCGATCTGCTGGGCCAGGTCCCGCAGCATGGCCATGTCCCTGAAGCCGCCCGCGAAGGACGGCCCGATCATGTTGGCCATGCCGGCCCACTGCAGGTCCGGGTTGGAGAGGTAAGCCTGGCCGTAGAAGTCGTAGACCTTCTTGATGGTCTCCCAGTTGTGTTCAGTGCCTTTCGAGGTGTCCCAGCTGGCGGGGTCGATGCCCATGTCCAGCATGGCTTGGTTGTTCCAATGGGAGCTGAGGAAATCGGCGTATTCCTCAGAATTCTTGTCGATCAGGCCCGAATCTGCGGCAGAATCCAGGGCGGTCTTGGCGGCCTCAGGGTTCGCGAGGGCCCACTGCCGGAATTCCTCACTGCCGAGATATTCCTGGCGTTCTTCGGGGGTCATGCCGTTCAGCTTGTCCGTCAGATCCTGGGCGGTGCCGTCTCCTGAACCGCTGCCGCTGCCCCCGGAGCCGCCGCCTGAACCGGCCCCGTTGCTGGCCCTTTCCTGCTCGTTGGCGTTGGCGAGCAGCGTTTTGGATGCCGACTCCAGCCCGGCCGTTGCGGACTTCAGCAGCTTCAAGTGCGACGTCCAGTCGCTGCGGAAGCGCTCGCCGTCGTGCCCTTTCCAGGCGCCGGTGCTGAGGGCACTGCTGAGCTGCTGACCGAGCAGGCTCAACCTGTTGGCGCCGCCTGCCAGGTCTTTGGCCAGCTGCCGCAACTGGGCCACGTCGCCGCCGTAGAAGTTCCCCGCCATGTTTCCCCCTGAAATGGATTCCCGTTCCAGCCTAGCTGCGATGCGTCCGGGCGGGCGATGGGGAGAGCTCCCCGCACAGCCCGAAGGCCGGGTAAGAATTCAGTCCTGCAGCAGCCCGGTGGTGCGGTACGGGATCACCTCGCGCAGGAACATGCTGGTGGACGTCCGGACAATGCCAGGGCAGAGCCGGATCTCCTCGGACACGCGGTAGAGGTCGTCCGGGCTGGTGGCCACCACGCGGATCAGCAGGTCGGTGTCGCCGGCAGGGGCGTGGCATTCCAGGACCTCGGGGATTTTGCGAAGCGCCGCGATGGCTTCGTTGAGGTGGCTCTGGTCCAGTTCTGCACTGACGGCTGCCGCTACGCCGCGGCCCAGGGCTGCGGGAAGTACCCGGCTGCTGTTGTGACGGAGGGCGCCCGACGCCGTCATCCGCTCCAGGCGCGACTGCACCGTCCCGCGCGCCAGGCCCAACCGCTGGGCAAGCACCATGATGGGGACGCGTGGGTCCTCGTCCAGGGCATTGAGGATGCGCTTGTCCGTGGCGTCCAATTGCTGCAATCTGATCAGTTCCTGTCGGAGTGTGTGGCCTGTATTGCTCAGACTGACCAACGAACCGCTTGCCAGTTGTGCCAACTGTATGGTGCCTGCTCAAATTGTGGCAACAAGGGCTGAGGCTACCGCCGAATCCCGCAGGCTACAGGAACCCGGCACACCACCCGGCAACTGGACACCGCCTCCCGCAAGGAGGACGCCGCTGATTGACACTTGTTCACACCACGGTCATTCTGCACACACGGCAAGAGCCCCTGAGCCACCGACGTCGGATCCCCGAAGTCATCGGTAGCTGAGGGGCTCTTGTGCTGTCCGGTCTAGGGTTGATCCATGACCCCAGCCGGCCGCTTTGCCCCCAGCCCCTCCGGTGAACTGCATGTAGGAAACCTCCGCACCGCGATGCTCGCCTGGCTGTTTGCCCGGTCTACCGGCCGCGACTTCCTGCTGCGCGTCGAGGACCTCGACCGCGCGCGGGCCGGCGCGGAGGCGGAGCAGCTCCGTGATCTGGAGGCCGTGGGCGTGACGTGGGACGGCGCCGTCGTGCGCCAGACGGACCGCGGAGCCGTCTACGCCGCAGCGATCGGGCGGCTGACTGCCGCAGGCCTCACCTACGAATGCTTCTGCACCCGCCGCGAAATCCAGGAGGCGCCGTCAGCGCCACACGCGCCGCAGGGCGCCTATCCGGGCACCTGCCGGGACCTCGATCCTGCCGAGCTGGAGTTCAAACGCTCCATCCGGCCAGCCGCCATCCGGCTCCGCGCCGAGGTAACGGAGTACACCGTGCGGGATGTGCTGCACGGCGATTTCACCGGCGTGGTGGACGATTTTGTCCTCCGCCGCAACGACGGTGTCACCGCTTATAACTTGGCCGTCGTGGTGGACGACGCCGCACAGGGCATCGACCAGGTGGTGCGGGGCGATGACCTGCTGCCATCCACGCCCAGACAGGCATATCTTGCGTCGCTGCTTAATATTCCCGTTCCGGAATATGCGCACGTGCCGTTGGTGGTGAATTCCGACGGCGCCCGGCTGGCGAAGCGCGACGGTGCCGTGACGCTGGCCGACCTCGCCCGCGCGGGCGTTTCTGCAGCTGATGTCCGGGATCTCATCCTGCATTCCCTGGGGCTGACAGCCGGGACGCTGGGACATGCACTGGCGGCGTTCCGCCCGGCGGACCTCCCGCGGGAAGCGTGGGTCTGGATCGGCCTCTAAGCAGCGCGAACGGACACTTGTGGCCCCGCGGACGTGAGGCCACTTGCTGCCGTACGCGTAGGCTGAAGCTATGTCGGCACCCGAATTCACTGAAGCAAAAATCCCTCAACCGCGATTCACTGTCGAGACGGCGAGAGTCCTGGCCGAGGTGGCCCATAACCGGCAGAAGGACAAGCTCAAGCGGCCCTACCGTGACCACGTGATTGCGGTAGGTGATGCCTTGGCAGACTTCGACGACGATATCCGGATTGCCGGTTACCTTCATGACATTGCCGAGGACACTCCCATCACGCGGCAGGCACTGCTGGACATGGGCGTTTCCGAGCGGGCAGCGGACATCATTGAACGCGTCACCAACCGGCTGCACGACAATCCCGATGACTATCAGGCGGGGATGCACTTCATTGCCGAGGACCACGACGCGGCACTCGTGAAGATCGCAGACAATGCCCACAATTCCCTGCCCGAACGGGTCAGGGCTCTGGCCGCGAAGTGGCCGGACAAGCCTCCCGTCACCAAGTACCGCGATGCCCGTCCGGTACTGTACGCCGCCGTCGACGTTGAGGAAGTCCGCAAGATCCTTGCGCGAGTTAATCCCTGGCTGCTGAAGGAGTTGGACGACAGGCTCGACGACGAAGACGACACGGATTACGAGAACCTGACGTACGACGACGCTCCGGTGGTCGAGCGGAAACCCCCGGTGGCCGAAACTGTCGAGACCATAACGACGGCGGACACTAGGTCGGACGGGACGTCTTAGCCTCCTGCTTCATCCGCTCCAGCGCCGCGCTCATTTTCGTTCTGTCGAGCCGCTCATCAAGGGCAATTGAAACGCCCAGCGCGAGCACGATAACCAGCAGGCAGACCGGCACCGAGACCCCGGCAGCGGCGAGTCCCACGCTGCCCGCCAGCGCCGCGAGCACGCCAGCTGCCACTGCAATGATGGTGCGGTCCACTGTGATCATAATGCTGAACATAGCCGTGAGTGATACTTTGAAGATCGCCACTGGCAGGGCGATGCTGGCCACGGCCACGGCGGCGCTGATGTGGGCCTCATGGTCGATGTAGTAGGCCACCACATGCAGTCCGGCGCCCGTTGCGGCGATGGCCGCAAAGATGGGCATATGCCCGTAGCCGAAGAAGAAGGCGCGGTGCCGCTGGAGGTGCAGGGCCAGGCCGGTGGGCAGGATGAAGTAGATCCACCACATGCCAAACGCCAGCGCCGTACCACCGAAGCCCACTAACGCCGCATCCAGCGTCCAGCCGTGGTTGGCCACGATGGCCCGGAGGGTTTCGATGGCACCGATCAGGCATTCGCCAAGGGCGATGATGGCGAGTAGCCCGTAGCGTTCGGCGATGTGGTGCGCGTGCCACGGGGTCCGCATGGAGCGCTCGGCCGCGTAGGGCGTAGCCATTTCCAGCACGAAGAGGGGCACAGTCATGAGGATGGTGGTGGGGACGTCGGCCTGGATGATCAGCACAGCGATCCAGCCGAGCTGTACCACGCCAAGGTAGGCTGCGTAGCGCCGGCATGTCTGGCGGCGTTCTGGATCCTGCCGCGCCGCGCGCAGCCATTGGCACACCAGGGCCAGGCGCATGATCACGTAGCCGCCTACTATCACGGCGTTGTCCACATGGTCGCCCTCCACGAGCGAGTTGAACAGCGGCTCAATGCCCATCGCCAGGATCAGGACGCCGACAATCTGGACCAAGGTGACCAGCCGGAACACCCAGTCGTCGGTGTCGTAGGCGCTGGCGAACCACGTGAAATTGATCCACGCCCAGATCACGGCAAACATCGCGAAGGAGAAGGCCAGCAGCCCGGCACCGAAGTGGGCTTCGGCGACCTCGTGGGCGAACTGGCTGCCGGCCACTCCGAAAGCAATCACAAACGTTAGGTCAAAGAATAGCTCCAGCGGGGTGGCTGCCCGGTGTTGCTGATGCGGGTTGCGGCCGCCCATGCGGGCCATGGCATGCCGGATGGGATTGTTGGACATGGCTCAAAGGTACCGCCGGGCCCGTGGCCAGCTCCAGAGTGCAGATGGCTGTGAGACAAGGCTCAGCCGGTGCTGCCTGAAGGGGACTACCTTCGGGCAGAGTGCTTTCAGGCAGGGTGTCGTAAGGCAGTGCAGAGCCAGGTTCTTGGTGACTGAGCACTTCTAGTATCTGGGGTGGCCAGGCCGATGGTTCCCAGTCGGGGTATTCGCTTTGGTAGTGGCGGCCGGTGGGTGAAATCCAGCCGGGTGGTTCAGCCTTGGTGGCTGCTTTGGGTGTCCAGCCACTGGTGTGTTTCAGCCTGTGGTGCTTGTGGCAGGGCTGGCCAAGATTACTGATCCCGTCGGTGCCGCCGTGGGCCCAAGCGAGGAAGTGGTCGGCTTCGTTGTCGAGAGAGTGGTTGCTGCAGCCCGGGAATGGGCATTTCCCGTCCCGCAGCCGTAGCCATTGGCGTTGGGCTTTCGTGAGGCGGTAGCTGGTTCTGCCGATTTCCAGGGGTGCTCCGCCGCGGGGGTCGGTCAGGACCCGGTAAAAGGACTCCGTACCGTCGGCGGTGAGCTGCCGGGCCATGGATGGCGGGATCGGACCGTACCCATCCAAGATCGCCGGTTCATCCGTGAGGCCCAGCAGCGCGAACACCGGGACGGTGACGAGGACCTGCGCCCGCGGCGACGGAACACGGCCAGCCACGACATCGTTGGCGGGGACGTCATCGGCCGTTGCTTCAGCGCCGGTGGAGAGGAGCCAGGTCGCGAAACTGTCGACGCGGAGCTGAGTCAGGGTCCTGCCCTCCGCTGGGCCCTGCAGTGCCCGGGCGGCCGCGGTGGCGCGGTCCCAGATGCCCGCGGCCTGATCCGCGGGCAGGTAAGCGGACAGCCAGGCCATGCCGTCCCGGTCCGGGGCGTACTCCAGCCGCCGGTCCAGGAAGCTTTTGATGTGGCGTTTTTCGAGGCTGTCCGGGTGGTGGCGCTCCCGCCACGTCCGGGCTTTATGCCGGAACCGCGACGGGACGAGCTCCCCGGCCAAGCACCCCCGCGCTGGGTTGTCCGCGTCCGAGTCCAGGAAGTGGGCTTCCAGCGCCGCGGCCCCGGCCTGGTCCAGGGTTCCGGCCTCGTCGACCATCGCCCGGGCGTGCTGCCACGAAATCAACCCCTGCGCCAGAGCAGCGTGCGTGCTGACTGTCAGCGAACGCACGGCTTCGGCGCTGCTGGCCCAGTCCCATGAATTGACCACCGCCCTGCCGTTGACTCGGTCGCCGGTGCAAGGGCCCCAAGTGTCCTTTCGCGCTGGGTACTTCGCGCGCGGGGACGAAGGAGGCTTAGACCCGCCCCAACGCGTCGATGTCCTCAAGGAACAGTTCGTGGACCTCCTGGCTGACGGTGGTCCGGGTATCGCCGATCGCGTCGAGGTAGTCCTCCGTGCAGGGCCCCTTCCGGACCGCCTCGCGGACTGAAACACTGCCCCCGGAGGCCGCGCCGCCGTCGTCGTACACTGCCTTTTCCAGCGCGCGCTGGGAGGCGCTGCGGGCGGCGTACTCAATGTCCGCGGGGGAGAAGCCCTCGGTCCGTTCCACCAGCAGCTCCACGTCCACGTCGTCCACAACGGTGGCCGGGATGAAACGCTGCCACATGGCTTCGCGGGCCTGGCGGTCGGGCAGGCCGATGGGGATGACGTAGTCGAACCGGCCGTGCCGCAGGAAGGCGGAGTCAAGCGCACGGATGAAGTTGGTGGCGCACACCAGCAGGCGGCCCGGCTGTTCGCGGAACGCGGGGATGATCTTCAGGAGCTCGTTCGTGACGCCCTGCAGGGGCGACGGCGGTTCACCCGAGCGCTGGGAGGCGATCTCTTCCACCTCGTCGATGAACACCACGCAGTGCTCCAGCTCCGCGATCTCCAGGAACGTCTCGCGCAGGGCACCGGCGAGGCCCTTGGGATCGGAGGCCAGACGGGACGGGAAAACCTCCACGAACGGCCACTCGAGCCGGGACGCGATGGCCTTCGCAAACGTGGTCTTGCCGGTCCCGGGAGGACCAAAGAGGACAACGGCGCGGGGCGGCACTACGCCGTATTCATCGGCGAGGTCGGCCTCCGCGAGGGGCAGGACCAGCCGGCGCTCCAGGAGTTCCTTTTCCTTGCGCATGCCGGCCACGTTTTCCCACAGGTCCCGGGCCAGGATCCGGCCGCCCAGCTGGCCCAGCGCACCCAGCTCCTGCCGCTGGACGGGGATGGTCCGCTCGAAATAGCGCAGGTTCTTCTTGAGCGCGAAGCCGCGGCTGAGGAACGCCTCCACACGGGTTTCCGCTTCCGGCATCAGCGCGGAGAGCTTGTTCAGGCCGTGCGGGGCCATGCGGTTTTCGACGGCCGCGAGCAGCGAGGTGCCGATCCCGCGCCCGCGGTATTCAGGCAGCGTGGCCAGGAAGACGATCCAGCCCTGGTCATGTGCGGCGCGTCCGACGGCGGCGCCCACCATTTGATCGCCCTGCACTGCTACCACCGCGTGGTCCTTCTCGCAGGACGCCAGCACCTCGGAGAGGGCATAGACGGGCTCCACATCGGTCGCCTTGAGCGACTCCCAGAGGTGCAGGATCCCGTCCAGGTCTGCTGAATGGAAATCCCTGATGCGCCAGTTGGTCATGCCGTGTCTCCCGGGTGGTTCGTCATTGAACGTGATCCTTGAATCGCGCCGTGAGGTGCTCTGCTGAGCATAGGCGATCAGCACCCGTGGGGGGGTGCGGGTGCGTTGCGTTACGCGATTGCAGGCTCGGGAGCTACGGCTTGGCCGTGTCCTGGCTCTTGGCTTTGAGACCCTTCCAGAGATGGTGCGTGCCGTGGCTGCCATCCGTGTGCACCACAAGGACCGGGCAGTCAGCATGTGAAACGCAGGCTGAGCTCACAGACCCCAGATGCATGCCCCGGAAACCGCCGTGCCCGCGGCGGCCGACCACAAGCATCGCTGCGCCGGCTCCTGCTTCGACCAGTTTGGCCGGCGCCGGGCCGCGGATCAGCTCCTGGCTGATGTCCTCGGGGGCGTCCGATCCGAACGCTTTGTCGAGGCTCTCGGCCAGGGACTTGGCTGCGGCCGCTCGGAAAGCCTCGAAGTCCGGCGGAACGTAGCCGGCATACATCTGCGGAAAGTCCCAGCAGGCTACTGCGTGAATCCGGGCGTCCAGGGCGGGCGCCAACCGGGCCGCGAAACGCAGCGCCTGTATTGATGCATCCGAGCCGTCGACGCCTACAACAATCGTTGCTTCCGGGGTGTCCATCACGGTTCTCCTTGAAGGGTGGAAACGAACGACGACGGCACCTCAGGTCCCGTGCAGACGGTACCTGGCGTGCCGCCGTCGGACTCTGTTGCTTGGTCAGACCTTGACCGGGACGGGGTGGACCTCATCCGCGGGGTGGCCCGCGCGCTCATGGATACGCCGTACGGCGTCCGCTGAGGGGGCATCGGACAGGCAGTAAACAAGACCTGACTCGGGATCGGCCCAGGCAGACTTGAACTCAACGCTCTCGTCGCTTTGAATGGCAAGATCGGCATCGTGGGCCGCTTGAAGGGCTTCCTGAGTGATTCCGACCATATTCCGATGAACGTCCATGAATTCCGGCATGTTGCTGATGCTCCTTAACTGGGTTCGCCGTTGAAACAGCAGGATGTGGCTGACGTTAGACCAGCGCCTCTCAGCCGTCAAGAGGGTTCCTGAACGACGACGGCGGCACTTGAGGTTCCGTGGAATCAGAACCTCAAGTGCCGCCGTCGAGCGTTACTGGCGCCTTACTTCCTGAAGGTTTCCACGGGCGGGTTGGCGATGACGGGGGCGGTGCCGGTGAAGCCTTCGCGGGTCTCGGCGATCTCGCGGATGCGGGTGCGGCAGGCGTACCAGCCCACCACCATGAGGGCTGAGGCGATGCCGGTGACCAGCATGGTGAGGGGTGAGTCGATGAAGACCATGATCAGCACGCTGACGAGGAAGAGTAGTGAAA